>JAUEPE010000045.1 GCA_030403585.1 Frankia sp. RB7
GCTCGAAAGCGTGGATGGAAAATACTCGAAACACTCGTCCGATGCCCAACTCAACTCATTCATGAGCTCAGCCCTCCCTAGCCGGACAAGCCGACCTGGGTAGTTACGCGAAGCGAAGCAATCCAGACTGCTTCCTCGGAGACAGTCTGGATTGCTTCATCGCAAGAGCTCCTCGCAATGACGGCGTTGGAGCGGAACGCCCCTCACTCCGTCTGAAAATCCCCCGGCTGCGGCGCAGCCAGCGGCGTGAATTCGCAGCGATCGGGTTTGATGTCGATCAGCGGCGTGTTGTCGAGGCAATCGAGGCCGCGCACGAGGATGGTGTTGCCCTCGATGGCGACCAGCTTCACGATCGAGGTGCCGATCGGATTGGGCCGGACCGGCGAGCGCAGCGAAAACGTGCCGCGGGTTTTTTCGTTGTTCTTCGGGCTTTGCAGCACGATGTCGCGGCGGGACTTGTCGAGCCAGTAAAGCACTTCGAGATTGCTGTAGAAATCGACGCCCTTCATGGCAGGCACGAAGGGCTCAAAAATCTCAAGCCGGCAGATTGGGCCGTCGGCGCGGCCCTGCCGCGGCGTCTCCAGCCGCGAGGTCCAGGGCGTGCGGATACGGCCGATGAAGACGAGGCCGGCATCCTCCGTCGACGGCAGTTCGATGGCGACCTCGTTCTCGCGGAGTTCGTTCTCGCGAACCATATTTGCAGTTCCTTGGCTGTTCGGAGGCGGTTTTAACCCAGCCACCACTTGCCGGCCAGCATGAAGACTTCGCCGGCGACAACGCCCGCGAAGATCGAGCGGCCGGTCAGCAGGAACACGACGAGGCCGGCGCCGACCGCGCCGTAGCGCAAGGCATCCGGCACGCTGGCGAGCGCGCCAGGCGGCTCGACGACGATCTGGGCGATGACGCCGGCGAGGATCGCGGTCGCGACCGCCCTCACCCAGACCAGCAGCTCGGAGCCCTCGTCGATGCCGCTGCCGAACCACAGGCCGAGCATGCGCCATATCTGGTTGGGAATGACGCCGGCGACGAACAGCACGACCAGCGCCTGCCAATCGCCGATGAGTTGCGCGGCACTCATGCGCGCACCTCCCGCCACCAGTGCACGCCGTAGGCGATCGTACCCGCCGCGAGGCCGCTGACGAGGATGTCGAGGCCGGAGTTCATCTTCGTCACCAGCGGATAGAGCAGAACCCCAAGTGCGAGTGCAACGACATCGGCGACCTCGCGGCTGTTGCGCGCGGTCGAGAACAGGAAGGACAGCGGCGTCAGCAGCAGGATCGAGGCGCCCAATGTCTGCGTCAGGTTGGCGGCGAGGAAATAGCCGATCGTGTTGGCGGTCAGACACACCGAGACCAGACCGAAGCCAAGCCCGTTCACGAAGGCGATGCGCCGCTCGCGCGGCACCTGCGGCAGGAAGCGATGGCACTCGACCCACAGCGTCACCGCCGTGAGATGCGCCGCGAAGAACAGCTCACGCCGCTTGGTCGTCGGCGTGCGCATCAGCGGCAGCACCGAGACGACCATCGGAAACAGCCGGATCGCGCTGACGGTCACCGCGATCGCCGACTGGACGACGGTCGCGCCCGAGCCGAGCGTGGTGATCAAAATGATCTGCGCCGGCCCGGCCCAAACGAACAGTGTCGAGCAAAGCGCCCAGACCAGGCTGAAATGGCTGTCATGGGCAAGCGCCCCGATGCCGAGATAGGTCGCGAACAGGACGAGGGTGAGGATGGTCTGCGTGATCGAGCGCAGCCCCCAGGTGAAGGCGCGCCACGGACTTTGCCATTGAGGGGAATCGAGTGGAGGAAGCGCCACGGGACGGCCGGCTGAGGTTGCGGAATCGTGGCCGCATAACGGGCAATGCGGGCGGCCCCGTCAAGGAAGCGCGCGGCGGGGCTGGCATGCGCGCGCCCCCTACCCGCTCACGCCCCGGTTCTTCAGCACGAAGCAAGCCCCGCCCGCTCTCCGGATGCGGTTGCAGAGATCGTCGGCCTCGGGGCGCGTGTCGGTGCCGATGCGTACCTGGTAGAAGGCGTGCGACCCGCGGCTGCGCACCACCGAACTCAACAGGCTGGGATCGCGCTCGCCGATCACGGCGCTGAGGCGCGTGACGGCGCGGGAGTACATCGCCAGCGCCTTGTTGCGGTCGAAGCCGGCGGCGAGCTGAACGCCCCAGATCCTGGCGGCGGCGAGCTCGACATGCTGCTCAAGCTCAGCCACGAACGGGTTCGGCGCGCGCTTCAACAGCGCCATCAGGTCGCGACAGCTGGTCGGCGGTGAGCTGGGCGGCCCCTTGCCGGTGCTGCCGGCCTTGGCCCATGCGTCAACTGTCGCGCCGGTGATGGCGTAGACGTAGTTGCGGGTCTGCTCCGGCATGCCGCCGGTGCCGGCGAGCCATTCCTGCACCCGCCGCGGTCCGGCATTGTAGGCAGCAGCGGCGAGGCCGAGATTGCCGAACTGGTTGCGAAGCTCATTCAAGAACTCGGCCGATTTCGGCAGGGCCTGAACCGGGTTGAACGGATTGAGCAGCCCGCGCTCGCTCGCGGTGCCCGGCATGAACTGCGCGATCCCCTGCGCCTGCTCGCCACTGCGCGTCGTCGGGCCAACCGCATCGGCCTGGAAGCGGCTCTCCTGCCAGATCACGCGGGCGAAGAATTCCAACGGCAGACTGGCATCGCGTGCGGCCGCCTCAACGATCAGGCAAATCGATTCCCGCGTGTTGCTCTCGCGGCCATCCGCCGGCTTTTCCGGCGGCATCGCCAGCTCCTCGACGCTTGGGACGGCGACGTTGGTCTTTGCCGGTGAGCTGTCCCATGCCATCGCCTGTGTCCCGGATACGAGCAGTGCGGGGATGATGCGTGATGCAATTCGCGTCAGCCATGCCCAAGTATCGCCGTGGCGCACGCAGGCGCGGCATGCAACAAGATGATCTGCCATGTCGTGGCGTCGTGCCATGGTTCGACGAGTTGCCAATAAATGCTGCCTGACCTGCTTCTCCCAATGCGCTCCCCCGCCAAAGGGATCCGCGCGATCCTTGCCCTCGCATTATTGATCCTGTCCGCCGCGCCAGCGATGGCGCAAGCGAACTGGCGGATGACCACCGAATATCCCGAGAACAACATATCCGGGATCGGGCTCAGCACTTTCGCCGATCGCGTGGCCGCGCGCACAAACGGTTTCGTGAGCGTGACCAACGCCTTCGACAATCAGTTGAAGATCAGCTCGGGCGAAATGCCGCGCGCGGCGCTGGACGGCCGGATCGCCGGTGGCGACGCCTTCGCGGGCGCGCTCTCAGGCCTCGACCCCGTGCTCGGCCTCTCGACTCTCCCCTTCCTGGTGCAATCGGTCGACATCGCTCACGCCGCCAATGCGCGCGCACGCCCCCTCTACGAAAAGGCCCTCGCCGCCCGCGGCCTCAAGCTGCTCTATCTGACGATCTGGCCGGCCACGGGACTATGGTCGGATCGCGCGCTTGCAGGCGCCGACGACCTGCCGAAGCTCAATTTGCGCGCTTACGATGCCAATTCCAGCGAGGTGATGAAGGCGGCCGGCGCCAACGCGCAGTTCCTGCCGATGGACAAAGCGCTTGCCGGCCTGAAGGAGCATCAACTGAACGCGTTCCTCACCTCCGGCGACGGCGGCGCGGGACGCAAGCTGTGGGACTTCCTGCCCTATTTCACCGCCATCAACTACGCGATGCCGGTGTCGATCGCCTTCGTCCGCACCGAGGCATTTGCCGCGCTATCAGAGCCGATGCAGCGCGATGTGCTGGCGGCCGCAGCCGAGACCGAGCAAAGCCAGCTCGCATTGCTGGCCCACCGCACGACCGAGAATTACGCACGTATGCGCGACAACGGCGTCAAGATCGCCGAGCCCGCGCCGCCATCCCTGGTCGCAGCATTCCGGACGGCCGCAGCGGTCACGATCACCGCCTGGGAGGCGCAGGCGAGTGCGGATGCAGCCGCGATCGTCGAATGGGCGAAACAGCAATGACGGAAACGGTGGCGGCCAGCGGCATGCCACTGCTCATTTGCAGTGAAACGTCCGCCGATCTCGCTTTTCGTCGCTTCAGTTTTTGATCGGAACCAGGATTTCGCCGTTGATGGCGCGATCGAGGGCGTCGATCAGCCCCTGCATCTCCACGAACTTGTTGCGCGCGCGCTCGGCCGTCTCGCGCACAAAGGGAGCGGCCAGCACCTTTGCATGCGCATCTCTGTCCTCGATCATGCGATCGCGGGCTCTCTTCAGTGTCTCAAGTCGCTCGCTCATCCCGGCTCTCCCGTCTACGTGTTGTCTCGATCGCGACCTAAGACTCAGTCGAAGCTCGCTGGAAGCTCGCCCTTCCGGAAGAACAACGTCGGCTCTTCGGTTGCGTAAGCCGCACTCAACCTTGCATCGCTTCGATGAGCGCGGCAATCTTGATCGTTGCGAAACTGGCGAAGGTGTCCGACACGGCATATGGCAAGATGATCTGGTCATTGTGCCGCATCGCGCCGCAGGTATAGACGACGTTGGGGACATATCCTTCGCGCTCGGACGGTTCAGGCCGCAACAGCGGCTCGACCGAACGTGCCAGCACCTTGGATGGATCACGCTTGTCGAGCAGCGCGGCTCCGATCGCGTATTTGCGGATCGGACCGACGCCGTGCGTCAGCAGCAGCCAACCTTCGTCAAGTTCGATCGGCGACCCGCAATTGCCAATCTGGACGAACTCCCAGGGAAATTGCGGTTTCAGAAGGGGGACCCCGCCGCCTTCCCAGGTGTAGAGGTCATCCGAATAGATCAGATACAGGTTCTCATTGTCCTGTCGCGCGATCATGGCATAGTTGCCGTCGATCTTGCGTGGGAACAGCGCCATGCCCTTGTTGCGTGCGGCAGCCCCGCGCAAAGGCGTTAGTCGAAACGACATGAAATCGCTGGTCTCGATCAATTCCGACCGGATCGCGCGTCCGCTGTAAGCCGTATAGGTTGCGTAATAGGTCTCCCGATCGCCGTCGCTGAATTTGACAAAGCGCACATCCTCAATGCCGTTCGATTGGGATTCGGTAATGGGAAAGATGACCCGCTCGCTGAGGTCTTCCTCAGGCCTGAACATCAATTCCACGCGGTCCCCGTCCGGTCCCGATACGCGATGGGTGATCCGGGGGACCGAGGCAAGGCGCGCCGTCGGGTCGACGGCCAGGCCTCCGTCAGCCGCAATCGTTCCGGTTCGAAACGTCAGTGACGACACGTGCCCCTCGCCGATGGCCCGAAGACTGAGGATGAAGCGCGAGCCTCCCTTCGGGGCCCCCGATTGATCGGGGTGCGGGACGATGCTGGGATTGAACAAGGCGGAAGCTTCGAACGAATACTCACTGAGAAAATAGGCACCGACAAGCTGACGCTGCGTCTTCGAGAAGACGCCATGCGCCGCGAAAGCATCCTCCATTTCATCCGCGCGGGTCTCGAATCTCTCCAGGAGGTTACGATGCCGACCCTGAAAATTGTCGAGGACGTCCGCGAGCTGAACGGCAACGGCTTCCGAACTGAGCGCGAGAACTCGGTCGACGATGTGATTTGCCCGCATCTTATCGGTTGGATTCAGGTCGCGGGGTTCGGTTGTCGGCTTGAATGGCCGCACGATGACTCGCGCTGGATCGGGGCGCAGATGAAGCCCCTGCCGGTTCAGGAAAGAAGCTTGTGACACGGTATCCTCGGCTCGCTGAATGAGAAGATGACGTTCAGGCGCTCACGGCGCGCAAGGCTGCGGG
The DNA here is from genome assembly GCA_030403585.1 of Frankia sp. RB7. GTDB lineage: Bacteria > Pseudomonadota > Alphaproteobacteria > Rhizobiales > Xanthobacteraceae > Bradyrhizobium. The sequence continues at coordinate 5,751 of JAUEPE010000045.1, forward strand.
CCTTGTCAGGCTAGGGTTGATGCGCGCAAGCTGGCGCATCTCCGCAAGCCCGAGGAGATAGCAAACAGCCGACTCGCCTCCACGGTTCTCGTTGGCGCGATCGGGGTGCAAGCCGTCCCGGCAACTGCCGGTGAGCGGATCGACCAGGGCTACCGAGAGATCATTGCTGCCGAGGAACCAGCCGAAGGCGCGCGTTGCCCTGGCCTTCCATTCAGCATCGCCGTCGGCGCGCCACGCCGTGAGGCAGGCAGCGATCGTTGCCGTCGCTTCCACGGGCTGCTGATCAAACGCGCGGGGATGTTGCCGCCGCTCGCCGAAGCCGGCGGTGCCGACCGGCCGGAAATGACCTGTCGCGGTTGTCTGTTGCGTCATGAGCCAGCGAAGAGTCTTCAATCCGGCATCGACATATTGAGGCGTTTGCGTCGCCATGCCTGTGAGTATCAGCGCCTGCGGCAATCGCGCGTTGTCGTAGGCCAGCCCTTCCTCAAACCACACCCAGTCCGGCGTCTCAACCGACGCCACACAGGACATCAACCTGTCGGCAAGGGCGTGCCGGACTTCCCTGGCGTGGAGATCGTCTGGAGCTACCGCGCAATAGGCGTCCAAACCCAGCAGCATGAACGCCCACGCGCGGGGCGAACGAAAGCTCTCCGCGATCGGCAATGCCTGGGCGAACAAGGCCGTAGCCCACAGGCGCCGGGCCGGGCTCGCGTCTCTGCGTGCGGCCTCACCCAAGGCCCATAGCGTCCGCCCGTGACTGTCTTCGGACCCTTTGTCTTCGAGCCAGGTTCGGTTGAAGCCCATGAAGTTGCGAAATTGCCTGGTGTCAGGGTTCCAGGCGTGCTGCACGAAGGCCGCGAACCGGCTCGTCAAGACCTCCGATAGTGGCTTTTCGCCCGGACCATTGAGGGCGCAGGCCAACAGCAGTGCTCGGGCATTGTCGTCGACGCAATAGCCGTGCACGCGATCCGGCACCGAATGGACCGCGTGCTGCAACAGGCCGACATCATCGCACATCGAAAGAAAATGGCCGATCTGCATATCGGGCGGCGCAGGGCTACGGGGCTCCGCCAATTCGGAACGCGCAAAGAGCTTGGGTCGATGGCCTTGCCGTGCATTCTCGAACACGGACACGTAGCGCTCGGCCACCCGCTCCCATGTCATCATTCGGCTCGTCGCATAGGCGCGCCGGGACATCGCCTGCCGGCGGGCGTCGTCGGTCAGCAAGTTTGCGATCTCGTTGCCGATCGCCGCGGCGTCGCCGAAAGGCACCAGCACGCCGCACCCGTCGGCAAGCAGCTCGCGAGCATGCCAGTAGGGCGTCGAGACGACCGGCTTCCCCAGCCCGAAACTGTAGGCCAGGGTTCCGGACGTCATCTGGGCTTCGTTGAGATAGGGCGTGACATAGACGTCGCACATCGAGATGAATTCGAGCAGCGTGGCCAGATCGGCGAAGCGATCGAAGAACACCACGTGGTCGTCAATTCCGAGTTCGCGCACCCGCGCCATCAGGCTCTCGCGATACGCCTCGCCCTGGTTCCGGACCAGGTTGGGGTGCGTTGCGCCGAGCACGACGTAAACCGCATTCCCGCAACGCTTCAAAATCGACGGCATGGCGTCGATCATGACTTCGATGCCCTTGTTCGGTGACAACAGGCCGAATGTCAGAATGACCGATTTTTGCTCAAATCCGAGTCTGGCTTTCGCGGCATCGGGCTCGGCGAAGGCGACATCGGGAATGCCGTGGGCGATGACTTCGATCTTGTCGTCAGGCACCAGGTAGACGTCGCGCAACAATTCACGGCCCTTATTGGCCATCACCACGACCTTCAACGATGCCTCGACAATGCGCTCCATGACCGTTCGTTGCGCAGGTGTCGGATTGGCCAACACGGTATGGAACGTCGTCACCACCGGCATGGCGAGGCGGGATAACAGCACGAGGATATGGGCCCCGGCTTCACCGCCGAAAATGCCGAACTCGTGCTGCAAACACACCGTGTCGAACTGGCCGGCATTGAGAAAATCCGCGGCCCGCATGTAGTCTTCGATATTGCCGTCCTTGATCTGGAACGCGACCGCCGGAGGGTAATCATAAGCTTGACCGCGATCGGTCATGGCAACGATGCAGGTCTCCAGATCCTGGCGCGAAATCGATATCGCGTTCTTCAGATCGGTCGTATAGGTCGCAATTCCGCACCGGCGAGGCAGCGAGTTGCCGATGATGGCGATGCGGCGGAGCGGCGTCATGTCGTCACCTCGAGGCGTCCGATCGTGCTTTCGATCGCGCGGCAGTCCGGCTCTCTCGCGATGGCACTTTGCGCGAATGCGCCAGGCGCCAAAGCGACGATAAGCATTTTCATGCGGGTATCTTTCCTCGCGAGGATCTGGACGCGGTCATTCGAAGAATCCCCGCGCTCCTCATGCCTCGAACTGATCGAACTCATCAGACAGCAGGATCCGCCCTTGCGGCGTGCATATCCGGACGTCGATATAGCCCTCCTGCAACAGCTCCCTCGCCTTCTTCAAAGCGGCATCCGTGGTGGCGCGGGCCAAGCTGACGTAGCCACCTTGATCGCGTCCGCTCACCAGATACTGCAGTGACGTTCTATCCATGCAGAAGCGCCGCAGCAGCTACCAAAAGCAGCAGAAAGAGCGGGACGATCACCGGCGGCACGATCCAGTCGGCCAGGCGAAATCGAGGCATGCACGCTCCTCCACGTTCGGCGGGAGCGTAAGTGACCCTCAGTCACCGATGGATGCCATGGGAAGGGCGGTGATGGCCCGACTCTACGCTTGCCCCCTGCCAATAGCGAGCCTTTAAACGGTACACAACGTCAGCCATCCCGATTTCGGCGTAACGACGGTTGCGCATTGCCTTGGCCAGCGGCCTCGTTTAGGTCAAACAGCGACGCTGGCATCAACACGGACACGGCCAGGATGGCGACAATCTTCTTCGATCTCGACGGCACGCTGACCAACCCGAAACCCGGGATCACCCGTTCGATCCAGTATGCCCTGGAGCGGCTGAACCTCGCGGTGCCGAGCGAGGACGAGCTGACCTGGTGTATCGGGCCGCCGCTGCATGCGAGCCTGAAGAGGCTCACCGGAACCGACGCGCTAGCCGACCAGGCGCTGTTGCTCTATCGCGAGCGCTTCAGCGACATCGGCCTGTTCGAGAACGAGGCCTATGCCGGTATTGTCGACACGCTGACGACGATTGCCGCGACCGACCAGCGCATGTTCGTCGCGACCAGCAAGCCCGCCGTCTACGCCGCCCGCATCGTCGATCATTTCGGCCTAAAACCCTATTTCGAGCGCGTGTTCGGCTCCGAGCTCGACGGCACACGCGTCGACAAGCGCGACCTGCTGCGCTATGCGCTCGACGAGACCGGGGTCGATGCGAACAGTTCCATCATGATCGGCGACCGCAGCCATGACGTGGTCGGCGCCCGGACCAACGGCATGACCGCGATCGGCGTGCTCTATGGCTATGGCAGCGAGGCCGAACTGCGGGACGCCGGCGCACATCACATCTGCGCCGCGCACCCGGAGCTGCTCGGCCATTGCGTCGCCTAAGCGGTAACCGTCTCGACTGCCGCAAGCATTCCCGTCTTCGGATGACAGCTCAGATATTCGAAGAACTGCTCATCCGCGGCGGCCACCGTAACTTCGTGATAGAGCCGCAGCTTGGCTGACGGGCCGAGCGTCGAGAGATATTTCATCGCGGCACCGAAGATTTTTACGTGGGTCGGATGCGATTCCGCCCAGCGCTCCAGTGCGGCGAGACTTTTCCACCAGCTCTGACCGTAGGATTTTTCACTCGCCTTGCCGTCAGCCGAGAGCACTTCCATGTAGCGGTTGGCATAGCAGCCGATCGCGAGCCCGTCATCGCGCAAGAAATCCATGCCCTCGCGGAGCACCGGCTCGACGTCGTCGAGATAGAGCTTGCGTTCCGACGCCTCGGTATCGCTCCAGTCTTGGCCTGAGCGGATCAGGCAAACATTGTCGTTCGCTTTCACACGCACCCGCGCACCATCACGGATCAATTCCGGATTGCCGCCCGGCGACATTGGATCGGTCTGCGATAGCGGAATGCGGTCGCGCATGCCGCCCCAATAGGCGTGCTCCTGGACCTCGCCGCTCATGCCGTCGGCGATCACCGCGACACCTTCGGGCCTGCCGAGCGAAGAGAACAGCGTCTCGTGCCGCGCCACCGTGGGACGCAGCACCTCGATGAATGTGCCGATTCCCTCGCGCGACTTTCCGGTCCACGCCTCGCGTGCCGGCACAAACCAGGCGTCGAAACGCGCGATGTCGTCCCAGTAGGCCACCGAGACGATGTTGGCGTGGCCGGCCTGATCGACATTGTGCGCGCGGTCCCAATGCGAGGGGCCACCCTCGCCGGCGAACAGCCCGGCGATTTCCGCGAGCGCTTCCGTCGCAGCCGCCGGCGTTGCCCCACGATACTGCACGCCGAAATACGCCATGACGACGCGGCTCACGGCGGGCTTGTAGCGCGCCACGAACGACGGATATGGCGGCTTGTAATCGTCTGGCACGCGCTTGTGGCGTGTGCGCTGGATTTCCAGATTCAGAGGAATTGCGGATTCCATGATCGTCCCTCCCCTTGATCCCGGCGATCAGCTCGCTGCCGCGTTGATGTCCGTGGGCTCTATGGTATCCACCGGCAGCGCGAACTGCTCGACGCGCTGATATCGCCTCTTGTTGAGCAGCAGCCGCGTGACGTCGGGCCGCGAATAATGCCCGGCGGGATCGGCAGCATTCTTGGCGACGCCGATGGCGCCGAGGTCGATCTCCGCGATCAGCAGCCCCTCCTGGTCCGGCGCCAGCTTGTCGCAGATCTGGCTGCCGTCGGGCCCATAGATCGCGGCAAAACCGCCGCCCACATGCAGTAGCGCATTCTTGTCCGGCCGGTCGCAGAGCTCGTCGATCATCGCCTGCGAGACCGTCGCGCAAGGTGCGAGCACGAAGCAGGAGCCCTCCACCGCATAGACGCGCGAGGCGGCGTTGTTGACCTCGGCGCCGAGCGCCGGCGCGAAGGGGTCGTACAGCGAAAAGCTCGGCCAGGCTGCGACATGTACCTGCTCGTTCTGGGCGTACATGGCGTATTTCGACAGCGGCTGGAGATGCTCCCAACAGCACAGCGCGCCGATACGGCCGATATCGGCGCGCGCATGGACCGCAAGATCGCTGCCGTCGCCCTCGCCATAGACGGTGCGCTCGGCATGGGTCGGCCGCAATTTGCGGCGTTTTGCAATTGTCTCGCCATCCGGCCCGATCAACCATTGCGCCAGATAAAGACTGCCGCCGTCGCGCTCGGACAGGCCAAACACGGCCGTAAGTTTCGCTTTTCGCACCGCATCGCGCAGTTTCTCGGCCTGCGGGCTGTCATAGGACAGCGAATTATCAAAGTAGCGCTGCACGAAGCCGCGGCCGATCGCCCAGGCCGGCGAGTCCATCCAGATATGCCAGGGGTAACCGGGGATGAAGGCTTCCGGAAAGGCGATCAGCTTGGCGCCCTTTTCGGCCGCCTCCTTGATGAGCGCGATCGACTTGTCGATCGAGGCGTCGAGATCGAGCCAGGCGGGTGCCGCCTGCACCACCGCGACCTTGTATTTCGGATGTTCGATGCCCATTGCCGCCTCCATTGCCGGTTGATCGGAGACCACGTCCGATGCAGTCTATTGGACCAAGCCGGGCGGCCGGGCGCTCGACCACGGCGGAACAAAAACTCGACCGGACGGGATCACCGACCCGGTACGGAACTTGCCTGCGATCAGGCTGGATTTGCGCCATCATGCGGTTTTGCTGGATGTGAAAGGGAGGCCTGCTATGTCAATCCAGTTCACGACAGACGGCAGCCCCGGCTATCGCCGGCTCGCCCTCTGGCAGGACATCGTCTGCGACGTCTTCGTCGGGCTCGACTGCAAGTCGGACCTCGGCAGTGCCTTTCACGGTTCGGTCACACAAGTCGCGCTCGGCAAGGCCGTTTGCTCCGAGGTCTGCTCAGACCGTCAGCACGTTTTCCGCACGCCCTCGCGCATCGCGCGCTCGGATCAGGATTATATTCTCGTTGCGCTCGGCAATCGCGGCGACGGCGGCGTGGTACAGGATGGCCGGGAGACCGTGATCCATCCCGGCGAGTTCGCGCTCTACGACACCACGCGTCCCTATGAGCTGAAGTTCAAGGACACGTTCTCCCAGACCATCTTCAAGGTGCCCCGCGAGATGTTGCAGCGCCGGCTCGGCAGCACCGAGACGCTCACCGCGATCACATTCGGGGCCGATGTACCGCTCGAGCGGCTCGCCTATGATTTCATCTTCCGCCTCTGCCAGAGCGCGGACCGGCTCGCGCCCAACAGCGCAGCCGCCCTGTCCGGGCAAGCCATCGACCTGCTCGCCATGGCGCTGAGCGAACGGCTCGGCGGGACGTCGCTGCCGTCCTCGACCCATCGCTCCGCCCTGCTCTACCGGCTCAAGGCGCATATCCGCACACGCCTCGCCGACCCCGACCTCTCGCTTACGGAGACCGCCGCCGCGCTCGGCATCTCGTCACGCTACGTCAATGATCTCCTCGCCGACGAAGACACCTCGTTCCAGCGCCATGTGCTCGCCGAGCGTCTCGCCCAGTGCAAGCGCGACCTCGCCTCGCCCGTGCTCGCCCAGCGCCACATCAGCGAGATTGCGTTTGCCTGGGGCTTTAACGATCTCTCGCATTTCGGCCGCGTCTTCCGCGAGCATTTCGGAATGTCGCCACGCGACTTCCGGCAGGGGCAACTGCGGCACTGAGATCCGTTCCGGTCAGCCATCATCGCAAGCCTTCGCCTCAGGCGAAGGCAATGCTCGCCAATTCCAGATTGTCAGGTCTTGCGACGTGCATCAGGCTGGGATGTATGAGGACTCGCGCGACGATAGGCGGCTCGGAGCTGCTGCTGGGTGTGATCGCGATCCGGCTCGCGACGCTGGTCCTGGTGGGCTGGGGCTTGACGCTCCTGCCGCGGCAGGCACGTGACCCGGAAGTCGCTTGCGTTCCATTGCCCTCAACACGGCTAGAAGCGCAGCCGCGGGCCCGCCCACACACCGTGCGTCTGCACGACTAGGGCAACAGCGCGTCGCTGGGCGACACAACACGCGCCTTCATTGCTTCGCTCATGGGAAGCTGGAGGTTCTGTCCTTTTGGTGGAATCGGCGATTCGAACCATTTGACGTAGAGCCGATCGAAGCCGCCCGACGCCATAGTCTCCCTGATCGCAGCGTCGACGAGAGCCTTGAACTCCGGATCCTCCCTCCGGGTCATCAGGCCGTAGTAGGATGGCGCATAGGTGGCCGCCAACAGCCGGAAGGCCTTGGGATCGGATGCGTTGGCGACGAGCCCGGCGACGAGGATGTCGTCCTCGAACCATGCCGCGGCCCGGCCCGTTCCGAGCATGAGCAGTGACTCGGCATGGTCCTTGGCCTGGACGATCGTCACATTCAGTTTCTGATCATCAAGGAACTTCTTCGCGACTCCGAAATTCAACGAGCCCTGTGTGATGACGACGGTCTGCCCATCGAGATCTCTTGGCTCTGTCACCCGGGACGTATCGGTCACCAGCCAGCGCGGAGATGCAACATAGGTCGCAACGGAGAAGGCGACCTGCTTCTGCCGTTCAGCCGTGTTGGTCGTGCTCCCGCACTCGACGTCGATCGTGCTGTTTTGAAGCAGCGGAATGCGGTTCGACGCGTTTACCGGCACATACTCGATCCCGAGCTCGGGCCGCCGCAACACGGCCCTGATCTTGTCGGCGACGGTTGAACAGAGATCGAGCGAGAGCCCGGTTGGCTTCTGATCAACCCCGATATAGGCGAACGGGATAGAAGCCTCGCGGTAACCGAAGGTGATCTTGCCGACCTCCTTGATCTTGTCGAGGGTCTGACTGGCTGCTTCCGCCGGGGCATTGACCAGCGCAAGCGAAACAGCGGCAACGGCGAACGTCGGCAAAGATCTGCGAATCATGTCAGCCTCCGATGAAGTCTAGGCAGCGGGGTTTCGCGACAGCTCGTCGAGACTTTCTCTCAAGGCCCGGTCCAGGATTTCAACAGCGCGGTCGATTTCCTCGGTCGAGACAGTGAGCGGCGGCGCAATGCGCCACACCGATCCGCGCTCGGGCCGGCGGCGGATGTTCATGCTCAGTCCGTATTCAAAGCACTTCTTCGTGGTCAGTCCGCCGAGCTGATGGGCCGCGTGGCGGCTGTTGCGATCGGTGACCAGCTCGACGCCGAGCAGAAGACCCACGCCCCTGATATCGCCGATCTGCTCGTATTTCTGCTGGAGCCCCTCGAACCGCTCGCGCAGATAGGCGCCCATAACGTTGGCGCGCGCGACGAGCTTCTCCTCAGTGATCACGCGCAGCACCGCGAGTCCGACTTCGGCAAGCAGGGGATCGGAGACGTGGCTGGTGTAGTAGGTGAAATGATCGTCGTGCAGCTTGCTCTCGATCGCTTCGGTGGTCGACACCGCCGCAAGCGGCAACCCGCCACCGAGCGTCTTCGACATGGTCATGATGTCGGGAACGACGCCAAAATATTCGGATCCCGTCTTCATGCCGATCCGCCCGAACGCAGTCTGCGCCTCGTCGAAGATGAGGAGCATGCCGCGTTCATCAGCAGCCCTGCGCAGCGCCTTCATGAAGGCTTTCGGCGGCACCAATACGCCGCCGGCGCTGATCACGGGCTCGGCGATGATCGCGGCACCCCGCCCGCTCGACTGCATGTCGAACATCTTCAGGGCGAGCTCGAGATTGGCGAGCGCGGACTCTTCCTCACTGCTTTTTGTGATGTAGGGCCGGTAGGAATTTGGCTCGGGAATGACAAACACGCCGGGCGCCGGCACGCCATATCCCTTGCGGTCGCTGGCCATAGAGACCGAGGCAGCCCCGCCGGTGATGCCGTGCCACGAGCCGCCAAGGACGAGCACCTCGTAGCCGCCGGTGTACATCTTGGCCATCCGGAGCGCGACTTCGGTCGCCTCCGAGCCGGTGTTGATGAAGATCGAGCGCTTGATATCTCCGGGAAGCCAATCCGTGGCCAGCACCTGAGCAAGCTCGGCGACCACCTCGGGGATCATCCCACTGAAGAGATGGAACGCCTTCTTCCCTGCCAGCTCCACCGCTGCAACGATGGCGGGGTGGTTGTGGCCAATCGTGGCGCACATCTGGCCGGAGGTGAAATCGAGATAGTCGCGCCCGTCACTGTCGGTCACGATCGTCCCCTTCGCCGAGGTGAAGAGGTTCGGAAAGACGTCTCCGCCGTATCGGACCAGGAATTCGTCGGCGGCCTGTTTCAGCGCTGAAGTCATGTGGTCTCCTCGGGCAAGCGGCATCCGCCACACGACTGCGCGGCGTGGCGATGCGGATTGCGCTCACCGGTCTCGGGACGGGTTTTGGGTACGAAGCTGTTGCTTCAGGGCGTTCGCGGTACGAGAATTGCCTGAGCAACGGGGACATTCGTACCGGGCAGGCATGATGGGCGCCAATTCAAAAAACTCAGCAGCCGATCAAGTGGAGTCACTACAGCGGCCGCGAATGCCCCCGCTCAAGGCGCTGTCGGCGTTCGAAGCGGCCGCGCGCCACGGCAGCTTCAGCCGCGCCGCCGAGGAGCTCGGGGTCACGCCCTCCGCGATCAGCCATCACGTCCAGAAGCTCGAGGACTTCCTTGGCGTTCCCGTCTTTTCCCGGCACGCCGGCCGCGCAGTCCTCACCAATGCGGGCCGCACCTATGCCAGCGAGATCGAGCGCGCGTTCGGAACGATCATGGGCGCGACGCGGCTGGTGGCGCCGCAGTCGCAACGCGATCACCTCTTCATCACGAGCGGTCCGAGCTTTGCCGCCAAATGGCTTCAGCCGCGGATCGGGAATTTCATCGGCCTGCACCCGGAGATCGGGATCAGGCTTTCGACCATCGCCGATCTGCGCGAACTCGAAACCATCCGCTTCGATCTCGCGATCACCTATGGACGTCCGCCCGTCGTGAACGACGGACAGATCGAGTCACTGCTGGCGGAGCGCCTGCGCCCGCTCTGCAGCCCGCGACTGGTCGAACAGCTCGAACTTCGCGAGCCCGGCGATCTCAGCCGCGCCACCCTGATCCATTCCTCGAACGCGCTGACCTGGACCGACTATCTGCGCAAGGTCACCGGCGCGAGCCTCAAGGCACGCCACGAATTGTGGTTCGACCGATCCACCATGGCTATCGATGCAGCCGTCGAGGGTCTCGGCGTCGTGCTGGAGAGCGAGATCCTCGCCGCCGAGGAGCTGGACAAGGGCACGTTGGTTGCGCCATTTCGCCAGCCCGAATTCGAGGTCGAGACGATCTCGTACTACCTCGTACGCTCCGCCGAAACCAAGGGCCGCAGCCACGTCGGCGCGTTCGAAACCTGGCTGCGCGCGAAGATTTCGGCTGCGAATTTGCAAGCGACGATTCTGACGTAACGCGTGCGGTCCCGGCGAAGCAGAGCCGCCATGTGCGCGCGCGATAGGACAATGCGTCTGCCTACACTACAATCCGCCTCCAAGGCCGCGCCCATCAATCAGCGGCCGCGAGGAGCAGTTCGATGGAATACCGACGCTTGGGCCGATCCGGCCTCATGGTGCCCGCTTTGAGCCTTGGCACGGGCACGTTCGGCGGCGTCGGCCGTCTCGCGGCTTGGGGGACGACCGACGCGACCGAAGCGCGGCGCCTTCTGGACATTTGTCTCGAGGCCGGCGTGTCGATGTTCGACACCGCCGACGTCTATTCGCTCGGTGAATCCGAGCGGGTTCTCGGCGAAGCCATCAAGGGCCGCCGCGACAAGGTGCTGGTCTCGACCAAGGCCACGTTCCGCTTCGGCGACGGCCCCAACGACATCGGCTCGTCACGCCAGCATCTGCTCGCGGCCATCGACGGCTCGCTGAGCCGGCTCGGCACCGATTACATCGACCTGTTCCAGCTCCATGGCTTCGATGCCATGACCCCGCCCGAGGAGGTGCTTAGCACCCTCGACGTCCTCGTGCGTGCCGGCAAGATCCGCTATGTCGGCGTCTCGAATTTCTCGGGCTGGCACCTGATGAAGTCGCTTGGCGTTGCCGACAAGCATGGCTTCCCGCGCTACGTCGCCAACCAGACCTACTATTCGCTGGTCGGGCGCGACTATGAGTGGGAGCTGATGCCCCTCGGCCTCGACCAAGGGCTTGGCGCCGTGGTCTGGTCACCGCTCGGATGGGGCCGCCTCACCGGAAAGATCCGCCGTGGCCAGCCGAAGCCTGAAGTGAGCCGCCTGCCCCAGACCGCCGATTTCGGGCCGCCGGTGCCGGACGAACATGTCTATCGCGTCGTCGAGGCCATCGACGAGGTCGCAAAGGAGACGGGCAAGAGCGTCTCCCAGATCGCACTGAATTGGCTGTTACAGCGTCCGACCGTTTCGACGCTGATCATCGGCGCCCGCAACGAGGCACAGTTGCGCGAAAACCTCGGCGCGGTCGGATGGTCCTTGACCAAGGATCAGATCGCGAAGCTCGACGCGGCCAGCAAGGTGACGCTGCCCTATCCGTACTGGCACCAGCGGGGGACGTTCTCCGACCGTAATCCACCTCCGGTGTAGTAGGCTTACCCGCGAGGGCTGGCCTGATTTGAGCTGCATCAATCCGGCCCGTATGGATCGTGGCATCGTGCGGGCCTTGCGAGGCAGCCCGATGCGCCGATTTGCCATGAAGGCCCTCCTCAATCTCAACCGCGCCGAGCGGACGCTGCGCTCCGCGCGGACGCGGATCGATTGGGATCGCACCGCTATTGTCGTCTCTACGGCGGTGACGCTCGGGCTTGTCGCGCTCTACATCTTCGGCAAGGCGACCTCGCGCTGGTGAGGCGGCGAGAGCCTCACCGATCCATGCCTGTCGCGCCGGGAGACCCGCTTCCGGCACAGGAACCGCCCGTGTCCTGCCGGGTTGCGATGCATCTCGCAATTTCCTAATCCGGAGGTCCAATACGGCTCGAATCAAGCAAGCCTCCACCATGTCGTCCGTCCCGATCGAGCATACCGACGGCCTGCCACAGCCCCAGCGCAATCAGGCGATCCTGACCATTGCGCTCGGTATCACCATGGCCGTCGTCGACAGCGCCATCGCCAATGTCGCACTGCCGACGATCGCGGCCGACCTGAATGCGAGCCCGGCCTTCTCGATCTGGATCGTCAACGGCTACCAGCTCGCGATCACGATCTCGCTGCTGCCGCTGGCGTCGCTCGGCGAGATCGTCGGCTATCGTCGCGTCTATCTGGTCGGGCTCGTGCTGTTCACGCTTGCATCTGCTTTCTGCGCGCTCGCGCATACGCTGCCGCTGCTGACGATCACGCGCATCATCCAGGGGTTTGGCGCGGCCGGCATCATGAGTGTCAACTCGGCGCTGGTCCGCTTCACCTATCCGCGCAGCCTGCTCGGCCGCGGCATCGGGCTCAATGCGCTCGTCGTAGCCTTCTCCGCTGCGGTCGGGCCGACGCTCGCCGCCGCCATCCTCGCAGTCGGCAGCTGGCCCTGGCTGTTCGCCATCAACATTCCGCTCGGCGTGGTGACGCTGGTGCTCGGCTGGCGCAGCCTGCCGCACACCACGCCTGCGAGCCATTCCTTCGACTGGCAGAGTGCGGGGCTCTCGGCGATCACCTTCGGCATCGGCATCGCCGCGATCGACAGCGTCGGCCACGGCGAGGCGACAATCACCTGCCTCGTCCAGTTCGCCGTCGCGATCGTCGCCGGCGCGTTGCTCATCTATCGCGAAACGCACATGAGGTCGCCGCTGCTGCCGGTCGACCTGTTGCGCATCCCGGTGTTCGGGCTCTCGATTGCGACCTCGATCGCCTCGTTCTGCGCGCAGATGCTGGCCTTCGTCGCGATCCCCTTCTACCTCCAGAGCCGCTTCGGCTATTCCGCCGTGCATATGGGCCTCCTGATCACGCCATGGCCGATTGCGGTGGCCTTCGCGGCTCCCCTGGCCGGCCGCCTGGTCGAGCACTATCCGGCCGGCCTGCTCGGCGGTATCGGGCTGACGCTGTTCGCCTGTGGCCTCGCTGCGCTCGCCTTCCTGCCCGCGAGCCCGACACCGCTCGACATCATCTGGCGGATGGCGCTGGCGGGCGCCGGCTTCGGCCTGTTCCAGACCCCGAACAACCGCACCATGATCGCGGCCGCTCCGCGCGAGCGTTCCGGCGGCGCCAGCGGCATGCTGGGCACGGCGCGGCTGCTCGGCCAGACCACGGGCGCTGCGCTGGTGGCGCTGTTCCTGGGCCGCTATCCGATCGACGGAACCCGGATCGCGCTCCTCACCGGCGTCGGATTTGCGCTCTGCGGTGCGATGCTGAGCATGCTGCGGTTGTCGCCTGCGGGCGCGCGCGGCGCCGAACATGTCCGCGTGCAGGACGACCAGCGCCTGCGGGGTGAGTAGGGCTGCGTCCGGCGCGCCTTACATCTTCACCATCTCGGTGCGATATTTCGACAGCAGTGCCGCGATCAACTTGCCCTTCTCGGCCATCTCTTCCGGGGTCGGCTTCGGCGGTGGCGATGTGCGGCTTTCGACGGGAAAGCCGACTGCCAGGAAGAACTCGTCCTGTCCCGCGGGCGTACACATACACAGCATACGGGCCGCCTTGCCGGACACGTTCTTGAACGCATGCGGGGCGTTGGCCGGAACGTTGACGGTCGCCCCCGCACGTACGATGTGGGATTTTCCGCGAAAGGTGAATTCAAGCTCGCCTTCGAGGAGAGTGAACATTTCCTCGAAATCGTGGCGGTGCGGTGGGGGCCCGCCGCCGGCGGGCACCAGCATGTCGACCAGGCAATAGCGTCCAGCGGTCTGCGCACCTGACACCAGGATCGTGTAGGTGCCACCGGCCACCGAAACATGCGGCACGTCGGCGCCGTCGGGATCGGCGACCGTCAGGGCGCGGCATGGATCGTCGGCGGGGATCGAGGACGCTGGCGGAGAATTTGCAGAAGGCGCGTTGTTGGTCATCTCGGATCTCGTTGCCTGTGGTGATTGTCAACAAAAAAGGCCGGCTTTTCAGCCGGCCTTTTCGATTTACGACGCTTGCGATCAAGCCTTGACCAGCGGGCCCTTCGAGGTCGGCCCCTTGGACCCGCCGGGGCCGCCCGGCTTGGGCTTACCCGGCGGACGCTTGCGGGCGGGCAGCTTTTCCTGCTTCGGCGTGACCGGGCCCTCGACGAACTCGAAGCCGATCTTTTCCTTGGTCTCGTCGGCCTCGTCCTTGACCAGGACGACGCGGACGTGACCGCCACCCTTGAGCTTGCCGAACAGCACCTCGTCAGCCAACGGCTTCTTGATGTGCTCCTGGATGACACGGGCCATCGGCCGCGCCCCCATCTGCTCGTCGTAGCCGTGCTTGACCAGCCAGGCCTTGGCGGGCTCGGACAGCTCGATGGTGACGTCGCGATCGCCGAGCTGCGCCTCGAGCTGAAGCACGAACTTCTCGACAACCGTGCCGATCACCTCGACGCTGAGATGGCCGAACGAGACGATGGCATCGAGGCGGTTGCGGAATTCGGGCGCGAACTGCCGGTTGATCGCCTCGTGGTCGTCGCCTTCCCGCTTGGAGCGCGTGAAGCCGAACGCCTGCTTGGCGAGATCCGAAGCGCCCGCATTCGTGGTCATGATCAGGATGACGTTGCGGAAGTTGACCTGCTTGCCGTTGTGGTCGGTGAGCCGGCCGTGATCCATAATCTGGAGCAGCACGTTGTAGAGGTCGGGATGCGCCTTCTCGATTTCGTCGAGCAGCACCACGCAATGCGGATGCTGATCAACGCCGTCGGTCAGCAGGCCGCCCTGGTCGAAGCCGACATAGCCGGGAGGCGCGCCGATCAGGCGCGACACGGTGTGCCGCTCCATGTATTCGGACATGTCGAAGCGCAAGAGCTCGACGCCGAGCGACGCCGCGAGCTGCTTGGCAACCTCGGTCTTGCCGACGCCGGTCGGACCCGAGAACAGGTAGCAGCCGATCGGCTTCTCCGGCTCGCGCAGGCCCGCGCGGGCGAGCTTGATGGACGCTGCCAGCGACTCGATCGCCTTGTCCTGGCCGAACACGGTGCGCTTCAGGGTCTGCTCGAGATGCTTGAGCACCTCGGCGTCGTCCTTCGACACGCTCTTCGGCGGGATCCGCGCCATCGAGGCGATCGTGGTCTCGATCTCCTTGATGCCGATGGTCTTCTTGCGCTTGTTCTCGGCGACCAACATCTGCGCCGCGCCGGACTCGTCGATCACATCGATCGCCTTGTCGGGCAGCTTGCGGTCATGGATGTAGCGCGAGGAGAGCTGCACGGCAGCCTCGATCGCCTCATTGGTGTACTTCAGCCGGTGATAGTCCTCGAAGTACGGCTTGAGGCCCTTGAGGATGGCGATGGCGTCCTCGACCGTCGGCTCGTTTACGTCGATCTTCTGGAAGCGCCGCACCAGCGCGCGGTCCTTCTCGAAGTGCTGACGGTATTCCTTGTAGGTGGTCGAGCCCATGCAGCGGATCGTGCCCGAGGCGAGCGCAGGCTTGAGCAGATTCGATGCGTCCATTGCGCCACCCGACGTCGCGCCCGCACCGATCACGGTGTGGATCTCGTCGATGAACAGGATGGCGTTGGGATGTGCCTCGAGCTCCTTCAGCACCTGCTTGAGGCGCTCCTCGAAGTCGCCGCGATAGCGCGTGCCGGCGAGCAGCGTGCCCATGTCGAGCGAGAACACGGTCGCAGCCGCCAGCACCTCCGGCACCTCGCTATCGACAATGCGCTTGGCAAGGCCCTCCGCGATCGCGGTCTTGCCGACGCCGGCCTCGCCCACGAACAGCGGATTGTTCTTCTGGCGGCGGCACAGCACCTGGATCGCGCGGTTGATCTCGGAATTGCGTCCGATCACCGGATCGATCTTGCCGTCACGCGCCTTCTTGTTGAGGTTGACGCAATAGGTATCGAGCGCCTCGCCCTTCTTCTTGGCATCCTCGGCACCCTTGGTCTCGGTCTCCTCGTCGACACCGCGCACCGGCCGCGCCTCGGAGACGCCCGGCCGCTTGGCAATGCCGTGGCTGATGTAGTTGACGGCGTCGTAGCGCGTCATGTCCTGCTCCTGCAGGAAGTACGCGGCATGACTCTCGCGCTCGGCGAAGATCGCGATCAACACGTTTGCACCGGTCACCTCTTCGCGACCGGAGGATTGCACGTGGATCACCGCGCGCTGGATCACGCGCTGGAAACCGGCGGTCGGCTTGGCGTCGTCGGCACCATCCGTGACCAGATTCTCGAATTCGGTCTCAAGATAATTGACGAGGCTCGTGCGGAGCTTGTCGAGATCGACGCTACAGGCGCGCATGACGGCGGCTGCATCGGAGTCATCGATCAGGGAGAGCAGGAGATGCTCGAGCGTCGCGTATTGGTGATGACGCTCGTTGGCGATCGCCAGTGCACGATGCAGGGATTGTTCAAGGCTTTGAGAAAAAGTCGGCATTCGCGTCCTCTATGGCCCCCACCATCATGATCGCCATCGCCCGGTCAGGCAACAACAACCTTTGTCACATATAGTTATACAAGACCGCGGCAAAAGACCGGTTCCGCGACTCGATGGGCATTACGCGCCCACCGCATTCTCGATGCAAAACCCGTTCCGATTTGGGCAAAACTACCCATTTGGGCAGGATCGGCGTCCGCGCTGATTTTAGCCGGATCAAGCAGCAGTATCCGCTGACATCACACACCGCACAAACAGAGCCGATCTAACTAAAACTCGGGACTCGAACGCGCAGTTACTTCTTTTCCATCACGCATTGCAGCGGGTGCTGGTGCTTGCGGGCGAAATCCATCACCTGCGTCACCTTGGTCTCGGCAATCTCGTAGGTGAACACGCCGCACTCGCCGATCCCGTGATGATGGACGTGCAGCATGATCTTGGTCGCGGCCTCGATATCCTTCTGGAAGAACTTCTCCAGCACATGGACGACGAATTCCATCGGCGTGTAGTCGTCATTGAGGATCAGCACGCGATACAGGTTCGGCCGCTTGGTCTTGGGTTTGACCTTGGTGATGACAGACGTGTTCGGACCCGCCGGGCCACTGGAACGGTTCTCGTCATTGCTCATCCGGGGAGCGTGGGCGGCGGCCGCCGCGGACAGGTCTAGTCTGGAAGTCAGTTGCGGCATGGCTCAGGCGTTCAAATTCCCCACGGAAGCGTATGGCGGTTTGCCGCGCGGTCCCGCACTGGGGAGCCTGGCACGGGCGCGCCGCCTTATTGGATCGCCGCTTCCAACCGGTCCGGTTGAAGCCGGATCGATTGCAGGGAATATGGGCCCGCCCCCGGCTCGCCGCAAGCATGCAAAGGCCCAGCCGATGCGGCCGCGACGGTCCCGATTCCCGGTCCGGGCGATCCAGGCCAAGGTTAACCAATCCAGACCGATTTGCCAAAATAATCCGTCCCCGGTTTCACCGACATTAACCAGGAACCCCTTCGGCGGCGAGGGCGCGACCTTTTGCGCGCAATTGGCCCCGGTTTTGTACGGTCAAATTTACCTGGTCTTCAACCGCGTGCCCCGAAATCAGGCAAACCAGAGATTTCGGGGAACGTCATGTTTCGCCTGCCCGCCGCCCGGTGCACTCCTCGTCGACCCCTGGCTCGTTTTGCCGCCGCCGAGCAAGCCAACGTCGCCGTGATCTTCGCGATCATGCTGTTCCCGACCATCTATTTGTTGGGCATGACGCTCGATTACACCCAGGCCCAACGCCGGCAATCGCAACTGGACGCCGCTGCAGACGCCGCTGCAATCGCGGCGGTGACGCCATCGATGATGGCCCAGAGCACGACGGTCGCACAGACGACCGCTACGAATATCTTCAATGCGACAGCGAATGCGATCGCCGGCGGCCTGACAGGGAATCCGATCCTGACGGTCAACGTCGGCAACACCGGCCTGGTGCGCACTGCGACCGTCAGCTACACCGCGAACTCCAGCAACGCCTTCCCGACGTTGCTCGGTGCCCCCGTGTGGCCGATCAGGGGTGCAGCGACGGCCAGCGCCTCCGGCGCGCCGAACATCAATTTCTATCTGCTGCTCGACGACTCGCCGTCCATGGGTATCGCAGCGACGTCCACCGATATCACCAACATGATAGCCGCGACAAAAAACCAGCCCTCTGGCTCGGCGAACTGCGCGTTCGCCTGTCATGAAGCGCACCCCAACCTAGACTCTGGCGCAAATTCTTCGACCAAGGACAACCTCACCATCGCACGCAGCAAAAATATTACGCTGCGAATCGACCTCGTGGCTCAGGCGACCGCAAGTCTCATGAGTACCGCGCAATCCGTACAGGCGACGCAGAACAACACCTACAAGGCTGCGATCTATACATTCGACTACGGATTCAACACGGTTTATGCGCCGTCGGGGCTGCCATCCGCCGACCTGTCGAGTGCTGCGACCTCGGCCGCGAACAACATCTCGCTTCTCACCGTCGACCATCAGAACTGCGTCGTTTCGGGAAGCTGCAGCACCGACTATGGCACTGACATCGAGAACGCGCTCTCGAGCGTCAATGCGCTCATGCCCTTACCCGGCGGAGGATCCAACCAAACCGGAGACACGCCTCAGGAAGTGGTGTTCCTCGTCACCGACGGGGTTGATGACAAGATGGTGTCGCTGAGCTCGTCCTGCAGCGGAACGCCGCTTGCCAACGGCTCCAAGTATCGGTGCCAGCAGCCGATCAACACGTCGATATGCACGACGATCAAGAACCGGGGAATTCGCATCGCGGTGCTCTATACCGAGTACCTGCCGCTGCCGACCAACAGCTGGTACAACAGCTACATCGCGCCATTCAACAATCCCTCGTCGTCGACCGGACAGATCGCGCAGAACGCGAAGTCCTGCGCGTCGCCCGGCCTGTTCTACGACGTACAATCGGGCGGCGACATCACCGACGCACTCAAGAAACTGTTCCTGTTGGTCGTGGAAACGGCCCCTCACCTGACCAACTGAGCTCACGTCATGCCCGAGTTGCGAGCCATATCCGGAAAGCGACGCCTTCGCGAGCTGTTCGCAACTTTCCGCAAAGACGAAGACGGCGCGAACGCTGTCGAATTCGCGCTGGTTGCGCCGGTGTTCATTGCGTTACTGGTTGGAATCATCCAGATCTTCCTGGTCTTCTTCGGTCAGCAGCTGCTTCAGCAGGTCGTGCAGCAGTCGGCGCGCCAGGTCATGACCGGCCAAGTACAGGCGGCCGGCATGACGCAGACCCAATTTTCGACCCTGGTCTGCTCGCAGGTCCGTATCATCTTCAACTGCAACAAGTTGATGATCAGCGTTCAGTCCGGGAGCAGCTGGTCGGCGTTGAGCGCGGCTGCACCAACACTAACTTTCAATGCCGACGGCAGTGTCGCCAACAGCTGGCCCTTCAACCCGGGAGGCCCCAGCGACAAGGTCATCATGGCGGTGATCTACCAATGGCCGGTCTTCATGGGACCGCTCGGCTTTACCCTTGCAAACCTGTCCAACGGCAATCGCCAGATCACGGCAACCGCCGCTTTCCAGAACGAGCCCTATCAATGACCCGCTTGCCCATGCGCCTGAGGGAATTCCGAGCCGACGAAAAGGCCGTGGCAGCCATCGAGCTTGCTATCGTGCTGCCGTTCATGCTGCTGCTTTGCATGGGCGGAGTCGAACTCGGCAACGCGCTCTCGATCAACGTCAAGGTCACGGCTACGGTACATACGATCGCCGATATCCTGTCGCAGAATAAATGCGTGACCACGAGCGACGTCACCGGCATTCTCAGCGCCTCGTCGAAAGTTCTATCACCCTATGACGTCACCAAGGCCGTCGTGACCGTCTCGGAGGTGCAGCCAACCGGCGACAACGTCACGGCCAAGGTGGTCTGGAGCCAGTCACTCAACGGCACGGCAAGAACGACTGGAACGACCGTCACCCTGCCGACATCCCTGACGGGGGTGCCGACGACAGCTGGGCTTATTCTTGGCGAGGCGACGTACTTCTATACGCCGAACCTCGGCTACACGATCAGCGGGACGGTTTCGCTCAGCGACAGCTACTACCTGTATCCTCGCCAAACGAGCTTTGTCCCTACCATCACAAGCGGGTCGACGCCGCCCGTCCCAGGTACGTCATGTCCAACCTCCTGACGTGCCGCTTCTCGCAAAAAAAGCCCGGCTGAATCAGCCGGGCTTTTTCGATTCCAGAAGCTCGGAAAATTATTGGGCGGCCGGGGTGAACTTCGACACGACCGTTTCGACCGGCTTGAATGCCTGCTTGGCGAGGTCGCTGTAGAGGCCGGCGATCTTCTGCGATTCCGCGACGAAGGTCTCGTAGGCGGAACGGGCGAAATCGGTCTGAGCTTCCATCGCCTTGTCCAGCGACTTCACGCCGGAAAGCTTCTCGACGAAGGACTTGGTGTCTTCAAAAGACTTCTTGGTGTAGTCGCCATAAGCGCTGGCGATCGCCTGGAGGCCGTGCTGCACCGAGGTCGCGGAAGCAACGTAAGTCTCGAAATGCTCTTTTCCGTAGTTCTGAAAGTCTTCAACCTTGAACATCTTGGAATCCTTTTCCCTGGCTCGCGTCCGGAAGCCCCGGCTCCCTGACTCTGCCCACAATTAGTGCAGCGCACAAAAAAGTCAAGAATATTGTGCGACGCACAAAAATCGATGCAAGTTACGGAGATTCCCGGGCTTTCCCGCAAGGGTTCCTTAAGGTTTTGGAAACCCCGGCCCCCTACCTTGATTCTCTGGACGTGTTCACCTTCCGCAGACGGTCAAAAGCCGTTTGAGAACATCACCTTAGCCAGAACAGCGGCTCAGGCTCAACGTCTCCCGCAGTGAGCACCAGCGGAGAGACAGCCTGAGCAGGTAATGATCCCGGGTCCGCAGGGCACAATTTCGCCTCACGAGCCGGTGATCAAGTCACAAACGGGGACGGGGTTCCATGCTTCGTAACAACTGGTCTTCCTCGCGCTTGGCGCGGGTTGGCGTTTTCGGGCTTCTCACGGTCACCACTGCCGTGATCTTCACGACCGACGCCGCCGACGCGCGGCGCTATCGGCGCCACTACGCGCACCACCGGGTGCAGCATGAAGCGTCTGAGAGTTCCAGTCCGAAATTCGCGTCGATCATCGTCGATGGCAATTCAGGCACGGTGCTCCAGTCGAACAGCCCCGACGGGCTTCGCCATCCCGCCTCGCTCACCAAGATCATGACGCTCTATCTGCTGTTCGAGCGTCTCGAGTCTGGCAAGATGAAACTCGACACCGAGATGCCGGTGTCGCAGCACGCAGCCGACCAGGATCCGACCAAGCTCAATCTGCGCGCCGGCCAGACCATCCGCGTCGAGGACGCGATCAAGGGTCTCGTCACCCGCTCCGCCAACGACGCTGCCGTTGTGATCGCCGAAGCGATCGGCGGCGACGAGGACGATTTCGCCGCGATGATGACGCGCAAGGCGCGCGCGCTCGGCATGTCCAAGACGGTCTACCGCAACGCCAACGGCCTTCCCAACGACGAGCAGGTGACGACCGCGCGTGACCAGGCCACGCTCGGCCGCGCCATCCAGGAGCGCTTCCCGCGCTACTATCGCTATTTCTCGACCACCTCGTTCACCTGGCGCGGCGAGCAGATCCGCAACCACAATCACCTGCTCGGCAGCGTCGAGGGCGTGGACGGCATCAAGACCGGCTACACCCGCGCCTCCGGCTTCAATCTCGTGACCTCGATGCGCCGCGGCAATCGCCATTTGATCGGCGTGGTGCTCGGCGGCCGCAGCGGCGGCTCGCGCGACGCCATCATGCGCAATCTGCTCGCGGAGAACATCGAGAAGGGCGCAACCACCCGCACTGTCTTGGCGGTGACCGAGCGCAACGGTGCCGACACTAGCACCGACGTCGCCGATGCCTTGGATACCCCGGCCCGTCCGGCTGCGCCGGTTCAGGTCGCCGTAGCCTCTGCCCCCGAGGCACCGGCGCCGCGTCCCTCCTCGCGCCTGTCGGCCCTTGCGGCCGCGACCGCCGCGATGCCGCCCACCCAGCCCAAGCCCGAAGCCAAACCCATGGAGTCCAAGATCGAGCCCGCGCCGCTTACCAATGGCGTGATCTCGAGCCAGCCGCTCTCCCTCATTCCGGGTTCGTCGGAGCCGATGAAGCCGGTCCGGGTCAAGACGGTTCAGGTCAAGGCCGGCGCGGTCAAGGTCGCGTCCGCCGCCCCGACCCAGGTCGCGCCGCAGATCACCAACACGATTTCGTCCCGCACCGATGTCGCCGAGACCTCCGGCGCTGTCGTCGCCAGGGCCGACATCATCAACAGGCCGGAGCCGGCCCGAGCCGAGGTCACCCGGACCGAGATGCCGCAGCAGCCGGCAGGCTTCGGCACCGGCAACGGCGTCCTCGGCGTGCTGCCCGCGGCCACCGCCGGTGCCCCAGCGCCCGCTCCGGTCGCGAAGCTCGCCTCAGCCGATCCGGCATCGCAGCCGATCCAGATCAGCGCCACCACCAAGTCGGTCGCCACCCATAGCGGCTGGATCGTCCAGGTTGGCGCGCTCGAGAGCGAGAGCGAGGCCCAGCAGCGAATTGAAGCCGCGCGCAGTTCGGCCCGCGGCCTGCTCAGCAAGGCCGATCCGTTCACCGAGCCTGTCGTCGCCAGGGACAATCGCAAGCTCTACCGCGCCCGCTTTGCCGGGCTCGAACGGGATCAGGCCGAAGCCGTCTGCCGGGCGCTGAAGCGCGCCGACATCTCCTGCATGACCGTCCGCAACTGATCTTCCTGACCCCTCCAGGCGGAATGCCCGCGCCTTGCGCGGGCATTCTTGCTTTTGGGATGCGGTGGCGCTGGAGGCTGTTCCGCGACAACCTCTCGTCAAGGATTTACGGTTAAAACTTTACTCAAGGGATCGACCACGCCGACAATGGCGGGCATCGGGGCGACGGCAAACAGAGCAAGCGGAGCTCACGCGGTACGGGCGTTTGTAGCGTGGTGCCGGAGTTAGCCGTTATGCGTACGAAGCAGAGTATCCTTGGCCTCGTTTACACGGGCAGCGAGGTACGTCGAGCCCCCCTGGTCGGGATGCAGTTTCTTCATGAGGGATTTGTGCGCCCGGCTGATGTCGTCGCGCCCCGCCCCCGGCTGCAAGCCAAGGATCTGATAGGCCTCCTCCGCCGTCATTTTGCCGCTCGACGCCGTGCGGCGCTGCCCCCCTGCCGCGTTGCCCTGCGCGTTCTGACGCCAAGCGGGAAACCGGCGGTCCAAATAGCTTTCAAGTAAGGCCACGCTCTCGGCGTCGAGCGCCGGGACCATCGCCAGCAGGCTTGCAAGATCGAACTCGTCGAGACCGCGTCCGGCGTGGGGCCCGGCGACGATCTGGCCCGAGAGCTGCCCGGACTCGTGATCGAGCCGCATGTCCAGGAATGGCGAACGCACGCGCGAGCGCTGGCCGGACGAGCGCGTCGCCCCGCCGCCGAACATGCTCCCGATATTGCCGAAGCCCGCATTCGCCAACGGCGTCCAGCCGAGCAGTCCGGCACCGAATAGCCCGAGCGGGATCGCCACCGCCAATTCGCCGCGCAAGCCCGTGAAGGCGGCTACCGCGAGCGCGACCACGCCGCCCCCGACCTTGATGGCGCGCGCGAGCACCGCCGGATTGGCGGCGCGGAACATCTGGAGCGCCAGATAAAGCGTGATGATTGCTACAAGGCCGGCGATCAGGGTCATGGTGGGAATATAGTCGCCCTCTTGTCAAAAAGCATGGTGTCGTTCCCTCCGTCCAAGATCGGAAGGTGACACGACAGGCTCTTTTGCCGATAAGCACTCTGCCCAATCATTCCGGCACGCGCGGCCGTAACGACGATCGCGTCATCATCGTAGGAGCGATGGCAAGGGTTTGGGGGAGACGATGAGCAGCGGATTCAAGCCACCGATCGTGCCGGCCGGTTTCTTCGGCATCGTCCTCGGTCTAGCAGGTCTCGGCAATGCCTGGCGTGCCGCACACCAAGTCTGGCACTTGCCGGCGATCGTCGGCGAAATCATCTTCGCCGTCGCCGCAATCGTCTGGGCGGTGCTGATTGCGCTGTTCGCACTGCGCTGGATTTTCGCGCGCGCGGAGTCGCTCAGTGAAGCCCATCACCCGGTCCAGTGCTGCTTCATTGGCCTCGCCGGCGTCTCCACCATGCTGATCGCGATTGCCGCAGAGCCCTATTCGCGCTTCGCCGCCATCATCCCGTTCGGTCTCGGCGCAGCGTTCACGCTTGGTTTCGCGCTGTGGCGGACGGGACTGTTGTGGCGCGGCAATCGAGATCACACGGCAACAACGCCGGTGCTCTATTTGCCGACCGTTGCGGGCGGCTTCGTCACGGCCGGCGTTTCAGCGGCGCTCGGCTACCCCGATTGGGGACAGCTCGCCTTCGGCGTGGCGCTGTTCTCCTGGTTCGCGATCGAGTCGGTGCTGCTGCATCGGCTCTATACCGTCGAAACCCTTCCCGTCGCGCTGCGTCCGACGCTCGGCATCCAGCTCGCACCGCCCGTGGTCGGTGCGGTCGCCTATCTCGCGATCAATGGCGGTGTCCCCGACATGTTCGCGCATATCCTGGTCGGATACGGGCTGATGATGGCCCTGCTGCTGCTTCGCCTGCTGCCCTGGATCATGGAGCAGCCATTCTCGGTGTCCTATTGGGGCTTCACCTTCGGTGCGACCGCACTTGCGATCGCGCCGATCCGCATGGTCGGGCATGGCGACACCGGCGCGATCGCGTTGCTCGCGCCCTACCTGTTCGCGGCCGCCAATATCGTGGTTGGACTGATCGCACTCGGCACGCTGCGCCTGATTGTGCAGGGTCGCTTGCTGCCGCCTGTCGCCGGCGCACCACCGCCGCAGGCTGCGCCGGCTTGACCTGCTACTTCATCTGTCCGATCAGCTGCGCCGCGCCGCTCGCCGTCCTCGCCAGTTTCAATAGTGCCTCGCGGCCGCCGGCGGCGTAGGCCGCAGCGGCCCGCAACAACTCGCGCAATTGCGCCGCCGCGCCCGGATCGAACCGGCACCAGGCACCGCCAGTCAGGCGCGCGATCTCGCGAAACGCCTGTTCGGCGACCGCATCATGGCCTTCCTGAAACAGGAACACCGGCACCTTCAGCATGCCGAGCTCGCCGGCCCTGGCGCAGAGCGCGTCGACCTTCTCCTCCATGGCGTCGCCGACAAAGACCACGGCACGCACGCCCGATGCGACCGCTTCGCGCCGCGCGTCGGTCAACACCCTGCCGATCTGGGTGTCGCCACCGCGGCAGTCGATCTTGCTCATCAGCGTCGCAAGCTTGCCGCTGTCCGAAATCCAGCCGGTGGCACGGCATTCGTTGAAGCCGCGGTAATAGACGAGCCGGATATCCAAACTGCCGAGCGCCGCCGCTTCGCGAAACATGTCCGCCTGAAGCGCGCAGGCCATGTCCCAGGTCGGCTGCCGGCTCATCGTCGCATCCAGCGCGAAGATCAAGCGGCCCTTCGCGCCGGGCGCATGCGGCGACAGCGCACGCGCCTTGGCAACGAAGGCGGCGACGTCCTCCGAAGTCGCGGTCTTTGCCTGCGGCAACGCGCCGTCACGTTCGGCTCGCGCCGAGACGGCATCGCTATTGCGCGGTTTGACGGGGTCGCCGGACATTCGTGGCTCGCTTGGTCTGAAGCCACCAATGTGGATAGCATGCCCTGCCCGGTCAATGTGCAGAGCCTCCGCAGGCGGGTGCCGACGGAGGCTCTGAAACTTGCTTCGAGCTATTGGCTGGTCAGATAGATCAGCTCTTGGCTGGCGACATCAGGGCAACGGGACCCGGCTCGAGCACCCTCGGCGGCGACGACGTGGTGTCGACCGGCGCGATTGCGCTGTCAGTGTCGCTCAGGAATTTATCGAGCATGCCCTGGATCGAGTTCTTGGCCTGATCCGGACCGGTGTCACGCATGTCGTTGTGCTGGAAGTCGGTCTTGACGACCTGAATGCCGGCCTTCTCGCATTCCTCATCGGTCGGGATCACGCCTGGATCGGTCTTGAACTGCGGATCCTTTGAGCGGAACGACAGGATCTTGAACTTGCCGGCGGTGACGAAAGGCACGCGGAGATTGTCCAGCGTCACGACCTTCTTGACCTCGTCCGGATACTGCTTGGCAAAATACATCGTTATATCGCCGCCCATGGAATGACCAACCATCGTCACCCTGGAATAGTCGGCGTTGGGCTGAACCTTCTTCATCTCCTGCATCGCCAGATGGATGTTGGCGACACCGCGCAGGATCTGCGGCAGGCGGCCGACATAGAGCTCGCCGGGTTTGGTCACCATCGGCGGATCGGTCGGCAAATCATGCTGCGGGCTGACGACGAGATAGCCACGCGCGGCGAAGATGTTGGCGAGGAAGCCGTACTCGGTGTTCTTGACGGTGTTGCCGTGATTGATCACGGCGACCGGCATGGTGATCAAGCCGGCATTGGCCTGCATTTCCTTGTCGCGACGGATCGCGATGTCGACAGGCACGGGACGGTTGTCGCGCGAAGCGTCGTAGAATGTGATGGTCTCGTGCTTGATGGCCCACTTGCTCGCCGTGAAATAGGCGACGCCGCAGAGGGCTCCGACAGAAACAAGAACGGCAATTCCACGCTTCATTTTCGTCCTCAGCCTCAGGTCTTGCGACCTGATCCCTGTTGAAAATCGTGTTGTTCGAGGAGCTCTTCGGCCCCTTCGCGCCTATTCCCTAATATATGTCACAGCCGCGTGACAGGAAGGCCAAATTTTGTGAACCGGCAGCCCTTTCGTTGTGCGCTGCACACGTTTCTTGGGCATCCCGCTCTCATAAGGCTACGTCAGGGTGCAAGTCACCATCCGACGCAACCGGTCTCGATTGGGTTCAATTTCGCGGTAAACGTGGAATGAAAACGGTCGAACGCATCCGCAGTTCCCACGGGAACCGGTCGTTTTGATCGATTGGAAGTAGCTTTATACCGTCCGGATCAGGCGCCGAGGATGTCGTGGACCTCGAGCGGCTTGTCGACCTGGCTGAACCATTCGGCGCGATTTGCCGCACGGCGGCGGCCGCGCTCGTCGAGCGGTAATTTGAGCTGGCGGAGCAGGCTCGTCACCTCTTCCCGCGCGGTGAGATGGCCGAGATTGGGCCGCATCCCGAGCGTGGCCTCGTCGATCTCGTCGAGCGCCGTCAGGCCGCGCGGAAAAAACTCGCGATAGACGACGCGCTCGGCGAAGCCGTCGACGTAGCGGAAGCCGAGCCGCAGGGACAGATCCTTCAGCCCCTCGGCGACGAGTTGCTTGTTACGGGAGCCGAGCATCGACAGGCGGTTGCGCACCACGATCCAGTCGGTGGTCGAGCCGTCGAGCTGGCGGCGCTTGCGCCTCACGTCGCGCACCATCTCGGCGTAGTGGCTTTCCCCTGTCACTGCGTAATTGGTGGGGTCGACGGTGCCGAGCACGTCGAAATCGAGGAAGCTGTCGTTGATCGGCGTGACCAGCGTATCGGCCATCGAATGAGCCAGCCGCATCAGATAGCTGTCGGTGCCGGGCGTATCGATGACGATGAAGTCGAAACTGTTCTCGACAGCCGATACCGCCTCCATGAATTGAAGGAACTCGGAATTCTCGTTCTCGGCGACCTGCATGGTCTCGCCGAGCTTGATGCAGCGATGCAGCGGCAGCTCGAGGTCGAGCTTGGTGCGGCGCGCCCATGCGGAGCGGTTGTTGATGTAGCGGGTGAAGCTTTGCTGGCGGCAGTCGAGATCGATGGTGGCGACACGCTGGCCGGCCTTCAGGAGCGCAACTGCGATGTGCAGGGCGGTGGTCGATTTGCCGGAGCCGCCTTTTTCATTGCCGAGCACGACGACATGCGCCGAGCCGGATTGGCTTTGGCTAGCCTGCACAAGCATGGCGATCCTCAACACCCCTCAACAATATCTTCGAGATGGCCGCGTCTGCGGTCAAGTGAAATGCGTGACAGGATGACGAAATCACGGTGCGCTGGTCTTCATCATGAATCGTGTCGCGGCGTCGCATCCGTGATCCAGCCCACGAGGGCGCGACATCCTCGCGGCAGGGGATGCTGTGCCGCATGTCGATGCATGGCGTCCACGACCGCCGCTTGTTAAGGTTAGCCGCAAGCGCGGCAGGCCGCGCCCACCCCCAAACGATCCCTGAGTCCCGATGTCACGAAGCCCCTTGATCACCCGCACGGTGCCCGCCCTGCGACGCGCCGTCGACAATCTTCGCAAGCGAAAGGCCACGGTCGCGCTGGTTCCGACCATGGGAGCACTCCATGACGGGCATGTGTCGCTGGTGCGCCTGGCCCAGCGACGCGCGAGCCGCGTCATTGTGTCGATCTTCGTCAACCCGACCCAGTTCGCCCCGACCGAGGATTTCGGCGCTTATCCGCGGACCTGGAAGGCCGACATCGCCAAGCTCGCGGCCGAGGATGTCGACATCGTCTGGCACCCCGGCGTCGAGGCGATGTATCCAGAGGGCTTTGCGACGCGCATCGTTCCGGAGGGACCGGCGCTGGCCGGCCTCGAGGACCGCTTCCGCCCACACTTCTTCGGCGGTGTCGCCACCGTCGTCGGCAAGCTGTTCACGCAATGCCGGCCGGATGTCGCGATCTTCGGTGAAAAGGACTTTCAGCAATTGCGCGTGGTGACGCAGATGGCGCGCGACCTCGACCTTGGCGTGAAGGTGATCGGCTCCCGCACGGTGCGCGAGCGCGACGGGCTCGCGATGTCCTCGCGCAATGTCTACCTGTCGCCCGAGGAGCGGCAGATCGCCACCGCCCTTTACCGCGCGATGAAGGACAGCGCAGGGCGGATCCAGGCCGGCGAAGCCATCGCGAGCGCGATGGCGCGCGGCGCGGAGACGATCAAGGTGGCCGGCTTTGCGCTCGACTATTTCGAGCTCCGTCATGCCGAGACGCTGGCGCCTGTCACCTCGCGCAAGGACGGCCCGTTGCGGATTCTGGTCGCGGCCAAGCTCGGCACCACACGGCTGATCGACAATATCGCGGTTTAGCTAGAGCAGCCCGAGATCGCGCAGCTCGCGCCGCATCGGCTCCGGCATCGCCGCGATGGTGCCTGCGGCGGACTTGCCGAGATCGGGTGGCACGGAATCGTCGGCGAGATAGCGCCAGCCCTGGAACGGGCGCATCGGCCGCGGCGACACCGAGATCACTTTCGGCTGCATCACGATCCGGCAACGCCCGATGCCGTCCTTGTCACGGAACGGCTCGATGCCGACGATTTTTTCGCGCGCGGCGACCTCGCCCTTGATGACCCAATAGAGCGATCCGCCCGCGAGAATCTCGGCGTCGCGCTTGGGCACCATGCGGGTGATGTGGATGTGGTGTTGCGGGAGGCCTTTTTTCTTGGCCGTTTGCATCCGCTCGGCGATCCACCCCTTCAATTCCTTGACGGAGTCGCAGCCGACGGCAAGCTTGATCAGATGAAGTGGCATGGCCCAGCATTAGCGGGCCAGCCACAAGTTTTCAAAGCCGAACTAATCGTTATCCGCAGCCGCGGGAGCCGAGCCCGGCGGCGGCGCGAGCGGAATTGGTGCTGCGGCCGGCGCACGCGTAGCCTTCGGCGCCGGCGGCTTCTTCGCCGCCGTTGGCGCTGCGGCCTGTGCCGAGGTCGCAGCCGGGGCACGTGGTGCAGGTGCCGCAGCGGGTGCCTGGCGCGTGGCCGCCGTCGGCGGCTCCGGATTCATGATGCTCACCGGAGGCGTCGACGAGGCGCTCGGGAACTCCGCATTGGTCGGTTTACCCGTCGGCATCGACGGCGGCAACGCGGCGACCGGGCCCGGAGCCCCCGCCGGCGCCGCTGCGGGCGCGTTCCAGGTCGGCGCGTAGCGTGCGACCAGCGTGTCGTAGAGATGGGCGTCCATGTTGGCGGCGACCTGCTGCTGATCGGTCAGCGAGCGGAAGGCGGCACAATCGAACTGGGTGCAGCCGTCGCGCACGACCAGCACCTGGGCAACGAGGCCGTAGCGATCGCGTTCCAGCGACTTGCGCAGCACCTTCGTGTCCGATGTCAGGCTCGTGTTGGCGGTCGCGGCATCGCCGAGCGCAGTCAGCCGATCAATCCGGGCCGCCGTATAAGCCACGGCCGCAGCCGCGGCATCTGGAGCACCGAACAGCGCCTTCTCGCAGCCAACGGCCACCGCATCACCAGCGAGATCGTCGAGGCAGGACAGCGCCGGCAGGTTTGTATTCGCCACCGCCAGCGCGCGCGCCTCACTCGGTGCGGCCTGCCCCGCGGGTCCGTAGACGCGCATCGTGGCGGCCACCGCGATGCCGATCGAGAGCAGCGTGATGACGGTCAGCGCACCGTTGGCGACCGATTTCTCAGCACGCAGCAGCGTGATCAGCAGGATCAATCCGAAGAAGCCGGCAGCCGCCAGCGTCATCCACATCGGAAAGGCTGGCGAGCGCCAGATTTGGTCGAGCGACGAGGCCCATGCCCAGTTCATGCGCGATGTCCCCTCACGCGAGCCGAGAGCGAATGGTCAAGCGAGCACCGCGAGTCGGCAACTGCCCCCGGCTCACCTTTTTCGAGGTGAAGCGGGCCTTTTGACGGCGGGCGGAGCAAATTCGTCCGCGATGTCAATGCGTGGCGCCGTCAGCGTATTACGAAAGCGCGAGCTGGCTTTCCTTGGCGACCCGTTCGAACGCTTCGGTCGAGCTCTTGATCCGGTACTGGCAGTCGTCGCCTTCCGTCGGCAGCAGGCGAATGACCTCGTACGAACCACTCGCAGCCGGGCGCGCGACGTTGCTGGCAGTGAACAATACGCGCGTTCCAATCGGGAATTTGTGCTTCAACACCCTCTCCATCACTCAAACAACGCCTGCCTCGCCCGTGGTCCCACTGCGAGGCCGGCTGGAAACCCAGCGGCTGTATAGCACGCATGCGGCGTTTTTGACCAGCCTCATCCGAGCATGGCAAACGTACCAATTTTGAAGTGTTTTCAGGACGATAACGGGAACAGAGCCGGCCTGGACTTCCGCTGGAACCAGGCCTCAGGCGCCATGAGGCAGATGGCCCTGCGGGCTTGCCTGATCCACGGCCTTGGGAAGCTCCTGCGCCAGGATCTCGCCCAGCTGATCGACCGGGATGTTGTAGCGCGCGGCCAACTGCCGGACGGTGTCGTTGCCGAGCACGGCACGGAGCTGGTCGGCCGAGATCGGCAGGTTCTGGCCGTTGCCGAGCCAGGATTTGACCTGATCGCCCAAGCCCGCCTGCTGGAGCTTTGCGACGATCGCGCTGAGGCCACCCTGATTGTTGCTGCCGAGCACCTCGTTCATCACGGCCGGCAGGACGGCGGCGCCGAGTTGCCCAAGCGCGCTGCGCAGCGCGGGATTGTTCTCCAGCGAGTCCAGAATTCCCATAGCCGTCCCCTCTCCGTTGTTCCCTGTAATTGAGCGCCGCGAGCGGCCATGCCGTCAAGCCGCGCCCATTCACATTTCAGGTGAGCATGATCTTGTCGGAGAACCGGCGTCCACGTCTCCAGATCATGCTCGCGACTACACAGTCTCGAACTTTTCGATGACAAGCGTTTCGGCGAGGCCATCGCGGGTCCATTGCTGGAACGCCGGCATCGCCATCATCGTGTCCATGTAGGCCTTGGTCTCCGGCGTAACCTCGATGGCGTAAGTCCGGAAACGATGCACGACCGGCGCATACATCGCATCCGCCGCGCCGAAGCGGCCGAACAGGAACGGCCCGCCGGCACCGTAGCGGGTCCGGCACGTGCGCCAGATCTCCTGCACACGCGCGACGTTGGCCTTGGCGTCCGCCGACAGCGTCACGGGACGCACGGGACGGTGCAGGTTCATGCCGCATTCGTTGCGCAAGGCCATGAAGCCGGAATGCATCTCGGCGCATACCGAACGGGCAAGCGCGCGGGCCGCGAAGTCATCGGGCCACAGCTCCACTTCCGGATAACGCTCGGCGACGTACTCGATGATGGCGAGCGAATCCCACACCGTGATGTCGCCGTCGACCAGTACCGGCACCTTGCCGGCGCGGCTGAAGGACAGGATCTGTTCCTTGTCCGCGGGATTGTCGGTGTAGAGCGGGATCACGGTCTCCACGAACGGGATGTCGTTGGCGCGCAGCGCAAGCCAGGGCCGCATCGACCATGACGAATAGTTCTTGTTGCCGATCGCGAGCTTGAGCGCTGCCATGTCACTGGTCCTTCCGTAGGTCCTTCTGGATGCGGCTGCTTTTAACGCCATCGCCTGCCGCCAATCAATCGTTGCCGCAACCCATCACGCATGGCAATCGTTGCGATCCTCGCCAGGAGAGAGACATGAGCAGGCATTGGGTCGACATCACCGCCGTCGGCTTCTTCATCATCGAATGGCTGGTCTATGCCGCAACCCTCGAGCACTCCGCCTATGGCCGCGACAGCCTGTCGGCGCGGATGAACCGCTACCGCGAGGTCTGGGTCCGCCGCCTGCTCGACCGCGAGGCGCGCATGGTCGACATGCAGATCATGGCCTCGCTGCAGAACGGCACCGCCTTCTTCGCCTCCACCAGCCTGTTCGCACTCGGCGGCGCGCTGGCGCTGCTGCACGCCACCAACGACGCCATCACCATTCTGGGCAAGCTGCCGATCGATCTCAGCGTCTCGCCCGCCATGTGGGAGCTGAAATGCGTCGGGCTAGTGCTGATCTGCGTCTACGCCTTCTTCAAGTTCGCCTGGGCCTATCGCCTGTTCAATTATGTCGCGATCCTCTACGGCGGCATGCCGCCAGCTGCGCAGCGCGATACGCCGCAGGCCGAAGCCCACGTCATCCGCACCACGCGCGTGTTCGAATCCGCTGGCCGCCACTTCAACCGCGGCCAGCGTGCCTTCTTCTTCGCGCTCGGCTATCTCGGCTGGTTCGTCAGCCCCTGGGTGCTGTTCGTGACAACGGCCGCCGTAGTGATCGTGACCTGGCGCCGGCAGTTCGCGTCCAGCGCGTGGGAGGCGATGGCGCCGGAGGTGGTGGATGGCGACAGGGTGCAGAAGCGCGGTCCCCAGGGATGAGGAGTTGGAATGCTGCACAGTTCTCTCCACGTCGTCATTGCGAGTTGGGACCGGCCTTGAGGGGCCGACGCGCGCTGAATGAAACGACGTTTAGCGACACAAATGGAATCAATGGGTTAGCTCGACGTTTCTTCCTAGCGCAGCGAAGCAAGGCGGGGAATCCAGTACGCCGCAGCCTCTCGGCTCAATCACAACCGCCTCTGGATACTGGATCGCCCGGTCAAGCCGGGCGATGACAGCGAGTGTGTAATTGCGGACACGCCTTCGCAGTCTCGCGACGCATTTCGCCCGAGCCTTGCTTGATCACTCCACCCTCTTGTCCAAGAGGGCGCAGGGAAGGCCGGGTGCCGGCGGCACCCGCGGTCCGCTGCGCGAAAAGCACACGCAGAAAGAACCGCACAGCAGCATACAGGTGAAGCCCAACACACGGCCTTCCCTGCGCGATGGGTTGACGGCTTATGCCGTGCTCTCCCGGGAGCCGAGTTCCTTCTGGCCTCCCTCGCCCCGCGAATTGACGATGCGGTTGACCCGGTTGGGCGCTCCGCATCTCCGCGAAGGGCTTGACCGTAGCAACGACGGCCAGGACCACACGGTTTTGCCGTACGCACGTTCGTTGGCACCACAGGGTTCTCCCGCGCTGTCGACGTTGCGGGAAAAATGTTGGCACGACGAACTGAACAGTGCCGCTCATCCGCACGCGGTTTCAGGCTCACAGGGACTACCCGCCCTGCCCACACCTCTCGTGCCGACGCTGCCGCGTCCACCGCAAGCCCAGCTCGCAATCAGTGACGACGTACGATCGCCCCTCAAGGATGAGCCGGGATGCGCGACACATACGCCATTTCCGAATTTCGGTAAAGTGGAATATTTTAGCAGAGACGGATTGACAGCCTCTCAGGTGTGTTGCCCGTCGGTGCGCCGCCGCTACCCGCCGAAATCCCCCGGCGTGAACGACAGGTCCATCACCTTCCATTCCTCGTACTTGTCGACGGGCAACATCTTGTAGGGCTGGCAAGCCTGCAGCGCGCTCGTCGCTGATTGCACGATGGCCACGCCCTTCGTCGACGGCGGGGCCTCGATCAGGATCGGCGGGCGCGCCAGCGTGCCGTCGGTGGCGAGCACTGCACGCAGCCTGATGTGAACGGCATCGGTCGATGCAACCCCGGCCGGAAGTTTCGAACAGCTCCTTAGGTGCCGGCGAAGCTCGGCAATAACCTCAGGCGGCAATTTGGCGCCGATCGAATCCTTGGCATCGCCGCCGTCATCCTTGGACGCCTCTTTCGGCGTAGGCGGCAATTCGGGCGGCAGACCCAGTATCACGCGGTATTTGACGGTGACGTCAGGCTCCGCCGCCCGATAGGCCGGTGGCGTGGACTGCTGCTGCGGCATCGCCGGAGGTGGCGGCTGCGGCATTGCGGGTGGAGGCTGCTGCACCTGAGGCTGAGGCGACGGCTGTTGCGGCGGCACCTGCGATGGCTGAGGCTGCGGCTGCTGCGGTTCGTGCGAGGCCTGCTTCTGTTGCAGCGCCGCCTTCTCCGCAGCCCTCTCTCTGGCCGCAGGCTTCTGCGCGGCGTCCGGCTTGTCCTTGTCGGTGAAGTCCAGCTTCGGCAGCTTCAAGTCGGGGAGCGGCTCCGGCGGCTTCTCCTTCGCCTCCTCCTGGGCCTTTTCCTCCGCCTTGGCCTCCTCCTGCTTCACCTGCTCCGGCGTGACGATATCGACCGCGACAGTCTCGGGCGGTGCAGGATGAAACGGATGGACCTCGCTGATCAAGATGATCAGCACCACCAGCGTCAGGTGCGCGATGGCAGACGCCGCAATGTCCGTCCGTATGATCTTCCGCCGTTCCATCGCCCGATCTTGGGTTGCCGACATGCTCCTAGCATACAGCAGGCTCCCCTCAATCCCATTTCGGCGCGAAGCCAAAATCGGTTTGGCGGCCCTTGGGGCTGGCGAGTGCGGCGACCTCCGCCATCTCGTCATCCGAGAGCTCGAAATCGAAGATCTCGATGTTTTCCGACAGGCGCTCGACACGCGACGTCCTGGGAATCGCCGACACATTCTGTTGCACCAGCCAGCGCAGGCAGATCTGGGCCGATGTCTTGTGATGGGCGCGGCCGATCCCGGCGAGCGTCTGGTCGGCCTTGACGCGGCCCCTGGCGATCGGGCTGTAGGCAACGAGCGCCATGCCGTGCTGGTCACAGGCCGCCCTCACCTTCGCCTGATCCAGATAAGGGTGATATTCGACCTGGTTGCAGAAGAGCGGCTCGGGTGACAGCGCGACCGCCTGCTCGATCAGCGCCACCGTGAAATTGGAAACGCCGATGTGGCGTGTCAGGCCCATCCGCTTGGCGTGCGCCAGCGCGCCCAGCGTCTCCTCCAACGGCACATGCGAATTGGGCCAGTGCAGCAGCACCAGGTCGACGGCGGGAAGCCTCAAGCGCACAAGGCTCTCCTTGACCGACCGTTCGAGATCGTGGGGCGCAAAATGGTTGGTCCAGACTTTGGTGGTGACGAAGACGTCGTCGCGGCGGACGCCGGAGGCGCGCAATCCGTCGCCGACCTCGCGCTCATTGTCATAGACCTGGGCGGTGTCGATGTGGCGGTAGCCGAGCCGCAGCGCCTGCTCGACCACGCGCGCGCAGGTCCGGCCGCTCAACTCCCAGGTCCCGAGCCCGATCGCCGGGATTCTCGCGCCATTGGCCTCGACGAACAGCATGAGGAATCCTCTCTGTTGCGGCAGCCCCAGATGTCATCACTGGCGTCATTATGAACCCGGTCCGCCAGAGTGCAACGGAAGACGCCGACCTCGGAGCCGGATCTTTCTGCGCAACGCTAACGGGAGGTTCGCGTCAGGCGCTCAGGCTTTGGCGAGCGCCTGGAAGACCGTGTCGGGCGCATGTGCGATCACGGCCAGCAATGCGCGAGCGGGTCCACGCGGGGCGCGCTTGCCTTGCTCCCAGTTGCGGATGGTCTCGACGGGCACGCCGAGCTTGGCGGCGAACTCCATCTGGGTGAGACAGGCGCGCCGGCGCAAATCGCGCACCGCGAGCGAACCGGCCTCTGCCGGCGGAGGCGCAACCGCAGACGCGACCGGCTGGACAGGAAACTCTTGCCCGTCCCGCAACTCGACGACCCGTCCGTCCGCCTTCAGCCGCAACCGCATGCTCATTCCCCCAAGCACGAGGGATCATGCGGCAGCACACTTAAGGTGGGATTAAAGGAAGGTCTCGTGCCCCGGACGCGACGCAGCCGGGCCTCGTCAGTGAGGAGCCCCGTTACTCACCCCGTCATTGCGAGGAGCTCTTGCGACGAAGCAATCCAGACTGTCACCGCCGAGAGATGCTGGATTGCTTCGCTGCGCTCGCAATGACGGGGAGAGAGCGGAGCGCCTCGGAACGGAGGCGCGACCTATTTCAACCCGAACCACAGCGTGGCGATGCCGAGGAAGGAGAAGAAGCCGACGACGTCAGTCACCGTCGTCACGAACGTGCCCGACGCCACCGCCGGATCGGCCCTGACACGTTCGAGCGCCATCGGAATCAGGATGCCGCCGAGCGCGCCGGCGACCAGGTTCACGATGATCGCGAGGCCGATGACGATGCCGAGGCCGGGGATCCTGAACCAGACCACGGCCGCAATGCCGGTGATCACGGCAAAGGCGAGACCGTTGATGAGACCGACCAGCCCCTCGCGGATGACCACGCGCCAGGCGTTGGAGGAGCCGAGTTCGCGGGTCGCCAGCGCCCTCACCGCGACCGTCATGGTCTGGGTCGCGGCATTGCCGCCCTGGCTCGCGACGATCGGCGCCAGCACGGCGAGCGCCACCATCTGTTCGAGCTGGCCCTCGAACAGGCCGAGCACGGAGGAGGCGAGGAAGGCAGTGGCGAGATTGATCAGCAGCCAGTTGAAGCGGGCACGCGCAATCGTCAGAAAGGTATCCGACAGTTCTTCGTCGCTGTTGACACCGCCGAGCGCCTTGAGGTCCTCGTCCGCCTCTTCCTCAATGACGTCGACGACGTCGTCGACGGTAATGACGCCGACGAGGCGGTCCTGGGTGTCGAGCACCGGCGCGGCGACCAGATTGTACTTGCCGAACATGCGCGCCACCTCCTCCTGGTCCTCCAGGACGGAGACGCGGCGGCGATCCTCGTCGGTCAGCTCGGCAAGCGCCACCGGGCGGCGCGCGCGCAGCAGGACGTCGAGCGAGACCGCGCCCTGCCAGTGCTGCTCCTTGTCGACGACGTAGATCTCGTAGAAGCGCTCGGGCAAATCGGGCGTATCGCGCATGTAGTCGATCGCCTGCCCGACCGTGAAATCCTGCGGTACGGCGATGAACTCGGTCTGCATCCGCCGGCCGGCGGAGTTTTCCGGATACAGCAGGCTGCGCTCGAGCGCGACGCGCTCCTGCAACGGCAGCTTCTCGAGAATCTCCTCCTGCTCGTCCTCGTCGAGGGTTTCGAGCAGCTCGACCGCGTCGTCGGATTCGAGCTCTCGGACACCCTCGGCTACCGTTTCGGGCGGCAGCTCGTCGAGGATTTCGTCGCGCACGGCCTCGTCGACCTCGTTCAGTGCGGAGAAGTCGAAATCGGTCCCGGTCAGCTCGACCAGGCGGACGCGGTCGTCGGGCGCAAGCGCCGCGATGAGATCGCCGAGATCGGCCTCGTGCAGATCGGCGACGCAGGCGCGCAGCGCGGCGCTGTCGGCGGCCTCGATCGCATGGGCGATTTCTTCCACGAATTCGTGCCGAATTTCGCCGTCTTCATTGCGCATCGGCACGTGGTCGAGTACCAAGGACTCGGTGGAAGCGGCGTCATCCATATGTTCATCCATGGTACGCCTCGCCGTTTGACAGGTTGATGGTTTGGGCTAACGGTCAGGCAATACCCACAAGGCAATCGCGAGCGCAATGGCAAAGATGCAGCGACCGAAATGGACCTCGATCATTGTGGGCCCGGCTCTCGCCGCCCTC
The DNA here is from genome assembly GCA_030403585.1 of Frankia sp. RB7. Lineage (GTDB taxonomy): Bacteria > Pseudomonadota > Alphaproteobacteria > Rhizobiales > Xanthobacteraceae > Bradyrhizobium. Next base: position 43,828 of record JAUEPE010000045.1, read on the forward strand.
ACCGCGATTGGTTCAGCCCAGGCCGCGGACTGCCCGCGGAGCGATGCGCTCGGCACATCGCGGATCCTGAGCGTCGATGCCAGGACCACGCCGCGCGTCGGCCTGAAGAGTTTTCCGCAGACGCTGCCGCTCGCAGACCACGAAGTGGTGCTGACCTTCGACGATGGCCCGCGTCCGCCGATGACGTCCAAAGTGCTGGCGGCGCTGGCGCAGGAATGCGTGCGCGCAACCTTCTTCCTGGTCGGCCGGAGCGCCGCCGAATTTCCTGACCTGGTCAAGCGCATCGCCCGCGAGGGTCACACCATCGGCCATCACACCTGGTCGCATCCGTACATGGCGCGGATCCCGGCCGATGCGGCGAAATACGAGATCGACCGCGGCATCGCCTCCGACGAGATGGCGTTGCATGGGGTCTCGACGACAACGCCGTCAACGCCGTTCTTCCGCTTCCCCTATTTCGAGTCGACGCAAGCCCAGCTCGACCTGCTCCAGTCGCGCGGTATCGTCGTATTCGGGGCCGATCTCTGGGCCAGCGACTGGAACGACATGACGCCGGAGCAGGAACTCAAGCTGATCACCGAGCGCATCGCCGCCGCCGGCAAGGGCATCATCCTGTTCCACGATGCCCAGGCGCGTACGGCGGCCATGATGCCGGCCTTCCTGCGCTATTTGCGGGAGAACGGCTTTCACGTGGTCCACATCGTGCCGGCGGGCGCATCACAGAAGAATGCCGACGCGCATTGATGCCGGAATGTCACGCCTGACCACAATGGGGTGATTTGAGCCCTATTAACACTCTGTTCATGCTACGCCGTGCAATGATTGAAGGGGGACCCTGAGCGGGAAAGGTCTTTGCGCCTGAACCGTTTCCTGATGTCTCCGACCTACTATGGCGGCAGTCGCATACGAGGGCAGACGAGATTCATGATCGGTAATGGCGTTGCCTTCCGGACGCGATCGTGGATCGTCCTCTGCCTGGGATTTTTGACCGTCAGTTCACCGGCGGCTCTCGCGGCGGACTGTCCCGGCCATCCGGGCGCGCTTGGCACCTCCCGCACGCTCGTCGTCGATCCGCATGAGCATCCGCGCATCGGCACCATGCAGTACCGCGAGACGCTGCCGCTGAAGGACCACGAGGTGGTGCTGACTTTCGACGACGGACCGCTGCCGAAGAATTCCAACCAGGTGCTCCAGATCCTCGCCGACGAGTGCATCAAGGCGACCTTCTTCATCATCGGCGAACAGGCCAAGGCGAACCCGGAAGGCGTACGCAAACTGGTCGCGGCGGGCCATACCGTCGGCACGCACAGCATGACCCATCCGCTCACGTTCAACAAAATGCCGCTCGACAAGGCCGAGGCGCAGATCAACGGCGGTATCGAGTGGACGTCGGCTGCGATGACCGATCCGTCCAAGCTCGCGCCATTCTTCCGCATTCCCGGGCTGATGCGCGCCGAGGGCGTCGAAAACCTTCTGATCTCGCGCGGCATCCAGGTCTGGAGCGCCGATTTCCCGGCCGACGACTGGCGTCACATCTCGTCCGATCGCGTCTACCAGCTCGCGATCCAGCGGCTTGAGGCCAAGGGCAAGGGCATCCTGCTGCTGCACGACATCCAGGCGCGCACCGTGGCGGCGCTGCCGAAGATCATCCGTGACCTGAAGGCACGCGGCTATCGCATCGTTCATGTGGTGCCCGCGACCGCCGACCAGCCGGCGACGCCGACCACGGCCGTGGAGTGGCTGCTGCATCCGCCGACGGAAACGACGCCGATCGCGCGCTGGCCTTCGGTGCCGAACTTCGTGTTCACGCAAACCGCAACGCTGGCGGCACCGGGCCTCGCCGATCTCAACACGCAGACAGCGCATCAGCCACAGGTGTTGCCGCGCAAGACCATGGCGCAAGCCGATGTCGCCGCCACCCTGCCCGCGCCCGGGCGCGATCTCTTCGCGATCCCCGAGGGCTCGGTCGAAGTGCTGTTATCGACGACCTTGTCGCGACGGGCCGCAAACCGGCTCGCGATGGCCACCGAAGCGCCGCACGCCGGCAAGGGCAAGGGCAAGGGCAAGGCGGCCAGGATGCAGGTACCGCGAACCGCGCATGCTGCACACCCAACGCCGAAGCGCGCCGCTCAGGCCAAGAGCACGGCGCCCCGCCCGACCCGCGTCGCCACCGGCGTCAAGAAGCGCGCCTGAAGCGCGATGAGATCATCGCGCGTCAAGTTATTGTTTTGAGCATGATCTCCGCGCAAACGGGTTCCGCGTTTGTCGCGAGGTAAAACCGCTGCACACTTTTCCGGATCATGCTCCCGAACCGTTACTGCCGCATGATGTTGGCGACGCAGAGCAGCACGATCAGCGCCATGAAGAACAGGTCCATGTAGGACTTGAGCTCGCCGTCACGGCGCAGCCGGGCCACGTCGGCCACGACCTGCTTGCGGCCGGCCGTTCCGCCGGAGCCGTCATTGATCGGCCCCTGCAGGCGCTTGGTCTCGGCTTCCAGCTTCTCGATCTTCTGGAAGAAGTAGAACGCGCGCAGCGTCGAGGCCGCGCGCATGCCGCTATAGACCAGCACCAGGATCGCGAGGATCGCCCGATTCTGATACTTCTCCATGAAGTTCAGGCTGAAATAGACCAGCGCCATGAACGCGAAGTTGGTCAGGAAGCGGTAGACGAAGCTTAGAAAGACCATGCTGGCTCCAGCCGAGAGAGGTCGCGCGAGGCCCGTCTACGCCAATTTTGTTTCAACAAAGATACCATCGCCCGCGTGCCGCCGCCTTTTAGCCACGCGCCGCCACAATGCAAGCGAGAGCGCGGCCCCTCGCCTTGTTCCACGCAGCTCGCGGCTCGATGGAGATTCGACCGAAGCTACGGTAGACTACTGCCGCTGCCACGCGTGAGGTTTGCGGATTGGGGTCTGCCGATGCCGAAGAAGGGAATCACGGGCCACGACGACTGGGTTCTGACCGAGGCGCTCGCGACCGCACTGGTCGCGCTGGAGCAGCTCGAGGCCAAGCACCAGCCAGGCGCGCATATGGACGACATCCGCAAGATGCTGTCGAACGGCAAGGAGCCGGCGGCGGTGAGCCTGCATCTCGCCCAGGCCAAATGCCGCCTGTTCCCCGACGTCGACCCGCTCGAGATCTACCGGGAATACGGGATCGGCGAGGAATATGGCTGAGACCCCTGCGCGGGGCCGCCTGCTTCCTTGAATGGAGATTCGAAGGTGGTGCGCTCGGAGGGACTCGAACCCCCACGATTTTACTCACTGCCACCTCAAGGCAGCGCGTCTACCAATTCCGCCACGAGCGCTAGGAGATACCGGCTTGAAGCTCTAAGGCTGGCCGGATCAGCGGCCGCCGATCTAACAAATCCGTCAGAGGGATACAAGCCTGCAAAGGCTTCGAATTCCACAAGCTCGACAGGAAATATCACGTGCCCGGATCGGCCCTATCCGTCCCGCCCCGCTACCGCGTGCCCAGGCCGCTGCGCGTGCCCAGGCCTTACCGCGTGCCTTGCGTCCGCGGCAGCATCTGCTTGACCTCGACCGCGATCCGATTGCGGTCGACCAACACGACGCCGGAGGCCACCGGCAGATTGTTGGCGAGAACCTTGACCTCGTCGGCCTCGGTTGCGTCCAGCTCGATGATGGCGCCGCGGGAAAGACGTAATACTTGATGGATGGGCATGGTGGTCGTCCCGAGGACGACCATGAGATCCACGGTGACTTTGTCGAGAGTAGGCACTGTCAGCACCACCGCAACTGGAGACTTACGCCAAAGGACTTGGCATTTGCACCTGCAATCATCACCACGTTATGGTTAGCCAATGGTTAATTCGCCTCAAAACCCTCGCCAAGACCTCGATTTGACGTCGTTTTCCGCCGCCGGCGGCGAGCCCGTCGAATGGCGAATCTCGGACGCTCCGGTGCCCTATCCGGAGGCCGTGGCCGCCATGGAGGCCCGCGTCACCGCCATTGCGGCCGGCGAGGCATCCGAGCTGGTCTGGCTGCTCGAACACCCCCCGCTCTACACCTCCGGGACCTCGGGCAAGGACACCGACCTGCTCGATCCCCGATTCCCGACCTTTGCGACCGGGCGCGGCGGCCAGCTCACCTATCACGGCCCCGGCCAGCGGGTGGCCTACATCATGCTCGACCTCAAGCGCCGACGGCCGGACGTGCGAGCCTATGTCGCGAGCCTGGAGGAACTGATCCTGAAGACGCTCGCCGCCTTCAACATCCGCGGCGAACGGCGCGAGGACCGGGTCGGCGTCTGGGTGAAGCGGCCCGACAAGGGGCCTGAGCATGAGGACAAGATCGCGGCGATCGGCGTACGATTGAAGCGCTGGGTCTCGTTCCACGGCATCGCCATCAATGTCGAGCCGGAGCTAGAGCATTTCGCCGGCATCGTCCCCTGCGGCGTTGCCGATCCCCGTTACGGCGTGACCTCGCTGGTCGACCTCGGCCAGTTGGTGACCCTGGCCGATGTCGACGTCGCGCTTCGGCAGGCGTTTGAAGAGCTGTTCGGGCCGACACGCGCGCTACTGCCGGAAGCAGCCGCCTGACGTTTTCCTGTTGGAGACGCGCCGCGCGCGTTCTCCCTGGAGGCGGAATCGGTTACGCTTGCATCCGGTGCCGCCCACGCCTCCCCCCTCCGCCGGGAAAGCAGACCTCATGCCGGGCGACTAAACCATCGGACCGACTGTTCGAGCGCCAGGCATAAGGAGGGATTGCGCTTCAGCTCGCAATGGGAGGTTTTGACGATGAAATTGTCTGCGCCGATCTATCATCTGAAGCGCAAAGCGAAGCGCCTGTCCCGCGAGGAAGGCATTCCGCTCCACGACGCACTTGACCGCATCGCCACGACGGAAGGGTTTTCCGCCTGGAGCATGCTGGCGGCGAAAGCCGCTGCACTGACGCCGGCCAACAAGCTATTCCCACAATTCCAGCCCGGCGACCTCGTTCTGGTCGGAGCACGTCCCGGTCAGGGCAAGACCTTGATGAGCCTTGAGCTTGCCGTGGAGGCGATGAAATCCGGCCATCGTGCCGCGTTCTTCTCGCTCGAATACACCGAGAAGGACGTGCTGGACCGCCTGCGTGCGATCGGCGTGGAGCCTGTGGAGTTCGACAAACTCTTCGAGGTCGATTGCTCCGACGCGATCAGCGCCGACTACATCGTCAAGCAAATGGCGACCGCGCCGCGCGGCACGGTCGTGGTGATCGACTATCTGCAACTGCTCGACCAACGGCGGGAAAACCCTGACCTCACCGTTCAAGTGCGCGCGCTCAAATCCTTCGCGCGCGACAAAGGGCTGATCGTCGTCTTCATCTCGCAGATTGACCGGTCCTATGACCCCTCGATCAAGCCCTGCCCCGATCTCAGCGATGTCAGGCTACCAAATCCGCTCGACCTGAAACTGTTCGACAAGATGTGTTTCATGAACAATTCCGAGATTCAGTTCCGCGCGGCGAGCTGACGACAAAAGCCGCGGGTGAGATGACTCACCCGCGGCTTGCAGCATCACGCCGCCTTCAGCGGCACCTCGAGCTCGCCGGCGATGTAGCGGCGCTCCTGGGTCAGACCGCCAAAGCCATAGGCGTCGCCCTTGACCTCGTCGACATGCAGATAGGTCTCGGAATGCAGCGGGCCCAAAATCCCGGCCATGCGCTCGAACATGGCGGCGAGATAGGCGGCCTTCTCGTCTTTGGTGTTGGTCCCTTCGGTGATGTGGATGTCGATCCAGTAGCTCGCGAGCTTCTGTTCGGCGAGCGATTTGCCGCCGGCGAACCAGTTACCCGCATCGACCGACTTCACGATGATGGCGGTGACCTTGGGATCCTTGTGAAGAATCGTTGCCGTGAGCTCGGACACGGCGTTGGCGATATCGGCCTTCAGCGATGGCGATTGACGGGAGGTGGTGTAGGACACGGTGATCAGGGGCATTGTCGTTCTCCTCAAGAATGTCGCACTGTTTGCGCGGCGTTGATGAGAAGCTAGACCTTCCCCGGCCATTTTGGTATTTTATCTCTGTTGATACCAATGATAACCATACCTGATGACAACCACACTCGATATCGCCACCGTCCAGGCCTTCCTGCTGGTCGCCGACCTCCAGAGCTTTACACGCGCCGCGGAAGCGCTTGGCACGACGCAGGCGGCGGTCAGTCTCAAGCTGCAAAGGCTGGAGACATTATTGGGAAAACGCCTCGTCGAGCGTTCGCCGCGCTCGGTCAGGCTCACGGCCGACGGCGCCAGCTTCCTCGATCGCGCCCGCGCGCTGATCGCGGCGCATGACCGCGCGCTGTCGGGCGAGGCCCCTGCCGCACAGTCGCTCTCGGTCGGCATCTCCGATCACGCTGCAGGCCCCGTGCTGGTGCCGCTGCTCGAACGCCTGCACGCGATGTCCTCAAATCTCACCTTCGCCGTCACCATAGGCTTCTCGCGCGAGATGCAGGATGCCTATGACGCGGGCGAACTGGACGCAGTGATCGTCCGCCAGGAAGGCAGCCGCCGCGGCGGCGAGAAGCTGACCGAAGACGAGTTCGGCTGGTTCGCGTCGCGACGGTTCACGCTGCCGAAGGGTGAAGCGCTGCCGCTTGCGACGCTCGCCCCGCCCTGCGGCGTCCGGGCGATTGCCGTACGCGCGCTGGACAAGGCCGGCATCGCCTGGCGCGAGCGCTTTGTCGGCGGCGGCGTCACGGCGGTCGTTGCGGCTGCCCTTGCCGGACTTGCGATCGCGCCGCTGGCGCGGCGGATCGCGCCTCCCGGACTGACCGACATCGGGCCCGCGCACAAGCTGCCAAAACTCGGCAGCTCGAAAGTGATGCTGCATTCGAAGGTCAGCGATCCCGCGAAGCTTGCGGCGCTGCGTGCGGTGGCGGCGACGTTTCGGAGCGTAGCCGCCATCTGAAGCTTCACAAGATCGCCTCGAAAGCGCTGCGCAGCGTCTCGTGCCGAAAAACAAAACCGCGGCTCAGCGCCTTGTTGGGCAGCACGCGCTGACCGCCGAGCAGAAGCTCGTCGGCAAAGCCGCCGCCGATCCGCCGCAGTAAGCCGCCGGGAATGCGAAACACCGCGGGCCGGTGCAGGCGGCGACCGAGCTCCTCGGTGAATTTTGCGTTGGTGACGGGGATCGGCGCGGTGGCGTTGACGGGCCCGGTGAGATCGGGCGTTGCCATCACATAGGCGATCAGCCGGATGAGATCGTATGTCAAGCGTCGCGATCGCCTTGCGTCCTGCATACCGTCCGCTCCATTTGCCTAAAAACGTCCCAGAGAACGGGAACCAAACACCCTCTTGAGCGTTTCTCCCCGTCGAGGCGGGGTCTAGGAATGGTAATAAAGTCCAATCAACAGAGAGACTTGTTCGAAAGCGAGCGGAGTTTCCGGCTGTTGGTGGAGGGAGTCGCGGACTACGCGCTCTATATGCTGGATCCCACCGGGATCATCACGAGCTGGAACATCGGCGGTGAGCGGATCAAGGGCTATTCGCCCGAGGAGATTCTCGGCCAGCATTTCTCGCGCTTCTATACCGAGACCGACCGCGCCAACGGCAAGCCCGCGCGGGCGCTTGGCATTGCGCGGGACCAGGGCCGCTACGAGGAGGAAGGCTGGCGCGTCCGCAAGGACGGCACCTTCTTCTGGGCCAGCGTCATCATCGATCCGATCTATGAGGACGGCGCCCTCGTCGGCTTCGCCAAGATCACGCGTGACATCACCGAGCGACGCAATGCGCAGATCAGGCTCGAGACGATGCAGACGCAACTTGCGGAGTCGCAGAAGTTCGATGCGCTCGGCCAGCTCACCGGCGGCGTCGCGCACGACTTCAACAATCTCCTGATGATCATCAGCGGCAGCCTTCACGTCCTGAAAAAGGGCGACCCCGACGATTCCAAGTTTCAGCGCGCGATCTCGGCGATCGATACCGCCACCAAGCGCGGCGCGGCGCTGACGGCACAGCTCCTGACCTTCGCGCGGCGGCAGAGCGTCAACCCGCAGGCGATCCGTTTCGGCGACCGCATCGAGGCGATCCGCGAGGTTCTGAACGCTGGCGTCGGCAGCGCCGTCCGCCTCGCCTTCGACATCGAACACGAGGTCTGGCCGGTCAAGGCTGACGTCTCCGAATTCGAGACCGGGCTGCTCAATCTCGTCATCAATGCGCGCGATGCGATGCCCGACGGCGGCACGGTGACGATCGGCGCCCACAACATCGTCCTGGACGGTCCGCTCCATAGCGGCGAATTCGTTGCCATCACCGTCGCCGACACCGGGCTCGGCATCCCCTCCGACGTCGTCGACAAGATTTTCGAGCCGTTCTTCACGACGAAGCCGGTCGGAAAAGGCACCGGCCTCGGCCTGTCGCAGGTGCACGGCTTTGCGCATCAGGCTGGCGGCACCGTCAAGGTCGCAAGCGAGCTCGGCAACGGCACGACCTTCACCATCCTGCTGCCGCGCGAAACCGCGACTACGCCGACCGAGGCCTTTGAGGTGGTGCCGGTGCGCGGCAGCGGCACGGTGCTGCTGGTCGAAGACAATCCCGATGTCGCCATCGTCAGCATCGGCCTGCTTGAGCAGCTCGGCTATCGCGTGCGCCGGGTTGCGGATGCCGAGTCGGCGCTGCTTGAGGTCGAGACTAACGGCGTCGACCTCGTGTTCTCCGACATCGTCATGCCCGGCAAGATGGACGGGCTCGGCCTCGCCCATCGCCTGCGCCAGATCCGCCCCGATTTGCCGATCCTGCTCGCCAGCGGCTACAGCGAAGCCGCAGCCGGCGTGCGCGGCGATTTCCCGATCCTGCGCAAGCCGTACGAGATCCACGAGCTCAGCGAAGCGATCTCGAAGCTGCCGCGGTAACCGCCGATTACACCGTCGGCAGCACCGAGAACGCCTCCCCCGCCCTGCGCAGGTTCAGCTCATCCACACTCGCCGTCTCGCTCGTGACACTATCCACGCGTGACGATGGCGGGCCGTGGCGGCAGAGCGCCACCATGTCTGCGACATGCTTGGGAGTGCCCGCGAACAGCGCCTCGACGCTGCCGTCGCGGCGGTTGCGGACCCAGCCTTCAAGGCCACAAGTCACCGCCTGGTATTCGACCCAGGCGCGATAGCCGACGCCTTGCACACGCCCGCGGACCACGATTTGGAGGATCGCCCGGCTCATTTTTTCAGCCCGAGGAGATCGGCGCTGCGCGCTTTGACTTCGGTTTCGCGCATGACGCGGTTGGTCAGCTCCGCTGACGGCAATCCCTTCAGCGCTTTCGGCGCCGTGCCCTCGCGCAAGGCCTTCTGGACGTCGTAGACCGCTTGCGTCGCTGCAGCGATCGGCGCGTGGCCCTGAAGCGCGATGCGGACGCGTTGGCTGGCGAGATAGTCGATCGCGTTCAATTCATCCGGCGCGCCACCGAGCACGATCGGCAGACGCGTTGCGGATACGACGGCCTCGAGCTCAGCGCGCGACTTGATGCCGGTGAAGAACAGCGCATCGACGCCGGTGGCTTCATAGGCCTTGGCGCGGCGGATCGCATCCTCGATCGAGCTGATCGAGGCCGCACCGGTGCGGCCCATGATGACCAGCGAGGGATCGCTGCGGCCGTCGAGCGCGGCCTTCATCTTGCCGACACCCTCTTCCAGCGAGATCAGCTGCGCCTTCGCCTCGCCAAAGGCGGCCGGCAGCAACGTGTCTTCGATGGTGAGGCCGGCCGCCCCCGCCGTCTCCAGCTCCTGCACCGTGCGGCGCACGTTCAGCGCATTGCCATAGCCGTGATCGGCATCGACCAGCACCGGCAGGCTTGCGGCGCGCGACATCCGCCGCATCTGTTCGGCGAGCTCCGTAAGCGTGATCAGAGTGATATCGGGATCGCCGAGCACGGCGAGCGAGGCGACCGAGCCGCCGAACATGCCGAGAGGAAAACCGAGATCCTCGGCAATGCGGATCGAGATCGCGTCATAGACCGAGCCGGAATGGACGCAGGTCCCACCCGACAGGATGGAACGCAGTTTCTCGCGGCGGGAACGGAAGGCCATGGTGCTGTCTCGGACGAGTTACGGAGGCGGCATCATACTCCGTCATTGCGAGCGAAGCGAAGCAATCCAGAATCTTTCCGCGGAGACATTCCTGGATTGCTTCGCTTCGCGTAACTACCCAGGTCGGCTTGTCCGGCTAGGGAGGGCTGAGCTCATGAATGAGTTGAGTTGGGCATCGGACGAGTGTTTCGAGTATTTTCCATCCACGCTTTCGAGCG
>JAUEPE010000046.1 GCA_030403585.1 Frankia sp. RB7
GCCGCAAGCCGAACCGCGCGGACTGGCGGCTGGTGCGCGAGGTGTTCGTGGCCGACACTGATGAGGAGGCCTGGAAACTCTCGACCGGCGACATGATGGGCCGGATGATGGGCGAGTACTTCCTGCCCCTGCTCGGCCATTTCGGCTTCAAGGACTATCTCAAGCACACGCCCGACGTGCCGGACAGCGACGTCACCGTCGAATATTGCGCCAAGCGGAACTGGGTCGTCGGCTCGCCCGCGACCGTCGCCGAGAAGATCGAGAAAATCTACGACGAGGTCGGCGGCTTCGGCGTGCTCTGCGTGTTCGGCTTCGACTACAAGCACAAGCCGGAAGCCTGGCACCACTCGCTCTCGCTGCTCAAGAACGAGGTGATGCCGCGCCTGAAGCATCTCGGCTCCGCGAAGAAGGCAGCTTGACCGAATGCGGGTGCGGCGCGAACCTGCCGCACCCGCGTTCATTTCGGAGATTTCCGCGTGACGGTCGACGCTAATCCTTTCGACGCCAATCCCTTCGACGCCAAGGATTTCAAGCAGGCGATGCGCCAATGCGCCGGCGCGGTGGCGCTGGTAACGGTGGGCGCCGAGCACGGCAAGCGCACCGGGCTGACGGTGACGTCGGCCTGTTCGCTGTCGGACAATCCGCCGTCGCTGATCGTCTGCGTCAACCGCAACGCCAGCGCGCACGCGCGCATCCGCGAGGAAGGCGCCTTCGCGATCAATTTCCTGCACGAGGATCACGCGCTGCTGGCGCTGACCTTCAGCGGCCAGAAAGGCGTCAATGGCGACGACCGCTTTGCGTTCGGTCAATGGACACGCGGGGTCACCGGCGCGCCGGTGCTGACGGATGCGGTCGCGGCATTCGATTGCGTACTGGCGCAGGAATTCGAGACCAGGACGCATTCGATCTTCGTCGGCGAGGTGCGCGGAGCGACGCATTCCGACGGTGCCGCGCCGCTCGTGTATTTGCGCAGCAGCTTCCACGTCCCTCACGAAATCCGCGGCACGGTGACAGTCGGCGACCTCGATTCGCGGCATCTGAGCTGGAGCGATTTTTCGTAAGCGCGCTACTGCGCGGTCTCGATCTTCAACTGCTTGATCTTCCGATACAGCGTCGCGCGACTGAGTTTTAGTGCACGCGCAGCTTCCGTCACCCGGCCGCCGTGCTTGCGCAATGCTTCGACTATCGCCGCGCGTTCTGCTGCTTCGAGATCAGTCTCCGCTGTCCTTCCCCCAAACGGCGGCAGATCAAGATCGGCATCCATGATCACACCATCCTCCGCCGTGCAGCCGGCAAGCCGCATCACGTGGCGAAGCTGGCGCATGTTGCCGGGATAGGGATAGGCCGAGAGTAGCGTCCACGCTTCGTCCGACAGGCGGCAGTTCGGCGCCTCCTCGCGCGCGATCTGGCGGATGATGTCATCCCGGTCGGCGCGCTCGCGCAGGGCCGGTAACCGAACCTCCATGCCGCGCAGGCGAAAATACAGGTCGGCGCGAAAGGCGCCCTCCTCCGCCATGCGGCCGAGATCGCGATGGGTGGCACTGATCAGGCGGATATCGACCGGCACGGGCTTGAGCGCACCGAGCGGCCAGACCTCGCGATTCTCCAGCACGCGCAAGAGCCGCGTCTGCAGCGCGATCGGCATGTCGCCAATCTCGTCCAGAAACAGCGTACCACCGTCGGCCTGCACGATCAGGCCCTTTGAGCCGTCGCGCCGCGCGCCGGTGAAGGCTCCGGCCTCGTAGCCGAACAGCTCTGCATCGATCAGGCTCTCCGGCATCGCCGCGCAGTTCAGCGCGACATAGTTGTTGCGGGCGCGGTTGCTCGTGGCATGAATCGCGCGCGCGAACACATCCTTGCCGACGCCGGTCTCGCCATGCAGCAGGACCGGCAGATTGTGATCGCCGATGCTCCTCAGCCGCTTCACACTCTTGACCAGGCCGGGATCACTGCCTGCTAGCCGATGCAGAGCGTCGAGGCGATCGACGGGCGCATCACGGCGCAGCGTGGATGATTTTGCACGCAGCGGTGGGGCGACATGACCCTGGCCGAGCGGACGGCCATCGGCGCGGCGGAGCTCGACGATCTCGTCTGCATGGCGCGAATGATCGATCTTGACGTAGCGCGACAGGTCGATGCCGGATGCGATCAGGCCGTCGGTCAGGCCCAGCAAGGCGCGCGCCGAGCGGCAGGCGCCGACGATGCGGCGATCGTCATCATAGGCGAGCAGGCCGCTGCCGCCGTCGCCCGGCACGGTCGCGATCCAGGCGTTGCGGAAATGCTCGCGAAAAATCGCGCCCTCCATGCGCCGCGTCGCCTCCGTCGTCACCGCGAGCGCGAGCTGATGTGCGGCACGTTCGAGGTCCTCGCGGCATGAGGTAATGTTGACCGCGCCGGCAAGGCGCCCGGCCTGATCGAACAGCGGCGCCACCGCGCAGGAGAACATGTGCCACTGCGCGCGAAAATGCTCGTCGCGATGCACCAGGATCGGCTTCTGCTCCGCGAGGCAGGTGCCCAGACCGTTGGTGCCTTCAAACGTCTCGGCAAAGTTCGAACCGGTGTAGATCTTCCAGTCCATGAACATCCGCGCGTCGGCCTCGCCGGGCAGACGGCTGAACAGCATGGTCGCGTTCGCGTCAGCGAGATTGACGCAATAGCCGGCGTCACGCAGCACGCGCGCGAGATCGTCGAGCTCGGGCGTGAGCAGCCGGATGGTCTCTTCCATCGGCTCGGCGACGTGGCGGACTTCGGCTTCAGTGAGCGTCTGCGGCGGGCCCTGCCGGGCGGGATCGAGCTTGTGACCGATCAGGCAGCGCCGCCAGGAGGTCGCGATCCGCGACTCCGCATCGATGTCAGCCACGTGATTGGCGACGGACAAGACACGGGCGACATGGTTCGAGGCCGAAAGGCTGGCCATCGCGGACGTCTCCACCCTGTATTATTGTACAAAGTCTGGCACCACAGGCGGGGATGTCAATCGGGAACCGGGACGCAGGCTATTGCTGCACTGCGCTCACCACGCGTCGATGCACGGCCGCTTCTTTTCCGTCCGCACCGGCGGCTTCGGCACTGAACGGAGTCCCGCCATGATCCAGCGTCGCGTCTCGGCGGGGTCGATCACGTTGTCGATCTCGAACACCGAGGCGATCGAGACTGCCTTGCCGTTGGCATAGAGTTCGGCGACCTTGTTGCGGTAATAGGTCTCGCGCTCCCCTGGGTCGGCGATCGCCTCCATCTCCTTGCGGAAGCCGAGGCGGACATAGCCCTCCAGGCCCATGCCGCCGAACTCGCCGGTCGGCCAAGCCGCCGTGAAGAAGGAGGCGTGGAAGCCGCCACCGATCATCGACTGCGCGCCGAGGCCGTAGCCCTTGCGCAGCACGATGCCGAACAGCGGCACGGTGAGGCTGGCGCCCGTGACGAACATGCGCGAGACATGGCGCACGATGGCGGTCTTCTCGGCTTCGGGGCCAACCATGAAGCCGGGCGTGTCGCACAGCGAGACGATCGGCAGATCGAAGGCATCGCAAAGCTGGAGGAACCGCGCGGCCTTGTCGCCGGCATCGGCATCGATGGCGCCGCCGAGATGGCGCGGATTGTTGGCGATCAGGCCGAACGGTTTGCCTTCGATCCGGATCAGGGCGGTGATCATGCCGACACCGTAGTCGCGGCGCAGCTCCAGCACCGAGTCCTTGTCGGCCACGAGATCGATCACGCTGCGGATGTCGTAGACGCGCAGGCGGTTCTCTGGAATGGAGCGGCGCAGCAGGCGCTGGTCGGCCGCCTGCCACTCCGTCACCGCGCCCTGGAAGTAAGACAGGTATTTCTGCGCGACGGATGTCGCGTCTTCCTCGTCCTCAACCACGATGTCGATGACGCCGTTCGGCGACTGGAACGAGACCGGACCGACCTCGGCCGGGTGATAGACGCCGAGCCCACCGCCCTCGATCATCGCGGGTCCGCCCATCCCGATCGAGGCGTTCTTGGTGGCGATGATGACGTCGCAACAGCCGAGCATTGCGGCGTTGCCGGCGAAGCAATAGCCGGAGACCACGCCGATCACCGGCACGAGGCCGGACAACCTTGCGAACTGCACGAACGATGGCCCGTCGAGGCCGGTCATGCCGAGCCGGTCGGTGTCGCCCGGACGGCCGCCGCCGCCTTCGGCATAAAACACCAGCGGCACGCGCCAGTCTTCTGCCAACCTGAGCATGCGGTCGATCTTCTTGTGGTTCATGTGGCCCTGCGTGCCCGCGAGCACGGTGTAGTCGTAGGCCACGACGATACAACGCGCGGCCTCGCCGCCGAATTTCTCGGCGTTGACGGTGGCCACGCCCATCACGAGGCCGTCGGCCGGGGTGTTCTTGATGAGATCGTCGAGCTTGCGCCGGCGTCGCTGTGCGGCAATGGCGAGGCTGCCATATTCCATGAACGAGCCGTCGTCGACGAGTTGCGCGACGTTCTCGCGCGCGGTGCGCTGGCTGGTGTTGCGACGGCGCTCGACCGAGGCCGGGCGGTTCGCATCGAGCGTATTGGCTTGGCGCGCGATCAACTCGGCCAGATCAGGACGGATGTGGTCGAGATCGACATCGGTTTCGACAGCCGACGCATCTGCGGCGACGTCGAGCGGCTCGAGATAGAGGATCGGCTCGCCATGCATCAGCGTGACGCCGTCGCCGGCGACGAGCTTCATGACGCGGCCGCCCTGCTCGGCCATGACCAGATGCTCCATCTTCATGGACTCGATCACGGCGAGCTGCTGACCCGGGCGCACGACCTCGCCTTCCCTGACCTGGATGGTGACAATGGTGCCTTGCAGGGGCGCGGCAACCATCACGGCACCCTCGGGCACGATCTGCGCGACATGGGTCTCGGCGGCGTGCGCGCCGCTTCGCTCGGCCGCGGCAAAATAGAGCGGCTTGGCCGCACCATCGGCCGCCTCGACAAGCTTTAAGATGTTGCTATCGATGAAGTCGGTCGCGATGCGGTTGGTCCGGAAATCCGGGTGCGCCAGCACCGCCTGGAGGAAGGCGATATTGGTGACGACGCCGTCGATCCGGAACTCGCGCAAAGCACGTGAGGCTTTTGCCACAACGTCGTGCCAGGCTTCACCCGGCGTATGCACGATGACTTTTGCAAGTAACGAGTCGAACGCTGCACTGGTCTTGTAACCCGCATAGCCAAAACTATCGACGCGAACGCCGGGCCCAGACGGCGGCTCGAACACTGCGAGCACGCCGCCGGTCGGATGGGTCGCGCCAGTCTCGTCGAGCGTCTCCATGTTGACGCGGAGCTGCATGGCGTAGCCGCGCGGCTTCGGGATCGCACCCTGCGCCAGGCCGAGCGAGGCCAATGTGCTGCCTGCGGCAATCGCAAGCTGGGCGCGAACGAGATCCAGCCCGAGCACCTCTTCCGTCACGGTGTGCTCGACCTGGAGCCGCGGATTGGCCTCGATGAAGGCAAAGCTATCCTCGGCCGCGCCGTCGACCAGGAACTCGAAGGTGCCGAGATTGTCGTAGGACGCGGCTGTCGCGAGTTGCTTGGCCGCCTGGATGATACGGCCGCGCAAGCCGTCGCCCAGCGACGGGCTCGGCGCCACCTCGATCAGCTTCTGGTGCCGGCGCTGGATGGTGCATTCGCGCTCCCAGAGATGCGAGATCGCGCCGTGGCGGTCACCGACGATCTGTACCTCGATATGGCGCGCCTGTCGGATCAGCTGCTCGGCATAGACGCCGTCGAAGCCGAACGCCGCCTTGGCCTCGGACTGGCAGCGCGCATAGGCCTCGGCGAGATCGGCTGCGTTCTCGACAACACGCATGCCGCGGCCGCCGCCGCCGGCCATCGCCTTGATCACAACCGCAGCGTTGCCGCCGAGCGAGGTGAAGAACGCCGTGATCTCGTCGAGCGACGACGGCCCGCTGGTGCCGGCGATGATCGGCACGCCGCAGCGTTTTGCGAGTTGCCGTGCGGCCACCTTGTCGCCGAACAGTTCCAGCGCGGCCTGCTTTGGCCCGACGAACGCGATGCCCGCATCGGAGCAGGCCTTTGCAAACACCGCGTTCTCGCTCAAAAAACCATAGCCGGGATGCACGGCATCGCAGCCTGCGCTCTTCGCCGCCTTTACCACCGCTTCGATGTCGAGATAGGCCCGCGCACCACGGCCAGGGATTTCCACCGCCTCGTCGGCCACGCGCACATGCAGCGACAGCGCGTCATCCGCGGGGTGGATCGCAACCGTTGCGATGCCGGCGTCGGCCGCCGCACGTGCGATCCGGATGGCGATCTCGCCGCGGTTGGCGATCTGGAGTTTCTTGAACGACATGCAGCGTCTCCATGCCCTCGCCGGCGCGCGGTCGGCAAGCTCGATGATCCTGCTTCTTCACTTTAGCCGCAGCCGTCAAGGGCGGGAAAGCCAATCGCTCTAACGTCCCGCAGGCCGGAATATCAGCCAGCGGTGCGCGGAGTGATCAGGCCCATAAGCCGCCTGACGGCGGACGGGATCGGCGCGATAACGGGTACGATGAACATTGGCTGCAGCTCGCGCGCGGCTTCGCCGAGCGGACCGCCGCCGATGATGACAGCCTCGGCCCCGTCCTGCACGATGCAGGCATCGACCGCGGCGGCAAGCGCTGCGCGTAGCCGCGCCGGATCGCGCATCAACTCTTGCGGATCGCCGTCGGCGAAGCGGGTACCGGTGTAGCGGGGCTGCAATCCCAGCGTCTCGGGTAGCGCGTCGATCTTCGTCTTCAGCAGCGGCGTCGTCGTCGCGACGCCGAAACGGCGGCCGCCGTCAGCAGCTTCCAGCATCGACGACTCGCCGATGCCGACCGCGGGCAGCTTCAGCGCCGACTTGATTCCCGCGAGGCCAGGATCGCCGAACGCCGAGACGATGATCCCGTCGCAAGAGCCCTGATGCGCGAGCGCGATCTCTTCGACCTCGGGCGCGGCCGTGTCGAGCGCATCGGGTGTCATGATCATCGCGGGTGCTCGCGACGCTGTGGCGCCGACGATGTCGAAGCCATCAATGGCGACAGACGTCGCAATCGCGACCATCATTGTGGTGGTCGCTTCAAGACTGTTCGGATTGATCAGGAGGATGCGCGCGCGGCGACTGAAGTTTTGACCCATCCTCCTGCTATACTAGGCGGCCCGCACGCCGGCAACGAAGGTGCTGACCTCGTTCTCCAGCGATTGCAGCTTCTCGGTCAGCCGGCCGCTCGATTGCAGCACGAGGCCCGCGGCCTGGCCCGTCGCCGCGGTCGCATCGGTGACGCCGGAGATGTTTTGCGAAACCTGGTCGGTGCCGGAGGCCGCTTCCTGCACGCTGTGGGCGATGGCCTGCGTCGCGGCGCCCTGCTCTTCGACTGCAGCCGCGATCGACGAGGAGATCTCGTTGACCTCCATGATGGTCTTGCGAATGTTGTCGATGTTGCCGACGACCTGGTTGGTCTCGGCCTGGATCGCATTGATCTGTGCGCCGATCTCGTCGGTCGCCTTGGCAGTCTGGCTCGCCAGCGACTTCACTTCGCTCGCGACCACGGCAAAACCCCGGCCAGCCTCGCCTGCGCGCGCCGCCTCGATGGTGGCGTTGAGCGCGAGCAAATTGGTCTGCGAGGCGATCTGGTTGATGAGGTCGATGACCTCGCCGATCTTGTGGGCGGCGGCCGCCAGGCCCTGCACGGTGTCGTTGGTGCGCTGGCCGTCCGCTGCTGCCTTGTCGGCCACGGCTGCTGCCTGCGCAACGCGCTGGCTGATCTCGGTGATCGAGGACGACAACTGGCCGGCGGCGGAGGCCACCGTCTGCACGTTGCTCGAGGCCTGCTGACACGCGGTGGCGACGAAACTCGCGCGGTCGGTCGCCTTGTTCGCGGTTTCCGACATGCCCTGCGCTGCTTGCTGCATCGCGCGCGCCTCGTTGAAGACGTCACGGACGACGGCCTGGACGCTCGCCTCGAACTTGCCGGCGAGATCGGTCATCGTCCTGCGCTTCTCGTCGTCGGCCCTCTGCTTGGTCTCCTGCTGCTCGGCATGCATCCGGCCTACCGCCGACGCATTGTCCTTGAACACAGCAAGCGCCTTGGCGAGCGCACCGACCTCGTTGCTGAAGTTGGTGTAGGGCACCTCGAAGGCGCTGTCGCCGGCGGCAAGGCGCTCGGTCAGGTCGGTGATTTTTGCCAGCGGCTTGGTTACGCTGCGGCCGATCACGAACGAGCAGCCGAGCACGATCACGAGCACCGCGAGACATACCAATCCGAACGTCATCGCATCCTGGCGGAAGACGGCGTCGACATCGTCGAGATAGATGCCGGTGCCGACGATCCAGCCCCAGGGGGCAAAGCCCTTCACATAGGAGATCTTGGCAACGGGCTGGTCGAAGCCGGGCTTCGGCCAGAGGTAGCTGTAGAAGCCGGCGCCCTGCGCTTTGACGACGTCAACGAAGCCCGAGAACAGGCGATTGCCCGCGGGGTCCTTCATGTCGGAGAGATCCTTGCCGTCAAGCTCGGGCTTGATCGGATGCATGATCATCTTCGCGGCCATGTCGTTGAGCCAGAAATACTCGACCTTGTCGTAACGCAGGCTCTTGATCTCTGCGATCGCATCGGCCTGGGCCTGCTCGCGCGTGAGTTTACCCTCGCTCTCGAGCTTCTGCTGGTGCGTCAGAATGCCGTGGACGACGTCAACCATTTGCAAAATCTTGGCCTGGCGGTCGGCAATCATCTGGCCGCGCAGGGTCGACAGTGCGATCGGCGCCAGCGCGATCATGCCGAGAAGGCTGATGCCGACAATGAGGACCAGCTTGAAACTGATGCGGGAGAAAATCATCGGTGCTCACAAGAATTGGCGGGGCTGATATGCCATTTTATCCCGATCGCCTTAGCAAAGCCTTAAGCATTCGGGTTCCCGAACTCCCGCAAAAGCATCCCGAGACCGCCATGGCTGGTTCAACTGAAGCGCACTTTGGAATTCGTCGACATTTTGCGACTGCATTGGAAAGACTCCAAAGAACGAGCTTCCAATGCTTGCGCGTTTCTAGAAGACCTCGATATCGGTCTTGCCGTCGTTGACTTGCGCGTGCCCCTGGCAGAACGATCGGCGCAGAGCGTAGCCATTTGCCAGAGGCGCCATGTATCAATCGACGGACACCAGGACGCTTGATCTCCCGGCACTGAGCGCGGCGGAGCGGCTCTTCATCTGGGGATTTCGCGCGAAGGCGCGCAGCGGGACCGCCGTTCCGACGGCGGCCGACATCCAGCAGGTCTACGACCATTTTCGCGTCGGCGACGCCGTCCCGTCGCTGGACTCCATCATCGAGATCTTTGCATGCACGGCGCATACGGCCATTGAAGTTCATTGCCCCACTTGCCCGAAGATGTCGGAGAGCGAGCACGGACTTTTGCAGGCGATCGCGGCGGCGCAACAGTTGCGCTTCGACATCGCGCGCGAGCAGTTCGAGATCTGGCTGCCTCCGGTCGGCGCGGATTGGGCGCTCGCGCCTGTCAGGGGACTTGCGACGATCTTCCGCATGGCCGGTCTCATCCTGCCGGATCGGCACTTTCGGCCTCCCAACGTCGAACGGACGATGGCGATGAAGAGCTGGTTCGTCGGAAGCCCCACATTGCACT
Source organism: Frankia sp. RB7 (assembly GCA_030403585.1). GTDB lineage: Bacteria > Pseudomonadota > Alphaproteobacteria > Rhizobiales > Xanthobacteraceae > Bradyrhizobium. The sequence continues at coordinate 9,621 of JAUEPE010000046.1, forward strand.
GACGAGATCGTTCATGATGCAAGACAATCCGCGAAGCATGGAAAGCTGCGATGATTTCTGCCGCACGGCGCTGTCGCTGTTCCGGTTCATCGGCGCGGCTTATTCGACCGGCGCGTCCGATTGCTGGGAGGCCGCCTATCGTTTCGCCGACGAAGCGACCGGCATTTCCGACAGCCCGTTGCTGGTCGCCCGCGTTGCCGCGCTGGTCAGAATCCTGCGCGGCGGACGTGCATGCGATCTATGCTTCATGCCGCCGTCGTGCCGGCGGCTGTCAAAGGACGAGGCGGAATTGATGCGGCTCCTTGCGGTTGCGCGTCGCAGGGAGCCAGGTGAACTCAAGACCGCCGTCGGCCAGCTCGTCGGGATCGAGCAGGAGAGCGCGGCCACACAGGCCGTCAACGCGCTTGCATTCTGCTGAGCTCTAGCGAGCGCCCTTGCCGAGCACGAGGTCGATGGTGTGGACGGCGATCTTGCGCAACTGGGGCTCGTCGTCGAAGGCGCGTTCGAGCACGGCAAGACCGCGCGTGACCGTGATGATGTGCAGCGCCGCTACCGCCGGGTTGCCGCTGAACTCGCCGCGCTCGGCGCCTGCCGACAATGTGTCCTGAACCAGCGCGGTAATGCGCGACACCAGGTTCGCAAAAGCTCTCCGCGCGTCTTCGTCGAGCCCCTCGCCTTCAGTGGCGCCGAGCTCCATCAGCCCCCGCGTCGTCGGACATCCGCGCGGCGGCGAGCCGGAACGGAAATTGGTGATGGTCAGGTCGAAGAACGCGGTGAGGCGTTTGCGCAATGAGCCCGCGCCGAGCGCCTTCTGCAGGGCGACGAGATAGTCGCCAGCATAGCGCTCATAGGCCTGGAGGAACAGCGCCTCCTTGCTGCCGAAGGCATTGTAGAGGCTGCCGCGCTGAACGCCGGCATCGCGCGCGATGTCGGACAGCGAGGTGCCGCGCACGCCCTTGCGCCAGAACTGGTCGAACGCGATGCGCAGGACGTCGTCGTGATCGAATTCGCGCGGCCTCAAATCGAGCTCCTTGCAAGCGACGTATTTGACACGATGTCAAAAACATGCTTTCTGGACATTGTGTCAAAAATAAATTGGGATTGATAGCCCGTTTCGTCAATGGGCCGAACGGCCGGCGCTAGCATGCGCCCGGCCGGTCATGGCCGCATGCTAGGGACCAGTTGATGCCTCTCCTTCACATCTCCATGCGCGCCGGAAAGCCGGACACCTACCGGCAGGCGATCCTCGATGGGCTTTACCGCGCCATGCGCGAGGCGTTGAACGTGCCCGAGGGTGACGAGTTCATGACCATCAGCGAGCATTCGCCTGCAAACTTCCGCTGTGGCAACGCCTACGGCGTCAAGCGCAGCGACGACGCCGTGCTGATTCAGATCACCGTGTTCGCCTCACGGACGCCTGAGCAGAAGAAGGCGCTGTATCGCCGGATCGCGGAGCTGCTCAGCGACAACCCGGGGATCCAGCCGGCGGACGTGTTCGTGAACGTGCTCGATGCCCCCGCGGAGAACTGGTCCGTCGGCTACGGTCTCGCGCAATTCGCATGAGTTTGCGGGACCTGCCGACGTCCTCTTGAGAATTGCCGGCGGGAAGGGTCTGATAGGTTGCGGAGTGAACCTCCGCCGAGCCGAACCCAGGACCTGAACCGCATGAGCATGTCGGTCGAGCAATTGTGGAGCCTGCCGGAGACCGCGCTGGTCGGCGCCTATGCCGAGGCGCGGCGGCGCTACGCCGAAAAGAAATTCGAGCGCGACACCCAGCGGGCGCGGCTCGAATGGATGCGCGCAAAACTGTTCATCAACACGCCGGGCAATGTAACCGAGCGCAAGATGGCGGTTGATGTCTCTGAGGAACTGGCGCGCAAAGGTCAGGAGGTGCGCGAGATGACGCGCGATGTCGACATGCTGAAGGTCGACGTCGACGTGATCGACACCATGATCCGGCTGCGCGACTCGCGGGGCTTTCCCCCGGTCCACGCGGAAGAGGCCGAAAAGCCAGCCGAGCCGGAGGGGGAGTGAGATGGCTGCATTCCGGGGAAGCTGCCTGTGCGGCAAGGTCGCGTTCGAGGTCGTGGGTCCGTTCGATCGTTTCCTCAACTGCCATTGCTCGCGCTGCCGCAAGACGACCGGGACCGCGCATTCCTGTGAAGTAACCGTGAAGGCAGAGGCGCTGTGTTGGCTACGCGGCGAAGCATCCGTCCTGCGCTTCGACCTGCCCAACGCGCGAAGCTTTGCGACAGCGTTCTGCAGGATTTGCGGCAGTCCGATGCCACACCTCACACGCAGCGGGCGCGAAGCGATCATCCATGCCGGCGCGTTCGACCAGCCGCTTGGTGCGACGCCCGACCGGCATGTGCAGTAGACGTCGCGTGCGGACTGGTATCTGCATTGGGATGAATTGCCGACGGAGGATTGAGGCCTCGCGCGGCTTGACCGGACACGTCGCCGATTGGCGCGAACTGCGCTACTCATCCGCAACGCACGCCGCCATGACCTCGTCGAGCTCGACCTTCGATAAAACCCCGAGCTCGGCGATGAAGACGATCCGTGCCCGCGGCACGCCTGATGTCGGCGCATCACCCGGCGCCAGCGTCGCTCGGCCGCCGGCGAACTGAAATACCATCAGACGTCCGGGCTGCTCGATCGTCTCGAACAGGCCTTTTGCGCGCGCAAGCCTTGGCGCCAGTCTGCCGATGGCCTGCTGCAAGCGCGGCAGCGAGAGTGGCCGATCCGAGGTCCAGCTCAGCGTCTCGAAGCGTTCTTCTGCCGGCCGTTTCGGCCCCGGCTCTCGCGCCACCGGCGCACGATCGCTCGCCGGAAACAGCAGCGCAGATGGAAGCTCGCCCTGCTTCGCATCGACCACCAATGCGGGCACACGCTGCGCGCGGATGGCCTTGCGCATCCGCACCCCCGCGCCCTCGTCCGCCAGATCCAGCTTGCTCAACGCCACGATGTCGGCGACGCGCAGCTGCGAACGCTGGAGCGCATCGTCGAGGGAGGTCGGCGGCGTTGCCGCATCCATCACGCAAAGCACCGTCTCCAGCGGCGCCTCGCGCAGGATCACCGGATCCATCAAATTGCGGACGATGTCGGCGGGATCGGCAACGCCGCTGGTTTCGATGACGATGTACTCCGGTTTCGGATCACGCCGCAGCAGCGTCGAGAGCGTCCGCAACAAATCGCCTTCGAGCGAGCAGCAGATGCAGCCATTGGCAAGGCTGACCACGCCATCGCTCGCGCCCGCGATCAGCTCCGCATCGATGTTGATCGCGCCGAAATCATTGACGATTGCGGCGATCCGCCGTCCGTCCGCGTTTGCCAGCAGACGGTTGACGACCGTGGTCTTGCCCGCCCCCAAGAAGCCCGTCACCAGGAGAACGGGGACCGGCATGTGTCAGCTCCCGACGACGGGACGGCGCACGGGCCGGCCGGGCCGCGCAGCAACGTCGAGCACGCCGTCAGTGATCAGCATGTCGCCACTGACCACGAGATGGCGGACGCCTTCGGACGGACGGTTCATCGCGGTGAAGGTCGCGCGGTCCGAGAGCTTCTCGTAGTTGAACACCACGATATCGGCATCGGCGTCCTTCGTGAGCCTGCCCTTGGCACGCATCGCGGGCGTGCTCTGCGACAGGATTTCCGCGGGGATCAGCGCGCATTTGCGCACGCCTTCGAGCAGCGACACCGTCTTGCGCTCCCGCACCCATTCGCGGATAAATTTCGTGAAGCAGCCGGCCGAGCGCGGATGCGAGGTGGCGTCATCGGGCAGCGGCCAGGCATCCCCGGTGTAGGTCTTGCCGTCAGACGTCGTCCACGGCATCGCGTCGGATGCGATCGCGCCGCCGGGATAGAGCACCGACATATCGAGGAGGTCGCGGTGATGCGCATTGTTGTCGGTATCGAGGATGTGCCAGAGCACAAGCGAGGACGGCTCCTCGGCCTGGGCTTTGAGCAGCTCGTCGCGATCGCGGAAGCGATAACCGTCGGTCACACGCTGCACGGAATCGTAGCCGGTGCCATTGCGCTCGACGAACTCGGGATCGCTGAAGAAGGCCGCCGCCAGCACGGTCGAGCCGGTACCATAAGGATAAGCCTCGACCGTGATCGGAAGGCCTTGCGCCTGCGCCTTCTCGATCAATACGCGGCAGCGCTCGATGTCGGTCTTGCTCGACGAATTGAAATGGCAGATGTGCATGTGCGCGCCGGTGGCACCGGCATAGCCGATCAGGCGGATATACGCCTCTGCCGCACTTTCGGGGTCGACGCGCGACATGTAGGCGACGTGGGTGAAGGTCGGCACGTCCTGCTTGGCCGCGAGCTGGCACACCGCGGTCAGCTCCTGCACACCGGCGCCCGGCGCATAAGCGTTCAAGATGCCGATGCCGATGCCGCCCTCGTTCAGTCCGCGGCCGAGGCGCTCAAGGATGCCCGCGACCTCCGCATCGCTCGCGACATTGTCCATCCAGCGGCGATCGCGCATGGCGTTGCCGAACGCCTCCAGCGAGCTTTCTGCGTTGGAGCCCGTCATCGCGCCGATGCGCGCAAAGGCCCAGTTGGTGGCGGCGCCGTAGTTCAGCACTCGGCCTCGCCTCGCCTGGCGCTCATACCAGGAGCCAACCGGCAGCACGCCGGCCTCGAGATCGAGCGTCGTCGTCACGCCGTCGAACGCCTGCATACGGTCGGCGGGGATCGACTGGCCATGGGCGTGCAAATCGATGAAGCCGGGCGCGACCACGAGCCCGGTCGCATCGATCACCCGCTCGGCGCCGCCGAGCGAGGAGCCGACGGCGGCGATCTTGCCGTCCACCACCGCCACGTCGCCGACGGCGTCCATTCCGCTCGCCGGATCCACCACCCGGCCGCCAGAAATCACCAAACCGCTCATATCATCACTCCGCCAAGCTATTTCCAAAGCCCCCAAAGACCCGGCAGCAGCTTCGGAGGCAAGTTCATGTGCATAGAGACAGATTTTCGGGGCAACGACCACCACCGCTGATGCCGATGCAGCATGCTTGCACGGGAGGTCCGAGCGTGTGGTTGCATTCTCGCGGCATGGTTTGCCCGAGCTATGCCCTTCGCTTTGCCCTCTCCTTTCGAAAGGGCGCAGGGAAGACCGGGCGCCGGCTGGCGCCCATAAAACCCCCATGCGAAAATGATGCACACGCAATGGACAGGGGACGTACAGGGCAACCGAAACTCGGCCTTCCCTACGCGATGGTTTGACGGCTTATGAGCACTCTCCCCGGAGACGAATTCCTTTTGCTTCCGTCGCCATCGCGAAATTCACGCCACGTTGACGCAAGTGACGCCTTCGCAATGGCTTGACCGTAGCGACGACGGCCAGGACCACACGGTTTCGCCGTACGCGAGCTTCCGGCTTCGCCAAAAAGGCTTCGCCGGACATGCCCTGTCCGGCAAGCACTCGATCCGCATCAACGATCAATGGCGGATCGTGTTCAGATGGACGGATACAGTTCCCGAAGATGTCGAGATCATGGACTATCACTAGACGAGCCGCTAGTGGCCGGCCAAAAGGAGTTCGCAGATGGCAAGGAAACTTCCGCCGATTCATCCCGGCGAAATCCTGCGCGAAGAATTTCTCGTTCCGCTCAAGCTGACGCCCTACGCGGTGGCGGCCGCTGTGAACGTGCCGCGCACCCGGATCGAACGCATCGCGCGCGAAGAAAAGCCCGTCACCGCCGACACCGCGCTGCGGCTCGGCAAGTTCTTCAAGACCGGCGGTGCGTTCTGCATGAACATTCAGACGCGCTTCGACCTCGAAACGGCGGAAGACGTGCTTGCGCCGCAGATCGGGAAGATCGCCTCTTACGAGGCCGCATGACCAAGCGGTCGCGAGCGCCGGTCATCTCGTGAAGGCCGACCGATAGCCGAGCCGAACAGGTTGGGTGCACAACCAGCGTAACCACCCACGATCAAGAGCTTCCTGACCTTGCCAGATAGTGTTCCTCGTCTGTGGAAAACCCGGGAACGCGCGGCTCTGCCCGATGCGAAATCGCAACATTGGCTGTTACGCGAATCGGCGCACAGCGCTAATTTTGCAGAGAACTGCCGGTCCAATTCGGAGACTTTCCATGGCCCTTCCTCTCGTCCAACAGCAGCCGACTCTGCCTTGGGGCCCGGATATGCGTTCGACGCGGGAGGACCTCCTCGACAGGTATCTTCATCTTCGCGAAATCTCCAAGAGACTTCATGACGAGGTTCTCAGGACCATCTCTACCGACACACTTCTGAAACACGCGCATCGACTCGGATTGGCACAGGGAAAGACGTTCGTTCTCGATCGTGAGGACGAGATGTACTACGTCTACGACCTTGCCGTTTACACGGCACCGGCCGATCGCTCTCGGGCGATCGACCGCTACGCAGGGTCGGCCCCGTTCGAACCGCAGTCCGACGAGCGGTTGATGTTGGACGCGATGCGCGCGTCGCAGTTTGCAATCCTTCTGATCGAACGACGTCACGATTCCGCGGGCCTGATCGCCACCGACATTCTCCGCAACTCCAAGGTATGGCTGCTCGACATTGGGCTCGAAAGTTCGATGGACGACGGAGAATTGATCGCGACGAGACTGATCACCCCCGGACCGTTCTCGATGACCGCCGGCGTCAACGTCCCGTTCGAGATCGAAATGCTCGAGGCGGTTTGCGCGCTGCTGCCCCGGAGCATCGGCAACAGCAAGCTCAGCCGCGTAGCCGAGGACAGACGCTTTGCCGAAGCCGTCTACAAGGTGGGGTTGATGGACGGCGTCATGGACAAGATGGCCTATCTTGATCTGCCCGACCGGGCCTGACCTCTTTTTTGCAGCATGGGCCGAGCCTCTTGCGAAACCCATCGCGTCTCTGAGCGGCGCGCTTCAATCCAGGATCATCGTGGTCGACACGGGCGAACACCATGCCAGTGAGTTTCGAGGACATCCTCCAAGCCTTCGAGTTCGCCAACACCAGTGGCGACATGGGGGAATTTCGCGCCTTCGTCTGCAGGCAAACCGGAAACTTCTACTATCAGACCGATTTTCTGGACTCGATGGAGTTGAACGACGAGCTGCCGGACGACATCGACGACGAGGAGAAATACCTCGCACTCCCGGACAAGCGCGAGCTCGACCTGGGCAAACCGCTGGTTCTCGCTTTCGCCGGCGAATACCTGCCGGACGATTTCGATGACGTCCGCTATTTCTTCAACAAGCGCGGCGCTTATTCGAAATTCAAGGCGCTGCTCGCCAGGCGAGGTGCGATCGATCGCTGGCATGCCTTCGAGGCGAAAGCCACGGAGCAGGCGCTGCGCGACTGGTGTGCGCTGAATGAGATCGAAATCGTCGGGTGATCTATGTCGCCCGGTCATGAAGCGACAACCAACTACGACGCCAATCTCCGCTCGGCGACGATTCTTACAGGCGGAAAGACGACGCAATCCAGCACGTCGAACATCACCTCGATGGTGCGATCGAACGCCCGCGCAAAGGCAATGGCATCGTTGCGCCGTTCGTCGGCGATGGCAGTGCCCAGCGTACAATGCGGGATCCGTGCGCCCGGCCGGTAATGAGGACGGCAATGTGCTGGATCGATTGCCGCGCTGACAGCGGCATGGATACGCGCCAGGGCCACGTCGACCGCCGGCTCCGCCCAGAGGACAAGCGGAGAACCTTCGAACCACCGAATTCGCTTGAACTGGATTAGCAATTGCATTTCACCGGCTACGGCTGCCAGCATGGCGGCCCACGCGGCCTCTTCGTCGACCGCGGGCCCGTCGTAGATCGCAAATGTAAAATGCGGACGGTAGCCGAGCGCACGCATCGACGCCTTGGCCTCGAACGCGCCGACCTGATCCCACAGCCGCTCGATCTCGTCCGCTGAACTGCTGTCGGCTCGGATGTTGATCGCCAATGCCATGGGCTTACCCAGCGGTCTACGCGATCAACCGCTGCACCAGCGCCGACTCGCTCGAGTAGGTCAAAAGCGCTTCGTGAGTCGCCCGAGTAACCCCAACATACGTCAGTCGAACCGATTCCTCGATCGCCTCACCGTGGCGGCCAAGCAAGCCCAACCCCGCAATGGCGACGCACGGAAACTCGAGCCCCTTCGCTGTGTGCATGCTCAGCAACCGCACGGCCACCCGCTTGGTCGAAACTCTGTTCTTGTTGTTCTTGGCCAAATCGACCGGCACTTCATGTTTGGCCAGTACCTGGGCAACCCGCTCCCCAACCCAGTGCTCCGGATAAAGGCAGGCCATTTGCGGCCACTCGTATCCGGCCTTTTTCCGCCCGAGAAACCACTCGGCGATGCAGTGCGCTTCCGCGTCGATGCTCACACACTGCCGCACGTCCGGCACCAATCCCTGCCGGCCCGCATCTTCGGGCAACAGGATGGGATGCTCATCATCGGCCGTCGTGCCCGGAGCGCCGATCACATCCGAAGCGAAGCGTCGCGCAAAGGCAACGATTTGGGCCGTGTTGCGGTAGTTGACTTTCAGCACGGTCGTTCTGCCCGACGCTTCAATTCCGAGCTGCTTCCACACCGGGCGCTCACGTCCTTTATAGATGGCCTGTATATCGTCATAGACGACCATCAGCGCCTTCGTGCGCGGGTTCACCATCTTGGCCGCAAGCGCGAGCCATTGCGGCTCGAAGTCGTGAGCCTCGTCGATGAGAACAGCGTCGTACTGTTCCGCTGGGATATGTCCCTGATCTACGGCTTTCATAACCTCTGAAACGCTCGCAGCCAGTCGTTTTGCGTAGTCCGGATATTCTCGCTCGGATGGGGCAGGAATCCCATAAGTCCGTAGCATCCGGTAACACCAGGCATGAAAGGTAAGGACCTGAACACGATCCTCCACGCCCCGATTTTGCATGGTATCCTCAAGTCGCCCAGCGATACCATTGGCGTAGCACAGGATGAGCACTGGTTTGGTCGCCGCACGCGCGAGGTATTCGGCTCGAAAGGCAAGGATCAGCGTCTTGCCAGATCCAGCGACGCCGCGAATAATTCGATGCCCCTCGCCCAAACTGCGCGCAATCTGCTCCTGATGCATGTCCATGACTGCAAGCGTCCGGTCTGACGGGTCGGGTGCCATCGGTTCGTCCAGAGGGAGGGCAATCTGGCGTATGCGAATTTCGGGAAAGAGCAGCGCACGCAGCCGGTCGAATTGTGGCATCGACAGAGGATCTCCCAGACGCGAATAAACCATGCGCCACAATCTGGACCGGAATTCTTCCGGGTCCGCGCCTTCCGTCATTTCGTCCTTGAACATACATAGATGCTCCGCGAACACCTCCTTGAGATTGGTCTGATCGAACTGCTTCCGCGTAATATTCGTGAACACGACCCCGAATCCGTAGGGAAGAATGGGGCGGCCCATCAAGCGATGACCGGCCGGAAACAGCAATTGCCCATCACGCTCGAGCGTGCGCACGACCTCGAACGTATATTTCCGAGCCTGCTCCAGAGGACTGCTCTCGCGCACGATGCCACGACTCGTCAGCAGCTCGACTTTCGTTTTGTCGGCTGACACAATTGTCTCCAGGCGCCAGTCCTTCACTTCGAGCACGAGCAGGCCGTTCGCTGGATGAACGATAATGAAGTCCGGATGCCGGCTTTGAGGGCCGACCGGGAGGTTGTGCCAAACGACAGCGTTCTCTTCGAGGAAGTCCTTGAGGCGCTCCGCGAGCCGCAGCTCGCCGCGGGTGTCGAAGCGGGCGAAGCCGAGGCTAGGGATCAATATCGCCATGTAGCGACCGAGAGGTTCACGGCCCGCTCTGAGCCTGACGCTACCCGAACACGCTTGGGATCAAGGCTCACGGGCCCTCCTCCTCGCAAACCGTCACCGCGACGGGCGCTTCCTTCAGTACTTTGGCACCGAGCGATTTCTTGAGGAAGGCCTGTCTGGGCTTCTCGGAATTGTGGACGCACGCGACGGCTTCTCGAAGCGCTCTGGCAACTTTATCCTTGAGCGTGGCGCGTTCCGTGTCTGTCCTTGATCCGTCCCATCAAAACGCGCGCATCCAAAGCGACTGCCCTGCCACGACCTGACGGCAGACAAAGTCATGATTTGCGTGATGATTTTAATCAAGCAGCGCTTCTAGAGCCGCTGGCGCTCCCTAGGGGAATCGAACCCCTGTTTCAGCCTTGAGAGGGCCGCGTCCTAACCGCTAGACGAAGGGAGCGTGAGGGCTAGCCAATAACCTCGAAATTTGTCCGCCGCAAGGACCCGAACCGGCCTTTTATGGCTCGTTGGCAAATTTCAGCTTTCCGGCGGGCTTGAGCGTGTGGGCATCGAAGGTGCGAATCTCGGTGACCCCGCCGATATCGAGCGTGACCACGAGCCGGTCGCCGGCCACGCCGGTCGAGACGATTCTGGCGCCCTTCGGCAGGGTGGCGATGACGTCGCCGACGGGTTCAGGCGCCCTTCCCTCGGACTTGAAAAGGCGGTAGCCCACCGCGATCAGGACGGCGCAGATGGCCAGCGCCGAGGTCAACCCCGCGATCAGCATCATCCGCCGCACCCGCGCGAACAGCGCGGCCTGCTCGGGGGTCGGTTCGGGAACAGCGGTATCAGACGTCGTCATGGATAGCTCAGGCTCAGCGCAAAGGTTGGAGGTCACGGTCGAAGGCGACGAGGGCTCGGCCCGGCTCGACCGCGTGCTGGCGGCGCGCCTTCCCGACTTGTCGCGATCAAGGCTCAAAGCCCTGATTCTGGCGGGCGCGGTGAGCCTGAAGGCCTCCGCGGTCCGCGACCCCGCTTATCACGTCGCTTCCGGCGATACGATCATAATCGACGTGCCCGAGGCGGCCCCGCCGGAGCCCAAGGGCGAGGATATCGCCCTCGACATAGTGTTCGAGGACGACGACATCATCGTCATCAACAAGCCGAAGGGGCTGGTGGTGCACCCCGCGGCCGGCCACGAGACCGGCACCTTGGTGAATGCGCTGATCGCCCATTGCGGCACGTCTCTATCGGGCATCGGCGGAGTGCGCCGGCCCGGTATCGTGCACCGGCTGGACAAGGACACGACCGGGCTGATGGTGGTGGCCAAGAACGACCTGGCGCATGCCTCGCTCAGCACCCAGTTCGCCGACCACGGCCGGACCGGGGCGATGCGACGCGGCTACATGGCCTTCGCCTGGGGGCTGCCGGGCCGGCATCGCGGCACCGTCGATGCGCCGATCGACCGCCATCCGCATGCGCGGGAGAAGATGGCGGTGCGCCAGGGCGGACGCGAGGCGGTGACGCATTGGGAGCTGCTCGAGAGTTTCGCGGGCCGCGACGGCAAGCCGATCGCGGGGCTGCTGGCCTGCGAGCTCGAAACCGGGCGCACCCACCAGATCCGCGTCCACCTCGCTCATATCGGCCATCCCCTGATGGGCGACGCGGTCTATGGCCCGCATTTCAAGACCAAGGCGAACCAGCTGAGCGCAGAGTCGCAGGCCGCCTTGACCGCCTTGGGGCGGCAGGCCCTGCATGCCTATCTGCTGGTATTGGAGCACCCGAGGACCGGAGAACTTCTTCACTGGGAAGCGGCTCTGCCGGAGGATTTGCTTCTCCTCAAGGACGCCATGGAAGCGGCGCAATGACGCAGGCTGCTTGAGAAAACCCTTACCTTACAAAAAGTTATAGCTGCCACACGGGGACGTGACGTCAGCAATCCTTCCCTTTTTGGCCCCCCATGGGGTATATTGCGCCTGCGTTGGGGATGACCAACGTGGAACATCGCAGCTACGGCCGGCTTTAACCAAGCGGTCGTCTGCCTGGCCCGCCGCTGTCGGGGGCCTGAACCTTTGGAGGGCTTAACAATGGCCCGTACCGCTGCTCTGCCGGTCCTAAATGGAGAATCCGGCCTCTCTCGCTACCTCGGCGAAATCCGCAAGTTCCCAATGCTGGAACCCCAGCAGGAATACATGCTCGCCAAGCGTTGGCGCGAACATGATGATCGCGACGCCGCACATCAACTCGTCACCAGCCATCTCCGGCTCGTGGCCAAGATCGCCATGGGCTATCGCGGCTACGGCTTGCCGATCTCCGAGGTCGTCTCGGAAGGCAATGTCGGCCTGATGCAGGCGGTGAAGCGTTTCGAGCCCGAGAAGGGCTTCCGTCTCGCCACCTACGCGATGTGGTGGATCAAGGCGTCGATTCAAGAGTACATCCTGCGTTCCTGGTCGCTCGTGAAGATGGGCACCACCGCGAATCAGAAGAAGCTGTTCTTCAACCTGCGCAAGGCGAAGAGCAAGATTTCCGCACTGGACGAAGGCGATCTCCGCCCCGACCAGGTGAAGATCATTGCCAAACGGCTCGGCGTCACCGATCAGGACGTGATCGACATGAACCGCCGCCTCGGTGGCGACGCGTCGCTCAACGCACCGATCCGCGACGACGGCGAAGCTGGCGAATGGCAGGACTGGCTGGTCGACAATTCGCCCAACCAGGAAGCCATGCTGGCCGAGCACGAGGAGTATGATCACCGCCGTGACGCCCTGAACGGCGCCATGGGCGTGCTCAACCCGCGCGAACGCCGCATCTTCGAGGCCCGTCGCCTCGCCGATGAGCCGATGACGCTGGAAGACCTTGCCGCCGAGTTCGGCGTGTCGCGCGAGCGCGTCCGCCAGATCGAGGTCCGCGCCTTCGAGAAGGTGCAGTCCGCGGTCAAGGGCACGATCGCAAGGGCCGAACAGGCCGCGCTGGAAGCCGCGCACTAAGCGCAGGCTTCCGCGCCCACGAATTGGCGGATCGACAAGAGACAAAAAGCCGGCGGCAACGCCGGCTTTTTTTGTTGTGTGTGAGCTGCAGCATGTTCGCAGGGCACGCCGGCGGGGCATCTTGAACGCACGCGACGGGTCAGCCGACCAATATCATCGGGCCACATCCAGAGAACGGACACACACCGTGTCGATCATCCTGCAATCCACCGTCGGCGGCTTCTCCGCCCAGTTCATGCGCAAGCTGCCGCTGGTCGAGCAGGCCATGCGCGACCACGGCCTCGATCCCAGCGAGTTCGTGATATCCAAGGACTATGCCTCGACCGCCACGATCCCCATCATGGGGCCGTTCTTCTTTAATTACAGCGTGTATTTCGGCGAGGAGACGTTCACCGTCACCGAGCCGAACGACATGGTCTTCCTGGACTACTTCTTCAAACGCGTGCTCGCCGCGGATGGCCCGCCGGAATTGCCGGAGCGGCCGGGATTGATCCGGCGCCTCTTCGGCTGGATGGCGCAGCCGGTCTAACCGTCGTCACTCTCCCCACGTCCGTGCCAGCGTCGCGAGCCAGCAGCCTTCACAATAGCGGGCGTCTTTGAAGTCGATCCAGTTGTGGGCATAGACGTGGTCGAGCGGGATGCCGTAACGCGCGCGCAGGACCTGGACCAGGATCTTCCAGGCCGCGACCTGCGCCGCGGTAGGCCCGATCGTGACATCGGGATAATTGCCGGCGAACTCGACGCCGATCGAATTGTCGCGCACGACCTGGTGATAGGTCGCGCTGTTGTCGATGTATTTGTTGTCGTTGCGGTTGGCGCCGTCGGTATGGGTCGGCACAAGATTGTCCGCGACCGACCAGTAGACCGTGCCGTCGGTCTCGACCCAGACCATCACGCCGCGCCGGGTCGGGTTCTTAAACTGCTCTTGCGCGCCGCCGCGCGCTGAGCCGGTCGGCCCCTCGGTCTGGTGCACGATGATGTTGCGCCAGGCATGGGCGTTGGCGACTTCACCCCATGGCGCGAGCCAGACGATCTTCAAGCCGGGAATGTCGGGCGTGCCGGAGCTGCGCGCGAGCGTTGCAAGCTCGGCGTCCATTGCGGCAGCAGGAGCGATCATGAGAGCGGCGAGAACAGCCGCGACAAGGCGAGACAGCATCACAGTGATCCAACGACGGACCCAGCGTAGCAGGGTCTACGCGAATTTGCGCGCGGCTTCGACCGGCTCGGGCGAGAGCGGCGGCGCCGGCTCATAGACCGCAAAGTCGTTCTTGCCGTTCTTCTTGGCCGCATAAAGGGCGTGGTCGGCATGGGCGATCAGCCGGTCCGGGAATTGGCCGATGCCGCGATCCCATTCGGCAACGCCGATCGAGATCGCGATCGGGATGTCGTTGCCGGAGCAGCCGGCGGCATCCTGGCGGCAAGCCTCGAGCACGCGGCGGGCGATCAGCGCACCTTCGCGCAAGGAGGAGGACGGCAGCACGACGCAGAACTCGTCGCCGCCGGTGCGGGCGAGCATGTCGCCGGGCCTCAAGCGCGTCTGCGCCATCAGGGTGAAGTGCTGGAGGCAGGCATCGCCTGCGGCATGGCCATGGGTGTCGTTGACGGCCTTGAAGCCGTCGAGGTCGATCACCAGCAACGAGAACGGCTCGCTGCTGCGCTCAGAGCGGGCGCATTCCTCCGACAGGCGCTGCAACAGATGGCGGCGGTTGGCTACTCCCGTGAGATCATCGAGCAGCGCGAGGTCGGCGACCTCGTTGCGCAAGCGGTCCATCGCCATCAGCAGGAAGCCGAAATTGAGCGTCATGGACAGGAAGAGCAACCCCAGTACCATGACCGCATGGCCCTGACTGCCGGCCACCGCCGAAAAATCGCCGCCGAGCGAATTGCCGACCGTGCGGGCAGCGAAGATCGCGATCATGGTGATGATGACGATACTGGACAGCCATGCTCCGGGACTGACCCGGCCGTCCTGCGGCGACAACAGCAGGCGCAACGCCAGCAGCAGGGGTACGGCCTGCCCGAGCGTATAGCTCAGCATGCGCAGCTGCATGTGGTCGAAGACGATCATGAAGAAGACGGAGCCGCCGATGCTCAAGGTACCCGTCACGGCCATGAAGATCCAGGATACCGGCCGGCCATAAAAGCGCTGGATGCCGATCGTGGCGAGACAACTCGCCGCGATGATACCGGCGGACCCGAGCAGAAGCGGCACGGGAGAGCTCACGAACAGTCGGACCAAGGCCGCCATCGTGCCTGCTGCGCCGATGAACGCCGACGCCGTCCAGTACCGTGCAGCTTCGAATTTCGGATAGGAGCGCGTGATGTAGGCCCAGATCAGGCCGAGCGCCAAAAAGTTGACGACGAAGACCGTCCAAAGTGTCGGTACGTTCAGCATGACGCAAGCAGCACGCGCAGCGTCCCGCCCCCTGTCCCTGGCAGAAATTCGTCCATGACCCGTCCCCGTGTTCTTGCGGAGGATCATGCGCGGTTGCACTTAACGGAACCTCACTGCGATCGTCGAAAGCGCGCCCTTGGTTTTGGATTCATGAACGGCGCGTCTCGATTATCAGATCGTTAGGCACGTCGCCGGCGTCGCGACGGCGTGCGTCGCGATGCGGATTCGCGGACGAAAATCACCCGAAAACGCATCTGAGCTGTGGATAACGTAATGACACAGATGTGACAGCGCGGGGCAGACGCTCGCGAATCTGCTGAGTTCGTCATCGAGGATGTTGCGAGGCTGGCCCTCCGCCGAGCGTTCCTCGTGTCGCGTTTCACCATTAACCCTTAAGAGGATCCTATGGCTAAGAAAGCGAAGAAGGCGAAGAAGGCGACGAAGAAAAAGGCCAAGAAGGCGAAGAAGAAGTAACGCAGCTTCTTTTGATTTCGCCCGGGTGGAGCCTCGCTCCGCCCGGGCTTCGGGTGAAGTTGAGATTGAAGGTAGCGGGCGCGAGGCCCGCTTTTTTATTGCCTATCGCTCGGCGAACGCGAGCTTGGCACCTAACAGGGCAAAACCAGCCGCAAAGGAGCGGCGCAGCCAGGCCATCACGCCGGGGCGGGAGATGACGCGCTTGCGCACCGCCGCCGCGCAGAGGCCGTAGACGACGAACACCACGAAGGTCATCGCCATGAAGGCGCCGCTCAATTCCAGCATCCGCGCCAGCATGGAAGCCTCGTCCGCCGGGATGAACTGCGGCAGGAAGGCGAGGAAGAAAATCGAGAGCTTTGGGTTGAGGATGTTGATCAGGAAGCCGGTGACGATGACCCGGCCGATCGAGCGTTCCTTGATATCAGCCTCGACCGCGAGCGCTCCGGTTTCGCGCAGCGCCTGCCAGGACATGTAGAGCAGATAGGCCACGCCGCACCATTTCAGCGCGGCAAAGGCCAGCGCGCTGGTGTGCAGCACGGCGGCGAGACCAAGCATCGCCGCGATCATGTGCGGCACGATCCCCAGCGTACACCCGAAGGCCGCCGCCACGCTGGCGCGCGAGCCGCGCGTGAGCGCGGCAGCCAGGGTGTAGAGCACGCCGGTGCCGGGCGACGCCACGACGATGAGCGAGGTGAGCAGGAAGGACCAGGACATGCCTCGTCCCTACCACCCCTGACGCTTGCCGAGAAGTCACGACAGGGTCAGCGGCGCCGCCAGACAGGGAAACCAAAGCGCGAACGCACCTCAGTTCAGCTGGGCGATCTCGGCTTCCCGCAGCACATCAAGCGGCGTCCACGGCTTGGCCCAGAACTTTGCGCCATCGGGCAAAGACTGCATCAACGGGCGGCCCGAGGTGACGACGACGTCGAGCTTCGGATTGCGGCCCTTGGCGACGTGGGCAAGCTCGACGCCGCTCATGCGTCCGGCGAGCTGCACATCGGTCAGCATCAGGCAAAGCGCGCCGGCGTTCTTGTCCAGCACACGCTCGGCCGCTTCTGCACTCTCACACTGGATGACCTGATACCCGCTCTCTTCCAGCAGGAGGCTCAGCATTTCCCGCTGCATGGCGTCGTCCTCAACGATCAACGCGGTCGCTTGATATGGCTGGGCCTGTCCCATCTGGCTGCTCCAATGCTCGAATCCGCTTCAAGTAACGAGAGTTAAGGGGGCGGGAGGCGATATGGTTCGGTTCCATACTGAAAATATGTACATTGAAGTTCCATTTCGAGATTGAGGGAGCCAACCATGACTGCGATTCGCGGCGCCGCCGCCATCACCGGAGCGGCGAGCGGCATCGGCCGTGCGCTGGCGATCGAGCTGGCAAGCCGCGGCTGCGACCTCGCGCTCGCCGATCGCGACGAGGGAGGCTTGAAGAGCCTCGCCGCCGAAATCGGCGCTCAGCGCAAGATCAGCCTGCATCGCGTCGATGTCAGCAAGCCCGCTGACATCGCGCAATTCGCGCGCGAGGCGATTGCGGCGCATCCCGCGCTCAACATCCTCGTCAACAATGCCGGCGTGGCGCTGCTCGGGCAGTTCGAGGAGATCGACCAGTCGCAGATGGACTGGCTGTTCGACATCAATTTCTGGGGCGTGGTGCACGGCACGCGCGCCTTCCTGCCGCACCTGAAGACGCGCCCCGAGGCGCATATCGTCAATGTCTCCTCGATCTTCGGCATCATCGCGCCGCCGGGACAATCGGCCTATGCGGCGGCGAAGTTCGCGGTGCGCGGCTTTTCCGAGAGCGTGCGGCATGAGCTTGCGATCGCGGGCAGCCCCGTCAGACTGTCGGTGGTGCATCCCGGCGGCGTCGCCACGAGCATCGCTCGCTCATCGCGCACCGGCGTTGGCGTCACCGACAATGCCCGCCGCGTGCAGATGATCGACCGGTTCGAGACTGCCGCACGGACCACACCGAAGGACGCCGCGCTCCGCATCATCAGGGGCATCGAGAGAAACGAGCCGCGTATCCTGATCGGCAACGATGCAAGGTTCATGGACATCCTGCAGCGCTTCCGCCCGGGCACGTATTGGGCGCCGTTGCAGCGGCGGCTGGCGAAGATGGCCAAGGGGAAGTAGTGGGGCGCGATGCTCGCAATGACGGGTGTGGTTGGTAGCGCAAGCCCGCCCTACTGCCCCACCAGCCGATCCGCAAAATAGCCGATCGTCTTTCGATAAATCACCGCCCTGTTCCACTCGCGCATCGCGTCGAAATTGGCTGAGCCTTCGTCGTAGGGCTGGCCCATCTTGAAGCCGTTGGAGTGCAGCAGGTTCGCGGTCGAGGCGAGCACGTCGGGCACGCTGTGGCGGAGATCGACATGGCCGTCGCCGTCGAAATCGACGCCGTATTTGATGTAGGACGACGGCAGGAACTGGGTCTGGCCGATCTCGCCGGCATAGGCGCCGATGAGGTCGCGCAGCGGCAGGTCGCCGCGCTGCACGATCTTGAGCGCGGCGAGCAGTTCACCCTGGAACAGCTCGGTGCGGCGGCAATCATGCGCGAGCGTCGCAAGCGTACGGATCACCGGCAGCTTGCCGATGTCGCCCTTGCCGAAATCGCTCTCCAGGCCCCAGATCGCGACCAGGATCTGCCGCGGCACGCCGAACTGCTGCTCGATGCGCGAGAGCAGCGCGGCGTGGCGTTGCAGCAGCGCACGCCCGCCATTGATGCGGCCGGGCCCGACGCGGGTCGAGACATACTGCTCGAAGCTTTTGTTGAACGTGTAGCGCTGGCGCCGGTCGAAGGCGAGCACGGCGCCATCCTGGGTGATGCCGCCAAACGCCGCGCTGGTCACGCCCGCCGAGACGCCGGCGGCCTGCGCCTCCGCCGTCATGCCGGCGACAAAACTGTTGAAGTCGCCGCCGCAACGCGCGGCCTCGGCCGACCCGCCGGCCAGACAAACGATGGAAGCGACGGCGAGAGCGTATCTCAACATGCGGGAAAATCCTCAGGGACCATGCGTGGAAGGCAGCGCGCAATCATGCCCGGGAACGGGATTCGCGTCAAAGCGGTGCCCGCGACCATTTGCGCCGAAACAAAAACCGCAAAACAACCCCATGCACAGTAGGAGCTCAGCGACGACAACTGCTCTTTTTCCGAATCTTGGTTGACCCGTCGGGCAAAACAGGGGTATAGTGGCAACATCACAAACTCCGGACGTTCGCACCTGCCCAACCGGATCGCACGGGCGGCGTGAAAGCGATTTTTTCGGCCATCGGCAAGCGGATGGCCGCCGGGGAGAACCGGCGGCGCTGCGTGCGCGACTAACGCCTGCGCCCCATTCCCTTGAACCCATAGAGAGTGCCGATGCCCGCGCCGAAACACATCCTCGGATCGCTTGTCCTTGCCGCCCTACTCTCCCTTCAAGCCCCGGCCTCCGCCCAGACGCGCGATGTGCCGGGCGCGCGCGACTACCCCGGCATTGGCCGCTTCGCCGGCAGTGTCGCCACGGCTTACGTGGTGAAGGATTTTGACGCGACACGGATGCAGGCGGCCGCCTTCAAGGACGGCCAGCCGACCGATGCGCGGCGGCTGGAGGGCCGCATCGTCCGTATCGCCTATCGCACCAATCCCGGCCCCTCGATCCTGGAAGTGTCGCGCAATTTCGAGGCGCAGTTGGCCAAGGCCGGCTACGAGACCCTGCTGGCCTGTGACACCGACGCCTGCGGCGCCATTCCGTTCACCGAGGCCATCGACACGCTGCCGGTCCCTCAGATGTGGGTCGACGGCTTCAACTATCACTATTTTGCCGGTCGCAAGACCGAGGGCGGCCGCGAGACCTATGCCAGCGTCATCGTCAGCCAAAACAACCAGGACATCACTACGCAGGTCACCATCGCCGAGCTCGGTGCCATCGCCAACAAGATGGTCGACGCGGCTGCGATGGCGAAAGGCCTTGGCGAGACCGGCCACATTGCGCTTTACGGCATCTATTTTGACACTGACAAGGCGGTGCTGAAACCGGAGAGCCGGCCGACGCTGGAGCAGATCGCAAAGCTGCTGACGAGCCAGCCGCAGCTCAACGTCTTCATCGTCGGCCACACCGACAGCCAGGGCGCCTATGAATACAATCTCGATCTCTCGAAGCGACGTGCAGAGGCGGTCGCGGCCGAGCTGGTGAAGAGTTTTCGGATTACGCAAGCACGGCTGCGCACCGCCGGCGTCGGATTGCTGGCGCCTGTCGGCTCCAACGCAACTGACGCCGGCCGAGCGCTGAACCGACGCGTGGAACTCGTGGCGCCGTGAGGGCACCGTCATTCTGGAGCCCAACACAAGCGACCAATGTGATGTGTGCAACGCACGAACGACATCGACCTGCATGCGCTGGATGAGACCTCGTGCATACAACCAGGACGAAATGCCGATCTATCACCCTCACAATGTGCATGCGCGCTCTCGATGCATTGCGAGAGCGTTGCAAGATGAACAAACTATTTCGATGATCCAAGCATCTGCTTCGCGAAATTACTGGAACCGACGTTGACGTTCGCCGCATATCTGATGCGCTTGCTGCGACATCAACGCGACGACAATTTATCTTGCCATCGCAGGGCGCAAGCGATAGCCTTCTATCTCAGGTTGTCGCCCTGCCAGCCCCGGGCGACGCTGAAGACCAAAAATAAACGGCGGGCTTTCGGCCCGCCGTTTATTTGAGGGTCGGGGTCGCATCGGACCTTACCGAGCGCTCGGCGCTCCCCGGGCAAACAAATCGCCAAATGACGCGCAGAAAGCTGCTGGATTGACGCTGGCGGCTGTCAAAGTCATTTGACTGCGGCGCCCTGATCGACGAAAAGCCCGCCATGGCCAAGAAACCCGGAACCAATCCCAAAGGCGAATTCGCCTTTTTCAACGTCTTCTACGAAGACGGCTCCCAGCGCTCGAACCGGCGCGTGCCGTCGGAGCTGCTCGGAGGCCTCGATGGCGACGAGCCCGCCCGCGCCTTCATCATGGAGCAGGACCGCGAGATCGCGGAAAAATCCGGCCGCCCGCCACTCGAGATCAAAAACCTCGACCGGGTTGGGGCGAAGAAGAAGTAGGACGACCCAGGCGGGCTCTCACCAACGCCCGCACCATTTGTTCCAGGCAAATAGCAGATCGGCAAACCGGTCGTAGACAAACCGCGTGAACGGCAGCGCTACGCGATTGCCGAAAAGCGCCGCAAGCCACCCCTTCCCCGGCGTCAACCGCCACAGCGCGATCGCGACATCCGCGCCGACGATGAGCCGCCCGGCCTCGTCGGTCGCATGCAGGCGGCGCCTGATGTCGTCGAGCGAGGCGCCAAAGTGTGCGAGTGCGTCGGGCTGCTCGTTGATATCCCTGAAGTCGACGGCACCGCTACGCACCAGCGCCAACAGCTTGTTGCGCTGCCAATCGATGCCGGCATCGCAGACGGGGCAGCGGGTGTTGTAGTAGACGGTGAGATGGGTAGGCATCGATGCGCCTTTCGCGTCGTAAGTATAGTCCGAGATAAAGCCAGATGGAGATTGAGCGTATCGAGCGGGTTGGGGCGAAGCCGTCGGCGAGGTAGCCCCTTACTTCGGCTTGTGAACAAGTCGGAAAACCAACCCAATTTTGGGTCGGCTCTCTTTCAACTCTTGCGCGAATCGGATCGCGCCCCTAGCTCTCACAATGTTGGCAATCGCTTCTTTTCCGAAAGCGGCCTCACGACGGTGATCTGTCAAGAGCCGAGCGTGTCGCGCGCAAGCGTGGCAGCTGCAAAGCTCCAAGACCCAGCAGATGCGTCTTTGACCATCTGGTGGCGCGGCAGAACAACGGAGGTGTCAATGTCCGTGGTGCGTAACGCTAAGAGGCGGACTATTGATAATTGTGACGGAGCGCCGAAGGGGCGGGGCGGTGCGCTGATACCGTTCGTTCATGGTTTGTTCTTTCGTTGCTTGCGGGAGCTTGCCTGGCGAACAACTTGATCGCTGGGTCTGGTGGCGGCTTCACCGTCGCGATTGACCAGACGACGGTGATCTGTCACGAGCCGAGCGTGTCGCGCGCAAGCGTGGCAGCTGCAAAGCTCCAAGACCCAGCAGATGCGTCTTTGACCATCTGGTGGCGCCAGTTCTAGCAAGCTTAGGTGCACCAACATCCTCGATCCTGAGCTTGTGCGAACGGCATGATGCCGAGACCGACGAGAATACTTTCGAAGTCCAAGCTACGATTGGCTTGGAACGATTCTCGAGATTCCTCTCCAAGTGCTGGTCGACCAGGTGTCGACAACATAACTGCATCAGCATTCGCCGCGAATCTGGACAACAATCTTTCCGTACTGGCCCGCAGACTGCAGCAAGGCCAATACGGGCCAGCCCCGCTCAAGGCTGTTTTTATTCCGAAGCCGAACTCGGATAAGGAGAGAATGATCTGCATCCCGACGGTGTGCGATCGCCTCGTCCAGCGAGCCATTATCATCTATCTCGATAAGAATCGAAAATTCCCGATATACAACTCATCGTCGTTCGGCTTTTTACGCGACTTAGGAACGGAAGCCGCCATTAGAGCGACCGTTGGATATCGGCAATCTTATGATTGGTGCCTCAAGACTGATATCGAGTCGTTCTTTGACAGAATACCGCGTCAATATCTCAAAGCTCGCGTAGGCAAAGCACTCGGCAAGCACAGCCTTGTTTCCATAATTTCCAAGGTAATTGATTGCGAGGTGAAGCCCACGATCTGGAATCGCTCCAAGATTTCAAAGCACGGCATACAACTGGGGCATGGCGTACGACAAGGAATGCCATTATCGCCAATCTTGGCGAACCTCGTGCTTTCAGAATTTGATAGCCGCATGGAATATCTTGGCATGAAGATGGTCCGCTACGCTGACGACATAGCGGCATTTTTTGAAACCAAGGAAGAAGCCCAAGAAGGTCATAAGATACTCAGTGACACTCTAGCTCGCATCAGCTTGTCGATCCCAGGCATAAGCGATGAGTCCAAGACGCAGCTTCTCGGTCCAGACGATCCAATCGACTTCCTTGGCAGAGAAATTGTTAGAGTGGGAGACGACAAGCAGGCTGTCTGGCGAGTTGCCAATAAGCAGATCCGAAAGATCGTACGCAAGCTAGAGGAAGAATACACCATGCACGCTCGCATGAAGGCCGACAGTAATTTTCAAGAAACGGTCATCGACGTTTGGGATTCGATTTCCGCATACTTCTCGATTTACAAAGGCGCTTACAACTTCGTCTCGCTTGATTCCGCGCTTCGCGGAACTTCGCGAAAGATAATCGGCGATATTTTTCTCGATCTTTTCGGAGAAAATGCTCTTTCTCGTTTAACCGCCGAGCAACGAAAATTTCTCGGCATGAGTCATGTCGATTTCGACGAAACGAATAGCGATCTTTTTGCTTAGTTCGAGCTTGGCAGATTCCCTATCCCGAAGTGAGAAAACGGCGGGCTTTTGGCCCGCCGTTTTCGTTTAGATAGATGCCCGGGCCAAGCCCGGGCATGACAATCCGAAATCAATTATCCAAGAAGCTCCGCAGCTTCCGCGACCTTGACGGATGCTTCAGCTTCCGCAGCGCCTTCGCCTCGATCTGACGGATACGCTCTCTCGTCACCGAGAACTGCTGGCCGACCTCTTCCAGCGTGTGGTCGGTGTTCATGCCGATGCCGAAGCGCATGCGCAGCACGCGCTCTTCGCGCGGGGTGAGCGAGGCGAGCACGCGCGTGGTGGTTTCACGCAGGTTCGACTGGATCGCGGCGTCGATCGGCAGGATCGCGTTCTTGTCCTCGATGAAATCGCCGAGGTGCGAATCCTCTTCGTCACCGACCGGCGTTTCGAGCGACAGCGGCTCCTTGGCGATCTTGAGGACTTTCCGCACTTTCTCCAGCGGCATGCCGAGCTTTTCGGCCAATTCCTCTGGCGTCGGTTCGCGGCCGATCTCGTTGAGCATCTGGCGGCTCGTGCGCACGATCTTGTTGATCGTCTCGATCATGTGCACCGGAATACGAATGGTGCGCGCCTGGTCGGCGATCGAGCGGGTGATCGCCTGCCGGATCCACCAGGTGGCGTAGGTCGAGAACTTGTAGCCGCGGCGATACTCGAACTTGTCGACGGCCTTCATCAGGCCGATGTTGCCTTCCTGAATCAGGTCGAGGAACTGCAGGCCGCGGTTGGTGTACTTTTTGGCGATCGAGATCACGAGACGGAGGTTGGCTTCCACCATCTCCTTCTTGGCCTGGCGGGCTTCGCGCTCGCCCTTCTGCACGGAGTGCACGATCTTGCGGAACTCGACGATCTCGAGGCCGGTCAGGGCTGCAAGCTGATGCACTTCGTGGCGGAGGTCCTTGATGCGGTCCTTCTCGATATGGACGAAATTCTTCCAGCCTTTTGCGGACAATTTCGAGACGCGGTTGAGCCAGCGCGGATCGAGCTCCGAGCCGGTGTAGTTGCGCAGGAAGTCCTCGCGCGCGACGCCGTGGCTGTCGGCAAGGCGCATCAGGCGGCCCTCATGCGAGACGAGGCGCTTGTTGATGTCGTAGAGCTGCTCGACCAGTGAGTCGATGCGGGCCTGGTTCAGGCGCAGCGACTTCACCTCGACGATGATCTCGTCCTTCAGCTTGCGATATTTGCGTTCCTGGTGCGGCGACAGCGAGGGCCCGTGCGAGGTGCTCTCGAGCTGGTTCTGGATATCCTGCTCCTGAAGCTTGCGCAGCTTCTTGTAGCTGTCGGCGATCTTGTCGAAGATCTCGACGACCTTCGGCTTGAGCTCGGCCTCGATTGCCGCAAGCGACATCTGGTTCTCGAACTCGTCGTCCTCGTCCATGTCGGACTCGGCGGCGGCCTCGGCCGGATCCTTCTCGGCTTCGCCGACATTGCCGCCGGCGGGCGCGGCGCGGAACGGGGTCGGCGCCGGGGGCGCGGCGGGCGGCGCGACATGCGCGGGCGCACCCACGGCCGCTGCAGCCTGGCCGCCTTCGGCGACAGCTTCGCCGTTCTCGCCGTTGGGACCGGCGATCATCGCGGTGTTCATGCCGGCCTTGGCATCGGGACCGGCATAGGTCGCTTCGAGATCGATGATGTCGCGAAGGAAGATCTTTCCTTCGTTCAATTCGTCGCGCCAGATGATGATGGCCTGGAAGGTGAGCGGGCTTTCGCAGAGGCCCGCGATCATCGCCTCGCGGCCGGCCTCGATGCGCTTCGCGATCGCGATTTCGCCTTCGCGGGACAGCAGCTCGACGGTGCCCATCTCGCGCAGATACATGCGCACGGGATCGTCGGTGCGCTCGCCCGGCTCGCTCTTCTTGACCTCGGTGACGGCCTTCTGCGTGACCTCGACGAGCTCGTTGTCGGTCTCGTCCTCGCCGCCCTCGTCCTTGTCTTCCTCGCCTTCGCTATCGTCGGCTTCGGTGACGTTGATGCCCATGTCCGAGAGCATGGACATGATGTCCTCGATCTGCTCGGGCGAGGTCTGGTCGGACGGCAAAACTTCGTTGAGCTGATCGAAGGTCACGAAGCCGCGCTTCTTGGCCTGCTTGATCATCTTCTTCACTGCCGCGTCGGACAGGTCGAGCAAGGGAGACGGCGCGTCCTGGGAGTCCTTCTCCGGCGCGTCCGCTGCCTTGTCGTCTTTTTCCTTGTCCTTCGTCTGCAGCGTCTTTGCCTTGGTGGCCATCCATTGCTCCTAAACGCGCTTCATACGGAAGGCCGATCGGCCCGCCCGCCTGAATTCACTTGAACCTGTTGCTCGACGCTCTCGCTTCGTCAGATCTCGACACGGAAAGGGCGGCGCGAACATCTGATCGCCACCCCGACCTTTCTCTCGCCGGATTTGCCTAACGCTTCATGAGCCTCTTTGTCGCAGCGGATGCAGGTGAAGTGCCAACAGCTATTGCGCGGATTCATTCCTGACGCGTCTGTTCTGCCTGCGGCCGCCTGGGGGCCAAAGTGCTACAAGACCGTTAAGCCTCGATTAACCCTGTTTTTGCCGCCAAATCATGGATTTGGCGAGTCTTTTAGCGGTGCCTGGCCCGGCCGTCCGCATGATTCTTTCATCACACGCTCTTCTGGAACCGGCCCGACAGCTCGCCAAAACCCTCGATCAGGGCTTCGGTGCCGTCGACCTCGGCCAAGCGAGCCTTCACATCACGCAGCCACGCCAAATTCGCCTCGCTGGGGTCCTCCCCCAAGGCCAGCTCGGCGTCCTTCAACTCTCTAAGTAGTGAATGGTATTGCCGATGCAAGACAACGAGCTGGTGCCACGTGGCAAGAACGTCGTCCCGCGCCGCGCCCTCGCGGGCGCCCCACACCGCCGCAGTGGTGATGCCGCCCTCAACTCTTTGAAGAAGCTGCGAAAATCCGCCTTTTTCGATATCGGCCCGCATCTTTTCGGCCTGCTCGCCGGGGTCCGGTGAGTGGTGATGATCGTTGGCGAAAGCGGCGATGATGCCGGCCCTGAGCTTGTGGGCTTCGGGGTGGGCGAATTCCAGCGCCATCACCTCTTCAAGGTACTCGTGCAGCAGCCAGGGGTGGTTCATCAGGCTTTGCAGGATCAGGGCCTCCCGGCGGGAGATGGCGCTGCGCTGTCCGCGCATGATCGGGCTCGCCGCGAGCTGGGGGCTCGCCGCCTGGTAGGGGCCGGACGGCAGCGGGGCCGGGCCGGGCGGGCCGCGGCGGCCTCCACCAAACCCTTGCCCGAATCCCTGGCCACCGAATCGATTCGCCTGCCCCCCGCCACGGGGCTGGAATTGGCGGCCGGCCTGGCCGGGACGGAAATTGCCACGGCCGGCAAAGCCGCCGCGTCCGCCATCCGGCGCAAAGGTGCGCTGAAGCCGTTCGGCGAGATCCTGACGATAATAGCGCCGGACCACCTCGTCGCGGATGCCGTTTGACAATTCCTTGATACGCGCCTCCAGCGCAGCGCGACGCTCGGGCGTGGCAAAATTGCCGCCTTCGAGCTCGCGTGACCAGACCATGTCGGCGAGCGGACGCGCCGCCGCAATCACTTCCTCGATCGCGCCGCGACCGCCGGAGCGTGCGAGATCGTCGGGGTCCTGCCCTTCCGGCAGAAGCGCAAAGCGCAGGCTCTTGCCTGGCGCGAGAAAGGGCAGCGCGAGATCGGCAGCGCGATACGCCGCCTTCTGTCCGGCGCGGTCGCCGTCGAAGCAGAGGATCGGCTCGTCCGCCATCTTCCACAGCAGCGCGAGCTGGTTTTCGGTCAATGCAGTCCCGAGCGGCGCGACGGCGCCTGCAAAACCCGCGGTGACCATGGCGATCACGTCGACATAGCCTTCGACCACGATCAGCGATGCGCCGTCATGGGTGGCTTTGCGCGCGGTCTGGTGGTTGTAGAGATTATCGCCCTTGTGGAAGAGCGGCGTCTCCGGCGAGTTCAGATACTTTGCGGGAGCGTCCTTCTCCAGCGCACGGCCGCCGAAGGCGATGACGCGGCCGCGCACATCCGTGATCGGAAACATCACGCGATCGCGGAAGCGATCGTAGGGCACGGGGATATCATCGCCGGCCACCAGAAGCCCGTTCTCGACCATGTCCTCGACGGAGACGCCGAGCTTGCCGAGATGCTCCTTCAGCGCAAAGCGCTCCGGCGGCGGCGGTGCATAACCCAGCCGAAACTGCAATTGTGTCGCCGGCGAGATCGCGCGATCGGCGAGATAGCCGCGCGCTTTCGCGCCGACGCGCGAGGCCAATGTCTCGGAGAAAAACTTGGCCGCGAGCTCCATCACGTCATGCAGCGTGCGCCGCCGCTGCTCGTGCCGCGCCGCGTCCGGCGTCACCGCCGGCAGCGGCAGCCCGGCCATGCTGGCGAGCCGCTCGACCGCTTCGGCGAACGGCAGGCCGTCGGTCTCCATCACGAAGTTGATGATGTCGCCGTGCTTGCCGGAGGAGAAGTCGTGATAAAAACCCTTCTGGTCGTTGACGTAGAAGGACGGCGTCTTCTCCTGCTGGAACGGCGACAGCCCCTTCCACTCCCGCCCCGCCTTCTTCAGCTTGACGCGCTTGCCCACGACTTCGGAGACCGAAAGCCGGGCACGAAGCTCGTCGAGGAATTGGGGCGTGAAGCGCATGGCGCGATAAAACTCTCTTGGCTTGGCCGCAAGCAGCGCCCCTCACCAGAGAGGCAAACTCTTGCGTTGCTTCAATGGCTCATTTAATGTTCTTGATATGTTCCGTCCATATCCACAGGCTTGATATTCATCAAATACGTTTGTATATACAGAGATACCGATGTCAGACTTTGATCTCATCGCGCCTATGGGCTTCGAATGGGACGAGGGGAAGAATAGAGCCAACCTGATCAAGCACGGTGTCAGCTTCGACGACGCCAGTCAGATTTTCTACGGACCGGTCGTCGCGAAGAGATCGAACCGCAACAACGAAGAGCGGTGGATCGCGATCGGAGAATTCAACAATCGAATTCTGACCGTGATTTTTACCCGCCGAAACGAAGCGATCCGCATTATTTCAGCGCGACGTCCGAGGCCAGATGAAAAAAGATCATATCGTGAAGCGTCGATGGGGCGATCGCCGCAAGGGAAACACTGATTGGGCCCGTGTCGATGCGATGACGGAAGAGGAATTGGAAGCCTCGATCGCAAATGACCCTGACTGGGCAGAGTTCGAGGGCATCGACTGGTCCGACGCCGTGCTGGTCTTGCCTCCCAAGAAAAAAGCCATCTCCATCCGCGTCGACGAAGATGTGCTCGACTTCTTCAAGCGCGAGGGCGAAGGCTATCAGCGGCGCATGAATGCTGTGCTGCGCTCCTACATGCAGCAGAAATCGAAGCCTAAGAAGCGGGCTTGATCCGGGGCAAATCGTCCGGACGCAGGCAACAGAGGCCTTGAACCCCGCCCGGTTCCACGCTTCCATGGGCCATGTTCAGGACCTTTCGGGGTGGCCAGAGCGGGGGCTGGCGTGTGACCTCGCTGTCGCCTGTGACGGGCGAGCCCCTGCCCTTCGTGCCGGCGCTGTCAGTCAACGACAGCGACGCCGTCTCGTTGCCGCTGGTGCCCTCGCGCAATGCGTGGCGGCTGGTCGGCGTACCGAGCAGCTTGCGCTACACCGAGCGCGCCGAGAAACAGCAACTGGTGAGCGTGCAGGCGGGCCTCGGCAGACTGGAGGCAACCAGCGCCGCGCTGATCCCGATCCGCAAATCACAGGCCTGGTGGGAGCTGACGCAGGAGGAGCGGCGCAAGATTTTTGAAGACAAGTCGCACCACATCGCGAGCAGCATTCGTTTTCTGCCCGCAATCGCGCGCCAGCTCTATCACTGCCGCGACCTCGGCGAGCCCTTCGATTTCCTGACCTGGTTCGAATTCACGCCCGCGCACGCCTCGCTGTTCGAGGAGTTGGTCGGCATGCTCAGGCGGACCGAAGAGTGGACCTATGTCGAGCGCGAGGTGGACGTGCGCGTCGTGAAGGAAGTGCTGTCGGCCTAGTGGTCGAGGAAGCGGCCGGACTCGATGTGCGGCAGATCGGTGACGGGCCAGTTGTAGATGTAAGTCCAGGCCGACACGGTCGCGCCGTCCGCGCCGGTCACCTCGATCAGCTGGCGCAGATATTCCGTCGGCTCCGGAAAGCCTTCGCCGCAGGCTTCGTACATGTCGAGCTCGCGCAGGAGTTCGTCGCCAGCGCGCAAGTGGAAGAGCTCACCGTGCGCGACATCGGACGCGGCGTCGGACAACAGTAATCCCGGATAATGCTTCACGAGCACGAGCCGGCCGCGGCAGGTCGCCTCGCCGAGAAAATCCGCATGCTGCGCCAGCAGCCGCGCCATCGGATGGTCGAAGCCGCGCATCAGGGTGCCGTAGACGAAGAGACGATCGGAGGTCATGGGGCTCTATAGACTCTCCACGCCGTCATTGCGAGGAGCTCTTGCGACGAAACAATCCAGACTATCACCGTGGAAAGACCCTGGATTGCTTCGCTTCGCTCGCAATGACGAAGGAGACAGCTCTATTCACAAAGCCTCCGCTTCAAGCTCCTCGCCGCTGCGTTCCTCGTCCGAGACCACCCTGATGCTCACATCCATGACCTCAAAGGCGTCCTGGGTGCCGATATAGATGCCGTGCAGCGGGATGGCCTGGCGCGGATCGCGGGCGACCGCGACGCGGATGAGGTCGCGGGTGCCGACGATGCCGTTGGTCGGATCGAATTCGATCCAGCCTGCGCTCGGCAGATAGACCTGCACCCATGCATGGGTCGCGCCGCCGCCGACATGGTGCTGCGCGATATCTTCGGGGACGAAGATATAGCCGGAGACGAAGCGTGCGGCGATGCCGAGACGGCGCAGCGCCTCGATCATGAACAGCGCATAGTCGCGACAGGTGCCGGTGCCCCATTGCAACGTATCGAACGGGGCTTGCGTGCCGTGCTCGTGACGCCTGCGGTATTTGAACTGCTTGCGGATGGCGTGCGTGATGCGGCTCAGGATCGCGAAAGTCGGCGACGGCGCGTCATCGTCGAGAAAGCTGCGCGCCCATTCCGCGATCTTTTCCTCGGGATCGGGATATTGCGGCGTGATGTACTGGACGAGATCTGGCAATTCCGAATCGTGATAGACGAAGGGATAGAAGTAAGCGGGATCGTCTGGCGTCAGCGCGAATTCCTCGACCGGATTATGCTCGACGGTGACGTGCCAGTCGAAGATTAAGACGGTCGGCGCGCTCGTCGAAATCAGCGATCGCGACCGAATTGCCGAACACGTCGTGGATCCAGCGCAGCGACATCGGCTCGGGCGAGATCTTGAGCTTGCTGTCGAGCACGCGCAGATCGTGGCCGTCGCTCGGACGCAGCATGAATCTGTGCTCACCGAACGCCACGAGGCGGTTGTAGCGATATTCGGTCTTGTGATGAATCGTCAGCAGCGGCATCGTCAGGAGATCATGGTGATTTTGGGCAGACCCATTGTGAACGATTCTTTGCCCAATTTCCGGGGGCGACTGCTTTTTCCATAGGCAATCAGGATGGCTTTCAACACAGCCGGGGCGACGGATCAACTCCTTGGCGAAGGCGATATTCCGCCAGTGCATGAGGTGAATGCGGCAGGCACATCGCCCTTCCTGCTCACATCGGACCATTACGGCCGCATCCTGCCGCGTGCGCTCGGCGATCTCGGGGTCTCGGAGAGCGAGCTTGTCAGGCACATCGCCTGGGACATCGGCATTGCCGGCGTGGCCGAGCGGATGGCGGAGATGCTGGATGCCCATCTGATCGCGCAGCGCTACTCGCGGCTCGTAATCGACTGCAACCGCTCACCGGGCGTGGCTAGCTCGATCCCCGTGATATCAGAGGCGACGACGATCCCGCGCAACGAGGGCATTTCGGACAGCGAGCGGGCGGCACGGCGTCGCGAGATTTTTGAGCCCTATCATCACCGCATCGACACGGCGATCGACAGCCGGATCCACGCCAAGCGGCCGACCGTTCTGGTGTCGCTGCACAGTTTTACGCCTGTTTATGCCGGCGTTGCGCGGCCCTGGCACATCGGCGCGCTCTACAACCGCGACACCGTGCTGCCGAAACTGCTGCTGAAACATCTGCGCGCCGAGGGCGATCTCGTCGTCGGCGACAACGAGCCTTATGCTGTCAGCGATCTCAGCGACTACACCATCCCCGTCCACGGCGAGGCCCGCGGCCTCGTCAACACCGGCATCGAGATTCGCCAGGACCTGATCGCAGATCAATCCGGCCAGCAGCAATGGGCGGAACGGCTGGCAAGGATCTTTGCGGAGATCGAAATGGAGTTGAAGCCGGGGCTGTTGGCCGACTAGCCGCCTCGCGTCGCGACGAACAGCGCGAGCGCGGCAAAAATAGCGGCGACGCCCCACAGCACATAGGCGATGCGGCCCGCGCCGCGGGCATCCAGCGTGGCCTCGGCGGGGTTGTCGGGATTGACGTGGACCTCCACAGTCGCGCCGTCCTGATAGTGCGACATCAGCTTCTCCAGCATCTTGTTCGAGGCCTGTGGCGTACCGGCCGCGACCCGCGCGCATTCACTGGTGTAGCGGACATTCTGGTAGCTGTAGGTATAGGTCACGCGCTTGCCGAACATCTCGACGCCGCGGGCCCCGCCCGGCTCGCTCGCCTCGTGATATTCCTCCATCTCCGAAAGCTTGATCGTGCCCGGCACCACCGGCCAACGCGTCGCCATCGAGGCCTGCCGCCGCACCGCCCAGCCCATCAGCCCGATGACGAGGCCGAATGCACCGAAGCCCACGACCATGCCCGCTAAATCAGGCCGGCCGATGTGATGCGCGAGCCATCCGTAGCTCTGGTTAAGGCCGAACGCCGAGCCCAGTATGATGGCAACCACGATCGCCGAGCCGATGCCGAGACAGCCCCACAGGCCCTTCGGCAGGTCGCGCTCCAGCACGGCCTGATCGGGATGGCGCGGATTGTAGTAGACCGTGACGATCCTGCCGGCCGGGTATTTCGCGAGCTTCTCGGCGACCTGGAAATTGCCGAGGTCCTCGCCGATCGAGACGCGATTGCAGCTGAGTTTCCGGCCGCTCACCGAATATTCGTAAGTCACGTTCGCGAAGTTGCGGCTCTCCATGCGGTAGCCGTCCTCGCGCTCGTCGTCGGACACCCTGACCTCGCGCAGCTCGGCGACTGACGTGACGACCTTGCCTGATAGCTGCGGCCAGCTCCGCGCCTCGCGCGCCTGCCAGGTCTTCACGATGGCGGCAATCAGGATCAGCGCCAGCGGCGCGAGCAGCATCGCGTAAACCAGCGCGGGCAAATTCGGCACGGCAAAATCCTTCGTCGGCGGCAACGCTTCCTTGGACGCATCGCCGCGGACGAAGGTTCAATCGGAATGTCAGCTCATTTGGCCCGGATCAACGCCAGCCAGATGCCGCCGCCGATCATGAAGCCGCCGGACACCCGCGACACCATGCGGGTGCGGCGCGCCGAGAAAAAGCCGCGGACCTGTCCGGCAAGCAGCGCGTAGATTCCGTCCGTCAAACCGGCAAGCACCATGAAGGTGATTCCGAGCACCAGGACCTGCGACAGGTGATCCTTGCTCATGTCCATGAATTGCGGAATGAACGCACCGAAGAACACCAGCAGCTTCGGGTTCGACAACGCCACGACAAAACCCTGTAAAAGGAAGCCACCGCGAGGGGGCGGCGGAGGCGCGTCGGTGTCGACGCCTTCAACCGGAGAGCGGATCAGCTTGATGCCGAGCCAGACCAGATAGGCCGCGCCCGCAAAGCGCACCCAGTTGAACCAATAGCCCATCGTCGCCATGAGCGTGGTGAGGCCCACCGCAAGGACACCGATCACGATCAGCAGCCCGACCTGCACGCCGAGAATGTTGGTCAGCGCCGCACGCGTGCCGTGGCGGAGGCCGTTGGCAATGACGAGGGTGACGATCGGGCCCGGCAGCAGCGCGAGCGCAATGCAGGCGGCGACGAAGGCGAGATAGGCTTGCATGGACATCATGATAAGGACTCAAGCTGGGGGCGTTTTGCCGGTATTAATGCATGGCACTTACTTCCCGTCCAGCGCCGCGACCAGCCACGCTTTCATCGCCTGCGTCTCCAGGAATGCGAGCGCCGCATGCTGCATCGCGTGAGCCTCGCCTCGCCCCTGCGCCGCCGCGACGAAGAGATCGCAGCGCCGTGAAAGGGCAACGCCGACCGCGGCGTGGCTGGCACCGTGATAGATGGCGAGATCATAGCGCCGCGCACGACCGTGCATCCCGCCGACATGCACCACCTCGCCCGGCGCAGTCGCCGTAAAGCGCGGCGTGATCAGATCGATATCGGCAACGCGATCGACCTCGTCGTCATCGGCGACGCCGCTATCGCAATTGCAGAAGCCGCGCTTGGCGCGGACATAGAGCTCGGCGCCATCGCAACCACCACCCTCGCAGCGAAACGCGCGGCCCGCGGGCCAGCCATCGCGCGGGAACGGCCAGGCGAGTTCGCGCCAGTGCGCCGATGCCGGCGCGGACGACGGTGCAAGCTGATAGGCCCCGACGCCGGACACGCCGAGCGCGGCAAGGACGAGCGCGATCGTCGCCGCGCGCCGCATCGTCAGTTCTTCGGCAGGCCGGCGGCGGCGCGTGCCGCTCCGGTCAGTTCGAGAATGTGCAGGCCGGTGTTGGCGCGGTCGACGATGTAGATGTAGCCGCGGTCGTCGGTCTCGACATTGTTGGTCTGGATCGCGACCTTGCAGCGCTCACCGCCCTCGACCGGAATGCAACGCTTGTCGGTCGCCTGCGTGATCGACGGGATGAAATAGCCGACTTCCTTGGGATGATAGGGATCGCGGATGTCGAGCGCACGCACGCCGGCATTGAAGAAGGCGATGAAAGCCATCTTCTTGTAGTAGACCGGCGCCATGCTCTCATTCGAGGAATGCGAGCCGAAGCGGCCTCCGCGCTGGCAGAACTGCCCGCTCGCCTCCGGCACGGTGTAGCTTGAGATCATCATCGGCCGCGTTTCGGTGGTGACGTCGGCGAACCACACCATCTGACGCGCCTCGCCGCATTCGTTCAAGATCGCCTCGTCGACGATCATGACGATGTCGCGAGTCTTGCCGTCCTTGTCCGCGGCGAATTCCGCAACCGGCATGTCGAGCATCGGGAACGTGGTGTGCGCGCCGTTGAACGCAGACATCGGCATCCGCGAGATCTCGGGATAACGCAGATTGTCCGGCGTCGGCTCCTTGCCGCCGTTCAACAGCTTCTCGCGATCGACGATCTGCAAGATGCCGCCCTTGTTGGTGCCGTAGCCGAAATAGACGCGGTTGCCATTGGGCCCGGTCGAGATCGGCCCGTGTAATTCGGTCGGCACCGCGCCGGTCGATCCGGGTTCCTGGCCGGGCAGGCCGAAGTCGCGGATTTTTTGCGGGTGGGCGGGATCGGAGAGATCATAGATCTGCGTCATGCGCCGTGTGCGCCAGTCCGGCGCACCCGAGACGAGATAGGCAATGCCGGTGTCGCATTCCCACCAGCTCTTGTGCGTGTCCTTCAAGCCACTGAGGCGCGTGACCAGCGTTGGATTGGCGGGATCGGCAACGTTCCAGATCTCATGCGCCTCGCTGCCGAAGGTGCGCAGCATGTAGACCGCATTAGGGTCGCCCTTCGGCAAGCTCTTGCCGTCGCACACGCGCACCATCTGCGCGCCACCAGATTCATACTTGCCTTCCTGCCCCGGCAGATGCCTGAGATATTTGGGATGCGCGGGATCTGTGACGTCGACGATCGAGGTCCCGTTGGGCTCCGCCTGGCCCGTCACCGGGTTGACGGGAGCCGGCACGTCGTCGGTGCCGCCGTGGTGGCCGATATAGGCGATCCAGCGGTCGCCCTGGTGATGGATGGTCGGCTGATAGGCGCTGCGCGCCTGCAAATCGTTGGTGCCCACCAGCTTCATGTTGGACGCCTCAGGCGGCGCACCGATGGTCTGCTTCTGGGCGTGAACAAAAGTGCTGCCAGCGAAAAGGACGAGGGCGGCAGCAGTCTGGACGCAACGGAACATCAAAGTCCTCCCGGAACCAATCTGCGTTGGCTGAGCTTCAAGGCTAGCACAGCCATTGGCGCGCGCCAAAGACATCATCTTGACATGCAACTATTTGGTTGCCTATTATCACCGCCATGGATGAGGTCTTCAAAGCGCTCGCCGATGCGTCGCGACGATCGCTGCTGGACAGTCTTCACGCCAGGAACGGCCAGACCTTGAACGAGCTTTGCGAAGGCCTGGAGATGACGCGCCAGGCGGTGACAAAGCACCTGGTCATCCTGGAAGAGGCCAATCTGGTCACGACCATCAGGCATGGCCGCGAGAAGCTGCACTACCTCAATCCGGTGCCGATCCACCAGATCGGCGAACGCTGGATCAGGAAATTCGAGCGCGGCAAGCTCGCCGCGCTCAGCGAGTTGAAACGCCAGTTGGAGAAGCGTGATGAGTAAGCCGCAATTCGTCTATGTCACCTACATCGAGACTACGCCGGAAAAGCTGTGGGAGGCGCTGACGTCAAGCGAATTCACACGGCAATATTGGTTCGGCGCCGAGGTCCGCTCCGATTGGAAGGTAGGCTCTCCCTTCGCGCTGACGCTCGACGGCGAGATCACCGATTCCGGTGAAATCCTCGAGGCTGATCCGCCGCGGCGCCTCTCCTACAGCTTCAAGCACCAGAAATTCGAGGAGCTGCGTGGCGAGCCGATCTCGCGCGTCGTGTTCACCATCGAACCCTTCGGCTCGCTCGTGCGTTTGACCGTGCTGCATGACGGCTTCGTCGAGGGCGGCAAATATCTTGGCGCCGTCTCCAATGGCTGGCCGGCAATCCTGTCCCAGCTCAAGAGTCTGCTGGAAACCGGCAAGCTGCTCGGCATTCCGCGCGCGGCACTGAACAAGGGGTTTGACGCCAAATGAATCTCGACCAGTTCAAGCCGCTGACGATCTACACCATCTACATTGCCTCCACGCCCGAGAAAGTGTGGGAGGCGCTGACTTCGGCCGAGTTCAGCCGCAAGTATTTTTCCGGCTTTGCGGTGGAGATGCAGCCGAAGCTCGGCGGTAGCTTCATCGTGCGCGCGCCCGATGGTTCGGAGCACATCTCCGGCGAAGTGTTCGAATACGATCCGCCGAGGAAGCTGACGGTAACGTGGAACGTCAACTGGCCCGACCTCGTCGCCAAGCTCGGCACCACACTCGTCACTTACGAGATCGAGCAAGCCGGCGAAGCCGTCCGCCTCACCATGAGCGAGCGCCACGACCGCGATCTCAGCGAAGACATCCTCTCCGGCGGCCGCACCGGCTGGCCCGCGATCCTGTCGGGGCTGAAGAGTTTGCTGGAAACGGGGAAGGCGCCTCAGATCAAGATGGCACCGCCAGCACAGATGCTGGCGGCGTTGAAGGCGATGGGGATCAAGACGCCGTAGCGGCAGGAAACCGCGGCCTCATCGCTTCTTCTTCACCACCGGCGGATGAATCTCGTCGATCTTGCGACGGCAATCCACTTCCGAGTCGTGCGGGCCCGAGACGAAAGTCCCGCTGACCTTGATCGCGTACCAGCCAGACTCCACGTGGAGCCGGAGCGCTTCCTCTGTCTTGACGTGCCGTGGGGAGAGAGTTTGCATCAGGTGCTTTCGGTTGGCGTTCGATCTCATATCGAAGCGCAGTGGAATCTTTCAGGTATCGGTCGTGATGAGCAGGCTCTGCGGCTGCGAGGAGTGAGCCGTTTCACATTCGCCCGCGCATAGTCGTGGCGCCGCGTGTGCGCAGAGACGACTGTTGTTTCCGACATTGGCGCACCGTGCGCGCAATCACGGCAATTAGCTATCGATTTCTCGCCCGCGCCGGGCTTTTGCAGCGCCGAATGCCGCTGTTGATCGAACAAGGCCGCCAAAACGGGCGAATAGCTCGCGTCCGGCGGCATCGAGCGCGCCGAAGCAAAGTCCATGAAGCGGCAGCGCCTGGAAATCGCGCAGGCCTTCGACCAGCGCCTCGGGGCGGCGCGATCTTTCGTCGCGCTGCGCAAACGCAACTCGATGTCGGGCGGAACGATTGTAGCGACGCCGCAATGCACCCGTCGCAAAATCTTGACCGTCGGTACGATTTTCCAGCCGATGCCTATGGACTGCGCAGACGATCGTGCCGCAAATTGTACCTCCGAACAAACACGCGCGAAAAGCGGACCCGCCCCCACCGATGAGCCTGCGTACCCGGTTACTGATCCTCGTCATCGCGGCCATGCTGGTGCCGGCGAGCCTCGTTGGCTTGCGCTTCGTGCAAAACCGGACCAGCGAGATCAACGCGGCCCTGGCCAATCTGGCCGCATCCGCCGACGACATCGCAAGCGATCTGGACGAGAAGATTCAGGGCACCGCCCAGCTTCACTACGGCCTCGCCCGCGCCCGCGACCTCGACACCCGCGACAAGGCGGCATGCTCGGCGTTTCTGTCGGATGTGCGCGAAGAATATCCGCAGTTCACGGGAATTTTGACCATCGAGCCTGACGGCAGCCTGTTCTGCGATTCGCTCCGGACCAATCGCACGCTCGATCTGAACGATCGCGCCTATTTCAAACAGGCGAAGGTCTCGCAGGGTGTCGTCGCGGTGGAGCCGGTGTTCGGGCGCCTGACCGGAATTTCGGTGCTCCAGATCGCCTACCCCGTGCGATCGGATGAGGGCGTGCTGAAATTCGTGCTGCTCGCTTCGTTCAACCTGAACAAATTCGCGGAATTTCACGACAAGCGTTTGCTCGCCGAGAAGCAGATCCTGCTCGTCGACAGCAAAGGGACTGTCCTCGTCGCCCCCAAGGGCGGCGGCTGGAGTGAGCCCGTCGGCGCGTCGATCGCGGGGTCCGACCTGTTCCGCTTCGCGGCAACACTTAATGGCGAAGCCTCGCGAGAGCTCACCGATCGCGAGGGTCGCACGCAGGTCTGGGCCGTCGCCCGCTCGCCGTCGATCCGCAAGGTGGGCCTCACCATCATGGTCGGTCGGTCCAAGGACGGGCTGGTCGCGGCAGCGAACCGCCGGCTTTACGAGGACATGGCGATCCTCGCCGTGGCCTTGCTGCTGCTGCTCGCCGGCATCTGGATCCTGGCGACCGTCAGCGTCGGGCGCCAGGTCGGACGGCTTGCCGCAATGGCAAAGCGGCTCGGGCTTGGCGATCTCAGCGCGCGCATTCCACTGCCGCATCCGAGCGGCGAGCTCGGCGGATTGATGGCCCTGCTCAACGGCACTGCCGAGTCGCTCGAGCAGCAACGCGCCGCCATCGCCGACCTCAGCCACAAGCTCAGCCAGTCCCAGAAGATGGAGGCCATGGGCCAGCTCACCGGCGGCGTGGCGCACGATTTCAACAATCTCCTGACCGTCATTCTCGGCAACTCCGAGCATCTTGCCGACCGGTTGGCGGGCAACAAGGAATTGCAGCGGATAGCCGGCGATATCGCGACTGCCGCCGAGCGCGGCTCCGACCTGACGCGCAGCCTGCTCGCCTTCGCGCGCAAGCAGCCGCTGCGGCCGCGCGAGATCGACATCGCCGAGAAGGTCGTCGGCATGGAGCAACTGTTGCGCAGGTCGCTCGGCGAGCACATCGAGTGCAGCTTCGCGTTCGGTGCGGATTTGTGGCTGTCGAGTGTCGATCCCGGCCAACTGGCAACCGCCCTGCTCAACCTCGTGCTCAACGCGCGCGACGCGATGCCCGACGGCGGCAGACTGATGGTCGAGGTGCGCAACAACTCGCTCGGTCAGTCCGACCTCGACGTCAACGGCGAGCCGCGCCCCGGCGACTACGTCATGGTCGCCGTGACCGATACCGGCTGCGGCATGGAAGCGGACGTCGCGAGCCGCGCGTTCGAGCCGTTCTTCACCACCAAGGAGGTCGGCAAGGGCACCGGGCTTGGCCTGAGCATGGTGTATGGGTTTGCGCAGCAGTCCGGCGGTCTCGTGCAGTTGCAGTCCGAGCAGGGACAAGGCAGCATCGTCAGGCTGTTTTTCCCGCGCATCGCGGCGACCCTGAACGAGGACACGGCTCCGGCGGAACAGATCATCGCCCTCGACGGAAGCGAGACCGTTCTCGTCGTCGAGGATGACGACATGGTGCGGGCCTATGTCGAGAGCGAGCTGAGGACGCTTGGCTACCACGTCATCGCGACGTCGAACGGACCCGCGGCACTGGAGGTCCTGCGCCAGCCCGAGGACATCCACCTGCTGTTCACCGACGTCGTCATGCCCGGCGGCATGTTCGGGCCGGAGCTTGCAAAGCAGGCAACTGCCTTACGGCCCGGTCTGAAAGTACTCTTCACCTCCGGCTACAGCCAAAATCCCGTCAAGACGCCCGACGGGGTGGACGCCCGGGTTCTAACCAAACCGTTCAAGCGGCAGGATCTTGCCGCGATGCTGCGGTCCGCGCTCGCGCGATAGGATATGCCCTACCCCCTCGCCCGCAGTTCGCGCCGGAGCACCTTGCCTGTCGCCGTCATCGGCAAGGTCTCGGCGAACTCGACGAAGCGCGGATATTCGTGCGCCGCGAGCTGCACTTTCACGAATTTCTGGATCTCGCGCGCGAGCATATCGCCCGCAGCAAAACCCGGGCGCAGCACGATCCAGGCCTTGATCGATTCCGTGCGGATCGGATCGGGAATGCCGACCACCGCGGCCATCGCCACCGATGGGTGCTTCATCAGCGTGTGCTCGATCTCGGACGGGCCGACCCGATAGCCGGCCGTGGTGATGACGTCGTCCTCGCGGCTGACGTACCAGAAATAGCCGTCCTCATCCTGCACGCCGAGATCGCCTGTGAGCAGAAATTCGCCGGCATATTTCTTCGCCGTCGCCTCCGGATTGCGCCAGTATTCGAGCATGGTCACGGGACAGGGCTGGCGCACGCCGATGATGCCGCGCTGGCCGCGTGGCTGCTCCTCGCCCTTGTCGCTGACGATGCGGACGTCAAAACCCGGCGTCGCCTTGCCCATCGAGCCCGGGCGGATCGGAAACAGGTTCGAGTTGCTGCCGATCACGAGATTGCACTCGGTCTGGCCAAACACTTCATGGGCGTCGATACCAAAGGTCTCGCGCACCCAGCCAAGCAGTTCACCGCCAAGCGATTCACCGCCGGTAAAAATGCTGCGCAGCTTGACGCCCGCATGCTTCACCCCGGCCTGTCGCATCAGCTTGAGCGCGGTCGGCGGCAGAAAGACGTTGCGCACGCCAAGGTCGGCCATCATCTGCATCGCCGCCTGCGGCTCGAATTTTCGTGCACGATGACCGACCAGGGGAATGCCGTGATACCAGAACGCGAACAGGCCGTTGACGAGCCCGCCGATCCAGGCCCAGTCCGCCGGCGTCCACATGAGATCGCCGGGCCTGGGCAGGAAGTTGTGGCACATCTCGACATTCGGCAGGTGACCGAGCACAACGCGGTGCGCATGCAGCGCGCCCTTCGGATTGCCTGTGGTGCCCGAGGTATAGATGATCACCGCGGGATCGTCGGCGGAGGTGTCGACGCGGGTGAAATCGGCGGATGCGGCTTTGACTGCATCCCAGAACGATTTCGTGCCAGCCGGCGCGCGCTCGCCGACGACATAGACATTCTTCAAATCCGGCAACCGATCGCGGATCTTTGCGAGCTTCTCCCAGCCGCCCTCGTCGGTAACGATCGCCTTGGCTTGCGAATTCGACAGGCGAAATTCCAGCGCATCTTCGCCGAAAAGTGCGAACAGCGGGATCGAGATCATCGCGGAACGAAACGCAGCCGTATGAGCGATCGGCAATTCCAGCGATTGCGACAGGAACACTGCGACGCGGTCGCCGCGCGTGAGCCCATCCGCCTTCAGCACATTGGCGAAGCGGCGCGACGCCTCGGCGACCTCATCGAAGGAGGTGCGCGTGGTGGCGCCGTTCTCGTCGACATAAACCAGCGCGAGACGACCGGTGCCGTCGGCGTGGCGATCGCAGCATGCCTCCGCCATGTTGAAGCGCGCCGGGATATCCCAGCGGAAGTCGCGATAGAGCTCGTCGTAGGTTGCGGCTTCGGTCAGCATGGTTCAGCGCACCGTCGCGAAGAATTTTCTGACATCGCGCACGAACAGCTCGGGCTGCTCGAATGCGGCGAAGTGCCCACCTCTCTCCATCTCGCTCCAATGCGTAATGTTGTGGAAGTTCGGCTCCATCCAGCGCCGCACTGGCGTGATGATCTCCTTGGGAAATGCGGCCACACCGGTCGGGACTGTCACTTTGGGCGTCGTGCGGCGCTTGCCAAAGCTTTCCCAATAGAGCCGCGCGGATGACGTCGCCGTCTCGGTCGTCCAGTAGAGCATGACGTTGTCGAGCAGCTCGTCCTTGTCAAAGATGTTTTCGGGGTGTCCGTTGCAATCGGTCCAGGCCCAGAACTTTTCCAGGATCCAGGCGGCCTGCCCGCTCGGCGAGTCCGTCAGGCCATAGCCGAGCGTCTGCGGCCGGGTCGATTGCTGCTTGGAATATCCGGAGTCGAGATCGACGTAGTGCTTGAGCCCCGCAAGCGCACGCTTCTCTTCCGCCGTCGGCTCGCCCTCGACCTTCGGCGCTGCGTTGAAGGCGAGCGTGATGTGGATGCCGGCGCAATGTTCGGCATCCTGCCCACCGAGCGAGGTCGTGACCGCCGAGCCCCAGTCGCCGCCTTGCGCGCCGTAGCGCGCATAGCCGAGCCGGTCCATCAGCTTCGCCCAGGTCGCAGCGATGCGATCGACACCCCAGCCGGTGGTCGTGGGTTTTGCAGAGAAGCCGAAGCCCGGCAGCGAGGGGCAGACCACATGAAAGGCATCCGCCGGATTTCCGCCATGCGCGACCGGATCGACCAGCGGCGCGATCACCTTCTGGAATTCGACGATCGAGCCGGGCCAGCCATGGGTGATGATCAGGGGCAGCGCATTCGCTTCGTTCGAGCGCACATGCAGGAAGTGGATGTCGAGCCCGTCGATCTCTGTGGTGAACTGATCGAAGCGATTGAGTTTTGCTTCACGCGCGCGCCAGTCGTAGCTATCAGCCCAATAGGCGCAGATTTCCCGGATCCATTTCAGCGGCGCGCCCTGGCTCCAGTCATCGACCAGCTCCGCCTCAGGCCAGCGGGTGCGGGCGAGGCGTGATTTGAGGTCGGTGAGGATGTCGTCGCTGATGGCGATGCGAAACGGTTTGATCGCGGCGGTCATCGGTTAGCTCCCGATTGTTTCTATCGGGAGAGTAGACCGGATTGGTGCGGCGACAAAGGTGTCACCCTCCCCTCCAGCGGAGGGTAAGCAGCTAGCCCGTCAGCGCCGCCTTCACCAGGCCGCTGGCCTTGCCAAAATCCATTTGCCCGGCGTACTTCGCCCGCAACGCCGCGATCACCTTGCCCATGTCCTTCATGCCGGCGGCACCGGTTTCAGTGATGGCGTCCGCAATCGCCTTCTTCACCTCGTCGTCCGACATCTGCTTCGGCAGATACGCCGAGATCACCGCGATCTCTTCGCGCTCCTGCGCGGCGAGCTCGGCGCGGCCACCCTTGTCGTAGAGCTCGACTGATTCCTGGCGCTGCTTGATCATCTTCTGAAAGACGCCGAGCAAATCGGCATCCGACAGCGGTGGCTTGCCGTTGCCGCGCGCCTCGATATCGGCGTTTTTGATAGTCGAGTTGACCATGCGCAGCGTGGACAGCTTGCGCTCGTTCTTGGCCTTCATGGCCTCCTTGACCGCATTGTTGATGTCGTCGCGCAGCATGATCGTGATCCTCTCAATCCGTTGCGTCTGATCTAAGCCGTTTGCTGGAAAGAGGCCATACCGGGCTCGTGGTTCATTATTTCCGATCCGGCTGCCGAAACTGCGCAAAAATTACCATTTCCAGCTTAAGTGCCTGTGGGGACCTGTCAAATATGCAAAAACGCATGTGAATCCGCCGTTTCCCGCTTTGACGGCGGCGGCGGCCGGGACTATGAACCGGGCTCATGACACAACATGACAACGATACCGCCTGGCCGGACCATAAACCGACCGCGCTCCTCGTGCTCGCCGATGGCACGGTGCTCGAAGGCTTCGGTCTCGGCGCCGAAGGCCACGCCGTCGGTGAGGTCTGCTTCAACACCGCGATGACCGGCTATGAAGAGATCCTAACCGATCCCTCCTATGCC
>JAUEPE010000047.1 GCA_030403585.1 Frankia sp. RB7
GCCTGTTCCCATGTCCTGCCACGGGAGTTTTCCCTGGGAGGACGGACGATGTCTTACGACTCGGGTAGTTCAGGCGCCTGGCGCAGTGATGGCGCGGCTCACGCCTACGACCCCTATCTGCATCCGGAACTGTT
The DNA here is from genome assembly GCA_030403585.1 of Frankia sp. RB7. Lineage (GTDB taxonomy): Bacteria > Pseudomonadota > Alphaproteobacteria > Rhizobiales > Xanthobacteraceae > Bradyrhizobium. Next base: position 135 of record JAUEPE010000047.1, read on the forward strand.
CCGCGGCGTCGCGACGCGGCGGGTGTTCGCGTTCCTGATCGACATGGTCGTGATCTCCGTTCCCGTCATCCTCAGCTACATCTTCATCGCATTGTTCGGCGTGGTGACGCTTGGCATCGGCTGGGCGCTGTTCTGGCTGGCGTGGCCGGCCTCGGTGGTCTGGGCCATCGTCTACTACGGCGCCTGCATCGGCGGCCCCTCGTCCGCGACGGTCGGGATGCGGATCATGGATCTGGAGTTGCGCACCTGGTACGGCGCGCCCGGCTACTTTGTCCTCGGCGCCACCCATGCCGTGCTGTTCTGGGTGACGGTCTCGTTCCTGTCGCCGTTCGTCGTGCTGGTCGGCCTGTTCAACGGCCGCCGGCGGCTGCTCCAGGATTTCGTGCTGGGAACGGTCGTTATCAACAATTCCGTTCGGGCGCCGGTGCCCCAGGCGGCAAGGACCTACTAACCAGGATCCGCTAGACTGGCTGATCTGACCTGCCAAGCAGAGCAATTGACCGGGGGCTTTCGTAGCGCGATGCTGATATTTATTTTGGAGGCCCACGACGTCCCTTGACCCAGCACTCGCGCGACACCCCCCAATTTTACCTCACGGCGCCGTCCCCCTGCCCGTATCTCCCGGGCCGGCATGAGCGCAAGGTGTTTACGCACCTCGTGGGCGAGCGCGCCGGTGATCTCAACGACCTCCTGACCCATGGCGGGTTCCGCCGCAGCCAGTCGATCGCCTACCGGCCGGCATGCGACCAGTGCCGGGCCTGCGTCTCGGTCCGGGTCGTCGCCAACGAGTTCCGCCCCTCCCGCAATTTTCGCAAGGTGATGGCGCGCAATTCCGACATCATCGGCGAGCAGCGCAGCGCGGTGCCGACCTCCGAACAATATTCAGTGTTTCGTGCCTATCTCGATTCCCGCCACCGCCATGGCGGCATGGCCGACATGACCGTGCTCGACTACGCCATGATGGTCGAGGACAGCCATGTCGAGACCCGCATCATCGAATACCGCAAGCGCGGCCCCGACAGCGGCATCACCGGCCGCGGCGAGGAGCTGATCGCGGTCGCGCTGACCGACGTGCTCAGCGACGGCCTGTCGATGGTGTATTCCTTCTTCGAGCCGGGCCAGGTCAGCCGCTCGATGGGCACCTTCATGATCCTCGACCACATCGCGCGCGCCCGCCGTCAGGGCCTGCCCTACGTCTATCTCGGCTACTGGATCGAGGGCTCCAAGAAGATGGACTACAAGGCCCGCTTCCTGCCGCAACAGCGCCTCGCGCCGTCAGGCTGGCTGCGCATCGACGCGCACGGTGATGCGGCGTCCGAGCCGCAGGATTAGGAAGCTGTGGTTCGACGGCGTGCGGCGAGCATAGGCATGCGCCTGCCATCTGCACGTTCTGTCCTATTCGCACTCTCGTTGATCATGCCGTCGAGCATCACCGCCTATGCTTGTGACGTCGGCCACAAAGAATATTTTGGCCGCTGTATCGCGGTGACGCCTCTCGCCACGAAGCTTCTCACGTTCCTCAAGGACTACGGCCAGCCGATCGGCAAGGTTGGCGAGGTCGCCGATCTCTTTGCGCCAGACCTGCCCTTGTTCGACAAGCCCGAGCCTGGCCGCAAGATCATTCACACATGGCGGCGCCCGAATGCGGACGTCGAATCCGAGGCCCGGATCGAGGACGTTCTTCCCGATTTCTATGTCGTGACGGTGAGCGTGTACGAGGGCCCAACATCATGCGGGATCGACGAGTTCAAGCAGAAGGGACCGAAGACGACGTTGCGGGGCTACGTGCCGAAATCCAGCCCGAAAGGACTGCCGTCGCTCTGGAAGTTCAAGCACATGAACGGGCTGTGCTAGCGGCCACGGAAGCCCCTATGGGCAAACGCTCAGTGCAGGCGCCGCGCGGTTGCCGGTATCGATCTTGACACCTTGCGCGCTAGATATACATACTTCGTCGTGTATATCTAGCGGAGGTAAATGAAATGCAGGTCGCCAAATGGGGAAATAGCCTTGCAGTCCGCCTTCCCGCCACCGTCGTCGAGGCGCTTCAGTTGAAGGAAGGCGATGAGATCGAAATTCACGTTGCAGGAGAGCGGGAGTTCGGTGTGGCGCGCAAGCCGGACCGTGCCGAATTGCTAAAGCGTCTTCGTGACCTTCGCGGCAGCCTTCCTGTCGACTTCAAGTTCGACCGAGAAGAAGCGAATGCCCGCTAGCTTCTTCGACACCAACGTCCTCGTCTATCTCGTGTCAGGCGATGCGACGAAGGCTGATCGCGCCGAGCAGACTCTTTCCCGCGGGGGCGTGATCAGCGTGCAGGTGCTCAACGAACTTGCCAACGTAGCCCGCCGGAAAATGCAATTGTCGTGGCGGGAGACACACACCTTCCTGGACTCGTTACGCGGACTACTTACGATCCATCCCGTCACGTTGGATATTCATGATACCGGCCTGAGCCTTGCCGAACGCTATGGAATGGCGACCTATGACGCGATGATCGCAGCCTCGGCGCTTCACGCGGGATGCCAGACATTGCTATCCGAAGACTTCCAACATGGGATGGTATTGAAGGAAGGCCTTCGCATCACCAATCCATTTGTGTGAAATCCACCGCTGGGCCGAACGGTCCCCGTGGCGCCTTCACCCAAACAGCACATCCACCAGCAGCTTTACGTTCAGAACCAGGATCACACCAGCGACGATCCACGAGATCGCGGTGACCCACGCGGGAATCGCGAACTGGCCCATCTTGCGGCGGTCGGAGACGAAGCGAACCAGCGGGATGACCGCGAAGGGCAACTGCATCGACAGCACGACCTGGCTGAACACCAGCAGATCCGCCGTGCCGCGCTCGCCATAGATCGCGGTGACGATGATGACCGGAACGATGGCGATACCGCGCGTCAGCAGGCGGCGCGCCCAGCTCGGCAGGCGCAAATCGAGAAAGCCTTCCATCACGATCTGGCCGGCAAGCGTCGCCGTCACCGTCGAGTTGAGGCCTGAGGCGAGCAGCGCAATCGCAAACAGTGTCGAGGCGATGCCGAGGCCGAGCAGCGGCGAGAGAAGCTCGAAGGCCTGGCCGATTTCGGCGACATCCGAATGGCCGCTCTTGTGGAACGTCGCGGCGGCCACGACGAGGATCGCAGCGTTGATGAACAGCGCCAGCATCAGCGCGATGGTGGAATCCGTCGTCGCCCATTTGATCGCCTCGCGACGGCCATCGTCGTTGCGCGCATAGGCGCGCGTCTGCACGATCGATGAGTGCAGATAGAGATTATGCGGCATCACGGTCGCGCCGATGATGCCGATCGCGATGTAGAGCATTTCAGGATTGGTGATGATCTCGGCCTTCGGCATGAAGCCGTGCAGGACGTCCGCCACCGGCGGCGCCGCGGCCACGATCTGGACCGCAAAGCAGACCGCGATCACCACGAGCAGCGCCATCACGAAAGCTTCGAGGAAGCGGAATCCGCGGTTCATCAGGAGCAGCAGCAGGAAGGCATCCAGTGCAGCAAGCAGCGCGCCGCCAATCAGGGGAATGCCGAACAACAGCTTCAGCGCGATCGCGGTGCCGATGACCTCGGCGAGATCGCAGGCAACGATCGCCGCCTCGCAGGCGAGCCAGAGCATGAAATTCGTCGCGGGCGAATAGGTGGCGCGGCAGGCCTGCGCGAGGTCTCGATCGGTGACGATGCCCAGCCGTGCTGCCAGCGCCTGCAACAGGATCGCCATCAAATTCGAGAGCAGGATGACCGAGAGCAGCGTGTAGCCGAACTTCGACCCGCCGGCGAGATCGGTCGCCCAGTTGCCGGGGTCCATGTAGCCGACCGAGACGAGATAGCCCGGGCCGACGAAGGCGAGCAGCCGGCGCCACCACACCCCCGCTGTTGGGACTGCGACGGAGGCATTCACCTCGGCCAGGCTCTTGGTGGTCGGCGCGTCGGTGCGCCAGCCGGCGGCGTCGGGAGTCAGCTCGGGAGATCGGGCATCCATGCTGGCACAATACCGAAGTCGCACCTTATTGCAACTAATTTGCAACTGCATCTAGCCGCATCGGTTCCCGCCGCGGCCAGGTTACGCCCGACCCTGTCGGGAAGCGGGTGGGTTTGGCCGTCCCCTGAGGCCGATAGTGGCGTCAATCCGACTTAGCAGGAAATGCGCCATGTCAAATGCCCCTCACCTTCCTGACACCTTCAACCGCCTCGCCTGGTCCAATCTCGCGGCACAGTCGGCCGAGCAGATCGCACTGGCCGCAGCCCCGATCGTCGCCGTGCTGACGCTCGGCGTCGCCGAAGGCCAGACCGGACTGCTCCAGACCGCCCTCACCTTGCCATTCGTGCTGTTCGCCATCCCGGCCGGCTTGCTCGCCGATCGCATCTCGCGCCGCTCGCTGATGGCGGGCGCCGAGGCGCTCCGGGCGGCGGCGCTCGCAGCGATCGTGCTGCTGCTCGGGCTCGGCGCGCTCAATCTGTCGCTGCTGGCTCTGCTCGGCTTTGCTGCCGTGTGCGGCACCGTCGTCTACAGCGTGGCCGCGCCGGCGCTGGTGCCCTCGCTGGTGAGCGCGGAGCTGTTGCCGGCTGCCAATGCCCGCATCGAGCTTGCACGCACCATCGCCTTTGCAAGCGGCCCTGCGCTCGGCGGCGCGCTGGTCGGCTGGTGGGGCGCGAGCCCGGCATTCGGCTTTGCCGCCGCGCTCTCGGCGATCGCCGTAGTGCTGCTCTCCGGCATCTACGAGCCCGCGCGTGCGCCTGCGCCGCGCCGTCATCCGTACCAGGACTTCCGTGAAGGCGCGGCCTTCGTGTTTCACCATCCGCTGCTGCGGCCGGTGTTCATCACGCAATTCATCTTCAACACCGGCTGGTTCCTGCAGATCGCGGTGTTCGTGCCTTATGCCGTGCGCCATCTCGGGCTGACCGCCGCCGGTGTCGGCGCCGTGCTGACGATGTACGGCGTCGGCATGGTGATCGGCGCGCTGTTCGCCACCCGCGTGATGAAACGCATCGCCTTCGGCACCGTGGTCGGCCTCGGCCCGGTCACCGGTTTCGTCGCCGCTGTCGTGATGGCGCTGACGGTGCTGGTGCCATCGCCGTGGCTCGCTGCCTTGAGCTTCTTCCTGCTCGGCGTCGGGCCGATCCTGTGGGTGATCTCGACCACGACGCTGCGCCAGTCGGTGACGCCGCCACGGCTATTGGGGCGCGTCTCCGCCATCAACATCATGAGCTATGGCGCGCGGCCGCTAGGATCGGCGCTCGGAGCCATCGTCGGCGGATTTTACAGTGCGGAAGCGTGTCTCTACTTCGCCGCAGCCGTGTTCGGCGTGCAGGCGCTGGTGATTTGGCTCTCGCCTGCGGTGGCGCTGGATCGGCAGCCGGCCATGGTGGGGGACGAGGTGGCTGCGAGGTGCTAATTCGCCAGATACCGCTCGTAACTCCCCGTCACCGACTCGCTTGCATCGACCTCGGGATCGAGCGTGTAGAGATCCTGCGCGCGGCCGATGCCGCGTAGCGCGTAGCGGCCGGTCGAGACGAGGTAGCGGCGGCCGGCGGCATCGAGGCCCTTGTAGAATTCCGCTGATGCCAAGAGCTCACGATCGACCGAGCGGCTCATCGAAGCGATGCGGCTGACCTCGTTGACGGTCGGGCCGACCACGGTGAAATCGAGTCGATCCTCGCTGCCGATATTGCCGTAAAAGACCTCGCCGACATGCAAGCCGATATAGGCCGACGTGGTGGGACGTCCATCGGCTTCCCGGCGCGCGTTCAGCGCCGCGACGTTCTTGCGAAACAAATGCTCGGCGCGCAGCCCGGCGCGCCGCGCATGCGCCATGTCCTCGCCGGTGAACATCGCCAGCACGCCGTCGCCGATCAGCTTCAGCACGTCGCCGCCGGCCTCGTGGATCGCGTCGATCACGGCTTGCGCATAGTCGTTGAGGAACGGGATGATCTCGTCGGGGCCGATGCTCTCGCTGATCCCGGTCGAGCCGCGCAAATCAGAATACCAGAGCACGGCGTTGATGCGCTCGGTGACGCCGCGCGAGATGCGTCCGCCCAGCACCTGTTCGGAGGCGCCGCGCCCAAGATAGACGCGCCCGAGCGTGCGGGCGATGTCGACCTGCTGCGCCGATTTGATCGCGAGCCCCAGCACCGGCACGAGATCGCGTAAGGCCTCCAGCTCGGCTTCGTCAAAGCCTTCATCGCGGCGCGTGGTCCAGCAGGAATAGAGACAATCCATCAGGCCGAGCGCGCCGTTCTCGCCGAAGCGATGCACGAAGGCGAGATAATGCTTGTGGCCCTTTTCGACGAGCTCCCCGATCTGCGAGAAGTCCATCGAGGGCGCATCGGCCAGATCGATCACCATCTCGTCGTGGCCGTGCTCGAGCATGTGGAAGAACACCGATTGGCGCCAGCTCTTGGCCGCGTCGCCCTCGGCGGTCGAGCCGTACTCGAACATGTCGCTCTCGTTGCTGGCCCGGTCGCTCCAGCGGAAGCCGCGGCCCTCATAGATCGGATGCAGCGTGTCGATGACGACGAGCCCGCGCGAAAGTTCCAGCCCTTCGGCGCGGCAGCGCTCGCAGAAGCCGCGCAGCAGCTCGTTTTCGGGCAGGCCGGTGAGGCCCTGACCGGTCAGCCAGTTCATCAGCGCGAGGCGCGAGGTCAATTGCATAGGCCATTATGGCGTGCATTCGTGACGAGCGAAAGGCCGGGCACAACCAAGGCTCCCGCCCGCAGCAGGTCGAATATGCCGCGGACGCTGTTGACGCGCGCGCGCCTCGGACCGCAAATGCAAGTGATGACATCGACGACCAGACATACGGCGACATGAGCCAGCGCCAGCTCCCCATCATCCTGGCGCTCGGCACGACGCAGACCCTGGCCTGGGCCTCGAGCTATTATTTGCCGGCCCTGCTTGCGGATCCGATGGCGCACGACCTCGGCATCTCCACCAACTGGATCTTTGGCGCGTTCTCGGCCTCGCTCGTGATCTCCGCGATGCTGGGGCCGCGCATCGGGCGGCAGATCGATCTCGTCGGTGGGCGCCAGGTGCTGTCGGCCTCGAACCTGATCATTGCCGCCGGCCTCGTCCTGCTGGGTTTCTCGCAATCCGTTCCAGTGATGGCGTTCGCCTGGCTCGTGCTCGGCATCGGCATGGCGATGGGGCTCTACGACGCCGCCTTCGCCGCGCTCGGCCGCATCTACGGCACCGAGGCCCGCGGCTCGATCACCGGCATTACGCTGATGGCGGGTTTTGCCTCGACCGTCGGCTGGCCCCTAACCGCCTGGGGGCTCGCCCATATCGGCTGGCGCGATACATGTTTCGCCTGGGCTGCCGCCAACATCCTGATCGGCCTGCCCCTCAATTTCTTCATGCTGCCGACGATCAAGGGCGCCAGGCAGGCCGCCGCGACGGCGGAGAAGCCGCATGTCCCGCTCGACCGGACCATGATCCTGCTCGCCTTTGTCTTTGCCGCGGTGTGGACCGTTACCGGCGCCATGGCGGTGCATTTCCCGCGCATCCTGGAGGCAACCGGCGCGACGCATGTCGAGGCGATCGCGGCCGGCGCACTGATCGGCCCGGCCCAAGTGATCGCGCGCATCCTCGAGGCGAGCGTTCTGAAACGCTTCCATCCACTGTGGTCGACGCGGCTCGCCTGCCTCACCCACCCGATCGGAGCCGCCGTCGTCGCCGTCTTCGGCGCGCCCGCTGCGAGTGCCTTTGCGCTGCTGCACGGCTCCGGCAACGGCATTTTGACGATCGCCCGCGGAACCTTGCCGCTCTCGATCTTCGGCCCGAAAGATTTCGGCTATCGCCTCGGTATCATCGGCGCCCCGGCGCGGATGGCGCAGGCGATAGCACCGCTGGCCTTCGGTCTGCTGATCGACGTGATGGGGGCGAAGGTGCTGATGGTCTCGTCCGCGCTCAGCCTGTCGGCACTGGCTGCGCTGTTCCTGATCCGCGCCGAGAAGCGGCCGGATTGACCCTGCCACCGCTTTCGCGCACAAGCGCAGCATGACCGAAGACAAAACCCCGCCCCGCACCTTCAAAGGCCTCCTGCGCTGGGCCATGACGCCGCCGCAGGTCTGGGGCGTCTATCTCCTCGCCATTCTGCTGGTGTGGCTACTCTCGTTCTATGCCGGCACGCTGAAGCCTAAGAAGACGCCGGAGGGCGGCCCGCCGCCAGTCACCGCGCCGAAAAGCTAAGCTGGCTTCGGCTGGCTGGTCGCGATCCAGATGCCGGCGAATACGGCAACCAGCCCGATCAGGAGATTTGGCGTGATCGGCTCGCCGATCAGCAGCGCCGCCAGCAAGGTCGCTGCGATCGGATTGACCGTCATCGTGTTGGCAACGCGAGTTGGCGTGGCGCGCGCCAGCGCCATGACCCAGAGGATGAACGCGAGCGCGCCGCCGCCGGCGCCGAGATAGATCCCGGCAATCCACTGCGCCGTCGTGAAATGGTCGAGCGCGGCAAAGCTGCCTTTCACGAGACCCACGATCACCAGCACCGCAGCGCCCGCGCCCATGCCGACCGTGAGAAAGCCGAGCGCGCTGGAGCGCTGAATCAGCGGCCGCGACAGCACGTTGTAGAAGGCCATGCAGAACACCGCGCCGGTCATGATCAGCTCGCCGCGCCAGGAACCGGGCGGGCTCTGTGCCAGGCCCACAGCTAGCGCCGCCGCCACGCCGAGCACAGCAATGCCGACGCCGATGATCTTGCGCGCCGTCAGCCGTTCCACCCCGAGGATCGCGCCGACGACCATGGTGTGGAGCGGCAGCGTCGCCAGCGCGAGACTGGCGCGCGCAGCGGTCGTGTAGGACACCGCGATATTGTAGAGGATGAAGAACAGGCCGAAGAAGCAGATGCCGAGCACTATTACCGCCGGCCAGTCCGCGCGCTGCGGCCAGCGCACGCGAAGCAGCAGCGCGCACGGCAACAGGCAGAGGAAACCGATTCCCCAGCGCAGGATCGCAAGCAGAACCGGATCGGCGCCGACGACGAGATAACGGGTGATCGCAGCCGCAGTGCCGCCGATGCTGCTCGACGCCAGCGCAATCGCGACCCCGAGCCATTCCCCCACGCTTCGTCTCCCGTTCCGGAGCTTTGGAGGCGCTTAGCACGTCCCTGCTGCCACCGGGGTGGCAACAGGGCCGCCGGCAAAGCTAGTCATAAAACTCCGGCGACATCTTCTGGCTGTCGCGCTGGGCCTTGTCGTGGTTGATCCAGAGCTGCCCCTTCTCCTTGTCGAGCGTGTCGGCGATCTTCTGCATCGAGGCGACCGACTGGTCCTTGCTGAAATTATTGACGGGAACGCGCCGGCTCTCCCAATTGCTCTTGAAGTGGGCCGCGTCGCCGGACAGCACGACCGCCCCGGTCTTCGGCAATTTCACCAGCAGCGACTGATGTCCCGGCGTGTGGCCGGGCGTCGAGAGGACGGTGATGCTGCCGTCGCCGAACACGTCCTTGTCGCCGGTGAGCAACTCAACCGGATGCGACGGCTTGAAGCGCGGTTCGTTGTTCGCGCCGGGCCATTCATATTCGGCCTTCTGCACGTAGAGGGTTGCCTGCGGAAACATCTCGACATTACCGATGTGATCGGGGTGCGTATGCGAGACGCCCATTGCCTTGATGTCGGCCGGCTTGACGCCGATCTGCTCGAGCTGGGCTGCGAGCGTCTTCGGCCGCTTCCAGGTCACGGCCTTGGGATCAGCCGGCGCAAGTCCGTTCGGCATCGCGGCGACCGCGTCGGGGATGCCGGTGTCCCACAAGAACCAGCCCTGGCTGTGCTTGATGAGATAGCAGGTGTCGACGAAATCCATCGACTGGCCTTCGTTCACCCCGGGCGACCAGCGCCCGATGTCGCCGGCAACGCCCTCCCCGCAATTCATGATGTAGAGTTTCTCGACACCCGGCTTCTGCGCGAACGCAGCCTGGGCGGACAGCGCGAGTGCGACAACGGCGAGAGCGAGCGTGATCTTGGACATGATCTTGGGTCTCATCCTTGGTCCTTCCTTGCAGCACTTCTCACTGCGACCGAGGATCAACCCCGCTGCCGCCGCAGAATTCCACTTCCACCCGGGCACTCTAGGCCCGAGCCACATATCTTTCTAACGCTCAATACCAATGAAACCGGCGATTGACAGCGCGGCGCGATTTCGCTGTAATAACGCCATGGGGATCGAGCGATCTCCCCACGAGGCGACATGCCCAAGTATCGCGTCCCATTCGGTTTTCCGAGGACGCATCATGTCAAACTTCACGACCATATCATCCGATAAATTGGCGCGCCTGATCGGCACGGCCAATGCTCCTGCCCTGATCGATGTGCGGACCGAGAAGGATTTTGCCGCCGACCGGCGGCTGATCCCCGGCTCCATCAAGCTCAGCCACGACAACGTCCCGGACTGGGGCGCTGCCTTCGCCGGCCGCACGGCCATTGTCTCCTGCCTGCGCGGCGCCAAGCTCGCCCAGGGCACTGCGGCCTGGCTCCGCCAGCTCGGCGTGGAGGCCGAGACGCTCGATGGCGGCTTCGAGGCGTGGAAGGCGGCGAAGCTGCCGCTGCTCGACACCCGCAAGCTGCCGCCGCGCGACGCCAAGGGACGCACCGTCTGGGTGACGCGCGCGCGGCCGAAGGTCGACCGTATCGCCTGCCCCTGGCTGATCCGCCGCTTCGTCGATCCCAACGCGGTGTTCTTGTTTGTCGCACCATCGGAGGTGGTCGCCGTCGGCGAGCGCTTCAACGCCGCGCCCTTCGACATCGAGAACACGTTCTGGAGCCACCGCGGCGAGCTCTGCACCTTCGACGTCATGATCGAGGAATTCGGCATCGCGACGCCGGCGCTGCTGCGGCTCGCGACACTGGTGCGCGGCGCCGACACCGCGCGGCCTGATCTCGCGCCGGAAGCTCCCGGCCTGCTTGCGGCCTCGCTCGGGTTGTCGCGGATGCATGATGACGACCTCGAACAGCTCGAAGCCGGCATGCTGCTCTACGACGCTTTCTATCGCTGGTGCCGCGACGCCACCGGTGAAACCCACAACTGGCCGACCAACAAGGTGAAGGCGTGATGGATATCCGGAACGCCCAAGCCGAAGCTGATGCCGGTCACGGCATCAGCTTCGGAGAGGCTTTTCGCGTCTGGCTGCGCGTCGCCTGCCTGAGTTTTGGCGGGCCCGCGGGCCAGATCGCGGTGATGCACCGCATCCTGGTCGAGGAGAACAACTGGATCTCGGAGGGCCGTTTTTTGCATGCGCTGAACTACTGCATGCTGCTGCCGGGACCAGAGGCGCAGCAGCTCGCAACCTATGTCGGCTGGCTGATGCATCGCACTGCCGGCGGACTGATGGCGGGCGGGCTTTTCATCCTCCCCGGCATCATCGCCATCATGGGCCTGAGCTACGTCTATGCTGCTTACGGCAATGTCAGCTTCGTCGAGGCGCTGTTCTTCGGCTTGAAAGCCGCCGTGCTCGCCATCGTCATCGAGGCCGTCTTCCGTATCGGCAAGCGCGCGCTGAAGAACCGCATCATGATCGCGCTCGCCGCCATCGCCTTCGTCGCAATCTTCTTCTTCGCGGTCCCCTTCCCGATCATCATCATCGCCGCCGGTTTGATCGGCTATGCCGGCGCACGCGCCGGCCGTCCGGAATTTGCGCCTCCCGGTCACGGCCATGCCGGCAGCGGTGCCGTGATCGACAGCATGCTCGGCGAAGCTGTGCCGGAGCATGTCCGTCCCAACACGGCGCGTGCGATCCGGACCGCCGCGCTGTGGCTGACGCTCTGGCTCGTGCCGGTGATTGTGTTGCTGTTGGTCCTTGGCCAGGCCAGCGTGTTCAGCCAGATCGCGCTGTTCTTCTCGAAGATGGCGCTGGTCACGTTCGGCGGCGCCTATGCGGTTCTGGCCTATGTCGCCCAGCAGGCGGTCGAGCATTATCACTGGCTCAAGCCGCACGGGATGCTCGACGGCCTCGGCATGGCCGAGACCACGCCGGGCCCGCTGATCATGGTGCTCCAGTTCGTGGGCTTCATGGCCGCCTATCGCGACCCGAGCGGCCTGTCGCCAATGCTAGCGGCGACGTTCGGCGGATTGCTCGCGACCTGGGTCACCTTCACGCCCTGCTTCCTCTGGATCTTCGTCGGCGGCCCCTATATTGAGCGCCTGCGCGGCAATACGGGCTTAGCCGGCGCGCTCAGCGCCATCACCGCCGCCGTCGTCGGCGTGATCCTCAACCTCTCGATCTGGTTCGCGCTGCACACGCTGTTCCGCGAGACCGTGCCGGTGCACGCGTTCCCGCTGGATTTTGACAGGCCGGTGCTGACCAGCGTCGACGTGCCGGCGCTGGTGCTATCGATCGCGGCGGCGACCGCGATCTTCCGATTCAAGCTGAGGATGCTGACGGTGCTCGTCGGCAGCTGCGCGGCGGGGGTGGCGTTGCGGATGGCGGGGTGATCTAGGTTACCGCATCATCATCCGCGCGATCGCTTCCCCAATCACCACCGTCGTGAAGTGGGTATTGGCCCGGCAGTCCGACGGCATGATCGAGGCGTCGGCGACGCGCAGGCCGGAGATGCCCTTCACGGTGCCGTCAGGATTGACCACGCCGTCGGCGTCATTGACGCCAGTCATGCGGCAACTGCCGGCGGCGTGCTGGATGTCGCCGGTTTCACGGCGCAGCAGCGCATCGAGTTCGTGATCCGGCAGCGCAGCGGCTTGCGGCAGTGTCAGGTCAGTGTCAGCCAGCCTGATCCAGTCGGCGACGCCGGCCAGCGCCGGCTGCGAGGTGATCACGGCCAGCCGCTTCACCGCGTCCATCATGCGCAGCATGTCGCGGGGATCGGCGAGCATATTTTCCTCGACGATGGGATCGACGGATGGATCAGTCGACGCCAGCTTGAGCGTGCCGCGCGAATAGGCGTTGAACAGCCCGGCGCCGATCGCTCCGGGGACGCCAATGCCGCGGTGGTTGAATGCGATCAGGATCATGTCGCGCTTGCCGCCATTGGCGAGGCCCGAAGAATAGGTCACGCAGCAATTGGTGTGGCGGGTGTCGGGATCGGTCGGGCGCAGATCGTCGTGGAGCTGGATCGTGGTACGAAACAGCGGATGGTCGAAGAAGTGCTTGCCGACCGGCAGGTTGCGCTCCACCGCGATCCCCATTGCCTTCAGCTCGTCAGCGGGTCCAACGCCCGAGCGCAGCAAGATCGCCGGGCTGTGGATGGCGCCTGCGCAGAGCACGATCTGGCGCGCGCTGATCTCGCTGGCGCCCTGCCCCTCGGTGTGAACACGCAGACCGGTCGCCCTTCCGTCGCTGATCAGCACGCGATCGACGAGGGTCTTGCCCCGGATCTCCAGATTGGCGCGGGCGCGCGCCGGCTCGAGATAGCCCTCATTGGTGGTGATACGGCGGCTGTCGCGGCTGTTGATGGGATAGCAGGCGACGCCCTCACCATCGGGACCATTGACGTCGGCGCACCAGGGATAACCGCTCGCCAGCGCGGCATCGCGCAGGCCGCGATCGATCGGGCCCCATTTGTCCGGTGGCGCGCGATAGACCGGCAACGGTCCGCCGCGGCCGTGGCCTGCGGCATCGCCAAACTCAAAGTCGTCCTCGATTACGGAGAACAACGGCATCACCTCTTTCGCGGACCAGCCGGTGCAACCATTGGCCGCCCATTCGTCGAAGGCATCAGCGACGCCGCGGATGGCGATCTGTCCGTTCATCATCGACGAGCCGCCGAGCCCCTTGCCGCGCCAGTAGAAGCGCGGCTCCTGCCCAGCCACACGGCGCGCCAGGAGATCGGGCCACTGCCATTTCTCCTGATACTCGCGCTTGTGGATGATCGGGATTGGATTTGGCGTTCGCACTTCCCAGGGCGCTTCATCAGCGCGCCAGTCGAGGCCCGCTTCGAGCAGCAGGACGCGCCGTGCGGGATCTTCGGAGAGCCGCGCCGCAACAGCGGCGCCGGCCGAGCCGCCGCCGACAACAATGACATCGTACATCGCGTTACTTCTCAACGTTCCAGAACACCGGGATGGCGGACGGTATCAGACCGCGCAAGGTGGCGCGATAGGCCGCAGGCTGCGCGAACTGGCCCCACGGGATCGCGGGCGCCTGATCGTACATGATGCTCTGGATCTCGCCCGCGATTGTCTTGCGATCCGCTTCGGCCGGCGCTTTGGCAAAGGCCTCCATCAGCGGCGTGATGCGCGCATCGCACTGCCAGCCGGTGAAGTCAGCGCAGTTGAAGGCCACCATGACGTTGGTCAACGGCGAGCCGAGATCAAAGCCGCCGGCGTGAACGCCGTAGACGCTCCAGCCCTCCTTCTTGGCCCGGCGCGCCAGCACGCTCGCCCAATCCATCACCTGAAGATCGACGTTGAACCCGGCCGCCTTGAGCCGCTCGGCCAGCACCTGCGCCGAGACGCGCGGGGCTTCGAGATCGTTGGCCTCCATCACGACGACGGGCTCGCCGGCATATTTCGTCGCCTTCAGCGCGGCCTTCGCCGCTTCGATCGAGGGATTTGCCGCGGCTTCAATGCCGGCCTTGCTCTCATAGGTGGTGCCGCAAGTGAAGAACGTCGCACAAGGCGTGGCGTATTTGGCATCGAGGCCGAGCGCATCCAGCACTTCGCGCTGGTCAACCAGCTTCCACAGCACGCGCCGGATCGCGGGATCGTCGAAAGGCTTTGACGCGGCATTGAGGCGATAGGCGCCCGCGAACATGTTGCCGCCGGTGAAGTTCACGAGCTTGACGCGAGAATTCTTCTCGAGCTGCGGCAACAGATCGAACGGCGCGTATTGCATGAAGTCGATTTCGCCGGCCTGCAGCGCGGACGCCGCGGTCGAGCCATCGGGAATGACGCGGATCTCAAGCGTATCGATGTTGACGCGCTTGCCGCCGGCCAGGAAGTCGGCGGGCTCGGGACGCGGCACATAGTCGGCGAATTTCTTCAGGATCATGCGATCGCCGGTGCGGTGATCGGTCTTGCTGTAGACGAACGGACCGGAGCCGATGATCTCGGTGATGCGCTGGTCGCCGGGCGTCTTGGCGATGCGCTCGGGCATCATGAAGGCGACGGGGCTGACGGGATTGCCCAGCGCGTCGATGACGAGGCCCGACGGCTGCTTCAGCGTCAGCACGAAGGTCTTCGTATCCGTCGGCTCCAGCGAGGCCGCGATCGCAAAGATGCGGCGGCCGAGCGCGCTGCGGGTGCCCCAGCGTCGGAGCGAGGCGACACAATCGGCCGCCGTGACCGGCTGGCCGTCATGCCATTTCAGGCCGTCGCGCAGCGTGAAGGTGTAGGTCAATCCGTCCGCGGAGACTTTCCAGTCCTGCACCATCTGCGGCTTGACGTCGCCCTTGGAATCCTTCGCGAACAGCGTGTCGAACACCATGTAGCCGAACGTGCGCGAAATGTAGGCCGTGGAGAAATGCGGATCGAGCGTGACGATTTCAGCCTCGAGCACCGCAACGAGATTGCCTGCCGCATGCGCCGGCGCAGATACCAACGCGAGGGCGAACAGCGCCGGAATGAAGGACTTCAGTCTGAACATTGGTTTCTTTTTGCCTTTTGACGAAACGTTTGCACTCGCCAGGAAAAAGCAATGTTCGTGCCCGATCGACGCAGGCACTTATGCGCTCACGACTATCTGCCGCGCGTTTGCGGGCTACACACGCGCTGTCATCGCCCGCGAAGGCGGGTGATCCAGTACTCCGTGACGCCTGTGATCGAACCGAGAAGCCGCGGCACACTGGATGTCCCGCCCCAGTGCGCAATTGCGCACAAGGCGGGGCATGACACCGGTGTGTGGCGAGAAACGCCCTACCCGATCACCTTGCCGAACTTGTTCGACTTCGGGAAACCCTTCGGCGGCAGGCGGCCGGCGTCGGCACGGGTGCCTCGCCACTCGGCGAGCTCCTTCATGGTCGCCGAGAATTCGCGGCCCGCGGAGTCCCTCCAGGTCAGGCCTGCCTTGGCCTCAAAGACAGTGACGTCGGAGAGGCCGCCGTCCTTGTACTTCTGCAAGCGCACGCCGCGGCCGCGCGCCATCTCCGGCACCTCGCTCAGTGGGAAGATCAGCATCTTGCGGTTCTCGCCGATGACAGCGATGGAATCACCGAGCACCTCTGTGACCGTGCGTGCCTCGTTCGGCATGTCGACGTTGAGGACCTGCTTGCCCTTCTTGGTGGTGCCGACGCAATCGTCCTCGTTGACGACAAAACCCTGGCCTTCATGGCTCGCGACCAGGAATTTGCGTCCGCCCTTGTTGACGAACAGCGTGACCGGCGCGGCTTCCGGCTCGAGATCGATGAACTGGCGGATCGGCTCACCGTGGCCGCGGCCGCCCGGGAGCTTTGCGGCATCGATCGAGTAGAATTTGCCGTTGGTGGCGAACAGCAGCAACTTCGAGGTCGTCTCGGCGAAAAACGCAAAGCCGAGCTTGTCGTCCTGCTTGAAGGCCAGCCCCGAGAGATCCTCGACATGCCCCTTCATGGTGCGGATCCAGCCCTTGTCGGAGACCACGATCGTGACCGGCTCGCGCTCGACGAGGGCTTCCTCCATCGCGGCAAGATCGTGCTCGGGCGCATCGGCAAAGGTGGTGCGGCGCTTGCCGAGCGGCGTCTTCGGTCCGAACATGTCGCGGACCTTGCCGACCTGCTCGCCGACCTTCTTCCACTGCTCCGGCTCGGACGCGAGCAACGCATTGATGCCCTTGAGCTCGTTGCGGAGGTTCTTGTCCTCGGTACGGATCTCCATTTCCTCGAGCTTGCGCAAGCTGCGCAACCGCATGTTGAGAATGGCTTCGACCTGTACCTCGGTGAGCTTGAACGCCTTCATCAGCGCCGGCTTCGGCTCATCCTCGGTACGGATGATCCTGATGACCTCGTCAATGTTCAGATAGGCTATCAGGAGACCGCCGAGGACCTCCAACCGGTGCTCGATTTGCGCCTTGCGAAAATTGGTGCGGCGGATCAGCACGTCGCGCAAATGGTCGAGCCATTCGCGCAGGCACTCGGCGAGCCCCACCACCTTGGGGACGCGACCCTTGATCAGCACGTTCAGGTTCAGCGGAATTTTGTTTTCGAGTTCGGTGAGCCGGAACAGCGATTCCATCATCAACGCCGGATCGACGTTCTTCGACTTCGGTTCGATCACGATGCGGACGTCTTCGGCCGACTCGTCCCTGATATCGCCGACCAGCGGCAGCTTCTTCTGGTCCAGCAGTTCGGCAATCTTCTCGATCAGGCGCGACTTCTGCACCAGAAATGGGATCTCGGTGACGACGACGACCCAGGTGCCGCGCGTACCCTCCTCCTGCTCCCATCGGGCGCGGACGCGGAAGGAGCCGCGACCGGTGGTGTAGGCTTCCGCGATGGCCTGCTTGGAATCGACGCAGATGCCGCCGGTCGGGAAGTCCGGGCCCTTCACCCACTTCAGCAGCGCCTTCGATTTCGCGTCGGGCTTCTCGATCAGATGCAGCGCGGCCTCGCAAAGCTCGGCGGCGTTGTGCGGCGGGATCGAGGTCGCCATGCCGACGGCGATGCCCTGCGCACCATTGGCGAGCAGGTTCGGAAAGCCGCCCGGCAGAACCACCGGTTCCTTGGACTGGCCGTCGTAATTGGGACGAAACTCGACACCGTCCTCGTCGATGCCGTCAAGCAGAAGCCGCGCGACGTCGGTCATGCGCGCTTCGGTGTAGCGGTAGGCAGCCGGGTTATCGCCGTCGATATTGCCGAAATTGCCCTGGCCGTCGACCAGCGGATAGCGCGAGGAGAAATCCTGCGCGAGACGCACCATGGCGTCGTAGATCGCCTGGTCGCCATGCGGATGGAACGAGCCCATCACGTCGCCGACGATCTTGGCGGACTTCTTGAAGGCCGTGCCGGGGTCGAGCCTGAGCAGGCGCATGCCGTATAGGATGCGCCGGTGCACCGGCTTCAGGCCGTCGCGCGCGTCGGGCAGCGCGCGATGCATGATGGTGGATAGCGCGTACGCGAGATAGCGCTCTTCCAGCGCCTCACGCAGCGGCACATCATGAATTTCGGCCGGTTCTTCCGGCGGAACGATTCGTTTTCCCATGCCGCCCGGTTAAACCGTGGAAGCGAATCGGGCAAGGATGGATTGGTTCCCTGTGGGCTTCTACTGCCCTGCCCAACCGGCAGTCACTGTCGGCTGGACCTTTGCCTGCGCAGTGACAGGCGCATTGGCCAGGCAACGCCGAGCGACCTCGATCTCGGCCTCCGTCGCACCCCTGGACCGCGCCCATGCCTCTGCGGCCGCAGCGGAATATTTGGCGACATAGAACCTGACGACCGTGCAGGAGGCACGACGAAACACGCCTGGTTGCTCGCCTGCGAGGGCGTCCGGCGCCAGCGCAATCAGCGCTGCCGATATCAGAATTCCCTTGATCAACATCAGGCTATCCCCGGTTGGAACCCGAAGGGCAAGTCCGGGAACCCAGCTATTGTTCCGCAAACTGCTACCTGATTGGGCAACGCAGAAGCGCGCTCACGTCATGGCGACAGAATTGCCGCCCTTCAGGGCGCGGGAAACGCCGCTTTGGCCTGCTGCCGCGTCAACGCATTGATGAAGCCGGCGCGCGCGTCGGAATGGACCTGCCCCCGCGGCTCCAGCACATGGCGCAGCAGGAACAGGCCGGTCAGCCGAAAGCCATCCTGGAGGTCATCGTCGGTGAGCTCGCTCGCGGTGCCGCCATGGCGCAGGAACGGCGGCAAACGCAAGAGCCGGTCGCGCCATGGTTCGCCCGCGCCGCGCGACACCGCACCGCCGGATTTCGGTGAGACATAGATCAGATCAGCAGTCTCCCCCGTCACCGCGCAGTTTTCGAGCGCCAGCCCGAAGCCGAGCTCGGCGAGCATCGCCAGCTCGAAATGGATGACGTGCACGGCCGCGCTGCCGATGTCGTCGAAATCATCGAGCGAATGTTCGAGCTGCGCAAAGATGTCTTCGTGCGGATCGCGCTCCGGCAGCAGCCGCGCAATCGAGGCCAGATGGGTCACGCCGTAGACGCCGTGGGACGATCCCAGCAGCGTCGCCGCGCGCAGCTTCAATCCCTCGATCGCGTAGGTGCCGAGATGCTCGTCGAGCCGCGCCCGCCACACCGCGCTGACGCTGTTGCCGGGCTGCAAGAGCGGCCGCAGCCGCGAACTCGCACCGCCGCGCACGAGACCGAGATGCCGGCCATGCTGGCGCGTCAGCAGCTCGACGATGGCGCTACTCTCGCCATGCCGCCGCACGCCCAGCACGATGCCTTCGTCGGTCCATTCCATGGTATGAAGTGTAGCGTATTTCGGGTGATCGTAGGGTGGGCAAAGCGAAGCGTGCCCACCAATTCGCCCTCACGCGTTGAACCAGCCCCGCGCGTCGCCGCTGAACGAGAAATACAGCCCGAACCCCGTCAGCACGCAGGAGACGATCTCGATCGCGCTGTCGAGCTCGAGGCCCTTTTCGCCGAGGATCTGACCGAGCGAGATCACGGACAGAACCAGCGCTGCCGCCAGCACCCAGCGCGGCCAGTTCTTGCGCCAACGGGCAGCCAACCAGACGAAATAGACCAGCAGCAGGATCATGCCGCCGGCGAGCAGCGTCGCGGTCATGATCATCTGTTCGGTCATGTCGGTGGTGGGCGTGCGGTCCTGGACCGCCACAGACAGCGCATCCAGCATCAGCGACGCATAGAGCAACGCTTCGAAGCGCCGGACATTCGTGGGCACGTTCATCAAATACCGATCTTTTCTTGCTTATTCCTTGGGAAATTCCAGGCCCATCTCGCGATAGCGATCGGGATCGTCGCCCCAGTTCTCCCGCACCTTGACGAACAGGAACAGATGCACCGGCACGCCGAGGATCTCGCCGATCTCCTTGCGCGAGTCCGCACCGATCGACTTGATGGTGGCACCGCCTGCGCCAAGCACGATCTTGCGCTGGCTTTCGCGCTCCACGAAGATCGTCTGCTCGATGCGCACCGACTTGTCCTTACGCTCCTCCCACTTGTCGGTCTCGACCGTGGACTGGTACGGTAATTCCTGGTGCAGCTTGCGATAGATCTTCTCGCGGGTGATCTCGGCCGCGAGATGTCGCATCGGCGCATCCGACATCTGGTCCTCGGGATAGAGGAACGGACCCGGCGCCACCATCTCGGCAAGCGTGCTGCGAATGTCGTCGACACCATCGCCCGAGATCGCCGAGACCATGAAGGTCTTGGCGAACGGCATGCGCTCGTTGGCGGCCTGCGCCAGCGCCAGCAGCTTCTCGCGCTGGACCAGATCGACCTTGTTGATGACCAGAATCTTGTCGTGCTTGACACTCGCCGCCTTGGTGAGGATCGCTTCGGCCTCCTCGTCAATTCCGGCCTTGGCGTCGAGCAGCACGCAGACGAGGTCGGCATCATGCGCGCCGCTCCAGGCGGTCGAAACCATGGCGCGATCGAGCCGCCGTTTGGGCAGGAAGATGCCGGGCGTGTCGACCAGGATGATCTGCGCGTTGTTCTCGATCACGATGCCGCGAATCAGCGCGCGCGTGGTCTGCACCTTGCGCGAGACGATCGTGACCTTGGCGCCGACCAGCGCGTTGACCAGGGTGGATTTGCCGACATTCGGTGCGCCGATCAGCGCAACAAAGCCGCAACGCGTCGCCGCGGGCGCTTCGCCGCTTGCTTCAGCCGTCATTGCCGCCACCGACACCTTCTCGTTCGATCATGACGGAGGCCGCGACCTTCTCCGCCGCGCGCTTGCTGCCGCCTGTGCCTTCGGCCGGCGCCAGCCCCGGCAGGTCCACCGCAACGCGGAACTCCGGATCGTGATGCGGGCCGGTGCGCTCGACCTCGCGATAGACTGGCGTCGGCAGCCCTTTCCCCTGCGCCCATTCCTGCAGCACGGTCTTGGGGTCGCGCAGCGGCCGCCGCGGCTTGTGCATGCGCTCGGTCCAGTTGCGCTTGACGAACTCGTCCGCCGCCGCATGGCCGCCGTCGAGGAAGATCGCGCCGATCACGGCTTCGCAGATGTCACCGAGGATGGACTTGCGCAGGCGCGCATCGGCGCTGGAGCCGACCGAACCGAGCTTGATGTCGTCGAGCAGGCCGAGCGACTTGGCGACGTCGGCGCAGCTCTCCTTGCGCACGAGCTCGGCAAGCCGCTTGGACAGCTCGCCCTCGTCGGCATTCGGGAAGGTATGATAGAGCATGTCTGACACGACGAGCCCGAGCACGTGGTCACCGAGGAACTCGAGCCGCTGATAGCTGTCGCCGCGCTTGCGTCCGGACTTCAGCGCCGAGACGTGCGTGATCGCCTGCATCAGCAGGTTCGGATCGGCGAAGGTGTGGCCGATGCGCGCCTCGAGCGCCGCGTTCGCGTCAGCCGCCGCCTTCGCTTTGTCCTTGGTCTTGCTGCTCCGCGTCCGCTTCTTCGCCGATGGCTTGGTTTCAGCAGTCTTGGGATCAGAACTCTTGGTCGCAAGCGTCTTGGTTGCAGCTTCGCCCTCAGGAGCGGCTTGCGCCTCGATCGGTTGGGTCGTGATGTCCTTGGCTTCGTCTTTCATCGGACGATTTTGAAGAAACGATTCCAGCGCACCGCCCACGGCCAGCGCCAGAACATCCAGGCATGCTCGCCTTCGGCGATCGAGAAGAAGATCATCTGGGCGCGGCCGATCAAATTCTCCTGCGGAACGTAGCCGACCTGGCCGAGGAAGCGGCTGTCGGTGGAGTTGTCGCGGTTGTCACCCATCATGAAGAAATGGCCGGGCGGCACGGTGTAGACGTTGGTGTTGTCCATGTAGCCGTTGTCGGCGCAATCGAGCGTCTCGTAGGAGACACCGTTCGGCAGCGTCTCCTTCCAGCGCTTCACGCGCGAGATGCCGCCGCCTTCTGACCCGCACGGATCCTCGCCGACAAACTCGCTCATGCGCTGGCGCTCGACCGGGGTGTCGTTGATGTAGAGCAGCCCGTCCTTCATCTGGATGTGGTCGCCGGGCAGGCCGATGACGCGCTTGATGTAATCGGTGGTGTCGTCCTTCGGCAGCCGGAACACGACGATGTCGCCGCGGTTCGGATCCGAGCCCCAGATCCGTCCCGAAAACAGCGGCGGCGAGAACGGGATCGAGTAGTGGCTGTAGCCGTAGGAATATTTCGAGACGAACAGATAATCGCCAACCAGCAGCGTCGCCTTCATCGAGCCGGACGGGATGTTGAACGGCTGGAACAGGAAGGTGCGGATCACCAGCGCGATCAGGAGAGCATGGATCACGACCCGGATCGTTTCGCCGACGCCGCTTTCAGTTTTCGTTCCCGAAGTCACGCTCATTGCTCTCTCAATTCCGGCCGGCGATCACAGAACGCCCTCCTCTCGCGAACAGCCCACCGGTTCGCGGCCCAAGGAGATTGTCCTGATTCTGATAGTGAGGGCCAATTCCGGCGTAAAGCCGAATTGGCCCGACCTGATTTGCGTCCGCGGACTTTTAGACGGTTGCCGCAGGCCGCGCAATCAAGGATCGCATCAAAAACCCGTAAGACGTTGAATTTTAATACGAATTATAAAATTTCCGCCCGGTCCCTCGGGAATCGGTCAGGGCTTGGCTCGCGGCACGGCCGAAATGATCACGAAGGCCTGCGCCAACGGCCAGTCGTCGGTGATCGAGAGATCGATCTGGGCCTCGAATCCCTCCGGCGTCAGGGCCTGGAGCCGGGCCAGCGCCCCCCCGGTCAGCCGCATGGACGGCCGGCCCCCGGGCAGGTTGACCACCCCCATGTCGCGCCACCACACGCCCTGCCTGATGCCGGTGCCGAGTGCCTTGGAGCAGGCCTCCTTGGCGGCAAAGCGCTTGGCATAGGTCGCCACCACCATCTTCTCGTTCTTGGCCCGCCGCTCCGCCTTGGCCCGCTCGGCGGCGGTGAAGATGCGGTCGAGGAAGCGCTCGCCATGGCGCTCCATCACCTTTCCGACGCGGGTGATGTCGATCAGGTCGGAGCCGATGCCGATGATCATGCCCGGCTCCGTCCGATGTCCATAGCCGCGCGCATCTTGCGCACCGTCTCGGCAAGACCAACGAACAGCGCCTCGCCGATCATGTAGTAGCCGATGTTGAGCTCCATGATTTCAGGCAGCGCGGCGATCTTCTCGGCCGTCGAGTAGTCCAACCCGTGGCCGGCATGGACCTCGAGCCCGGCGTCCTTCGCGACCTTCACGCCCGCCACGATCCGCCGCCATTCGGCCTCGGCCTTGTCGCTGTGGCCGTCGACCACGGCATCGCACCAGGCGCCGGTGTGGATCTCGATCACGGGCGCGCGCAGCCGCGCCGCCATCTCGATCTGCGCAGGGTCCGCAGCGATGAACAGCGAGACGCGGATGCCGGCATCGTTCAGCCGCGCGATATAGGGCGCAAGCGCATTGTGCTGGCCGACCACGTCGAGCCCGCCCTCAGTCGTCACCTCCTGGCGCCGCTCCGGCACCAGGCACACTGCATGTGGCTTGGTGGCCAGCGAGATGCGCATCATGTCGTCAGTCGCCGCCATCTCGAAATTCAGCGGCTTGGAGATCTCCGCCTTCAGCCGCGCCATGTCCTCGTCGCGGATGTGCCGGCGGTCTTCACGCAGATGCGCGGTGATGCCGTCGGCGCCGGCCTCGATCGCAAGCAGCGCGGCGCGGACCGGATCGGGATGGCGGCCGCCGCGCGCGTTACGGACGGTCGCGACATGGTCGATATTGACGCCGAGGCGGAGCGGAGGTGCGGGCATTTCAGGACTCACGGGATCGGAGGAACAGGCGACTGCGACAGACGCCTATCCATTAACACGTTCGACACGGGCGACGACCGCCTTGGCGCGCAGCTGGGCCAGGATCGCGCTCAAATGCTTGAGATCGTAGACTTCGAGATCGATCGTCGTCTCCGTGAAGTCGGGCGAGCGGCGCTGCATGCTGATATTGTCGATGTTGCCGTCATGCTCGGCAATCACGGTCGCGATCTGCGCCAGTGCGCCGGGCTCGTTGACGTTCTCGACCTTGATGCGCGCCGGGAAGCGTTGCGGGGCGGAATCCTCGATGTCCCAGCGGACGTCGAGCCAGCGCTCCGGCTCCTCCTCGAAATCCTTCAGCGCCGGCGACTGGATCGGATAGATCGTGATCCCCTCGCCCGGCGTGACGATGCCGACGATGCGATCGCCCGGCACGGCGCCGCCGTTCGGCGCGAACTTCACCGGCAGGTCGGAATTGTTTCCGCCTATGGGGATCGCAACCGGGCTGCGCGACGGCTCGAGCGCCTTCTCCTTGAGCTTGGCGGCGAGCCCCTTCTTGACGCCGTAGCGCGCGACGCGCTCCTCCTTGTAGTCGGGATACATCGCGCGCGCGACGTGGGAGGCCTTGATCTCGCCGCGGCCGACCGCCGCCATGACGTCCTCGATCGAGGTGCGCGCCAGCCGCGGCAGCGCACCCTTGAGCTTGTCGTCGGCGTATTCGATCTTGGCGCGCTCGAACAGACGCTCGACGATGCGCCGGCCGAGACCGACATATTGATCGCGCACCGCGGTACGCGTTGCGCGCCGGATCGCGGCGCGCGCCTTGCCGGTGACCGCGAGCGTCTCCCAGGCCGAGGGCGGCGCGGACTGCGCTTCCGAGGTCAGCACCTCGACTTCGTCACCATTCTGAAGTTCGGACGACAACGGCGCGAACTGGCCGTTGATCTTGCAGCCGACCGCGCTGTTGCCGACGTCGGTGTGCACGGCATAGGCGAAGTCGATCACATTGGCATGGCGCGGCAGCGCGATCAGCTTGCCCTTCGGGGTGAAGCAGAACACCTGGTCGTGGAACAGCTCGAGCTTGGTGTGCTCGAGGAATTCCTCGGGGTTGGCGCTCTCCGAGAGGATGCCGATGGTGTGGCGCAGCCAGGCGAACGCGGTGGACTCGCGCTTGAGGAATTCGGTCGGCGAGCCCACGCCTTCCTTGTAGAACACGTGCGCCGCGATGCCGCGCTCGGCGATCTGGTCCATCGCCTCCGTGCGGATCTGGAGCTCGACGCGCTGGTTGCCGGGGCCGATCACGGTGGTGTGGATCGAGCGGTAGTCGTTCTGCTTCGGCGTCGAGATGTAGTCCTTGAAACGCCCAGGCACGACCGGCCAGGTGGTGTGGACGATGCCGAGCGCGCGATAGCAGGCCTCGATGTCGTTGACGACGACGCGGAAGCCGAAGATGTCGGACAATTGCTCGAAGCCGACCGACTTGCGCTCCATCTTGGTCCAGATCGAAAACGGCTTCTTGCGGCGGCCATAGACCCGCGCGCCGAGCCCCCGATGGCGCAGATTGTTGGAGAGCTGGTCCTCGATCTCGCCGATCAGATTGCGGTTGCGCTCGGCGAGCGCATCGAGCCGCTGCATCACCACCGAATAAGCTTCGGGATCGAGGGTGCGGAAGGACAAATCCTCCAGCTCCTCGCGCATTTCCTGCATGCCCATGCGCCCTGCCAATGGCGCGTAGATGTCGAGCGTCTCCTCGGCAATGCGCCGGCGCGATTCGGTCGGCACGAAGTCGAGCGTGCGCATGTTGTGCAGGCGGTCGGCGAGCTTGACCAGGAGCACGCGGACATCGTCGGCAATGGCCAGCAACAATTTGCGCAGGTTTTCGGCCTGCTTGGCCTCGCGCGACACCAGCTCGAGCCGCTTCAGCTTGGTCAGGCCCTCGACCAGCGCGCCGATTTCAGGGCCGAACAGCTGGTCGATCTCGGCGCGAGTCGCTTCCGTGTCCTCGATCGTGTCGTGCAGCAGCGCGGCGACAATGGTCGCGTCGTCGAGCTTGAGGTCGGTGAGAATCGCCGCGACTTCGAGCGGATGCGAGAAATACGGATCGCCGGAGGCGCGCGTCTGCGAGCCGTGCGCCTTCATGGCGTAGACGTAGGCGCGGTTCAGCAGGTCTTCGTTGGTGTTCGGATTGTAGGACCGGACGCGTTCGACGAGGTCATATTGACGCATCATCCGCGCGCGCGGCTTCGCTGGCCGTGCCACCGGCGCAGTCGGGGCCACGGCAACCGATTCGGTTGCGCCCTGCATCTGCGTGGGTCTGCGGCGTCGATACACCATGCCGTCCTGCCTTCAAACGGACCATGAAACGGTCCGTTGTATACATCCTAAGCTCCGATCGCGGACACGGCCGATCAATTCAACGACAGGCGCGCGGTGCAAACCGGCGACGCTATGGTAACCACGAAAACGCCAACAAAAGCAAAGGCCCGAACACGGGTTCGGGCCTTTGATAAGATCACAAGAAGTCGACGATCGCGATTAGGACGATTACTCGTCCTCCTCGGGCTGCTCTTCCGGCGGCGCGAGGCCTTCGAGACCCTTCAGGAGCTCCTCTTCGGTCATGCGCTCAACAGCCACTTCGGTATCGTCGGCATCGACGCTGGCACCAGCGGAGCCGATCAGCGGCACCGTATCCGGCTCCGGCTCGTCCACCTCGACGAATTTCTGAAGGGAGTGCACCAGCTCCTCGCGGAGATCCTCCGGCGAGATGGTCGAGTCGGCAATTTCACGCAAAGATACAACAGGGTTCTTGTCGTTATCGCGGTCAACCGTTAGTTGTGAACCGGACGAAATCATGCGGGCACGGTGGGCGGCCAGCAGGACCAGGTCAAACCGGTTGTCGACCTTGTCGATACAATCTTCTACGGTGACGCGAGCCATAGACTGTCGCTCCGTTGTGGGTGGGACGAAATATGTGGATGATTGGGGCTAGTTATAGGGGCCGGGGCGATTTCGCAAGGCAAATTTGTGATTTGGCCTCGCCAAACGCCTCTGTTACCTCCAGATTGGGGCTGGGATGGGTGGTTTCCCGGGCTGCCATTGAGGGCGGCGCCGGGTGTATGAAAGTCCGCCATAACTATACCTTGATTGCCCCGACTTCTCCGGATTTGCGGTTTCGACGGGTTTCGGCAGGACTTTGAACTGCGCGGCTTGCTGCCGCTGCGCCAACAATAAACGAATTTATCACGAACACTACGCGAGCAAACTGAATGTCACCTTCCCCTACCAACAAGATTGCGCTCTTCATCGATGGCGCCAATCTCTACGCGACGGCGAAAACTCTCGGCTTCGACATCGATTACAAGCGCCTGCTGAAGGAATTTCAGAGCCGCGGGACGCTGTTGCGGGCGTTCTACTACACAGCGATCATCGAGGATCAGGAATATTCCTCGATCCGCCCCCTGATCGACTGGCTCGACTACAACGGCTACACCGTGGTCACCAAGGCGACCAAGGAGTTCATCGACGCCTCCGGCCGCCGCAAGGTCAAGGGCAACATGGACATCGAGCTTGCCGTCGATGCCATGGAGCTCGCCGAGCACATCGACCAGATGGTGCTGTTCTCGGGCGACGGCGACTTCCGCTCGCTGGTCGAGGCCGTGCAGCGCCGCGGCGTGCGGGTGACGGTGATCTCCACCATCGCCAGCCAGCCGCCGATGATCGCCGACGAGTTGCGCCGCCAGGCCGACGTCTTCACCGATCTCGTCGAGTTGCAGTCCAAGCTTGGCCGCGACCCGTCCGAGCGCCCTGCCCCGCGCGATCGCGGCGAGCGCGAGGCGCGCCACCATGCTCCGCAGTTCCTCCAGCGCGCGACCACGATGGCGCCGAGGGGCGATGACGACTTCGAGGAGTGAGGCGGCCCGGTCTGACCGCCAGGCCTCCACCCTCGTTCCCGACCGTGACTGTCCGCTCTGTCCGCGTCTGGTCGCCTTTCGCGAGGCGAACCGGGCGCGCGAGCCGCTGTGGCACAACGCGCCTGTCCCGCCGTTCGGCGACATCAAGGCGCGCCTTCTGATCGTCGGTCTCGCGCCGGGGATGCAGGGCGCCAACCGCACCGGCCGCCCCTTCACCGGCGATTATGCCGGCGACCTGCTCTACGCCACGCTGCTCGAATACGGCTTTGCCGAGGGCACCTATCAGGCGCGTCCTGACGACGGCATGAAGCTGGTCGATTGCCGGATCGCCAATGCGGTGCATTGCGTTCCGCCGCAGAACAAGCCGCTGCCGGTCGAGATCAACACCTGCCGCCCGTTTCTCGTCGCCAACCTCGAGACGATGCCGAACTTGCGCGCGATCGTCGCGCTCGGACGCATTGCGCACGACACGGTGCTCAAGCCGCTGAAGCTGAAGGCCTCGCAAGCCCCCTTCGGCCACGGCGCCGTGCACCAGGCAGGCGCGTTCAAGCTCTACGACAGCTATCACTGCTCCCGCTACAACACGAACACGGGTGTGCTGACGACGGACATGTTCCGCAGCGTGTTCGCGAAGATAAAGGCCGATCTCGACTAGAGCGTTTTCGAGCGAAGTGGCAACCGGTTCGCGTAAAGAAAACGCGTCAAAATAATCAAGCCTTTGCAGGATTGGCCTTCAGCCAGTCCAGCACATCGCCCGCGTTCCGGTCGGGCGGAAACACCGGATAGAACAATTGGGTGATCCTCGCGTCGTCGACGATCAGCGCAAGACGCTTGATCAGCGTGAGGCCCGCAACCTCCATCGTCGGCAGATTCAGCGCGCGCGCGAGCACCAGCTTCTCGTCCGAGAGCACCGGGAACGGCAAATGCAGCCGCGACGCCATCTCGGTTTGATAGGTGTTGCTCTGGGTCGAAAGGCCGTACACCTGCGAAGCGCCGGCGGCTTTCAGATCGGCGAACAGGTCGCGAAACGCGCATGTCTGCGGCGTACAGCCTCGCGCGCCCGGGATCATGTCCCAATCGTCGACCAGCGCGATCTTGCCGGGCTCGCCGGTGCGCGGATAGGCGAACACCACGGTGCGGCCCGGGAGCGCCGACAGATCGACCGAATTGTCATCGGTCGCACGCAGGCTGATCGCGGGCAGCGTCAGGCCCTTCAGATGCGCGGCACCGCCGTCGTCGGCGGGTGCGGGAATTTGGCTCCAATCGACCTCGAGCAGGTTCTTCTGAGTCATATCGCTATCCCCTCGCCCGCATCAGCCGGCCCTTCTCCCGGCTCCAGTCGCGCTTCTTCTCGGTCTCGCGCTTGTCGTGCAGTTTCTTGCCCTTTGCAACCGCTAGCTGCAGCTTGGCCCGTCCGCGCTCGTTGAAGTAGAGCTTGAGCGGGATCAGCGTCATGCCCTCGCGGTCGACCGCGCCCATCAGCTTGTTGATCTGCCGGCGGTGCAGCAGCAGCTTTCGCGGCCGCTTCGGCTCGTGGTTGAAGCGATTGCCCTGGAGGTATTCGGGAATGGTGGCGTTGATCAGCCAGATCTCGCCGTCTTTGGAGTCGGCATAGGACTCCGCAATCGTGCTCTTGCCGTTGCGGATCGACTTGACCTCGGTTCCCGTCAGCGCAATGCCTGCCTCGACCGTCTCCTCGATCGCATAGTTGAAGCGGGCCTTGCGATTTTCCGCCATGACCTTGATAGGACGTTCGTTCTTATCGGCCATGACCTACAAAATCCGGACAACAAACCTGATCGAGATGCGTGCGTAAGCTAACAGTTTGGATGAAGCGCGCGCGTCACTTCTTGAGGAGATCGCGGATCTCGGTCAGCAGGACGACCTCCGCCGACGGCTTCGGCGTCTCCGCGGGCTTGGCCTCTTCCTTGCGCTTCAACGTATTCATGGCGCGGATCACCAGGAACAGCACGAAGGCGACAATGATGAAGTTGATCGTCAGCGTCAGGAAGCTGCCGTAAGCAAGTACTGCGCCTTGCTTTTTCGCGTCCGCCAAGTTGGTGGCGGTAACCGCCTTCGACATGGGGACGTAGTAGTTCGAGAAGTCGAGGCCGCCGGTTGCGGCGCCGATGATCGGCATGATGATGTCACCGACCAGCGAAGTGACGATGGCGCCGAAGGCCGCGCCGATAATGACGCCGACCGCGAGGTCGACGACATTGCCCTTCATGGCGAACTCGCGGAACTCCGTGAGCATCCGCCTGCCCTTTTCGTCGACTGCGCCCATGACAAGCTCCCCTGGTGGCTAATGCGTCAGTTGATCAGACCGGCGTGCACCATGGCGCTGCGCACGGCGACGCGGGTCGGCTCGGAGACCGGCACCATCGGCAGCCGCAGCGTCTCGTCCATCTTGCCGAGCAGCGTCATTGCATACTTGATCGGCGCCGGATTGCTCTCGATGAAGAGGTTGTTGTGCAGCGGCATCAACTTGTCGTGGATCTTTAGCGCGGTGGCGTGGTCGCCCTTCGCCCAGGCGGCCTGGAATTCCGAGCACAGCCGCGGCGCGACGTTCGACGTCACCGAAATGCAGCCATGGCCGCCATGGGCCATGTAGCCGAGGATGGTGGCGTCCTCGCCCGAAAGCTGGTTGAAATCCTCACCCATCGCGGCGCGCTGCTGCGACACGCGCACCATGCTGGCGGTGGCGTCCTTGACGCCGGCGATGTTCTTCAGCTCCCACAGCCGCTTCATCGTGTCGACCGACATGTCGATCACCGAGCGCGGCGGGATGTTGTAGATGATGATCGGAATCCCGATCGCATCGTTGATCGCCTTGAAGTGCTGGTACATGCCTTCCTGGGTCGGCTTGTTGTAGTAGGGCGTCACCACCAGCACGGCGTTGGCCCCCGCCTTCTCGGCGTGCTGGGCCAGCTCGACGGCTTCCTTGGTGGAGTTGGAGCCGGCGCCGGCGATCACGGGCACGCGCCCCTTGGCCTCCTCGATGCACCATTCGACGACCTTCTTGTGCTCGTCGTGACTGAGCGTCGGGCTCTCGCCGGTGGTGCCGACCGGGACCAGGCCGTTGGTGCCCTCGGATATCTGCCAATTGACCAGGGATCGAAATGCCGACTCGTCCAGCGAGCCGTTCTTGAACGGCGTGACCAAGGCGGTGAACGACCCCCGGAATTTCGTCTTGGCTGCCATGGACTTCCTCCGTACGCGGCGAGAATTTAGAGCAAGCCCCATTCTTATCGGGTCTGTCCCGCCGGTAAAAGACCTGCTGCCGACTGACGCACCGTTTAGGCCGCGATTTTGCCGCGGTGGTGGTGCAAACCCGGCGAAGGTAAGCGGCTGTTGGTATTTTGTCCGCATATTCAATCAAATACAGCCAGATCTTGTACAGATAGGTCTTGAGCCAATTGACTGATTCGGGGCGACGAACCTCCGTGACCTCCTTATCCCGTGCTGCATGGCGATCTGCCGGTCTGGCCCTATGCCTGATGGCCGGCCTGTCGATCGGCTGCGTCGCCCTGGCCAAATCTAATGAGACGGCCGAGGGCACCGCGAAGGAACTGGCCAAGCAGGCCGCCAAGAGAACTGATAAGAGAACCAATAAGGGAACTGATAAGGGAACCGCGAAACCAGCCGCCAAGCCTGCCGCGGAGGACGCTGCGAAAGGAGGATCGGCCAAGGAGCCCGCCAAGGGCGCGGGCAAGGAAACAGGCAAGGGCGCCAGCAAGGCAGCAGCTTCCACCCTGGCCAAGGATGCTGCGAAGAAACCCGCTGGCAAGGATGCCGCCAAGGACAAACCGAAGCCCGCTGCCGCCGCCTCTGCGCCAAAAGCACGACCGGCCGCCAATGCTCCGGCCTCCCGGACCACGCCGGCGGTGACGGCCACCGTCAGACCTTCCGCCCCGGCCCCCGCCTCCGCCAAGCCTGTCGCGACGCCAATGCTGGCGCCTGCAACCCGCCAGCACGCCGCGCCGCGCAAGCCGGTCACGCCGGCCGCGGTTGCTGCGACCTCGTCGACGTCGCAAGCCGACAAGGACACGCTGGAAAACGTCATCGAGCTGGTGCGCAAGCGCAAGGCGGGCGATGCCAGCAGCTACGCGGATTCGATTTCGGACCCCGTTGCGCGAAAGCTCGCGGAATGGATCATCCTGCGCAGCGAGGATAATGGCGCGAGCGTCGAGCGCTACCGCGCCTTCCTCTCGGCCAATCCGAGCTGGCCGTCGCAGACCTTCCTGCGCCGCCGCCTGGAGGCCGCGATGTGGGACGACAGGCGCGACGATTCCGTTGGCTGGTCGTGGTTCGAAAACGAATCCCCTGTTTCGGCCAAGGGCCGCTTCGTGCTCGCCAAGGCGATGCTGGCGCGCGGCGACCGCGCCAATGCCGAGCGGCTGGTGCGCGAAGCCTGGCGCAGCGATCCGATGTCGGAGGACACCGAGAACAACGCGCTCGACCAGTTCGGCGCCCTGCTCACGCCGGGCGACCAGAAGGCGCGAATGGACACGCTGCTCTATGGCAGCGAGACCGAGGCAGCACTGCGCGCGGCAAAACGGCTCGGCGCCGGCTATGTCGCGCTCGCCAAGGCCCGCATCGCCTCCTTCAGGAAAGCACCGAACACGCGCGCGTTGCTGGAACAAGTGCCGAGCGAATTGCACAATGATCCCGGCTTCATCTTCAGCAAGATCCAGCTGCTGCGCCGCGAGGAGAAGTTTGCCGAAGCAGCCCAGCTCATGCTGTCGGCGCCGAAGGATCCGAACCGGCTCTACAATCTCGACGAATGGTGGATCGAGCGGCGCCTCTTGGCGCGCAAGATGATCGACACCGAGGAATTCCGCAGCGCCTATCTGATCGCACGCGACGCGGCGCTCCCCTCGCGCGACATCTACAAGACCGAACAGGAATTCACGGCGGGCTGGATCGCGCTGCGCTTCCTCAACGATCCCGCGGCAGCCGCCCAGCACTTTGCCCGCATCGGCGTCGGCAGCGTCAATCCGACCACGCTGGCGCGCGCCGGTTACTGGCAGGGCCGCGCCGCGGAAGCCGCAGGCCGCCAGCAGGAGGCCCGCAACGCCTATGCCCGCGCTGCCGAGCAATCCACCAGCTATTACGGCCAACTCGCGCGCGCAAAGCTCGGCCTGCCGCAGATCGAGCTGAACGGCCAGCCGCGCGGCCGCGGCGCCGAACGGCTGGAGATCGTGCGCGCGGCGCAATTGCTCTACGAGCTCGACGAGCGCGAACTCGCCGTGCCGATGCTTGCCGACATGGGCGAGAACGGCGATCCCGAGGCGCTGACCGGCCTCGGCGAGCTGACCCAGCGCTACAACGACGCGCGCGGCATGCTGCTGCTCGGCAAGGCTGCACTGAATCGTGGCCTGCCGTTCGATTTCTACGCCTATCCCGTCAACGGCATTCCACAGTTCACGCAGATCGGCCCCGAGGTCGAGCGCAGCATCGTCTATGCGATCGCGCGACAGGAAAGCGCGTTCAACCCCTCCGTGGTCTCGCCGGCGCAAGCCTATGGCCTGATGCAGGTGACGCCGGACGCCGCGCGGTACGTCTGCAAACGGCATGGCGCGACCTATGACCTCTCGCGGCTGAAGAACGATTCGTCCTACAACGCCACGCTCGGCGCGGCGGAGCTCGGCGGCCTGCTCGAGGATTATCGCGGCTCCTACATCATGACCTTCGCCGCCTACAATGCCGGGCGCGGCAGTGTGAGGAAGTGGATCGACCGTTACGGCGACCCGCGCGAGGCCAAGATCGACGCGGTCGACTGGGTCGAGCTGATCCCGTTCTCCGAGACACGCAACTACGTGCAGCGGATCATGGAGAACCTTCAGGTCTACCGCGCCCGCTTCGGCGGCGGCACGCGGCTCCAGATCGAGGCCGATTTGCGCCGCGGCGCCGGCAGCGTGGAATAGCGGACTTTCTCTCGCGCGCGCGTAAGTAAGAGGCTGCTCTCGCGACGACAGGGCATGCGCGCCTCAGGCTGAGATGACCGTCGCCATCGCTGAGCAACGAACGCACCCGAGGGCCTGGCCGAAGTCAGCCGCGTAGCCGAGATCTGATGCCGGGGATGTGAGCAACCGTGAGGGGGCGGCGGACTGGCGCGGCAGGGGCCGAAGCCCATGTATGCATCTCAACTCAACAGGAGCAATTACGATGCGTGCGATCTTGGCCTTGGGCATCCTTGTCGCCCTGACTGCCTCGGCCAGTGCCGGGACGGCAAATCACAAGCGACATGTCGCGCCTGCCACTCAAACCTTCGCCCCCCAAGTCACGCCGCGTGCGGCTGCGGGCTTTGCCTATGTTCCTTACGCAGCCCCGTATTCGGCACCGGTCGAATACAGCGATCCCTACCAAAGCCAACACTGGGGCGGCTGACCAAGTACGGACAGCACCAGAGCCGAGCGGGCTCCGCTTCAAGATCAAAGGAAAACCCCCGGCAGTTTCCCGCCGAGGGCTCTGAGTTAATCGATAGATCGATATTAGAACGTACGGTTGGCGCGGAGCATCAGAGTGAGAGAGTTCTGATCCTTCAGCTCATACGTCGCAGCAGGCTTGGCAGCGGTAAGGAGCGCAGTATTCGGTCCCGAGATGGTGCCCGAATACTTCTGGTCCAGACGCGACCAGCTCAAGTCCGCAGTGAACGCCAGGTTCTTGACCGGGGTCCAAACGGTGTTGACGCCGACAACCCCGAAGCTGAAGTCCGGGTTACAAGTCGCAGAGGCGGCACCATAAAGCGCGGTGAAGTTGGCGCAGATCAGCGTCTTGGCCGTGTCGCTGTACTTCAGCTGAGCATAGCCACCGTAAACGCCGGTCGCCCAGTATGGATTCCAGTTGTGGGTATAACCACCGCGGAAGCCCCAGGTCTTGGTGGTCTCGATGCCACCACCAGCACCGAACACGCCATCAGTGATGCTAGCGAAGCCGACGCTCTGATATGCGCCGATGCCAGAGCCACTGAAAATAGCGAAGTTGTTCGGGAACAGGACCTGGAAGTTTCTCCTGGAGTCGCCATCGGTGTAGACGGCGTTCAAGTTGATCGAGTCACCCGCGCCAGTCGGGATGTTCTTGATCGACAAAGCACCCTGCACCGACCAGCCCCACTTGTCCGAGGGGTGACCCGTGGGTTCCGTCGTGCCATAATAGCCCGGATGGAGATCATGCGCGGAAGCCGACAGCTGGGCAAGACCCCAAGCCTGGTCAACACGGAACGCACCAACGATATCGGGGGAACGCGTTCCGCCCAAACCGTTGTTACCGTAGACGCCCGTCATGTACGACGCGCCAGTAACAGGCGTCGTCATGTTCCACAGGTTGCCGGCACCGTTTGACTGCGTGTCGGGCATTTCCAACGCCACCGAACCAGTCATGCCCTGGCCGAAGTCAGCGGTATAAGCGAACTGGTTGATACCGGTCACGTGGTTGGAACCGCCCGGAACAGTATCGGGACCGCCAGCGTTGTAGCTCTGCCACGGTGCGTCGTAGATCGAAACCGTACGACCCATGGTGAAGCCAGCGAACTGGATGAACGCATGGTAGAGGCCGAGCGATACGCCACCAGCCGTAAACGACGACGGGTTGCTGCCGGTGAAGTTGCCCGTATCGTAGCTGAAGATCATGTCAGCGTAGGTACGAACGACGCCGTATTCGGTCGCCGTGCGGGTATCGACGTTGAAGTCCATACGAGCGCGGGTGTAGTAGTAGTTCTGCACGCGGTTGTTCGAACCGCCGTTCGCGCCGGCCTGGGTGTAGTTGAAACCGTAGTCACCGGATCCGCCAAAGATAACGTCAGCGCGCAGGTAACCACCCAGCTTGATGCAGGTGTCGGTGCCGGGCATGTAGTAGAAACCCGCACCGTATAGGGAGCAGATCTTCACGTATTCGACCGCTTTGGCCTTCACGGGGAGATCGGCTGCCTGCGCTCCGCCCACGGCGATGAGACCCGCCGCTGAGCCGAGCAAAAGGCTCTTAACCAACTTCATGTTAAACCTCCAAGTTGCTCTTCAGGGAAGGTCACTGACCCGAACGGCCAATTCCCCAACCCCCTTTAAATCACCGCCTTGGCCACCTTCGCGTCTTCGGACACACCCGCATGAACGCGAGGGACTTAAGCGAAAGACCTAAACGGGACGACCTTGGGATGCCCCCCTCCGTCGCCCGATCACAATTACCGAACGTCCTTGCACACACAACAAGAGAACGCTCCTAACCAGGCCTATGAAGCGTGTTTTCCAACGGGTGTTGCACAAATAACACGCAGATGTGATCGCGCGACGCCTGCAACATATTGTTTTTACTATATTTTTTTGATCGGTTCCATTTGCCGCCGAAATTCCCGATCCGATGGTGCGCGGGTCGGCTTACGCACAGAGGCGGCTCTGACACGCTCGAATCGTGGAATCGGCACGCAGACTCAGGGGGTGAGTCCTGCGCCGTAACTCTCGGTGATCTCCGGCAGGACATGTGCGAACCGCAGCAGAAAACTCCCAGCAGATTCAATCGCTTGATAGAGCAGAAATGGCGTCGTCTGCGGAACTATCTCTGTTGCCTCTTCCAAACGCCTTGGTTCTGCGTCCGCTCTTCGGCGTGACATTTCTCGACTGGAACGCAAGCCGCCATGATCGGCGCGCAGTCCTGCGGAAATCGTTGGGAATATTCGAGCGAAAACACACGCTTCCAAATTGACCGGCCCGAGTAATTAGATGCATAAGGCTCGCACCGGAGAGGTGGCCGAGTGGCTGAAGGCAACGCTTTGCTAAAGCGTCATACGGTCTCAAGCTGTATCGAGGGTTCGAATCCCTCCCTCTCCGCCACCCAGCGGCAGAATCCAGGTCTGTTCATCTGAAAGCCATCGTCGCACGGCTGCGCAAGCCTGGCGCAAGGATTCGCGCAGCTGGAACTCAGCTCGATTCGCGCTTTCCTCATATATAAGTGTGTGCGCACCTCGCCAGCAGGGTTCTTTGCACGACGCGATGGAAGCCGAGGACGGGTCGGGACAGAGTGACGACCGGAGCGTTGTTCTCTCCGGCAAAGCCGACTAGAATTTTAGCGCCAGTTCGCCGCAGCACAGACCCGTCATCGGGGTCCGGAACCCCAATCACATGTCGCCGCCGAGCCGCAACAGGGGAGCTTCGGCCCCCTCCTCACTTCATCCGTCGGCTATTCTGGACCAGGCGATTGCGGCGCAGCGTTCGGGCAATCTGTCGGATGCGGAACGGGCCTACACGACCATCCTGAGGGGAAGCAGAACGCATCCCATCGCGCTCCATATGCTGGGGCTGTTGCACGCTCAGCGCGGCAATTTCGCGGACGCCGAGCCATTGCTCAAGAAGGCTGCCCGCGTCGACTCCCGCAATCCTGACGTTCTTTTCAACTATGCCAATGTGCTGCGCGCGTTGGACAAGACAGACGATGCGCTCGACTGGCTTGCGAAAGTGATTGCCCTGTCGCCGAACTTTGCCGATGCGCATCTCAATCGCGGAGCGATCCTGATGGCACGGCAGGAGCTTCACGGCGCCATTGCGGAATTCGATCGCGCCATTGCGATCGCACCGTCGAGCGCAGCGTTCGCAAACCGAGGAAGTGGGTTCCGGCAGCTCGGTCGGCTCGACGACTCGCATGACAGCTACCAAAGCGCCATCGAGTTCGCACCGACGAATCCGCAGAACCATTTCGTCTTGTCCGAGGTCCTTACCCAAATGGGCCGACACGACGAAGCGATCGGAGCGCTCGAAAGAACGGTCGCCCTCGACAAGGCCTTCCCCTTCGCGTCGAGCAACCTCGTTGCCTCCAGGCGCAAGCGTGCCGACTGGCGCAATTTCGAACGTGAACAGGCCGCCCTGGACGAGGCCGTCGAAACCGGCGTGGCGGTCGACCCCTTCACCTTCTTTCATGCCTCGTCGTCTCCCGCACACCAATTGACCTGTGCGGAGACATATGTCGCCAACGTCACCCCGGAACGGGGTGCGGCGATATCTGGAACGCGGTCACCGGCTTCCCGGCTGCGGGTCGCGTACCTGTCTGCCGATTTTCGCAATCACGCCACCGCGCATTTGATGGCCGGAGTTTTCGAGGAGCACGACCGCAAGCGCTTCGAAATCAGCGCCATCTCCTACGGACCGGATGACCGCGGCGAGATGCGCGACCGCCTGAAGGCAGCATTCGAGCGCTTCGAGGACGTCAACCATCTTCCCGACGAGGACGTGGTCGAGCTGATACGCCAGCTCGACATCGAGGTCCTCGTCGATCTGGGAGGCTTCACCGCCGGTGCGCGGCCGAAGATCCTGGCGCGCCGGGCGGCTCCCATCCAGGTCAGCTATCTCGGCTTTCCCGGCACGATGGGCGCGTCATATGTCGACTACGTCATGGCCGACCGGATCGTCATCCCCGAAGGAGAGCAGAAGCATTACGCCGAGAAGGTGATTTATCTCCCCGACAGCTATCAGGCGACCGACGCGGGGCGATCGCTCGCAAAGGTACCGGCCCGGAGCGAGGTCGGACTGGCGGACGATGCATTCGTCTACTGTGCCTTCAACAGAACGGCCAAGATCACACCCGTGCTGTTCGATGTCTGGATGAGGCTGCTTGCCAAGACCGCCGGCAGCGTCCTCTGGCTGCTTGATGGGGACCCGGTCGCCAGGGAGAACCTGAGGCGTGAGGCCGTTGCGCGCGGCATCGCGGCAGAGAGGATCGTGTTCGCCCCACTCGTCCCTACCGACGAACATCTGGCGCGCCACCAACTCGCCGATCTGTTCCTGGACACATTGCCCTACAACGCCCATACCGGGGCCAGCGACGCCCTTTGGGCTGGCTTGCCGGTCCTGACCTGCCTCGGCACCGCCTTTGCGGGACGTGTAGCAGCCAGTCTTCTGAATGCCGTCGGCCTTCCTGAGCTGGTGACGCGATCGCTGGACGAATATGAGGATTTGGCGCTTCAGATCGCGCGTGATTCCGAACTTCGAACCACCCTCAAGAGCAAGTTGGCGGCACATCGGACCACTTGGCCTCTGTTCGATACTGCCCGGATGACGCGACACATCGAAAAAGCCTTCAATGAAATGTGGCGCCGCCACTACGCTGGCGAAGCGCCGGCCTCGTTTGCCGTCTAAATCTCATCATGAGGTCGCCTTGGCGTGAAGAGCGACCTCGATAGCTACTATCACTATGTCGTTGGGAATGGGCACAAGGCAAAGCTGCGTCTGTGCCGGCTCCCGGGAATGACGAGCCTGCTGCTTCCGGATCACGATTACATGGCGTCGATTCAGCTTCCGCAACGCTGAACTGAATGCACGATCGCGGGACGCGTATGAGCGCGCGCGTCGATCAGCTCGACGAAGCGGTTCGAGCGCTCGAGCGGTCGCACGAAACAAGGCTTTCCGTTCGCGCTCCCGGGTCGGGGTGAACCGCTCAGTGAGCGGACACCCACGCCCTCGCCTCGCGCTGCGCTGCCGAGATCTCGGACTCCGACATCTGGCCGGCCACTTCCTGGCGCAGCGTGACGGCGTCCTTGCGGCCCTTCAGGGCTGCGAGGTTGAACCATTTGTGCGCGGCGACGAGGTCGACCAGGCCCGAGCGGCCGCTCGCCCAATAGATCCCACGCTCGAACAGAACGTCCGAGAGCGCGCTTGCATCGATCGGCGTTGCCGCATCGAGATCGAAAGTACCCTGAAACATAACGCATCCCCTTTTTCTTGTGCCGTCTCGTTCCCCCGAGCGCGGCTCCCGTCCAACTCTGATGTGCGTGATCCTTCTGGATCACACGCTGTTCAACTCATCCCCGAAGTCTTCTTGCCCGAGTCTTTTGCCCAATGCCGTTTGCCGGCTTGTTGGAGGCGATGATGCCGGGCAAATTTGAATGGCAGTTTAAGTATCGCGATGAAGCAGACGTAAACGGAAGCGCCTGCCACGCGCGCGGGAAATTCAAGAAGTCCCTGATTTTCAGTCACTTCTGGGATTCGTCAGATTTGGTTTACCCTGGGATTTTCGGACATCGATAACCATCGCGCGCGGTGGCGCGTGTCCTGTGGATACAATTGGACAGGTCGCAGGATGGCCGCGCGCCGCGGGCGCCTGCCGCGGCGGTCATGCCGGCAGGACACGGGAGGTCCGAGATCCAGCGTCGCGGCAACGAAAGTTCGCCGCAGCCCTCGCCAGCCCCAAGGCGGCTCGGCCAAAGGCAAGGCAACGCGACCAGGTCGCGGTCAGATCAGCAATGTCGGGATAAGGGAATGCCGGCAATACCCCGGCCTCAAGGAACGAGGGCGTCGGCGAACACGTCAGGACCAGATTCCACTTTGACCGCGAGGTTACTCGTGAAATTGCAGAACCGGAGAACCGGAGCCGCACCGAACGAAGAAAACTTGTTTCTTCTGCCGGACCGTCAAAGAGAACGATCCGACCGTTGACCTGATGTCTCGCCGACACCCTCTATCGTCGACCAGAACCTTTTGAGAGGCGCTGATGACGTGCCGGCTCTCTAGGAGCCGGCAACTTCAGAAGCGAAGTTACTTCTTCTTCTTGGCGACCTTGCGGGTCTTCTTCGCAGTCTTCTTCACTGCGCTCTTCGCCTTCTTCGCCTTCTTTGCTTTCTTGGCCATGTTGCCCTCCGATGTGTGAGATGGCTTTAATCGCTGCGTACATTCGGGGATCGAATGCACTCACCCCGAATACACCAACACGACGAAAAAAACATCTTCTCACTTAAGGAAGTGTTGACGACGCAGCGCGCGTGCGCCAGCCGCGCTTGATTTGCCGACACGCGGAGACACGCGTCTGCGATTGCAAATGCTTCTCGCGACATCGACGTCGGCAAGCGCTGCGATTGCGAGAAAATACTATGCAGCAAGTATTATTCTGCGCGCGCACATCACGCATGGTCAGCGCGATGACGCGCGCCGGAGAGCGTGCGATGGCGCCGTGGAGGCGAGTCGCGGACTCTGAGTCGCGAGTTTTGGCAACGAAATTATTTTCATGCTTAACGGCGGAAGCGCTCGTCAGAGCACGTGCAAGTCACCGTTCGGCGCGAATCGCGCCACCGCGATTCGCAACTGCATCGTGACCTCGACGGGATGAAGTTTGCTGTCGGCGATGCGTGCGCGCGTCTCGTCTCGACGTCGCGCGACGTCAGATGCCGAGCTTGGACTTGAGCAGTTCGTTGACCGCCTGCGGGTTCGCCTTGCCGCCGGATGACTTCATCACCTGGCCGACGAACCAGCCGAGCGACTGCGGCTTGTCCTTCACCTGCGCGGCCTTGTCGGGATTGGCCGCGATGATGTCGTCGACAACCTTTTCGATCGCCGAAAGATCCGTGACCTGCTTCATGCCGCGGCTTTCGACCAGCGCACGTGGATCGCCGCCCTCCTGCCAGACGATCTCGAACAGATCCTTGGCGATCTTGCCGGAGATCGTGCCCTCGCCGATCAGGTCGATGATCGCAGCCAACTGCTCGGACGACACCGGAGAGTCCGTAATATCCCGGCTTTCCTTGTTGAGACGGCCGAACAGCTCGTTGATCACCCAGTTCGCGGCCATCTTGCCGTCGCGGGCGCGGTTGGCGAGCTTGTCGAGCACCGTTTCGTAGAACACCGCGCTCTCGCGCTCGGCGACCAGCACGCTCGCATCATAGGCCGACAGGCCGAGATCGGCGACAAAGCGCGTCTTCTTCTGGTCCGGCAGCTCGGGCAACCCGGCCTTCAGCTCGTCGACGAAGCTTTGCGAGAACTCCAGCGGCAGCAAATCCGGATCGGGGAAGTAGCGGTAGTCGTGCGCCTCTTCCTTCGAGCGCATCGAGCGCGTCTCGCCCTTGTTGGGATCATAGAGCCGCGTCTCTTGGTCGATCGCGCCGCCATCCTCCAAAATTTCGATCTGGCGGAGCGCTTCGTACTCGATCGCCTGGCCGATGAAGGTGATCGAGTTCATGTTCTTGATCTCGCAGCGGGTACCGAGCGGCGCGCCCGGCTTGCGCACGGAGACGTTGACGTCGGCGCGCAAAGATCCCTTCTCCATGTCGCCGTCGCAGGTGCCGAGATAGCGCAGGATCGAGCGCAGTTTCGTCACATAGGCCTTGGCCTGCTCCGCGTCGCGGATGTCCGGTTTTGATACGATCTCCATCAGCGCCACGCCTGAGCGGTTGAGATCGACATAGGACATGGTCGGCGACTGGTCGTGCAGCAACTTGCCTGCGTCCTGCTCGAGATGCAGGCGCTCGATGCCGATGGAGACGCTGCGGCCGCCGTCGAGCTCGACCTGCACCTCGCCCTCGCCCACCACCGGCGATTTGTACTGGCTGATCTGGTAGCCCTGCGGCAGGTCCGGATAGAAATAGTTTTTCCGATCGAACACCGAACGCAGATTGATCTTTGCGTTGAGACCAAGCCCGGTCCGGACAGCCTGCCTGACGCACTCCTCGTTGATGACGGGCAGCATGCCCGGCATCGCAGCATCGACCAGCGAGACATGGCTGTTCGGCTCGCCGCCGAACGTGGTCGAAGCACCCGAGAACAGCTTTGAGTTCGACGTCACCTGGGCATGGATCTCCATGCCGATGACCACCTCCCAGTCGCCGGTTGAGCCCTTGAGAAGCTTGTGCGTGGCCGTGCTCATGTCTTGCTCCCGAGCAGCGTGGCAGCGATCCGCTCCCACTCCGCTTCCAATGAATCCTTTGCCGCGGGCTGGCCAGCCTGGCGGTACCAGTAGCCGGCATTGCCGAGATCGCCTTCGACGCGGTGCAGATATGCGTGCACCCAGGCGGCGTCGCGGCCATTGTCGTCCTGGACGATCTTGTGCGCCTGGTCCCAGTCGCCCTTCGCGGCCCACCAGAGACCGGCCAGCGGCGCGCTCAGGCCCGGCGCGGGCGCCGCGCCGTCGAGGCTCGCGATGAACGCGGCGACATTCACCACCACCTCGCGGGCGTGAAGCGGCCGGCGGCCTGCTCGATCACCTCGCCGAGCGAGAACAGCGTCTCCTCGTCGAAGGGACGGCCGATCAGCTGCAGGCCGAGCGGCAGGCCCTGCGCGTCCTTGCCGGCTGGCACGGCGATGCCCGGCAGGCCCGCCATGTTCACGGTGACCGTGAAGATGTCGTTGAGATACATCTCGACGGGGTCGGCGCCGCCCTTCTCGCCGATGCCGAAGGCCGCCGACGGCGTCGCCGGCGTCAGGATCGCGTTGACGCCCTTGGCGAAGCAATCCTCAAAATCCTTCTTGATCAGCGTGCGCACCTTCTGGGCGCGCAGATAATAGGCGTCGTAATAGCCTGCCGAGAGCACATAGGTGCCGATCATGACGCGGCGGCGCACCTCCGCGCCAAAACCTTCCGCGCGGGTGTTCTCGTATTGCTCGATGATGTTCCTGCCCTGCTCGCGCAGGCCGTAGCGGACGCCGTCATAGCGCGCGAGGTTGGACGAGGCCTCCGCCGGCGCCACGATGTAATAGGCCGGCAGCGCGTATTTGGTGTGCGGCAGCGACACTTCGACAAGCTCGGCGCCCGCCGCCTTCAGCCAGGCCGCGCCCTCGCTCCAGAGCTTCTCGATCTCGGCCGGCATACCGTCGAGACGATATTCCTTGGGGATGCCGATCCTGAGGCCCTTCACGGACCTGCCGATCGCAGCCTCGTAGTCCGGCACGGCAACGTCGACGGACGTCGTGTCCTTCGGATCATGCCCGGCCATCGAACGCAGCAGCATCGCCGCATCGCGCGTGCTGCGCGCGATCGGGCCAGCCTGGTCGAGCGAGGAGGCAAAGGCAACGATTCCCCAGCGCGAGCAGCGGCCATAGGTCGGCTTGATGCCGACGGTCGCGGTGAACGCCGCCGGCTGGCGGATCGAGCCGCCGGTGTCGGTCGCGGTCGCCCCCATGCACAGCAGCGCCGCCACCGCCGAGGCCGAGCCGCCGGACGAGCCGCCCGGCACCAGCGTGGTGTT
This sequence comes from Frankia sp. RB7, assembly GCA_030403585.1. Lineage (GTDB taxonomy): Bacteria > Pseudomonadota > Alphaproteobacteria > Rhizobiales > Xanthobacteraceae > Bradyrhizobium. Next base: position 43,711 of record JAUEPE010000047.1, read on the forward strand.
GGAGCCGTCACGCCGCCAGGGATTGCCGACAGGGCCGAAGCACGAGGTCTCGTTCGCCGAGCCCATCGCGAACTCGTCATTGTTGAGCTTGCCGAGCATCACCGCGCCGTCGCGCCAGAGCTGCGAGGTGATGGTGGACTCATAAGTCGGCACGAAATTGCCGAGGATTTTCGAGCAAGCCGTGGTTCGCACACCCTTGGTCGCGAACAAATCCTTGATGCCGAGCGGGATGCCCGCGAGCGGACCTGCGTTACCCTTGGCGATCTTCTCGTCCACGGCCTTCGCCATGTCACGCGCCTGGTCAGGCGTCTCCAGCACAAAGGCGTTGAGCACGCGCGCGGCTTCGATCGCGCTCAGATGCGCGTCGGTCAGTTCGAGGGACGTGAAAGTCTTGTCGGCGAGACCCTTGCGGGCCTCGGCGAGCGTCAGCGATGTCAAATCGGTCATTTATTGATCGGGCTGCAGAAGAAGGGAGACAGGGTCTTGTCGTTGGCCGGGTCGTCTTTTTTCTTGGCGGCGGCATTCGCAGCGGCCTCGATCTCGTCGAGCACGGCATTGACGGCGACATTGGGATCGGCAGCCTTGCCCTGCCGCTCCATCTTGTCGAGATAGTTCATGTAGGCCTGATAGGCCTTCTCATCGTCGCAAAGCATGCACATCGGACGGCGTCCTAAGACTCTTTAGTTTGTTAGTTTGACGCGCTTTCTTTACGCGAACCGGCTTCCACTTCGCTCGAAAACACTATGCAAATTACTCGACGACCTTCGGCACCAGGAAGAAGTGACCTTCGGTCGCAGGCGCATTGGCAACGATATCGTCGGCGATCTCGCCGTCATTGACCACGTCTTGCCGCTTCTTCATCTGCATCGGGGTGACCGAGGTCATGGGCTCCACGCCCTCGACATTGACCTCCGAGAGCTGCTCGACAAAGGCGAGCATGGCATTGAGCTCACCCTGCAGATGCGGAACCTCGTCCTCGGAAACCGCAATGCGCGCCAGATGCGCGATGCGGCGGACGGTAGCGGCGTCGACGGACATTATATAAGGCCTCTCACGGCAAATCCTACGTGCCGTATAGCAGAGGCCGGTTTTGCGCCGCAACCGGCGCCGGGAGCTATCCGGCCATCTGGCGCAGGCGTGCCAGCGCCGATTTGGCGAGATCCCGGGTCAATTCGGCCGCCGGCAGCTCCCGGCCCATCCCAATCGCCTGCCCAGCCCAGAGATTGGTGAAATCCACCCTGCCCTGCTTTTCGGCAGCCGTCTTCAGCGGTGCCAGCGCGGTGGCCGCATGGGGAAACGGCGGCGCATCCGGCGAGATCGGGCCGGCCTCGCGTATCAGGCGGTTCTGGACGCCACGCGCCGGGCGGCCGGTCATCACATTGGTGATGACGGTGGAATCGTCCCGCGCCTCGGCAAGCGCCTTGCGGCCGCCAGCGCTGACCTTGGATTCCGGACAGCGCAGATAGGCGCTGCCGATCTGCACGCCGGACGCGCCAAGCGCGAAGGCCGCAGCAATGCCGCGCCCGTCGGCGATGCCACCGGCCGCGATCACCGGCACCTTCACGGCATCGGCAACCTGCGGCACCAGCGCAAACGTGCCGGGTTGCTCCGATATCTTGTCGGTCAGGAACATGCCGCGATGACCACCGGCTTCGGCGCCTTGCGCGATGACGGCATCGACGCCGTGCTGTTCCAGCCAGACGGCTTCCTTGACCGTCGTGGCGGACGAGATGACGAGGCAGCCTGCCGCCTTGACGCGCTTGAGCAGCGCCGCTTCCGGCAGGCCGAAATGGAAGCTGACGACCTCCGGCTTCAGCTCCTCGACGACCTCGCAGAAAGAGGCATCGAACGGTGCGCGGTTTGCGGCGTTGATGGGCGCGGCGGGATCGAGGCCATGCTCGGTATAGTAGCCCGTGAGCCGCTGCTTCCAGCGCGCTTCGGCGTCGGCCGTGAGTTCTATCGGCGTGTGGCAGAAGAAGTTCATGTTGACCGGCGCCTTCACGCGCTGGCGGATGATGTTGACCTGCTCGCGCGCCTTCTCCGGCGACAGCAGCGCGCTCGGCAGCGAGCCAAGTCCGCCGCCCTCTGCCACGGCGATCACCAGCTCCGCATCCATCACGCCGGCCATCGGCGCCAGCACGATCGGGAATTCAGTCTTGAAGAGATCGATCAGTCGACGGTCAGGCCACATGGTGTGTCTCTCTTGATTCAGGCGAGCGATGCGATGGAGTTGCGCCGGCCGGCAAGAAGCTGCTCGGCCTCGGACGCAATCCGTTCGACGATCTCGGCCGCCGGTGGAATATCATGGATCAGGCCGACCGCTTCTCCCGCAAAGACGGCCGCGATTTCGAAATCGCCCGCCATTTTTGCCGCGGCATACTCCCTGGCGATCTCGTCTGCGCGCTGCATCAGCTCGACCTCACGGCCGGTCCAGCTCTTGATATGGCCGTTGACCAGCGTCCGCGCGGTAAACGGCGCCGGCCAGAACAGTTTTCGCGACCAGTCGGGAACGACGCCGCGCACGGTGTCGTTCCCGTCGGCTGTGCGGATGCGCTCCTTGGCCGCGACGGCGGCATTGGCCTCGACGCTCGCATAGAAGCGCGTGCCGACCAGCACGCCGGATGCACCAAGCATCATCATTGCCGCGAGGCCCCGGCCATCCGCGATGCCGCCGGCCGCAACGACTGGCACACGCCCGGCCGCGAGATCGACGATCGCCGGCACGATGTCGACGGTGGTGCGCGATGCGCCATGGCCGCCCGCCTCCGTCCCCTGCGCGATCAGGATCTCCGCGCCGGCATCGAGCGCCTGCTTCGCCATGTCCTCGCTCTGGACCTGGCAGATCAATCGCGCCCCGCTCGGCTTGATGCGCGGCGCGAACGGCGCCGGATCGCCGAACGACAGCATGACCGCCTGCGGGCGCGCATCGAGCGCGATGTCGAGAAGCTCGGGCTGCTTCGCCAGGCTCCAGGTGATGAAGCCGATCCCGAACGGTGCAAAACCTTTCAACTCCGCGGCCTCAGCCTGCAGACGTGCGCGGTCGCCGTAACCACCGCCGAGGATCCCGAAGCCGCCGGCCTCGCTGACGGCGCGGGTCAGCCGGGTGCCCGCGATCGTGTCCATGGGCGCCGACAGGATCGGATGCCTGATCCCGAGAAGCTCCGTCAGCGGCGTGGTGATCGGCATGGGCTCTCCCGCTCTGGACAGCAACACTAGGCCCAACTAGCATTCTCGAAAAATGAATTGTTGCGAACGCTGCCATCACAAAAGCGAAACGATGCCATGGAACTGAGTGACATCCAGACCTTTGCCGCAGTGGCCCGCACCGGCGGCATCACCCGCGCCGCCGAGGAGCTCAACACAGTGCAATCCAACGTCACCCAGCGCATCAAGGCGTTGGAGGCCGAGATCGGCACGCCGCTGTTCGAGCGCCACAGCCGCGGCATGGCGCTGACCGGCGCCGGCAAACGCCTGTTGCCTTACGCGCAACGAATGGCGGCGATGTCGCGCGAGGCCGTGCTCGCGGCGCGCGACGATGGCGAGCCCAAGGGACCACTTTCGATCGGCTCGATGGAGACGACAGCGGCGGTGCGGCTGCCGCCGCTGCTGGCCGATTTCCACCGCCGCTTCCCCGCCGTGCGGCTGAGCCTGCGCACGTCGCCCACCGCCGATCTCGTCGCCGGTGTGCTCGACGGCACGCTCGACGGCGCCTTCGTCGCAGGTCCCATCGCGCACCCAGACCTCACCGCAACAAGCGCATTCCGCGAAGAGCTGGTGCTGGTCAGCGCGCGACGCTGGGCCTCGCTCGCCGAGCTGCGCGCCGGCACGCCCGAGTCAGGCCCGACCGCGCTGGCGTTCCGAACCGGCTGCACCTACCGGCAGCGGCTCGATCAGATTTTTGTTGAATTCGGCTGGCCTTCGGCAGCGCGCTTCGAGCTCGGCACGCTCGACGGCATGATCGGCTGTGTCGCCGCCGACATGGGCGTGACGCTGCTGCCGCGCGCGGTGGTCGAACGCAGCGCGATGAACGGCAGCGTGACGATGCACGCGCTGAGCCCGTCGCACGGGCGCGTCGAGACGCTGTTCATCCAGCGCCGCGCCGGCCATCAAACCAGCGCGCTTCATGGCTTCCTGTCCTGCCTGACCCGGGACGACGACATCATCGCGGCTTGATCAGCCACCGCCGCAGCGCAACCAAGGCCCAGATCGCCTCGACCAGACCGAACGGCCAGGCCCCCTGCAGGAAGCCGTAGGCCGAGCCGAATGCACAAGAGCCGGCAAACAGCAGCACGAACCAATGGCTGCGATCCTCCAGGGCGTAGCAGACCAGCATCGCGGTGACGGCAAACAACCCGAATAACGTCAGTGCATCCATGTTCTGGGTTCACTCCGCGGCGTGGCGCGTGATATGCGCTGGATCATGCCGGCTCTTATCCTGCCTCTGATCGATGCTGCAACCCACTGGCCCGAACGCGGTGGGCTGGTCGGCCTTGATCTCGGCACCAAGACCATCGGCGTTGCCGTGTCCAATCCGGACCGCCGGTTAGCTACCGGTGTCGAGACGATCCAGCGCAAGGCGTTCAAGCAGGACGCGGCCCGGCTGCTGGCCATCGCCACTGAGCGCAAGATCGTCGGCTTCGTGCTCGGCCTGCCCATCAACATGGACGGCAGCGAGGGCCCCCGCGCCCAGTCGACCCGCGCCTTTGCGCGCAATCTGGCAAACCTCACCACGCTTCCGATCGGCCTCTGGGACGAGCGCCTCTCGACCGCGGCGGTCGAACGCGAGCTGATCGGCATGGACGTCAGCCGCGCCAAGCGCGCCGAGGTAATCGACGAGCACGCCGCGATCTTCATCCTGCAAGGCGCGCTCGACCGGCTCGCCAATCTGCGCACGGCATCGGGGAATGGCTGATCCATGGCCGTCGTAATCGCGGCATTGCTGCCGGTCTTCATTCTCATCGTGCTCGGCGTGGTGCTCAGGCACAGCCTGATGCGGCTCGACACGCAATGGCACGGGCTGGAGCGGCTGACGTATTACGTGCTGTTCCCGATGCTCTTGATCCAGACGCTGGTGAAGGCCGATCTCACAAAAGTGCCCGTCGCCGGCGTTGGCGGCGCGCTGCTCTTGTCCGCGCTCGCGATGTCGCTGTTGTGTCTCGCGCTGCGCCCGGCGCTTGCGCGGCTCGATATCGACGGCCCCGCCTTCACCTCGATCTTCCAGGGTGCGACGCGCTGGCAGACTTATGTCGCGCTGTCGGTCTCCGCCAATCTGTACGGCGATGTCGGGTTGGCGCTGGCGTCGGTCGCGATGGTCGCGATCATTCCGCTGGTGAACGTGTTCAGCGTCGCCGTGCTCGCGCACTACGCATCGCCCGAAAAGCAATCCGCGCGCGCGATCGCCATGACGGTGATCCGCAATCCCCTGATCTGGGCCTGCGCTATCGGGCTCGTCATCAATGTCGTTCACCTGCCGTTGCCAAAGATCTGGCACGAAGTGGCCGACGCGCTCGGCCGCTCCTCGCTCGCCATCGGCCTGCTCGTCACCGGCGCTGGCCTCCAGCTCAAGGGACTGTTCCGCCCGAGCCTGGGCGCGACCATCGGCGTTGCGTTCAAGCTGGTGCTGATGCCGGTACTGGCGCTGGTTCTTGCGGCATGGTTCGGCCTCTCCGGCAACAACCTCGCGATCGTCGCGATTTGCGCGGCGGTGCCGACCTCGCCGAGCGCCTATGTACTGGCCCGCCAGATGGGCGGCGATGCGCCGCTGCTGGCGCAGATCATCACACTGCAGACGATTTTGGCGGCGATCACGATGCCGATCGCGATCGCGCTGGTGGCCTAACTTCCCAGCCACATCGTCAGCACCACCGCTGTCATGTTGTTCAACGCATGCAGCACGATGGTGAGCCAGAGCGAGTTGGCGCGGTAGCGCATGTAGCCGAACCAGAGGCCGATGGAGAACACCTCGGCGAGGAAGTAGAGATCGTACTGGATATGCACCGCCGTCCACACCAGCGACGACAGGATGATCGCGCCGGGCACACGCAAAAAGCTCGCCGACCAGCCGCGGAACAGGAAGCCGCGCGCTAGCACCTCCTCCGACATCGGCGCCGCCACGCTGAAGGCGAACAACAGCAACAGCGCTGCGCCCTTGTCGCGGCCGGATTTCAGGAGATCGGTCATGAAGCCCGGCGTCGCCTCGCGGCCGAGCGAGCGCGACACCACCTCCCAGGCCATCACGGTCAAGAGGAGCCCGGCGGCGCCGAGCAGGAATTGCCTCCAGGTCGGCCAATGCAGTGCCAGATAATCGACGAAGGAGGCCTTCTTGATGCGAATGGCGAGCCACGCGACCGCAAGCGTCGCGGGCAGACCCATGATGACCGACAGCGCCAGCGCCTCAGGCTCGGCGCCGACGAGTTGCATCGATGCGAGGTTGAGCGGCAGACCACGGTGCATCACGAGCAGGACGATCGCGCCGATCTGTCCGACGAACATCGCGACGAACAGCAGGATGCCCCACAGCGCCGTGCCCCAGAACATCCAGACGCGCGGCGGCGCGGGCGTCACGGTGAGCGGTGGATGAACGGGATTGAGGGAATTGACGTCGTCAGTCGTGATCGCGGGCTCTGTCATGGCACTTCCTGCGGCCGGAATCAGTTCCGCCGCGGCTGAATCGGGAAATCATAGGCCGCCCCGCCCGCCCCCGGCAGTGAAAAATGCCACCACTCCTTCGAATAGTTCACAAAGCCTTGCTTCGCCATCGCAGTCACCAGCCGCTTGCGCCAGGCGCGCTGATCCGGATTGATCGACGGTGCCGCGGTATGCCCCATTGCATCCGTGCAATCATAGCCGGTGCCCATGTCCACGCTGCCTTCCGGCAGCCGCGCCTCGACCGGCGCCGTGCAGTCGGCATAGGATTTTGCGGGATCAATCCTGGCGGAATTGTCAGCCCTCAGATCGACCAGCGTGAGATCCAGCGCCGCACCCGTCGAATGCTGCGAGCGGCTCGCGATATAGCCGAGGCGAAACAGCTCGGTCTTGGGGATCTTCGGATTGTAGCGCCGGTCGGCTGATGTCTCGTGGCCGTTCTGCGACCACTTTACCATGTCGAGCGAGGCGCGTGCCGGCCGGTAGCAGTCGAACATCTTCAGCGACAGATTCTGCGCGGCCAGATCCTGCTGGACCGCTTTCAGCCGCAGCCCCACCTCCCGCTTCACCACGCATTCGCCCGCGGCGTAGCCGGCGAGCGGGCGGCCGACGAAATTGTTCGCGGTGGCGTAGCGGATGTCCTGGACGATTGTGGGATCGACGTCGCGCAGATAAACGAAACCGCCGGGGAGCGATTGGGCGTGGGCGGATGAGGCTGTCGCGATCGCGATGATTGCCAATTGAATTGATTTCACGAAATGCATCCCAGTCGTCATGGCCGGGCTTGTCCCGACCATCCACGGCCTTTTTACGTCAAATGCGATAGAAGATCGTGGATGCCCGGCACATAGGCGAGCGGAAGCGACGCCGTCCTTCGGACGGCTATGCCCGGGCATGACGGAGAGAATGGGCAGCCCGCCGCCGTCGCGACATTAAGACAGATCAGGGGATAACTCCCCGCCCCGGCATTGGCCCTTGCTCCCCCCGCCATCCGCGCCTATAGCTCTCGCTTTAATGGCATCGAAATCGACCTTCGTCCTCGGCCACCGGCATTTGCTGGGCATCGAGGGCCTTTCCGCGGCCGACATCACCGGCCTCCTCGACCTGTCCGAAGAATATGTCGAGCTCAACCGCCAGGTTGACAAGAAGCGCACCGTCCTGCGTGGACGGACGCAGATAAACCTTTTCTTTGAAGCCTCGACCCGGACCCAGTCCTCGTTCGAGCTCGCGGGAAAGCGTCTCGGCGCCGACGTCATGAACATGTCGGTGTCCTCCTCGTCCATCAAGAAGGGCGAGACGCTGGTCGACACCGCGATGACGCTCAACGCCATGCATCCGGATATATTGGTGGTGCGCCATCACGCCTCCGGCGCGGTGGAACTGCTGGCCCGCAAGGTTGACGGTTCCGTGATCAATGCCGGCGACGGCGCGCATGAGCATCCGACGCAGGCGCTGCTCGACGCGCTCACCATCCGCCGCAACAAGGGCCGGATCGAGGGCCTCGTGGTCGCGATCTGCGGCGACGTGCTGCATTCGCGCGTGGCCCGCTCCAACATCATCCTGCTCAACGCGATGGGCGCCCGGGTCCGCGTCGTCGGTCCCTCCACGCTGCTGCCGCCCGGCATCGAGCGAATGGGCGTCGAGGTCGCGCGCGACATGCGCGAAGGGCTCAACGGCGCGGACATCGTCATGATGCTGCGGCTGCAGCGCGAGCGCATGAACGGCTCCTTCGTGCCGTCGACCTCCGAATATTTCCACTATTTCGGGCTCGACCAGAAGAAGCTCGCTTACGCCAAGCCGGATGCGCTCGTGATGCATCCGGGCCCCATGAACCGCGGCGTCGAGATCGACACAGCGGTTGCCGACGGCGCGCAGTCCCTGATCCGCGAACAGGTGGAGATGGGCGTCGCCGTGCGCATGGCCGTGCTGGAAGCGCTCGCCCGTAACCTGCCGAACGCGTGATGCTCATGCTGACTGACCGCCGCCCCGTCCTGCTTGCCAACGCCCGCGTCGTCGATCCCTCCCGGGATTTCGATGGCCCCGGCGACGTCCTGATTGCCGACGGAATCATCCGCGAGACCCGCCGCGGCATTGGAGCTGCCGGCGTCCCCGAAGGCACCGACGTCGTCAACTGCTCCGGCAAGATCGTGGCACCCGGCCTGATCGACATGCGCGCCTTCGTCGGCGAGCCCGGCTTCAGCCATCGCGAGACCTTTGCCTCCGCGAGCCAGGCGGCCGCGACCGGCGGCATCACCACCATCATCTGCCAGCCCGATACCTCGCCGGTGATCGACAATTCGGCGACCGTCGATTTCGTGATGCGGCGCGCGCGCGA
>JAUEPE010000048.1 GCA_030403585.1 Frankia sp. RB7
TGGTGGGCGCACCAGGGCTCGAACCTGGGACCCGCTGATTAAGAGTCAGCTGCTCTACCAACTGAGCTATGCGCCCGAAAGGCGGTCAATGCCTTGCGAGGCCGGTCGTTTAGCAAAGCGATCCGGGTCTGGCAAGCGATGTGGCGCATGTTTTCCAAGGTTCTTCCACAGCCCCGGAAATGCGAAAAGCCGCTGGATTCCAGCGGCTTCTCAGAAGTTAATACCCTGGGAATCCCGGAGCGCTCAAAGACGCCCTTCCCGATCCGGGCCGTCGTCGCGATCGCGGCCACGGAAGTGGTCCATGCCACGTTCCATCATGCGGTCCATGCCGCGTTCCATGAAGTGGCGGGGCGGGCCGTCCTCGCCGCCGCCGAACGGGCCGCGGTGGCGGGTCAGCATGGCAAGGCGGCGCTTCTGGCCGTCGTCGAGGCTCTTGTAGAGCGGATCGGCGGCGTCGGCGATCTTCTTCAGCGCAGCCGAGGTCGCGCCCATGTCGTCGGCACGCTGGCGCAGGCGGGCGACCGGATCGTCCGGCTTGTCGCCGTTCTTGTCCGCGTCACCCGGGCCCGCGTTCATCCGCGCATTCGCACGGTCGAGGCGCAGCTTGGCGAAGTCGCGCACGGCGGCCTCGACCGGCGGCCACAGCTTCTCCTGGTCGGCGTTGAGCTTCAACCCGGCATGGACCGCGGCGATCCGCGCGTCGACGAAGGCGGCGCGGTCTTCGGGGTTCATGCGGATGTGGCGGAAGTGCTCCATCCACGGGCGATGATATTGGGCATAGACCGCGCCCGAGCCAGCGATGCTGAGCACGGCGATGGCGGCAATGGTGAACTTCCTCATGACGTACCTCCTCTGGAAGGATGTCCTGAAGATGGGCGTCGCGAGGCGCGCGCGCAACTTACAACTTGGACAGAGAGGGCGTTCTTTCGCAGATGTAACTCACTTGAACGTCCGTTCACCCACCGTGGACATCATCCGCAACAAAAAAGAGCTTCCGTGCAGCCCGCACGGAAGCTCCCCTTCATATTTCGTTTAGATTCGTTCGACGTGCGCTCAGTTCGTCGTGCTAATTCGTCGTGCTAATTCGTCGTGCTCTTGGCTTCCTTCAGGAACTCGTCGATCAGCGGCTGGCCGACGCGGCCTGCGGCGTCCTTGTAGACCGGCTCCATCGCCTTGCGCATCGCCTCGTCCTGCTCCGGCGTGAGCTTGATGATCTCGCTCTTGCCGCTCTTCTTGATCTCGGCGAGCGCGTCGTCGTTTTCCTTCTGCGACTGCGCGTTGTTGAAGTCGGTCGCTTCCTTCATCGCCTTCGAGAGCTGGTCGCGGATGTCGGCCGGCAGATCGTCCCAGAACTTCTTGTTCACGATCACGACGTAGCCGATGTAACCGTGATTGGTCTCGGTGATGTACTTCTGCACCTCGTGCATCTTCTGGGTATAGATGTTCGACCAGGTGTTCTCCTGGCCGTCGACCACGCCGGTCTGCAGCGCCTGGTAGACTTCCGAGAACGCCATCACCTGCGGCAGCGAGCCGAGCGTCTTGAACTGGGCCTGCAGCACGCGCGAGGACTGGATGCGGAACTTGACGCCCTGATAATCCGCAGGCGCAACAAGCTTCTTGTTGGCGCTCATCTGCTTGAAGCCGTTGTCCCAATAGGCAAGCCCTGTGATGCCCTTGGAGTCCAGCAGCTTGAGCAGCCGCAAGCCCAGCGGACCTTCCGTCACCTTCCGCAGCGTCTTCAGGTCGGGAAGGATGTAGGGGAGATCGAACACCTCGAATTCACGGATGCCGAGCGGACCGAATTTCGAGTTGGACGGCGCCAGCATCTGCACGCTGCCGAGCTGAAGCGCCTCGAGTTCTTCCTTGTCCTTGTACAGCGTCGAGTTCGGATAGACCTCGATCTTGACCTTGCCGCCGGTGTACTTCTCGGCGAGTTCCTTGAATTTTTCGGAGGCCTTGCCCTTCGGCGTGTCGGTCGCGACGACGTGGCTGAACTTGATGATGATCGGGTCGGCGCTGGCGGGGCCGGCAAGGCTCAAGGCCAATGCCGCGACGGATGCCGCGATCGCGAAGGTGCGCATAATATCTCCCTTATTGTTCTCTTGGGCTGCCCAATGCGGGCGCCTATCCTCAAGCCGGGAGCATCAATAGCGGCTCACGCATTGAGCCGCTATTGTCCGTTAGCAGGGCAGCTATTCGCCGTTAACGCCGCGGATTCCGCTGCAATCCCTCTCCCGGTTGCTTGCGGGAGAGGGCTGAGGAGAGGGTATCTCCACGTCGGGATGTTCCCGGTGAGGAAAGAACCGCACCCGGCGCTACGCGCCGACCTCTCCCGCAAGCGGGAGAGGTGCAACAACCAGCAGCGTCGAACCTCAGCTTGCCGCAGCCGTCGTCACGGTGTCGCGCTGGCGCTTCATGACGATCTTGTTGAGCGCGCCGAGATAGGCTTTTGCGGACGCCACCAGCGTATCCGGATCCGCCGCGCGCGCCGTCATCGCACGTCCCTCATGCGACAGCCGGACCGACACTTCCGCTTGCGCGTCGGTGCCTTCGGTCACCGCATGCACCTGGTACAGTTCGAGCTTCGCCTCGTGCGGCACCAGCGCCTTGATGCAGTTGAACACCGCGTCCACCGGACCGTTGCCCTCGGCCTCCTCGATCTTGATCTGGCCGTCGACGTCGAGCTTCATGGTCGCGCGTTGCGGGCCATGGGTGCCGGCGATCACGGTCAGCGAGGTCAGCTTGATGCGGTCATGCGACGCCGCCATCTCCTCGTCGACCAGCGCCTCGATGTCCTCGTCGTAGATGTCCTTCTTGCGGTCGGCGAGCGCCTTCATCCGTGTGAACGCGTCTTCCAGTTGGTTCGGACCGAGCTTGTAGCCCATCTCCTCCAGCTTGTGCACGAAAGCATGACGTCCGGAATGCTTGCCCAGCACCAGCGAGGACTGCTTCAGGCCGACCATTTCGGGCCGCATGATCTCGTAGGTCGAGGCGTCCTTCAGCACGCCGTCCTGATGGATGCCGCTCTCATGCGCGAACGCATTGCGGCCGACGATCGCCTTGTTGTACTGCACCGGGAACGAGGTTGCTGCAGACACCACCTTCGAGGCGCGGGTCAGCTGCGTGGTGTCGATCTTGTTCCACCACGGAAACACGTCGTTGCGGACGTTGATGGCCATCACGACTTCCTCGAGCGAAGCGTTGCCGGCCCGCTCGCCGATGCCGTTGACGGTACATTCGATCTGGCGCGCACCGCCGGCGATTCCGGCCAGCGAGTTCGCCACCGCCATGCCGAGGTCGTTGTGGCAGTGAACCGAAAACACTGCCTTGTCCGAATTCGGCACCCGCTCGATCAACGTGCGCATGAAGCGGCTATATTCCTCCGGCGTGGTGTAGCCGACGGTGTCGGGAATATTGACCGTGGTAGCACCAGCCTTGATCACGGCCTCGACGATGCGGCAGAGGTAGTCCATCTCGCTGCGGGTGGCATCTTCGGCCGACCATTCGACGTCGTCGATCTGGTTGCGGGCGCGGGTGACATTGGCAATCGAGAGCTCCATCACCTGCTCGGGCGTCATGTTCAGCTTGACCCGCATGTGCAGCGGCGAGGTCGCGATCACGGTGTGGACGCGGCCGCGCCTGGCGAACTTCACCGCTTCGGCGCAGCGGTCGATGTCCTTTGGATTGGCGCGCGACAGGCCGGCGATCACGGAATTCTTGGAGCGGCGGGCGATCTCGCTGACGGCCTGGAAGTCGCCTTCGGACGTGATCGGGAAGCCGGCCTCGATGACGTCGACGCCCATGTCGTCGAGCATCTCGGCGATCTCGATCTTTTCCTCGAACGTCATGGTGGCGCCGGGGCACTGCTCGCCGTCGCGCAGCGTGGTATCGAATATGATGACGCGGTCCTTATCGGACTTGTTCGCGGGGGCCATTGCAAAATTCCTTTTGAGCTTTTGCGCCGTCAGTTCTGCTGGGCGCTTGGAGGTGTCCCGTGATCTCGACCAACCCCTGAGCGCCCAGGCGCGTGGCGCCCAGCCGGCCCTCAGGGGCAAGTAAGAAGAAGCCCGCCAATAAGGAGGGTGGGCAGCAGCGCGGCCGGGATCGTGGACGCGGCCAGAGCCACCTCCCCCGAAATCCCATCGATTTGGCCGCGAATCAGCATTGCCAGACCCTTTTGTGCCCCAAATTCTCGGTCAAAACCGTTGACGGTTGGTTGCCGGGAGACCCAATGCGTCGTTTCTAGACGAGAAATGGCAGCAACCGCAACGCCAAAAGATGGTCAGGGGAGCTGACCTAGGTTGCAGGGCCGCTTCCGGCGGCGGCGCCCCTACCCCGGGGCGTCTGCTGCGGGATCGTTGGGCCACTGTTGCCAAGAACTGGTCATTGCGAGGAGCCCTTGCGACGAAGCAAATCCAGGCTGTCTCAGCGAAGGCAATCTGGATTGCGCTGCACGCTGCGCTCGCATGACGGACACATACGATAAATCCGAACTTCGGTAAAGTGGAATATTTTGATGCGCGACGATTGACCCAGCGGTTGGTGTTTTGCCGACGGGCAACCCAAACGGTTGTAGCCTGCATAGAGCAGACCGGAATGCGGGGACGGCGCAGCTCCGGATTTTGCTTTGCTCCATCCGGGCTACGAAGATTTGCGGCAATGGAGAAGTCAGCGCTATCCCGCCCGACGGGCGCGGGCTCTGGTCTCCCAGCGGCTCAGCATCAAGCCGAGCTCGCCGGTGGCCGGAATTGGGGGCGGCATCTTGTTGACGGCCGTCACCTCGTTGGTGTTGGCAGCCGGGGCGCTGACCCAATCCGGCTGCGCATAACCGCGCCACCGGCGGGCTTCCGCACGGCGTTTGCGGGAGATCAGCTCGCGCGTGAAATAGCCGGCCGCGAACGCGATCCCGAGCAATACGATCAGTACGACGACGCCCACAAGCAACTCCGACCTTGCGCCTCACATGGTTTGTGCGCAGCAATATAGGCAACGTCAAGGCCTCTGCCCCGTCATTCCAACGCGAACGAACAGCCGTTCCCGCGTTCGGGAGCGCCGTTTTGAGGCGGACCTGCGACGAATTCGCGGCATCACTTCATTATCGCGCAGGATGCGTACCTGCCCCTCGCAACCGGACACGGACCGGACTAACCTTGCACTTGCTCGGCCGGTCAACCGGCCAGCCGAATATGACCTGGGAGGACGCGAATGACACGCCAACTGCGTGAGCAGGATGCTGCGCTTTCACGACGGACGCTGGTCCAGGGACTTGCGCTCGGTGCCGCGGCCACGCTGGCCGGAACGGGCACGGCGCTGGCCCAGACCGGACCTGCCGTCCCGCCGACCACGATCACCACACCACCGCGCGACTTCGGCCCCCACGGCGCACCGACCACCTATTTCTGGGACCCAGATGTGATCGCGGTCGATCCGTCGTTCAACGATCTGGCGCAGCCCAACACTTCGATCAAGCGGCTCTTCACCGGCGTGCTCTGGGCTGAAGGTCCGGCCTGGAGCGCGCAAGGACGGTATCTGCTCTGGAGCGACATTCCCAACAACAGGCAGATGCGCTGGAGCGAGGATGACGGTCGCGTCAGCGTGTTCCGCGCGCCCTCCAATAATTCCAACGGCAATTCGTTCGACCTCCAGGGCCGCCAGCTCTCCTGCGAGCATCTGACCCGGCGGGTGACGCGCTACGAGCATGACGGCACCGCCACTGTGCTGTGCGACAGTTACAATGGCAAGAAGCTGAACTCGCCGAACGACGTCGTCGCGCATCCCGACGGCAGCTACTGGTTCACCGACCCGCCCTATGGCGGCCAGCTCTATGAAGGTGAGCCCGATGCGGCGGGAGGACCGAGCAATGCAGGTGGCAAGCTCAATCCGCGGATCGGACAGCCGGCCGGCTTCGCACCGGGCAAGCGCGAGCTGCCGACCAATTGCTATCGCATCGATCCCTCCGGCCGCGTCGATCTCGTCGTCACCGAGGAGCAGGTGCCAGATCCCAACGGCCTATGCTTCTCGCCCGACTTCAAGAAGCTCTACGTCGTCTCGACCGGCAAGGGACCGGGCGACACCGGACCGGGCGGCAATGGCGAGATTTTCGTGTTCGATGTCGGCAGCGACAACAAGCTGTCCAATCTGAAGCGCTTCTCCGATTGCGTGATCGACGGCGTGAAGTGCGGGCCGGACGGCGTGCGCTGCGACGTCAACGGCAACGTCTGGGCCTCCAGCAACGCCGGTCGCGCGGTCGGCTATAACGGCGTCACGACATGGTCGCCGGACGGCAAGCTGCTCGGCCGCATTCGACTGCCGGAAGTCTGCGGCAACATCTGCTTCGGCGGGCCGAAGCGCAACCGCCTGTTCATGGCCGCGAGCCAGTCGCTCTATGCGGTGTTCACGGCGACGCAAGGCGCAGGACCGGGCTGAGCAGGCGTGAGCTGAATTGCGACGAGGCGCCAGCGTGCCCGCTGGCGCCTCATTGTTTCGATGGTCACATCGATGCACGTACATCGGGGCAAGAGAGGTGACTTTCCGGACGGAGCGCGTGATAATTGAGCCATGGCAGACAAAATTCGCGTCGTTGTTCTCTATGGCGGCCGTTCTGGCGAGCATGAGGTCTCGCTGAAATCGGGCGCTTCCGTGCTCAGGCATCTCGACCGTGCGCGTTTCGAGGTGATCCCGGTTTCCATCGACAAGACGGGCCGGTGGCAGTGGAACGATCTTGCCAGGATTGATCCGGCGCAGGCGGCCTTGCCGATCCTGCCCGATGCGCCCGAGATGCGGCTCGCCCGAGGAGCCGATGGACGCTGCGTTCTCATGCCGATCTCCAAAAGTGCGACAGACCCGATCGAGATCGACGTCGTCTTTCCGGTCATGCACGGCCCCCTTTGCGAGGACGGCACCGTGCAGGGCCTGCTGGAACTGGCCGAGGTCGCTTATGTCGGGTCGGGCGTTCTCGCCTCCGCCGTCAGCATGGACAAGGATGTCGCCAAGCGGCTCGCGGAATTCGCCGGCGTTCCGGTCGCGCCCTATCGCGTGCTCACCCGCAAGGCCTTCGCCGCGGACCGCACCGCGTCTCTCGCCAGAGCGGTCGAGGGTCTGAGCCTCCCGGTGTTTGTCAAGCCGTGCAACATGGGCTCCAGTGTCGGCATTCACAAGGTCAAGACGTGGGATGCACTTGGGCCCGCGCTCGATGATGCGTTTCGCTATGACGTCAAGGTGCTGGTCGAACAGGGCGTCGACGCCCGCGAGATCGAGGTCGCGGTGCTCGACGGCGCGACGCTGTTTGCGAGCGTAGCCAGCGAACTCAATCCGAACGCCCATCACGAATTCTATTCGTACGAGGCCAAATATCTCGATCCCGACGGCGCCCGCGTCGATCTTCCGGCCAAGCTCGATGCAAACCAGATGGAGCGCGTGCGCGCGCTCGCGGTGCAAGTGTTCGGGGCCCTCGAATGCAGCGACCTCGCGCGGGTCGATTTCTTCCTCGACCGGAAAACCGGCGAATTCTGCTTCAACGAGATCAACACGCTGCCCGGCTTCACGTCGATCAGCATGTATCCGAAGATGATGGAAGCCTCGGGCGTGCCGTATGGAGAGCTGCTGACGCGCCTCGTCCATCTGGCACTGGATCGCTATCAGCAGCGTCATGCCCTGGAACGCGGCTATTCGAGTTAGGTTGTTATTTCAACGATTGGCCCGGATCAGGAAACAAGCCATGCGCGTTGTGATCTGTGGCGGCGGCGTGATCGGAGCCTGCACCGCTTACTTCCTCCGCCGCCTCGGCGTCGAGGTCATCGTCGTCGAACGAACGGAAGTGGCGGCCGCGGCTTCCGGCAAGGCCGGCGGCTTCCTGGCACGCGACTGGTGTGCGGGCACGCCGCTCGATGCACTGGCGCGGCGCAGTTTTGCGCTTCACGCGCAACTGCCCAGGGAAATCGCGGGCGATTGGGGCTACCGCCCGATGAGCGCGTATGGCGGCTATGTCGCTTCCGATGGCGATCCGCGCCGAAGTACGCCATCCACGCTCGGCTGGCTCGGCGACGGCGTCGTCATCACGCAGCGCATCGGCACGACCGAGACGACTGCGATCGTTCACCCCCAAAAGTTCACGTCGGCCGTGATGAATGCGGCGCTGTCGCAAGGCGCCAAGCTTCACCGTGCCCGCGTGACTGGCATCGTCCGCGATGCGGATGGGACGCGCGCGACGGGCATCCAGGTCGAAGGCTGCATCATCGAAGCGGATGCCGTCGTGATCGCGATGGGACCATGGTCCCTGCTCGCGGCGCAATGGATGAGCCTGCCCGCTGTCTATGGCCAGCGCAGCCCGAGCATCGTCTACGACCTCGGCCCCAACACGCCGGCCGATGCGTTGTTCCTGGAATGCGAGACGGATGGCAGCACCGTGTCGATCGAGGTCTTTCCGCGCTCCGACGGCAGCACGCATGTCACGGCGCTGTCCGACATTGCGCCGCTGCCGCTCGACCCGGTGGCCGTGACGCCGGACCGCGACGCGATCACGCGCCTGCAAGCCATGTCCGAGCGGTTGTCGCCGCTGTTCCGTCCCGAAAAAATCATCGCGCAGCAGGCCTGCTTCCGTCCCGTAACCGAGGACGGCCTGCCGCTGATCGGCCGGGTGCCGCTGAGCGACGGTCTCTATGTCGCGACCGGACACAATGTGTGGGGTATCCTCAATGCGCCCGCGACCGGCGAGGCCATGGCGCAGCTCATCGCCGAAGGCAGAACGCACGAGGTGGATCTCGCGCCGTTCGATCCCGCCCGGCTGGCGCCGCTCGATCCATCGCTGCTGCAGGCGCGCTGAATAGCTCGCCAAAATCCGCATACCTGCATGCGGAATATCGATCAATCCTGCCCACGAATTACGCAGGCGCTAGACTTTAGTCCCCATCGTACAATCCTGAATGCAGTTTCACTTGCCGAGGATTCTCTCGCCGTTATAGTCCCGCCACAATAGCTCAAAGAAGCTTGGTTCAAGGGAGAGAACAACATGAATAAAGCACTTTCTGGTGCATTGCGAAGCGCCCTTGGCGCGGCCGCGACCGGCGCGTTGCTGGCGGCGTCAAGCCCGGCCTTTGCCGCGGATCCGATCAAGATCGGCGTGATCGCGGAAGCGCAGGCGATTGCCGGCGCATCGATCCCGCAGGCGGCGCAGCTCGCCGCCGACGAAATCAATGCCAATGGCGGCGTTGACGGCCGCAAGATCGAGATCATCGGCTACGACAACCACTCCTCCTCGGCGGATTCGGTGCGCGCCTTCCAGCGCGCGGTGAACGAGGACAAGGTCAACATCGTCATCGCCAGCTACATCAGTGAAGTGGTGCTGGCGCTGGAACCCTGGGCCTCGCGGCTGAAGACACCCTTCGTCACGCCCGGTGCTGCCTCCAACGAGATCAGCAAGAGCGTCCATTCCGATTACGAGAAGAACAAGTACACCTTCCACGGCTACCTGACCTCGGCCGCGCTGGCGCTCTCGGTCTGCGATGGCGCCAAGGATTTGCTCGTCGACAAGATGCACATGAAGACGGCCGTCATCATGAGCGAGGACGCCGCCTGGACCAAGCCGCTCGATGTCGGCTACGAGGAGTGCCTGCCCAAGATCGGGCTGAAGGTGCTCGACCACATCCGCTTCTCGCCCGACACCACCGACTTCACGCCGATCTTCAACAAGATCGAGGGCGCCAAGCCCGACGTGATCATCACCGGCATCTCCCATGTCGGCGTGCAGCCGACGGTGCAGTGGAAGAACCAGCAGGTGCCGATCCCGATGTTCGGCATCTCCTCGCAGGCGACCAACGAGACCTTCGGCAAGGACACCAACAATGCGGCCGAGGGCGTGCTCTACCAGGGCGTCTCTGGACCTGGCGTCGCGGTGACGCCGAAGTCGGTGCCGTTCGCGGAAAACTTCAAGAAGAAGTTCGGCAACTATCCGTCCTATGCCGGCTACACCGCCTATGACGAGGTCTATTACATCGCCGACGCCGTGAAGCGTGCCGGCTCGACCGATGCCGACAAGCTGGTCGATGCGCTGGAGAAGACCGACTGGGAAGGCACGATCGGCCGCGTCCAGTTCTACGGCAAGGACGATCCGTTCACGCACTCGATTAAATACGGCAAGGGCCTGATCACGGGGCTGATGCTGCAATGGCAGGACGGCAAGCAGAGCGCGGTTTGGCCAAAGGATGTCGCCAAGGTCGACATCAAGTTCCCGAGCTTCATCAAGCTCAGCAACTGATCGGACATGCTCCCGGGACCACCTCCCGGGAGCTTCCATTTGTGGCGCCCCGCGGCACCTTCCCTCCAGTAAGACTCTTGGCTAATCATCAATGCGAGCTTTCCAGATTCTGATTGATGGCTTTGCCATCAGCGCTCTCTACGCTCTCGGTGCCACCGGCTTCACACTGATCTTCGGCGTCTCCGGCGTGCTCAACCTCTCCCACGGTGCCATCATGGTGGCGGCAGCGGTGGCGGCTTGGGCCGCCGCCAGCATCTTCAACGTCGGCACCTATGCCGGTGCACTGATCGGCGTCGCGGTCGCTCTTGTTGCCGCGTTTGCGACCTACTTCGCGGTGGTGAAGCCCATTCAGGACTCCCGTCGCATCCCCAACGAGGAGAAGGAGATCTTCGTCCTCACGGGAACGCTGCTCTGGGGCATCATGATCCAGGAGCTGATCGCTTATTTCTTCACCAACAATGCCAAGACCGTACTTCCGATCGTCGAGGGCGTGGTCGATGTGCTCGGCGTCCGCACGCCCAAGAACGAGATTTTCACCGCGATCGTGTGCTGCCTCGTGATCGCGTTGCTGTGGCTGTTGGTGAACCGCACCCGCACCGGCAAGGCGGTGTTGGCGGCCTCGATGAACCCGCGCGGCGTCACCCTGCTCGGGCTCGAGCTCACCAACATCTACATCGTGGTGTGGGGGATCTACGGCGTTCTCGCCGGCATCGCCGGCGTGCTGCTCGGCATGTTCCTCGGCGTCAGCTCCTACAGCGTCGGTCCGCTGACCGCGAGCGCGTTCTCGATCGTGGTGCTCGGCGGCCTCGGCAGCGTCTCCGGTTCGCTGATAGCGGCCTTCGTGGTCGGCTATCTCGAAACGCTGACGGCCTATCTGGTCTCGCCGGCCTACCGCACCATTCCGGCGCTGCTGCTGCTCGTGTTCGTGATGTATATTCGGCCCCAGGGCCTTCTGGGGAGGCGCTGAGATGGCGAGCTTTTTTACCTCGCGCCTGTTCTTCATCTCGGTCGCGCTCGTCATCATCGCGGCGACGCTGCCGCTCTATGTCTCCGGCTATGTGCTGGGGCTGCTTACCGTCGCGTTTTATTTCGGTGTGTTCGCGATGGCGTGGGACCTGCTGTTCGGCTTCGCAGGCGAAGTGAATTTCGGGCCGACCTTCCTGATCGGCGTAGGCGCCTACACCGCCGGCATCCTCAATGCGCAGTTCGGCTGGTCGGTCTACCTCTGCATCGTGCTCGGCGCGCTCGCCTCGGTCGTCGCTGGCTTCGTGCTGGCTCTGCCGGCGCTGCGCGTGCGCGGGCCGTATTTCGGCCTGACCACCCTGGTCGCGGTCTTGATGCTGCAAAACTTCATCGTGGTGTTCGCCGATCTCACCGGCGGCGAGATCGGCCTGACCATCCCCGACGTCATCACCATCAATGCCGGCGCCAATTACTGGATCGCGCTCGGCTTCATGACGATCTCGGCTGCCATTCTCTATGGCCTGTCGCAATCGCCGGTCGGGCTGGTGCTGCAGGCCAGCGGCCAGGACCCGGTGCAGGCCGGCGCGCTCGGCTTCAACATCGTCAAGCACAAGCTCGCGGCCTTCATCGTCAGCGCGTTCTTCTCGGGGCTGTCGGGTGCGTTACTGGTGTTCTACTTCGGCACCGCCTCGGTCGGCACCGTCGTCGACGTCGCTGTTGGCGTCAACGTCATCGTCTCGGCCGTGCTCGGCGGCCGGCGCACCGTGCTTGGCGCAGCGCTGGGCGCCATCTTCCTGATCGTCGCCGGCGAGTTCCTGCGCCCGACCGGCGAGCTTGCGACCTTCATCGTCTCGGCGGTCGCCCTCCTCGTCGTCCTGTTCTTTCCCGGCGGCTTCCTCGGAGCGGCCCTCTCGCGCGAGGCTCGCTCGTAATGGATCAGAGGCTTTCAAACCGGCCCGTGCTCGAAGTCCGCGGCCTGACCAAACGCTTCGGCGGATTGACGGCGGTGAAGAACCTCGGCTTCGAGGTCAACAGCGGCGAGATCTTTGGTCTGATCGGGCCGAACGGCTCGGGCAAATCCACCGCGATGAAGAGCGTGATGGGCATCGAGCGCCCGACCGCAGGCGAAGTCGTGTTCGAGGGCGAGAATGTCGCGGGCCTGCCCGCGCACAAGATCGCGCGAAAAGGCTTTGGCATGGTGTTCCAGCATTCGCGGCCGCTGAACCGGCAGACCGTGCTGGAGAACATCATGGTGGCGCTATTGCCGGACAGCCTGTTCATGCTGTTCCCGGACAAGGCGCTGATCGAGCGCGCCAAATGGATCGCCGATCGCGTCGGCCTCGGCAACGTCATGAACCGCCGCCCGCCGACGCTGCCCTTCGCAGACCTGCGAAGGCTCGAGCTCGCCAAGGCGATCGCGCGCGACCCGAAAGTGGTGCTGGTCGACGAGCCCTTTGCCGGATTGACCCGCGCCGAGGTCGACGTGTTCTCCGACCTGATCCGCAGCTTTCGCGATGACGGCCGCGCGGTGATGCTGGTCGACCACAACGTCAAGAGTGTCGCCGCGCTGGTCGATCGCGTGCTCGCGATGTATCTCGGCGAGGAGATCGTCACCGGCAAGGCCGAGGACGTCATGAAGAACGAGACCGTGCGCCGGGTCTATCTCGGCGGCGCGATCGAGACTCATGCGCGGCCCGAGACCAGCTTCAAGGACAAGGTGCCGCTGCTCCAGGTCGAGAATGTCAGCGTCCATTATGGCAAGGCGCAGGCGCTGGAGAACGTGTCGATCCACATCCACGAGGGCGAATTCGTCTCCATCGTCGGCCTCAACGGCGCCGGCAAGACCACGCTGTTCAACACCATCTCCGGCTTCCTGCCCTATAGCGGCGAGATCATCCGCGGCGGCGAAAAACTCCGCGGCACCAGTCCGGCAAAGATCGCCCGCAGCGGCCTGGTGCAATGCCCGGAATCGCGCGAGCTGTTCGGTGAGATGAGCGTACGCGAGAACCTCGATCTCGGCGGGCAACATCTCACCGAGGACAAACGCGCCACGCAGCTCGCCTGGCTGTTCGAGCTGTTCCCGATCCTGAAGGAGCGTCAGGGCCAAATGGCACAGACGCTCTCCGGCGGCGAGCAGCAGATGCTCGCAATCGGCCGCGCGCTGATGATGCAGCCGCAGATCCTGATCCTGGACGAGCCGACGCTGGGCCTCGCGCCCGTCATCCTCGAGCTGTTGTCGAAGGCACTAACGAGGCTGCGGCAGACCACGTCGATCACGGTTCTGCTCGGTGAGCAGAACGTGACCTTCGCGCTGCCGCATGCCGACCGCGTCTATGTGCTGGAGCACGCTAGGATCGTCTGGGAGGGCGATCCCGGTCGCTTCGCGAGCGAAGCCGGCGCCGATTTTCTCTAGTTCGCGCGTATCAACAACAAAACAACGCAAGAAAATAAGGAAAGGGAAACGACCATGCGATCATCGAGCATTTTGGCGAGCAGCCTCCTCACCTCCGCGATGGCGTTGTGCCTCGCCGCCCCCGCCTACGCGCAGGCGAACGATCCGATCAAGATCGGTGTCATCGCCGAGGTGCAGTCGATCGCAGGCGCCGCGACGCCCGGCGGCGCGCAGATCGCCGCCGACGAGATCAACGCCAAGGGTGGCATCCTCGGCCGCAAGGTCGAGATCGTCACCTACGACAACAAGAGCTCCTCAGCCGACTCGGTGCGCGCGTTCCAGCGCGCGGTGAGCGAGGACAAGGTCTCCGCGGTGATCGCTAGCTATATCAGCGAGGTCGTGCTCGCGCTCGAGCCCTGGGCCGCTCGCCTGAAGATGCCGCTGATCACCCCGGGCGCCGCCTCGAACGAGATCACCAAGGCAATCCACAACGACTACGACAAGAACAAGTACACCTTCCACGGCTACCTGACGTCGGCGGCGCAAGCGCAGATCGTCTGCGACGCAGCCAAGGATTTGCTGGTCGACAAGATGCACATGAAGACCGTCGCGATCATGAGCGAGGACGCCGCCTGGACCAAGCCGCTCGACATCGGCTACGAGGCTTGCCTGCCCAAGGCCGGGCTGAAGGTCGTCGAGCATGTACGCTTCTCGCCGGATACCACCGACTTCACACCGATCTTCAACAACATGGAAGCCAAGAAGCCGGACGTGATCGTCACCGGCATCTCGCATGTCGGTGTGCAGCCGACGGTGCAATGGAAGAACCAGCAGGTGCCGATCCCGATGTTCGGCATCAGCGCGCAGGCGCTGAGCCCGACCTTCTGGAAGGACACCAATGGCGCCGCCGACGGTGTGCCGTCCCTCGCGGTTTCGACGCCCGACGTCGCGGTGACCTCGAAGACGAAGCCGTTCGCGGCGGCCTTCGCCGCCAAGTTCGGTACGCCGCCGGCCTATACCGGCTACACTGCCTACGACGAGGTCTACATCATCACCGACGCGATCAAGCGCGCCGGCTCGACCGATCCGGACAAGATGGTCGCCGAAATGGAGAAGACCAATTTCGAGGGCACGATCGGCCAGATCCAGTTCTACGGCAAGAACGACGAGTTCACCCACGGCATCAAGTCCGGCCCGGGCGCGGTCACCGGCCTCGTGTTCCAGTGGCAGGACCAGAAGCAGGTCGTGGTCTGGCCGGAGAAGATCGCGGAAGGCAAGCTGAAGTTTCCGAACTTTGTGAAGCTGTCGCAGTAAATATCGGAGGAACGACTCCGCAACGACGTGATGCCCGGGCAGAACCGCGTCTTCGCGCTCCCGGGCATTTCGTTTCCATCAAGGAGGACACATGCTCCCCTATGTCGCCCACGACCCTCGCTTCGAGCGGCTGGTCTTCGGCCATGTCAACCTCGAGAAACTCACCAGCGGTTGCCGCTGGGCTGAGGGTCCCGCCTATTTTCCGGCCGGGCGTTACCTCGTCTGGTCCGACATTCCGAACAACCGGATGATGCGCTTCGACGAGACCGACAGCTCAGTGTCGGTGTTCCGTGCGCCGAGCTTCAATTCCAACGGCAACACCACCGATCGCCAGGGGCGGCTCGTGACCTGCGAGCATTTCATGCGGCGCGTCACCCGGACCGAGCACGACGGCGCGATCACCGTGCTGGCGGATGCGTTCGAAGGCCGCCGGCTGAATTCACCCAACGACGTCGTGGTCAAATCGGACAATTCGATCTGGTTCTCCGATCCGACCTACGGCATCGACAGCGACTATGAAGGACAGCAGAGCCCGTCAGAGATCGGCGCCTCCAACGTCTACCGGATCGACGGCAGCTCCGGTGCCATCACGCGCGTCGTGTCCGACCGGGTGCAGCCCAACGGGCTGGCTTTCTCGCCGGACGAAACCCGGCTCTATGTCGCCGACACCGGCGCCACGCATGTCCGCGGACTTCCGCCGACGATCTGGTCCTATCAGGTCAAGGGGCAAACAGTCGGGGAAGCCTCGCTGTTCGCAACTTGTCCGGACGGGCTCTATGACGGCTTCCGCTGCGACATCCATGGCAACATCTGGACGTCGGCAGGCCGCAGCGTGTTCTGCTACGCAGCCGATGGCACGCATCTCGGTACGATCCCGATCGGCGAGATCGTCGCCAATGTCTGCTTCGGCGGCCCGCGCCGCAACCGGCTCTACATCTGCGGGCAGACCTCGCTGTATTCGATCTACCTCAACACACGGGCAGCGATGTAGAGCGCGCCGCGAGGCTATACGGCTTCGCTCGCCGCATATTGCGAGGCCGCGCGTGGGCCGGCCTGATGCATGCCGGCGTGCGATGCGCTCGATCGCTCCTTGATGTGGTCTGCAACAAACTCTGTATCACGCCCGATGCCGACAAACCGGCCCGAGCCCCAGGTATAGAGCCACGGCAGCCCCACCACATAGGCACCGTCAACCGACGTGATGCCCCGCTTGTGGGTTGGATAACCGTTGCCATCGAACATCGGCAGGTCGATCCAGGACCAGTCGGACCGGAAACCGGTCGTCCAGATAATACTGCTGATGCCGCTCGCGGCGAGATCGAGCTCGGTGGGCACCTCAGTGGGAGACCACACCGGCTCATAGTGAGGCGTTACAGGCGCGGCGATTCTGTTCTTTGCGATGTGCTCGTCGATCAACCGGCAGATGCCGTTGTAGACCCGATCGGCATTGTCGAGATTGATCCGGAGATCATCGCCAAGCTGCAATCTGGTTCCGCGGCCATCCTTGAGACGACCATGGAGCTTCATGCCTTCGAGGGCGAATTTGCGCAGGTCGATGTCGCGGCCGCCGTCCCGTCCGGTCAAATAGTGGTTGGCGTTCTTGCGAACGTCCTCCTTCAGCGAATGCTTGTCGACGGGCAGGTGATACTGTCCGAGATCGTCAAGCCAGTCGACGGCGTCCCGGCCGCGATAGAAGCGCGGGCACCGCGGCGCGCTGCCGACGGCGAGATGCACCTTGCGGCCGGCCAGATGCAGATCTTCGGCGATCTGGCAGCCCGATTGCCCGCTCCCAACCACGAGGACCTCGCCCGGCGGCAACTGATCCGGATTGCGGTAGGCGGAGGAGTGGATCTGCGTGACCGATGGATCGAGCCGGTCGGCAAACGGCAGCACTTTCGGCACGTGATATCCGCTGACGGCCAGCACGACGCGATCAGCAGTGATCTCGCCGGCTGTCGTCTCGAGCATGAAACCGCGACCGGATTGCCTGAGGCGTGTGACGGCAACACCTTCGCGGACCGGCGCATCGATGTGCCTGGCAAAATCCTCGATGTAGGAGACGATCGCGTCGCGCAACATGAAGCCATGCGGATCCCCGCCGGCGTAGGGAAAGCCGGGAAGCTGGCATTGCCAGTTCGGCGTAACGAGGCAGAACGCGTCCCAACGCTGCGTCTTCCAGGAATGAGCGATGGTGTTCTTTTCGAGAACGACATGCCCAATACCCTGGGCCGTGAGTTGCGCGCTCATCGCAAGGCCGGCCTGGCCGCCCCCGATCACGACGACCGGATAATGAGTGTCAAGATCAGACATGACCAGCTCCTGCTATTCTTCAAACGAGACGATAGTGACGGAAGCGCCGGGCGTGGCCTCGAACTGGGTGGCCGTCGCCTCGATCCGGGCGAGCTGCCCGAGCGCGCGCGAGCAGAGAAAGCCGTACTTCTCGCGGACACGCTCGGCCGCAATCGTCAGCGCAACGCGGCTGCGTTCGCGAAAATCGGCGAGCGCATAGGTCGTGCCGGCGGCGAAATGATCCTTGATGACGAGCGAGGGCGAATAGCAGGCCTCTACCCGCTCGTCGGGCCAGCGCACGTTGAAATGCATCTCAGGCATAATGCACCTCGCGCATATCCTGATAGGTCGCGATGTGTGCCCTGGCGGTGCGACTCCAGTCATGATGCCTGGCGACCCTGGCGCCATTCGCGATCAGGCGCGAGCGGAGAGGATCGGCGAGTGCGCTGAGGGTGGCATCCGCGATCGAGCCTGCGTGATGCGGATCGCACCAGGCAACATCGTCGGGGCCGAGATATTCCGTGAAAGGCGCGATATGCGAGACCACCGCCGGCACGCCACTGGCCATTGCTTCCAGCACGGCCAGGCCAAAGCCTTCGCGCAAGGACGGGAACAGCAACGCATCGGCCAGGCGAAACAGCGATGGCATGTCGGCATCCATCAGCGGACCGGTCTCGATCACGGCATCCGCCGGCAGTCCGGCGTCGCGCAGCCGCGACTTGAACTGTTGTCGATAGAGACCATGGTCGAGGAGAGAAGCCCCACCGGCGATGACGAGCTGCGCGGACCGGTGCACGGCGTGCACCTGCCGGAAGGCATCGAGAATGCCGAGCGTATTCTTGCGCTGCTCGACGCCGCCGATGGACAGCAGGATCGGGCCTGCGCGAAGCCCGAGCCGGGCGCGCAGCACCTGGTCGGCGGATGCCGGAGCGGCCGAATAGCGTGCCGTGTCGACGCCATTGCCGACCAGCGTCGCCGCGCGGGACATCTCCGCCTCCAGCTCCGCCTGCCAAAACCGGCTGACGACGAACAGGCCGTCGGCGTGAACGATCGAACGACGGTCGAGCTCGCAGAGCCGCTCGTGGCTGAATGCATCGATGTGATGAACGGTGCGGACATAGCGTTGAATCAGGCCGCGTTGCTTCAGCGTCGCGAGCGCGTTGCCGGAGATGCCGTCCTGGGCATGGAAGACGTCGTACTGCCGATTTGCGGCATCCTCGAAATGCCGGACATAATCCTCGATGCGCGCTTCGACCATCGCGACGACGTCGCTAGAACTGGGCGACGCTGGCACGGAGCGCGTCGCGGCGACGCTGCGGCGGAAGAAGCCTTTACCTGCCGGGTCGGGCGCATGCACGACCGGCCTGTGTCCAAGATCTGTCAGGGCGTCCGCAAGCGCGAGCGCGTGCACCACGCCACCCCGTGGATTGGTCGAGTGCGTAAGGATCGCGATGCGAAGCCGGGACGAACCGCCGCTCATGCCACGCTCCGCTGCTGATGGCTCTCGTCTGGCGCACAGCCGATCAGGGGCTGCGCTGCGAAGTCCCAGACCGTTGCGCGGCCGGAGGGGCTGAGAATGTCCACGCTTGTTCCCACGCTGACCTCTCCGATCGCGGCCGCGGCGACGCCGCGCCGCTGGAAGCGCGACAGGACCTCATCGACGTTTTCGGGCTTCGCCGACAGGAGATAGCCGAAGCTCGGGAACGTGAGCAGCCAGCGCTCGAGCGGCGCACCGGAGGGAATCGGAATCGCCTCAACGTCAAGCGTGATGGCGACTTGCGAACACTCGGCCAGCATCGCCGCTGTCCCGACGATGCCGCCCTGGCTGATGTCCTTGGCGGCGAGCGCAAGCCCCGCCTCGGCAATGGACGGCAGGATCTCCAGATCGGCGCGCAGCCGCTCCGCGGGCGCGTCGGTGGCCGCCTCCCAGTTCGCGAACGGCTCGCGGTAGCGGCCGCGAAGATCGATCGCCGCGATCAGCTTGTCGCCGGGCCTGGCGTCGAAGCTGGTCAGCAGCCGCCTGGCGCGGCCGAGGATCGCGACGGCAAACTGGCACTGAGCGCTGCGCACATTGGTATGCCCGCCGATGACGGGCACACCGAATGTCTTCGCGGCGGCTTTCAAGCCTTCGAGAATGGGCGCGGCCTTGTCCGCACCATTGGACCAGATCGCGTTGACGATGGCGGTCGGCCGTCCGCCCATCGCCGCGACGTCCGAGATGTTGACCATGGCGCCGCACCAGCCCGCAAACCAGGGGTCGGCGGCGACGAATTCGTTCATGAAGCCTTCGATGGCGAACAACGTGTAGCCGTCACCTTCCGGGATCGCCGCGCAGTCGTCCCCCACCGCGATGGCGTCGCCGCCCGAGAGGTCGAGCGCGGCCGCAACAGCCGCGATGTCGGCCTTGGCGGCGATGCCGCGGCTTTGGCGGAGCCGTTCGGCGAGGCCTGTGAGTGCGGCGTCGGTCAGCATGCTCAGGCCGCCAGTTTTGCGAGTGACCGGAAGCCGGTTTCAGGCGTCCGGAACGGCGGATAGTGATCGAGGTCGGCCTCCATGCGATGGTGCGGCCGGCCGAGCAGCTCGAATTCGCCGAGCGAGCGCCAGTGCATGTGCTGGAACAGAAGCGCATTCTGACTCTGCACGTTGGCAAGGAAGCGCCGGCAACCGCGCGCATGCGCAGAGGAGACGGCAAGCCGGATCAGACCGGCGCCAACCGCGCTGAGCCGGCGATAACCCTTTTCAACGGCAAGGCGGGAGCCCCACCACACATCCGCCTCGTGTTCGTCGCCGTGAATGCGCACGGTGCCGACGACATCGGCCTCGGCCACGCCGAGCAGCGACACGGCCACGAGCGGAATGGCGATATCGTCGATCGCGTCGCGATCATCACCAGCAAACACGCCCTGCTCCTCGCAGAACACGTCGCGGCGCAACGCTGCGGCGGCAGCACGCTCCCACGCTTCGGTTGCGAACTTCACCTGGAATTCCGGCGCAACGAATGGCTTGAACGGCTCGAACATCATGCGCTTGCTCCGCGTTCGTAGGTGGACAGGGCCGAACAGGCGCCGCATTTGCCGCAGCCTGCCTTGATGTCGGTGGCGCGTATGCCGGCGGCGCGCAGCATCTCGGCGAGCGGACGCAGGATTTCGTGCATGAATGCCGCTGACGGCGTCGCATGGCTCTCCAGCGGCGTGCCGGCAATCGGCACGAACGGCACGACGAAGGGATAGACGCCGATCTCGATGAGCCGGCGCGACAGCGCGAGGATCTCGGAAGGCTCGTCGCCGAGGCCAGCCAGGATATAGGTCGAGACCTGACCGCGGCCGAACACCGGGACGGCTGCAGCAAACGCCTCCATATATTGATCGATCGAGACCTGCGCCTTGCCGGGCATGATCCTTTGCCGCACGGCGGGCCCGATGACCTCCAGATGCATGCCGAGCGCGTCGACGCCCGCACTCTTCATGCGACCAAACCAGGCAAAATCGTCCGGCGGTTCGCATTGCGCCTGGATCGGCAGGTCGACGGCGGCTTTGACGGCCTGCGCACTCTCCGCAAGGATCCCGGCGCCACGATCGGACGTATGCGGCGTGCCCGTCGTCATCACCATGTGCCTGATACCGTCGAGCTCGACGGCCGCCTTTGCCACTTCGGCGAGCTGTGCCGGCGTCTTGCGCTCGACCGTACGTCCTGCCGCGAGCGACTGGCCGATGGCGCAGAACTGACAGGTCTTGGTGCGGCTTTGGTAGCGAATGCAGGTCTGCAGCACCGTGGTGGCGAGAACGTCGCGCCCGTGCAGGGTCGCAATCTTCCAATAGGGAACGCCGTCCTCGGTGCTGCGGTCGTAGAATTTGGGTCGCAACGGAAACGAGACCTCAGTGAGCACCACGCCGTCGCGCGAGATGCGGCTGCGCCCGGCCTCGTCTGGGCGCTCGACGAGATAGGGACTCTCGAAGGCCGGCGCATTGTGGACCGGAATCATCACGGTCGCGCCGTCGATCGTAAACGGCGTGTGATCCGACGGCCCGGCACCGCCGCGGCGGCCGGTTCCCGCGGTCTTGGGATCAGCGAGCCGGACCCCGAAGGACTGCAACTCGTTGATCAGTTGCTCGGTCGGCATCGCCATGGGTTGCGGCATCTGCGGTCTCATCTGATTGGTCTCCCGGAATGGGCCCGAGGCGGTTCGGGTGAAAGCCGTGCATCGGACGCGTGGCTTGGTCGTTCAGCACCAGCGAAAGCAGCTCCGGCCGGGCGTAGTGGCCGACCGAGTCCATCATCCGCTTGCGTTTGGTGATCAAAGCGAGATCGAGATCGGCGACCAGGATGCCCTCGCCGCTGGTCAAGGGCGGCACCAGGTGATTTCCTTCAGGGGAGACGATTGCGGTCATGCAACCGCCGCGCAGGCCTTTGCGCAGGCCTTCTTCCGGCGAGATTTTCGCAATCTGCTCCTCGGACAGCCAGCCAGTGGCGTTGACGACGAAGCATCCGCTTTCCAGCGCATGATGCCGGATCGTCACCTCGATCTGGTCGGCAAAGACCTGTCCGACCAGCGATCCCGGGAACTGGGCCGCATGGATTTCCTCATGCTGGGCCATCAGCGCGTAGCGGGCGAGCGGGTTGTAATGCTCCCAGCAGGCCAGCGCGCCGACCCGGCCGACCGCGGTCTCGACCACCTTCAGGCCGGCGCCATCGCCCTGCCCCCAGATCATGCGCTCATGAAATGTCGGCGTGATCTTGCGGCGCTTCAGGACGATCGCGCCGTTCGCGTCGAACACGAGCTGGGTGTTGTAAAGCGAGCCGTGATCGCGCTCGTTGACGCCGAGCACCACCACCATGCCGTGACGCTTGGCCGCTTGCGCAACCGCGTCCGTCACGGGACCCGGCACGACGACGGCGTTGTCGTAGAGCTGGATGTGCTCGGCGCCGCTCAGCACCGGCGGACGGACAAAGGAGAAATACGGGTACCAGGGAACGCACGTCTCCGGAAAAACGGCGAACTGAACTCCCTTGCCGGCCGCCTCCGCGATGGCCGCCAGGATCCGGTCGAGCGTTCCGGTCGGCGTGTCCAGATCCGGCGCGATCTGAATCGCGCCAGCCCTGATCGTGCGCTTCGTTGTCACTGTGCTCCTCCCTCGTCCGTCGCGTGAACCGACCGGGGTCAGACGGTCCAGGTGTGCATCATGAACGCGTCGTCCTTGCGGTGAAGCAGGATGAGGTCGAGCACATCGAGCGGATTGATCGGCCGGATGCCCGGAATGAGCGACGGTTCACCATGGCCGTAGAGCGCCTGCAGAGCGAACCGGCACGCATAGACCTTGCCGCCTTCATCCATGAATTTTGCGAGCTGGTTGTTGAAGTTCTGCGCGCCAGGGAAGGCTTCGTCGCCGATCTTCGGAAAGCCGCGCTGAATACCGAGCGTGACACCGGGACCGTAAAGCAGAACCGAGGTCTCAAAGCCCTTCCGCTTCAGGCGCAGCGCCTGGAGAATATTGACGAGGCCGATGGAGCCTTCGAACGCGACGGTGTGGAAGGTGACGAGCGCCTTCTCACCGGGCTTTGCTTTGACGTCCTCGAAAACCTTCTCTTCGTAGTCGACAAGAAAGTCGCCCTTCTGACGCGCGGGCATGTTCACTGCTGGCATAGACATCTCCTGTTCACGTCCGGGCCTCCCGGATCGAGATCAGGTTTTGCAATCAATGTGCCAAGCGGCGTTCTGCACTACAAATCATCAACCCATACAATATGCATTCATTTATGCATTCAATGTTGAATGGAGACCTGACTGGATCGAGATATGTTTGCGCAATGGTCGAAAAATACTGCCTGAGAAATGCTGGGCAGCGCGCTCGATCGGTGTGCAACACGCTTAAGCGGAACCGCCTCGCCGAGGCAAGCAACAGCTACGATGCAATTGCCTCAGCGCATGCAACAATATACAGTCAATTCTGCTGACGTAACTTGACGGAACCGAGCAATGGCCGACTGGAGACCCGATCTATCGAACAGCGACAAGCCGCGCTATCTCGCAATCGCAGATGCAATTGCCGACGACGTCGCCGCCGGACGGCTCGTCATCGGCGACCGCTTGCCGCCGCAGCGGAAACTCGCCAAGCGCCTCGATGTCGATTTCACCACCGTCGCACGCGGCTATGTCGAAGCCCAGAAGCGCGGGCTGATTGAATCGAAGGTCGGACAGGGAACCTTCGTTCGCGACAAGCCGCGACCGCGGCGTTCGACGACAAGCTTTCCGCCCCGTCCCGTCGATCTCTCCATGAACCTGCCGCCCGAGCCTGATGATCCCGAATTGATCGAGCGGATGCAGGCCGGCGCCGAACATGTGCTGCGCGACGTCGTATCGCTGCTGCGCTACCAGGGCTTTGGCGGCACGCAGGCCGACAAGGATGCCGCGTCAAGCTGGCTCGGCCGCCGTGCGCTGGTGCCGGCACAGAGCCGCATCTTCGTCTCGCCGGGGGCACATCCGGCGCTGCTCGGCATCCTCTCGATCCTTGCGAAAGCAGGCGAGGTGGTGCTGTGCGAGGCCATCACCTATCCCGGGATCAGGTCCATCGCCGCGCAGCTCGGCATCACCCTCGTCGGCCTGCCGATGGATGGCGATGGGATCGAGCCGCAGGCGCTCACCGATGCCTGCAAGAAGCTGAAGCCCAAGGCCGTCTACCTCAATCCGACGCTGCAGAATCCGACGACCCTGACGATCCCGGACTCGCGACGGCGCGAGATCGTCGCGATCGCACGACGCTTCAAGCTGCCGATCATCGAGGACGATGCCTATGGCTTCATTCCCGAGCACGGCCACGGCCACGCGCCCTTTGCTGCGATCGCGCCTGATCTGACCTGGCACGTCGCGGGACTGGCAAAATGCATCGGCGCGGGCTTGCGCACCGCCTACGTCGTCGTGCCCGATACGCGCTCGGCCTGGCCGTTCGCCTCGGCGCTCCGGTCAGCAACTGTGATGGCGTCCCCGCTCACCGTGGCGATCGCGACCCGCTGGATCGAAGACGGCACCGCGGACACAATGTTGCGGTTCATCCGCGCCGAGACCTCGGCGCGGCAGAAGCTCGCCGCCGAAATCCTGCCCAAGGGGTCCTATCGCGGCGATCCCCTGAGCTTCAATTTGTGGGTTGCGCTGCCCGGAGCCTGGACCCGGTCGGCTTTCGTGGAGCATATGCGGCAGACTGGTATCGGCGTGGTCGCAAGCGACGCCTTTGTCGTGAGCGATCCACCACCGGAAGCCGTGAGAGTCTGCATCTGCGGTCCTTCAACCCGGGCGCAGATCCGGTCTGCGCTCGAATACGCCGCTCACGCGCTGGTCGAAACGCCGGCCCTGGCGTCGCCGTTTCTCTGATCCGTCAGCGCGGCGTCAACTCGTGACACGTTCGCCGCGCCCGTAGACCAGCAGCATGAAGATGATGACAAGGCCGTAGATCACCTGGCGGCCGGCCTCAGGCATGTCCATGATCGACAGCACGCTGTTGAGCAGCACGATCAGCACGACGCCGATCAGCGTCCCGAGATAGCGGCCGCGGCCGCCGAGGATGTTGGTGCCGCCGATCACAACCGCCGCGATCGACGGCAGCAGATAGGCATCCCCCATGCCCTGATAGGCCTTGGTTGAGTAGCCGGCGAGCAGAACGCCGGCGAGCGCGGCGGCGAGACCGCACAGCACGAAGCAGATCACGGTGATGCGGCGGGTGTCGACGCCGGCGAGATAGGCGGCGGCCTCCTTGTTGCCGATGGCATAGACGTAGCGGCCGAGCGTGGTGCGCTGCAGGACAATCGTGACGAGCACCGACACGGCGATCCAGACGAACAAGGCGTTGGGAATGCCGAGCGTGCGGTCGCCGGCGAGCATCCGCATCAGGTCGGTGGCGCCGGTCTGCGGCGCGTAGCCGCCGGTATGCGCAACCATCAGGCCGCGCATCACCGCGTTGACGCCGAGCGTGAAGATCATCGAGGGCACGCGCAGATAGGCAACCCCGATGCCGTTGACGAGACCGACCAGGAGCCCGACCCCGAGCCCGACGGGAATTGCGAGCGGCCCGCCGATCGATGTCGCCATCATCGCGGCCGCGGCCAGCGTCCACGGCACCGACAGGTCGATCTGGGCGATCAGGATCACCATCATCATCCCGGCGGCCACGATGCCGAGGAAGGCGCCGATCTGAAGTTGCTGCAACAGATAGGTCGGTGACAACAGCGGCGCGCTGCCGAAGCGCGCAAAAGTATAGACCGTGCCCGCCACCAGGATGACGAGGATGAACAGCGCCGCGATCAAGATCGGGCGGTCGTCGCGCGAGAGACTGAGTGAGGCCGAACTCATCGGAACAGCTCCAGCGTGTTCTTGACGCGCAGCACGCCGAGCGCGCCGATGCTGACCGCCGCCAGCAGGATCAGGCCCTCGAACAGCGGTTGCAACAGCGGCGCGATGTCGAAGATGCGGAAGAAGAACGAGATGACGCGCAGCACCATGGCGCCGAAGATCGAGCCGATCGCGCTGCCGGTCCCGCCGAGCAGCGAAGTTCCGCCGATGACGACGGAGGCGATCGAGTTGAGCGTATAGGCGCCGGCCTGCGGGATGTCGGCATTGCCCGAGGATGTCTGGATGGCGAGGAACAGGCCGCCACAGCCGGCGAAGAACCCGGCGAGCGTGAAGGCCGCGATCTTGGCACGGTCGATCGGAAGGCCGGACATGTAGGCCGCGCCTTCGGCCGAGCCGACCGCATAGACGGCGCGGCCAATCACGGAGCGGCGGAACGGCACCCAGACCAGCAGCGCGATCAGAACCAGCAGCACGAACGGCACCGGGATCCAGGCCACCGGCGCAAACCAGGGCGCTGCGCCATCATCGAAGATATGGATGGTCTGGGCGAAATCGCCGAGCGAATTGGTCAGCGCCCAGTTGAGATCCTCGTCGATCTTGCCGCCCGGCGTCGGCCGCAGGAATAGCGCGATGCCGATATAGATCGCACCGGTCGCAAGCGTCGCGATGATCGGCTGGATGCGTCCATAGACGACGACGCAGCCATTGACGAAGCCGGCCAGTGCGCCGGTCGCAAGGCAAATGACAATCCCGAGCAAGATGCCGCCCATGCCGCCGGGAAAGGTGCCGAGGCCGAGATGCAGACCGAAGATGTCGAGATGCAACGGGGCGCCCACCCCCGTGAGCAGATAGCTCGCGAAGCACCCCACCATGGTCATAACCGCGCCCACGGAGAGATCGAGCCCCGACGCCAGCACCGGCACGGTCTGGGCCATCGCCAGCATGGCGAGTGCAAAGATCTCGTCGCCGTTCTGCACCAGAACCGCTGACGAGAAGCCCTTGGGGTGGGAGAGGTTGTAGAGCAGATAGAGGATGGAGAACAACAGGACCGCGGTAACGATGCCGATGTTCTGGCGAACCCTGATGGCGACATCGTCAAGCATGGGCGGCTCCGGGACTATCCGGCGCCGCGGCGTCGATGTTCAGCGCACTCGCGATGATGTTGGTCTCGTTGAGCTCGTCGCCTTCAAGCTCGCGCACGATGCGTCCGTCATACATGATCGCCACCCGGTCGCAGCAGCCGATGAGCTCGTCGTAGTCGGTCGAGTAGAACAGGATGGCGGCGCCCTGGTCGGCGAGCTCGCGCATCAGCCGGTAAAGCTCCTGCTTAGTACCGACGTCGATGCCGCGTGTGGGATCGTTGAGCAGGATGATGCGCGGATCGGTCATCAGCCATTTGGCGAGAACGACCTTCTGCTGGTTGCCGCCGGAGAGCGTGGCGACCGCGTCGCCGGGCGCGCCGATCTTGATCTGCAGCCGCGCGATGGCGCGCTTGATCGCATCATTCTCTCGCACGCGGTCGACCAGAGGTCCGGTCGAGATCGCGTCGAGCGAGGCGATCACCAGATTGTCGGCGATCGACATCGGCAGCATCAGGCCTTCGGTCTTGCGATCCTCCGGCACCAGCGCGATCCCGACTGACTTCGCCGCCGCCGGAGATCCCGGACGCACCTCGCGGCCTTCGACAGTGACCTGCCCGGAGACGCCGCGCAGCACGCCGAACAGCGCCAGCAGCAAGGATTTCTGCCCTTGGCCATCCAGTCCGCCGAGGCCGACGATCTCGCCGGCGCCGACGCTGAGCGAGATGCAATCGAGACTCTTGTCCCAGCTCAGATTATCGACGGCCAGCACAGGCTTCGGCGATCCGCGCGCGGGCTTGGGCGGATATTGGGTGGCAATGTCGCGCCCGATCATGAGCTGAACGATATCGGCGGTCGAGCGCCGGCCCTTGTCGAAGGTCTCGATATGGCGACCGTTCCGGAATACTGAGGCGCGGTCGGCCAGCGCCTCGACCTCGTGCATCCGGTGCGAGATGTAGAGAATGGCAACGCCCTCGGCCTTGAGCCGTGCCAGCATGGCGTACACCTTCTCGACGTCGGCACTGGTGAGAGCCGATGTGGCTTCGTCGAGGATCAGGAGCTGCGGTTTCTTGCCGAGCGCCTTGGCGATCTCCACCACCTGGCGGCGCGACAGCGGCAGATCGCGCACGCGCATCAGGGGATTGACGTCCTCGCAACCGATCACGGCCAGCAGCTCCTCGGCCCGGCGGCGCTGCGCCCGCGCGTCGATGAGGCCGAAGCGGCGCGGCGGCGACGCGATCGAGATGTTGTCCGCGACCGAGAGGTCGGGCATCAGCGACAATTCCTGGAAAATGCAGACGACACCGGCCGCATTGGCCGCCGACGGCGTCGCGAAGCTCACGTCGCGTCCGTCGAGCCGCATGGCGCCGGTATCGGGCTGGACGACGCCGGCGATGATCTTGATCAGCGTCGACTTGCCGGCGCCGTTCTCGCCCAGCACCGCGTGGATCTTGCCGCGTTCGCACGCGAAGTCGACGCCTTCGAGCGCCCGCACACCGGCGTAGCGCTTGGAGATTCCGGACAGGGTGAGGAAGGCGGGTTGGCTCAGAGGGGCGTCCGGCATGGCGGGC
Organism: Frankia sp. RB7; assembly: GCA_030403585.1. GTDB lineage: Bacteria > Pseudomonadota > Alphaproteobacteria > Rhizobiales > Xanthobacteraceae > Bradyrhizobium. The sequence goes on from JAUEPE010000048.1 coordinate 28,199, forward strand.
TCACGCAGCAGCGGCCCGGCAAACGCCGGGCCGCAACCAGGACATCGCCAGCAGGCTCACTGGGTGTTCTTCTCGCTCTGCGACATGATCTCCGGCGCCGTGAAGTTGACGCCGCAGGGCGTGAACTGGTTCGGCGCGAAGAAGTTTGCGTTGAGGTCCGGCCAGTAATTGGTGCCGGGCTTCAGATCCTTGTAGGTCGCAACCGGAATCGGGATCGAGATCAGCTGCGGCATCACGTTGCCTTGCAGCGCGGAGATCGCCGCCTTGGTGGCGATGGCGACCAGCGCCGGAGACTGGCCGTAGGACATGCCCTTGAGCCCGTCCTTGGCGTGATCGGCGATCTGCTTGCGATACTCGTTCTCGCCTTCGCCCGACATCGGAACGAAGGGATGTTTCGCCGACATCAGCGCCTGCACGGTGCCGTCGGAGCCGCCTTGCGTGAACACGCCGTCGAAATGGCCGTGCACCGCGAGTGCGTCCGCCGTCACCTTCTGCGAGGTGCCGGTATCCCAATTGCCGACCACTTCGGTGATCTTGAAGCTGTTGCCCGGCGCTTCCATGACTTCGCGGAAGCCGAGGTGGCGGTCACGGTCGACCGAATTGCCCGGCAGGCCGCGGACTTCGAGGATGTCGCCCGCCTTCTTGCCGCTTTCATCGATGAGCCACTTCGCCGACATGCGGCCCATTTCCTTCTGGTCCTCGTTGACCATCATCACCTTGTCGGTGTCGAGGACGTTGTCGAAGGGAACCACGACCACGTTGTTCTTGTCGGCGAGACGGATGATGCGGTCGAAGCCGTCAGGAGCCACCGCGATGGTGACAATGGCGTCGAAGCCCTGATTGATGAAGTCCTCCATCGCGCCGAGTTGCGCTGCAACATCGGTGCCGGTCGAGACGACCTTGAACTCCTTGAGGTTCTCCTTGATGCCCGGCTGCGAGGCGAAGGCCTTTGCCGTCTTCACCATCTGAATGCGCCAGGTGTTGCCGACGAAGCCGTTGACGAGCGCGATCTTGTAGGGACCGGGCTTCTTGTCCCACTGGAAGAACTTGGTTTGCGCAGACCAGGGCTTGAAGCATCCGGGATCGGCGCCCGGACCGGATACGACCTTCGGCCCTGCCAACGCACTGACCGGGGACAGCAACAGGCCAGCGCAAGCGAGCCCCGCAAAACGAAGCGTCCACACCATGTCTCTTCTCCTGAGCTTTTGTTTCGACCCTTAAAGCGGCGCGATGGCCAAGCCGGGAATTGGGCTTCCCGTGCAATTTGCCTCGCTAGGATGGCACGCAACCTCCGATGCGCACAAGCCGAATGCCGGATGCAAGCCTGGCCCGCGGCGAACGCGCTGCAACGAAACCATCACAATCGCGGGAAACGATGCTGTATTCGGGCAAAGCGGAAAGCACACGCATGACAAGCGGATGTTTGCGTCCGGCATGATGCAGAACGATCGAACGATCCGTGATGAGGGACAGCGGAGCGGTCGCTTCCCGAGCGCTCCGCAAAAAGAATGATACTCAGGGAAAAATGCCGATCTGATCTCGGACGGCCACGATTTGCCTGGTGCGGTGCATGTTGACTTTCACAAGCGCCCTCCAAATACTCACCAAAAAACATAAAGCCAGTCGTAAACGACGGTTCGGAGGGAGGGATAGAATGCCGACTTCACGCAGGCAGCTGCTGAAGGGTACGGCGGCTGCTGCCGCCACACTCAGCCTCGATTGGACCCGGGCCCAGGCGCAAGCCGAGACGCTTCGCATGGGCGTGATCTACGATCTCACCGGCCCGTTCGCCGCGGGCGGCTCGGTCGCCTCCTCCGTCGGAACGCAGATCGCGATCGATCTCGTCAACGAGAGGGGCGGCATCGGTGGCAAGACCAAGATCGTGCCCGTCTCCGCCGACTCCCAGAGCAAGGCCGACGTCGCCATCAACGAGGCCGAGCGGCTGATCAGCCAGGAGAAGGTCGACATCATCGACGGCGTCTTCTCCAGCGCGCACGCCGTGCCGATGGCGGCGAAGGTCGAGCAGCAGAAGAAGATCCTCTGGATCACGACCGCGGTGTCGACCGCCGTGTTCAAGGACAAGAACCTGCAATACGTCTTTCGCGCCCAGATCCACTCCGACCAGTATGGCCAAGCCTTTGCCGGTTTCATCGCCGAGCATGCGAAAGCAAAACTCGGGATGGAGCCGGGCGAAGTCAAGGTCGCGCTGATCCACGAGGACGGCCCCTATGGCGTCGGTGTCGCGGCAGCAGACGAAGCCTATGCCAAGCAGGCGGGCATCCAGGTGGTGCTGCGCGAAGGTTATTCGGCCTCCGCGCCCGATCTCTCGGTGCTCGTCACAAAACTCAAGCGCGCCAAGGTCGATGTGATCTCGCATGCCGGCTATAATCCCGACATCACCCTGTTCCTGCGCCAGGCGCGCGAGAGCGGATTGCGCTTCAAGATGCTGTTCGGCGCCGGCGCCGGTTACAGCCAGCTCGACAAGCTGCGCACCGCCTTCGGCGCCGACATCGACAATTTCTGCAACATCGATCCGGTGCCGGCGCAACTGCTCGATCCGTCGAAGCTCGCGCCCGGCATGGGCGATCTGATCAAGACCATGGTCACGCGCTACCAGGCCAAGACCGGCGCGACCGACGTGCCGCCACACTGCTCGATGGGCTTCAACCAGACCTGGGTGCTGCTCAACAACGTGCTGCCGGTCGCCAAGGAGAAGTACGGCAGCTTCGAGCCGGAGGCCATTCGCAAGGCCGCGCTCGATGTCGACATCCCCGCAGGCGGCACCATCCAGGGCTACGGCGTGAAATTCTTCCCGCCGGGCACACCTCTGTCCGGCCAGAACGAACGTTCGACGCCGGTGGTGATGCAGAACGCCGGCGAGCACATCTCGGTGGTGTGGCCGACCAACATCCGCACCCAGGACCCGGTGTTTCCGCTGCCGAAGGGATCGACTTACGGGACGTGAGGAAACTGCATCCGCGGCGGGACTGCACTCCCTCGCCCCGCTCTTCGCGGGGAGAAGGTTGGGGTGAGGGGGACTCTCCGCGAGTACGGTGACAGCGAGACTCGCGGAAAGTCCCCCTCACCCGCGGCCCCGCTGGCGTCCTACAGCACCACCCGCCGCCCCTCTTCCGCCGCCCAGTACCCCGCATAGTTCACCTTGATCGTCTCGTAGGCGAGCGCGAGGTCCGACAGCGGCTGCCGTCCCGTGGCGGCGCATTCCATGAAATCCTGTATCTCCTGGAGATAGCCGCGCGTCCATTCCTCCTCGAGACAGACATATTGCCAGCCGGTTTTGCGATCGACCTTCTCGGTGATGTAGACCGAGGCGAGCTTCTCCTCGGAGGTCTGATAGCTCATCAGATGCGTGTTCGGGGTGATGTTGGCGAATAGCGAGCCGCCGCTGGTGTAGGTCTCGATCAGATTGCGGACGCCGCCCATGATCATGTCGCCGGAGAACACGGTGGCCTTGGTGCCGTCGGAGAACGTCGCCGTCAACGTGCCCCAATCCTCGACATCGACCGGATTGGCCTTGATGTAGGTCCGCTCCTCCGGCTTGAGGCTGGCGGTGACGTTGCCGACATCGCCGGTGACGCTCGCAACCCTGATGGTCTCGCCGCGCGCCTTCGCCTCGACCTGCTTGAGATAGAGCACGGCCGAGAGCGGATGGCAGCCCATCCGTATCAGCGAGCCGCCGCCGGTCATCGCCCATTGCGCGGCATGCGCCGCGTGCGAGCCGGAATGGCTCTCCTCGCCCTTCATGAACAAAATCTTGTCCTTCGTCGCCTTGATAATCTCCGCGGTCTTGGTCACGGCCGGCGCGTAGATCCAGTCCTCGGCATACATGAACAGCTTTCCGGTGCGCTCGATCGCGGCACGCGTTGCGTCCATCTCCTCGAGCACGCGCTCATACATCAGCGCCTTCGGCACGTGCTTGCCGATCGGCTCCTTGTCGCCGTTGCGGCCGAAATAACCGGCGAACGGCTTTTCACAGATGACATGCTTGCCGGCCTGCATGCTGGCGACGATCATCTCGGCATGAAGGTTGGGCGGCGTGCAGATGTCGATGACATCGAGCGCGCGGTCCGCGATCAATTCCGCAAAGCTGCGATAGACCCGCGGGATGTCATGACGGGCGGCAAACTCGACGATTTGATCGCCGCGCGCAGCGACCGCCGCAACCTCGACGTCGACGCCATAGACGCGCCGGAACGCATACATATGCAGCTCCGACACGAAGCCGCAGCCGACGAGTCCGACCCTGATGCGAGCCATAGCAGCCCTCCCCTTTCCTTTTGGGGCGGCACTATAGCGCGGCGGCGGGCCTATTCCACCGAGACCCGCACCACGCCGGCGCTCATCATGCCAAGCGCGCGGGCCGCCGGCACCGAGAGATCGACGATGCGGCCGCGGATGAAGGGGCCGCGATCATTGACGCGGCATTGGATGGTGCGGCCGCTATAGGACACCTTGAGCACGCTGCCGAACGGACGCGTCTTGTGCGCACAGGTCAGTTCGCCGTTCTTCGCGGCTTTCCCGTAACCATAGTATGAGGCAAGCCCGCTCTCGGCATGTGCAAGAGACATGAGGGCGAGAGAAGAGGTCGTCAGGCAAAGCAGTAAAATCATTGACGCTCGCAAGGCACCGCTCCCGGTAGCCCTGCCCCGCCAGCCAACGTCGCGCGGTTCCCCGTAGTTCCGGGAACTGCCGGGCGATGCCCGGCAGGGAGCCATCACACATTGTTACGAGCTGTGGAAATATCGACCTGCGGCAAGCCACCGCGGCGCCTTTCGCGGCCCTGCGCGCCAGCCCGATCTGTTGATCCTGATCAATGGTCCGGAGGTCAAGTCATGGGCTGATGACCTCCCACTGAAACGACGGGAGGTCAGGATGACATATCGCAAGCCGACAATGCTGCTGCTGGCAGCGTTGATAGCCGGCCTTGGACTATCAGGCTCATTCGAGTGGTCGCCGACCGAAGGGCTCGCGCTTACGGTGAGCAGCGCAGAGGCCAGGGTCGGGCGTCCCCTGACCCCTGTCAGCGTCGCCGGCGTTGCGCGTCGCACCACCCGACGCGCCGTCGTAGGCGGCGCAGCCGTCGGCGCGGCCGCAGTAGGCACCGGATGCGTTCGCGTGCTTGTCAACGGAACCTATGTCTGTCGGTGACGGACGAGGCCGATATGACATCAGACAGATTGCAGCCGTGTCGGGTTTGCCGGCCCGACACGGCTGAACTCGTTCGAAAGCGCCTCAACGCTTGTGAAAGACCAGCGTGCGCACCTCGATGCTCTCGCGCGGCGCGGCATCTAGCGGCGTGGTCGGATCGACGAAGGCGGTGTGCGGCCCGAAACGGGTGCGGCCGTCGGTTGCGGAATCATAGCATTTGAGCAGCAGCGCCTCGTCGGCCGTCATCTCCGGGAAATAGAACCAGCGATGGTTCGGATTGTATTTCACCGAATAGGTCTCACCGCGACGGTTGGGATAGATCAGGTCGGAAGCGACAAGATCATCAGGCGACACCGTGGTGCCGTCGACCATCGCCAGCGGTGAATCGCGCAAGGGACCGCGGATCGGGCGCCAGAGGTTGATCACCTGCACACGGCCCTTGAGCAACTCGTCGGCTTCATCAGGCACATGCTCGCGCACGCGGTTGGCGCCGGAGACGGCGGTCTGGTCGACATGGACGCGCGTCGCAGGCTGGCGCGGGCCGCCGTCACGAATATCCGCGGCGCCCTCGATGCGCCTGCGCACCGTGTGGTCGAAGATCACGACGCGATCAGCTTTCAAGGTCGCGCGCAGGAAGGCCTCGACGGCTGGGTAGTAGATGGTGCGGATTTCCTCGTCGTTGTAAAAATCCTTCACCTGGTTCGGGTGGCGCACCAGCGCGAAGCCCTCGCGATCGAGCGAGATGTTGTTCGCGATCAGCCGCGCATCGAAGATCGGCACCTGGTGCGGCTCCGGCAGCGATGTGCTCTTCGGTTCGCCCGGCGGCGGATCGAAGGCGTAGGTCCGTGGCTTGCCGGACACCGGCGCGAGGTAGTTGAGTTCAGCGGTGACGAAGGGAAGCGATTCGATTTTTGTTTCTTGCAGGCCCATGGCCGGTCTCCCGATGTGGTCGTCCGGTTGATTTTTGACGGAGTCGAGCGCGCTGCAAGGGAGGTGGTGCAAATAGCAATGCGGGTGTTGTCGCGAGCGGGGAATGCAGGAGGAATGTTTCGAAGGTGGGGATCGGTTGGAAACCTCGTTCTCAACTCACAGACGCTTGATGAATTCGCGAGGTCTCGTGCCCTGAACGCAACGCATCGCGCGGCAAGATGCGTCGGCCTCGACTCAAAGCCGGCCCGAGGCATCTCGCCTGCATGAGCCTGATCGTGTGGCTGTCGCTCTGGTGCTCACCAGTAGCCGCGGTAATACGGGCGATACGGCCGGTAGTAGCCATAATACGGGCGGTAGGGCCTGTAGTAGCGGCGGTAGCCATAGCCGGGATAGGCGTAGCCTGGTCCGTAACCATAATACGCAGGCGCGTAGCCGTATCCCGGTCCCGGATATCCATAGCCGCCACCGTAATACGGGCCGCCGCCATAACCATAACCATAGGGCCCGCCGCTGGCGATGGCGCCGCCGATGATCGCGCCGGCCGCCAGGCCACCGATACCCCATCCAAAGCCGCGGCCGCGCCAATAGACCGGCGTGACGTCATCGCCGACCGCAGCCTTCATGGTCGCGACATGGGTCGGCAGCGGGGCCGCTGTCGCCTGCCCGATGGGGCCAGCCACGACCGCAGCCGTGAGCGAACAGGCAATTGCCGTTTTCCAGATACTCATCGTCTCACCTCCTGTCTGACGTTTCGGTTTGGAAAGGGATCGGGGCAGCATGATTCAGGCATCCCAGCGTTAAGTCAAAGCTTCGAATTTGCGTGCAGCGCACAAGATACCGTGTGCCCGAAATGTGATCATCGGCCGCGCCGATATGACGCCGGTACGATGGCGCTGGAGAGTTGAGATCGACGGCAAAGCGTTAAGCTTCCCACGCGTTCGCAACCAACAAGCACCTTCCCGATTACCTATTCGTACCGTTACTATCGGTTCCAATGATGCGCGGCCGGAAGGCACTTCGCGAAGGCCTTGGTTTACGCCAGAATTTGGCTTGCGCCAGACGAGTGGGAGGACGACATGAGTGCCGCCGGAAATGAGCCGCTCGCCCGCCAGGCTTTGGCGTTTGTCCTGGCCGGCGGTCGCGGCAGCCGGCTGCTGGAATTGACCGACCGGCGCGCCAAGCCCGCGGTCTATTTCGGCGGCAAATCCCGCATCATCGATTTCGCGCTGTCCAACGCGGTCAACTCCGGCATCCGCCGCATCGCGGTCGCCACCCAGTACAAGGCGCACAGCCTGATCCGGCATCTGCAGATGGGCTGGAACTTCTTCCGGCCCGAGCGAAACGAGAGCTTTGACATCCTGCCTGCGAGCCAGCGCGTCTCGGAGAACATGTGGTACGTCGGCACGGCTGATGCGATCTACCAGAATATCGACATCATCGAGGCGCACGCCTGCCGCTTCATCGTGGTGCTCGCCGGCGATCATATCTACAAGATGGACTACGAGGTGATGCTGCGGCAGCACGTCGACAGCGGTGCCGACGTTACCGTCGGCTGCCTTGAAATGCCGCGTGCGGAATCCTCGGGCTTCGGCATCATGCATATCGACGAGAACGGCTGGATCCAGCAGTTCCTCGAGAAGCCCAAGGATCCGCCGCCGATGCCCGGCAAGCCTGACGTCTCGCTCGCCAGCATGGGCATCTACGTGTTCGACGCAAAATTCCTGTACGACGAGTTGAAGCGCGACGCCGAGGATCCGAACTCGAACCACGATTTCGGCAGGGATATCATTCCGTACATCGTCAAGAACGGCCGCGCCATCGCACATCAGTTTTCGACCTCCTGCGTGCGGACCGGCACCGAACCGCGCTCCTACTGGCGCGACGTCGGAACGGTCGACGCGTACTGGGCCGCCAATATCGACCTCACCGACGTGGTACCGGAACTCGATCTGTTCGACCGCGCCTGGCCAATCTGGTCCTATTCGGAGATCACGCCGCCCGCCAAATTCGTCCATGACGAGGAGAGCCGGCGCGGTTACGCCGTAAGTTCGCTGGTCTCGGGCGGCTGCATCATCTCCGGCGCCTCGCTGCGCCGCTCGCTGCTGTTCACCGGCGTACGCATCAACTCCTACGGCAATGTCGAGAACGCGGTGATCATGCCTTACGTGAACGTCGGGCGCGGCGCGCGACTGAAGAATGTCGTGATCGACCGCGGCGTCGAGATCCCCGAGGGGCTCGTCGTCGGCGAAGATCCCGAGCTCGACGCAAAACGCTTTCGCACCACCGAGCAGGGCATCTCGCTGATCACCCAGCCGATGATCGACAGGCTCAATACATGACGCCTGTTCGCGTCCTCGCGGTCGCCTCTGAAGTCTACCCCATCGTCAAGACCGGCGGCCTCGCGGATGTCGCCGGTGCGCTGCCGATCGCGCTGAAGGCGCACGGCGTCGAGATGCGCACGCTGATGCCGGGCTATCCGGACGTGATGCGACGGCTGTCGGGTGCTGAAGAAATCCGGCGCTGGCCGAACTATTTCGGCGGCCCGGGCCGGCTGCTGGCGGGCTCGCATGACGGGCTCGACCTGTTCGTGCTCGACGCGCCGCATCTCTACGCACGGCCGGGCAATCCCTACGTCACCGCCGAGGGCGTCGACTGGCCGGACAACGGCATTCGCTTCGCGGCCTTGTCGCGCATCGCGGCCGATATCGGCCACGGTCTTGTCGCGGCCTTCGTCCCTGACGTGGTGCATGCCCATGACTGGCAGGCCGGGCTCACGCCGGCCTATCTGCACTACGATGGCGGAGCGCGGCCCGGCACCGTGATGACCATTCACAACATGGCCTATCAAGGCAAGTTCGACCGCACGCTGGCGGGCGCGATCGGGCTGCCTTGGGATGCGTCGTTCGACGTTCACGGCCTCGAATATTTCGGCGGCATCAGCTTTTTGAAAGCCGGGCTGCAATTGGCCGATCGCATCACCACGGTGTCGCCGACCTATGCGCAGGAGATCCAGAGCGACGAAGGCGGCATGGGGCTCGGCGGCCTGCTGCGCGAGCGCGCAAACGTGCTGAGCGGCATCCTCAACGGCATCGACATCTCGGTGTGGAATCCACACACCGATCCGCATATCGCCTATCGCTTCAGCGCCGAGGAGCTGTCGTTTCGTTCGACCAACAAGGCAGCGCTGCAGCAGCGGTTCGGCCTCGATCCGCGGCCGGATGCGCTGCTGCTTGGCGTCATCAGCCGCCTGTCGTGGCAGAAGGGGCTCGATCTGCTGCTGGATTCCATGCCGACCATCCTGGGTGATGGGATGCAATTGGCGTTGCTCGGCAGCGGCGATGCCGAACTGCAGGATCGCTACCAGGGAACTGCACGCGGACATCCGAGCCGGATCGCGGCCGTGATCGGCTATGACGAGGCGCTTGCGCATCTGATCCAGGCGGGTTCTGACGCCCTGATTGTGCCGTCGCGGTTCGAGCCGTGCGGGCTAACCCAGCTCTGCGCGCTGCGCTATGGCGCCGTGCCGATCGTGTCGCGCGTCGGCGGCCTCGCGGATACCGTGAACGAGACGACCGGCTTCACATTCGGGCCCGTGACATCGGCAAATCTCTCGGTAGCGCTCGGGCGCGCCAGCTTCACCTTCCATGACAAGGCGGCGTGGCGGCAATTGCAACTCGCGGGCCTCGCGACCGACGTGTCCTGGCGCAACCGGGCGGGCGAGTATGCGTCGCTGTATCGCGGCCTGATGGCATCCCGCCGCACCGGGTGACCACCGTCGCGCAGGGCGGATTCATCCAAACACATACGACGCCATCGCCACATTCGCGACCTCGTCGACGAAAACGCGCTTGCCCACGTCGCCGCCGGCGGCACCTGCGGCGACCATCAGCGGCAGCAGATGATCCTCACGCGGATGGGCGAGACGCGCGCTCGGCGCGTTCTCCCAGTCCACCAGCATCGCGTTGCGGCGCGCGGCATCCGGGTTGCCGATCGCCTCGTTCAGATAGGCTTCGAAATCGTAGGAGACGGGCTTGGACTCCGCGTGGCCAAAACCGCGCATGTTGTGATAGGTGAGTCCGCTGCCGACGATCAGAATGCCCTCGTCGCGGAGCGCGGCGATCGCCTGCCCGACCTTGATGTGCTCGGCCGCGTCGTAGCTCGACTTCAGCGACAGCAGCACGATCGGCATGTCGGCGTTCGGATACATCAGGCCGAGCGGCACGAAGGTGCCGTGGTCGAAACCCTGATTGGGATCTTCCCGGCAATCGAGGCCCGCGTGCTTGAGGAGCGCCCCCACCTCCGCAGCCAGCTCGGGCTGGCCCGGCGCCGGATATGTGATGTGGTAGGTATGCTCGGGGAAACCGTAATAGTCGTACACCATCGGCGGATGCGCCGAGGTCGACACGGTGAAGGCGTCGGCCTCCCAATGTCCGGTGATGACCAGCACGGCCTTCGGCTTTGCGGGCAGAAGCTGCGGCAGCCGACCGAATTCCGCAGCAGTCTTCGCATACTGCACCCGCCGGTCCTCCATGAAGGGCCAAGGGCCGCCGCCGTGCGACAGGAACAGGGTCGGAAATCGGGTCATTTGCGCCAGCTCGTCTCGTTGCCACATGCGCGTGCAGCAGTCGCGCAATCGGCGGCGAGCATAGGCAAACCGGCATGGTTAGCAAGTCGTTAACGATTTGCCGCCCACAATCCGGCGTGGCCGGAGCAATCGGCCAGAAGACAAGCGAGACGTGAGATGAAGAAGTTTGCGCTGGGGGACGTCGTCAACAGTGACAAGGGCCGCCGCGGCGTGGTTCGCGCCGCCTACAGGACGAAGGAAGGCCAGCAGTTCTACGCCGTCGAGAAGGACGGCGCGATGGACCATCTGGAAGAAGACCGGCTGAGCCCAGCGCCGCGCGTCGAGCTCGCTGCCTAAATCCAACTCATTTTTTGATCTCGCGCGCGACCCGGTCGAGACGCTCGATCCAGGGGTCGTCGCCGCTCGCAACGCGATCATTCGCGATCAGCAGCAGATGGTCGCGGTCAGCGGCCACATCCCAATGCGGCAGCTCAGTCCCGTTGGGATCGCCGCTCTTCGCGAAGTTGATCCAGTAGGTGCGCATGCGGTCTGCGACCTCGCGGTCGCGTCGCGAGAAGATGCCCGCGCCGGGCACGCCCTCCACGCCGAAGATGAACTGCAACTCCCGCCCATGGCCTTCGTCGGGATTGCCGCGCCGGGCCTCCGGCACATAGGTAAAGCGATAGCGGAAGGTCGGTGCGCCGGTCGCGGCATGAAGCCGGGCGAGCATTCGCACCGGCTCGGAGAAGACCTTGTCGGTATAGAAGCTCGCCGCAACGTCTGACGGCCTCGTGGCATCGGGATAGAGCTTGCGCAGCTCATCGATGCTCTCGCCCGAGGCGGACAGCATCTCCTTGATCTCCAGCTCGCTGTCGAAGCGGGTCTCGTCGTCGTTCGAGCCGACGATCAGGGGAATGCGGCTCTCATGTGCTGCCGCAAATCCCGCGGCGATGTCTTCCGTCACCAGATGTCCGTCCATTGCCGGCGCGAAGCTGCGTGGTGATTTCTCCAGCAGACGTTTTTCGGCAGCAAGCAGGCGCGCCGGTTCGACCGCGCGCAGATCCGTCTCCCGCCCGAGCGCGGCGACAAACTGTCGGCCCGCGGCCTCGGCCTCCTGCGACGAATGCAGGCGCGCGCGGCCAGGTATTGATTGCAAAATGGCCTTCTGGAAAAGATCGCGCGATTGGGCGCACAACATCAGCAGCGCAATCGAGGTTGCGCCGGCGCCGTTGCCGAATAGCGTGACGTTGTTCGCATCGCCGCCGAAGGCTGCGATGTTGTCGTGCACCCAGCGCAGCGCCGTGACCTGGTCCATCAGGCCGAAATTGCCGGAGCTGTCGTCCGACGGCGCGGGATGCGTCAGCCAGCCGAGCGCGCCGAGACGATAATTCACGGTGACGGCGATGAGCCCGGCCTGCGCAAACCTCGAGCCGTCGAACAGTGGATCACTGGCGGTGCCCGTAACGAAGCCGCCGCCATGGATGAACATCATCACCGGCAGCGGCCCGTCGACGCCGAAGGGCCGAAACACGTTGAGCGTGAGGCAATCCTCGCGCGCGGCCGGCAGTGATGGCTGGATGCAGGGCGCGGCATAGTCGTAGGCCGTGCTCATCTCCGAACTCTCGGGCAATGCCTGCGGCGGACGCCAGCGCAAGCTGCCGACCGGCGGCGCTGCATAGGCGAGCCCCTTGAACGATGCCACCTCGCCATTGACGGCGCCCAGCATCTGGCCTTCGCGCGTCAATGCAAATGGATATTGTCCGACCGGCTGCGCAACGGCCGCGCCGGCATGGAGCAATGCAAAGGCCGCAATGAACGCAAGCAGGGATCGCATCTTCGGGGGATCTCGAAGCGCGGAAATGTTCCCCCGCAGATTACGTCCGCAGCCGGCAGCGAGGCAAGCACTGTGGCGCGCTAGCCGCCCCTGGCAATAATCTCCGCCAGCGCATGCCGCGCGATGATGCCGAGCTCGCCGAGCGTGGAGTGGCCGGAATGCGCCGCCTCGATCAGGCGCTCGGCGATGAACCTGCGGCTGTCGTGATCGCCGCCATGCGGCAATTGGCGGCACGTCTCCTCCAGGACGACGTCCATGTTGGCTTTGGTTCGCTCACTCAACTCTGTCATGACGCCCGGTCGGTACGCGTGGCTTGTAGCCGCAAGCATACACAGACGGATCGTACATGATTAGCCCGGGTAATCACGGCCATTGTGCATCGCGATGCGTGCATTGAAGCAGGGTTCGCGCCGCCACGATGACGCCGCAAACGACTACCGAAGATTGCACTTGCTCTGATGACAAGCCGGGCCTGCAGGGTTAGCCTGCCGGCAAAACAAAATACACGGGAGGAATACCATGCCTGACGCAATGGTCGCCGCACGTGAGTCCAGGGCGGCGAGTGGAACAGCCCAACAGGTCGATGTTGCCGTGGTCGGCGCCGGATTTGCCGGCCTCTATCTTCTCCATCGCCTGCGCAAGGCCGGTCTCTCGGCCGTCGGTCTCGACGAAGCCGGCGATGTCGGCGGCACCTGGTACTGGAACCGCTATCCCGGTGCGCGCTGCGATATCCAGACCATCGATTATAGCTACACGTTCGATCCGGAACTCGACAAGGCCTGGACCTGGTCGGAGAAATACGCCGCCCAGCCCGAGATCCTGCGCTATCTCGGCTTCGTCGCGGACCGCTACGATCTGCGCCGCGACATCCGCTTCAACACCAAGGTCACCGAAGCCAAATGGGACGAGACAGCCGAGCGCTGGCAACTCAGCACCAGCAACGGCGCGCCGGTCTCCTGCCGCCATTACATCATGGCCACCGGCTGCCTCTCCGCGCCAAAGCCGCCGGAGATCGACGGCGTCAAGGATTTCAAGGGCGAGATCTACTTCACCGGACGCTGGCCGCATGACGGCGTCAATCTCGCCGGAAAACGCGTCGCCGTGATCGGCACCGGCTCATCCGCCATCCAGTCGATCCCGCTGATCGCCGAGCAGGCCGCGCATCTGACCGTGTTCCAGCGCACGCCGAATTTCGCGCTGCCTGCCCATAACGGCCCCTCGCCGGCCGATCGCAGGGACCTGTTCCAGAGCGACCGCGCCGCCTATCGCGAGCAGGCGCGCCAGTCGATGACAGGTGTGCCCTATCCGCAGCAAACCGTCGTGAGCTGGCAATTGAGCGATACCGAGCGTCGCGAGCGGTTCGAACGTGCCTGGGCAGCCGGTGACCTCGTCCACATCCTGACGCAGCTTTGGGCCGACCAGGGCGTCGATTTCGACGGCAATGCGCTGATCGGCGAGCTGATCCGCGAAAAAATCTCGGCGGCCGTGAAGGATCCGGAAACGGCGGCGGCGCTGATGCCGCACGATCATCCCTTTGGCGCCAAGCGTCCCTGCCTCGATACCAATTACTACGCGACCTACAACCGGCCGAACGTCACACTGGTCAATCTGCGCCAGGAGCCGATCAAGGCGATCACCGCAGGCGGCATCACCACCGGCAAACGCAATGTCGATATCGATGTCATCGTGTTCGCGACCGGCTTCGACGCCATGACCGGCGCGATCCGCGCCGTGCATCCGATCACCGGGCGCGGCGGCAAGTCGCTGACCGATGTCTGGGCGCAGGGGCCGCAGAGCTATCTCGGTCTCACGGTCGAGGGCTTCCCGAACTTCTTCATGATCACCGGACCCGGCAGCCCGTCGGTGCTGTCGAACATGGCGGTGTCGATCGAGCAGCATGTCGACTGGGTCGTCGATCGCCTCAAGGCGCTGCACGATGCCGGCTTCACCACGGTCGAGCCGACCGAGACGGCGCAGGCCGGCTGGGGCCGGCACATGGCCGACTGCTCGATGGTGACGCTGCACCGGCTCGCCAACACCTGGTACACGGGCGCCAACGTGCCCGGCAAGGTGCAGGGCCTGATGCCCTACACCGGCGGCGTCGGCCCCTATCGCAGCATCTGCGACGAGGTCACGAGCCGCGGCATGCTCGGCTTCAAGCTCACCGGCCCCAACGTCGCCGCGCAATGCAATGACGGCGAGGTGGTGCGGCTGCAGCCGGACGTGCGGCTGGTGCTGAACCTGCTGGGGTCGCTGAACCTGCCGCCGATCGAGTCGATGGGCGCGATCGGCGCGCGCGCCTTCGTCGACGAGTTCAACAAGGGCCGGCCTGCGGGGCGGCCGATCGGCGACATCGTCGACGGCACCCTGCCCGGCGCGGATGGCCCGCTGCCTTATCGCGTCTACAAGCCGGCCACGCCGGGGCCGCATCAGGTCGTGGTCTATTTCCACGGCGGTGGCTGGGTGCTCGGCGACGAGCAGTCGGACGAACCGTTCTGCCGCGACATGGTGCGGCGAACCGGCATGACCTTCGTCAGCGTCGGCTATCGCCACGCGCCGGAGCATCGGTTCCCAACGGCGGCCGAGGACGGCTACGCGGCGACGCGCTGGATCGCCGGGCATCTCACCGAGCTCGGCGGCAAGCCGGGACCGGTGCTGGTCGCAGGCTGGAGCGCCGGCGGCAACATTGCCGCCGTCACCTGCCAGCTCGCGCGCGACCGCGGCGGCCCCGAGATCGCCGGCCAGTTGCTGGTGTGTCCGGTCACCGACTGCAGCTTCGACCGTCCCTCCTACAACGACAATGCGGCCGGCTACTTCCTGACGCGGTCGCTGATGTACTGGTTCTGGGACTTGTACTGCGCACCGGCCGACCGGACCGATCCGCGCGTCTCGCCGCTGCGCGGCAAGGTCGCCGGCCTGCCGCCGGCCTTCGTGGTCACCTGCGAATTCGATCCGCTGCGCGACGAGGGCATCGCCTATGCGGACGCGATGGCGGCCGCCGGCGTCCCGGTCGAACAACTCAAGGCGCACGGTCATTTCCACTCGTCCTTTGCGATGGTGGACGTGGTCATCACCGGCGTCCAGGGACGGACGCAGATGGCTCGAGCCCTGCGGCGCTTTGCGGGGCTTCCGCCGGAGGTCAGCCGCGGCGACGAGACCAGCCATGGCCATGACCGTCCGGGGCACAAAATCGCAGCCGCCGCGAGTTAGGACGCGGGCGGCCGGGAACCTTTTCCCGGCCACTGCGTTGTCCGGCCTGGCATTGAGATGCAGCGATGGGTGTAAGCCCCGGCACCAAAGGCTTGCGTGCCGGGGTTCTTTTTGCGTGAGGCGGGGACGATGGGTGGCGTATCAGTTGATTCAAAGGTCGATTTTACCGCGCGCTCCGTGCTGCATAAATGGCCGTCGCTCCAAAACCAGCGCCGGCCGGACCGCGAATCCTATCAGGTGAGGGAGGGCACGCTCGACGAGTGCATCTCGGCCTTCATGCAGAAGTCCGCGTCGACCCGGCATCTCTATGAGATCCGCACGGCGCCGCAGCCGCCGCTGGTCACGGACATTCTGTCGCCCGAGCACATCGCGGAGCTGTCGCGGTTACGTGAATATCTCTGACGGCGTCAGCGCGACGGGCTTCTCAAAAAGGCAGGAACTTTCTTCCGGTTGTTCCCGTTAACTGGGATCGGAAGCCAAGAATCCAACGCCAAGGCGCGAGTGCCTGAGATGCTTGAAGCCGTACCCAATCCAGCCGTGCCCTACGGCGCAGACCAGACCCTGTTCGTGGTGATCGATCGCCGCGACAAGGGCAATGAAATCCGTGTCGAGCGAAACGACCTCGAAGCCACGATCGGCGAACTCGTCGCCGGCTGCTTCAATGATCCCCTCAAGGTGATCTCCTTCAACACGCTCGAACACTGGATGAAGGATATCTCGACCGATGT
This sequence comes from Frankia sp. RB7, assembly GCA_030403585.1. Lineage (GTDB taxonomy): Bacteria > Pseudomonadota > Alphaproteobacteria > Rhizobiales > Xanthobacteraceae > Bradyrhizobium. Next base: position 44,631 of record JAUEPE010000048.1, read on the forward strand.
TGCCGGCGAAATTCGCGCGCGTTGCGACATCGACGGCATCCGGCTTCCCGACTATCTCAGCGACTTCGTCGAAAGCCACATCTGATCGCGTCCAGGCGTTAAGCGCGCCGTCTTCCGGCGATGACCTCGATCTCGCGGCGGCGTTCGCCGGCGAAGGTCAGGAGCTTTTCGATCGTCAGCGTATCCGTGATCCGTTTGGCAAGTCGCTCGGCGCGCGCAGCCTGATCTTCGAGATGCTGGATCTTGGTCAAGCGCCGCCCCCCCAACAGCCCCAAATTCGGGGCCGCAATTTGTTTGGACAGCCATCGTGCGACAGAGCGGCTAACGGCCGGTTAAGCGCGGCGCGTTGCCGTCGATGAATTGCGCCCTATTGCACGACGTCGAGCCGGACATTGGCGACGCCCTTGTCGACCATGCCGAGCGCCTCGGCCGCGGACGGCGAGATGTCGACCACGCGTCCGCGCACGAAGGGCCCGCGATCGTTGACACGAACCGTCACGAAGCGGCCGGAGGAGACGTCGGTGACGCGCAGCCTGGTGCCGAACGGCAGGCTCGGATGCGCCGCGGTCAATTCGTTCTTGTCGAACTTCTCGCCGCTCGCGGTCTCCGTGTCCGAATAGAAGCTGGCCACGCCATGCGATGCCGTCGTCTTGGCGATCGCTGTGTCGCTGGACCGACGCGGCCTGTAGATCGGATGCCGATGCAGCGCCGCCACCCGGTGCGGACGCTCGATCGCGGTCTGCCTTGTGGTCGGAGCAAGATCGGCCTTCTGGCGGCCAACCGGTGATTGCGCGCACGCGGCGAGCGATGCGGCGCCGATGATGGCGAGCAGCAACCGGCTCGAGGTTGCCAGCGAAATCCGGGCAGTTTCGGCAGCAGTTTCGGTACTTGCAAAGCGAGACATGATGCGCCCTCCGAACACGCTTAAGTTTCGGTGGGCAATGAGGGCAGAACCTTGGCTGAACAAAAGCGGCCTTGCGGCCACCATCGTTTCGCGCCGGCTGTGATGAATCCACCACAGTTATCTGTCCTGAATCGACACAAGGCCGCGGAAAATCAGCCCGATACGATGTGCCAGATGATCGGGGGCGTCTCCGGCCGCGCCTCGCCGCTCTCGGCGCCGCCCGTGATGAGCCGCATCAGTTCACGCTGATAGAGCAGCCGCCAGCCGGTTTTCAGGCTGGCGAGAAAGTCGAGCTCCCGTTGCGTCAGCATGCACATGATGAACCCGGTCAGCTTGCGAGGGCCCACCAAATTCCCGGAGCCCGCGGCCGGTTACCCATAGTAATGTTACATACCGTAGCGCTCGCAGCGATCATGTGCAAGCCGCGATTGGCGCGCCGGGCATCTAGAAATTCGGCCCGAGCGCGATCTTGGTAATCGTTCCGTTCCGGACGCCGATGCGCCATTCCGCCGAGCCGTTGGCGAACTGGGCGACATAGATGTCGCTGTCGAGCGCGGTGACGCCGCGGAACGAGACTGCGCGCAACGCACCGAGCCGCGCCACGATGGCATGGTCGAACGGAAGCTGCTGCCGCGTGATGTTGGCAACCTCGGTCGTCATGTGGTCGTAGTCGGGCTGCCCCTTCCCGAGGCCCTCGATATATTGCCGCAGCATCGCCTCGCCATTGGTGATCGGGACGGCACGACGTGAGGCGCGCCCCGGCCTGGCACTGGCGTTCGAGGCCTCGACATTATGGAAGCGCGTCTGCCGGCCCGGCACCAGGATCTCCATGCACTTCCCCGACTTGTCGGCAATGACCCATGGACTGTTCACGGTGGTCGTGGAGGCCCAGGTCATGTCCGACCTGACGACGCTCTGCGCCTTGCGTGCGCCGTTCGCATCGAGATTGAAGACCTGAATATCGGCGTCCGTCTCGTTGTAGAGCATGATCCTGATCGGCGAGGTGCCGGCGCGGCCGCGTACGTTCGCCTCTTCGGAGCAGGGGACGATGCCGCCGAGTTCGTCATTGCCGTCGGGCCGGAAGATCACGTCGCCGGCCTTGCCGTCGGGCTCGAGCAACAGGCGGAATTCCGCCGTGCCGTTCTCGAACTTGGCGCCATAGATATCGTAGCCGCCGGGGCCCACGCCGCGGAAGAAGATCGACTCGACCGCACCGAGTGCCACGAAGGTCGCGCGCAATTCGTCGACCCGACGGTGGATGCTCGCGGCCAGCGGCGCGCTCATGCGATCGTAGTTCGGCGTGCCGCGGCGCAAATCCTCGATCCCGCTGAGGATTGCCTCCTTGCTGCCCGCAGCCGGGACCTGCTCCCTGAACCTGTCAGGCACTTCGGTCAGGCGGCGCGCGAAGTCGGCCTCGACCGCCTGGGCCTGCGCCGCATCGATCCGCTGCGCGAGGCGGGCACCGGAGGTGGCGTTCTGGACCAGCACGCGCGAGACGTTGGCCGCATCATCGCGCAGGAAGATCAGGAGATGATCGCCGTGGAGGGAAAAGGCATCCGCGCCTTCGGCGAGGATCTTCGATCCACCCTGACCGGTCTCCTGCACTTGCAGACGATCGCCGTCGCGGCGCACGGTGAGCACGCGGTTCGGCGCGATTCTGTACCAGCCGACATATTGATCGAGCGACACCGGATCGGTCGCCGGCGCCGGCATCTCGGCAACGCGAACGGCGCGCACGTCGCGGCCATTCATGCGCAGCGTCAACTCGGACGAGCGACGCTCCGCATCGATCGGGAAATTGATCTCACCGAACGACGCCGCATAGGACGCAGTGCCGTCGTTGGCGACGGTCAGGCGCAGCCTGCGTTGCCCGGTGAGCTGCCCGTAGATGTCGTCGCCCTCGCGGAAGATGGCGAACACCGAGGCGGGGCCCATGGCGTAGAAATTGACGAACGGACGGTAGTGCTCGGCCGGCACATCGCCGAGATCTGCGCCGGCGGGCACCGGATCCGGCGTCCGATAGGCGATCATGCCGGCCGACACGATCACCACCGGCACGATCGCGGCCGCGATCCACAGCCGCTTGCGCCAGCCGACCGCTGCGGGCATGGCGGCAGCTGCGATGATGCGTTCGACCCGCGCGCGCACGGTCGAAGCCCGCGCCATCGCAAGCTCCATCGGCCGCGGCTTCACGGAGGAAGCGACGTCGAGCAGGATTTGGGCATAGGACAGCCGGTCGTCGATCATCTCGATCGCCCGGGCATCGCTGATCATCTCGGCAAGCTCGGCAAGCCGCGACAGCTGCCACCAGGAGAACGGGCTGAACCAGAACACCGCGCGGTTGAGCGAGGCGAGCAACAGGACGTAGAAATCGCCATTGGCGACATGCGCACCCTCATGGGCGAGCACCGCGAGGCGCTTCTTCGCGTCCCAGCGGAAAAACTGCGGCGGCACCAGGATGGTCGAGCCGAAGGTGACGGGGCCGCCGACCTCGCGGCTGACGCGCACATCGGCATCGATCATCTCACGGCTTTTCACCGGCTTCGCCGCCCGCGCCAGGCGCCAGGTCAGGCAGAGGCCGATGGCAAGCCGCAGCATCAACAGGCCGGCGACGCCGGCATAGACGGTGGTGGCGACCATCCACCAGTCGATCGAGACAGCTCGTTTCACCACCGGCACGATGGCCGCGGCGGGCGCGATCGGCAGGGACGGCTGCGGCCGCTCCAGCATCGCAAAGTCGGCCGGCCACGAATCGTCCGGCACCGGCACGGACAAAGGCATCCGGTCGATGGTGAGCGTCGGCCAGTGCATCACGAACGGCATCGCCAGCGATGCCAGCAGCACGACCACCCACGCCGTCATGTGGACGTGCGGATTGCGCACACGAAACAGGATGAGACCGATCCAGACGACGCCTCCCAGCGCGAAGGAGCGTAACGCCGCCTCAGCCAGAGCTGCGATCATTCTTTTTTCACTCCCCTCGCCTTCTTCGCCTTGGCCACCTGGTCGGCCAGCGCACGCAATTGCTGCTGGTCGAGCATCGCATTGTCCACCATGCCGACGAGGACCTCCTCCATCGAGCCGTTGCAGAACCAGTCGACGATGCGCTGCACCGCCTTGGCCGCAACGCGGGCTCGCTCTTCGACGGCCTGGTAGACGTAGGTGCGCCCGTCCACGGTGTGGCGAGCATAACCCTTTTCTTCCAGCCGGCGCAGCACCGTCCGTACCGTCGATTCCTTCAGGCGTCGCGACAGCCGCTCGCGCACGATTTCAGCCGTGACCGGCCCATGGGCCCATACCAATTGCATGACCTCGTGCTCGAGATCGCCCAGGTCGGGCAAACGATCGTCCATGTGGCTACCTAACGGCTTGAGATTCTTGTAACGCTACGGACCGTCGCACATAAGGCACGGGCAGACAACGGGGAACCGGGATCGCCGTGCTGACCTAATAAGGCGCCGCGAGTCGGACAGGCGTTCGATCTGGCGAGGAGCGTGCCTTGCCGCTCACCCGGATTGCGCCGGACGATGCTTCGCATCGCCGAGGCAATCCGACCTCTCCCCGCAAAGAGCGGGGAGAGGTTAAGCACATCAATTCGGCTCTCGCAGTCAGGGACGCGCCACTCTCTCACTCCCTCGCCCCGTTCTTACGGGGAGAGGGTGGGGTGAGGGGCTGCCTCCGCAGATTCGAACGGCATTGTGAGCGTCAGTACTTCGGCTCGTACATCTGCGACTGGACCAGGCCCTTGACGTCGTTGGGCGCAGGTCCGTCAGCGAGCCCGCGCTGATAGGCGACATCGGCGACGGCCACAGCGATGCGGGCCGAAACCTCCCGGATCCGGGGCAGCGCGGGATAGAGGCTGCCCTGGTCCAGATCCTCCTTGCCGACGCAATTGGCGAGCGTATGGGCGGCCGCCATGAACATCTCGTCGGTCACGAGCCGCGAGCGGCTGGCGATGACGCCGAGGCCGACGCCGGGGAAGATGTAGGAGTTGTTGCCCTGGCGCGGCACGAAGGTGCGGCCGTTGAGCTTGACCGGATCATAGGGACTGCCGCAGGCGAACAGCGCGCGGCCTCCGGTGTAGCGATAGGCATCCTCCGCCGAGCACTCGGCCTTCGAGGTCGGGTTGGACAGCGCGAACACGATCGGCTGCTCGTTGAGCTCGGCCATCGCCTTGAGCACCTCGGGCGTGAAGGCGCCACCGACCGCGGCGACGCCGATGATCGCCGTCGGCTTCAGCGTCCTGATCGCGGTGAGGAAGTCGGCGATCGGCGCCTGATCCTTGTGGGCATAACGGAGCTTGTGGCCGTGCAAACCATCGCGGCCGCTGACGACGAGGCCGCGGGAATCCACCAGCCAGTTACGCCGGAGCGCATCGGCTTCCGTTGCACCTTCCGCCATCATGGCGGAGACCACGAGATCGGCGATACCGGTCGCCGCCTCGCCCGCGCCGAGGAACAGGATACGCTGGTCCCGGAGCTTGCCGCCGTTCACCCGCAACGCCGAGAACAGGCCGGCGAGCGCCACCGCTGCGGTGCCCTGGATGTCGTCATTGAAGACGCAGGCTTCATCCCGGTATTTGTGCAGCAGCTTGAACGCGGAATGGTTGGCGAAATCCTCGAACTGGATCAGCACGCCCGGAAACGTTTTTCGCGCGGCGACCATGAATTCATCGACGAAGCTGTCGTAAGCGTCCCCGGTGAGGCGGCGCTCGCGCAGGCCGAGATAATAGGGATCGTTCAACAGCTCTTCGTTGTTGGTGCCGACGTCGAGCACGATCGGCAGGCAATGCTCGGGATGCACACCGGCGCAGGCCGAATAGAGCGAGAGCTTTCCGACCGGAATGCCCATGCCGTTGGCGCCGAGATCGCCAAGTCCCAGAATGCGCTCGCCGTCGGTCACGACGATGAGTTTTGCGGGATTGGGCCAGTTCTTCAGGATGTTGGCGATCTGGCCGCGGTCGCGCGAGGAGATGAACATGCCGCGCGGCCGCTGATAGATCAGGCCGTATTTCTGGCAGGCGAGCCCGACCGTCGGCGTGTAGATGATCGGCTGGATCTCGTCGATATTGTCGACCACGACGCGGAAGAACAGCGCCTCGTTGCGGTCATGCAGCGCGTTCAGCGCGACGAATTTTTCCAGATCCGTCGGCAGCGTGCGCAGATTGGTGAGCACGCGCTCGACCTGCGTCTCCATCGTCAGCACGCAAGGCGGCAGCAGGCCGCGCAGGCCGAGCGTATCGCGCTCCGCTTCGGTGAAGGCCGTGCCCCTGTTGAGCAGGGGATCGCGCAGCAAGGCCATGCCGTGCGCGGAATCGGATGATGTCGAATGGGCGCTGACCCGAGCAGGTCTATTCACGAATTCCCCCAGGGAGTTTCTTATTGAAGGGCAATCATTGTCGGCCAGCGCTTCATCGAGATCAAGGACGTTGCCCGTTGCGCTGCGATTGTGATCTCGCACCGCAGCGAGACCTTCGCGAACGATCCGAGTTGCGCGCGACACAAAAATTAACGACGCGGGGCAACTCGCGCCCCCACGGTGAGGAGCGCGGAACGCGCGTCTCCGGACGATGATGTGCATCGATGCGGCGGCATCGGCACTCGGCTCCCTCTCCCGCTTGCTTGTGCGGGGGAGGGTTGGGGTGGCGGTGTCTCCGCGTCGGGATTGCCAGGGGACTACGGAGGATGTCCCCGCGTGGAGAGAACCCTCACCCGCCGCGCGCGGGACGATGCTTCGCATCGCCCGGGGCGCGTCGGCCTCTCCCGCAAGCGGGAGAGGCGGAGCAAGCCCACGGCC
>JAUEPE010000049.1 GCA_030403585.1 Frankia sp. RB7
CCCCCAACGCAGACACCCAAAACCAAATCGCCCGCCGCGCCTTCAGCGCCACCGCTCACCGTCGTCTTCGCAAAATCCTCCCATCCCTCGTCGCACAGCAACTGGCCGTGTGAGAAATCCGGGCTAGGCTCTGACCCATGATCGAAGGGTTGGCGAGAGGGCGCCCGACTCGAGATCCTTCCAAGAGGAGACCACCCATGTTGAAGACCATTTCCGCAGCCTTGCTCGCAGCTTCCGTCATCGCAGCCCCGGCCTTCGCCGCTGAAGCCGGCAAGACCACGACGACTGCGCCGGTGATCAAGGCGGACCAGACCCAGAGCAAGGTCTCGACCACCGCCGCCAAACCCGACGGCAAGACCGCCGACATCAAGCCGACCGCCAAGCCGGATGTGAAGGCCGATGCCAAGGTCAATACCAAGACCAAGGCGATGAACGCCAATGCCGCGATCACGCCGGACGAACACAAGACCGTGCGGACGCATCGCCATCACCACAAGCATCTGTCGGCCAAGAAGTCGCTGAAGACGCAGTCGGGCCTCACCAAGCCGGTGACCGCCGAGAAGCGCAGCTAACGACTGATCCCGCGCGGCGGCATCCCTGGATTGCCCTGCTGCCGCGTGCGGAGTTCAGGCCCGGCTCGTTCGTCACGCCCCGCGCGCAAGCGCGGGGCGCAGGCGGCGGGCCGGTGCGCCGATGCCGCAATGAATTCCCCCGGTTTCGAGACCGCAAACAGGACTCTCGAAAACAACCCCATGCACAGTAGACGGCGGCAGATGAATCAACGGGTTGAGGGACACCCATCTGCGGATTTTACGAATCCGGTTGACTCGTCGGGCAAAACACCTCTAGACATGCATCATTGCAACCTTGGGGGTGGAATACTCCAAGTCGATTGAGCGGCGAGCGCGAACCGTGGGGCGATTGGCGAAACGTGCGGCGAGCCTGGCAGTGATCCTGGCGTTGCCGCTGGCCCTCGCGGCATGTTTCGGCAGCGACGGTGATCGCCCCAGCCTGATGGAAGGGACCCAGGCCGGAGGGCCGCAGCCGTTTCCCGACAATTTTCGTAGCGACGCACTGGCCCTGATGCGCGCCTATCTCAACAACCCGGTCGGTGTACGCGACGCCAGCATGGCCGATCCGGTGCAGCGGGAGATCGGCGGGCGGCAATTCTATATCAGCTGCCTGCACTTCACGCCGCGCGAGACCGATGGCACGTATAAGGCGATGCGTGAGCGCGCCGTCGTCTACGTCAACGGCCGGGCCGACCGCGTCGTCGATCGCGCCAACGAGCTCTGCGCAGGCGCGGTTTACGCACCCTTTCCAGAACTGGAAAAGATGACGCGGTAGCAAAAAGCCCATCTTCATTGCGTGGTGCTAGGACGAAAACAGCCGGAGCAGCTGGATCACATTTCGGCGAGCTTTGAACGGATCGGTTTTGCCTTGCGACAAACTGTTACAGCTCGATTTGTGCAGACGACAAAATCTGTCGGCGCAGGCCGACGTGATGGAACAAAAGCGCGATGTTGCCGCTCCGTCACAGTTGCGAACGATCAACGTTCCGGCATCGCCGCGAAGCAACCCAATTCACGCCACGTTGTTTCCTGAGTGTCGTAAATGAAAGAACGGGGATGACCATGAAGACGATTTTGCTCGGGGCAGCAGCTCTGCTCGCGCTGGCCGCACCGGCGGCCGCAGCCGACATGCAGCCGCGCACCTACACCAAGGCTCCAGCCTACACCCCGCCGCAGTTGGTCTACAACTGGACCGGCTTCTACATCGGCGGCCATGTCGGCGGCGCCTTCGGCGGGGACAGCACCTTCCAGTCCAGCGACGCCCGCTTCCTGGGCGGCGTGCAGGGCGGCTTCGACTACCAGTTTGCGCCCAATTGGGTGATGGGTATCGAAGCCCAGTATTCCTGGCTGCCGACCAACAATAACGGCGTCACGTTCCCATTCGGGACGCAGGTGACCTCCAGCACCGACCAGCTGGGGTCGGTGACCGGCCGCATCGGCTACACCTGGGGCCCGACGCTGCTTTACGCCAAGGGCGGTTACGCCTGGCGCAACGGCGGCCTTGGCGTGAACATCGCCGGCGTGCCCCAGCCCTTCACCACCACCGGCAACAGCAAGGACGGCTACACCGTCGGCGCCGGTCTGGAATACATGTTCGCGCCGAACTGGTCGGCCAAGGCCGAGTACCAGTATTACAACTTCGGCAGCACGACGATTGCCACTGGTCCGGCCGACGTTGTCGGCGTTCGCGGCCGGGACGACGAGCATACCGTCAAGGTCGGTGTGAACTACCGCTTCGGCTGGGGCGGTCCGGCGGCCTCGCGCTACTGATCCGCCGCGCGCGAGCCACGACCACGATCTGACAAAGGCCGGCCTCCCGCCGGCCTTTCGTTTGTTTGCTTTGCGTGAACCATCTGGCGCGTCATTTGCAAGCAAACAGTCCGGCGCGCACCTTCTCACGCGTGTCACGGGGATCGGGTAAAGCAAAAATAATTTTTGCGATTTACGGAACTCGCGCTCCGGAAAGCGTTATTATTGAATTGCCGGGCTTGTGGGACAACGAACATGCGTATCTTGGCGTCGGTGGTGGTGGTCTCGTGTTTCGTCGCCCTGCCGTGCTCTGCCCAAACAATCCTCAAATCCGAGCCTCTGATGTTGGCACCTTACGAGGTCGCCTTCGTGAAGGACGCCTCCTGTCCGTCGGGCAAGGTGCTCAAGGTCACCGGGGCGATCCGCGGGCTGCACCGCCGCAAGGCCTGCGTGGGGCTCGCCGGTGAGCAGGCCTCGCTAGCGACCGCGACGCCCTGAGGCACTCGGCCAGCGTACCCGGCCAGCCCTGGGCCAGATCTCACGAGTTGAGCTGAAGCTCCATCCTGGATTCCCGCTCGGCGTCCGCCTTGTTCTTGGCGGGGTCCTCGCCTTGGGCGGCCGGGCACGACTTGATCTCATAGTCATTGTCGAGTACCCGGCGCGGACCGGGCCGGTCGTCGTCGGTGCCGGCGTCCACGACCAGGCCGCTCCGTTGCGCGAGTTTCCAGACGTCGGCCTCGCTCGGATAGGCTTTGCTGATCTGGCTGTCGTTGCAGAACAGGGCGTAGGGCATGCTTCCCGCTCCCGGAAAGCGCGTTAACGACTTCATGACGCGAGCGGTTCCAGGTCGATCACGGAGCCGTGATCGGGGTCATGAACGAGGGTAAGGCAGCCGGCCCTGAGTCCTTAACGAGTCCTGAATCCCCAAAAAAAGAAACTTTGGGACTCGTTTGGCGGAATCAGCGGATGTTTCCGGCCATGACGACCGACCTGAAAACCTGCTGCGGGCACATGCTTCTGCCACTGTCGCTGACACTTTTCGGTGCCTGCGCAGCCAATCTTTGGCTGGTGTGGTCTTGGCTCTAAGGTCAAGGGCTCATAGGCGGGCCGGCCTTACTTCTGGGCCGGCGGGTGCGGGGCGGCATCGCTGATGGCGGCGCGCAGTTTGGTCAGGGTCGCCGCGCAATATTCCTCGCGCTCGCGCTCGAAGCGCTCCTGATGCTTTCTGAAATTGGCGATGCGGGTCTGCATCTCGCTGCGGAAATCGCCGGCCAGCCGTGGCGGAGGGACTGGCAGCGGCTGGGGCGGAGCGATCGGGGGCAGCGGATCGGCTTGCGACGGCTCGAACGCGACGGCCACGGCCTGGACGGAGACAATCTCCGCAGCCAGGACCGGCGCAGCCGCAGCGGTATCCCGCTGACGAACGTCGTCCTTCTTGCCGGAAACCGATTGGACGAAGGCCAGCGTCTGCGCGATCAGTGCGTCGCGCTCCCTGATCCACTTCATGATCCACCACCCTGTTGGAGCTATTCCATCAAAGCCGGGGCGCCGAATCAAGCAGGCTGTCGGCAAGGGATTGCATATTTTTCCCGAACGCCAGACACTGGATGGATGAATTCCAGGGCCGACCCGTCGGACGAAGCGCAGGGCCTGCGGCTCGTGCGCGCCTTTCTGTCGTTGCCGCCTGACAAGCGGGCGGAGGTGGTCGCGTTCGTCGAGGATCTGGTGCGCGCCCATGCCCGGCCTAATGACAGGCAGGAGATCTCCCCCCTTGATCGCTAGCTAGCGCTGGCGTGGATTGACGTTGGGCACGAAGGGAGCGCCGCCGACCACTCGCACCTGTGCCTGGGCTGAGTTCTCGATCGGCCTGCTATCGGCGACCTGCTTCTCGGGGGCTTCCCCAAACACTGGTTCGAGCACCGCAAGCACGCCGGCAATGACGGCGCAGCACAGCGTGACCGTCGTCAGCAGGAACATGTTTCGATCATCTTCTCTGATCCGCATGGGGCGAGAACAAGCGAGCCCAGAGGTTGGTTCCGGGCCCGCAACGGCGGACCTGGTGGCCCCATAATCGAGCGAAGCTTACGTGAGGCTTACGCGCAGCCTCCGGTTGGCTATTTTCCCGTAAGACTACCCGTGTCATTTAGTATCAAATCTTAACGTTAGCGGGTTCCAATGCCGCCGCTGGGACTGCTTCGGTCAATGGTGACCGGAAATTATCAGGCGGTTGAGATGAGCTTTTTGAACAATTTGAAGATCGTGTTGAAGGTTGCGCTGATCGTGACCGTGATGGGCCTTGCCCTGGTCGCCGTCGCGGCCTTCGGCATCCGCCAGCTGTCCGCGACCGTCGACGGCTTCAGCGAGCTCACCGCCATGCAGTCGGCGGCCCTCAACCTCACGCGCGCCCAACGCCGCGTCGAGACCTATCACGCCGCACTCTATGCAGTGTTCACCGAGACGACCGAGGCGGCCAACGCCAATCGCCTCAAGATCGCGAACCAGAACCGCAACGAAGTTCGCCAGTTCCTCGATGCTGCGGAACAGGGCGATCCGTCGCACGCGAACGAGACGAAGAGCGTCGGCGCGCAGTTGACGGCCGCCTTTGCAGGCTGCGATCCGGTGCTCCAGGCCGGTGCGGCTGCAAGCAGCCCGGAGGAAAATGCCAAGGCCGCCGATCGTGCTCACAAGGAGTGCGACCCGCTGATCGATACGGCTCTCGAGCGCGTTGCCAAGTTCACGGCCGACACGTCGAAGGCCGTGACCAAGCGCCAGGAAGCCATCGAGGCTGACGCCAAAGCCGCCACCTGGACCGTGATGAGCGTCAGCGCCGGTGGCCTTGTCATCGGCATCGCGATTGCGCTCTTCATCGGCCTCGTGGCGATGTCGAAGCCGATTGCGCGGCTGAAGCTCGCCATGGAAGGCCTCGCCCGCAACGATCTCAAGACCGAGGTGCCCGAGAAGGACCGCGGCGACGAAATCGGCGAGATGGCCAGGACGGTCGAGGTGTTCAAGACCAACGCGCTCGAGGTCGAGCGGCTCAAGGCGGCGCAGGCGGAGACCGAGAAGCTAGCCGCCGAACAGCGCCGCCGCGACATGGTCAACCTGGCCGACGGCTTTGAGCGTGCGGTGGGCGAGATCATCGAAACCGTTGGGTCCGCATCGACTGAGCTCGAAGCATCGTCCTCCACGCTGGCCACCACTGCGCAACGCGCGCAGGAGCTGACCTCGGTCGTCGTGGTCGCCTCGGGCGAGGCCACCGGCAATGTTCAGTCGGTTGCGACCGCGACGGAGGAGCTGTCGTCCTCGGTCAACGAGATCAGCCGGCAAGTACAGGAATCCGCGCGGATGGCGAGCGAGGCCGTCAACCAGGCCCGCACCACCACCGAACGGGTCAGCGAGCTCTCGGTCGCGGCGACGCGGATCGGCGACGTCGTCGAACTGATCAACACCATTGCCGGCCAGACCAATCTGCTGGCACTGAACGCCACCATCGAGGCGGCGCGGGCAGGCGAGGCCGGCCGCGGCTTCGCGGTCGTCGCCTCCGAGGTGAAGACGCTGGCCGAGCAAACCGCGAAGGCGACCGGCGAGATCAGCCAGCAGATCTCCGGCATCCAGACCGCGACGCAGGAATCCGTCAACGCGATCCGCGACATCTCCGCAACGATCGAGCGGCTGTCGGAGGTGTCTTCGACGATTGCCGCGGCCGTCGAGGAGCAGGGCGCTGCGACCCAGGAGATCGCCCGCAACGTGCAGCAGGCGGCGCATGGCACCCAGCAGGTCTCTACCAACATCACCGACGTGCAGCGCGGCGCGGCCGAGACCGGCTCGGCGTCCTCGCAGGTGCTCTCGACCGCGAAGATGCTGGCGACCGACAGCACCCGGCTGAAGGACGAAGTCGGAAAATTCCTGCGGACTGTGCGCGCGGCCTGAGCCGCGCGACATCCAGGGTCCGGCGGCCTCGCGCCGCCGGCGCGCCGCAGATCCTATTGCGGCAGCAAGAGCGCCATCGCGATCGCGAAGAGGAAGAGCGTCGCCACGACGGCCGCCACCGCTCCGGCGACGATCTTGGCGCTTTCTCGGCTGGTGTAGGGCTGCATGCGGAGCGCATGCTACCTCATGTTGAACCCTGATCCAATCTGTGGTCAGTAGCCGGACTAAGCTCAAGCCACGAGTTTGGCCTGGAAGAACCATGTGACCCGATCGATCGCATCCTAGGTCATCGGGTCGGTGTCCGAGAAATCAAAGCCGTGGGCTTTGCCCGGGTAGGGCACGAATTCGGTCTCGGTGCCGACTGACTTGGCGAGCGCAACCAGTTGCCGCCCCTCTGCGATCGGGACGTTCTTGTCGGCCTCGCCGTGCAGCGCGATCAGCGGTGGCAGGTGCTTGGCCTTGGCGGCCATAATCTTGGCAGCCATGGCCTTGGGCATGCCGCCATAGAGCACCGCGAGGGCTGCGATGCGGCTGTCGCGCGCGGCGGCCTCGGCGGCGACGTAGCTGCCCAGCGAGAAGCCGAGCAAGCCGATGCGGCCCGAACTATCGGATCGGTCGAGGACGGCCGTCACGGTGGCGGCGACCGTATCGGCCCAGCCGTCGAACCGCTTCGTCTCGTAGGCCTCGCGGCTCTCATGCGCGGTGGACCTCAACGCAGCGATGTCGGTCGGCGTCATGTAGCGGAGAAAATAGCTGTCGATGCCCCGTGCCGTCAGCGCGTCGGCATATCGCTGATAGGCGCAGGCCCTGAGCTCGATGCCGCGGGAGCCGTGCAGCACGATGACGGCCGGACGTTTTCCGGCCGTGGCGGCCGCATAGCGCGACACCGGCAGGCTGTCATGGCCGCTCGTGACGTCGAATTGCTCGCCGGGCGCGCTGCGCGTGGCGACGGGCGACAGCAATGCGGCGATGGTGGCCAGAGCCGCACGTCGGCTGAGCATCGGCGGGCTCGTTCGAGAAACGTTTCGGATGCGATGCATCGCGTCTATATTGCGCTTGCGACGGAATCTTGACGCGAGTCTCCATCCGATGATCTCCCATCGTCCCTCCGTGCTCGCCCATGAGCGGTTCGTTGCCGACCGCGAGAATTTTGCCGGCCTCGACCTCGGCGCGCGCTTCGAGCGGATCGAACGGACCAATTTGTGGGGCGCTGCGACGTCGGTCTCGGGCCTCGGCTCGGAGGATCGCGCCACCGCGGGGGTCCGCGAGACGCTGCCCGGCCTGTTGCAGCGACTTGGCGCGCGTTCGCTGCTCGATGCGCCTTGCGGCGACGCGGGCTGGATCGGCAGCATCAAGCTCGAGGTCGATTATACCGGCATCGACATCGTGCCTTCGCTGATCGAAGCCAACATGGAACGCGTGGCGCGCGGCGAAGTGCGCGGCCGCTTTCTCGTCGCCGACATCACGCGCGATCCGCTGCCGCGCAGCGATTTGATCCTGTGCCGCGACTGCCTCGTGCATCTGAGCTTCCAGAACATCGATCGCGCCATCGCTCGCTTTCGCGCAAGCGGCGCGCAATTTCTGCTGGTCACGACGTTTCCGGAGTGGGAAGACAATGGCGATTGCGAGGACGGCGACTGGCGTGCGCTCAACATGACCAAGGCGCCGTTCCACTGGGCGCCCCCGCGCGAGCTGATCGATGAGCGCTGCGACGAGGGCGGTGGCGGCTGGCGCGACAAGAGTATCGGGCTCTGGCGGCTGGATGAGTTGCCCGAAGGCGGCGCAGAGCCCGTCTGACGGGCCGCTCGGCCATCATCGCCGCGACGTGCGATGCGGCAGGATCAGCACGCTCGTTTACGCGTTGTCCGACGATGGGCACGCGCACTCCGAATCCGCCGCGTCATCAGGCCATGCGAAATTCCCGGACTCAAACCTCCGGACATCGAAGCAATGGACGCAAGGAGTGTGGTCGATGATCGATGCCAGATGCAGTTGTGGAGCAGTCGTGGTTTCGCTGCCGGGGCCGAGCAATCTGGTCGCGGCCTGTCACTGTATCGAATGCCAGCGGCGGAGCGGCGCGCCCTTTGGCGTTGGTGCATTCTATTCGGCCGATTCCGTCACGATCTCAGGGACGCCGAAACAATATTCGCGTCCCGCCGAGAGCGGCGGCACGGTCCGCTGCTATTTTTGTCCTGACTGCGGCTCGACCGTTTACTGGAAGGCCGACAATCTGCCGGCGATGATCGGCGTCGCCGTCGGCGCAATCGCGGACCCGAATTTCCCGGCGCCAATCAAATCGGTCTTCGAGCGGTCGAAGCATGTGTGGGTGACTATCGACGGCGCGGGCGTCGAGCATCTTCAGCAGGGCAGCCTCCGGATTCAGCAGGGCAGCCTCCGGAAGACTTCAAGCTGAGGAATGCGCATTGATCGCTGGTGCCGGCTGAGGGGATTGAACCCCCGACCTTCGGTTTACAAAACCGCTGCTCTACCGCTGAGCTAAGCCGGCCACTCGCAACGAATCCATCCGGGTTGCCGGCTGGCGCCGGCGCATCCGCTTGTGCGCGGTCGCAATACCAGACTTGTCCGGGAAGTGCCAGAACCTGCGGTGGCGTCCGCCGGCATGAAACAGGCGGCCCTTTTGGGTGCCGCCTGAGCCATTTCGACTGAGTTTTGCGGCCTACTGGCAGAGGTGCTGCCGGCCGTCTTCACCCTTGAACCATGTGCCGGGCCTGCACACGATGCCGTTGCGGGCCGCATAGGCATCCCAATTGCCATACCAGCCGGGTCCGCTGCGATCGTAGCTCGCATAGGAATTGCCCCAGCCCTGGAACGGCGCGGCGGCGACCGTTGCTGCGGTGCCGACAGCGGCGCCTGCCACCGCGCCCGCCGCGTCAACCGGCCAGAAGCCCGATTGTCCCTGATCATCCGGATTCACCTGCCGATGGGCCATGTGCCGGTGGCGATAGGCGCGATCGGTGGTGCCGGGGCCGGGATTTTGGCAAGCGGGGTCCTGGAACAGCCCCGTGCAGCGGGCCGCATTGTCGGCGGCAGTTTGCGCAAAGGCTGGTGTGGCCAGCGACGCAACGATTGCGGCCAGGCCGAGAAGCTTCAGGCTTGTCATGGCATTTTCTCCATGTTGTTGAGACCTGTGCTAAGTGTGATGTGACGCCGTCGTTCCGCGTTTTCCGGCGTGCGGTGTCACATCGACGTGAACCCGCGCAGGATGTGCAATCCGTGCCAGGCAACCTTGTCCACGTGAGCGATGCAACGGCTGTCTCTCCCGTTAACGCTTCACTAGCGTGCTCCGCAGCATTTGAGCGGCGTGCGATCCTTGCGCGTTAGGCTTACCGGAATTTGGTCAGCGCTCCTTAACCCTCTCTACGCTGCAATCCGGTAGGTTGTGGTCCGGACAACCGGGATCCTTCCATGCGCGCATTCGCGCTCGCGGCCTTTCTGATCGGACTGCCCGCAACGGCCTTTGCCGGCGGCGGCTTCGATATCGTCGTGCCCGGCCGTCCCGGCGTGCCCATCATCATCAACAATATCGATGCGTCCTACAGCGTCGTCGAAGGTGTCTGGGGCCTGGGCAAGAACCTCCAGGTACAGCCCACCATCTATGGCGGGCGCTACGTGGCCGAGCGGCAGCCGTCCGATGTCGGCCATTATTATCCGAGCTCGGGCCTGCAGCCCGGCTACGGCCGCCTCGAGATCGAGCCGCCCTCAAATCGCAAATTGCCGAAGCCGGCGGAGAGCTATCACGAGAGCTGGGGTGCGTCGTCCGCGCCGCTGCCGCCGCAAATGGATGTGCCGGTCAATCCGCCGCCGGTGATCCTCGCACCTGAGATCAACGACCGTCCGCGGCGTCCTCGACCACGGCCGCATGCAGAAGTGCCCGGCAAGCCGCCGGGTTAAGAAACGTCAAAATCCAAAAAACGAAAATCAACAGGAGAGAGTAATGCGTCAGATGATTTCGGGACTGGTCGCGGCGGCTGCCGTGATGTTTGTGGGCGCTGCGCCCGCCATGGCCTGCGGCTTCAACCCGTGCCAGCCGGTTGCCCCGGTCTATTCCGGTTGCAACACCGGTTGCGGCGGTTACGGCTACGGCGCCGGATACGGTTATGAGCGCCTCGCGGAGCCGACCTCGCAATATTACTACGTAAACCAGGGCCCGACCTACACCGGTCCGGGCGCCTTCGCGCCGACCCCGACCTACCAGGAAGATGCGGTCGTCGCGCCCGCCAATTATGGCTACGGCTATGGCTATCGCGCGGCTGGCTATCATCACCGCCCGTACTATCGTCCGTATCGCTACGGCTACGGCCCGCGTTACGGCTACCTGCCGCGCACGCATTACGGCTACGGTCCGCGTTATGGCTACGCCCATCGCTACGCGCCCGCGCCGTATTACGGCGGCCATCGCGTGCTGCGCCGCTACTACTGATCTCTGATCGGTTGAGTTGGCGAGACGCCCGTCCGCGTGATGCGGACGGGCGTTTTGTTTATTTGCGCTTCATCAGTCCAAGCCGGCTCGCGCCGACATGGAGCGAGAGCGCAGCGGCATTCGAGACGTTGAGGCTCTTGATCTCGCCGGGCATGTCGAGCCGCGCCACGACGCTGCAGGTCTCGCGCGTCAGACGCCGCAGCCCCTTGCCTTCCGCGCCCAGAACCAGCGCAAGCGGCTCGCGTAGCGTGACGTCAGAGAGGTCTTCGCTGCCCTCGCTGTCGAGGCCGACGGTCTGAAAGCCGATGTCGTTCAGCGTGGTCAGCGCGCGGGCGAGGTTTGGCACGGTAATGATCGGTACCAGCTCGAGCGCGCCGGAAGCGGCTTTCGCCAGCACGCCGGTCGCTTCCGGACTGTGGCGCCCGGTGGTGACGATCGCCTTGACCGCGAACGCCGCAGCCGAGCGCAGGATGGCGCCGACATTGTGCGGATCGGTGATCTGGTCGAGCACCAGCACCATGCCATCCTGTTCCAGGCTCTCGATGTCGGGCGAGGGCAGGGGATCGGCCTCCGCAAGCAGGCCCTGGTGGACGGCATCCGGCGACAACAGCCGGTCAATCTCGTCGGGGCGGACGATCTCGGGTGCGATGCGGGTCTCGATATTTTCTTCAGTGAGACGCTTTGCGGCGTTCTCGGTCAGCGTCAGCTTGCGGATCTGCCGCGCAGGATTGGCCAGCGCCATGGTGACGGTGTGCCAGCCATAGAGGACGACCGGCCCGTCGGGGTCCGAATCGCGGTCGCGCCAAGTCGGCCGGCCGGCCGATTTCCCGGGTTTTTTGAAGGGCTTACCGCCGCTGCGGCGACCTTTCGGGCCGAATTTTCGATCGTTCATAGGCCTGCTTGTGTCATGGGTCCCGGAATATGGCAATTTGGGCGGCTTCGAGGGCGATTTTAGCTGTTTGCCTCGGTTGACTTTGCCCCACCGCATCGCCCATAAACGCGCCCGGTCGCGCCCCCATCCGGGCTGTCGCGGCCTTCACGTTCCATGGCCGTCTTCGGTCGCCGGCAAAGGTCCGGCCCGATTGTGCTGCCGTCGAGCGGGGGAGTGTCCCGAGTGGCAAAGGGAGCTGACTGTAAATCAGCCGCCTTATGGCTTCGCAGGTTCGAGTCCTGCCTCCCCCACCATCCTTTGCTCGCTTCGCGAGCTTCGGCTCGGCAAGCCGGCCAAGATAATCGTCCCGCGAAGCTAGCGAAGGCTGCCACGCCGTAGCTTGAAAGGCGCAGGCGGGCCGTATCATCCGCTACCCCAGCATCTCCCGCACCATCGGCATCACCTTCCGCCCGTAGATCTCGATGCTCTTCATCAGCTTCGCGTGCGGCAGCGGACCCGCCGAATATTTCAGCTGAAACCGCGCAATGCCGAGCGTCTTGGCCGTCTTGGCGATCTTGCGCGCCACCGTCTGGGGCGAACCGACATAGAGCGAGCCGTGCTCGGCTTCGCTGACGAATTCGTCGCGGCCCATCGCCGGCCAGCCGCGCTCACGGCCGATGCGGTCGCGCATGGCCTTGTAGTCCGGCCAGAGCTCTTCGCGGGCCTGTTCGTCAGTCTCTGCGACGTAGCCGGGCGAGTGCACGCCGATCGGCTGCGCGGGGCGGCCGAACTCCCTAGACGCGCGGTGATAGAGATCGACGTAAGGCGTGAAGCGTTCGGGATCGCCGCCGATGATGGCGAGCATCAGGGGCAGGTCGTAATGCGCGGCGCGCACCACGGATTGCGGGCTGCCGCCGACACCGATCCAGGTTTTGAGCTGACCATTCTCGACCGGCGGATAGACCAGTTGATCCTTCAAAGGCGGGCGCAGCTTTCCTTCCCAGCTCACCGGCTTCTGCGACAGCAATGCGGCGAACAGATCGAGCTTCTCCTCGAACAGCTCTTCGTATTTGCGCAGGTCGAGGCCGAACAGCGGAAAGGATTCCGTAAACGATCCGCGGCCGAGGATGACCTCGGCGCGTCCGTTCGAAACCGCGTCCAGCGTGGCAAAGCGCTGGAACACGCGGATCGGATCGTCCGAGCTCAGCACCGTCACGGCCGAGCCGAGATGAATGCGCTTGGTGCGCGATGCGATCGCGGCGAGCACGGTTTCGGGCGAGGAGATCGCAAAATCAGAACGGTGATGCTCGCCGAGCCCGATGAAGTCGAGGCCGAGCTCGTCGGCCAGCACCGCCTCGTCGACGACGTTGCGGATCACCTGCGCATGCGGAAGCATGCTGTCTGTTGCGTCCTTGGTGACGTCGCCAAAGGTATCCAGTCCGAATTCGAGCGGTGCGGTCATCGATCAGGTCTCTGTGGGGAGGATCGACCGGATTTAATGGACGGCAGCCAAGTCGCAAGGCGGCTTTCGGAAATGCTCGGTTTCTGTTTGTGCGTCTACCGCCACATCCCGCGCATCCGCGCGCCGATGTCGACCTTTGGACCCTGTGATGCGGCGCGCGCGCCAGCCGCGCCGGCCTTCGGCCAGGCGGCGCGCTCGAACAGGTAGACCAGGTGCTCCGGGATGAAGCGGGTGCGCGAGGCGTAGACGTGGCGGTCGCCCTTGGCGGCTTGCCCGTGGACGAAGAAGCGTTGCGGCACCACGAGGTGCAGATCGTCCTTGGCGCGGGTCATCGCGACATAGAGCAGGCGGCGCTCCTCCTCGAGCTCGGCGCTGGTGCCGGCGCCGAGGTCGGACGGCACGCAGCCATCGACGACGTTGAGCACGAACACCGATTTCCATTCCTGACCCTTGGCGGAGTGGATGGTGGAGAGGATGAGATAATCCTCGTCGCGGAGAGGTGGACCTGACTTGTCGCTGGTCGCATCCGGCGGGTCGAGCGTGAGTTCGGTCAGGAATTTTTCGCGCGAGGAATAGCCGCTCGCGATCTGTTCGAGCTGCATCAGATCGGCGCGGCGCGTCTCGGAATCTTCGTGGAGGCGATCGAGATGCGGCTCGTACCAGAGACGCACGCGCTCGAGATCGGCCGGCCATTCCGAATAGCGCAAGTTCTCCACCGTACGGACGAAGCCGGTCCAGTCCGCGCCGGTACGCGGCGGCACTGGAAGCTGGCCGAGCGCGTGTAGCGGGTCCATGCTCTCAGCCATCTGGTCGAGTACGCGCTGTGCGGTGGCGGGTCCGATGCCCGGCAGCAGATGCAGGATGCGAAAACCGGCGACGCGGTCGCGCGGATTCTCGGCAAAGCGCAGCAGCGCCAGCACGTCCTTGACATGCGCGGCGTCGAGGAATTTCAGCCCGCCGAATTTGACGAAGGGGATGTTGCGGCGGGTGAGTTCAATCTCCAGCGGGCCGGAATGCGATGACGTCCGGAATAGCACCGCCTGGTGCTTGAGAAGCGCGCCTTGCTCGCGATTGGCCAGCACCTGCTCGACGATGTAGCGGGCCTGGTCGGCCTCGTCATGCACGGTGACGAGCTGCGGCTTTTGCGACGAGGTCCGTTCGGTCCAGAGATTCTTGGTGAAGCGCTCGCGCGCAAGCCCGATGACGCCGTTGGCCGCCGCCAGCACCGGCTGCGTCGAGCGATAATTGCGGTCGAGCGTGATCATCTCAGCGCGCGGCGAGAAGCTTTGCGGGAAATCCAGGATGTTGCGCACGGTGGCTGCGCGGAACGAATAGATCGACTGCGCGTCGTCGCCGACGACAGTGAGCCCGCGTCCGTCAGGCTTCATCGCCAGCAAGATCGAGGATTGCAGGCGGTTGGTGTCCTGATATTCGTCGACCAGCACATGGTCGAAGCGGCCGCCGATCTCGTCGGCGATCAGCGCATCGCTCATCATCTGCGACCAGTAGAGCAGCAGGTCGTCGTAATCGAGCACGTGCTGGGCCTGTTTGGCCTCGACGTAAGCGGCAAACAGCCCCATCAATTCGGCGGCCCAGCCTGCGCACCAAGGATAGTGCGCCCCTAACACCTTGTCGATCTCCATCTCGGCATTGACGCAGCGCGAGTAGATCGAGAGACATGTGCCCTTGGCCGGAAAGCGGCTCTCCGTCTTCGACAATCCGCGTTCGTGCCGGACCAGATTCATCAGGTCGGCGGAATCCTCGCGGTCATGGATGGTGAAGGCGGGATCGACGCCGATGCGCTCGGCATATTCGCGCAACAGCCGCGCGCCGATGCCGTGGAAGGTGCCGGCCCAGGCGAGCGCGTCGCGCATGATCGCGGCGTTGTTCTCGCCCAGCACTTTGCGGGAGATGCGCTCGACCCGGCCGGCCATCTCGGCGGCGGCGCGGCGGGAAAACGTCATCAGCAGGATGCGGCGCGGATCGGCACCCGCAACGATCAGATGCGCGACGCGGTGGGCGAGCGTATTGGTCTTGCCGGAGCCGGCGCCGGCAATGACGAGCAGGGGGGCGCCCACGGTCGTGCCATCGGCCACGCCATGCTCCACAGCGCGGCGCTGCTCCGCATTGAGCGTGTCCAGATAGGTTGTCACGAATCGCCCCGATGAAGCCTGCAGAATCAACGATCCCCGGGTGAATCGCAATGTGGCTGGACGCAAGTCGCCCAAGGATTTAGGGGAGAGGGAGAGTTCAAGTTCCAGTCTGGACGGTTTTGCAGAGATGGCCGATCCCACGCCCGACCTTTTCGAGATGCGCCGGCTGGAATCGCTGAGTAACACCATATTTGGTGTCGCGATGACGCTGCTCGCCAATGATCTGCCCAAGGCCGGCGAGTTCAAGGACATGCCGACCTGGAGCGATCTCGCCCAACTCTATTCCGGCCGCGTGACCGGACTGATCCTGAGCTTCATCATCGCCGGCGTGTTCTGGATCAGCCATCACCGCCGGCTTGCCCGCCAGCCGGAAGCGGGCCGCCACATCGTGCTGCTCAATCTGATGTTCCTGCTGTCGATCGTGCTCCTGCCGGTGACCAACGGCCTATACGGAAATTACGGCAGCAGCAGCGCCGTTGCCGTGCTGTTTGGCCTGCATCTGACCGTCATCGCCGGCCTGAATGCCACGCTGTGGTGGCTCGTGATGCGCGGCTTCCGCTACCAGCTGATCGCAGCCCTGTTTCCACTCGCCGTGTTCCTGCCGGGGACCGTGGTGGCGGCGGTGGCCCCGCAATATGCGACCTATTTCTGGTTGCTGGCCTTTGGCGGCCTTCTGATCCGCCGCCGCATGGATACGGCGACGGCCGGCGAGACATGACGGCGCCGCCGTCCTCATCCCTTGGTCGCTGTCGCGCCGAACCCATCGGCCGGCACGTAAAGCTTGACCGGTCGGATTTCGTAGACCGCACTGGGATTGACTTGGCGCAGCAGCCGCGCCGCCGCGATCGCCTCGTCATCCGTGTCGTAGTTGACGAGGTGGAAGCCCAGTAGCTGCTCCTTGGTCTCGGCAAACGGCCCGTCCAGCACGATGCCCGCGCCCGGGCCACGCAAGGTGCGGGCCTTGTGGGTGTCATCCAGACGGGCGGCCGGCCCAAGGTGTCCGCTTGCCCTCAGGGGCGCCTGAACCTCGATGACCTTGGCGACGACCGCGGCGTCCTCCGCCGCGGACCACGACAAAATCTCGCCTTCCACATGGTAAGCCAGGATCGCGTAGAGCATCTTCACCTCATTTGTTTTTGGGCGCACGTCCCAAAGGACGTATGGTCGCCGCCGATACCGACAACGGCCGACCTCAAAATATTGCGTCGCGGCGTGTGCGACGAAATGGTCCTGAAACCCGATTGCCGCCTTGCGGAGTGAACGCTGTCCGGAGAAGGGGCGACTGATTGCCACAAGAACAGTCGAGGCTCATCGGAGGCGGCAATGTCGGGTCAGACCATCAAGATCATCTGCGACGCGCGGCGGGCGGGGAAGCCCGAACCTGTTGATCTGCACGACCAGGCCGGACATCACCGTTATTACGGCAGCTCGGTCGAGAGTGGCGGCGAGCGGATCGTCGAGAGCCGCCGCGGCAAGCGCCCGTCCGTGCTCGCGATCTTCGGCTTCTGAGCCGCGCTGAGCGCGAGCCGTGCGGCGAGGGCTCACCCTCTCGAGAAACATTTCCAAAGGACAAAAGAAAAGGCGCGGCGGGGAGACCCCGTCGCGCCCGATTTCTTGCTCGCTGGTCCAGGGCTGAGAGCGCCCCGATGCCAAGCCTCTATCGAGAGCTTAGCGGGCGATCCCAGCGAGGTGACAGCGCTTGGTAAAAGACACTGGATCACCTCCTTTCGTTGGTTGCGGAAGACATCAATATAGGCCGGAAGGCCGCCGCTGTTAAGGGGCCGCGGGCCGGGCGGAACCAGGCCTGTGCGCAAGGGCCGGAAAGCCGGCGAAAGCGGTCCCAGGGGCAGTTGAGACCGCCGCCCGGCCGTGTTAGGCAGCCGGTGTCGCGGGTGTAGCTCAATGGTAGAGCAGCAGCCTTCCAAGCTGAATACGAGGGTTCGATTCCCTTCACCCGCTCCAGGCACCTCAGCCCAGACCACCCGTGAACGTGCGTCACGTGCTCTCAGAAATTCGCGACCGTCTTCAACCCGAACACCAATGCGTTTGCATTCGCGGAAGTGCCGCCGGGGTTGATCACATACTGGATGTTCGGGCGCACCTGCAGGCCGGCGAGCGGCCGGTAGGTGTAGTAGAACTCCATACTGTATTCGTTGCTTTGGACCGCGACCGGACCGAGGCCGGCCAGGTTTTGCAGTTGTTCCGACCAGGCGACGCGGCTGTTGACGTGGGTGGTGCCGACCGCAAATCCGATGTCGTCCTCGGGGCGGGACTGGAACGGGCCGGTATAGGTGAGGCCGCCGGCGATTTGATAATCGGTGGTCGCCGTCCGTCGGTCGGCCATTGTTGCGTTCAGGAACAGGCTTAGCGTGCCTGCGGAATTGACCTGCGATGGGCGTATCACCTGCTGGAGGAAATTGACGTAGATGCCGTAGCGACCTCGGCTCTGGAGCAGCGGCTGCCCTGTGAGCACGGCCGGGTTGCCGTTGATGTCTGTGACCACATCGGGCGCGGTCGACGTGTCGTACCAGCCGCCGAACTTGTAGCTGCCCTGTAAGTTGCCAAACTTCGGCAGCCATCCGAGTTCTGCGGGGATGAGGAGGCCCGTGGATCCCGAATAGAACACCGGAAGTGCCGATTGCGCCACCTTCAGGTAATTGGGATTGGCGTCAAACACGCCGAACTGAAAATAGCCAAAACCCTGCAGATTGAACTTCAGTCTGGAGGCCCATTGGCTGACCGGCCAGTTGTAAATGTAGTTGCCGACGAGATTGCCCGGTTGCGCGCCGCAGAACGTCAGGTTCTGGAAGTCGCACGCGAACGCTGCAAAGTCCTCGCCGAACGTGATCCGCCCGATCTTCCAGTCGACCGCGCCGTCGATGAATTTCTGGTCGTACCAGAATTGCGTGAGCCGCAGCGTCTGGCCGCGCCCGAACACTTCCTGCACCTGTTGCAGCGTGCCGAGGCGCGCGTCATCGCTCAGATTGCTGCCGTTGCGGTCCGTCCATGTGACCTGGACCGTGCCGCCGGGCACGACGCCCAGCTTGGCAAGATCGAACGTCGTGCCAAAGGTCCATTGATCGGTGTAGGCGACCTGACGCCGATCACCGCCCGTCGCATTGCCGGCGATCTCGCTGGTGTAGCCAAACTGGAAATCGATGCCGGCATTCAACAGCCGGGTTCTCGCGCCGTCCCAATCGCCGAACAGCCAAGGCACCGGCGCCACCGGCGCCGGACTGATCGCCCCGACGGGAAGCGTGAGATCGGCGGCATGAGCGGCGTGGCTGCCGAGACAGGCGATCACCGCCGAAAAGCTCAACCAAAAACAGAACGTCGCGGGATGCGTCGCTCGCTCACCGGAGGATGCCATCGTGACGACGCTCCCGGGTTCAATCCTTCAAGGCATAGGCGATGATGTAATCACCGCGCTTGGTGCCGAACGAGCCATGGCCGCCGGCCGCAGTGACGACATATTGCTTGCCGTCGACCTCGTAGCTCATCGGTGTCGATTGGGCGCCGGCCGGCAAGCGGTCTTCCCAGATCACCTTGCCGTCGCGCACGTCGTAAGCCCTGATCGTGTACTCATAGGTCCCGGTGTAGAACGCGACCCCGCCGGCGGTCGTGATCGGCCCACCCAGCATCGGCACGCCCATCTTGAAGGGAAGGGGCAGCGGCGTGGTGTCCCGGATCGTGCCGTTGGGATGCTGCCAGACGATCTTCATCGTCTTCAGATCAATCGCGGCCATCGAGCCCCATGGCGGCCGGTAGCACGGCACGGAGAGCGGCGAGAGGAAGCTCGAGATATCCACCCCGAACGGTGTGCCATACATCGGCTGCGCCCCGACTTCGCTGCCGACCGGCTTCTCGGCCGTCGGCGCCGGCGGATTTTGCGGGCCGCGCGGAATGAGCCTTGATGCGAAGGGCAACGACATCGGGTTGGCGATGGCGATCTGTCTCACGGGATCGACCGCGATGCCGCCCCATTCGAACATCCCGAGATTGCCTGGAAAGACGAGCGTGCCCTGCAGCGACGGCGGCGTGAACGTGCCCTCGTAACGCAATCGGTGGAACATGATCCGGCACAGCAGCTGGTCGAAGATCGTGCCGCCCCACATGTCCGCGCCGGTCAGTTTCGCCTCGGGGCGGAATGTCAGCTCGGAGAACGGCTGCGTCGGCGCGGTGCGGTCGCCGGGTGCGGGCCCTTGCGGGACTGGCCGCTCCGGCGCCGGCACGATCAGCTCGCCGGTCCTGCGGTCAAGCACAAAGATGTTGCCGACCTTGGTCGGCTGGATGATCGCGGGAACGACGCCCTTGGCCGTGGTCACGTCGATCAGGCTCGGCTGTGAGGGTACGTCCATGTCCCAGAGGTCGTGATGCACCGTCTGGTACGACCAGGCGCGCTTGCCGGTGTTGACGTCGAGCGCAACGATCGAGCTCGAATAGCGCTCGACCAGCGCATTGCGATTGCCGCCCCAGATGTCGGGCCCGTTGTTGCCGGTGGGGATGTAGACGAGGTTCAATTTCGGATCGAACGAGGCCGTGATCCACGAATTCGGCGAACCGTTGGTGTAGTGCCGCGTCGGCGAGGGCAACGCGTTCTCGTCCTCAGCTCCGGAGTCCCAGGCCCAAACCAGCTTGCCGGTGTAGACGTCGAAACCACGGATCACGCCGGACGGCACTTCGACCGCATAATTGTCGATCACCGCGGCGGCGACGACCAGGATCCTGTCGCTGACAACCGGCGGTGACGTCGGCTCGAAGAAGCCCGCCGTCTTGATCCCCATGCCTTGCTGGAGGTCGAGGCTGCCGTGATCGCCAAAACTGTCACAGAGCTTGCCGGTGTCGGCATCGAGCGCGATCATGCGCCCATCGTTGACGGGCAGGAAAATTCGCCGGGGGCATTCCGCGGGCGCGGGACTGCCGCTGCTATCGACCGCACCCGCCGCGGTCTCGTGGTAGGAGACCCCGCGGCAGGTCATGTGCTGGAACGTCTTGTTGAACACCAGCTTGGGATCGTATCGCCAACGTTCCTTGCCGTTCCTGGCGTCGAGCGCAAACAGTACCTGATGCTGGGAGCAGAGATAGAGCGTGTCGCGCACCTTGATCGGCGTGACCTCGAAGGTGGTCTCGCCGGAATCCTCCGGCGTCGGCACGTCGCCGGTGCGGAAGGTCCAGGCGACCTGGAGCTTGCCGATCGTGTCAGGCGTGATCTGCTTCAGCGGCGAATAGCGCTGTCCGAATTGCGTGCGTCCATACGCGCGCCAATCGGCATCAGGCTGAGAATCGGCTTCGCTTTGCGGCACGACAGACGCTTGCTCGACGATCCTGCCGTTGATGTCGTGATAGCTGGACAGAAGGGCGATGATGAGGACGACGGCAGAAGCGACAAGGCCGATCCAGAGCGGCAGCGTCGCGCTGCGGTAGGACACCGGCTCGTCTCGCAGCAGCCCGCGAACCATCACCGGCGTGAGAAGCCAGAGCGCCATGGGGACGACGATGTCGCCGCGCGATGCGAGCGGCCACCAGTCGAATTGCACCTCGGAGACGGCCCACGCCAATGTGCCGACCAGCACGATCGCAAACAGCCACAGCGCCGAACGGCGCTGCGCCAGCAACAACGCACCGGTGACGACAATGCCGAGGCCGAGAACAACATAGAAGATAGACCCACCCAAGGCGGCGAGCCAAATGCCGCCGCCCGCGAGGACCAGGCCGATCAAGGCGTAGACGAGACCTGTGATAAAGACTGCCCTGGATCGCTGCATGGCTGCTCCGGCGCTTAAAAGGGATCTGGCCGGTCCCCGCGCAAGCGCAACAGACGGCGTCCATTTTCAAGGACTGTGGTCCAATCAACTACAACTGGCAACCGTCAACTGCTGCGCTGGTGCAACACCCGCGCGCAAAGTTTGCGATGTCGAAGCGTGCGGAAGCAAGGTTCTTCAAAATGCACGCGCAATGTTCAAAGGCAGGAGCGCGCTTGATCCGGTTTGACGGCGGTTGCCCTTCGGGCGGTCGAAGCGATCGAGTGCGGCTTGCGCTGCGGCTCCGCGACTTCGTCGCGTAATTGAGCAGCCACGCCTCGCGGCTCTGAAGCATTCAGACGATCACTGCAAAATGACCAGGTCGCCCAAACCGGCGAATGGATTTGTGGATCGCAATCCTTGATTGCCGTTGATTGATACCATAATACCGTCATCGGCGAAAGCGATGCATGTGGTGGGCTGGTGAAGACGATCATTGCTGACGATCACGCGGTGGTTCGGGAAGGTCTGAAACAGCTTCTGTCGACCGTGGACCGGCTTGCGATCAGTGGAGAAGCAGCCGACGGTGAAGCCGTTCACCGGCTGCTGAACGAAGGCGCCGCCGATTTTCTCATCCTCGATCTCGGCATGCCGGGCGTGAGCGGGTTTCAGTTCATCGCGAACCTAAAAACCGAATGGCCGGAGCTGCGTGTTCTCGTCCTCACCGCCAATGTCGAGCCACGCTCGGTTCGGGCGGCTTTTTCCGCCGGCGCGAACGGCTATTTGACCAAGAGCGGCGATCCATCCGAACTCATCGCTGCAATCGATGCCATCAGAAAAGGCAACCTCTATGTGGCGGAGGAGGTTCGCTTTGCGGTGGACCAGCATGATAGCCCGAGCGACCCCCCGGAGCCCACGGCTGCGGTCATATCTCCGGTCACGCTGACAAGGCGTGAGCGGCAGATCCTGGGGATGATCCCTCACGGCGCCACCAGCCGCGACATCGCCAACCGTCTCGGCATCAGCCCGCTGACCGCCCGGAAACATCGCGAGAATCTGATGCGGAAGCTTGATCTGCACAGTGGTGCTGAATTGACGGCTTACGCAATTCGTCTCGGCCTTCCAGCAGGCTAACAACGGCAACTCGCGAACGAAGCCGCCGCACCCGCCGGCGCGCGGAGAGGTTTCGATGTCCGAAGATTCGATGCAGGAAGACGAGATACGCGAGGCGCTCGTCGAACTCCTGTATCGCAATTCCTATGGCGTCGTGGTCGCCAACATTCTCATCTCCCTGGCGGCAGCTTACGTCCTGAGGAGCACTGTATCGGCGGACTGGTTGATCGGATGGCTCGGTGCGGTGTATCTGCTCACCGCCATTCGCGTCCTGGCGGCACGCCGGTTCTTCAGCCGGGACAGAGAGCCTGCGTCCGCGTCGCGATGGGCGTGGCTTGCGGCGGCGTTTTCCTGCGTGTCGGGCCTGCTGTGGGGAGCGCTGGGCTGGGTTGGGTTTCTTCCTCAGGAGCCCGTTCTTTTTTCATTCACGGTCATTGTCTTGACCGGTCTGATCTGCGGCACGGTTCCGTCGCTGTCGGCCTTTCCGCCTGCTCTCGTTGGCTCGATCATCGCTACGGTGCTGCCGATCACGGTGCGCTCGATCACCAATGGAGGTGACATCTCCGGCGCATATCTCGCCTTGCTGGCTGGGCTCGTGGCGATCAATCTCTATTACTGCCGCACAACCTACCAGATGCTGCGTGAGACCATCAGGTTGCGCCTGGAAAATGTCGAGCTGGTCAGCCACCTGGAGGAAGAACGCGACCGCGCGCAAGCCGCCGATCGTGCGAAAACGCGCTTCCTTGCCGCCGCCAGCCATGACCTGCGCCAACCGATCCATGCCTTGAGCCTGCTGATCTCCACGCTCGCCGTGCTGGGTCACCGCGGCGCTGTCCAATCCACCGATGCACGCGATCTGGCCGGCAAGGCAAAATCCATTGTCGGCAACCTCAGCGCCCTTCTGAACGGACTGCTCGATATCTCCCGGCTCGATGCCGGCGTCGTCACCGTTGCGAGGGAAACGGTCAATCTCTCCCAACTGTTCTACCAGCTCGGCAACGAGTTCGCTTCGGTGGCAAAGGATCGCGGCCTTGATTGGCGTGTTGTTGAAAGCCCACTCCAGGTGGACAGCGATCCCATGATGCTGAAACGGGTGCTGGGCAATCTGCTGTCGAACGCCTTTCGATACACGAGGTCCGGCGGCGTTCTGCTCGGCTGCCGCAGGCGCGGCACTGCCGTGGAAATCCAGATATGGGATACCGGCCCGGGTATCCCGGCAGATCAGCAAGCCATGATCTTTGAAGAGTTCGTGCAGTTGCAGAACCCTGCGAGGGATCGCACGCAAGGCCTTGGCCTCGGTCTTGCCATCGTTCGCCGCACCGCCGAACTGCTGCAACATCCCGTGAAGCTGATCTCCGTCACCGGGCGCGGCTCGATGTTTTCCGTGACGGTCCCGCAAGCCAGCACGGTGGCGCCTGACTTGCCCGATCACAAGGCATCACCCGGAGGCATCGCCGTCAGCATCATGGTCGTGGAAGACGAGAGGGATGTTCTCGACGTCATGGTTCAGTTGCTGACGCTCCAGGGGCATCGCGTTTATGCCGGCCGCTCTGCCGCCGAGGTGCAACAGATACATGCAGAGGCGATGACGGCCGGCGATGCACCGGTCGATCTGATCATCGCCGACTACCGCCTCGAAGATGGCGCTACGGGCCTGGAGGCAATCGAGGCTCTCTGTGCCCATATCGGCCGCTCGGTCCCTGCCGTTATTGTAACCGGCGATACCTCGCCGTCACGCATCAGGGACGCCACCGCCAGCGGACTTCGTATTCTGCACAAGCCGATCACAGGCGAGGAATTGTACGAAGCGATCGTTGCGGTCTGTCTTGACGGCAGGGAATCCATCGAGAGCGATCGCTAAAAGGATGTGCGGCCTTATCCAGGATTGGCGATCATCCGGCCACGGTTGAGATTGTGTCACGACGCTGACCTCCGACGGGCGCAGGGGCTCTAGCCTCCTCGCCGACGTCGAAATACGACATCTGCCGTATCGCTCGCGATTCAACCCGGCGATATCTTTCGCGCCGATGAATGAGCTGATACGCGCGCCCCGGTTGCGCCCCCATGCCCCGCGCCAAGGAAAGCGTTTTTCAATCAAGGCAGCGTTGGCGAGCACGGCCATCGCGCGCGCCGGGGTGGCGGGACTGACTCTTGCCGGCACATTCGTCGCGGCCCATCTCGCAATAGCGCCCGCGTTTGCCGATGGCGGCCAGGGCGGCGCGCCGGCGTTTGGCGGCGCTGGCGGTGCCGGCGGCACCGCGACAGCTCCAAACGGCGGCAACGGAAGCGACGAGGACCTCATCACCGTCTTTGGCGGCGGCGGTGGTGGCGGCGGCGGCGTCAGCCTTGCCACGGGCGGTGGCGGCAATGGCGGCACCGGCGGCACCATCCAGACTGGCAGCGGCGATTCCGTCGGGGGCAATGGTGGCAACGGCGGCAATTTCGGCCTGATCATACCGGCCGCGCCGAACGCCGTTCCCATATCCGGAATGGTCGGCGGCGCCGGTGGGAGTGCCGCTATTGGCGGTGGCGGTGGCGGCGGCGGCGGCGAAGGTGGTGGCGGCGTCCTGTTCACGGGACTTGCCGCGAGCTCGAACGCCTCGACCATTACCGGGGGCAATGGCGGCGCCGGGGGCGATACCGCCAACAGTCTGTTTGCCTCGGGTTCGGCCGGCAGCGGCGGCGCCGGCGGCATCGGTGTCGCCCTAACCTTTGGCGCGAACTTCACCAACAATGCGGGGGCAACGGTTCAGGGCGGCGGCGGCGGTGCCGGCGGCGCCGCGGGCTTCTCCGTCAACGACATTGCCGGCAACGGTGGCAATGGCGGCAACGGCGGTGCGGGCGTGCTGATGGTCAATGGCGGCACCCTGACCAACGCCGGCACGATCACCGGCGGTGCGGCCGGCGCAGGCGGATCTGGTGGAGCGGGGCTCGTCAATGGTGCCAACGGCGTCAGTGGCGTCGGCGGAACCGGAGTCTCGGGCGCGAACATCACGGTCGTCAACAGCGGGACAATCGCCGGCGGCTCCGGCGGCGGCCTTGCCATCGCCTTCATTGGCGGCACCAATACGCTGGTGCTGCAGGCGGGATCGACCATCTCCGGCAATGTGGTGGCGTTCAGCAGCGCCGATACGCTGCGGCTCGGCGGCAGCACGAATGCAACGTTTGACGTGTCCACGATGGGCGCGGCAGCCCAGTATCGCGGCTTCGGCATTTTCGCGAAAGCCGGCACCAGCACCTGGACGCTGACCGGCACCAACAGCTTCACCGGCACGACGCTCGTCAGTGGCGGGACGCTGCTGGCCGGCAATGCCGGCGCATTCAGCGCCACCAGCGCGATGACGATCAACGGCGGCACCGTCGACCTCGGCGCTACTGCGCAGACCATCAATAATGTGGCGCTGGCGGGCGGCGCGCTGAAGAACGGTTCCCTGGCCGGCACAGTCACTTCGACCGGCGGCGGGATCGGCGGTGTTGGCGGCAGCATGAGCCTGGTTGCGAATGGCGGCACCACCACGGTGACCGGCCCCAATACCTATACCGGCGCGACCACCGTCAACAACGGAGCCCTCCTGTTCACTCCCATCGACAATGCGTTCAGCGCGGCCAGCGCGGTGACGATCAACAGCGGCGGTACCTTCCTTCTCAGCGGCTCCCAGCAGACCATCAACACAGTGAGCCTGGCGGGCGGGACGCTGGAGTCGGGTATCCTGATCGGCGCGGTTACCTCGATCGGCGGCGCGCTGAACGATATGTTCGGCAGCATGAGCCTGACCGCAAACGGCGGTACCACCACCGTGGGCGGCTTCAATAGCGGGTATACCGGTGTGACCACGGTCAACAACGGTGCCATCCTGCTCGGCGGTATCGCCAACGGGTTCAGCGCCGTCAGCGCGACGACGATCAACACCGGCGGCACGGTCGATCTCGGCAGCTTTGCGCAGACCATCAACAATGTAGCGCTGGCGGGCGGCCTGTTGACCAACGGCTTGTTGACCGGCGCGGTGACCTCGACCGGCGGCACGATCGCCGGCCTTGGCGGCAGCATGAGCCTCACGACGACTGGTGGCAGCACCACGGTGACCGGCACCAATACCTATACCGGTCTCACCACCGTGAATGGCGGCTTGTTGTCGGTCAACGGGTCGATTGTCAGCGATGTGACCGTGAATGCCGGCGGAACGCTCGGCGGCAACGGCACCGTCGGCAACACCACCATCAATGGCGGCGCGCTGGCGCCCGGCAATTCGATCGGCCTGCTCACCGTGCAAGGCAGCCTGACCTTCACCGCGGCTGCGAGCTACATGGTGGAAGTTTCGCCTGTCAGTGCCGACCGCACCAACGTCACGGGTGCGGCGACGCTTGGCGACGCGACGGTGATTGCGAGCTTTGCGCCGGGCACCTATGTCGCGAAGCAGTACACCATCGTCAATGCGAGCAGCGGAGTGCACGGCAAATTTTCGGCGCTGGTCAATACCGATCTGCCGTCGGGCTTCACGGCAAGTCTCAGCTACGACAACGACGACGCGTATCTCAATCTCGCGCTCAGCTTCGTTCCGCCCACGGGCCTTAACGCCAACCAGCAGAACGTCGGCAATGCCCTCGTCAACTTCTTCAACTCGACCGGCGGCATCCCGATCGTGTTCGGCGCGCTGACGCCGGCCGGGCTGACGCAGCTTTCCGGCGAGGCCGGCACAGGCTCGCAGCAGACCACGTTCAATGCGATGAACCAGTTCATGGGCGTGATGACCGATCCGTTCGTCGCTGGACGCGGCGATGGTCTCCCGGCTGTCGGCACGGCTGCCGGTTACACCGGCGAGGAAGCGTTGGCCTACGCGCAAAAGCGCCAGCCGCGCGACGCGCTGGCTGCGATCACCACCAAGGCGCCGTCGATCGTGCCGAGTTTCCAGCAGCGCTGGAGCGTGTGGGCGGCGGGCTTTGGCGGATCGCAGACCACCGACGGCAATGTGGCTCTCGGCTCGAACAACACCACAAGCAGCATCTACGGCACGGCGGTCGGCGCCGATTATCGCGTCTCGCCGGATACGCTCGTCGGTTTTGCGCTCGCCGGTGGCGGCACCAATTTTGCGGTTGCAAATAATCTCGGCGGCGGTCGTTCGGACCTGTTCCAGGCCGGCGCGTTCGTGCGTCACAACGCTGGCGCGACGTATCTCACCGCTGCGCTGGCCTATGGCTGGCAGGACATCACGACCGATCGCACCGTCACCGTCGCCGGCATCGACCGCCTGCGCGCCGAGTTCAAGGCCAATGCCTGGTCGGGCCGGCTTGAGGGTGGCTATCGTTTCGTCAGCCACGGATTTGGCCTCACGCCTTATGCCGCCGGCCAGTTCACGACCTTTGATCTGCCTGCCTACGCCGAGGCGGCCATCGCCGGCAGCAACATCTTTGCGCTGGCCTACACTTCGAAGAGCGTCACCGATACCCGTAGCGAACTCGGCCTGCGCAGCGACAAACCCTTCGCCCTGCACGATGGCGTGCTGACCCTGCGCGGCCGCGCCGCCTGGGCGCATGATTTCAATCCGGACCGCAGCCTCGGCGCGACCTTCCAGACGCTGCCCGGCGCGAGCTTCGTCGTTAGCGGCGCCGCACAGGCGAGCGACTCCGCGCTTGTGACCGGCGCGGTCGAGATGAAATGGCTCAACGGCTGGACGACAGCGGCGACCTTCGAGGGTGAATTCTCCAACGTCACGCGCTCCTACGCCGGCAAAGGCGTCGCGCGATACCAGTGGTAAGCGGGTGGCGGACCACAGGTCAATCGAGCGACCACGAGGACTTGGAGCTACGCAGTCGGCGAGGAAGCGGATTGTTCTAGCCGAAGTGAATCTGATCAGAGGAGACTAAGCATGGTCTGCAAGGGAATGGCCACGGTTGGCGCGGCGTTGGTGATGGCCAGTTTGTTGGCAACGACCGGCGCTTCGGCCGCACCTCGTGGAGCGCTGGGCTTCCGAAACCACGCCGCAAATGCAGGCGGTCAGAAGACCTTCGCATCGCGCGTTCCTGCCAACCGCAATACTAACTTTGGCTTGAGCGGACCCTATGTCGGCTTGAAGTTCATCGGAAGACAATAACTGAACTCCTGCCTTGCCGGGCCAAACCGACAAGAAGGTGATTTGAACATGGCAATTTTCGATAGCTCCCGCGCCCGCCGACCATCGTTGCGTCTCAAGGCGTGGACATTCACTGTCCTGGCTGGCTTCGGCATATTGCACGTCGTCGGAGCATACATGCTGCGTCACGCGCCGAGTATCCGCCCCATCGAAACAGCAACGATGGCGAGCGACGGCGACTAGATGGATTGGCTCAGTTGTCACCTGCGTGAGTTCGGATGGCCTCGCGCTGTCCGGCTATTGCCGACGATCACCATTTTCAGGAAGCGATACCATGTCAGACATTGCGGTCTATCTGGTGCTGAGTGCGGCGGTTTTTGCCGGCGCGTTCGTGTCCGGCCTTTCCGGCTTTGCGTTCTCGGCGGTCGCCGGCGCTATCCTGCTACACGTTTTTCCGCCCATGGAAGCCGTGCCGTTGATGATGGCCTGCAGCATCACCGTGCAAGCGGCCAATCTGTTTGCGCTTCGCAAGAGCATGCAATGGAAGACCAGCCTCGTTTTCATCGCTGGTGGACTCTTGGGCATTCCGATCGCGATCTATCTCCTCCAGAATGTTGATACCGGGATCTTCAGACTGGGGTTTGGAACGCTCGTATCGCTTTACGCAGCCTATGCCTTGTTGCGGCCAACGGCAGTCTATTTGCGTCAGATGGACAGCCGGAGCAGCAACGCGCTGGTGGGATTTGGGGGCGGGCTGGTCGGCGGCTTGACCGCGATGCCCGGTGCACTTCCTGCGATCTGGTGCGATATCCATGGTCTTGCGAAAACCCAGCAGCGCGGCCTGGTTCAGCCCTATATCGGGGTCATGCAACTTTTTGCCCTCGCTCTCATGCTTTCGCACCACAGCCTCTCGCTAAAGGTCCTGATCGATTTCGGTATTTCGCTGCCCGCCCTGGCCGCCGGGACGGCCGTGGGGATCGTCCTGTTCGGGCGGATCAACGAAGTCGCCTTCAAACGGATCATCCTCGGCTTGTTGCTGTTTTCCGGACTTTGCCTTGTGATCTAGAGAGGCGCGTCATGGCAAGCGAACGCAGTCTCTTGCGGGATTGAGCGTGCAGCTTCCCTTGACGCGATCGGGCTTCTTGGATTGATTGGACTATCCGACGTCGCGGCGCCGTCACCAGACCGGCGTCAGCAATTGTAAGCAGCCATGTATCTCGGCATCGATCTCGGCACCTCGGCGGTCAAGACTGTTCTCGTCGATGGCGCGCAGCGCGTGATTGCGAGCGAGAGCCGGGCCCTGACGATTGCCTCGCCGCAATCAGGCTATTTCGAGCAGGATCCCGCGCAGTGGCTCGAGGCGACCTTTGCCACGCTGGACGCCTTGAAGGCATCGCATGGAAAGGAGCTGGCAGCGGTCGAAGGCATCGGGCTGTCCGGCCAGATGCATGGTGCCACGCTGCTTGATGCAAGTGAAAAGCCATTGCGGCCTTGCATTCTCTGGAACGACGGACGCTCCGCCGCGGAGTGCCGCATCCTGGAGCAGCGCTGGCCCGAATTGCGTGCGATCACGGGCAACAAGGCGATGCCCGGATTCACCGCGCCAAAACTGCTTTGGATCGCCGCGCACGAGCCCGGGATTTTTGCGGCGACGACACGCGTCCTGATGCCGAAGGCCTATCTGCGGCTGGTGCTCTCAGGCGAGGCGATCGAGGACGTTTCGGACGCGTCGGGATCGCTGTGGCTCGACGCGGCGCGCCGGGACTGGTCGGATGCGGCGCTGGCCGCGACCGGCCTGTCGCGCGCGCACATGCCGCGCCTGGTCGAGGGGTGCGCGCCTGCAGCCACATTGCGCAGCGAACTGGCTCAGCGCTGGGGCATGGTTCGGCGGCCGATGATCGCGGGCGGAGCTGGCGATAATCCGGCGGGGGCCATCGGCATCGGCGCAATCGAGCCTGGAACCGCATTCATCTCGCTGGGAACCTCAGGCGCCTTGCTGGCGCCGACCAGCCATATTGCCGCCAATCCAGACCGCGTGGTCCACACGTTCTGCCATGCCATCCCTGGCATGTGGATTCAGGCCGGTGCGATCCTTTCGGCGGCCTCGTGCCTGGCCTGGGCCGCGCGGCTGTTCGGCGTTGCTGAAACCGAACTGCTGGCGCCACTGGGCGCGCGCCCGCAGGCGCCGTCTCCCGTAAACTTCCTGCCTTATCTCGCCGGCGAGCGGACGCCGCATGATGATTCCGTCGTGCGCGGCATGCTCGATGGCTTGAGCCACGGCACCGACCGCACGGCGATCGTGCAGGCCGTGCTCGAGGGCGTCGCCTTCGCGCTCGCCGATTGCCGGGACGCGCTCGGCGATGCCGGCATTGCGGTGACGGAAGCCGACGTCATCGGCGGCGGTTCGCGGTCGAGGTTCTGGCTATCGGTGCTGGCCAATGTTCTGAATGTTCCGATCCATCGCTTTGCCGACGGTGAAACCGGCGCGGCGTTCGGTGCGGCGAGATTGGGGCGGCTAGCTGTCACTAGCGAGGCAATCGAAACCATCTGCACGCCGCCGCAACGCATCGAAACCTTCGAACCCGATCGCGTTCTCGCAGAAGCCTACGCCGAGCGGCTTCCCGCCTGGCGCGAACTGTACCGGCCGCGCCACTAACTTCGCGACACGTCCGTATTTCTGCCTGTTCGCTGTTGCCCTGTGCGACGGCGTTTTGTTTAATGGGTGAACCGCGCTTAAAAAATCAGACGCGGACAGGAAACGCATTGTGCGCCGGGAGGCACGATGAACGATCCGATCCTCGAGATGCGGGGAGTTTCAAAATCCTTCTTCAGCATCAAAGCGCTGCGCGCGGTTGATCTCACCGTCTATGCCGGTGAGATCCATGCCTTGATGGGCGAGAACGGCGCCGGCAAATCGACCCTGATGAAAATCCTGTCGGGTGCCTATCGGCCCGATCCCGGCGGCGAAATCCGCATCGAGGGCAAGCCGGTGCGTATCGAGGGCCCACTTGGCGGCCGTGCCGCGGGCATCTCGATCATCTATCAGGAACTGTCTTTGGCCCCCAATCTGAGCGTTGCGGAGAATATTTATCTCGGCCGCGAGCTCTCGCGTTCAGGTTTGCTGGCACGCGGCGCCATGCGTGAGGGCGTCGGCCCGATCCTGGAGCGGCTGGGGGCGGACTTCCTGCCGTCGACATTGGTCGCGCATCTGTCCATGGGCCAGCGCCAGCTCGTCGAGATCGCGCGTGCGCTGCACGCGCGCTCGAAAATCCTGATCATGGACGAGCCGACCACCGCGCTGTCAGCCGGCGAAAGCGAGCGGCTGTTTGCGCTGATCCGTCAGCTCCGTGCCGAGGGGCTTGCCATCATCTACATCTCGCACCGCATGGACGAGGTCTATGCGCTCGGTGACCGCGTCACCGTGCTGCGCGACGGCCGCCTGGTCGGCTCGCTCGACAAGCAGGACATCCGCGCCGACGCCATCGTTCGCATGATGGTCGGGCGCGACGTCTCCTCCTTCTACAAGAAAGATCATGATCCCGAGGCCGGGAAGGGGCACCCCGTGCTCAGCGCGATCGACGTGGCCGA
Source organism: Frankia sp. RB7 (assembly GCA_030403585.1). GTDB lineage: Bacteria > Pseudomonadota > Alphaproteobacteria > Rhizobiales > Xanthobacteraceae > Bradyrhizobium. Next base: position 31,689 of record JAUEPE010000049.1, read on the forward strand.
CGGGCTGCGTGTCAAGGGCTGCTCGCTCACCGTGCATGCGGGCGAGGTTGTGGGGCTTGCCGGCCTGATCGGCGCCGGCCGCACCGAGCTTGCGCATCTCATCATCGGCGCGGCGCCGAAAATTTCGGGCCGTCTCGAACTCGAAGGCCAGCCCATCGAGATCCGCACGCCCGGCGAAGCGCTTGAGGCGGGCATCGCATATCTGACGGAAGACCGGAAGGCGCTTGGTCTGTTTCTGGACATGTCGTGTCTGGACAACATCAATCTCGCCGTGCTCGGGCGCGATGCCAAACTCGGGTGGTTCTTGGATCGCGACAAGGCGCGCGAGCGTGCCGACAGGGCTTTCGTGGGGCTCAGCATCCGCGCCGCCAATACCGCTGTGCCCGCAGGTGGCCTCTCCGGCGGCAACCAGCAGAAAGTGCTGCTGTCGCGGCTTCTCGCCATCGCGCCAAAGGTCCTGATCCTCGACGAGCCGACACGCGGCGTCGACGTCGGTGCCAAGTCCGAGATTTATTCGATCATCGACAATCTTGCCAAGGCCGGCACCGCGATCCTCGTCATCTCGTCCGATCTCCCTGAAATCATCGGCATCTGCGACCGGGTTATCGTGATGCGGTCGGGACTTGTCGCGGGCGAGGTCAGGCGAACCGAGACGGCGCCGTTAACTCAGGAAGACATCATGGCCCTCGCCACGTGGACGGAGCATCTCGATGCCTGACAACGGATCGACGCAGGCGAAGGCCGCTACGGCGAACGATCTTGCCGCCGCCCAGGCGACCAAGCGCCAGCGTATCAGGCTGCTGATCCGTGCGGCCGGCATGCTGCCGGTGCTGCTGCTGCTATGCGCCGGCTTTCATTATCTGTCGGACGGCCGTTTCTTCACCGGACAGAATCTCGGCATCGTCCTGCAGCAGGCTGCCGTCAACACCGTGCTCGCCGCGGGCATGACCTTCGTCATCCTCACCGGCGGCATCGATCTCTCGGTCGGCTCGATCCTGGCGGCGTCGGCGATGGCCGGCCTGACGATGTCGAAGCTGCCCGACCTAGGTGCCCTGTGGCTGCCGGCCGCGGTTCTTACCGGCCTCGGCTTCGGAATCGTCAATGGCGCGCTGATAGCGCTGCTGCGCCTGCCACCCTTCATCGTCACGTTGGGCTCGCTGACTGCCGTGCGCGGTCTGGCGCGGCTGCTCGGCGCCGACACCACGGTGTTCAATCCATCGATTCCCTACGCCTTCATCGGCAACGGATCGCTGACACTCGTGCCCGGCGTGGCGTCGATCCCATGGCTGTCGGTGATTGCTCTGCTCGTCATCCTGGTCTCGTGGCTGGTGCTGCGCCGGACCGTGCTTGGCGTGCATATCTATGCGGTGGGCGGCAATGAGAGCGCGGCGCGGCTTGCCGGCATCAAGGTCTGGGCCGTCGTGATCTTCGTTTATGGCGTGTCGGGATTGCTGGCCGGGTTGGGCGGCGCCATGCAGGCGGCGCGGCTCTACGCGGCCAACGGTCTGCAGCTCGGGCAAAGCTACGAGCTCGACGCCATCACCGCAGTCATTCTCGGCGGCACGTCCTTCGTCGGCGGCATCGGCTCGATCTGGGGGACGCTGGTCGGCGCGCTGATCATCGCCGTGCTCTCGAACGGCCTGATCCTCACAGGTGTCTCCGACATCTGGCAATATGTGATCAAGGGGCTGGTGATCATCGGCGCCGTGGCGCTGGATCGCTATCGGTTGCAAGGCTCCGCGAGAACCTGAAGGGTCCGCGAGGACTTGAAGGCTGCGTGCGCACCTGCGCGCTGCGTGATGCGAAATTCCGTTACGGCAACTGGTCTGCCGTGCCGGATCAAGGACAGACCAGGGAGGAAGCCAATGTTGAAGATGACCACGCTCGCCGGCGCCGCAATGGCGCTCGCGCTGACCACCGCGCCGTCCTCTGCCAAGGAGCTCAAGTCGATCGGCGTCTCGCTCGGTTCGATGGGCAACCCGTTCTTCGTCGCGCTGTCGAAGGGCGCCGAGTTCGAGGCCAAGAAGACCAACCCGAATGTGAAGATCACTACGGTCGGCTTTGAATACGACCTCGGCAAGCAGGTCACCCAGATCGACAATTTCATCGCCGCCGGCGTCGACCTGATCCTGTTGAACCCCGGCGATCCCAAGGCGATCGGGCCGGCGATCAAGAAGGCGCAGGCAGCAGGCATCGTCGTCGTTGCGGTCGACACCGCGGCCGACGGCGCCGATGCCACGGTGACCACCAACAACGTCCAGGCCGGCGAGATCTCCTGCCAGTACATTGTCGACAAGCTGGGCGGCAAGGGCGATGTCATCATCGAGAACGGACCGCAGGTCTCGGCCGTGATCGACCGCGTGACCGGCTGCAAGAACGTCTTCGCCAAGAATGCGGGGATCAAGGTGCTGTCCAGCGACCAGGACGCAAAGGGCTCGCGCGAGGGCGGCCTCACCGTCGCGCAGGGCTATCTGACCCGCTTCTCCAAGATCGACGCCATCTTCGCCATCAACGATCCGCAGGCGATCGGCACCGACCTTGCGGCGCGCCAGCAGAATCGCAGCGGCATCATCATCACTGCGGTCGACGGCGCGCCGGATATCGAGGCCTCGCTGAAGGATCCGGCGTCGCCGCAGATCCAGGCATCAGCGTCGCAGGACCCGTTCTTCATGGCGCGGCGCGCGGTTCAGCTCGGTGTCGGCATTCTCAACGGGCAGAAGCCGGCCTCGACCGTCGAACTGCTGCCGTCGAAGCTCGTGACCCGGGACAATATCAAGGATTACAAAGGCTGGACCTCGGACCGTTCGCAGTAACATCCCGCAATTTTTGCAAGTTGCGGCCCAATTCGAAAGGGGCGTCCCGGGAAACCGGCCCGGGGCGCCTGCGAGGTTGACCTCAGCGGCCGTTATGTCAAAGAAGGGGGAGTTTTGACGGTGGGGCGGCCGAATGGTAGCGACCACGGGCGCTATTGGGAGTAGTTGCGGATATGGCTGAGCGGGTCGCTCTCATCACCGGTGTGACCGGCCAGGACGGCGCCTATCTTGCCGAACATCTGCTGTCGCTCGGCTATTTCGTGCACGGCATCAAGCGGCGCTCGTCCTCGTTCAACACCGCACGCGTCGATCATCTCTACCAGGACCCGCATGTCGGCGACGTGCCGTTCCTGATGCATTACGGCGACATGACGGATTCGACCAATCTGATCCGCCTGGTGCAGCAGATTCGTCCGACCGAGATCTACAATCTCGCCGCCCAGAGCCACGTTGCCGTCAGCTTCGAGAGCCCCGAATACACCGCCAACGCCGACGCCATCGGCGTGCTGCGCCTGCTGGAAGCGATCCGCATCCTCGGCATGGAGAAGCAGACGCGATTCTACCAGGCCTCGACCTCCGAGCTCTACGGCCTTGTGCAGGAGATCCCGCAGAAAGAGACCACGCCGTTCTATCCGCGCTCGCCTTACGGCGTCGCAAAACTCTACGGCTACTGGATCACGGTGAACTACCGCGAAGCCTACGGCATGTTTGCCTCGAACGGCATCCTGTTCAATCATGAGAGCCCGATCCGCGGCGAGACCTTCGTGACCCGCAAGATCACCCGCGGCGTGGCGCGCATCGATGCCGGGCTCGAGCAGACGCTCTATCTCGGCAATCTCGAGGCCAAGCGCGACTGGGGCCATGCCAGGGATTACATCGAGGGCATGCACATGATCCTGCAGGCCGACAAGCCCGACGATTTCGTGCTCGCCACCGGCGAGACGCGCTCGGTGCGCGAGTTCGTCGAGCTGTCCTTCGCGCAGGTCGGCCGCCGCGTCGAGTGGCGCGGCGCAGGCGTCGACGAAACCGGAATCGATGCCAAGAGCGGCGAGACGGTGGTGAAGATCGATCCGACTTATTTCCGTCCGACCGAGGTCGATCTTCTCGTCGGCGACGCCAGCAAGGCGCGCGAGATGCTCGGCTGGAAGCCGAAGCGGACCTTTGCGCAGCTCGTCGAAGAGATGATGGCGAGCGATCTGGCCGAGGCCAAACGGGACATTGCAAATGGCAAGCGCACCGTTTGAGCTGAAAGGCAAAAGCGTCTATGTCGCCGGCCATCGCGGCATGGTAGGCAGTGCTATTGTGCGCCGGCTCGCACGGGAGGACGTGAAGCTCGTCACGGTGGACCGGCGCGAGGTCGATCTCTGCAACCAGGCCGCGGTGTTCGACTGGTTCGCGAAGGCGCGACCGCAGGTAATCTTCCTTGCCGCGGCCAAGGTCGGCGGCATCGTTGCCAACAACACGTTGCGCGCCGAGTTCATCTACGAGAACATCGCGATCGCGGCGAACGTGATCCACGCCGCATATGTGAACCGCGCCGAGAAGCTGATGTTCCTCGGCTCGTCCTGCATCTATCCGAAGCTCGCACCGCAGCCCTTGCGCGAGGATAGCGTGTTGACCGGCCCGCTGGAGCCGACCAACGAGCCTTACGCCATTGCCAAGATCGCCGGCATCAAGATGGCGGAGGCCTATCGCAGCCAGTATGGCTCTGACTTCATCAGCGTGATGCCGACCAATCTCTACGGCCCCAGCGACAATTATCACCCCGAGCTGAGCCACGTCGTGGCCGCGCTGATCCGCCGTTTTCACGAGGCGAAACTGTCGGGCGCGAAGAACGTGGTTGTCTGGGGCACCGGCACGCCGCGGCGCGAGTTCCTCTATGTCGACGACATGGCGGATGCCTGCGTGCACCTGATGAAGACCTATTCCGGCACAGACCTGATCAACATCGGCACCGGCGAAGACATCGCCATCGCCGAGTTCGCCCGCGTGGTCGCCGAGATCGTCGGATATCGCGGCGAGATCAGTTACGACACATCGCGCCCCGACGGCACGCCGCGCAAGCTGCTCGATATCAGCCGTATCGAGAAACTCGGCTGGCGCGCGACGACGTCGCTTCACGATGGCTTGAAGCGCGCTTACGACGCGTATCAAGCCGCCACGGTCGTCCCGGCACAATAGTAGGAACCATCGCTCCCAGCACGAGTTGGCCGATCGGGTGGGTAACACACGAGGTCGACCGTGCAGGAAGCCATGCGCGTACGCTCCACCGCGCAAATCGCGAGCCATCCAATTCATCCGATGCTGGTGCCGATACCGATCGCGTGCTTCGTCGGGGCATTGCTCACCGACATCGCCTACGTCGTCAGCGCCGAGATCATGTGGGCAGATTTCTCCGCCTGGCTTCTCATTGTCGGCGTCGTCTTCGGCGTGCTGGCGGCGATCGCGGGCCTGACCGATTTCCTCGGCAATCGCCTGGTGCGCGCGCAGGCGCCGGCCTGGCCGCATCTGATCGGCAACGCCGTGGCGCTCATCCTGGCAATCATTAATGCGCTCGTTCACACTCGTGATGCCTGGACCTCGGTGTGGCCGTGGGGCCTCGTTCTTTCGGTGCTCACCGTTCTGATCCTGCCAGTGACCGGCTGGCTCGGCTGGGCGTTGGTCTATCGCCACGGCGTAGGAGTTGCGCGATGACATCCCTGCTCACCCGAGCGCTCCTGTACTCCTCGCTCCTGTGCCTCGCCGGCTGCAACGACGGCAGCGGCGATCCCAAGGCACAGATCGGCGCCAATCCGAAGCTCCCCGATATCCAGCAATATCTGCTGCCGCCGATGCACATCGCGCGCATCGTCGGCTGGAAGAAGGGCGAGACGCCGACGGTCGCGCAGGGTCTGCAGGCCAAGGTGTTCGCGACCGGCTTGCAGCATCCACGCTCGCTCTATGTTCTCCCCAATGGCGAAGTGCTGGTGGTGGAATCCAAGGCGCCGAAGGCCGCCGCGATCAAGCGGCCCAAAGAGATCGTGATGGGCTACATCGAGTCCTGGGCGACCTCCGGCGGGAACACCGGCGAGAGCAATCGCATCACGCTGTTGCGCGATACCAATGGCGACGGTGTGCCGGACACGCAGAGCGTCTTACTCGACCATCTCAACTCGCCGTTTGGCGTCGCGCTGGTCGGCAACGATCTCTATGTCGCCAACACCGACGCGATCGTGAAATATCCCTACACCGAAGGCGACACCAGGATCACAGCGCCGGGCACGGTGTTGACGCCGCTGCCGGGCGGGCCGATTGATCACCATTGGACCAAGAGCCTGGTCGCAAGCCCGGATGGCTCAAAACTCTATGTCGGCGTCGGCTCCAACAGCAACATCACCGAGAACGGCATGGAGGCCGAGCACAATCGCGCCGACATTCTCGAGGTCGATCGCGCCAGCGGCCGCTGGCGCATTTTTGCGAGCGGCTTGCGCAATCCGAACGGCCTCAGCTTCGAGCCGCAGAGCGGCGCGCTGTGGACGGTGGTGAACGAGCGCGACGAGCTCGGCCCCGATCTCGTGCCCGACTACATGACCTCGGTGAAGGACGGCGCCTTCTATGGTTGGCCCTACAGCTATTACGGCCAGCACGTCGATCCCCGCGTCAAGCCGCAGCGGCCGGATCTCGTCGCCAAGGCAATCGTGCCCGACTACGCGCTAAGCTCGCATGTCGCGCCGCTCGGGCTCGCGTTCTCGACCGGCAGCAGCCTGCCGGCTGCCTATCGTAATGGTGCCTTCGTCGGCGAGCATGGCAGCTGGAATCGGCAGGTGCTCAATGGCTACAAGGTAGTGTACGTGCCGTTCGCGGACGGCAAGCCGAGCGGGCCGGCGCAGGACGTCGTCACTGGCTTCCTCAACAGCGACAACCAGGCGCGCGGCCGTCCCGTCGGTGTCGCCATCGACAAGACCGGCGCGCTGCTGGTTGCCGACGACAGCGGCAACACGGTGTGGCGGGTGAGCGCGGCGCATCCGCAAGTGACGCAACGATAAGGTCACGCAGCGATAGGAGAGGGACGATGGGCCTTGCCCAATACGCGATCGTGCCGGTCCAGGACGAGTGGGGCGTGCTGCACGACGGCAAAATCAACGGCAAATACGCCACCAAGGAATCGGCGTTCGAATCCGCGGTCGCCGCCGCCTCGCTGGCGCTTCGGCAGGGACACGAGGTGCATGTCAGCGTGCCCGGCCGCGAGGCGGGTGAGAGCGCGCTCGGAAGCTAGCATCTCACGAGATCAACCGAGCGCGCCGCTCGGCGATTGATTTCACGCGGCGGCATGCCCGGTCGCCGTTTCGCGACTATGACCGCTGCCCGGCGGCTGGTCCGGCCGCGCAGATAACATCATGTTAGGTTTATCGCATAACTGGGTAATTGTGTTAGCCCGGCGAAAGCCTATTGTCGCGTCAATCAAACAGCGATCGGCAGTGACAAACGCCTGCGGAAACCCGCAGAGCGCGCGGAGAGTGCTGCCCAATTTCTCCAAGAAGCCCGCAAAGGGACTCCAGAAACCAATGTGGAGGAATTCGAGATGACCGCGATCCGTCAGATGAGTCAGTCCAGGAAGGCCGCTGCGAGCGGCTGGATCGGGTCGGCTCTCGAATATTATGACTTCTTCATCTACGCGACCGCCGCGTCGCTGATCTTCCCGCAAGTCTTCTTCCCGTCGGAAAATCCCACGGTCGCCATCGTCGCATCGCTGGCGACCTATGGCGTCGGTTATGTGGCTCGACCGATCGGCGCCTTCGTGCTCGGACATTGGGGCGACACCCACGGCCGCAAGACCGTTCTGATCGTCTGCATGTTCCTGATGGGCATCTCGACCATGGCGGTGGGGATCCTGCCGACCTATCAGCAGGTCGGCATCCTGGCGCCGATCCTGCTCGTCATCCTTCGCCTCATCCAGGGCTTTGCCGTCGCCGGCGAAATCTCCGGCGCGAGCTCGATGATCCTGGAGCACGCGCCGTTCGGTCGGCGCGGCTTCTACGCAAGCTTTGCCCTTCAGGGCGTACAGGCCGGACAGATTCTGGCGGCGGCCGTCTTCCTGCCGCTGGCGGCCTACATGCCGAACGAGGCCTTCAACAGCTGGGGCTGGCGGATTCCCTTCCTGCTCAGCTTTTTCGTCATCGTCGCCGGTTACATCATCCGTCGCGAAGTCGACGAGACGCCTGCCTTTGCCCGCGAGGGCGAGCGCGGAGAAACGCCGCGGTCGCCCATCATTCAGGCCATCAAGCTGAGCTGGCGCGACATGCTCCGGGTCATCTGCATGGCGCTGATGAACGTCATTCCGGTCGTTGCGACTATCTTCGGTGCGGCCTACGCGGTGCAGCCGGCCTACGGCGTCGGCTTTGCCAAGGACGTCTATCTCTGGATCCCGGTCCTCGGAAACATGCTGGCCGTGTTCGTCATTCCCTTCGTCGGCAATCTCTCCGACAAGGTCGGCCGCAAGCCTCCGATCATCGTCGGCGCACTGCTCTCCGGTTTGCTCGCGTTCGGCTATCTCTATGCCATCAGCATCAAGAATGTGCCGCTGGCAATCCTGCTGTCGCTCCTGATGTGGGGCGTCGTCTATCAGGGCTACAACGCGATCTTCCCGAGCTTCTACCCGGAACTGTTTCCGACGCGCACCCGTGTGTCGGCGATGGCGATCTCGCAGAACATCGGCACGACCATCACCGCGTTGCTCCCGGCCCTGTTTGCGACCGTGGCGCCTCCCGGCTCGGCCAACATTCCCTTGACGGTCGGGGCGATCGCCTTCGGTATCACGGTGATTGCGGCGCTGGCGGCCCTCACGGCCCGTGAAACCTATCGGGTCAGTATCGACGATCTCGGTAATCCCAAGGCCGTTCCAATGGCGCGGGTCGATTACGATCGGCGGCGCGCGGAAGCGGCAAGCGGTGCGGCCGCAATTCCGACCTGATAAGCGTAAGGAAGCCGTGCCGCTGCGATCGATGATTTGCAGCGGCAGGGCGCGACGCGTTATGTGACTGCCCATTCGAACTTTGTGCGCGCGAGCGCGATCATCATGAGGTTGCAGATGAACCCCGTCGTCGTTGCTGTCGCTATCACCGGCTCCGTTCCGCGCAAGAAGGACAATCCGGCGGTGCCCATCCTGCCGTCCGAACAGATCGAGTCGACGCAACAAGCCTTCGAAGCCGGCGCCACGCTCGCCCATATCCATGTCCGCAACGATGACGAGACGCCGTCATCCGACTCCGCTCGTTTCGCGTTGGTGCAGGAGGGGATCAGGAAGCATTGCCCGGGGATGATCGTGCAGTTCTCGACCGGCGGGCGCGGCCGCGATCCCTCGGCGCGGGGATCGTCGCTCTATCTGAAGCCGGACATGGCCTCGCTCTCCACCGGGTCGGTGAACTTTCCGACGATTGTCTATGAGAACATCGATACGCTCGCGACCGGGATGAAGACGAATGGCATCCGCCCGGAAATCGAAATCTTCGATTTGTCGCATCTGCATGGCGCCCGTCGCCTGATCGAGGCGGGTTTGATGGACGCGCGTCCGCACGTGCAATTCGTCATGGGTGTCAAGAACGCGATGCCAGCCGACGAGCATGTCCTCGACATTCTGCTGGCAGAGCTCAGGCGGCTGATCCCGCAGGCGACCTGGACCGCGGCCGGGATCGGACGCCATCAGGCCGAGGTCATGGACTGGGCGCTGGCGCGTGGCGCCGACGCGGTTCGCACCGGGCTCGAGGACAATATCAGGATCGACAGGACGCGGCTCGCCGCCAGCAACGCCGAGCTCGTGACCGCGGCCTGTGAAGCTGTCACGCGCCACGGCCGGCGCGTTGCCACCGCGGCCGAGGCGCGATCCCTGCTTGGGCTCGCGGGATAGGGGCTACTGCGTCCTCCTGACATGCTTCTGGCTGCCTTCTGCCATTCGGCGGCCGGCGTTTCCGTGCGCTGAGTCTCCGGTTAAGACAGGTATCACAGGCGTGATCGGCGCCTGCCGGGCAGGCGACGAGTGGAATGCGGTTACTGAAATCTGACGGCAGGCTCATCGGGGTCCTGCTGGTGCTGGCAATCACCCAACTCATAGGATGGGGTACGATCGGCCTTCCGGCCGTGGTCGGCCGCGACCTCGGAGCCGATCTCGGCCTGAGCCTTCCGGCGGTGTTCGCGGGCAGTTCGGTCCTCTATGTCACGATGGGCCTGTGCGCGCCCTGGCTCGCCAAGGCTTTTGCGCGGCACGGTGCGCGCAAGGTGATGATGGTGGGCACTGTTGTCTCCGTGCCGGGCTACGTCGTCCTGTTCTTCGCGCGTGAGCCGATGCTCTATTTTGCCGGCTGGGTCGTTCTTGGCATGGGCGGCAGCGCTACGTTGTCGACCGGCGCCTATATCATGCTGAATGAGGTCGCAGGACGGGGCGCCAAGAATGCCATAGGCGGGCTGATGCTGGTGACGGGTCTCTCCAGCAGCATCTTCTGGCCGACCACGTCGTTCCTCAGCGCCTGGCTCGGCTGGCGCGGGACCTGTCTCGTCTATGCAGCGATGATGCTCGCCATCAACCTTCCGCTCTATGCGTTTCTCGCGCCGCGCCGGAAAATTGCGACGGACGATGGTGGCGAGGCCGTCAAGGTTACGCCGCCGCCTGCGATTCCAAGAAGTACCTTCGGTCTCGTCGTCTGCGTGATCACGATGAACGCCTTCGTCAATTTCGGCATCGGCGCCATCCTGATCGAGTTGTTGCGGGCAGAGGGGCTTGCGCCGGCGCAGGCCCTTGCATTTGGCTCGATGCTGGGCGTGATCCAGGTCAGTGCCCGCGGCCTCGATTTCCTCGGCGGCAGCCGATGGGACGGCATCACCACCGGGCTGGTCGCCGGCACCGCGCTTCCCGTCGCCATGGCGCTGCTGATGCTGAGCGAGGGGGCGACCTGGGCGGTCGCAACCTTCATCCTGCTCTATGGCGCCGGCAGCGGCGCGATGGCGGTGGCGCGGGCGACGATCCCTCTCGTGTTCTATGACCAGGCCGAGTTCGCCAAGGCGATGTCGATGATCGCGCTGCCGCTCAATCTGGCGTCCGCAATCTCGCCGCCGCTGCTGGCCGGCCTGCTTACCCAGTTCGGCGGCCGCGGCGCGCTTGGGCTCACCCTGGTTTTTTCCTGCGCGACGGTGCTGATCCTGATTCTGCTGGGCCGCCGTCGTCCGCACTTGGCTGCGGCAGCCGCGACCTGAGGTCGACCGGATAATATTCGCAACGCGGAATTGGGCATCGCGGATTACCTCTGCTGCGGGGCAGGGGATGGTCGTATGCCCAGTTCGCAGTGCTCGGAGCCCCAAAATGGTGTATCCGCAGGGAGCACGGTCCGCGATCTCGCCGCCGCGCCAATATCCAGTTCCCCGGAGGAAATCGACATGTCGGCCCTGCCGCTCTCAGGCATCAAGATCCTTGATCTCACGCGTGTGCTCGCCGGCCCCTTGTCGGCCCAGATGCTGGGCGATCTCGGCGCCGACGTGATCAAGATCGAGCGGCCCGGCACCGGCGACGATGCGCGCGCCTTTGGGCCGCCTTATCTGACCGATCCCGAGGGCAAGGCGAACAACAACAATTCGTTCTATCTGTGCGCCAACCGCAACAAGAAGTCGGTCACGGTCAACATCGCCAAGCCCGAGGGGCAGGCGATCATCCGCGAGCTTGCGAAAGACGTCGACGTCTTCATGGAGAATTACAAGGTCGGTGATCTCAAGCGCTACGGCCTCGACTACGAGACGATCAAGGCGATCAACCCCAGGATCATCTATTGCTCGGTGACCGGCTTCGGCCAGACCGGCCCTTACGCGCCGCGCGCCGGTTATGACGCGATCCTGCAGGCGATGGGTGGCCTGATGAGCGTCACCGGCCACATCGACGGCGAACCCGGCGAGGGCCCGATGAAGGTCGGCCCGTCGATCGTCGACTACATGACCGGCATGAACACCTCGATCGGGCTTTTGTCGGCGCTCTACCATCGCGACGCCAATGGCGGGCAGGGACAGCACATCGACGTCTGCCTGTTCGATACCGTCATCGCCTCGCTATCGCATTGGCTGCAGATCTATCTCGTCAACGGCAAGACGCCGCCGCGCCGCGGCACCTGGGGCAATGGCGGCATGCCCGCCGGCGTGTTCCGCTGCACCGATGGCGAGCTGATGCTGGTGGTCGGCAATGACGGCCAGTTCCAGCGCACCTGCGCCGTGCTCGGCCAGCCTGATCTCGCCAACGACAAGCGCTTCGTCAAGAACAACGACCGCGTCGTGCACGGCAAGGAGATCATGGCGATCTTCGCCGGCCTGTTCCTGACAAAGCCCGTGGCTTACTGGCTGGACAAGCTCGAGGAGGCCGGCGTGCCGTCCGGCCCGATCAACAATTTCGAGCAGGTGTTTTCCGATCCGCACGTGCAGTCGCGCGGCATGCGGGTGAAGGTCGAGCATCCCTTCGAGCCAGATTTATCGCTGATCCGCAATGCGCTGACCTTCTCGGAGACCCCGATCAAGACCTACCGCGCGCCGCCGCTGCTCGGCGAGCACACCCAGGAGGTGCTCGGTGGCAAGCTCGGCTATGATGCGGGGAAGATCGAGGAGCTGAAGAAGCAGGGGATCATCTGATTTCATGACCGGCAAAACCATCATCACCTGCGCGATTACGGGCAACCTCACAAAACCCGAGCAGTCGCCGTATCTGCCCATCACGCCCGAGCAGATCGCGACATCCGCGCTCGAGGCCGCCGAAGCTGGCGCGGCCATCGCCCACATCCATGTGCGCGATCCCGCCACGGGGCGGCCGTCGATGTCGATCGATCTCTATCGCGACGTCGTGGAGAGGATCCGTGCCCGCAACAAGAGCCTGGTCATCAATCTGACGACCGGGCCCGGCGGGCGCTTCGTGCCCTCGATCGAGGATCCGCGCGTCGCCGGCCCCGGCACCACGCTGTTGCAGCCGGAGAAGCGCGTCGAGCATATCGAGCTCCTGAAGCCCGACATCTGCACGCTCGACCTCAACACCATGAATTCTGGTGGCGAGGTCGTGATCAACACGCCGCGCAATGTCCGCATAATGGCGGAGCGGATGAAGGCCGCCGGCGTGCTGCCCGAGATCGAGCTGTTCGATTCCGGCGACTGCCATCTGGCGCGTGACATGCTTGCCGACGGCTCGCTGAAAGGGCCGGGCCTGTTTTCGCTCGTGCTTGGCGTGAAGTACGGCTTCTCCGCCACGCCGGAGACGATGTTCTATGCCCGCAGCCTGCTGCCGCCGGGCGCGATCTGGTCCGGCTTCGGCATTGGCCGCGCCGAATTCCCGATGGTGGCGCAGGCCTGGCTGCTCGGTGGCCACGTCCGCGTCGGCATGGAGGACAATCTCTATATGTCCAAGGGCGTGCTGGCGGAGACCAATGCCGAGTTGGTCGCGCATGCGGCGTCCATCCTGAAGAGCCTCGGCGCGACGGTCGCGACCGCAGCCGACGCGCGCGCGACGCTGGGGCTCAGCTGAGATAAACAAGTGACGGAAGCATGACGATCTCGCGGCCTTGTGCGAGGCTTGCGCGCAATCCCCAGATAAACCCGGTCCGTAGTACAACCGGCTTCCGCTTCGCGCGCGACTCAGATTCGATCTCTCCACCGGGTTCGGGAGAGAAGTGCATGTCCTACACGATCGGGTTCCAAGCGAAAGACCAGAAGGCAATTCTGGCAACCGAGGCGGCAACGGCCAACCAGGCCGTCGCGATCATTGCCGCGTTGCGGCAAAGCGCCGAAGAGATCAAGTTCATCCGCTCGCCGCAGGAAGGCGACATGGGCATCGAGATGCTGCTGCTGCTCGCCAAGGAAGAGGCCGAGGAGATGCCGCAGCGGGCCTAACCCCGCAACCACACTTCGATCAGAAGCGAAACATGCCGGCTGCAATATTATGTAGTCAGGCACCAGTCTCGCTTGAATCGAAGGTGGCCGCCCATGAAACGCGAAGCGCTCCGCGTCGAACCGATCTCGTCCTTTCTCGATCGCGTGAAGGCGCCGACTTCGCCGGTGACGCGCGCCGGCAACATGATCTTCGTCGCTGGCCTGCCGCCATTCGACCCGGAGACGGGCGAGATCGGAGGGATAGGAATCGAGCGGCAGAGCGAGATCATCATGGAGCAGATGAAGCTCTGCCTGGAGACGGCCGGCGCGTCGCTGGACAACGTCATGAAGTGCAATGTCTATTGCACCTCGACAAAATACTTCGCCGCGTTCAACGCGGTCTATGCGCGCTATTTCCCGGTCGATCCGCCAGCGCGGATCTTTGTCTGCACGCCGGAATGGTTCGGTCCCTTCGACGTCGAGATCGACTGCATCGCGATGACGTGAGGGGTTAGCGCGCGGCGAGCCGCGACGGCGCCTTGGCCTCAGCCTTGCCTGATGTCAGCGCCATCGTCGCGACGCTGACGACGCGCGCGACGACGTCCTCGACGTCGTCGAGATCGCATTTTCCTTCCGACAGTTTCGTCAGACGCTCGCTCTCGCGGATGGTGTGGTGCGCCATCGCGAGCGCAAAATTCAGGCCCCAATGGATATCGATATCGCTGCGGTCGGGCAGGGACCTTCGCATCGCGCCTGCGAATTTCCGCAGATGGTCGATCTCGCGGTTCTTGATGCGGCGGATCGGCGGCACGGATTCGATCGAGGCGCGGATCATGAAGCGCGCCGCGGTGGAGCGCTGGTTCTCCGGGCCCAGGCAGCCGCGCAAGGTCGGCCCCACCAGCGCGCGCAAAATCACCTCGATCGGCGCGCGGCCGCCACCTTGCTCTTCTGCCGCCTTCAATTCGCGCAAGCGCTCGCGGTTGGTCGCGATCGAGCGGGTGACAAATAATTCCGCGATCAGTTCGTCCTTCGAGCCGAAATGATAATTCACCGCGGCCAGATTGACATTGGCCTCCGCGACGATGTCGCGCAGCGTGACGTCGCCAAAACCGCGATCGGCATAGAGCCGTTCGGCGGCGGCGAGAATGGCAGACCTCGTATGATCGCTGGCCATGGATGCCCTCTAGGCGGAGGGAGTTGCATTTAAAACACTTGTATGAAACTATCGTTTGAAGGCCGGGAAAAGTCAATCCGCATGATGGAATTGTGCCGCTGCTCAGAGCGGCTCGGGTTCCACCACCCGCGATCCGCCGAATGGCGCTTGCGGGCCGCGCATTGCGGGAGGACAGTCCGGCCAAAATAGTTTCGCAAAGAGAGACCGAGGAGCGTCCCATGGATTTCGATCTGTCCACCAAGCAGAAGGAATGGCTCGACCGCGTGCAGTCCTTCATGACCAAGCACGTGCGGCCGGCAGTGCCGATCTACAACGAACAGGATCACAGCGGCGAACGCTGGAAGGTGATCCCGGTTCTCGAGGACCTGAAGAAGAAGGCGAAGGCCGAAGGCCTCTGGAACATGTTCATGCCGCCGAACGAGCATGAAGATGACGAATTCCGCGGCGCGGGATTGACCAATCTCGAATACGCGCTGCTGTCGGAGCAGATGGGCCACATCTCCTGGGCTTCGGAAGTGTTCAACTGTTCCGCGCCCGACACCGGCAACATGGAAGTGTTCATGCGCTACGGCTCCAAGGAGCAGAAGCGCAAATGGCTGCGTCCGCTGATGGACGGCGAGATCCGCTCCGCCTTTCTGATGACGGAACCCGCAGTTGCCTCGTCGGACGCCACCAACATCGAGACCAGCATCAAGCGCGACGGCGACCACTACGTCATCAACGGCCGCAAATGGTGGTCGTCCGGCGTCGGCGATCCCCGCTGCAAGATCGCGATCCTGATGGGCAAGACCGATTTCAACGCGGCAAAACATCAGCAGCAGTCGCAGATCCTGGTTCCGCTCGACACCCCCGGCATCAAGGTCGAGAAGATGCTGCCGGTGTTCGGCTTCGATGACGCGCCGCACGGCCACGCCCAGGTGCTGCTCGAGAACGTCCGTGTGCCCAAGGAGAATATCCTGCTCGGCGAGGGCCGCGGCTTCGAGATCGCGCAGGGCCGCCTCGGTCCGGGCCGTATCCATCACTGCATGCGCACCATCGGCAAGGCCGAGGAAGCGCTGGAGAAGATGGTGAAGCGCCTGATGTCGCGCACCGCCTTCGGCAAGAAGATCGTCGAGCACAGCGTGTGGGAGCAGCGCATTGGAGAGGCCCGCACTAACATCGAGATGACGCGTCTGCTCTGCCTCAAGGCCGCCGACATGATGGACAAGGTCGGCAACAAAACCGCGCAGGCCGAGATCGCCATGATCAAGGTCGCAGCTCCCAACATGGCGCTGAAGATCATCGACGAGGCGATCCAGGCCTACGGCGGTGCGGGCGTCTCCGACGAAGCCGGCCTTGCCAAGGACTACGCCGGCATCCGCACGCTGCGGCTCGCCGACGGTCCGGACGAGGTGCACAATCGCGCCATTGCAAGGTTAGAGGTTCGGAAGTATGCCAATTCTCCCAAGCATTAAGCGGGAGAAGCGGGGAGCGCTCCCGACTTGAAGAAACGACAGGGCAGGATCCGCGTCGGTGACCGCTTGACGCAAGTGCGTCAGCGGTTACCGATTAGGATCATGTTCGGACTGAAGAGGGAGCGTCACCGTGGCTGACGGCGTCAGGAAAGACGAAGAGTTCTCGGGCACCAAGCCGGTCGAGGAGCGTCATCGCATCGACGAGATGCGGCTCGAGGCCTGGCTGCGCGACAACGTCGAAGGCTATGAGGGCCCGCTGGTGGTCCTCCAGTTCAAGGGCGGTCAGTCCAATCCAACCTACCGGCTCAACACGCCGAAGCGTTCCTACGTGATGCGCAGAAAGCCGTTCGGCAAATTGCTGCCGTCGGCGCATGCGGTCGATCGCGAATATCGCGTCATCGCGGCCCTTGGAAAGCAGGGCTTTCCGGTCGCGCACGCCTATGCGCTGTGTCAGGACGACAGCATCATCGGCGCCGCCTTCTACATCATGTCGATGGAAGACGGTCGCGTGTTCTGGGATCCGACGCTGCCGAGCCAGGATAACGACGCGCGCCGAAAGATCTTCACCAGCAAGATCGAGACGCTGGCAAAGCTCCACATGTATGATCCCGTCGCGATCGGCCTCGGCGAGTTCGGCAAGCCCGGCAATTATTTCGCGCGCCAGATCGACCGTTGGACCAAGCAGTACCGGGCGTCCGAGACCCAGCACATTCCGGAGTTCGAGAAGGTCGCCGAATGGCTGCCGAAGACCGTGCCGGAGCAGGCGCGCGTCTCGATCGTCCACGGCGACTACCGCCTCGACAACATGATTTTCCACGCAACGGAACCGCGCGTGCAGGCCGTGCTCGATTGGGAGCTGTCGACGCTCGGCGATCCCATGGCCGACTTCACTTATCTCTTGATGCAGTGGGTCATGCCGGGTCTGCACGGCGCCGACCTCAAGGCGCTCAATATCCCGAGCGTGGAGGAAGCCGCGCAGATCTATTGCAACGTCACCAGGATGACGGTGCCGGATCTCAACTGGTATTTTGCCTACAATCTGTTTCGCCTCGCCGGCATCACCCAAGGCATCGCCGGCCGCGTCCGCGACGGCACCGCGGCGAATGCCAAGGCGCTGGAATCCGCCAAGCGCACCGTGCCGCTGTCGAAGGCGTCATGGGAATACGCGCAGAAGGCGGGCGCTGTGTAGGACTGACGAAGGCGCGGCTGAGGGCCGCGCTTTTGGTGTATGGTTCTTGAATGCTTTCGCAGTCTCCGTCATTGCGAGTTGGGACCGGCCTTGAGGGGCCGACGCGCGCAGAATGAAACGACGTTTAGCGACACAAATGGAATCAATGGGTTAGCTCGACGTTTCTTCCTAGCGAAGCGAAGCAATCTAGACTATCTCCGCAGTGGCAGTCTGGATTGCTTCGTCGCAAGAGCTCCTCGCAATGACGGGGAGGTGGGTCAGGTGCCCACCCTACGGCACCGTCGTTTACGACTCCGCCTTCGCGCAATGCGCGATCAGCTTCTCCACAAACCCCGCGCACTTCTGCAGCTCGGCCATCGCCACGAACTCATCCGGCGTATGCGCCTGCGCGATCGAGCCGGGGCCGATTACGAGCGACGGGATGTCGGCCATGCTGGCGAACAAACTTGCCTCGGTGCCGAAGGCGACCTTGGCATGGTCGTTGCGGCCGGCGAGCTGTTTTGCCAGCGTAACGATGGCGGCGTCGGCCTTGGTGTCGAGGGCGGGGTAATCGAGGATCTCCTCGAAATCGATGCCGCACTCCGGGTGATGCTTCTTCATCGCGGGCTCGAGCTCGGCCTTGGCCCAGGCGACGATCGCATCCGTCACCTGCTTGGACTCGATGATGCCGATGCCGCGGCATTCGAAGTCCACGGTGCAGGTGTCAGGCACGATGTTCAGCGCCGCGCCGCCATGCACGATGCTGGTCAGCAGCGTCGAGTGCGGGACATCGTAGAGACTGTTGTGCTCGACCTCGGCCGCGAGCTTCACCGCGCGGCGGCGGATCTCGGTGATCAGCTCGGCGGCATATTCGATCGCGTTGACGCCGTCGGGCGCAATCGAGGAGTGGCGGGCGAGGCCGTGAAATGTCGCGCGCACGCCATGCTTGCCCTTGTGGCCGATGATGACCTTCATCTCGGTCGGCTCGCCGATGAAGGCGCCGAGCGGCTTGACCTTCTTCTTCGCGACCTCGGCGAGCATCGGCCGCACGCCGATGCAGCCGATCTCCTCGTCATAGGAGATGGCAAGATGGATCGGCGTTGTCAGCTTCGCCTCCAGCATCTCCGGCACCATGGCGAGGCACACCGCGACAAAACCCTTCATGTCGGTGGTGCCGCGGCCGTAGAGCTTGCCGTCGCGTTCGATGAGCTTGAACGGATCATGGCTCCAGTCCTGGCCCACGACCGGCACGACGTCGGTATGGCCCGACAGCACGAAGCCAGGCCGATCCTCCGGCCCGATCGTGACCCAGAGCGAAGCCTTCTGTCCGGTCTGGTCGGTGATGCGCTCGCCCTTCACGCCCAGGAAGGCGAGATAGCTCTCGATATGCGCGATCAGCGGCAAATTGGTGCGATCACTGATGGTGTCGAAGCCGACGAGATCGGCCAGCATGTTGCGGATGCGATCGGCTCTGGAACTCGGGAAGATCGGGTTGGGCATTGTCTCGTTCATGAGATGGAGGATGGCGTCGCCGCTCGCACGAAACATACCAATGGAGTGGCGGTTCGGGCAAACCCGATCGCCAGGGGTACTTCACCGAACAAGGGTACTTCACCGAACAAGGTTACTTCGCCGAAGAGAGTACTTTCGCCGAGACTCAGCCGAGTGCGGAGAGATCTTTCGGCAGCATTCGCTTGAGCAGGTCGAGCGTACGCCGCGCCTCTGCCGGAGGCAACGCGATGGCGTGACGGACCGCAGCGGCGATCTGGATCATCGCCAGTTGTGAAAAGAAGATGAGGGCGGCGGCGGGCTGTTTCGGCGCGACACGCTTGAGTGCCACCACTTCTGTCACCGCGGATGGAGCGACCGTGCTACCCCACACTCCGTCATTGCGAGGAGTTCTTGAGATGAAGATTCCAGACTGCCTCGGCGGAGGGATTCTGGATTGCTTCGCGGCGCGTAACTACCCAGGTCGGCTTGTCCGGCTAGGGAGGGCTGAGCTCATGAATGAGTTGAGTTGGGCATCGGACGAGTGTTTCGAGTATTTTCCATCCACGCTTTCGAGCGGTGCCTATGAGGGTGC
>JAUEPE010000007.1 GCA_030403585.1 Frankia sp. RB7
CCTTGACCTGATCTCCGCGCGCCATCTTCACTGCTCCATGGTCGGGACGAAGAGCTGGCGTGCAATCGAACTAAGAGCTGAACAACCGCCTTGACACACCAATTCCCCATGTGAGCAATCCAGACTGTCTCGGCGGAGGGAATCTGGATTGCTTCGCTGCGCCGCTGCGCTCGCAATGACGGTGTTTGAGGCAGCGACCCCTTCTCCAAATTTCACCGGAGTCCCCGCCCTCACCCGGCATGACAGCCTTCTCGAAATGCACGGCACAACTAAAGTTGCCAAATCCCTCTGCTCGATTGTGATCGGCTTCCGCCTAAATCCCGTGTAAGCTTCCGCACCGCACAAACCCGGTTTCGAAAGGCCCAGATGGCTAACGCCTTCTTCTCCGACCTGCTCGCCACGATTTCCGAGCGCGGCCGCACGCTGTTGCGCCGCGATTCGGCCGATACCAAACAGGACGCCGAGGGGCTGATCGAGCTCTGCGGCGCGCTCCTGTCGGGCCGGGGCGAAGCGTCCGGCACAGCCATGGCGCGTGAAGTGCTCGACGTCTACCAGGAGCTGGATGCGGCAGGCCGCCGCGCCTTTTTTGACGCGCTCGTACGCGATTTCGGCCCGGACCGGGAACGGCTGGCACAGGCGATCGAAAAATGGCGCGCGAAGCCGGCCGACGAGGACGCGAGCGCCCTGCATTTCGCCTCTGAACCGCGGCGGCAGGAGCTGATCCGTAGGCTCAACCGCGCGCCGGGCGGCACCAGCGATCTCGTCAGCATGCGTGCCGATCTGCTCGGCATGATGAACGGACACACCGATCTCGCCGCGCTCGACCGCGACGTCTCGCATCTTCTCTCGTCGTGGTTCAACAGGGGGTTTCTCGTGCTGCGCCGGATTGACTGGTCGACCCCGGCCAACATCCTCGAAAAGATCATTCGCTATGAAGCCGTGCACGAGATCAGCGACTGGGACGATCTGCGCCGCCGCATCGACCCGGTCGATCGCCGCTGCTACGCCTTCTTCCATCCCGCCATGGTCGACGAGCCTCTGATCTTCGTCGAGGTGGCGCTGACCGAGACCATTCCCGGTGCGATCGCGCCGCTGCTGGCGGTCGATCGCCAGTACCTTCCGATCGAGAAGGCGCGCACCGCCGTGTTCTACTCGATCTCCAACACCCAGCGCGGCCTTGGCGGCATTTCGTTCGGCAGCTTCCTGATCAAGCAGGTGGTGGAAGAGCTGCGCCGCGAGACGCCGAAGCTCGACACCTTCGTGACGCTGTCGCCGGTGCCGGGCTTCATGCCATGGGTGAAGCAGGACAAGGATTTGCCGCTGTCGGATGAGGACCGCGAGATCCTGAAGCGCCTCGACGATCCGAAATGGTTCGAAAACCCCGAGACCACCGCACAGCTGCGCGCCGTGATCGAGCCGCTAGCCGCCCACTATTTCCTGAAGGCGCGCACGCCGAAGGGCAAGCTGATCGACTCCGTCGCCCGCTTCCATCTCGGCAACGGCGCCCGCCTCGAGCGCATCAACTGGCTCGGCGACCTCTCGCCCAAGGGCGTGCGCGAGTCCGCCGGCGTGATGGTGAACTACCTCTACCGCCTCGACGACATCGAGAAGAACCACGAAGCCTACGCCAATGACGGCGAGGTCGTGGCGTCCAGCGCGGTGAAGAAGCTGCTCAAGGGCGAAGGGCGACGGTTGCTGGATATGCGGTTGTCGTAGGGACGCACGCTCTCTCTTCCGTCATTGCGAGGAGCCCTTGCGACGAAGCAATCCAGACTGCCTCCACAGAAAGATTCTGGATTGCTTCGCTGCGCTCGCAATGACGGAGTGTGTTGCGGCCGTGCGGTGCCCGAATCAGATCAGCGTGTCCTAGAGATCGATCCAATCCGGATTGAAGCTCTCGATCAGCGCGAGCTTCTTTGCCCGGCTGCCACCCTTGATCTGCTTCTCGCGCGTAATCGCGTCGGTCATGGTCGCATGTGACTCGAACCAGACGAGGAGTTTGCAGCCGTACTGCGAGGAGAAGCCCTTCACGAGACCCTCGCGATGCTCGAACGCGCGGCGCGGCGGATTCGAGGTAACGCCGGTGTAGATCGTCCCGTTGCGGCGATTGGCGAACATGTAGACGCAGGGCTGCTTCATGATCGTGCTCGGCTGAGGAAAGCTTTCACGCTATCACAACCGAGAGATGATTGCGAGACTTTCGCCACATCGTCATTGCGAGGAGCGTTTGCGACGAAGCAATCCAGACTACCGCCGCGGAAAGATTCTGGATTGCTTCGCTTCGCTCGCAATGACGGGGAGTGTGGCGCCGCCTTGCGCGACTCTCTCCACCGTCATTGCGAGGAGCCCTTGCGACGAAGCAATCCAGACTGCCGCTGCGGTGGGACTCTGGATTGCTTCGCTGCGCTAGGAAGAAACGTCGAGCTAACCCATTGATTCTATTTGTGTCGCTAAACGTCGTTTCATTCAGCGCGCGTCGGCCCCTCAAGGCCGGTCCCAACTCGCAATGACGGAGTGTGTGGCGAGGCCGTCGTGCATCAACCCTCGCCCCGCCTACTCCGCCAGCGCCTTCATCTCCTTGTAGAGATCGGACTTGCCTTCGAACCCGATACCGGGGAGATCAGGCATGGTGATGTGGCCGTTCTCGACGCGCACACCATCCGGGAAGCCGCCGTAGGGCTGGAACAGGTCGGGGTAGCTTTCGTTGCCGCCGAGACCGAGACCAGCAGCGATGTTGAGCGACATCTGGTGGCCGCCGTGCGGGATGCAGCGGCTGGGGGACCAGCCGTGGGTTTTCAGCACGTCCAGCGTGCGCTGGTATTCGCAGAGGCCGTAGGACAGCGCGCAGTCGAATTGCAGCCAGTCGCGATCGGGGCGCATGCCGCCGTAGCGGATCAGGTTGCGGGCGTCCTGATGGCTGAAGAGATTCTCGCCTGTCGCCATCGGGCCGGGATAAAATTCGGCGAGTGCGGCCTGCAGCGCGTAGTCGAGGGGATCGCCGACCTCCTCGTACCAGAACAGCGGATAATCGCGCAGCATCTTGGCATAGGCGATGCCGGTCTCGAGGTTGAAGCGGCCGTTGGCATCGACGGCGAGCTGCGCGTCCTTGCCGATCTCCTTCAGCACCGCTTCGATGCGAGTGCGGTCTTCGTCGATCGACGCGCCGCCGATCTTCATCTTCACGACGTTGTAGCCGCGATCGAGATAGCCGCGCATCTCGCCACGCAGCGCCGAGAGATCCTTGCCGGGATAATAATAGCCGCCGGCGGCGTAGACGAACACGCGCGGATTGGCTGTCAGGCCGTGACGCTCGGCCAGCAAACGAAACAGCGGCTTGCCTGCGATCTTCGCCACCGCGTCCCACACCGCCATGTCGATGGTGCCGACCGCGACCGAACGTTCGCCATGGCCGCCCGGCTTCTCGTTGGTCATCATCGCGCCCCAGACCTTGTCGGGGTCCAGATTGTCACCGGCGGCATTGAGCAGCGACTTCGGATCGGCCTCCGTGATGCGCGAGGCAAAGCGCTCGCGGATCAAACCGCCCTGGCCGTAGCGGCCGTTGGAGTTGAAGCCGTAGCCGACGACGCGTTTTCCCTCGCGCACGACGTCGGTGACGACGGCAACGAGACTCGTCGTCATCTTGGTGAAGTCGATATAGGCGTTGCGGATCGGGGACGAGATCGGTTTTGTGATCTCGCGGACGTCGACGATACGGACGGACATGGGGGTGGCCTTTCGCTTTCGTCATTGCGCGGAGCGAAGCGACGAAGCAATCCAGGCTGCCTCTGCGGAAAGATTCTGGATTGCTTCGCTTCGCTCGCAATGACGAGGAGAGAGTTTGCGCTCCTCGCAATGACGAGGAGGGAGTGTGCGCGCCTCGCAGAGACGAGGGAGCGCAGCGCGCTTACTTCTTTTCCCTGAAATACGGCTCGACCGAGCCATGCACCTTGATGGTCAGCTGATTGCCGTGGCGGTCCTTGGCATTCCCTGCGGCGACGCGGACCCAGCCTTCGCTGATGCAGTACTCTTCCACATTGGTCTTCTCGACGCCCTTGAAGCGGATGCCGACGTCGCGCGACAGGATGTCGGCGTTGTAATAGGGGCTGTTCGGGTTGACCGACAGGCGGTCCGGAAATTCGTCGCTCATGATTGTCTCGCTCATAACAGGGTCTCGATCTTCTGCCGCAATCCTTCCGGCCGCGCGGTCGGCGCATAGCGCGCGATCACCTGGCCGGCACGATCCACCAGGAATTTGGTGAAATTCCATTTGATGGCGGTGCCGAGCAGGCCGGATTGCTGGCGTTTCAGGTACTCATACAAGGGATGCGCGTGGGCGCCGTTGACGTCGACCTTCTCGAACAGCGGAAAGGTGACGTCGTAGTTGGTCGAGCAGAACGCCTGGATCTCGGCTGCCTGCCCCGGTTCCTGCGCGCCGAACTGGTTGCAGGGAAAGCCGAGCACCGAGAAGCCGCGCGGCGAGAGATCGCGGTGCAGATCCTCCAGCCCGCGATATTGCGGCGTGAAGCCGCATTTGCTCGCGGTGTTGACGATCAGCAGCACCTGCCCCTCGAACTGGCGCATGGACACCTCCTCGCCGAGAAGTGAATTGGCCTTGTAGTCGTAGATCGCCGACATCGTTAACCCACGGGGTCGATCGGCGACGGCGGCACGCCGCCCGCCTCGATCGCTTCGCCGGCGAGAAGACACAGATCCTCGCGATAGCGCCCGGAGACGACGTGCACGCCGACCGGCGCCTTGCCGACGAGGCCGGTCGAGACCACGAGGCCCGGCAATCCCATGAAGGGCGTCGCGATCTGCGGCAGCTGCGCCTCCCAGACGCGCTCGAAGGAGGCGGCGTCCTTGCGGTCGAGATGATCGGGGAACGGCAACTCGCCGGAGACCGGCGTCAGCACGACGGCGTATTTTTCGAAGAACAGCATCCAGTCGCGGGTCAGCGTGGCGCGGCGGGTCAGTGCCTGGGCGTAATTGGCCTGGTCCATCGGCGTGACCTTGGCGCGGTTGCCGCGCAGGCACGCCAGCGCACCGGGATCGCCCTCGCGCTCGGCCATTTCGAGCTGGGCCTCATAGCCGTCGCCGAGCCAGAGCTTGCGCTGCCACTCGACGGCTTCGCGCATCGGCGGGGTATTTTCGATCACATCGACGGTCCAACCGGCGCGCTCGAGGCGCTTGCCGGCGTCGGTCACGGCCGCCTTCACTTCAGGTGTGGTCGCGAGGCCGTCCGGGTTGAGGCAGATCGCGGTGCGCTTCGGCACGGCCAGGCCTTCCAGCGGCGCCGGCACGAACCAGGGATCGCGCGCATCGCGAGCCGACATCGCGGCGAGTGAAATTCGGAGATCATTGACGGTGCGCGCCAGCGGTCCCGAGACCGCCATGATCTGCGGGCCGATCGGGCGCTCCGGCAGCGCGGGGTTGAAGGCGGGGATGCGGCCCAGGGTCGGCCGCAGGCCGTGCACGCCACAGGCATAGGCGGGGTAGCGGATCGAGCCGGCGATGTCGGTGCCGTGGGCGATGTGGCCGATGCCGGCTGCGACCGCCGAGCCGGCGCCGCCGGACGAGCCGCCCGGGGTCAGCGAGGCATCGCGCGGGTTCTTGGTGTCGCCATGGACGAGGTTGGTGGTGAACCAGCGATAGGAGAAGGCCGGGCAATTGGTACGGCCGAGCAGGACAGCGCCCGATTTGCGGAAATTGGCGACAACCGGGTTGTCCTCGCGCGCGATCAGGTCGCGCTGCAGCTTGAGGCCGTTGGTGGTGGCAAAGCCCTCCTGGTCGACATTGGCCTTGATGGTGACGGGCACGCCGGCCAGCACGCCGGGGTCTTCCCCCCGGGCGACGGCGGCATCGACGGCGTCGGCCTGCTTGAGCACGTCCTCGGGCCGGTGGTCGATCACCGCGTTGAGCTTCGGATTGACGGCGTCCAGGCGGTCGAGGCCGGCCTTGGCCGCCTCCCGGGCGGATACTTTCTTGGACCTGACGAGGGTGGCGAGGTCGGCGGCCGACAGGCGCCAGAGATCTTGCATGATTTGCTCCGTATGACCGGCGTCTTTTAGCGCCGGGAACGCAGCAAAGCCATGCGGATTTCGCAGGGAAAAGCGTCATTGCGAGCGGAGCGAAGCAATCCAGAATCCCTCCGCGGGGGCAGCCTGGATTGCTTCGTCGCAAGGGCTCCTCGCAATGACGAGGAGAGAGTAGCGGAATTTCTCTAGTGCCTCGTCGCCGACTGATCCGGCATGTCCAGCAGGGCCTCTGTGAAGGGAAACTCCAGCACGATCTCGCCTTCGACGTCGGTGACCTCGATGACCGCCTCGAGCAGGACCGGCTGGGCGCCTTCGGACTTCACCACTTCCAGGATCATCTGGCGGGCGACCTCCCAGGCACGATCAGGGTTGCGCAGATCCTCGCCTTCGGGATCCACGATCAATTCATCGCCGATACGGGTGTTGAAGAAATATTTGGGCATCACCGAATTCCACTTGGGTCGCCTGTACCGGATTGAAAAGCTGCACTGCACTCACAAGTGCTTTATCAGGACAGCGTGCCCGACCGAATGCGCCGCACGCAAGGCAGTGCCGCCAGAAGTGATGTTCCATTCCTCATTTTTCGCAGCGCAACATGCGATTCTCAGGAAAATTTCACTAGCGAACTTTTGCGCCGGCAGTAACTTACCCTTCGGGCGTGAACGTCCGAAATCTCGAAAATGGAGAGCCAAAATGGCCTGGAAAGCCCCCAAGATCGTCGAAGTGCCCTGCGGCATGGAAATCAACATGTATGTGAGCGCCACCCGCAAATAGCGGTTGGTGAGTACGCGTTCTGCGCAGGTGGGTCTGCCGGTCACGATCGGTTTCCGGATGATGGAAACTGTGCTGGCCTTAAGATCCACCTGGCGACGTTGCTTCCAGGAGACGGATCATGCTTCGCGTCGTCGTCCTGGGCGCCGGGGCCGGCGGCGGAGTCCCGCAATGGAATTGCGGTTGCGAGGGCTGCCGGGCAGCCCGTCACCACGGCCATGAGCTTTATCGGACCCAGGCCTCGGTTGCCTTCAGCGGCGACGGCGAGCATTGGTTTCTGATCAACGCCTCCCCCGATTTGCGCCAGCAGTTGAATGCCACGCCGCAGCTGCATCCCAAGGCGGGCGCGCTGCGTCATACGCCTGTTGCGGGCGTGATCCTGACCAACAGCGAAGTGGATGCGGTGGCAGGCCTGCTCTCGATGCGGGAGGGCTCGCCGTTCACGGTCTATGCGCATGAGAAGGTGCTGGCGATCCTGGCGAGCAACAGCATCTTCAACGTGTTGAACGAAAAGAATGTGCGGCGGCAGCCGATTTCCATCAGCGAGCCGTTCGAGCCGCGTCTGACCGATGGTGCGCGCTCAGGGCTGGAGGTGCTGGCCTTCGCCGTGCCGGGCAAATCAGCCTGGTATCTCGAGGGCAAGGCGCATCCCGGCGGCGCGAGCGGCGACGGCGATACGCTGGGGCTGAAGATCACCGACAAGTCGACCGGCAAGTGCTTCTACTTCATCGCCGCCTGCGCCGAGGTCACCGACGCGCTCAAGGCCGAGATCGACGGCGCCGCGCTGGTGTTCTTCGACGGCACGGTCTGGCAGGATGACGAAATGATCAAGGCCGGGCTCGGCCACAAGACCGGCAAGAGCATGGGCCATGTCGCGATGTCCGGTCACGATGGCGCGATTGCGCGGCTGGCCGACCTCAATATCGACAGGAAGATGTTCCTGCATATCAACAACTCGAACCCGGCGCTGCTGCCCTCGTCTCGCGAGCGCAAGGCCGCTGAAGAAGCGGGATGGCAGATACCCGCCGACGGAACGGAGATCGTGCTGTGAATGCCGCGTCCATGACTGGAATGACTGCGCTCTCGATCGGCAAGGACATCAAGCTCAACTCGGCTGAGGAGCTGGAGGCGACGCTGCGCCACATTGGGGCTACGCGCTATCACAGCCTGCATCCATTCCATAAGCTTCTGCACAGCGGCAAGCTGAATAAAGGTCAAGTGCAAGCCTGGGCGCTGAACCGCTACTATTACCAGAGCACGATCCCGATCAAGGACGCGGTGGTGATCTCGCGCTTTCGCGACCGCGCCACGCGGCTGGAATGGCGCCACCGCATCGAGGACCATGACGGCGATGTCGGCAGCGAAGGCGGTATCGAGCGCTGGCTGAAGCTGACCGAGGGTCTCGGGCTCGATACGGCTTACGTGGAATCCACCGAAGGCATCCTGCCGGCGACGCGCTTTGCGGTGGAGGCCTACGTCCATTACTGCCGCGAGAAGTCGCCGCTGGAGGCGATCGCGTCCTCGCTCACCGAATTGTTCGCGCCGAACCTGCACGAGGAGCGCATCTCCGGCATGCTGGAGCATTACGACTTCGTCAATCCCGACATCATGAGCTACTTCAAGCGCCGCCTGGCGCAGGCGCCGCGCGATGCCGGCTTCGCGCTCGACTACGTCAAGGCGCACGCCACGACGCCCGAGCAGCGCGCGCAGGTGTGCAATGCGCTGATCTTCAAGACCAACGTGCTATGGGTGCAGTTGGACGCGCTCCAGCACGCCTATGTCGAGGGCAACATTCCGCCGGGCGCGTTCGTGCCTAAAGCGGGTTGAGGGATTAGTGTAATGGCCGGGCCGCGGAACATCAGCGTCAGCGAGGCAAGCCGCCCCGTGCTGCCGCGGCATGCCAAGCTGAAATATGACGAGACGCGGAAAGTCTGGGTGATCCTGGCGCCCGAGCGCGTGCTGGCACCGGACGAGATCGCCGTCGAGGTCTTGCAGCTCTGCGACGGCAAGCGCAATGTCGGCGACGTGTCCGACCAGCTGGCGGCGAAATACGCAGCGCCCCGCGAGGCGATCCTCGCCGACGTCATCGTCATGCTGCAGGATCTCGCCGACAAGGGCTTTCTGACCGAGGCCCGGGAGAAGACGCCATGAGCGATGTGCTCCCGACCATCTCGCCCGATGCCGGCGACAGCCTCGCGGTGCTGGAGAAGAGCCGCTCGACCGCGGAGACCTTCGGCATTCCGCTCGCGGTGCTGCTCGAGATCACCCATCGCTGCCCGCTGCAATGCCCCTATTGCTCCAATCCGGTCGAGCTCGATCGCTCCGGCAAGGAGCTGACCACCGAGGAATGGAAGAAGGTGCTGAGCGAGCTCGCCGAGATCGGCGTGCTCCAGGTGCATTTCTCTGGCGGCGAACCGACGGCGCGCAAAGACCTCGTCGAGCTGGTGAAACATGCCAGCGACGTCGGCCTCTATACCAACCTCATCACTTCGGCCGTGCTGCTGACGCGCGAGCGGCTCAGCGAGCTTGCGGATGCCGGGCTCTGCCATGTGCAGATCTCTTTCCAGGGCATCGAAGAAGGTCTCGCCGATCGCGTTGCCGGCTACAGAGGCGGACACCGCAAGAAGCTCGAGGTCGCGAAGTGGACGCGCGAGCTTGACCTTCCGCTGACCGTGAATGCGGTGATGCACCGGCAGAACCTGCACCAGCTGCCCGACATCATCCAGATGTCGATCGATCTCGACGCCGACCGGCTCGAGGTCGCCAATGTGCAATATTACGGCTGGGCACTGAAGAACCGCGCCGCGCTGATGCCGACAGTGGCGCAGTTAGATGAATGCACCCGCATCGTCGAGGAAGCGCGCGAGCGGCTCAAGGGCCGGCTGACCATCGACTACGTCGTGCCCGACTATTACGCGCTGCGGCCGAAAAAGTGCATGGGCGGCTGGGGCCGCCAGTTCTTCAACATCTCGCCCGCCGGCAAGGTGCTGCCCTGCCATGCCGCCGAGAGCATCACCGGGCTCGACTTCGAATCGGTGCGCTCCAACCATTCGATCGCCTGGATCTGGCAGAACTCGGACGCCTTCAACCGCTATCGCGGCACCGGCTGGATGAAGGAGCCGTGCAGATCTTGCGAATTCCGCGAGATCGATTTCGGCGGCTGCCGCTGTCAGGCCTTTGCGCTCACCGGTGACGCCGCCAACACCGATCCGGCCTGCGCGCTGTCGCCGCTGCACGAGACCATCTTCAAGCAGGCCGAGCGCGAGGCCGAGGGCGAGACCAACCGCTTCCTCTATCGCAATTTTGCCGGCGGCACTCTGGAATCCGGGAATGACGCCTGACGCCGACGCGGCCGCATCGGCCAGACGCGCCGATCCCTTTGCGCCGCTGACCTCCGACATGCTGGACGTCGGCGACGGCCACGAACTCTATGTCGAGAGCGTCGGCCGCGCCGACGGCATTCCCGCCATCTATCTGCATGGCGGGCCGGGCTCTGGCTGCCAGCCCGACCATCGCCGGCTGTTTGATCCCGAGCGTATGTATGCCGTGCTGTTCGACCAGCGCGGCTGCGGCCGCAGCCGCCCCAAGGGATCGCGCGCGCACAACACGACGGCGCATCTGATCGCGGACATGGAAAAGATCCGCGAAAAGTTCGGCATCGACCGCTGGATGGTGGTCGGCGGCTCCTGGGGCGCGACGCTGGCGCTGGCTTACGCGCAGGCCCATCCCGCGCGCGTCTCCGGCATTGCGCTGCGTGCGACATTCCTCGGCACACGGGCGGAGGTCGAGACGGCCTTCACCTCGCGCCTGGCGCAATTCTATCCGGCGCTCTACGAGGATTTTCTGAGCGTACTGCCGCCGGAGGAACGTGCGCAGCCGGTGGCAGCCTATTATCGCCGCATCCTCGATGCCGATCCGGCCGTGCACGGACCGGCCTCGCGTGCCTGGCACGATACCGAGCGCGCGCTGTCGGAGCACAAGCCGGCAAA
This sequence comes from Frankia sp. RB7, assembly GCA_030403585.1. Taxonomy (GTDB): domain Bacteria; phylum Pseudomonadota; class Alphaproteobacteria; order Rhizobiales; family Xanthobacteraceae; genus Bradyrhizobium. The sequence continues at coordinate 10,796 of JAUEPE010000007.1, forward strand.
GACGCGGATCGACCTGGCCTCGCTGAACGTCTGGCGCACATTGCCGGCGACACCGTTCATGGAAGCGCATTACTTCGTCAACGACAGCTTCATGACCGAGAACCAGCTGCTGCAAAACGCCAGTCGGCTCGCCGACATTCCCGGCATCATCGTGCAGGGCCGCTACGATCTGTTGTGCCCTCCTGAGACATCTCAGGCCCTCGCGAAAGTTTGGCCGGGTTCCGAGATTCGGATCGTGGAAGAAGCCGGGCATTCGCTCTATGATACCGGCGTGCGGGACGCGGTCATGAAGTCGATCGCCGATCTCGCGTCGAAGGCCGCGCGCTAACGCAAAAAAAAGGACAACAAAAAAATGCCGCTCGCCGGGACAGGTATGCTGCTGACGTCGATGAACATCGACGCTTCAGATGAAGCCGATTTCAACCGCTGGTACGATCGCGAGCATCTCGAAGAGCGCGTCGCGATCGAGGGCTTTGTGGAAGCGCGGCGCTATGTCGCGCACGCGGCCAATCCCAAATATCTCTCGCTGTATTCGACCGCGACGCTGGACGTGCTCGACAGTCCCGCCTACCGGGCTCGGCTCGCCAACCAGACCGAATGGTCGCGGCGGACCATGGCGCATTTCAAGAACATGCTGCGCGTGGTCGCGCGCATCACCATCAGCAAGGGCACCGGCCGAGGCGCTGCACTCGGCCTGGTGCGGCTGCGCCCCACCGCCGACAATGCCGGCGCATGGCGTGATGCACTGCAAGAAAAGCTGACGCCTGGGGAGCGCGAGGGCATCATCTCGATGCATCTGCTCGAGAGCGAGCCGGAATTGTCGGGTGCAACGGCGGATATTCCAGCGGTGCGCAACGAAGGCGCGCGTGACTGGTTCGTGCTGATCGACGGTACGCATGTCGGCCCGGTCTCGGCCGTCATCGCCGAACGCTTCACCGGACCTGCTGCAGCGCCCTTCCCGCTTCCCGTCTCCGTCGGCACGTACAGCCTGATGTGGGACCTCGCGAAGAGCGACATCGCGCGCAACTAAAGCGACATTCGCATCGCAACATATTGCACCGCCGCATTGGTTGCGCGCGCCTGTTAATGCTGTCTGCGCGCAGCTCCCATGAAAGCGGGTAATCGCGAAAGTTTGCCGTTGTACTTCGGAACGGTTCTAATAAGCTAACCCAATGACGTCATTCAGAAACCAGATCGCGGCGCGTTAAGCGTTCGACAAGCTCAAGAAAAGGCCGCCGGGTCTTTGAGCCTGCGCGGACAGGGTAGGAATGAAACCAACCGATATCGCGGCCCCCGACTACTTTCACAAAGTGGTCGATTGCCAGTGGGCTTGTCCTGCGCACACTCCAGTTCCCGAATACATCCGATTGATCGCGCAAGGCCGCTACAGCGACGCCTACATGATCAATTGGAAATCGAATGTGTTTCCCGGAATTCTGGGACGCACCTGCGATCGTCCATGCGAGCCAGCGTGCCGGCGCGGACGCGTTGAAGAGACGCCGGTGGCGATCTGCCGCCTCAAGCGCGTCGCGGCGGACTTCAAGGACGACATCACGCATCGCTTGCCGAGGCCCTCCGCGAAAAACGGCAAGCGCGTTGCATTCGTCGGCGGTGGCCCCGCGTCTCTGACGGTGGCGCGCGATCTGGCGCCGCTCGGCTATAACTGCACCGTGTTCGACGGCGACCCCGAAGCCGGCGGCATGATGCGCACGCAGATCCCGAAATTCAGATTGCCGAATTCGGTGATCGACGAGGAGACCGGCTACATCCTCAATCTCGGCGTCGACTTCAAAAGCGGTCATCGCATCGAGAGCATGAAGGCGCTGCTCGCCGAGAAATACGACGCGATCTTCGTCGGCTCCGGCGCGCCGCGCGGCCGCGAGCTCGACATCCCCGGCCGGAAGGAAGCAGCCGCCCACGTCCATATCGGTATCGACTGGCTGTCCTCGGTGTCGTTCGGTCACACCGACAAGATCGGCAAGCGCGTCATCGTGCTCGGCGGCGGCAACACCGCGATGGATTGCTGCCGCACCGCGCGCCGCCTCGGCGGCGAGGACGTCAAGGTGGTCGTGCGCTCCGGCTTCGAGGAGATGAAGGCCTCGCCCTGGGAGAAGGAAGACGCGCTCCATGAGGACATCCCGATCCTCAATTTCCTCGTCCCCGTCTCTTTCATCCACGACAATGGCAAGCTCACCGGCGTCACCTTCCAGAAGGTGAAGGCCGAATATGACGCCAAGGGTCGCCGCAACCTCGTGCCGTCGGGCGAGCCCGACCAGACCATTGAGTGCGACGACGTGCTGGTCGCGGTCGGCCAGGAGAACGCCTTCCCCTGGATCGAGCAGGATTGCGGCATCGAGTTCGACGAATGGCACATGCCGAAGGTCGATCCGAAGACCTTCGTCTCGACCAACCCAAAAGTGTTCTTCGGCGGCGACGCCGCGTTCGGGCCCAAGAACATCATCTGGGCGGTGGCGCAGGGCCATGACGCCGCATTGTCGATCCACAAGCTACTGTCGGGCGAGGACATCACCGAACGGCCGCTGCCGGAGGTGCACGTTTCCTCGCAGAAGATGGGCATCCACGAATGGAGCTATGACAACGACATCTCCAACGACAAGCGCTTCAAGGTGCCGCATCGCGACAAGGTGATCGCACTGAAGGACATCCGCACCGAGGTCGAGCTTGGCTACGACGTCAAGCTTGCGCTCGGCGAGGCGCATCGCTGCCTGAACTGCGACGTCCAGACCGTGTTCTCGACGTCGCTCTGCATCGAGTGCGACGCCTGCGTCGACATCTGTCCGATGGATTGCATCACCTTCACGGAGAATGGCGAGGAAACCGATCTGCGCCAGCGCCTGAAGGCGCCCTCGCCGCATCCGGACCAGGACCTCTACGTCTCCTCGGACCTCAAGACCGGGCGCGTGATGGTCAAGGACGAGGATGTCTGCCTGCATTGCGGGCTGTGCGCCGAGCGTTGTCCCACTGGGGCCTGGGACATGCAGAAATATTTGATCGAGATGACTCAAGCAGGTTCAGCATGTCCGACAAAAAGCCGATCAGCAGCGTAAACGACTTCGTCGTCCGCTTCGCCAACGTCAACGGCTCGGGCTCGGCCAGCGCCAACGAGATGTTCGCGCGCGCGATCCTGCGCCATGGCGTGCCGGTGTCCCCTCGCAACATCTTCCCTTCCAACATCCAGGGCCTGCCGACCTGGTACGAGGTGCGGGTCACCGAAGCCGGCCATCTCGGCGCCCGCGGCGGCGTCGACATGATGGTGGCGATGAACCCGCAGACCTGGGACAAGGACGTCGCCGGCATCGAGCCCGGCGGTTATCTGTTCTACGATTCCACCAAGCCGATGCCGTCGACAAAATTCCGCGACGACATCACCGTGATCGGCGTGCCGCTGACAGCGATCACCAACTCGACCTACACCGATCCGCGCCAGCGCCAGCTGTTCAAGAACATCATCTATCTGGGCGCGCTCTCCGCGCTGCTCGACATGGACCCGAAGCTGATCGAGCAGCTGATCGGCGAGCAGTACAAGGGCAAGGAGAAGCTCTTGTCCTCCAACGTCCATGCGCTGCATTTGGGGCGCGACTGGGCATTGCAGAATTTGAAATGCCCGCTCGGGCTGCGGATCAAGAAGTCCGACAAGGTCGGCGACCGCATCTTCATCGAGGGCAACAGCGCGGCCGCGCTCGGCGCCGTCTACGGGGGTGCCACTGTGTGCGCCTGGTATCCGATCACGCCGTCCTCGTCGGTAGCCGAGGCTTTCACCGCCCATTGCAAGAAGTACCGGCACGATCCCGCGACCGGACAGGCGAAATACGCCATCGTGCAGGGCGAGGACGAGCTGGCCTCGATCGGCATCGTGATCGGCGCCTCCTGGAACGGCGCGCGTGCCTTCACTGCGACCTCCGGCCCCGGCATCTCCCTGATGACCGAGTTCATCGGCCTGTCGTACTTTGCCGAGATTCCGGCCGTGATCATGAACATCCAGCGCGCCGGCCCCTCCACGGGCATGCCGACCCGCACCCAGCAATGCGACATCATCGCCTGCGCCTATGCTTCGCATGGCGACACCAAGCATGTGCTGCTGTTCCCGGAAGACCCGGCGGAAGCGTTCGAGTTCGCGGCAGCCGCGTTCGATCTCGCCGAGCGGCTGCAGACCACGATCTTCCTGATGCTCGACCTCGACATCGGCATGAACCATCGTCTTAGCCGTCCGCTGAAGTGGGACGATGCCAAGCAGTATGACCGCGGCAAGGTGATGACAGCGGAAATGCTGGAAGAGGGCCGCGACTTCGGCCGCTATCTCGACGTCGATGGCGACGGCATTCCCTACCGCACCTATCCCGGCACGCATCCGACCAAGGGCTCCTATTTCACCCGCGGCACCTCGCGTGATCGCTATGCGCGTTACTCCGAGGAGGGCTCGGTCTATGCCGACAACATGCAGCGTCTCGTGCGCAAATTCGAGACCGCGCAGGACCTCGTGCCGCGCCCGCTGCAGGCCAATGCGGAACGGCCGACCAAGTACGGCGTGATCTATTTCGGCTCGACCTCGCCGGCGATGGACGAGGCGATCGGACTATTGGAAGCACGCGGGCACCAGCTCGACCGCCTGCGCATCCGCGCCTTCCCGTTCCATTCCAGCGTGGCGAGCTTCCTTGCCGAACACGATTTCGTCTACGTCGTCGAGCAGAACCGCGACGCGCAGCTCCGTCAGCTGATCGTCAACGAGAACGGCATCGATCCCGTCCGCCTCGTGCCGATCGTGCATTACGACGGCACCCCGATCACCGCCCGCTATATCGCAAAAACCATTGGCGACCACCAGGATCACCTCAAGGTGACCCCGCTCCGCAAGGCCGTGTCATGACCTACATTGCAAAGCCGAAATTCCAACACCCCGGGCTGAAGAAGAACGAGCTCGGCTACACGCACCGTGATTACGAGGGCAAGGTCTCGACGCTGTGCGCCGGCTGCGGCCATGATTCGATCACCGCCTCGATCATCGAGGCCTGCTACGAGCTCTCGATCGAGCCGCACCGGGTCGCAAAGATCTCCGGCATCGGCTGCTCGTCGAAGACGCCGGATTACTTCCTCGGCAATTCGCACGGCTTCAATTCCGTGCACGGCCGCATGCCCAGCGTGCTGACAGGCGCCAATCTCGCCAATCGCGATCTGATCTATCTCGGCGTCTCCGGCGACGGCGATTCCGCCTCGATCGGCTTCGGCCAGTTTGCACATTCGATCCGGCGCGGCGTCAACATGACCTATATCGTCGAGAACAACGGCGTCTACGGCCTGACCAAGGGCCAGTTCTCGGCCACCGCCGACCGCGGCTCGAAGTCGAAGAAGGGCGTGACCAACACCGACAACGCCATCGACCTGGTCGCAATCGCGCTGCAGCTCGGGGCGACCTTCGTCGCCCGTTCGTTCTCCGGCGACAAGACCCAGCTCGTGCCGCTGATCGCGGCCGCGATCGGCCACAAGGGTGCGTCCTTCATCGACGTCATCAGCCCCTGCATCGCCTTCAACAACCACGCCGGCTCGACCAAGAGCTTCGATTATGTCCGCGAGCACAATGACGCCGTGAACCGGCTCGACGTGCTGGTCGGCCGCGATCCCATCGCGGTGGACTATGCGCCGGGCACGGTGCAGGTGGTCGAGCAGCACGACGGCAGCAAGATCGCGCTGCGCAAGATCGATGCCGATTACGATCCGCATGACCGGCTCGGCGCGCAAACGTTCCTCGCGCGGCACGCCGCCAAGGGCCAGATCGTCACCGGGCTGCTGTACGTCGATCCCGACGCGGAAGATCTGCACAGCCATCTCAACACGGTCGAGACACCGCTCAACACGCTGGAAGCCGACGCGCTGTGTCCGGGTTCGGCAGTGCTGGACAAGTTCAACGCCAGCCTGCGGTGAGGCTTAACCTCTCCCGCTTGCTTGCGGGAGAGGTCGGCGCATTGCGCCGGGTGAGGGCTTTCTCCTCTTGAGGGCCCTCGCCTGTGGAGACACCCCCACCCCAGCCCTCCCCCGCAAGCGGGAGAGGGAGCGCACAGCCCCCTGGGAAGACAATCAACCTGCGCGCTTCAGCTGACAGGCTCCGGCTCGACCTCAACCTCCGTCACCGCGTGGTCCACATGGGCCGGTCGTCCGGCGCCCCAATATTGCTTGCAGGTGTCGAGCAATGTTTCGGTGGTCGTGGTCAGGCCGCCCGCATTGACGATCACGCTGTCGGCGCCAACCGCCTTGTTCATCATCGACAAAGCCTGCGTCAGAAATCCTCCGGAGAATCGCTCGGCGACGAGAGGATCGACCTTGAGCACCACGAATTTCCGCGCGCGCTGTTCCCATAGAAAAATCTTCCGCACCGCGCTCCAGGCGATGGTCTCGTCGGCGAGCCTGGTGTCGCGAATACCGACACGGCTGATGTAGACCACCGGCTGTCGGGCCGAGATCAGCCTCAAGAGCATCCTACAGGTGGCAAGGCCGAAAAACACCGCGCCGATGTAGCAGGCGGCGACCTCGAACGTGGTGACGTTCTTGCCTTCCTGCCAGCTGAATGCGAGCGCGGCGCAGAGCAGCGTCAGCACCAGGCTGCCACCGAAAAACATCAGTAGCCGGGCACGGGAATAGCCGATCGCAAGATTGGGCAAGTTCTGACTTTCGGACATTTTTGACCGCCTCCAGCCATTTGCAACAATCCGGGGTTTATCCACGCCCCTCCGTCTCAAGGGTTAAGCCTGGAACCTTGCGCGAGGCTGCCGGCGAACAAGCGCGCCCTCACTCCTTGGCTGAAGTGTCGGCTTTCCGTCCGCAAAGCTTGTTTGCTATGCTGAACCAGCAAGCAGGGACTAGAATGCAGCCGGTCACGCAATATGCCAGGAGCGGAGACGTCCACATCGCCTATCAGGCGTTTGGCGATGGGCCGATCAACCTGATTCTGGTGCCGGGTTTCGTGTCCAACGTCGAGAACTACTGGGACCAACCCGACTTCGCCCGATTCCTGACGCGTCTCGCAAGCTACGCCCGGGTCGTCACCTTCGACAAGCGAGGTACCGGCGGGTCCGATCGTGTCGGAGAACTCCCAGGGCTCGACGCGCGGATGGACGATCTACGTGCGGTGATGGATGCAGCCGGCATGGAGCAGGCGGCACTGCTCGGCATATCGGAAGGGGCGCCGCTTTCCGTTCTGTATGCCGCTACTTATCCGCATCGGTGCAGCGCTATCGTACTCTACGGAAGCTTTTCGCGCTTTTCCTACTGGTTTCCCACCGATGAAGCACTGCAGACGTTCTTCGGCTACGTCGAGAAGGCCTGACGCAGCATTTCAGCGCTGGTGGGGGCGAAACGAGCGGCTGGGCGCAAGTCCCTCAGCAGTCGTGGCCTTGATGCGCATGAATAGCCAGATCGAGATCAGCGGTGTGTTGCCCGCGGTGCGCGTGCCTGCACTCGTCATCCACCGAACTGACGATCAGGTCGTCAGCGTCGAAGGCGGCCGCGATGTCGCCGCGAAGATTCCCGGGGCGCGCCTGGCGGAATTCCCCGGCACCGATCATCTTTTCTATGTCGGCGAGAATGCCGACGAGATTTCCGATGCGATCGAGGAATTCCTGACGGGGACTCGCGGTTCCGCAGCGGCTGATCGTGTGCTTGCCACGGTGCTGTTCACCGACATCGTCGGCTCGACCGAAAAGGCTGCCTCTCTCGGCGACCGCCGCTGGCGCGCATTGCTGGATGAGCATCACGCTATGATCCGCCGGATCATCACGCGATTCAGAGGGCGCGAGGTCAAGACCACGGGCGACGGATTTCTGGCGACATTCGACGGACCGGCGCGAGGCGTTCGTTGCGCTTGCGCGATCGCGAATGAGATCAAGTCGCTCGGCATCGAGGTCCGCGCCGGCCTACATACCGGCGAATGCGAAATGATCGGCGACGATGTCGGCGGGATCGCGGTCCACATCGGGGCACGCGTCGCGGCGCTGGCGGGCGCAGGCGAAGTATTGGTTTCGGGCACCGTGAAGGATCTCGTGGCCGGCTCTGGCCTGCGGTTCGCGGGCCGCGGCACAGCCGCCTTGAAAGGCATTCCCGGCGAATGGCAGATCTTTGCGGCCGAAGGTTCGGCCTGACCCACACCGTGGGCTTGAACGTGTCGCACACAGACCGCGACTAACGGCCAATCGGTACCGCCCAGCAGGGTGGGCCCAATTGCCGCTCACGCGTTCGGTGCGATCATGAAACTTGCCCTCATCCTTCCGCTTGCCCTCGCCGCCTTCATCGGCGCTGCTCGGGCCGAGGAGGCCGACGACATCCACGAGGCGAGCAAGGCCGAAGCCGAGACCTTCAACGCACGCATGTATGCGGGCACGCCCGGCAAGACGGCCTATGCCTGCTTCGTCCGCCGCTACGATGCCGAGCATTTGGCGCGGCATCCGAAGCAGAAGGTCGCCGCGATGAAGCTGCTGGTCTCCGCGGAGATCGACAGCGAGGACAAGCAGCTCCACAACTCCTTCCGGCTCGGCTTCCGGTATCGCCACCGCAACGGCGATTTCGACTCCAGCGGCTCCTGCCACCAATTGGTGTTCACCAAGGACGGCGGCGAGGTCCGGCTCGGCTGCGGCGTCGATTGCGAGGGCGGCGGCATCGGCGTCGCGCTGTCGAAGGACGACAAATCGGCCGTCGTGCGGCTCGCGCGCGTCAGGATCTGGCTGCACAACAAGCCGGACGACGAGGCCGAGCGATCGCTGGTCGCAGGCCACGACGACGGGATTTTCCGGCTCGACCGCACCGACAACAGCGAGTGCGCCGCGCTCGTGACCGACCGCAAGGAACTCGCCGCGCTCCGCCACAAGTGATCTCCGGCAAAGCCAGTCGCAGTTATTGTTGCGCATGATCCGGAAAACCGCTTCGCACTTTTCCGGATCAAGCTTCGAGGGAGATCGCCATGAACCGCCGGAACATCTTGTGGAGCATCGTCTCGGCGCTGGGCGCAGCGTTTGCCGCCTCGCGCGCCAACGCTGCAACGGAGGCGAAGTCAGACAAACTGAAGGTCGTCTATCACCTCAGCGACGCCGAGAAGGTCAATTTCGTTCTCGGCAACATCCAGAACCACATCGACGGCGTCGGCGGCCCCGACCATGTCACGATCGCGCTGGTGATCCACGGGCCGGCGCTGAAGGCGTTCCACTTGGCGCAGGCCAATCCGGATGTCAGCAAGCGGATCGGCGATTTCTCCAGGGACGGCGTCGAGCTGGCCGCCTGCGGCAACACGATGAAGGCGCAGAACATCACGCTGACGGATCTGCTGCCGGGGTTCGTGAGCGCGGAGAAAGGCGGCGTGGTTCGGTTGGCCGAGCTACAGTCGCAGGGGTATCTGTATTTGCGGCCTTAGACCACGCCGCGAGTTCGGTGCGCTCCCTCCCCCGCTTGCGGGCGCCCTTGACATACCCATAACTATACGGTTATGAATTAATCCATAACCTACGAGTTATGGATTTCGCATGCCCCCCACCCCCGATCTCCTGTTCCGGACACTCGCCGACCCGACCCGACGGGCGATCTTCGAGCGGCTGTGCCGCGAGGGCGAGCAGACGGTCGGGGCACTGACGGCGCGATCCGGCGTTTCCCAGCCGGCGGTCTCGAAACATCTCGGCGCGCTGAAGCAGGCAGGCCTCGTGCGCGACCGTCACGAAGGACGCCAGAGCCATTACAGCGCGCAGCCCGGTGCGCTCAATCCGCTGATCGACTGGACCAGCCAGATGGCCGGCTTCTGGCAGAACCGGCTCGATGCGCTCGACGATCTCCTCAAGAGGATGGACCAATGACTGACGCTGCGACCGAAACACGTTCCGTGGTGATCGAGCGGGAATTTGCTTATCCGCCGGAGCGGCTGTGGCGCGCGCTGACGCAGCCGCATCTGATCGAGGAATGGCTGATGAAGAACGATTTCAAGCCGGCGGTCGGCCACCGCTTCAATCTCCGCGGCGAGTGGGGCGGTGTGCTGGATTGCGAGGTGCTCGCCATCGAGCCGCTGCACTCACTCGCCTACACCTGGAATTTCACACACGAGGACGCGGCGTTCGATCTCAGGAGCGTCGTGACCTTCACGCTCACCCCGCAAGGCGCGGGCACGCATTTGCGCGTCGAGCAGGCGGGCTTCCGTCCCAGCCAGAAGCAGGCCTATGGCGGCGCGCATGCCGGCTGGAAACAGTTTTTCACCAAGCTCGACGAGTTGCTGGCGCGGGCCGAATAGCCCTGCCACGGCCGTCCATTCCGGACCTTCTCACAGGAGACCCAAATGAGTTCGAATATGTGGATTCGACAGATCCATCGCTGGCTGTCGCTTGCTTTCACGCTTGCCGTGATCGCCAACATCGTCGCGCTGACCATGCAGATTCAGGCGACGTGGATCGGGTTGCTGGCCTTCGTGCCGCTGATTCCGCTGCTCGCGACCGGGCTCTATTTATTCGCGCTGCCCTATCTCGGTCGCCGCAGCGAGGTGCGATCATGAAAAAGGCCGTGACGGCAAAGAAGAGCGCTGCGAAGAACCTGGACGGACTTGCTCCTTCTGAAATGATCGACGGCAGGATCAAGGAGCTCGGCGACTGGCGCGGCGAGACGCTGAAGCGAATCCGCGCGCTGATCAAGGAGGCCGATCCCGAGGTCGTCGAGGAATGGAAATGGCGCGGCGTTCCCGTGTGGGAGCACGACGGCATCATCTGCACCGGCGAGACCTACAAGGCCGTCGTCAAGATGACCTTTGCCAAGGGCGCGACGCTGGACGACCCGGCCGGCCTGTTCAATTCCAGCCTCGACGGCAACGTGCGGCGCGCGATCGATATTCCCGAGGGGGCGAAAATCGACGAAAAGGCGTTGAAGGCCCTGATCCGCGCGGCGGTGGCGTTGAATGCATCCAAGGCGAAGAAAAAGCCGGCGAAGAAGAGCTAGGCCAAGAAAAGCCAGGACCGGCTGGCGGCGTTACGCCGCCGCCGTGATCGGGCGCGGGCTCACGACATATTCGCGCAGCACCTTGTCGTTGGCATCGACCTCGATCAGCGCGACGTCATAGGTCCAGAGATCGGCGAGATGCTGAAGCACCCGCTTGGCGTCGGTCTCGTTGAGCTGCGAGCCCTTGATGACGCGGTGGTGCAGGATCAGCCGGCGGTCGCCGGAGAGATCGACATCGACCACCTCGATATTGGCGTCGATGTAGCCGACATCGTGCTGCCGCGCCAGTTCGCGCCGAACCCGGCGGAAGCCGCGCTCGTCGTGGATGGCGTCGACCCGGATGCCGGCGCGCTCTTCGGGATCGTCGTGCAGGTGGAACATGCGCAAGTTCCGCATCAGCTTGGGGCTCAGGAACTGGGCGATGAAGCTTTCATCGCGATAGTTGGCCCAGACGTCGCGGAGCACGCCCATCACGTCGTTCTTGCCGGCGATATCCGGGAACCATTCGCGGTCCTCGTCCGACGGACTGGCGACGATGCGCTCGATGTCCTGCATCATGGCAAAGCCCAGCGCATAGGGGTTGAAGCCCGAGAAGCGCTGATCGTCGAATTCGGGCTGGAACACCACATTGGTGTGCGATCCCAAGAATTCGAGGAAGTTGCCGTCGGTGATGCGGCCCTGCTGATGCAGCTTGGTCATGATGCGGTAGTGGACGTAGGTCGCCGTCCCCTCGTTCATCACCTTGGTCTGGCTCTGCGGATAGAAATATTGCGCGATGTGGCGGACGATGCGCAGCAGCTCGCGCTGCCAGGGCGCCAGCCGCGGCGCGCTCTTTTCCAGGAAGTAGAGCAGGTTTTCCTGCGGCAGGCCGAGCAGCTTGCGGCGGCGCTCCAGCGAGATCGCGGTCCGGGTCTTGGAGGCACCCTTCGGCACGGTGCGCCAGAGATCGTTGAACACTTCCTCTTCGTGCTGGCGGCGGCGCCCTGCCCGTTTCTCTTCCTCGCGCAAATCCAGCTTCTTCTTGCCGGGATAACGATCGATGCCGTGCGACATCAGCGCATGCGCAGCGTCAAGCGTGCGCTCGACCTCGGTGCGGCCGTAGCGCTCCTCGCACTGCATCACGTAGTTCTTGGCGAAATCCAGATAGTCCAGAATCCCGTCAGCATCGGTCCACTGCTTGAACAGGTAATTGTTCTTGAAGAAGTGGTTGTGACCGAAGGCAGCGTGCGCGATCACCAGCGTCTGCATCGTCGCCGTGTTCTCCTCCATGAGATAGGAGATGCAGGGCGAGGAGTTGATCACGATCTCATAGGCGAGGCCCATGAGGCCCTTGCGATACGACGCCTCGTGATACGCAAAATGCTTGCCGAACGACCAGTGCTTGTAGAACAGCGGCATGCCGACGGACGAATAAGCGTCCAGCATTTGCTCGGCTGTGATGACCTCGATCTGGTTCGGGTAGACGTCGAGCCCGAGATCCCCAAGCGCCACCTCCTCGCAGGCATCGGTAATGCGCTGCAAGGTGTGGAAATCCCAATCGGCGCCTTCGAACAAGCGTTCCGTCATGGAGCGGCTTTCTCCTGGGCAGTGTCGCGGCGCTGGAACAGATCGTGGAACACCGGGAAAATCTCGCTGCGCTCGCTGACCTTGCGCATCGAGAGCGGTGCGCCGCTGTTGCGCAGGCGCTCGTAGAGGGACCAGAGCGAGGAATCGGAGAGATCGAAGGCACTGCCACCGGATTCCCCGACCTCGAGATAGGCAAAGAACTGGCAGACCGGCAGGATCTTTTCGGTCAGCAGCAGGCCGGTGAGCTCGCCGTCGGAATAGGAGTTGTCGCCGTCGGAGGCTTGCGCGGCGTAGATATTCCAGTCCGACGGATTGAAGCGCTCGCGCACGATCTCGTGCATCGCCTGCAGCGCGCTGGAGACCAGCGTGCCGCCGGAGGCAGGGCCGTAGAAGAAGGTCTGCTCGTCGACTTCCTCGGCGCGATCGGTGTGGCGGATGAAGACGATCTCGACATGCTTGTAGCGCCGCTTCAGGAACACGTAGAGCAGCATGTAGAAGCGCTTTGCCAGATCCTTCATGTGCTCGGACATCGAGCCGGAAACGTCCATCAGGCAGAACATCACGGCTTGCGCGACCGGCCGCGGTACCTTCTCGTAACGGCGGTAGCGGATGTCGAGCGGATCGATGAAGGGAATGCGCTTGGTCTTCGCCTTCAGCTTTTCGAGCCGGGCGACGAGCTCCAAACGCTCATCCTCGTCGGTGCTTGCGGCGATCGCGGCCTCCAGCTCGTCGATCTCGTCCTTGCTGGGACGCTTGAGCGCGATGCGGCGGGCGAGCGCGCGCCGGACAGTGCGGCTGACCGAGATATTGGCGGGTGAACCCGACGTGGTGTAGCCGGCGCGTTGAATGCCATCGCTCTCGGTCTGCGCGATCTTGCGCTTGGCGAGATCCGGCAGCTCGAGGTCGTCGAGGAAAAGGTCGACGAACTCGTCGCGGCTCAGCACGAAGCGGAAGGCGTCCTCGCTGTCGCCTTCGCCGGGACCTGAATCCTTGGCGCTGCCCTGGCCGGAGCGCTGGAGATAGTCGCCCTCGATGAACTTCTTGTTGCCAGGCAGCACCATGTCGCGCGTGCCGCCTTCACGGCGGAACCGCGGCTCGTGCATGCCGTCCAGCGGGATCGTGACCTCACCACCCTCCAGGACGTCCTTGATGTCGCGTTCCTGCGAGGTCTTCTTGACGGCGCCCTGCACCAGGGATTTGGCCCGACGCAAGAACCGCTGCCGGTTCTCAAGACTCTTGCCGCCTGGATTCAGGCGCCTGTCAATAATGTGAATGGCCACTTTCTCTCATCCGCCTCAACCGGCTTGCTTCACGCGCATGTACCATTCGACCAGTCGGCGAACCTGACGCTCGGTGTAGCCGCGCTCCACCATGCGTGCGACGAACTCGCCGTGCTTCTTCTCCGTCTCGCCGTCCTTCTTCGACCCGAACGAGATGACCGGAAGCAGATCCTCGACCTGAGAGAATATCCGCTTTTCGATCACATCGCGAATCTTCTCATAGGAGATCCAGGTCGGATTCTTGCCGCCGTTCTGGGCCCGCGACCGTAACGAGAATTTGACCACCTCGTTGCGGAAATCCTTGGGGTTGGCGATGCCCGCCGGCTTCTCGATTTTGGTCAATTCCTGGTTCAACAATTCGCGATCGAGCAGCTGGCCGGTGTCGGCATCCTTGAAGTCCTGGTCCTCGATCCAGGCGTCGGCATAGTCGACGTAGCGGTCGAACAGGTTCTGGCCGTAATCCGAGTAGGATTCCAGATAAGCCTTCTGGATCTCGTTGCCAATGAACTCCGCGTAGCGCGGTGCGAGGTCCGCCTTGATGAATTCGAGATAACGTTTCTCGACTTCCTCGGGCAGCTGCTCGCGCTTGATCGACTGCTCCAGCGCGTACATCAGATGCACGGCGTCGGCGGCGACCTCCTGCGGGTCGTGGTTGAAGGTCGCAGCCAGGATCTTGAAGGCGAAGCGGGTGGAGACGCCGTCCATGCCCTCGTCGACGCCGGCGGCATCGCGATATTCCTGGACGCTGCGCGCCTTCGGATCGGATTCCTTCAGGCTTTCGCCGTCGTAAACCCGCATCTTGGCGAATGTCGTGGAATTTTCGTGCTTGCGCAGGCGCGACATCACCGAGAACCGCGCCAGCGTCTCCAGCGTCGAGGGCGCGCACGGCGCGGCCGCGAGCTCGGAGCCCTGGATCAGCTTCTCGTAGATCTTCTGCTCTTCGGTGATCCGCAGGCAGTACGGCACCTTGATCACGCAGATGCGGTCGATGAAGGCTTCGTTGTTCTTGTTGGCTTTGAAGCTCGACCACTCCGCCTCGTTGGAGTGGGCGAGGATGACGCCGGTGAACGGGATCGCGCCGATATTCTCGGTGCCGATGTAGTTGCCTTCCTGCGTTGCGGTCAGCAACGGATGCAGCATCTTGATCGGCGCCTTGAACATTTCGACGAACTCGAGCACGCCCTGATTGGCGCGGTTGAGGCCGCCGGAATAGCTGTAGGCGTCGGGATCGTTCTGCGCGTAGGTTTCCAGCTTGCGGATATCGACCTTGCCGACCAGCGAGGAGATGTCCTGGTTGTTCTCGTCACCGGGCTCGGTCTTGGCGATACCGATCTGGCGCAGCCGCGACGGCTGGATCTTGGCGACGCGGAATTGCGAGATATCGCCGCCGAAGGCCTCCAGCCGCTTGTAGCACCACGGGCTCATCAAGCCGGAGAGACGCCGGCGCGGAATGCCGTACTTCTCTTCCAGCATCGGCCCCAACTGATCGGGATCGAACAGGCTGAGCGGGCTCTCGAACACCGGCGAGAGTTCATCGCCGGCCTTGAGCACGTAGATCGGATGCACTTCCATCAGCGACTTGAGCCGCTCGGCGAGCGAGGATTTACCGCCGCCGACCGGTCCGAGCAGATAGAGGATCTGCTTGCGCTCTTCGAGACCCTGCGCCGCATGTCGGAAGAAACCGACGATGCGCTCGATGGTTTCTTCCATGCCGTAGAAGCCGGCGAAGGCCGGATAGGTGCGGATGGTGCGGTTCAAAAAAATACGGCCAAGGCGTGGGTCCTTGGCCGTATCAATCGTCTGGGGCTCGCCGATCGCCGCGAGTAACCGCTCGGCCGAATTCGCGTATTTCATGGGATCGCTTCGACACGACTCCAGATATTCCGCCATCGACATGTCGTGCTGGCTTCTCGCCTCGAACGACTTAGCGAAAGCGTTGAACAAAGAATCGTTGTACATGATCCCTCTCCGCGTGAGTTCCGCCACAAGCTGAAACGAAAGCAGTTACTGGACCGTTCCTCAGGCCGCTTCTCGAATCAGCGTGAGCACATGACGATCATTCGACACCCGCGAGCCTTCACCACGCAACGCACAACGTAGGCATCGGGTGAGTTACGAACAGGCACCTGCCTGTTATTTATGCGAATCTATGTACATCTTCGCTCATTTCCAGAGAATGTCACTCGGTCGCAACATCCGGGCATTACCGGGGTAAGTACCATCCGGCACTGCAGCATACCGGTCGGCCAGCGGCAAACTTATGACGCTCGTACGGCGAAGACTTGTACGGCGAAGACTTGGGCCTGTGTTCATCTTCCTGCTGCAGCGCGGTGCGCGTGTCGCTGCGCGCGCAGCAATCTGTCAAATTGGCCGACAGTCGCATTGAGCCGAGATCGAAGAGTCATCCATGCAGACGGTCACCGCTACCGATTGCGGCCACTTATGCTTCAAACGGCTCGGTGCGCTGACCAGACCCGTGACGCAACATGCAATCATCACGCAACAAGACTTCGGCCGAATTCTCTCAGCCAAATTTTTATTACGCAAAAGCACGACTCCCGCCTGGATCGCCATGATCGCGACGGAGTTAAACTGAGAGAATGACGCCAATACCCTTGATTGGTTCCCTCCCGGGAGCATGTGAGCTAAAGGATAGCGCGTCAGGACCGGCGCGGAAACCCCCTCCGCCCGCAGGCTTGGAGATAAAAAGCATCATGAATCCCGTCAAAGAACTGGAAAAGCACGGACAAGCCGTCTGGCTGGACTTCCTCGCCCGCGGCTTCATCGCCAAGGGCGACCTGAAGCGGCTGATCGACACCGACGGCGTCAAGGGCGTCACCTCCAATCCGTCGATCTTCGAAAAGGCGATCGGCAGTTCGGACGAATACGACGCTCCGATCGGCAAGGCGCTGAAGCGCGGCGACCGGACCGTGGCCGATTTGTTCGAGGCGGTCGCGATCGAGGATATCCAGAACGCCGCCGACGTCCTGCGGCCGGTCTATGACCACCTCAAAGGCCATGACGGCTATGTCAGCCTCGAGGTCTCGCCTTACCTCGCGATGGACACCGCCGGCACGGTCGCGGAAGCGCGACGGCTCTGGAAGGACGTCAGCCGCAAGAACCTGATGGTGAAGGTGCCGGCGACGCCGGAGGGCCTGCCCGCGGTCGAAACGCTGATCGGCGACGGCATCAGCATCAACATTACCCTGCTGTTTTCGAAGGCCGTCTATCTCCAGGTCGCCGAGGCCTATCTCGCCGGCCTGGAAAAATATGTCGCAGGCGGCGGCGACCCCTCACATGTCGCGAGCGTGGCGAGCTTCTTCGTCAGCCGCATCGACTCCGTGGTCGACAAGCAGCTCGACGAAAAGATCGCGCGGGCCAACGATCCATCCGAGAAGGAGCGCCTCGCCGCGCTGAAGGGCAAGGTCGCGATCGCCAACGCCAAGGTCGCCTATCAGGACTACAAGCGCCTGTTCTCGGGCCCCCGCTGGGAAAAGCTCGCCGCCAAGGGCGCCAAGCCGCAGCGCATGCTGTGGGCCTCGACCGGCACCAAGAACAAGGATTACAGCGACGTCCTCTATGTCGAGGAGCTGATCGGCCCCGACACCGTCAACACCGTGCCGCCGGCGACGCTCGATGCATTCCGCGACCACGGCAAGCCGCGCGACAGCCTGGAAGAGAACGTCGACGACGCCCGTCGCGTGCTGGAAGAGCTGGAGCGCTCCGGCGTCTCGCTCGACGCCATCACCGAGGAGCTCGTCAAGGACGGCGTCAAGCAGTTTGCGGACGCCGCCGACAAGCTCTACGGCGCCGTCGCCCACAAGCGCGCAACCGTGCTCGGACCCGCGATCGACCGCCAGCAGCTCTCGCTGGGTGACGGCCTCGCCAAGGCCGTGGCTGAGAGCACCGAGGAATGGCGCGCCTCTGCCAAGATCCGCAAGCTATGGCAGCGCGACAAATCGGTCTGGACCGGGACGGACGAGGACAAATGGCTCGGCTGGCTCGACAGCGCGGCCAAAGCCGAAATCGCCGACTATGAGGACTACGCCAACCGCGTGAAGGGCCAGAAATTCTCCGACGCCGTCGTGCTCGGCATGGGCGGATCGAGCCTCGGGCCGGAGGTGCTGGCCGAGACCTTTGCAAGGAAGCCGGGCTTTCCGAAGCTGCATGTGCTGGATTCCACCGATCCGGCGCAAGTACGGGCGATGGAAGCCAGGATCGACATCGCCAACACCGTGTTCATCGTCTCCAGCAAGTCCGGCGGCACCACCGAGCCGAACGCGATGAAGGACTATTTCCATGAGCGCGTCGCGCAGGCGCTCGGCCCGAAGGCCAAGACCGGATTCCGCTTCATCGCGGTGACCGATCCCGGCTCCTCGCTGGAGAAGGCGGCAAAGAAGCTCAGCTATGCCCGAATCTTCCACGGTGAGCCCTCGATCGGCGGCCGCTATTCGGTGCTGTCGCCGTTCGGCCTGGTGCCGGCGGCCACGGCCGGCATCGACGTCAAAACCTTCATCAAGCATGCACTCTCGATGGCGCGTTCCTGCGGACCGGACGTGCCGCCCGCTGAGAACCCCGGCGTGCAGCTCGGCCTCGCCATGGGCCTTGCCGGCCTCGAAGGCCGCGACAAGGTGACGATCCTGTCGTCGAAGAAGATCGCCGATTTCGGCGCCTGGGCCGAGCAACTCATCGCGGAATCGACCGGCAAGGAAGGCAAGGGCCTGATTCCGATTGCCGGCGAACCGCTGAGCGATCCCTCGGTCTACGGCACCGATCGGTTCTTCATCGACATCCGCACCGAGGGCGAAGCGGACGCCGGCCACGACGCCAAGCTCACCGCGCTCGAACAGGCTGGTCATCCAGTGGTTCGCATCGTGATGAAGTCGATCGACCATCTCGGTCAGGAGTTCTTCCGCTTCGAGATGGCCACGGCCGTTGCGGGCTCGATCCTCGGCATCAACCCGTTCGACCAGCCCGACGTCGAAGCGGCCAAAATCAAGACCCGCGAGCTGACGTCGGCCTACGAGAAGACCGGCGCGCTGCCGGCCGAAGAGCCCGTGGTCAGCACCGCGGAGTTCGAGCTCTACACCAACGACACCAACGCCGCCGCGTTGCGCACGATGGGAGCTAATGGCGACCTCACCTCATGGCTCAAGGCGCACATCACGCGCTCGCGACGCGGCGATTATTTTGCCCTGCTCGGCTACATCGCGCGCGACAAGGCCACGATCGAGGCGCTGCAGGAGATGCGGACGGCCGTGCTCGAGAAGCGGCATCTGGCGACCGCCGCCGAATTCGGACCGCGCTTCCTGCACTCCACGGGTCAGGCCTACAAGGGCGGGCCCGACAGCGGCGTGTTTCTGCAGATCACCGCCGATGACGCCAAGGACCTGGCCGTGCCGGGCCAGAAAGCGAGCTTCGGCGTGATCAAGGCGGCACAGGCGCGCGGCGATTTCGACGTGCTCACCGAGCGCGGCCGGCGCGCGCTGCGGGTGCACCTGAAGGGTCCGCTCAAGAAAGGTCTCGCGGCGCTCAATGCCGCGCTCACAGACGCACTGAACTAAGGGAATATCTCAATGCAACTCGGCATGATCGGCCTCGGCCGGATGGGCGGCAACATCGTTCGCCGGCTGATGCGCCACGGCCATTCGACCGTGGTCTATGACAAGGACGCCAAGGCCGTCGCCGGCCTCGCCGCAGACGGCGCAGTCGGCTCGGCGACGCTGGAAGAGTTCATCTCGAAACTGGAGCGGCCGCGTACGGCTTGGGTGATGCTGCCTGCCGGCCGCATCACCGAGCAAACCATCGACACGATCGCGGGCGCGATGCAGGAAGGCGACGTTATCATCGATGGCGGCAACACCTTCTGGCAGGACGACGTTCGCCGCGGCAAGGCGCTTATGGCGCGCGGCATCCATTATGTCGACGTCGGCACCTCCGGCGGCGTCTGGGGTCTCGACCGCGGCTATTGCATGATGATCGGCGGCGAGAAACAGGTCGTCGACCGGCTCGATCCGATCTTCGCAGCGCTTGCGCCCGGCGCCGGCGACATTCCGCGCACCGAAGGACGTGATGGACGTGATCCCCGGATCGAACAGGGCTACATCCATGCTGGTCCCGTCGGCGCAGGCCATTTCGTCAAGATGATCCACAACGGCATCGAATACGGCCTGATGCAGGCCTATGCGGAAGGCTTCGACATTCTCAAGAACGCCAATGTCGATGCGCTACCCGCGGACCATCGCTTCGATTTCAATCTCCCCGATATCGCCGAAGTTTGGCGCCGCGGCTCGGTGATCCCCTCTTGGCTGCTCGACCTCACCTCGACCGCGCTCGCCGATAACCCGACGCTGTCGGAATATTCCGGGTTCGTGGAAGATTCCGGCGAAGGTCGCTGGACCGTGAATGCGGCGATCGACGAGGCCGTACCCGCCGAAGTCCTGACCGCGGCGCTGTACGCACGTTTCCGTTCCCGCAAGGAACACACCTTCGCCGAAAAAATTCTCTCTGCGATGCGCGCGGGTTTCGGCGGCCACAAGGAACCGAAGCAGCCGGACGCCTCGAAGCCCAAATAAGAACTCCACAAAGCGAAGGCCAATCGTTCGTGACAAAAGAACCGCAAGCAGAGCGCAAGCCGGAAAATTGCGCCTTCGTCATCTTTGGCGTGACCGGCGACCTCACCCATCGCCTGGTGATGCCCTCGCTCTACAATCTCGCAGCGGAACACATGCTGCCGGAAAAGTTCTGCGTCGTCGGCGTGGCCCGCAACGGCCAGTCCGATGACGAGCTGCGCGACAGCTTGCTGAAGGGCCTGAAGCAATTCGCAACGCGGCCCGTGGACGACGACATTGCCCGGAAGCTGCTGGAATGCGTCACCTTCGTCGAAGCCGATGCGAAGGACCCGCCGTCGTTCGACCGCCTGCGCGAGCACCTGGATTCGCTGGAATGCGCGCAGGACACCGGCGGCAATCGCCTGTTCTATCTGGCGACGCCGCCCGCGGCATTCGCACCGACCGCGCGCGAACTCGGCCGCACCGGCATGATGAAGGAGAACGGCGCCTGGCGGCGGCTGGTGATCGAAAAGCCGTTCGGCACCGATCTCGCATCGGCCAAGGCGCTGAATGCCGAGCTGTTGAAGATCATGGAAGAACACCAGATCTACCGGATCGATCATTATCTCGGCAAGGAGACGGTGCAGAACATTTTGGTGCTCCGCTTCGCCAACGGCATGTTCGAGCCGATCTGGAATCGCAACCATATCGACCACATCCAGATCACCGTCGAGGAAAAGCTCGGCGTCGGCCATCGCGGCGGGTTCTACGACGCCACCGGCGCGCTGCGCGACATGGTGCCGAACCATCTGTTCCAGCTGATGTCGCTGGTCGCGATGGAGCCGCCGACTCACTTCGACGCCCATTCGGTGCGTTCCGAAAAGGCCGATGTGCTCTCGGCAATCCAGCAGCCGAACCGGGAAGAAGCGCTGAAAAACTCGGTCCGCGCGCAATATCTTGGCGGCCACATTGGCGACGAAGATATTCCGGACTACCGCAAGACCGAGGAGGTCAAGCCCGGCAGCACCACCGAGACTTACGTCGCGCTGAAGCTGATGATCGACAATTGGCGCTGGGCCGGCGTGCCCTTCTATTTGCGCACGGGCAAGGCGCTGGGCCACAAGCGCACGGAAGTCGCGATCAAGTTCAAGCAGGCGCCGCTGTCGATGTTCTCGGGCACGGCGGTCGACCGCCTCTCGCAAAACTTCCTCACCATCGGCATCGCGCCGACCGAGACCATCGAGCTTCAGTTCAACGCCAAGATGCCGGGACCGAGCATCACCATCGACGGCGTCGAGATGAAATTCAAGTACGGCGACTATTTCCGGGCCGATCCCTCCACCGGCTACGAGACGCTGATCTATGACTGCATGATCGGCGACAATATCCTGTTCCAGCGCGCCGACGGCATCGAAGCCGGATGGCAGGCGGTGCAGCCGTTCCTCGATGCCTGGAAGAACGCGGGCACCAACGGCATCGAAACCTATGAGGCCGGCAGCGACGGCCCGGCCTGTGCCGACGAGCTGCTGAAACGTGATGGGCGAAGCTGGCGGAAGTTTTCGTGATGGCAGTGGCCGGGGAGCCGAAGCTGATCGTCGTCGCCGATCCTGAGGCCCTCGCGCATGCTGCGGCCGAGCGGGTGATGGCGCGGATCGCCGCCAATCCCGGCCGCATCGCGATCTGCCTCACCGGTGGATCGAGCCCGAAGAAGCTCTATCAACTGCTCGGCAGCGAGGCCTGGCGTGACAAAATCCCCTGGGATCGCGTGCACTGGTTCATCGGCGACGAACGTTTTGTCCCTGAGAGCGATCCACTCAACAACATGACGGTCGCCCGCGCGACCTTCCTCGATCGCAACGCGCCGGCCGGACATATCCATCCGATCCCGACCGCGGCAGAAAATCCCGACAAGAGTGCGGAAGCCTATGCACGCAAGCTGCAAGCCTTCTACGGGTCTGAAAGCCTCGACCCGGCGCGGCCGCTGTTCGACATGGTTCTGATGGGCGCCGGCCCTGATGGACACACAGCCTCGCTGTTTCCCGGCTATCCCGCCGTCGACGAGACCGTCCGCTGGGTCGTAGGCGTACCCAAGGCCAATGTCGCGCCCTTCGTGCCGCGGGTCTCGCTGACGCTGCCTCCGCTTGCCTCCTGCCGCGAGATGCTGTTCGAGATTGCCGGGCATGACAAGCAGCCGATCTTGACGCGCCTGCTCAATGGCGAGACTCTGCCGGCTGTACGCGCGCGCTCGAATGGTGAGACCGTCTGGATGGTCGACCAGACCGCGCTTCCGGAGGGAATTCGTGGCGGGCGTTAAAGCACCTTGTGCGTTGATCGTGATGGGCGTGTCGGGGTCGGGCAAGAGCACAGTTGCCGAGTTGCTCGGCAAGCGGCTCGGCTGGCGGTTCGAGGACGGCGACAGCTTTCACCCCGCGAGCAATGTCGCCAAGATGAAGGCCGGCCATCCCCTCACCGACGAGGACCGCTGGCCCTGGCTCAACGCCATCGCCGACGAGATTGCGCGGGTCTGCAACAAGGGCGAGCAAATCATCATCGCCTGTTCGGCGCTCAAACATACCTATCGCGACGTGCTGCTGCGCGGTCGCGACGACGTGCGCTTCGTGTTCCTGAAGGGCACGCAGGAGCTGATCGCCGACCGGCTCGCGCACCGCAAGGGCCATTTCATGCCGCCCGGGCTCCTCGCCAGCCAGTTCAATACGCTGGAGCCACCCGGGGCGGGCGAGCATGTCATCACGGCGTCGATCGACGAATCGGTCGAAGCGATCGTGGACGGCATCGTGCGGCAGCTGAAAATCGACGGCGGGAAAAGCAAGGCCGTGTAACCCAAGGGCTCAGCCATGACGAAAATCTCACTGGTCGTCTCTGACGTCGACGGCACGCTGCTGACCAAGGACAAGACGCTGACGGACCGCGCGAGGTCGGCGGTGCAGCGGCTGCACCAGGCCGGCATCGGCTTCACCATCACCTCCAGCCGCCCCGCGATCGGTATGCGCTTCCTGATCGAACCACTGGCGCTGTGGCTGCCGGTCGGCCCGTTCAACGGCTCCTCGATCGTCGACCCCGAGATGAATCCGGTCGAGCAGCATTTGATCCCGAAAAGTGCTGCCGAGCGCAGCTTGCAGATCCTCCGCGAGTTCGGCGCCGACATATGGCTGTTCACGTACGACAAATGGCTGATCGACAACCCGACCGGCAAATATGTCGCGCATGAGCAGCACACGATCCGCTCCGAGCCGACCATCGTGACGGATTTTTCGCCCTACCTCGCCAACGCCTGCAAGATCGTCGGCGCCAGCGCCGATGCGGCGGGCCTCGAGGCCTGCGAAAAGGCGATGCAGCAGGCGCTCGGTAGCGAGGCCACCGCCGTCCGCTCGCAGACCTATTATCTCGACATCACCCCGCCCGGCTTCGACAAGGGCACGTTCGTGCAGGCCATGGCCAAACGCCTCGGCATTGCCACCGACGCGGTCGCCACCATCGGCGACATGCAGAACGACCTCGCGATGTTCCGCGTCAGCGGCACCTCGATCGCCATGGGCAACGCCACCGACAGCGTCAAGGAGCAGGCCACAAACGTCACCGCGACCAACGAGCAGGACGGGTTTGCGGAGGCGATGGAGATGATCTTGAAGCGGAACGGGGCAGGTTAAGTCACTGCTTCGACCGCTGCATCGCCGGCTTCTCGCTCGCGTGCCTTGCCGCGGAGAGATTGTGCGCGGTGTTGATCAGCGCGATGTGGGTCAGCGCCTGCGGGAAATTTCCGGTCTGGCGGCGTGCGACGGAATCATATTCTTCGGCGAGTAGCCCGACATCGTTCGCGAGAGCAGCGACGCGATCGAACAGCGCCTGCGCCTTGTCAAAATCGCTCGCGAGCACATGGGCGTCGGCCAGCCACAAAGTGCAGGCCAGGAACGCACCCTCGATCGGCTGCTTCTCCTCGGAGATCTCGCGCGGATCGTGCCGCAGCACGAAACCATCACGCATCATGTGCTTCTCAATGGCGGCGATGGTGCCGCGGATGCGCGGGTCATCCGCCGGCAGGAAGCCGACCGCCGGTAGCAGCAGCACGCTGGCATCGAGCAGTTTTGAGTCATAGGATTCGACGAAGGCGTTCTCCTCCGCGTCAAAACCCCTGTGGCAGACGTCGCGGTGAATGGCTTCGCGCAGGGCGCGCCAGTGCAGCAGCGGCGCCTTGAAGCCGAAGGTCTCCGCGCTCTTGATGCCGCGGTCGAAGGCGACCCAGGTCATCACCTTGGAGAAAACGTAGTGCCGGGGCTGGCCGCGCCGCTCCCAGATGCCGTGGTCGGGCTGGTCCCAGACCTCGGCGAGATGCTGGAGCACCGCGCATTCCAGTGCCCAGGTCGCTTCATCGTCGAGCTTGAGTTTGGCCATGCGCGACTGGTGGAAGGCGTCGATCAATTCACCGTAGACGTCGAGCTGGAGTTGCGCATGCGCGGCATTGCCGATGCGCACCGGCTGCGAACCCTCATACCCGTCGAGCCAGCCCGCCTCCCATTCCAAAAGCCGGCGCTGGCCCCAGATGCCGTACATGATCTGCATATTTGCCGGCGAGCCGGCGGCGGCGCGCAAGAGCCAATTGTGCCAGGCCGAGGCTTCCTCGGTGTAGCCCGAATTCATTAGCGCCAGCAGGGTGAAGGTGGCGTCGCGTAACCAGCAGAAGCGGTAGTCCCAGTTCCTGGCGCCGCCGAGCTTCTCCGGCAACGATGTAGTCGGCGCCGCGACGATGCCGCCGGTGGGCCCGAAGGTCAGCGCCTTCAGCGTGATCAGCGAGCGCATGATGAGATCGCGGTACTCGCCGTCGTGCGTGGAGCGGCTGGACCACTCCTGCCAGAATTTCTCGGTTTCCTGGAGCGCGATCTCCGGGTCGATCGGATCGGGCGGGTCGAGATGCGAGGGTCCGTAGGTCAGCACGAAGGGCACGGTCTCGCCGGCCTTCACCTCGAATTCGGCAATCGTCGTGAAATCCTCGCCGCGGGTCTTGGCTGGCGTCCGCAGCACCGTCATGTCCTGGCCGGCGATGGCCAGCAGCGATCCGTCGTCGCAGCGCCGCACCCAAGGAATGTCGACGCCGAGGCCGAAGCGGATCACAAGCTCCATCCGCATCTTCACCGTGCCGGTGAGGCCGCGCACCAGCCGCACGATGTCGGAGGCCTTGCCGCGCGGCGGCATGAAGTCGATCAGCGCGACGCTGCCGCTCTTGGTCTCGAAGCGCGTTTCCAGGATGAGGGTGTCGCCGAGATAACGGCGGGAAATGGTGGTGACGTCCTCGCTCGGCGCCGCCAGCCAGCGGCCGTTCTTGTGCGTGCCCAGGATGGCGGCAAAGCATGCATCGGAATCGAAGGCCGGCCAGCACAGCCAGTCAATCGAGCCGTTGCGCCCGACCAGCGCTGCGGTCTCGCAGTCGCCGATCAACGCGTAGTCTTCGATCTTCTGAGACAATGTGTTTCCAGCTTTGGAAATCGAGCTTTTGAAATGCCCGCCGTTTCAACTCCCGCCGATCAAGGAACGTTCCCGTGTGGCGGCCTTCAAAGCCGCGAGATCGACCTTAGAAACGATTTTTTCGAGCGCGATCGGGAGCCGCTGGCGCCAGTTCGGATGCTCGTCGATCGTGCCAGGAATGTTGGGCTGGTCGATTACGCCCAGCAGATCTTCCAGCGACACTGCCAAGAGCCGCGACGGTGTTCGCGACAGAAAGGCGAGCACGGAATAGAGGTCGTTCGACTCAATATCGTGAGCACGCAGGATCTCGTCGAGCAGGCCAAGCGCATCCCAGCGCGCCTGCTCGTTTTCGCCGGGATCGAGTCCGAGCGAGAGCTTCATCTTGAGGTCGCTGAACGAGCGCCAGCCGGCATATGTCGACAGATCGTGCGTGTTGAGGGTGACCAGCGCATTGGGCCGGTAGAAGTCGGCACTGCGGAAATGACCGGCATCGTCACGTTCGAACATCATGACGAGGTAGGACCAGATGCCGAAATCCTGCATAGTCTCGCGGAAACCTTCCGGGACCGTGCCAAGGTCCTCACCGATGACGATGCATTTGTGGGCCGCGCTCTCGCGCACTACGGCGCCGAGCAGGGCCTCGAGCGGCATCTGCACATAGGCGCCGTTATCGGGCTTGAAGCCGCGCGGCACCAGATAAAGCCGCTTCAGTCCAAGCACGTGATCGAGCCGGATCGCGCCGGCATGCCGCATCGAGGCGGCTATCATGTCGGCGAACGGCACGAAGGATTGCGCCTCCAAGCCACCCGCGTTGAAACCGGCCAAGCCCCAGTCCTGTCCAACGGTGTTGAGCACGTCAGGCGGCGCGCCGACCGCAAGGTGCCGGGAGATCGCCCCCTGCTCGTTCCAGGCATCGAAGCCGTTTGACTGCACGCCGACGGCGACGTCGAGATAGAGCCCGACGCGCATACCGAGTTGCCCGGCAAGCTCCTTGGCAGAACGCAATTGGTTATCGGCGGTCCATTGCACGAATTCCACGAACTCGACCTCGTGCTTATCGGGGCCATTGCGAAGCTCGGCGCATTTCGCCTCATCCGGCTGCTGCCATTCGGACGGCCATTCCCACCACGGCACAACAAAACGATGCCGCAGCACCTCGAAACAGGCAAAGCGCGACAACAGCGGCGCCCGATCGGCCCGAAAAGCATCAAACTCATTTCGGCGGACACCGCTCGCTTTTGCCACGAAGCTGCCAAAGGCGGCGCGCAAGGCCCGCCATTTCAATGCCGCCATGTCGGCATAAGGGACGCGATCGCCCTCACGCAGCCGCGCGGCGGTCGCGGCGGCATCCGGCACGAGCTCTGCCGAGAATTCCGGGATGGCCTCGACATCGATGTAGAGCGGGTTGAGAAACAGCCGGCTGTTCGGCGAATACGGGCTGCAATCGGCCGGATGGTTGTCGAACAGGACGTGCAGCGGGTTAAGCCCGACGCCGTCGGCGCCGAGCTGCTTTGCGAGCCGGATGAGGCCGGCAAGATCGGTGAAATCTCCGATCCCCCAATTCCTATCGGAGCGAATGCTGTAAAGCTGCACCGCGAGCAGCCAGCCGCGGTCGAAATCGCCGCCGAAGGCCCGCTCGGGCGCCACAATCATCGGCACCTCTTCGCTCGCACCTTCCGCGTCGGTCAATGTCAACCTGTGATAACCGAGCGGCAAGTCGGCGGGCCAGGCGATCACAGGCTCGCGCGTCTCGCCTTGCGCGATCACGTTGGCGTTGCCGGTCATTTGGGCGCTGCCGGTGATTTTCCATTTGAGCGGCACCGGGCCAGTTGCCGCCAGTTCGGTCCGCGAATGCCGCAAGGCGCGCAGCACCACGGGCCCCTCGACGAAGCGGTAGACCCGCTTCTCCGGCAGGGCATCGAGGATGGATTTGAGCGCCTCGGGCGCGGTGACCCGCAACTTTCCGAGAGCATCGACGAATTCGGATTGAACGCCCTTGATTTGGGCTTGAGCTAAAAGATCCATTCGGCACGCGGTTTGCAGGCCATCTATCGGCCGGGGGGCATCGATTTTTGCGAGGTCGCGGAAGACGTTAGTCAGGGTTAAGTCGCAAACCGCGCCTGCCGTTCCCACGGGGAACTAATGACACACAAGCGGCTTTGTATATAGGTACCAAGCGTAGGTTCCCGACAAGGGAAACGGGCCCCTGCACTCTTGTCAATGGCATCACCGTGAACAAGACAATTCAAACTGTCGAGAGTGCCGCTTCGGGCAGCGCTTTCCTCATCGAAGATATCTATCCGTTGATCGACGGCGGCCGCTTCGCCGTGAAGCGGATCGCGGGTGATCGCGTCGAGGTGTGGGCCGACATCTACCGCGACGGCGACGCCACCATCAGCGCCGCGCTGATCTGGCGCGGCGAGCAGGAGCGCGAATGGCGGCGCGAAATCATGATCCATCACGGCAATGACCGCTGGTCCG
The DNA here is from genome assembly GCA_030403585.1 of Frankia sp. RB7. Lineage (GTDB taxonomy): Bacteria > Pseudomonadota > Alphaproteobacteria > Rhizobiales > Xanthobacteraceae > Bradyrhizobium. The sequence goes on from JAUEPE010000007.1 coordinate 39,117, forward strand.
GCGCTTTCGTGCCGGCCGAGCCCGGCCAATATGTCTATGCCATCGAAGCCTGGACCGACGAATTCGCCACCTGGCGTCACGGGCTCGAGCGCAAGCAGCTGTCCGGCGGCGACGTCACGCTCGATGCCATCGAGGGCGCGGGCCTGCTGACCAAGGCGCATGGCGCGCGACAGGACGCCGCGGCCGTGATCGTCAGGCAATGCGAAGACTATCTCGGCAGCGGCGATGTCGCGCCGCTGCTTGCGACCGAATTGGGCGAGGCCATGGCCGAGAGCCAGGCGCGCCCGGACCTGACCCGCTCGCAAAACTTCCCGCTGATTATCGACCGCGATAGAGCGCGCTTCGGCGCCTGGTATCAGATGATGCCGCGCAGCCAGAGCGCGGTTGCCGGCCAGCACGGCACGCTCCGCGACTGCATCGCGCGCGTGCCTGATATCGCGGCGATGGGCTTTGACGTGCTGTATTTTGCGCCGATCCACCCCATCGGCCGTACCCGCCGCAAGGGCCGCAACAATGCTGCCGTCGCGACTGAAGGCGAGCCCGGCTCACCCTACGCGATCGGCGCGGCCGAGGGCGGGCACGACGCGCTGCATCCCGAGCTCGGCACCATCGAGGACTTTCGCGCGCTGGTCGCCACCTGCCTCGAATACGGCCTCGAACTCGCGCTCGATTTCGCCGTGCAATGCTCGCCGGATCATCCCTGGCTGACGCAGCACCCGGAATGGTTCAAATGGCGGCCAGACCGTTCGGTGCGGACCGCGGACGGCCCCTATTCAGATATCGTCATCCCCGATTTCGCCTCCGTCGACCGGATCGGACTGTGGAGCGCATTCCGCGACGCCATGCTGTTCTGGATCGACCATGGCGTCACCATCTTCGCAATCGACAATCACGACTCCGCGCCATTGCCGTTCTGGGAGTGGCTGATCCGCGACATTCGTCAGCGGCATCCCGAGGTGATCCTGTTCTCCAAGACCTTTGCGCGACCGAAGCTGATGAAGGGTCTCGCCAGGCTCGGCTTCGCGCAGTCCTTCTGCTATTTCCCCTGGCGCACCGGGAAGGCAGATCTGGAGCAGTACCTGAGCGAGCTCTCACGCTATCCCGAGCGGGACTCCTATCGCCCCAGCCTGTTCGTCAACACGCCGGACCTGCTACCCTATCATCTCCAGAGTGGCGAAGCCTGGATGTTCAAGTCGCGCATTGCGCTGGCGGCGACGCTGTCGGGCACTTACGGTCTCTATAGCGGGTTCGAGCTGCTCGAGCACGAGGCTGTGCCCGGGCGCGAAGAATATCAGGATTCCGAGAAGTACCAGATCAGACAGCGCGACTGGGACAAGGACGGCAACATCAAGCCCTACATCACCGAGCTCAATCGCATCCGCAACGACAACGCGGCGCTTCAGCAGACGACAAATTTGCGCTTCCTCGGCGTCGAGGACGGCGAGACCATCGCTTTCGCCAAGGAGGCGGCCGATCCGGCCAACACTGTCGTCGCGGCCATTGCCCTCTCGCGCCATGTTCGCGAATTCTGGTTGCCGCTCGGCGACCTCACCATCGACGTCGGCGGCGAACGCCGCCACGTCACCGCCCTCGAAAATCTCATGACAGGCGAACAGTCCCGCATCGAATGGGGCGGGATCAAATTGCGTATCGATCCCGACCGCGATCCGGCGCTGCTGTTCCGCTGCCTGGCGTAAGGATCACGCCATGAATGTATTGTCTTCCGTCGACACCAAGAAGGCCGAGGCTGCCGAGACCGTGGATGAGCTGTGGTACAAGGACGCCATCATCTACCAGCTTCACGTCAAGGCCTTCGCTGACAGCAACAATGACGGCATCGGCGACTTCGCGGGCCTGACCGAGAAACTGTCCTATCTGCAGGATCTCGGCGTCACCGCGCTATGGCTGCTGCCGTTTTACCCCTCGCCCGGTCGCGACGACGGCTACGACATCGGCGACTACGGTTCGATCAATCCCGATTTCGGGACGATGAAGGACTTCAAGCGCTTCATCCAGGAGGCGCAGAAGCGGGGATTGCGCGTCATCACCGAGCTCGTCGTCAACCACACGTCGGACCAGCACGATTGGTTTAAGCGTGCGCGCCGCAGCCCTGCCGGCTCGAGCGCCCGCGACTGGTATGTCTGGAGCGACACCGACCAGAAATACCAGGGCACGCGGATCATCTTCACGGATACCGAGAAATCCAACTGGACCTGGGATCCCGAGGCCGGCGCGTTCTACTGGCACCGTTTCTTCTCGCATCAGCCCGACCTCAATTTCGACAATCCGCGCGTCGTCAGCGCCATCATCCAGGTGATGAAGCGCTGGCTGGACGCTGGCGTGGACGGCTTCCGGCTGGACGCGATTCCCTATCTCTGCGAGCGCGAGGGCACCTCGAACGAGAACCTCCCCGAGACGCATGCGATCATCAAGCGCCTGCGCCAGGAGATGGATTCCTATTCCAAGGGCAAGCTGCTGCTGGCCGAGGCCAATCAATGGCCGGAGGACGTGCAGGAATATTTCGGCCGCGGCGACGAATGTCAGATGGCCTATCACTTCCCGCTGATGCCGCGCATCTATATGGCGATCGCGCAGGAGGACCGCTTCCCGATCACCGACATCCTGCGCCAGACGCCGGACATTCCCGCGAGCTGCCAATGGGCGCTGTTCCTGCGCAACCATGACGAGCTGACGCTGGAGATGGTTACCGACGTCGAGCGCGACTATCTCTGGACCACCTACGCCAACGATCCCCGCGCGCGCATCAATGTCGGCATCCGCAGGCGTCTCGCGCCGCTGATGGACAATGACCGGCGCAAGATCGAGCTGATGAACTCGCTGCTGCTGTCCTTCCCCGGCACCCCGATCATCTATTACGGCGACGAGATCGGGATGGGCGACAACATCTATCTCGGTGACCGCAACGGCGTGCGCACGCCGATGCAGTGGAGCCCGGATCGCAATGGCGGCTTCTCCCGCGCCGATCCCGCGCGCCTCTATGCCCCGCCGATCATGGACCCCGTCTACGGCTACGAGTCGGTCAACGTGGAAGCGCAGTCGCGCAGCCTGTCGTCGCAGCTCAGCGCCACCAAGCGCCTGATCTCGGTGCGCAAGTCGACGCTCGCCTTCGGCCGCGGCACCATGACTTTCATCCGCCCCGCCAACCGCTCCGTACTCGCCTATGTCCGGCAGTATCGCGACGAAGTCATCCTCTGCGTCGCAAATCTGTCGCGCGCTGCGCAAGCGACCGAGCTCGACCTGTCGCCTTGGAAGGACCGTATCCCGCAGGAAATGCTCGGCCGCAGCCGCTTCCCCGCGATCGGCGATTTCCCCTACATGATCACGCTGGGTCCCTACGGCTTCTACTGGTTCCAGCTCCAGGAGCGCGACAAGTCCGAGCCAGTGACCCCGAGCGCCGTGCCGGAATTCGAGACGCTGGTGGTGCCCGTCAATTCGAATTGGGTGTCGCTTGCGCGCGAACGCGGCATGTTCGAGCGCGACGTGCTGCCGGGCTTCCTGTCGCGGACACGGTGGTATCCCGAGCACAATCCCAAGCACATCCGGGCCACGCTGACCTCGGCGGTGCCGTTCAGCGACGTCGGTGACAACCGGCCCTGGATCGCGTTCTTCGAGACGGCGCAGGACGACGTGATCACGCGCTATGTGCTGCCGATGCAGATCGAATGGGTGCGCTTCGACCGCGAGCGCTTCAACCCGAAGGCGCTCGCCGCCGTGCGCCAGGGCGCGCGCGAGGGTACGCTGCTCGACGTCGCAACCGACCAGATCTTCATCGGGCTCTTCCTGCGAGGCTTGTCGCAAAACCTGGTGGTGGACGAGAACAATCTGCGGCTCGAATTCAAGCCGACCAGCCTGTTTTCTGAATACACCGTGAAAGAGCCCGTGCGCATCCGTGCGGTCGAGCAGTCGAACAGCACGGCGCTGGTCGACAACCAGTATGTCGCCAAGATCCATCGCCAGCTCGAAAGCGGCATCAATCCCGAGATCGAGATCGGCCGTTACCTGACCGAGGTCGCTCGCTTTGCCAATGCGCCGGCGCTGCTCGGCAGCGTCGAACTGGTCCAAGGCGATAACCGCAGCGCGGTCGGCGTTTTGCACGCCTTTGTCGAAAATCAGGGCGACGGCTGGGCCGTGACCACCGGCTATCTCGACCGCTACATCGATGAACAGCGGCTGGGGCCGGTGGACGAGATGCCCCGGGTGACCCAGGAGCAGGCGCCCTATCTGCACTTCATGGCGCAGACCGGCCGACGGCTCGCCGAGTTGCACGTGGCGCTTGCCGCCGCAAAGCCCGCCGATCTCGCGCCGGAGCCGATCGGCTCCGCGCACGTCAAGCGCTGGACCTCGGACCTCAAGACGCGCGCCGAGCGGGTCTTCGAACGGCTCGCCGACAGCCGGGACGGCCTGCGCGAAGGCGACCGCCCACTGATCGACAAGTTGGTCGCAGTACGCGCGACACTGCCGGACCGCATCAACGCGCTCTTGCCATCCGACATCGGCGGGTTGAACATCCGTCATCATGGCGACTTCCGCCTCGGGCAAACTCTGATCGTGAAGGACGACATCTTCATCATCGATTTCGACGGCGATCCGCGTCTCGCGCTGGCCGACAAGCGGCGCAAGCTGCCGGCCGCACGCGACGTCGCGGGGCTGATCCGATCGATTGATCTTTCGGTTAACGCCGCGCTTAACCGGGCGATCTCCGGGGGCAGCGACGAGTACGGGCGGCTCACGGCCGCGCTCGGCGAATGGCGCGAACACGCCACCGCGACCTTCCTGTCCGCTTATCGCGAGGCCATGACCGATCGGCGGCTCTGGCCGGAAGAGAGGCATTCCGCGGAAAGCATGTTAAGATTTTTTCTGCTTGATCAAGCGTTCGACGAGGTAGAGTACGAGCTGTCCCACCGACCGGAGGGGCTTCATGCGCCGCTGACCGGCCTGCTTCGCATTCTGTCCAATGCCGAGAGCGAAGCCCATGCCTAAACTGCCTGCCGAAGCCTATGCGATCATCGAGGGCCGCCACTCCGACCCCTTCCACTATCTCGGACTGCACCCCGAGGGGGACAAGAGCGTGGTGCGCGCCTTCCTGCCCGAGGCCTCCAATGTCGAGGCCGTCGGCGAGCATGGCGAGGTGGCAAAGCTCGATCGCGTCCACGATTCAGGCCTGTTCATCGGCGCCCTCCCCAACGGCTCCAGGCACTACCAGCTCCGCGCCAAGTTCGGCGACGACGTCGTCGAGTTCGAGGATGCCTACCGCTTCCCGCCGATCCTGACCGATTTCGACCTCTATCTGCTCGGGGAAGGTACCCATCAGCGCATCTACGACAAGCTCGGTGCGCATCCGATGCGGCTCGAAGGCATCGACGGCATCGGCTTCGTCGTGCTGGCACCGAATGCGCGACGCGTGTCCGTGGTCGGTGATTTCAATTTCTGGGACGGGCGGCGTCACCCGATGCGGGTGCGCGGCGCCGGCTATTGGGAATTGTTCATCCCGAACGCCAAGGCTGGCGACCATTACAAATTCGAGATCATCGGACCACACGGCCATCTGCTCCCGCTGAAATCCGATCCGCTGGCATTTGCGAGCGAAGTACGACCGAAGACCGCCTCCATCGTATTCGACGAAGCCCATCTGCCGCGGCCGCGACCCGCGCCTGACGGCATCAACGCATTGTCGGCGCCGATGTCGATCTACGAGGTCCATCTCGGCTCGTGGCGACGCAAGAACGGCGACGAATGGCTAACCTATCGCGAACTGGCCGAGCAATTGCCGGCCTACGCCCGCGACATGGGTTTTACCCATCTCGAATTCCTGCCCGTCAGCGAACATCCGTTCGACGGCTCCTGGGGCTATCAGCCGACCGGCCTCTATGCGCCGACCAGCCGCTTCGGTACGCCGGAGGATTTCGCCGCCCTGGTCGATGCCTGCCATCGCGAGGGCATCGGCGTGCTGCTCGACTGGGTGCCCGGTCACTTCCCGGACGACCCGCACGGGCTCGGCAGTTTTGACGGCACCGCTTTCTACGAGCACGCCAATCCGCTGCAGGGCCGCCATCTCGACTGGGGCACGCTGATCTACAATTACGGCCGCACCGAAGTGACGAACTTCCTGGTGTCGAACGCGCTGTTCTGGCTGGAGCGATACGCCATCGACGGCCTGCGCGTCGATGCGGTCGCCTCCATGCTCTACCTCGACTACAGCCGCCCGCCCGGCGCCTGGATTCCGAACCAATATGGCGGCCGCGAAAACATCGAGGCCGTCGCCTTCCTGCGCCGCTTCAACACCGAGCTGTTCGCGCGCTTCCCGCAGGCGACCACGGCGGCCGAAGAATCCACCGCATGGCCGCAGGTCTCGCGCCCGGTCGAGTTCGGCGGGCTCGGCTTCGGCTACAAGTGGAACATGGGCTGGATGCACGACACGCTGAATTACATCGGCAAGGATCCGATCCACCGCAAGCATCATCACGGCGACATCCTGTTCGGCCTGCACTACGCGTTCTCTGAAAACTTCATCCTGCCGCTGTCGCATGACGAGGTGGTGCACGGAAAGCGCTCGCTGCTCGGCCGCATGCCTGGCGACGAATGGCAGCGCTTTGCCAATTTGCGCGCCTATTACAGCTTCATGTTCGGCCATCCCGGCAAGAAGCTGTTGTTCATGGGCGCGGAGATCGCGCAGAGCCGCGAGTGGAATCACGACCAATCGCTCGACTGGCATCTGCTCGAACACAAATATCATTCCGGCATCCAGGCACTGATCCGCGACCTCAACCGGACCTATCGTGCGGTGCCGGCGCTTCATCAGATGGATTGTGACCCAGCCGGCTTCGAATGGCTGATCACTGATGACGCCAACCGCAACGTGTTCGCCTGGATGCGCAAGGGATTTGACGAGCACGCGCGGTGCCTCGTGATCGTCAACTTCTCCCCCAACGTCTATCGCAACTACCGCGTTCGCGTACCCTTTGCCGGCAAGTGGAAAGAGGTGTTCAACTCGGACTCCGCCCATTATGGCGGCACCAATGTCGGGAACATCGGCGAGGTCCAGACCGTTGAAGGCAAAACGCCCGAGCTCCGCCTCACCATTCCCCCGCTCGCCGCGATCTTCCTCGTTCCGGAAAGCTGACCGATGCGCCTGACTGCTGGATCGCACGCACGCCTCGGCGCAAGTTGGGACGGACGCGGCACCAATTTCGCGCTGTTCTCTGCCAACGCCGAGAGGATCGAACTCTGCCTGTTCGACCCTCAGGGCCGCCGCGAGTTGGAACGCATCGAATTACCGGAGCGTACCGAGGACGTCTGGCACGGCTATCTCAACGACGTCTCGCCGGGCCAGCTCTACGGCTACCGCGTGCACGGCCCCTACGAGCCGGAGCACGGCCATCGCTTCAACGCCAACAAATTGCTGCTCGACCCCTACGCCAAACGGCTCTCGGGGCGGCTGGTCTGGAGCGATGCGCATTTCGCTTACCGCACCGGCAGCGCGCGCGAGGATCTGTCCTTTGACCGTCGCGACAACGCCCGCGGCATGCCCAAGGGCGTCGTCGTCGACGAGACTTTCAATTGGGGCCGCCGCGAAATCCGCCCTAACATCCCCTGGGAAGACACGATCATCTACGAGGCCCACGTCAAGGGCCTGACGCAGAAGCGCGATGACGTGCCGCCGAACCTGCGCGGCACCTATGGCGGGTTGTCGTCGCCGGCGATGATCGAGCATTTGAAGAAGCTCGGCGTCACCACGGTCGAACTCTTGCCGGTCCACAGCTTCGTCGACGACCGGACGCTGGTGGAGAAGAAGCTCGCCAATTACTGGGGCTACAACACGCTGTCCTTCTTCGCGCCGGAGCAGCGCTACGCCCAGGACAACGCGCTCGATTCCTTCCGTACCACGGTGGCGCGCCTGCACGATGCCGGCATCGAGGTGATGCTCGACGTCGTCTACAACCACACCGCCGAAGGCAATCATCTCGGCCCGACGCTGTGCTACCGCGGCATCGACAACGCCTCCTATTACTGGCTGAACCGCGAGAACCCGCGCTACTATGACGACTTCACCGGCTGCGGCTCGTCGGTGAACCTGACCCATCCGCGCGTGCTGCAGATGGTAATGGATTCACTGCGCTACTGGGTCGAGGTCTGCCACGTCGACGGCTTCCGCTTCGACCTCGCCACCACGCTCGCACGCGGGCCGAACGGCTATGATCGCGGCATCTCGTTCCTGACCGCGATCCGGCAGGATCCGGTGCTCGCGACCGTCAAGCTCGTCGCAGAGCCCTGGGACCTCGGGCTCGGCGGCTATCAGGTTGGCGCATTCCCCTCGCAATGGTCGGAGTGGAACGACCGCTATCGCAGCGCCATGCGCCGCTACTGGAGCGGCGAAGGCAGCCTGATCGGCGACATTTCCAGCCGCATGACGGCGTCCTCCGACCTGTTCAACCATGACGGACGGCGGCCACGCGCCAGCATCAACCACATCACGGTGCATGACGGCTTCACGCTGGCAGATCTCTTCAGCTACAACGAGAAGCACAACGAGGCCAACGGCGAAGACAATCGCGACGGCTCCAGCGACAACCACAGCAACAATTGCGGTGTCGAGGGTCCGACTGACGATCCCAATATCCTCACGTTGCGGCGGCAGCTGCGCAAGAACGTGCTCGCTTGCCTGATGCTGGCGCAGGGCATTCCCCTGATCCTCGCCGGCGACGAGGTCGGCAACACACAGTCGGGCAACAACAACGCCTATTGCCAGGACAACGAAGTGGGCTGGGTCGGCTGGGATAATCTCGGCAAGGACGGCGACGACATGGTCGATTTCGTCTCAGGTCTGGCCGACATCCGCCGCCGCTTCTCGCAGCTTCGCAGCCATCGCTGGCTCGATGGCCGACCGAAGGACGGCATCTCCTACGGCGCACTGTGGCTGACGCCCGAAGGCAACGAGATGACGGAGAACGACTGGAAATTTCCGGAGGGCCGGTTCCTCTCTTATGTGATGGGACCGATGGAACCGGGCAGCGCGGCGATCTTTATTGTATTGAACGCCGCCCCCGAAGAGATCGCATTCAAATTGCCAAAAATGCCCGAATACAAGAGCTGGCAGCAAATCCTGAACACGACGGATGCCAAGCTAAACAGTATTGATTTCCTGCCCGGAAGCGACAGCAAGGCGCCGCCGCGCTCCGTGCTCGCCTTCGCGGGGGCGCTATGAGGCCATCGTTCGGCGCGAAGCCGACCAGGGACGGCGTGTCGTTCCGTTTGTGGGCGCCTGGTGCGCGTCGGGTCGATCTCCTGCTCGACCGACGACACGCCATGCAGCGCCGGCAGGATGGCTGGTACGTCGCCGAGATCGCCGGCCTGCCCGTCGGCAGTACCTACAAGTTTCGGATCGACGACGAGATCGACGTGCCTGATCCCGCGTCGGCGTTCCAGCCCGAGGATGTGTTCGGCCCAAGCGAGGTGATCGACCACGATTCCTTCACATGGCGCGCGAAGGATTGGCGCGGTCGCCCCTGGGAAGAGACCGTGCTGATCGAAACCCATGTCGGTACCTTCACGCGCGATGGCACCTACCGCGCCATGATCGACAAGCTCGATCATCTCGTCGCAACCGGCATCACCGCGCTTGAACTCATGCCGGTGGCCGATTTCGCCGGCCGCCGCGGCTGGGGCTATGACGGCGTGCTCTGGTATGCCCCCGACAGCGCCTATGGCCGCCCCGAACAGCTGAAGGCGCTGATCGACGAAGCCCATCTGCGCGGGCTGATGGTGTTCCTGGACGTCGTCTACAATCACTTCGGCCCCGAAGGAAATTATCTCGGCCGCTACGCGCCGACCTTCTTCACCGACGCGCACACGCCCTGGGGCAGCGCGATCGACTATCGCGTGCCGCAGGTGCGGGCGTTCGCGGTCGAGAACGCGCTGTCCTGGCTCACTGACTATCGCTTCGACGGGTTGAGGCTGGATGCCGCCAACCACATCATGGCGCTTCCCGGCGAACAGTCGATGCTGCACGACCTCAGCGCGGCCACCGGCGAGCTCGCCAAGGCCACCGGGCGACATATCCATCTGGTGCTGGAGAATGGCGACAACCGCGCCAACCTGCTCGACGCCGCGCAGGAGCCGCCGAACGGCAAATATCGCGCGCAGTGGAACGATGATTATCACCACGCCTGGCATGTGATGCTGACCGGCGAACTCGCGGGCTATTACGCCGACTACCAGACGCCGCGCATGGATCTGGCGCGCGCGCTCGCTTCGGGCTTCGTCTACCAGGGCGAGATCTCCGAATTTTGGGGCAAGACGCCGCGCGGCGAGGCCAGCGGCGAGCTGCCGCCCGCGACCTTCGTCAATTTCCTGCAGAACCACGACCAGATCGGCAACCGCCCGCTGGGCGACCGGCTCGAGAGCCTGGCATCGGCACAGCAGATCGAGGCCGCACTTGCGGTGACGCTGCTCGCGCCGATGGTGCCGATGCTGTTTCAGGGCGAGGAATGGGGCTCAAAGGCCCCCTTCCCGTTCTTCTGCGATTTCCGGGGCGGGCTTGCCGACGCCGTGCGCAAGGGGCGCAAGCAGGAATATGCCTGGGCCTACGAGAAGTACGGCGGCGAGGTGCCGGACCCGCTCGATCCGGCCACGCCGCAATCGGCCGTGCTCGACTGGACCGGTCGCACGCCGGCGCAGGATGCACGGCTTGCGCTGGTGCGAGAACTGCTCACACTCCGGGGCAAGGAGATTATGCCACGCCTGAAAGGGGCAAGTTTCGGCGATGCCGAGGCGGCCGATAATGGCCTGCTCACCGCGCATTGGCGCATGGGCGATGGTGCGACGCTGCGCCTGACAGCCAATTTGTCCGACAAGGACATCACGTATTCCAACGACAATGCAGGCGCGCTGCTCTGGGGCACCGCCAGTGGCAATCGGCTCACGCCGTGGTCGGTGCTCTGGCATCTCGGAGGTTGATATGCCGTCCGCGATTCCTCTCGCGACTTACCGGCTTCAGCTCACCGCGGATTTCGACTTCGACAAAGCCGCCGCGGTGGTGCCTTATCTGAAGGCGCTCGGGATCACGCATCTCTACGCCTCGCCGGTGATGAAGGCGCGCAAGGGCTCGACCCATGGCTACGACACCGTCGATCACAGCCAGTTCAATCCCGAGCTCGGCGGCGAGGCCGGCTTTGCGCGGCTGGGCGACGCGCTCAGACAGCACGATCTCGGTCTCATCATCGATTTCGTGCCGAACCATGTCGGCGTGCATTTTGCCGACAATCCCTGGTGGCTGGACGTGCTGGAATGGGGCCAGACCTCACCGCACGCGGTGGCCTTCGATATCGACTGGGATTTGCTGCCCCATCGCGCCCGCGGCGGCGTGCTGCTGCCGATCCTCGGTTCGTCCTATGGCGAGGCGCTCGAGCGCGGCGACATCGAGCTGCGCTATGATCCCGACGAGGGCAGTTTTTCCGCCTGGTACTTTGAGCATCGTCTCCCGATCGCGCCGGAGCGCTATGGCGAGCTGCTGCGGATGATCGTGAAGGAAGCGGACGCTGCCGAGACCGCAGCCGGCAAACATCTGCTCTCGCTCGCAGCCCGCTACACGGGCCTGCGCCGGCCGAACCGCAAGGAAGCGCCCGGCTTCAAGGCCGAGCTGAAGGATATTGCAGGCGCTGCTGACATCATCACTCACGGCCTTGCCGCGTATCGATCGGCAAAAGATCGTCCGGCGCAAACGCTGGCGCTGCATCATCTGCTGGAGCGGCAGCACTACAAGCTCGGCCATTGGCGGCTGGCCTCCAGCGACATCAACTATCGTCGCTTCTTCGACGTCAACGGGCTTGCGGGCCTGCGCGTCGAGGACGCGAGCACGTTTGCCGCCACGCACCGGCTGGTGAAGCAGCTCGTCACTGAGGGCAAGCTGCAGGGCATCCGCCTCGACCACATCGACGGCCTGCGCGATCCCGCGCAATATTGCCAGCGTCTGCGCCGGCTTGTGCGCGACGCGCAAGGCGCAACAAAGCCGTTCTACACGGTGATCGAAAAGATCCTGTGCGAGCACGAGAAATTGCCGCACTTCGCCGGCGTTCAGGGCACCACTGGCTATGAGTGGATGAATGTCATCACCCAGGTGCTGGTCGACGCCAAGGGGCTGGAGGCGCTGGACGAGACCTGGCGCCAAATCAGCAACCGGCCGCCGCGACTTGAACCCTACGTCAAGGACGCGAAGCGGCGCGTGCTGGAGACGCTGCTGACCAGCGAATTCACTGTGCTAACGCGGCTGCTCGCGCGTATCGCCAACGGCCACTACTCGACCCGCGACTTCTCCGCCGACAGCCTGCGGCAGGCGCTGGAATTGTACGTGCTGCACTTCCCGGTCTATCGCACTTACTTGACCCACAGCAGCCCGTCTGCGCTCGACCGGAAACTGATCGACGACACCATCGAGCGCGCCCGCGCCGAATGGTTTGCTGCCGACGAGGGCATTTTCGACTTCCTGCGCGATGCGCTCACCATGGACCTGCTCAAGCCCGGCCGTCCGCCGCACAGCGCCCCGCGTGTCCGTCGTTTTGCGCTGAAGGTGCAGCAATTCACCGGACCGATGATGGCGAAGTCGCTGGAGGACACGGCATTCTATCAATTCCACCGACTGCTCGCGCTCAACGAGGTCGGCGGTGATCCTTCGAGCAAGGGCCTCACCGTTCCCGCCTTCCACGAGGCGATGCGGGCCCGCGCCAGGGAATGGCCGCAGGGAATGACGGCAACGGCCACCCACGACACCAAGCGCGGCGAAGACGCGCGGGCGCGGATCGCGGCGCTGAGCGAAATTCCCGGCGAATGGACCAGCGCGGTTTCGCGCTGGAAGGTCCTGAACGCGCCGCATCTTGTGCTTGACGGCAATCTGCGCGCGCCATCGGCAACGTTCGAATACATGATCTACCAGACCCTGCTCGGCGCCTGGCCTCTCGAGGGGAGGGATGCTAATTTCGTCGAGCGTATCCAGGCCTATGCGCTTAAGGCTGCGCGCGAGGGCAAGGAAGAGACGAGCTGGCTCAATCCGCACGGGGCGTACGAGAGCGGCGTAAAAAGCTTCATCGAGAAAATCCTCGATCCCGCGCTGTCAGGCGAATTCCTCGAGGCGCTGCAAAACCTCGCCCGCCGCGTCGCGCTGCTCGGTGCGCTGAACTCGCTGAGCCAGCTGACGCTGAAGGCGACGCTGCCGGGCGTGCCCGATTTCTACCAGGGCACCGAATATTGGGATCTGTCGCTGGTCGATCCCGACAACCGCCGCCCGGTGGATTTTGCCGCGCGGCAGGCGGCGCTGGCATCAACGGAAGCGCCGGACTGGAGTGGACTGACCAAGAGCTGGGCGGACGGGCGGCTCAAGCTGGCCTGGACGCGACATCTCCTCAAGCTGCGCAACGAACTCGCCGACGTTTTTGTGCAGGGCGATTATCAGGCGCTCGACGTCCGTGGCGCACATGCGGAGCATGTCATTGCCTTTGCGCGCCGGCATGGGCGTGCGACCGCGATCGTCGTGGTCGGGCGCCAGTTCGCTCCCTTCACGCAAGCTGGGCGGGAATGGCCCAGGCTCGAAGGCTTTGACGCAACCGTCGATATCAGCGGCTACACCGCGCCGGGCCTTGCGGGCAACGAATTACCGCTGGCACAGGCTTTCCGTGATTTTCCCGCTGTGGTCATCGAGGCCCGCGCGACCAGCGCCATCAGGCATGCGCGGTAACGTGTGGGCGTCTGACGCCTATTTGCCCTAATCCTTGGTCAGCAGCAACTGCCCGCGCTTGCGGATCGCCGCCTGCGCCATCTCGGCAAAGCGCTGCAATAGCCACGGCAGCACCACCTCGACCTTGACGTGATCGTCGGCAACGTCGACCTGCCCGGTCGCAATCTGCCCGAGCGCGCGGATGCGAAAGGCAAGGGTATCTCCGCTCCAGCGCTCCTCCTCGACCTGCATCACGGGAATGCTCGCCGCGGCGCGGCCGAGCCCGGTCTTGAGCCGGCGCACCGCCTCCTCGCGGCCGAGACGATGTGGAATGGAGACGACAAGCGGTGCTGACATGGCCCTGCCCTGTGATGACTGATCCTTACATAGTCATGCCGGCAGGAGCGGCAAAGGTTCCATGCAAGTTGGACGCGCGCCGTGTTTCATTGTTGGAACTTTAAAACCTGCGGCAAGTTGCCCTCGCACAACGGGACAGGTTGCAGTGACCCTTTCAACAAAGGGCTGGAGGATATTCGCATGTCTATCGGTACGATCATTCTGATCATCTTGGTTATCGCGCTGCTCGGCGGCTTCAGCGGCATCGGCGGCGGTCCGTTCTACGGCACCGGCTATTATGGCGGCGGCGGCCTCGGGCTCGTCATCGTTATTCTGCTGATTTTGCTGCTGCTGGGACGAATCTAGTCACGAGATCTGGTAGGGTGGGTTAGCCGCAAGGCGTAACCCACCTCTTTTCTTTCCGCGTCAACAGAAGTGGTGGGTTACGCTTCGCTAACCCACCCTACTTCGTTTTCGTCGCAAGCTTCTTGATCGCCGACCTGATCGACGCGGCCGCATCGTCATAACCATCCCACGCTTTGGATCGCGCCAGCAGGCCCGGCACCGTCCGCACCGTATAGCGCTTCGGGTCGAGATCGCCCTTCACCTGCGCCCAGGTCACCGGCATCGAGACGGTCGCGCCATCGCGCGCACGCGGCGATAGCGGTGCGACCGCCGTCGACAGGCGATCATTGCGCAAGTAATCGAGGAAAATCTTCCCGTTGCGCAGCTTCTTCGACATGTTGAGCAGATAGCGCTCGGGATCGTCATCGGCCATCCATTGGCAGACGCCTTGCGCGAACGCCTTGGCCTCCTTCCAGCCCACCTTTTCGCGCGCGCCGTGGAGCAGCGGCACCACCACATGCAGGCCCTTGCCGCCAGTGGTCTTGCAAAAGCTCTCCATGCCGAGGCCAGTCAACCGCTGCCGCATCTCCTTCGCCGCCTCGACGACATCGGCAAAATCGACATCTGGGGCGGGATCGAGATCGAACACCAGCCGGCCCGGCGTGTCATAGGCATCCGGCGCGCAGTTCCAGGGATGCAGCTCGAGGCCGCCGATCTGCGCCACGGCCGCAAGACCCTCGACGCGATCGATCTGCAAATACGGCTTGCGATCGCCGGACACCTTGGCGAGTTCGAGCAGATTTGAGCTGCCTTGCATGGCATGACGCTGGAAGAACTTCTCGCCGGCGATCCCATCGGGCGCACGCAGGATCGAGCAGGGACGGCCCTTCAGATGTTCGATCATCCAGCCGCCGACCGCTTCGAAATATCGCGCCAGATCGAGCTTTGTGACGCCCTCGCCGTCACCGCCGTCCGGCCATAGCTCCTTGTCCGGCTTCGAGATGACGACGCCCATCACCTCGGCGGCGCCTTTCACTTTGGCAGGCTTCGCTACGACGCGCTTTCTGGCGGAAGCCTGTGCGAGCTTGGTATCCACGGGCGTTTCCGCCTCGACCTCCTCGGCCGGCTTGTCCTGGCGCAGACCCTTGAAGGCGGCCTGGCGGATGTTGCCGTCGGCGGTGAAGCCGGCGAATTCGATCTCCGCCACGAGCTCGGGCTTCAGCCAGTGCACGTCGCGCGTCTTCTTCGGCGCATTCTTGCCGCCGAACGGGTTTTCGCTCGACGCCGCCTCTTTCAGGAACGGCATGATGCGCTTGACCTTGTCGGCGCCAAAGCCGGTGCCGACGATGCCGACATAAGCGAGGTGATCGCCGCGATAGACGCCCGCCATCAGTGAGCGGAATTTTCCCGCCGTCGTCTTCCAGCCGCCGATCACGACCTCCTGGCCGGCGCGGGACTTTGTCTTGGTCCAGCCTTCCGTGCGCCCCGAGCGGTAGGGCGCATCGAGCTTCTTCGAGACGATGCCTTCAAGCTCGAGCTTCAGGGCCGATTGCAGCACCGTGTCGCCGTCGCTCTCGAAATGTTCGACATAGCGGATCAGGCTCGATTTCCGCTTGCGCGCCGCCAGAATCTCCTTGAGCCGCGCCTTGCGCTCGCCGAGCGGCAGTCGGCGATCATCGAGTCCCTCGGCAAACAGCAGGTCGAAGGCAAAGAAGATCAAATCCTCGGTCTTGCCGTCGGACAGTGCGCCCTGAAGCGATGAGAAATTCGGTGCGCCGCTGTGGTCGAGCGCGACGATCTCGCCGTCGATCAGCGCGTCCGGCAGCGAACCGGCCTCCTTCGCGATCGCCGCAAACTTCTCGGTCCAGTCGAGGCCTTTACGCGTCTTCAGCGTCGCCTTGCCGTCCTCGATCCGGAGTTGCACCCTATAGCCATCGAACTTGATCTCGTGGCACCAGCCGTCGGCGGACGGCGGACGCTCAACCACCGTGCAGAGCTGCGGCGCGACGAAATCCGGCATCTCCGAGACCTTCCTGGCCGTGGTCGCGGTCGTCGCTTTCTTTTTCGAGGTTTTGACGCTCTTCAATGCCGTGCGAGGCGCCGGCTTGACGGTCCGCCCCTTGGTCTCCCCGGCGCGGTTGGATTGCCAGACCGCATCGGCCTTGCCCGTGCCCTTCGCCAGCATGAATGGCTTTGGCGCGCGGCCCTTGCCGCCGGCGATCTGCGCCATGGCGCGGCCAGAGGCGACCGACTTATCCTCCGCAAGGATATCCTCGCCCTCGCTTGCATAGTCGTCGCGGTGCTTGATCAGCAGCCAGTTGGTGCGCTTGCCCCCGGTGCGGTCATTCCGCATCCGCACCAGCACCCAGCTGCCATGCAGCTTCTCGCCGTGGAGCGTGAACTTGAGGTCGCCCTTCTTGAAACCGGCTTCCGGATCATCGGAGTCCCAGGTGCCGCGGTCCCACAGCATCACCGTGCCGCCGCCATATTGGCCTTCGGGAATGGTGCCTTCGAAATCGCCATAGTCGAGTGGATGGTCCTCGACCTCGACAGCCAGCCGCTTGTCGTGGGGATCGAGCGAGGGGCCCTTGGTCACCGCCCAGGACTTGAACACGCCGTCGAATTCGAGGCGGAAGTCGTAATGCAGCCGGGTCGCATCATGTTTCTGAATCACGAAGCGCCGCTGTTTTGACGGCGCGACTGCCGTCTTGCCGGACGGCTCCGGTGTCTTCTCGAAATCACGCTTCTCGCGGTAGGTAGAGAGTTTTCGCAACACGACCGGTCCCGCATTTCCTTTGGCGTGAGAGCCTATCACGGCAAAAGTCCCAGCCGGAACCAAAACCCCGGAGCCCGGTTGGAGTTCCTGAAAAGCCTTGAAATCACTGGAGAATGGAATGGCTCCCCGCGCCTATTGGAAGGGAACGTTGAAGTTGTCGCTGGTCAGCTGCCCGGTCGCGCTCTACCCCGCGACCACAGCGGCCGAGAAGACCCGCTTTCACATGATCAACCGCGAAACCGGCAACCGGCTCAAGCAGCAGATGGTTGATTCCGAAACCGGCGACGTCGTCGAAAGCGACCAGAAGGGCCGCGGCTACGAGCTGCGCAAGGGCAAATATGTCGAGATCGAGCCGGAGGAGCTCGAAGCCGTCCAAATCGAGAGCAACCATACCATCGACATCGAAAGCTTCGTGCCGAGCGAAGAGATCGACCAACGCTATCTCAACCACCCCTATTACATCGCGCCCGAAGGCAAGGCCGCGGTGGAAGCCTTTGCCGTGATCCGCGACGCCATGAAGGACCAGGGGCGCGTCGCGCTCGCAAAAATCGTACTGACCAACCGCGAGCACATCATCGCGATCGAGCCGCTCGGCAAAGGCCTGCTCGGCACCACGCTGCGCTTCCCCTATGAGCTGCGCGACGAGGACGAATTCTTCGACGACATCAGGAGCCCGAAGATCACCAAGGACATGGTCGAGCTCGCCAGCCACATCCTGCATACCAAGGCTGCTCATTTCGATCCGGGCAAGTTCAAGGACGAGTATGAAAACGCGCTGAAGTCGCTGGTGAAGCGCAAGGCGAGCGGCAAGAAGATCGCGATGCCCGAGCCCGAGGAGCGCCCCAGCAACGTCGTCAGCCTGATGGACGCGTTGAAGCAAAGCCTGAAGGGGCGCGGCGGGAAGAAGACGGCGGGGAAGTCGCATGCGCGGCGTAAGACGGGGCGGCAGCGGGCCGCGAAAAAGACGCAGCGGGCGACGGGGCGGCAGAGGACGGCTAGCTGATTTACGCCGTCATTGATGCAGTTGTCGTAGGATGGGTAGAGGGCAGCGAAACCCATCACGCATCGTCAGGCGCGGAGTGATGATGGGTTTCGCTTCGCTCTACCCATCCTACTGATCGGCGAGGATCAATCCCCCGCCTTCAGCCGGTAGCCGATCCCCGTCTCGGTCAACACATATTGCGGGCGCTCCGGATCGGCTTCGATCTTCTGACGCAGCTGGCGGACATAGACGCGCAGATATTGCGCGTCGGTCAGTTCGTCCCAGAGTTCTTTCAGCAGAAAGCGATGGGTCAACACCTTGCCGGCGTGCTGCACCAGTACGCGCAGGAGGTCGTATTCCTTCGGCGACAGTTTGACGTCGCGGTCACCGATCTTGACGATGCGGCGCACGAGATCGACAGAGAGATCGCCGGTGCGGAAGACCGGGCGTTCGCCCTGCACCTGCAACTGGTGCCGCAGCGCGGCGCGCAGGCGCGCCAGCAGCTCGTCCATGCCGAACGGCTTGGTCAGATAGTCATCGGCGCCGAGATCGAGCGCCTGCACCTTGCCCGCCTCGTCGCCGCGGCTCGACAGCACCACGATCGGCACGCTTTCGTTGCGCGCGCGTATCGTGCGCAGCAGCTCATGGCCCTGGATGTCGGGCAGGCCGAGATCGAGGATGATCAACGCCGGCTCCTCCGCAAGCTTCTCCAGCGCGATCTTGCCGTTCGACGCCTCTAGGATCTCGTAGCCCTGCGTCGAAAGGCCCATCCGCAACAGCTTGCGGATCGGCGGCTCGTCGTCGATCACCAAAACCTTGATCGAGGCAGCACTCATGCGGCGGTATCCAATGCTTTGGTCTGTGCCGGAACGGGCAGACGGATGGTGAGGACCGCGCCGCTCCGGTCACTGCGATTGGCGGCCGCGATCGTGCCGCGCATCGCCTCGACGAAGCCGCGCGAGATGGCAAGCCCAAGCCCGGTGCCGGGACGCACATGGTCGCCCTTCTGCACGCGATAGAACTTGTCGAACACGCTCTCGAGCTCGTCGGGCGGAATACCGGCGCCTTCATCAGCGATTTGCAGCACCACTTGATCCCGCTCGCGCTGGCTCTTGATCGAAACCGTGGTGTCGGCCGGCGAATATTTCGCGGCGTTGTCGAGCAGATTGAACAGCACCTGCTCGAACAGCACGGCATCCAACTGGAGCATCGGCAGATCGGCAGCCAGCACCAGCTCCACCTTGTGCGCGGTCAGTATCTTGGCAGCCCGCCGCAGCGCGCTGCCGACGATCTCGCTGAGATCGTGCAGCGCACTGTTGGGCACGATGGCGCCGGATTCGAGCTTGGTCATGTCGAGCAGATTTGCGATGAAGCGATTGAGCCGCTCGGACTCGTCAATCACGGTGGCGAGCAGATCGCGCTTCTCGATGTCCGACAGCGCACCGGCGAGATCGCGCATGGTCGAGGCCGCGCCCAGCACCGAGGCGAGCGGCGTCTTTAGATCGTGCGAGATCGAGGTCAGCAACGCCGCGCGCAGCCGCTCGGATTCGACGGTCCGTTTGACGCGGTCCATGTCCTCGACCAGTAGCACGCGCTCGATCGCGAGCGCGCCCTGATCCACCAGCGCGTCCAGCAGCCGGCGCTGGTCCGGCGTCAGCAGCGGTCCGGTGCGGTCGTTGTCGATGCCGATCACGCCGATCGGGCCGCGACCGGTGCGCATCGGCAGGAACAGACGCTTGGCGCCCGGCAGCGTATCCGAACCGCGGCCGGCCGGACGGTCGTTGCTCCAGGCCCAGTTGGCGGCGGCGAGATCGGCCTGGTCGAGCTGGTCCTCGGGCGGATAGCCGGATTTCACCGTCAGAAGACCGTCCTCCGGCAACAGCAGCACGACGCGGACCTTCAGCATCAGCGCGATCTGATAGGCCGACGCCCACAGCACGTCGTCGAGCGTGGCGGTGCCGGCGAGCTTGCGGCTGAAGGCATAGAGCTGCTCGGTGGTCCGGATGCGGCCGATCGCGGCGTCGGCCTGCGTGCGTACGCGCGCGGCGACATTCGAGACCAGGATCGCGATCAGCATGAAGAAGAAGAACGCCGCGACGTTGGTCGGATCCGTGATGGTGAAGGTGTAGACCGGGGGCAGGAAGAAGAAATTATAGGCCAGCGAGGATGCGAGGCTCGCGAGCAGCGACGGCCACAAACCATAGCGCACCGCGACGGCCACCACGGCGGTCAGCAGCACGAGGTCCACGTTTTCGATGCCGAAGCGCGGCTGCAGCAGCACCGCGGCGCCGAGGCCGACCAGCACGATGCCGAGCGCCTTCAGGTAGGGCAGCGGATTGAACGGCTCGGCCCGAGCCGCGGTCTGCACCGCCGTCTTGGGCACCGCCTCGTCCGTCAACTCGTCGCCGGGGATGACGTGAACGCTGATATTACCGGCGCGGCGCACCAGATCATGCACGACCGAGCCGCGCGCCATCTCGAACCAGCGCGAGCGTGTCGACTTGCCGATCACGATCTGGGTGACGTTGTTGCCTTGCGCGAAATTGATGACGTCGTCGGCGATGCGGCGGCCGACGGCGGGGATGGTTAGCGCCTCGCCGCCGAGCGACTCTGCGAGCCGCAGCGTGTCGGCCAGCCGGTCGCGCTCCTGGTCCGAGAGCTGAAGCGAGCGCCGCGTCTCGATCGAAATCGCGGTGAATGGCGCATGCAGCCGGTCGGCCAGCCGCTTGGTGTAGCGCACGAGCCCGGCCGCACGCGGGTCCTCGCTGACGCAGACGAGGATGCGCTCACCCGCGGCCCAGGGACCGGCGATGGCGTTCGCCTGCATGTGCGTGAGCAGCTGCTCGTCGACCCGCTCCGCGGTACGCCGCAGCGCGAGCTCGCGTAGCGCAGTCAGATTGCCCGGCGAGAAATAATGCTCCAGCGCCCGCTCGGCCTGCTTGGAGACGTAGACCTTGCCCTCACGCAGGCGCTGGATCAGATCGTCGGGCGTGAGGTCGATCAGCTCGATCGCATCGGCGCTGTCGAAGATCGAATCCGGCACGGTCTCGCGCACCCGCACATGGGTGATCTGCGCGACGACATCGTTCAGGCTCTCGATGTGCTGGATGTTGACGGCGGTGTAGACGTCGATGCCGTGGGTGAGCAGTTCCTCGACGTCGAGATAGCGCTTGGGGTGGCGGCTGCCGGTCGCGTTGGTGTGGGCGAGCTCGTCGACCAAGGCGATCTTCGGGTGCCGCGCGATCACGGCGTCGAGGTCCATCTCCTCGACGATCTGGCCGCGGTAATCGAGCCGCTTGCGCGGGACGACTTCAAGCCCGCGCACCAGCGCTTCGGTCTCGGCCCGGCCATGGGTTTCGACGAAGCCGACCACCACATCGATGCCGGTCTTGCGCCTGGCATGGGCGCTTTGCAGCATCTCATAGGTCTTGCCGACGCCGGGAGCGGCGCCGACGAAGATTTTCAGCTTGCCGCTCGCGCTCTCCTCCCGGCGCGCGGATTCAAGCAGCGCCTCGGGAGACGGACGTTGTTCGGGATCGCGGCGCTCTCGGACCATATTGCGAATATAATCATCCGTGTGTCGCGAGCCTAGACCACTACTTCGCGGATGCACGGTCCAGTGCGAGGTTCAGGGCAAGAACGTTAACCCGGGGTTCGCCGAGCAGGCCGAGCAGACGGCCCTGGGTGCTGGAGGCGACGATCTGCCTAAGCTGATCCTCCGATAGATTCCGCGCCTTGGCCACACGCGGCACCTGGAATTGCGCCGCTTCCGGGGAAATATCGGGATCGAGCCCGCTGGCCGAGGTCGTGACCAGATCGACCGGAACGGCAGCGTTCGGGTTCTCGGCTTTCAGTCTGTCCACGTCCTCCTTCAGCCGGTCGGCCAGCGCCTTGCTGGTCGGGCCGAGATTGGAGCCGCCCGAATTGGCGGCGTTGTAGGGCGCCGAGACCGTCTTGGTCGAATCATTCGGGTCCGGCGCCAGCGTCGCCGACGGACGGCCATGGAAATATTTGTCGTCCTTGAATTCCTGCCCGATCAGGGCGGAGCCGACCACCTTGCCGTCCTTCTCGATCAGGCTGCCTTGCGCCTGTGCCGGAAAGATCGCGCCGGCAATGCCGGTCATGGCGAGGGGATAGGCCAGGCCCGTGATGGCGGTGAGCACCAGCAGGAGGACGATGGCGGGGCGGATTTCTCTGAGCATGTTAGGTCTCCAATGTCTTCGTCGCGGCCGGAGCGCGCACTGCGCGCCCCGGGACGACGGTTAGGCCAGGTGCAAGGCAACAACGACGAGGTCGATCGCCTTGATGCCGATGAAGGGAATGATGATGCCGCCGAGACCGTAGATCAGCAGGTTGCGGCGAAGCAGCGCGCCGGCACCGACCGCGCGATAGGCGACGCCCTTCAGCGCCAGCGGGATCAACCCGATGATGACAAGCGCGTTGAAGATGATCGCCGACAGGATGGCGCTCTGTGGGCTCGAGAGGTTCATGACGTTCAGCACGTTGAGCTGCGGGTAGAACGCCAAAAACATCGCCGGGATGATCGCAAAATATTTTGCGACGTCGTTGGCGATCGAGAAGGTCGTCAGCGCACCGCGCGTCATCAACAGCTGCTTGCCGATTTCGACCACCTCGATCAGCTTGGTCGGATTGGAATCGAGATCAACCATGTTGCCGGCCTCGCGCGCGGCCTGCGTGCCGGTGTTCATGGCGACACCGACATCGGCCTGCGCCAATGCCGGCGCGTCGTTCGTGCCGTCGCCACACATGGCCACCAGCTTGCCCTTGGCCTGCTCGTCGCGGATCAGCTTGAGCTTGTCCTCGGGCGTTGCCTGCGCCAGGAAGTCGTCAACGCCGGCTTCCGCTGCGATCGCTGCCGCCGTCATCGGGTTGTCGCCGGTGATCATGACGGTTCGGATGCCCATGCGGCGCAGTTCGGCAAAGCGCTCGCGGATACCGCCCTTGACGATGTCCTTGAGCTGGATGACGCCGAGCAGCCTGCCGTCCTTGGCGACCGCGAGCGGCGTACCGCCAGCCTTCGAGATTTCGTCCGCGATTGTCTGGACCTCGCGACCGATATCCGAGAGCCCGGCGGGCTGAATGGCGCGCGCCGCATTGCCGGAGGCAACGGCCAGCGGCGCACCACCGCCGACATAGTTCAGCATCGCATCGACCGCGCCCTTGCGCACCGACGAGCCGCCGGCATCGACGCCGCTCATGCGGGTCTGCGCCGTGAACGGGATGAAGGTGGCGCCGAGTTCGGCCATGTCGCGGCCGCGGATGCCATACTTCTCCTTGGCCAGCACCACGATCGAACGGCCCTCCGGCGTTTCGTCGGCGAGTGAAGCGAGTTGGGCAGCGTCGGCCAGTTCCTGCTCGCTGACGCCCCGCACGGTACGAAACGCGGTCGCCTGGCGGTTGCCGAGGGTGATGGTGCCGGTCTTGTCCAGCAGCAGCGTATCGACGTCACCGGCTGCCTCGACCGCGCGGCCGGACATCGCCAGCACGTTGAAACGGACCAGGCGGTCCATGCCGGCGATGCCGATCGCCGAGAGCAGCGCGCCGATCGTGGTCGGGATCAGCGTCACGAACAGCGCGACCAGCACGACCACCGAGATCGAGCCGCCGGCATAGGCCGCATAGCTCGGAATGGTGACGGTGGCGAACACGAAGATGATGGTGAGGCCAGCCAGCAGGATGTTGAGCGCGATCTCGTTCGGCGTCTTGGCCCGCTCGGCACCCTCGACCAGCTTGATCATGCGGTCGATGAAGGTCGAACCTTGCGCCGCCGTGATGCGGACGCGGACCCAGTCGGACAGCACCTGCGTGCCGCCGGTCACAGCCGAGCGGTCGCCGCCGGATTCGCGGATCACGGGCGCGGATTCACCGGTGATGGCGGCTTCGTTGACCGAAGCAACGCCCTCGATCACCTCGCCGTCGGAGGGAATGGTATCGCCCGCCTCGACCAGCACGATGTCGCCGACCTTCAGGCTCGTGCCCGACACGAGCTTGAAATCGCGGCCCGCGCCGGTGAGGAGCTTGGCCTGGCTCTCGGTGCGGGTCTTGCGCAGCGAATCGGCCTGTGCCTTGCCGCGGCCTTCGGCGACCGCTTCGGCGAAGTTGGCGAACAGCACGGTGAACCAGAGCCAGAGGATGATCTGGAAAGTAAAGCCCAGGTTGGCGCCACCCGTGAGGAGATCGCGCAGGAAGATCACAGTGGTGAGCGCGGCTACGATCTCGACCACGAACATCACGGGGTTTTTGACCATCAGCCGCGGATCAAGCTTGGTGAAGGATGCGCGGATCGCGGGCACGACGATCTTGGGATCGAGCATGGCCGAGACCGAGGCGCGTTTTTGCTGTTTCATGGTGTCCATGGAGGTCACTCCAAAAATCAGAAGGCTGGCGATTAGAAGACTTGACCGGCGTTCATCGCGAGATGTTCGACGATCGGGCCGAGCGCGAGAGCCGGGAAGAAGGTGAGGCCGCCGATGATCAGGATCACGCCGACGACGAGACCGACGAACAGCCCGCCGGTGGTCGGGAACGTGCCCGCCGACGGCGGAATGGATTTTTTCGCGGCCAGTGAACCCGCGATCGCCATCGCCGGGACGATCATGAAGAAGCGACCGACGAACATCGCGCTGGCGAGCGTGAGATTGTAGAACAGGGTGTTGCCGGTGAGGCCTGCGAAAGCCGAGCCGTTGTTGCCGGTCGCCGACGTATAGGCGTAGAGCACCTCGGTGAAGCCATGCGGGCCGGCATTAGCCATCGAGGCAACCCCTGCGGGATAGACCACGCCGACCGCGGTCCAACCGAGATACATCAGCGGCAGCACCAGGATCGCGAGCATCGCCATCTTGACCTCGCGCGCCTCGATCTTCTTGCCGACATATTCCGGCGTGCGGCCGACCATCAGGCCTGCCACAAAGATCGCGAGCACGACGAACAGCAGCATGCCATAGAGGCCGGCGCCGACGCCGCCGACGATGATCTCGCCGAGCTGCATGTTGATCAGCGGGATCATGCCGCCGAGCGCGGTGAAGCTGTCATGCATGGCGTTGACCGCGCCGCAAGACGCGGCCGTCGTGATCACGGCAAACAACGAGGACGCGACGATGCCGAAGCGGACCTCCTTGCCCTCCATGTTGCCGCCGGTCAGACCGAGCGCATGCAGCGTCGAGGTGCCGTTGGCTTCCGCCCAATAGGTGACGGCGACGCCGGCGAGAAACAGCACGCCCATCACCGAAAGGATCGCCCAGCCCTGGCGCTGGTTGCCGACCATGCGGCCGAACACATTGGTCAGTGCGGCGCCCAGCGCGAAGATCGAGATCATCTGCACGAAGTTCGACAGCGCGGTCGGGTTCTCGAAGGGGTGCGCGGCGTTGGCATTGAAGAAGCCGCCGCCATTGGTGCCCAGCATCTTGATCGCGACCTGGGAGGCCACCGGGCCGACCGCGATGGTCTGCTTGGCGCCTTCGAGCGTGGTGGCTTCGACATAGTCGCCGAGCGTCTGCGGCATGCCCTGCGAGATCAGGAACAGCGTGTAGACCACGCAGATCGGCAGCAGCACATAGAGCGTGGTGCGGGTAACATCGACCCAGAAATTGCCGACCGTGCGCATTGACGCCCGCGAGAAGCCGCGGATCAGGGCCACCGCAAGCGCGATGCCGGTTGCCGCTGACAGGAAATTCTGGTGCGTCAGGCCGATCATCTGCACGAGGTAAGAGATCGTGCTCTCGCCGCCGTAGTTCTGCCAGTTGGTGTTGGTGATGAAGGAGATCGCGGTGTTGAAGGAGAGGTCTTCAGCGACCGCGCCCTGCCCCGCCGGATTGAATGGCAGCACGGCCTGCAAGCGCATCACGCCGTAGATGATGAGGAAACCTCCGACATGGAACAGCAGCATGGAGACCGTGTAAGTCAGCCAATGCTGCTCGCGCTTCTCGTCGACGCCGGAGATCCAGTAGATGCCGGCCTCGGTCGGCCGCAGCACCGGCGAGAGGAACGTCTTCTCGCCATTGAACACGCGCGTCATGTACCAGCCGAGCGGCTTTGCAAGCGCGACGATGATACCGCAGAAAAGAATGATCTGGAGCCAACCGATCATAGTCATGGCATTAACCCTTCAGGCTCGGCGTCCGGCGCAACAGCGGCAGGAGCACCACAAGCAGGCAGCCGACGAGCGCAACGTCCGCCAGCAGCAATTCGACAAGCAGCAGCACGGCTCAGAACCGTTCCGGCCGCAGCAGCGCGTAGGTGAGATAGATCAGGAGGCCGAACGACACGGTGCCGGCGAGCGCATAATCGAAGATCATGGTCCGCTCCCTCACAGCCGTTCGCAGGCGTAGGTGTAGCCGATCGCAAGGGCAAAGAAGCCGAAGCCCAGCGCCAACATCAGAATGTCCATCATGGGATTTCTCCTCGTTGCGTCCCTAAATCGGGAGCAACACTTTCTCGGGGACCCGGCGGAGCTCGTGGACAGAAGCGCAATGCATTTCCACGACCCAACGCGGGACTTTTGACCGTGATGAAGTGCCACCACGGGCATAGGTTTTCGAGACGAGGGCTGTTGCGAAGTTATAGGAATCTCATAAAGGGCGGGGCAGCCGGAGCGATCGAAGATGCTGGCGCGGCAATATCCGCCGTCGTCCCGGACAAGCGAAGCACAGATCCGGGACCCATAACCACAGGGAGATATTTGGCGAAGATTCGTGGTTACCGATTTCGCTCCACGACGCCTCCCTGGGGTTATGGATCCCCGCGTTCGCGGGGATGACAGCGGAGGGCGCAGGCGACGCATCTCGTCCCTTCCGCACGGCGTTCGCACTTATGAAATCTTTATATCTCCCGTCCCCTTCCCATCTCGTTTTCCAATGACCTTCCCGCCATCCTGAAGAGGCCGGCCGACTGACCGACGCCAATTCCAGGAGGCCTGAGATGACCGCTCTACGACTCTGCGATTTGCCTTCGCTTGGCGACCGCCTGCGCAATGCGCAAGGCATGACGCGGCCCCTGATGCTCGAGATCGTCGACAAGGCCTGCCGCCGCTTTCCCTCGCTCGGACAGACCGAGCGCACGGCTCGCCTCGTGCGCCTGATCGACGCGGAGGCCTGGGCCGATGCGGCGCTGGCATTGATGGAGCTCGAACTGCCGCTGTGGCATGTCCGCCGTATCGCCTATGACGAGGGCGAATGGCATTGCGCGCTGTCGCGTGAACGCGAGCTGCCGGATTGGCTCGACGCGGCTGTCGAGGGATGCCATGGCGACCTCGCGATCGCGCTGCTGTCGGCTTTCGTCGATGTCCAGGTACTGGCCATGGAAGTATCGCGATCGAGTGTTCCCTCCGTACGCCCGGCGCCGGACTCGCTCTACGAGCCTATTGCCTGCGAGAATTTCAGCTGAACGCGAAGCTTATGGCGCTCCTATGAGATCGCCGCGCGCCCTCTCTCGAAATCCTATCCCTTTGAAAAGATATTGATGCGGCGGTTGCGGGAGGAGATCCGGCCGGCCGCATCAATTGGAAGGACTAAATCCGTGAAACTCGTCGAACCTCCTTCGTGCAGTTCACTCTCCAGCATCGTCTTCATCGGCAAAAACCATCGGGGCCAATGGATCGCGCAAGAGCAGAACGGCCTCTATGGCGGCCTGTTCGTCAGCCGTGCCCAGGCCATCAAATACGCGCTGTTCGAGAACGGACAGCATCCCGAGACCATCGTCGAGCTGCCGCGCGAGATCGAACTCGACATGAGCAAGAACCCCGACCTCGCGCAGCGCGCCGCCTGAGCAGGCCACATTCGGCGAAGCGCCATGTTCATCCCTCCTTCTGCCTGGTTCACAGGCTTTATTCCCGATCTGCCGACGCCGTTCGATGCGGCTGACGCGATCGACCTCAAGGTGTTCGCTACGTTGTGCGAACGCCAAATCGCGGCCGGTGTACCCGCGCTCGTCGTCTGCGAGACGGCGGGCGAGGCGCCGACGCTCTCGCCCGCCGAGCAAGAGCTCGTGATTCGCACGGCGGTCGATGTCGCCCGCGGTCGCGCGCGGGTCATCGCGGGTGCGATGTCGAATGGCACAAGCCGCGCCGTCGAACTTGCGCGGCGCGCAGAAGCGGCCGGCGCCGATGCCGTCATGTCGGTGGTGCCCGCCTACAACAAGCCGATGCAGGAGGGGATGCTGGCGCATTTCCGCACCATTGCCGGCTCGACCGGACTGCCGGTGATCTTGCACGACGCTCCTTCTCGCACACTGCGCGCGCTAGCCGACGAAACCCTTTTGCGCCTCGTCGCGTCTCGCCAGTTCGTCGGCTTGCGCGATGGTAGCGGCGACGTCACCCGCCCGATGCGCTTGGGCCGGCTGCTGCCGGCCGGCTTTCGCCTGCTCTCCGGCGACGACACCACTGCTTTCGGCTGCATCGCCGGCGGCAGCGACGGTGCGATCTCGGAGGTTTCCAACATCGCACCGGATCTGTGCCGGACGATCTTCTCACAGCTCAGGCAGGGCCGCCTGCAATCGGCGCGCCACCTGCACAAGCGGCTGATCCCACTCATCGCCTGCCTCTCGAAAGAGAGCCCGGCCGCGCTCAAATACGCGCTGAGCGTGCTTGGCCTGATGTCGGCAGCTACGCGGCTACCGATCGTACCGCTGGATGCGATTGCGCAGAGGGAGGTGGTGCGAGCATTTGCCGCGATCGCCGACGAGGAGCTGATCGACAACGTTGGGGCGTAGGACGCGCCTTTATGGCGCTCCTATATGATGGCACAGCCTCCCGTCTCGCATTCTTATGCCGCCATGCTCATCATGAGAGACAGATTGGGGGCGGCCGTCTCGTCGCCCAGGGACAAGGACTTCTGACATGTCGATTCTGACACATGGCTTTGACCGGGCTTTCGCCGGAGCCGAACCGCCGGCGCGGATTTCGGCGGTGCGTAAGGCTCAGCTCAAGCGCGTCGCGCTGCGTGCACTTGCGGTGCTCACCATGGGCAGCGTGCTCACTTCACTGATCGCACTGAAGACCGCGATCTTCGTCTGGCACCTCCACGCCTGAGACTTCGGTGACCACCATGACCTTGCAGATGTGTGAGGAGGCCGCCATGGCCGCAATTGCTCTTCAAGCCACTCATCGCCAGCCGCGGCAGGTGTCGGTGGCGGATCTCAAGCCGCTCGATCCCGATGTGATCAGCGACGCCATCCCCGCCTTTTTCATCGGCCGCA
The DNA here is from genome assembly GCA_030403585.1 of Frankia sp. RB7. GTDB lineage: Bacteria > Pseudomonadota > Alphaproteobacteria > Rhizobiales > Xanthobacteraceae > Bradyrhizobium. The sequence continues at coordinate 68,490 of JAUEPE010000007.1, forward strand.
ACCAGGCCGGCCTCTGGGTCGCCCGCGAGGCACACGGACGCATCGGCGGGCTGTTCCTGTTCAAGAGCTCGGCTGTCGATTTCGCCAACCGTCAGAGCAGGCCTGCGCGCTGCGCGCTGGTGTTCCCCACCGAGAGCTTCGAGCTCGACATCAAGAACCATGGCAATCCGCTGATCACGTTGGCCGTCCGATTGATGAGGCGCTAGCGTGCAACTCCTCAAGGGACATCTCGAACACGCGGTCACCACAACCATCCTGACCATGACGCTAAGCTTGGTCTGGGGTGCGGTCCTGACGATCGTGATCACGCTCGCAGCGCGCGGGCTTGGCGTCTAGACGTCACGGCGCTCGACCGCGAATTGACCATGGCTGCCTACGAGGCAAGCAACCGGGCGCACACGGCGGTCGCACAGCCCGGCTAGGCCGCCCCTCCTTGCGGAAAACACCCGGCCGATCTGGCGCAGTTTCGTGGAACCGTGTAGATCGGTTTCATGAGCACAAGCAACGTCCATGTCGTCGCCCACCCCCTGGTCCAGCACAAGCTTTCCCTGATGCGGGAGAAGGACCGCTCGACCAAGAGCTTTCGCGAGATCCTGAACGAGATCGGGATGCTGCTCGGCTACGAGGTGACGCGCGACCTGCCGCTGGAGCTGGTCGAGATCGAGACGCCGATCTCGCCGATGCAGGCGCCGAAGATCGCCGGCAAGAAGCTCACGCTGGCGCCGATCCTGCGCGCCGGCGTCGGCTTCCTCGACGGCATGCTGGCGCTGATGCCCTCCGCCCGCATCGCCCATATCGGGCTCTACCGCGACCCCGATACATTGCAGGCCGTGGAATATTACTTCAAGGCGCCGCAGGACTTGTCCGACCGCACAGTGATCCTGATGGACCCGATGCTGGCGACCGGCAATTCAGCCTGCGCCGGCGCCTCGCTGTTGAAAGACCGCGGCGCCCGCGACATCCGCTTCGTCTGCCTGTTGGCGGCGCCTGAGGGCATCGCGCAATTCCAGAGCGAGCATCCCGATGTGCCGATCTGGACCGCCGCGATCGATGAGCGGCTCAACGACCACGGCTACATCGTGCCGGGCCTGGGCGATGCCGGCGACCGGATGTTCGGCACCAAGTAGACAGGTTTGCGCGATCAGGCTACTTCGGTTGCCATGCACGCCGACGATGTTTCACTGCAATCGCTGATCGGATCGGAGACCGCCGCCGATCCCGCCTTCGTGTTCGATGGCACGCCGGTCTCGCGCGGGGAGTTTTCAGGGATGGTCGAGCAGACCACGGCCTGGCTCGCCGCGCAGGGTATCGGCAAGGGCGACGTGGTCGCGGTCTGGCTGGTCAACCGGGTCGAGTGGATCGCGCTGCTGTTGGCCGCTGCCCGGCTGGGTGCGGTCGTTGCCGCCGTCAATACGCGCTACCGCAGCGCTGAAGTCGCGCATTTATTGAAACTATCCGGCGCAAAACTGCTGGTGGTCGAAGCGGCATTCCGCTCGATCGATTTCGCCGCCATTCTTGCCGACATTGCCAAGGCTGATGTGCCCGCGCTGCAGAAGCTCGCGGTGGTCGGCGCGGACGCAATCCCCGCGCATTGGCCCTGCATTCGGTTCGACGCGTGCGACAAGTCCTATCCACCAGCTTCCACCCAGGATGAATTCGACCTGCCGGTGCTGCTCTACACCACATCCGGCACGACCAAAGGACCAAAACTGGTCGCGCATTCGCAGCGAACGCTCGCGACCCACGCCAACTCCGTTGCCAGGGCGCTCCAGCTCTCGCCACAGCGTCACTCGCTGCTGGCAATGCTGCCGTTCTGCGGCACCTTCGGCATGACCAGCCTGCTTGGCTTCATCGCAGCCGGCGCGACCGTCCACGTGCTCGACGCCTTCGAGGCGGCACCGGCGCAGAATATCCTGTGCGAGCACAAGATCACGCACGCCTTCGGCTCCGACGAGATGTTCCGCCGAATCCTTGCGACGACCGAAGAGCCACGTCCGTTGCCGCATCTCGAAGTCTGCGGTTTTGCCGCGTTCCAGCCCGGCTGGCGCGAGCTGGCCGCAGAGGCCGAGGCGCGCGGCCTGCCGCTATTCGGCCTCTACGGCTCGAGCGAGGTGCAGGCGTTGTTCTCGATCGCCCGTCCCAGCGACGCCTTCGCCGATCGCATCGCGGGCGGTGGCTGGCCAATGTCCCCCGGGGCCAAGGTCCGCGTTCGCGACACCGAGACCGGCGACCTTGCGGCGCAGGGCGTCTCCGGCGAAATCGAGATCAGCGCGCCGTCGTGCTTCCTCGGCTACTTCAACAACTCCGATGCGACGCGCGAGGCAATCACCGCGGATGGCTTCTTCCGCACCGGCGACATCGGCCGTCTCCGCGGCGACGGCTCCTTCGTCTACGAGACCCGTGCCGGCGATGCGATGCGGCTCGGCGGCTTCCTGGTCGCACCCGGCGAGATCGAGGACGAGCTCAAATCGTGTCCCGGCGTCGTCGACGCCCAGGTCGTCGCGGTCGATCTGAAAGGCCAGGCGCGCTGCGTCGCCTTTGTCATCCCGGCCGGCACTTCGCTGCAACAGGAGGTGCTGACGGCACGCCTGCGCGAGCGGCTCGCCGGCTACAAGGTCCCGGCACGGATCTATGTCGTGGACGCCTTCCCCGTGACCGACAGCGCCAACGGCGTGAAAATCCAGCGCGCCCGGCTCCGTACCATGGCGATGGATCTGATCGCGGCCGAATAGGCCTCGCCTATTTCAGGTAGCTCGCGAGATTCATGCCGAGGATCTTTGACATCGCCGAATAAGAGGCGGTGAGCTGGGCCTGGTAGGTCGAGAGCTGGGCGGTGATGGCGGCGACATCGACGCCGGTGAGGTCGTTCGACAGGCTTTCGGCGTAGCTCTTGTAGTCGGTCTGCTGCGTGCTCGCCGACTCGATCGAGGACGCCGAACTGGAGAGTTTGGCCTGCACCGCCGCGGTGTCGTCGAGCGCCGTGCTGGCGAGGTCGAGCGCGCTGGTAATGTCGGAGGATGACAACGAGGTGCTGTTGGCCACGAACTTCAGCACGCGCATCACTTCCTCGAACGCCGAATTGTCGGCGGTCACGCCATAGGACACGGTGTTGTCGGCGGCGACGCGCACCGAGGCGATCTCGTCGTCGCCCTTGTAGTAGCTGGTATCCGCCGTGGTGGTAGAGCCCGTCCCTGACGAAAAGGTGGTGAGGTCGACCGGCGCCGTGTCCGTCTTGCCGCCCGCAAAGACATACTGGCCGTCATACTGCGTGTTCATCAGCGAGCCCATCTGCTCCAGCATCTGCTGCGCGGATGAGATCACCGAGTTTGTTTCGGTCGTGCTGCCGGTCGAGGCCGCGCTAAGCTGGGAGCGGAGCTGCGTGACGATGTCCGTCATCGAGCCGACGGCCGAATACATCACCTGGACCTTGCTGTCGGCCAGCGTGGCCGCGTCGATATAGGACTGCGCCCGCGTCACGGAGACCTGGAGATTGACGACATGCTGCGCGTTCGAGCCGTAGCCGCCGAAATCGGTTGAGACGACGCCCGAGGATTCCTGAACCTGCTCGTTGGCCATGACCGACTCCACGCGCATCGCGTCGGCGATCATCTTGCTCGACTGGGCGAAGGTGGCAATCCGCATCGCGACCATGGAGCTGCTCCCGCGCGCTTTACGACGACTGCACGGCGGTGATAAGCGCCGAGTACATACTGTTGATAGCCGAGATCAGTGCGGAGGCTGCCGAGTATTGGTTTTGCAGCGTGCTCAGATTGGCCGATTCCTCGTCGAGGTTGACGCCCGATTGTGACGATAGCGAGCTCGCATAGGTCGACTGCGCGGTCTCCTTGGCGGTGTAATTGGTGGACGCCTGCGAGGCCTTGCTCGCGACATCGGCCACGATCGTCGAGGCGTAGTCGGCAAAAGAACCCGTCGTGGCGGCGAGCCCGCCGGTCGAGGAAAACGTCCGTGAGGCCGTCAATGCGCTGTAGAACGCATTGACCACGGTCGCCGACCCCGACGTCAGCACACTGCTGCCGACCGTGAGGGTCGACGAGGACTCCAGCGTTGCAAGCTGCAATGCGCCGGTGCCGGACAGGATTCTGTTGTTGACCGCGATATCCGACGCGCTTGTTCCGGTCACGAGGTCGTTGAGACCAAAATAGTCGGAAAATCCTTCGCTCGAGCTGCCGACCAAACTGGTCATCTCATTGATGGCGACGCCGTTGCCCGAGCCTGTCGCCGTAATCGAGAGATGCCCGTTCGCATCGACCGATGCCGACATCCCGGAAATGCCATTGATGGCGGTGACGAGATCGCCAACCGTGGAATAGGACGACAGGTCGAGATCGCTGTAGGAGACCAGATCGCCGCTCTGGTCGGTCACGGCAAGGCGCACCGAGCCGGTGGCGGACAGCGCCGTGCTGTTGGTGACGCTGGTTGTGCCGGTCAGGCTTGTCGGCGCCGGCACCGAGGAGGCGCTGTTCGAGACGGTGTTGACCGCGGAGGCAAGCTGCGTTGCAAGCTGGTCAAGCTGGGACTGCGCCGCCGGCAGAGTCTTGTCGCGGAGCGTAATGAGTGCGCCGATGTCACCGCCGGTGATCTGCGAGGTGACGTCGACGCCATTCACCGTGATCGCGCTGAAGCCGCTCGACGAGGAGCCGGCGGTGTAGGTCGTCGACGACGACACGTTGGCGGCAGCGGTATAGCTGATCTTGTGGGCGGATGAGTCGACCAGCGCCTGCCCGGTCGTGGTGTAGATCTGGAGATCGCCGTTCGACGCCGTGTAGTAGCTGACGTTCATCTTGGAGGCGACGTCCTGCAGCGCGGTGTTGCGCTGGTCCTCCAGGTCTGCGGTCGACTGGCCGGTTGCCGCCGTCTGCTTGATCTCCGCATTCAGATCCGCGATGTTCTGCAGGTCCGTATTGACGTCGTCGATCGAGGACGAGATGTCCTGGTCGGCATTGGAGCGGAGCTCCTGGATGCCACTCGAGGTCTCCCGCAACTGGCTCGTGACGTCGTCGAGCGCGCTGACGACGTTGGACTGCAGCGAGGCGCTGCTCGGCGTGCTTGCCAGCGACGACAGCGCCGATTCCAGCGAGGCGATGCTGTTGGCGAGCGAGGTCCCGGTCGACGAGCTGTCGGTGCTGCTGGTCGAGCCGTAGAGCTTCTCCAGCGAGGTCAGATAGGTATTGGCCGTGTCGGCCGAACCGAGATCAGAGTCCGCACTGACCAGCGACTTCAGCAGCAGCTTGTCGACCGTCGATGTGATGCCCGTCACCGTGACGCCGGTACCGACGCCGTTGGTGACGCTGCTCGACTGGTTCGCGGTCTTCTTGGTATAGCCCGTCGTGTCGGCGTTCGAAATGTTCGACGACGTCACGCTGATCTGCACCGACGTGGACGACAGGCCGCTGAAGGCGATCGATCGTGCGATATCGAGCGACACGGCGGGCTCTCCTTGTCAGGCGCTGCGGCTGGTGCCGCTGGAGACGGCGCGCGCGGCCACCCGGCCAGAGGCGCCATAGGGCGATACCGCGGCGATCTGCTCGCGGATCGCCTGCATGACCGCCTCGATCCTGCGGTTGCTGGCCTCGATCGCGGCGCGCAGGCGCACCAGGTTTTCGTCCATTGCCGCGCGCAGCTTCAGGATCCGATCCAAGAGCTGCTCGCGCAGGATCCGGTCCCGCACGTTCAGGGTGGCCCCGCCCGCCGCACATTCGGCGACGGATCGTTCGAATATCTCCGCCAGCCGGTTCTTCTCGTCGACCTGCTTCAGACGCGAGGCCGGCAGGCCCTTGGCGAGCTCCGCATTCTCTTCCGCCACCAGCGCGGTCAGGACGTCGATCAGTCCGATCAGCGACTTGATCCGGGCGTCGCCATTTGCGGCGTTGGTCCGCGTGGCTTGGCTATTGGCTTGGGCTACACTCATGGTCATCGCCTTCTTCTAACTATGCCGTTTGCCGCGATGGACTTGCGAGTTACGCAAGTAAGTGCCGATCGCGGTCGTCCTGACGGTCGCCTGCCTCATCTCACCCTCGACCTCTGCGCATTCCTTCAACAGGCCGCGGCGGGTCGTCTCGATATCGTCGAGCAAGGCGAGCAGCTGCTTGTGGTCACTGTCCTTCACGGTTGCTGCCCGCGCCACCAGCCTTCGCAGCCGGCGCAACAGCGCTTCTCCGGCGGCCTTGGCCTCTTCGCTGCGCATCGCTCACCTCATCGCCGAGATCAGGGTGTCGTACATCTTGCTGACGGTGGAGATGACCTGGGATGCCGCCGAATAGGCCTGCTGCGCCGAGATCATGCTGGAGAACTGGCTCGAGGTGTCGGTGGTCGAGGATTCCAGCTCGCTGCCGTAGATTGTGCCCGCGCCGTTCTCGCCGGACGCCTGCAGCGCGGCATTCCCCGACGTCACGGTCGCGGAATAGAGGCCGTCGCTGGCGGCGGAAAGCCCGGTCGGATCGGCGAAGGTCGCAACCGCGATCTTGTAGATCGCAATGGTCTGGCCATTGGAATAGGTAGCGTCGACGACGCCGTTCTTGCCGATCGAAATGCTGGACAGCTTGCCGTAGGACAAGCCGTCCGAGGAGATGCTGGTGACGTTGACGGTCGGCGTCGTCTCGCCCGAGGCATATTGTGTCAGACCGTCCGTGCCTCCGGCGGTGCCGAGACTCATCGTGATCGTGCTGTCCGCTGCACCATCGGTCCAGCCTGTCACCGCGACGGTCGCCGGGCTCGGGCTGGTGCTCGCCAGCGAGCCGTCGCTGTTGAAGGTAATGTCGATCGTGCCCGAGGCCGTGCCGGTCGCGGTCGTGGTGTCCGACGTCGAGGTCGGATTGGCGAAGCTCGCGCTCCAGGCGTTGGTCCCGGTCTTGGTCCACGTGACCTGCATCGAATTCGCAGCACCAAGCGAATCGTAGACAGTCATCGAGCTGGTATAGATGTCGCCGGTCGCGGCATCCGACGGCAGGTTCGCCGCAATCGTGGTCTTGGTCGTCGCGCTGCCGCTGGTCGAAGCGACCTGGGTGTTGATGGCCTGGAGGTTGCTAGCGGATTCGTTGCCGACGACGTTGCCGTCCGAATCGGTGCGCCATCCCTCCAGGTAACTGCCGTTGTTCTCGAGATAGCCGGCGTTGTCGGTCGAAAAGGCACCGTTGCGCGTATAGGACGTGGTGCCGCCCGACGTGCCGCTGGTCACGACGAAGAAGCCCGAGCCCTGGATCGCGACGTCCGTGGCGTTCGAGGTCGCGGCGAGCAGGCCTTGCTGGGTGATGTTGGAGCGACCGGAAACGGTGACGCCGCCCGAGGCGTACGAGGTCGCGTTGCTCGATGCGGTAACGAGGTCGTCGAACATCGCCGACGTCGTCTTGTACCCAGTCGTGCTGGTATTGGCGATGTTGTCGCTGATCATCGACAGGGATTGGCTCTGCGCGCTGAGCGCGGAGATCGCCGAAGAGAGTGCACCGGTGAGACTCATGAAGAAACTCCAGAGGGATCAGGGCTTGAAATCAGAACTTGGGATCAGGACGTGACGCCGATGATGTCGGCGGCGCTGACGGAGACGCCGTTCACGGTCAGCGATGGCGTGGAAGTGGAGGTGTCGATGCCCGTCACCGTGCCGGAGATGGTGGTGTAGTTGAGCACCGAGTTGCCGGCGGAATCCGTCGCGGTCACCGAGATGGTGTACTGGCCGCCGTCGGTGAGCTGGGTGCCGCTGGAGTTCTTGCCGTCCCAGGTGAACGTGTTCGAGCCGGCGGTCCCGGTGCCGGTGCCGGTGTAGACCGTGTCACCCGAGGAGTCCTTGATGGTGACCGCGACGTCGGAAGCGGCCGAGGACAGCGAGTAGCCGAACGTCGCCGAGCCGCTGCTCAAGGTCGACGTGTCCGTTTTTGCCTCGACGGTGTGGCCGATATAATTGACCGAGTTGAGCGTCACCAGGCTCGAGAAGGAGCTGGAGAGCGAGGTCAGGTTGGAGTTGATCGACTGCTGCTGGCTGAAATTGGCGTAAGACGTAAGCTGATTGATGAAGTCGGTGGTCGAGGTCGCGTTCAGCGGGTCCTGGTTCTGAAGCTCGCTGACGAGCAGGCTCAGGAAATCGCTCGAGGTCAGCGTCGAACTGGACGAGGTGCTAGACGAGGACGACGTCGTCGTGGTCGCAGTCGTTGCAGAACTCGTTGCGGAAACTGTCATCAGAAACTCCGGCTTTCTCGCGCAGCCGGCGACAGGGATGTCGGTCAGCGCGCTCGAAATCTGTGTGCTGATGAAACGCGTGGCCGCGCGGATTCAGGCGCGGATTCACCGCTGCGAAAATCGCTTTCGACACGGCAAAATCTGCCGCGTGCGTCGTGTCCGGGAATGCTGAAAGCGCCCTTACGAAAAAGCGCAGTCGCTCGCGCATGCCGGCGCAAGCGCAAAAGTCATGCAGATCGGAATGTCAGAGAAAGAGCCGTTCAGCTGCCCGCCGTCTCGCCTTCGGTGCGCGGCTCGGCGGTGTCGCTCTTCATTTTCGCGGCAGCAGCGGCGATACGGTCGGCGAGGCCTGCAGGCGCCCGCACTGGAGGTGCCGCGAGCGCCTGGCGCAGGGCGCGCATTTCTTCCAGCAAGGCCCGGGCAGAGGAGGAACGCGTCAGCAGATCTTCGGCAGGCAAGCGCCGGTCTTCGGGCCAGAGGGAGAGATCCTCGCCCAGCCGGTCGATCAGTTCCTTAAACTCGGTGACGTCCATCGCCCGCCGATCCCGCCTCGGTCAGGCCCGTCATAAAGCATTGCAAGCGCGTCGAAAACCGGATTTCCGCGGTGTTCAGCGCCAAAACCGCCCAAGTCACGACGGAAAGCGGCAGAAACGGCGCTCCTCGTGCTGCCGTCCCCTCCCGGGAGAGAGCGGCCTGGCTTGGCTCAGCCCGTCCGGGCCGAATCGGCCGGCGCGACCTTGCCGCCTCGCGCCGCCGCGTCGACGTGTTCCCAAGCCTCCCGCAATTCGGTCACGGCCGCAATGATCCGCCAAAAACTCTGCGGCGCATGCGGCCGGCCGAACGCCTTGTGGCTCGCCACGATCAGGCTGTTGTAGGTCTGGAACAGCCGCTCGGCCACCGCCCCGCCCTTGGCGAAATCGAGATTGTGGCTGAGCCCGCGCAGGATTGCGGTCGCCTTCAACAAATATTCGTGCCCTTCCTCGAAGCGTCGCGCTTCCTGCGCGGCCAGCGACTTCTGGAAGAAGGTGATCGCACCGCCAAGCAGCATCGAGATCGCCTTCAGCGGCGGCACGCTGGTGGCCGCGCCCCGATAGGCCTGATTGGCCATGTACGCCATCGGATTATGCATCATCAACTACTCGAGCTGGAGTTAAGCAAGGCCTTGAGATAGGTGAGCGTATTGTTCGCGCTCGTGATCGCGGCCTGGTAATTCGCGTATTGGGTCTGGAGCTGGGTCTGGTAGGCCGACGCATCACTCTCGATGTCGTTGACCTTCTGCTGGAGGTCGGTATCGCGATCGGTCAGGTTCGTGATCAGCGTCTGCAGCGAGCCCGTGGTCGACGAATAGGTCTTTGACAGCTGATAGAGCTGCGTGGCGATGCCGGAGGTCGAGCTTACCGTAATCGATTGCGACGTCGATCCCGAATAGGTGAAGGCCATCCCGGCATAGGCCGTTCCGGCAGCGCCAAGGATCGTCGTGCCGCTTATCGTGAACAGCGAGGAATCGCCGCCGATCGAGGCAGAGGAGAGATTTCCGGACGAATCCACCGTCAGGTCGAGCGTGAAGGATTGCGGCGACGTCCCGGTGTTGACGACGCTGAGCTGGCTCGACGAAGTCTTGGTCTGCGCCGACAACAGCGTGGTGACGCCGCTGAGATTTGTGCTGAGCACATCTGACAGCGTCGAGGTGTCGAGCTCGAGTTCGTTCTTCTCGTTGAAGGACAGGCCGAGGTCGGCCATGGTGAGGCCGCCCACCGTGCTGTTGAGCGCGTTCTGGAGCGAATCCATGATGTCACGCATGGTGCCGTCGCCGAACAGCACCGCGCTCGAATCCGCCGTGCCGTCCGAGGCAGTCGCCTGCTGTGCGATCACCGCGTCGCGGAACGTATTGTAGTTGGTGACGAGGCTCTCGACCGCCGTCTCGATCTGGCTGGTATCGGGCTCGATGCTGATGCTGAGCGACGTTCCGCTGGGCGTCGCCTGCAGCAGGTTGAAGGTCACGCCCGTCAGCACATCGGTGATGTCGTTGGTATCCCGCGTCATCGAGATGCCATCGAGCGAAAATTCAGCCGCCTGCGACGTCTGCAGCACGTCGGCAAAGGCGCCCGTGCTGTCGGTGACGCCGAGCTCGTTCAGGATGTCGTCGCCGGACGTGCTGGAATAGCTGATGTCGGCGGCATCCTCGGTGCCCGTCAGCACCATTTCGTACGACCCGCTCGACACCTGGACGATCGAGGCCTGCACATCGGTGGTCGAGGTCTGGGCGTTGATGGCGTCGACGACGTCCTGCATCGACATCGTGCTGGTGACGGTTATATCCGCAGTGCTGCCACTGCCGAGACCAAGGGAGAACGTGCCGGAATAGCCGAGCGCGCTGGTCTCGCTCGATTGCGAGGTCCCCACCACCTTCTGCGCGGTCGCGACCTGGCTGATCGTCAGCGTGTGGTCGCCGGTCGCAGCACCATTGCTGACAGACATCGAGAGCGCGGAGGACGCGCTGACGTCGCCGGTGGAGCTGATGGTCGCCGCCCGGGTGGCGAAGGCGTTGGTCGCGAGCGAATTGACGACGGCCGTCGCGAGCGAGGACAGGCCGCTGGAGAGCGTCGAAAGATCGGTCTGGAGCGTCTGGTAGGCGGAGATCTTGGCTTCGTTGTTGGTGATCGAGGTCGAGATCGTGGTCGCTGCCGTCAGCTTGGCGTTCACGGCTGCGGTGATGAGCGCGCTCCAGTCCACGCTGGTCGATGTGGTGGTACCGGTCGTGGTCACCGTCGAAGCGCTCGACGTGCTGGTGCTCGCGGTGCTGCTGGTGCTCGAACTGACTGACGTCACTGTGTTGCCCGATCCATCCCAGGGTGGACCGGGCCGGCATCAAGCCGGCCCGGAGGTCGTCAAGGAAAGCGCTTAGCCGAGCAACTTGAGCAGGTACTGCGGCATCTGGTTGGCCGCGGATTCCGCCGACACCGCGGCCTGGGTCTTCACTTCGGCCGAGGACAGCGTGGCCTGCTCGGCCGCGATATCGACGTCTTTGATCGCCGAATTCGCCGACTGCAGGTTCTGGGTCTGGGTCGAGATCGAGTCCGACGAGAAGTTGAACCGCGATTCCTGAGCACCGATGCTGGCGCGGGCGGCCGAGACCGTGTCGATCGCGGTATCGAGCGTGTCGAGCGCCGAGGCCGCATCAGACAGCGAGCTGACATCGAGCGAAGTCACGCCGAGCGAGGACGACGTCAGACTGGTCAGCGTGATGGTGATGGTGTCGGAGCCGGACGACCCGACCAGCACGGAGACGCCCGAGGAGAACACGCTGGAGCCATCCAGAAGGCTTTGGCTGGAATAGCGCGTGCCGCTCGCGATCGAATCGATTTCGCTCGTGAGCTGCGTGAATTCCGAGTTGATGTAAGCGCGGCTGGAATCGGTCGTGGTGCCCGAGGCCGACTCGGAGGCCAGCGACTTCATGCGCGCCAGGATGTCCGAGATGTTGGAGGCGCCGCCGTCAGCGGTCTGGAGGATCGCGGTCGCCTGCGAGGCGTTTGTCGCGGCCTGCTGCAGCGTGGTGACGTCCGACGAAATGCGGGTCGAGATCGCAAGACCGGCGGCGTCGTCGGAGGCCGAGGTGATGCGCGAGCCGCTCGACAGCTTGGCGAGCGCGCTGCTCTCCTGCGCGGAGTTGATGTTAAGGTAGCGGACCGCAGAGTTCGCCGCGGTATTGGTGGAAATTGCAGGCATTGGAAGCTCCTGTGCTGATGGGCATGGCGTGCCGCATCGTTGAAGACGATTGACGACGCAGACCGCAGCCCCGTCCGTTCGCTCAAACGGTGGAGCGCAAGGAGATCAGGCGCGAAAGTTTTCGCAGGGCCAATTTTATGGTTAGCAATCGGTAAACGCGGTGCGGATGTCGCGTTCGTGCTTGCGCAGCAACTGACGCAGCTGCTGGCGTCCGCGCTTGAGCAGGGACTCCACCGCCGCCACCGTGGTGTCCATCACCTGGGCGATCTCGCCGTTGCTCATGTTCTCGTGGTAGGAGAAGATCACCGCGACGCGCTGCTGCTCGGGCAGGCGCTGCATCGCGAGCTCCAGCATGCCGTTCAGCTCGTTGCGCTCGATGACCTCGACGGCGCCAGGCTGGCCGTCGGGGACCTCCGGCACGGTCTCGACATTCTCATTGCGCGGCTTGCGGCGCAGATCGATGCAGCGGTTGGAGATGACACGGTAGAGCCAGGTCGAGAACTTGGCGCGGCCGTGCTGCCAGCGCCCGCGATGGCTCCAGATCTTGAGCATGGTGTCCTGCACCACGTCTTCGGCATCCGCGGCGTTGCCGACGATGCGCAGCGCGATCGCATAGGCGCGATCGATGTGACGCTCGACCAGCATGCGGAACGCGACCTCGTCGCCGGCGGCCAACTTGTCGAGAAGCTCGCTGTCCTCATCGAAGACGACATCGGCAGCGACCGGCGTGCTGTCGGGCGCCAGCGGCACCGACGGCATCATGGGCACAATCTCTTCAGCCGGCAGCGTTGTCGTGATCTCGGCCTCGGCGGGAGCCCAGACATCAGCAGCGTAACTCATCCCGCAATCTCCAACCCGCAATGCCGGCGGCGCACATGCCACACGGCTTCCAGGCGTTGAACGCAGGGCCAAAACAATCCAGGCGGATAATTTTTGTTATTTTTCAATATGTTAGCCGGTATCTTTTGCCGAGTATCGGGCAATAATTGCCGAGCGCGCGCTACTCTCGCGCATCCTTCCCGCAATCATCACATCGTCTCGCGCCATGGCGGATCATCCATCCTGAACAGATGTCGTTGAGAGAAAACGCTGACATTACACGGCACTAGGTGATCAAACGCGACGCGCGCTTTGCGCATCAAGAAGCGATTGTTTCCGAGTGTGAATGAACACGAGACGACTTTTGCACTCGGCAATTTTTTCCGAATCACCTTTTCGAACCTAGCGATTTTTTTGAATCTGTCAGTCGTAACGAATGCGTTTTTGAATCACGCGTGAATTATTTTCGCATTTGTGGCGCCTGACATCGTGAACGTGCGCGTTAATTGATCTGATTGGTTGAGAATCTGCACATGACGATCGCAACGGCCGGTGCGAAGCGCCGCGCTCAAACTGTTTCCGCTTGGTCATTCGATATTTTCGATACATTTCTATTGCGCGCCTGTACGACGCCAGATGGTGTATTTGAAAGGACTTACGAGCTTTCGGGTATTTCACAGACTTGTCCGAATGTTTCCGCGAGTTTCGTTCAGCATCGTATCCAGGCCGAAGCGCGTGCGCGGAGGACCGCGAAGGATAAGCGCGGGGGCAGCGAAGTTCGCATTGATGAAATCTATTCCTGCTTTCCATTCAAGCTGTTCGGTCTCACGCGCCACCACCTGAACGATCTCGTCGAATCAGAGTTCGCGGCCGAGATCGAGCTTTGTCGCGCCAACCCGGACATGCTTCGGCAATATCTGGACATGAAACGTGCCGGCCATCACGTCGGCTTCATCTCCGACACCTATTGGGATTCCGACCGGCTGGCGCGATTGCTGCGCGCATGCCGCCCCGGGCTGACATGGGACTTCCTCTACGCCTCCTGCGACCATGGCAGTGGCAAGAGCGAGGCGCTTTTCGCAAAATACCTGTCCGAGCAGGGCATCGACGCCAGCATCTCTTTTCACGTCGGCGACAACGACAAGGCCGATATCAGGGGCGCGAAGCGCCACGGCATTAGGCCGCGCTATTATCCGCAGGCGACGCCGCAACTGGCGTCGAAATTCCGGCGCGAGACCGCGCTGTTCGAGCTGTTGTGCGCCGGCGCGCCGTCCAGGCTCGACCATGGCGCGCGGACCTTGCGGCGCATGGTCGCCGCGCGCAGCGCCGAGAAATCTCCCGCCTTTCATCTCGGCATGACCGTGCTCGGCCCGGTGATGACGGCATTCGATGCCTTCATCGCCCGGCGCTGCCAGGAGGCTGCCGGCCCCGGCCGAAAGGTCGCCCTCGCCTTCCTCGGCCGCGACGGCTTCTTGCCACACCGGATCTGGCAGGAGTTGCACGGCACCAATTCGGCCTATCTCGAGATCAACCGACGCGTCAGCCTGATCGCCTCGGCCGACACCATGCAGCCGCTCATCGATCTCCTCGGGAAGGTGTTGAAGATCGACGCGCCGACCTTCCGCGACATGATCAAGATTCAGGCGCCAAAGGTCGACGCGTTCTTCGCGGCTTATCCTGACGGAATTGCTCCCGGCGAAGATCTCGCCGAAGCTCTGCCGGACCTGATGGATGCCGGCGAGATCATCGAGCTCGCGGCAGCCCTGCGCGCGCGATTGCTTGCCTATTTGCGTCACGCGATCCCCGGCTTCGACGAATGTACCGACCTGGTGCTCGCCGATCTCGGCTATTCCGGCAGCGTGCAGAAGGCGCTACGCCGCGTGTTCGACATGGAAGGTATCAATATCCGTCTCCACGGCGCCTATCTGATCTCGCTCGACGACGCCTTCGACGATGTCGCCGACGAAGACAGCGCGGCAGGCTTCATCTCGGACCTCGTGGTGACGCCGCACATCAAGCGCATGCTGATCCGCAACATCGCGCTGCTGGAGCAGCTCTGCTGCTCCGCCGATGGTTCGGTCCGCGACTATGACGGCGACCAGGTGCTGCGCGAGATCAATCCGCGGCCCACCAGCCAGATCGCGCTCGCCGCGGAGATTCAGGCTGGCAGCGTCGCCTTTGCAGAGAGCGTCGAGGACGTCGCGGTCGATTTCTGTCTCAACCCCTATGCTGCGCCTGACGTCGCTGCGCGCTGGTGCACGGCGACACTGGCGCGGTTCCTGCTGCTGCCTGATGAGGACGAGCTGGCGCTGCTCGGCGGATTGAAGCACGACGTCAATCTCGGCACGCATGCGCTGGCGCCGATGATCGACAGCGACTTCATCCGCCGGCAGATCACCGCCCGCGGTTTTTCCGCCGCCTGCGCGTCAGCCGCCCCGCCGATGTGGCTCGCCGGCAGCTTTGCCCGGCTGTCACCGTCGAACGCCTATCTCTACACGCTGTTCGGGGCCAACCGTCTGCCGGCCGATGTCTTCGAAGAGAGCCCTTGTGGTCAGGTCCAGATCGGCCTGTTCCGCGCCAATGCCGCTGCCACGCTGGACACCGTGACCCTCTATCTCACTGGTTTCGGCGATCTGCGCTTGCGCATTCCCCTCTCGCGCACGATGGCCATCGCCATGATCGCGCTGCCGCTGCCGAAATTCGCCGCAGAAGGTCTCCTTCATGGCGTGACCGTCCAATCGGCCGACGACATTCGCGACGCCGCCGAGAGCCAAGATGTGGCCGGTATCGCCGTCGAAAGCCTCATCTCAGCCGGTGTGCAGCATAGCGGTGCGCATTATCGCACCGAGAACGACGACGCCTGCCTGCTCATCCCTGTCGCCCCAATGGCGCATGACATCGCGATCTATTCGGTCGCGATCACCCCGCTCGGTTCCAGTCGCAAATAGTGCGCCTGATCGCGCCGCCCCGGCCGTTCAAGTCCAAGGGCTGAGTGGCGACGCGAGGGGCACGAAATTGACGGACGGGACGCACGCAAACCTTCATGACCTCTTGCAATCCGGCGGCATCCGGCTCGGTCGGGCCCAGCGCGACCGCCTGGACTGGCTGACCGGCCAATATGGCGCGCCGACGTTGGACGACCTCGCCGGCGGCCGGCGCAGCGGCGTTCTCATTCTCAAGGAGCCGCCGAGCGGCGCGGCGGCCGAACTGTTCTACCGCTCGCTCAATCCTGGCTGCGCCGTCGTGATTCCGACGAGCGAGAATCCCGGTTTCGACTTCCTCAAGTCCAAGCTGACCGAGTTCGGCACGGTCGGTCCCTGCGGCGCGGACGGCCCCCACGAGATGTGGTGGGGCGGCATCGGCTGGTCGAAGTTCCTCGCCGCGGCCGATGCATCCACCGCCCGCCCGCGGATCGTCTCCTGTTACCCGCACGGCGGCGACGCGACCGCCGCCTTTGCGCTCCGGCAGTCGCTCGAACGATTTGATCTCGCCTGTCATATCGAGCCGATCGACACACAGTTCAGCGACCGCCTGCTCTGCTTCGAGAAGGCGGAGTTCATGCTGCGGATGTGGAACAAATATCGCGAACCGCTGCTGTTCGTCGAAGCCGGCGCCGTGCTCCGCGAGGCGCCGCTGCTGCCGTCCTTCCTCGGCTGCGACGTCGCACTCCACAAATGGAATCGCTGGGAGATGTCGGCGCGCACGCTCTATCTCGGCCGCACCAGGGCTGCAGAGATGCTGCTGCGCACCTGGCAGCATCTTGCCGCGTCGTACCCTGCGATCTGGGAGGGCTATCTGCTCGACCAGGCCTGGAGTCTGGCCTCGTCGCAGGTGCCGCTCGACACGGTGTGGCTGCCAAGGTCCTATCACACGCTGGCGGGCGATCTCGGCGCGATGCGCGCCACTGTCCTGCATAATCAGCAGACGACGACGCTGGAGCTTGGACCCGATTCCGCATTCGCCAGCCTCGTGCGCACCGCACGCCGGGCCGGCCGCACCGGCGCGCGCGATGCCTTCATGGTGATGACCTCAAAGGCCGAAGCAGGCAAGGGCATCGCCATCATCCTGCGCGATATCTCGGCCAGCGACGCCGGCGCGATCGCCGCCACCGTCGAAGCCGTGACGGGCGCCTATGCCGCCGATTGCGGTGGTTACGGCCGCCTCGAGCTGTCGCTCTGCGCCTGGCAGGACGATGTCGGCGCGGCGCGCGATGCGGCGGCGCTGGCGCGTTACCGCACCCTGGAGATCGCGCCGGGACAGCGTATCGCCAACGACTTCTTCGCACACTGCGCAGCCGACGACGCCGTCATGACCGCCCGCCAACTCTTCCCCTGAGGAACATCACGCGATGCTCAAGACCATCATCCTCCTCACCGACACCGTGCAACAGCAGCAGCCGCTGGCCAATTTGCTGCGCGAACACAATCGCGAGCTCGCGTTCGTCTCCGCGCTGCGCGCCCAGGACCTCAGCGCCATTGATCCGGAAACCCTGAGCGAGGCACGTCTGGTGTCCTTTGCCGCCGACGTCGCGGTCCCCGAAAAATTCCTGCTGCAGCTCGGCTACGGTGCCTACAAATTCTACGCTGCAGCGACGCAATATCCGGGGCTGCCGCCGGCGCCCGACGAGAGCGACGAGAATCCACCCTGCTACTCCGTGATCGCGCAGTCGATGATGATCTGGCCGGATTTCAAGAAGGTGGTGGGTCTGGAAACCGTGACAATCCCGGACGGAACCGCTGCCGCCGAGCGCGAGCGACTGGTGTTCACCCGCCTGGCCCATTTGTTCTGGCGGATGTCGATCATGATCGCGGGCGAGGTGACGGATCTCCCCGGGATCATCGGATCTGCTGAGACCCAGCGGCCGACGCTGGCGATGATGAACTGAGCTGGCGCGCAGAGCTGCGGAGCTGTTCCGACAACACATCGCGGTGCTCCGGTGCAGCGATCTCGATCATGCGCCGCGCGCGCTCGGCAAGACCGCAGCCGCGCAACTCGGCGATGCCCCATTCGGTGACGATGGCATCGACATCGGCGCGGGGCGTCGTCACCGTCTCGATCTGGGCGGCGATCCGGCTGGCGCCATCCGATGCCGTCGCCGGCAGCGCGATGATCGCCCGACCGCCGGGAGACGCATTGGCCCCGCGCACGAAATCGAGCTGCCCGCCGATTGCCCCGATCGCAACGCCGTTGAGAGTCTCGGAGTTCACGCTGCCGTCGAGTCCGACCTGAAGCGCCGAATTGATCGCGACCAGCCGGTTGATCCGCGCCAGCACGCCCTGGCCGTGCGTGTAGGACGTCGGCCGCACTGCGACCGCCTTGTTCTCGTGCACGAAACGATAGAGCCGCTTCGTGCCGATCACCTGGTTGGTGACGGTGATCCCCGCATCGATCCCCTTCTCCGCATTCGTGACTACCCCGCGCTCGATCAGGTCCACCACGGCATCGTTGATCAAGCCGGAATGGATGCCGAGATGGCGTGCATGGGGGAGCGACGAGAGGATCGCGTCCGGAATGCGCCCCACGCCGAACTGGAGCGTGCTGCCGTCGGCAATCAGACCTGCTGCGTGCGCGGCGATACGCCGCGACACATCATCCAGAGGCGGTGACGCCAATTCAACGGGGGGACGGCGAGCCGCCACCCGGATATGGATCGGCACGTCGCCCGGCCATTCCGCGCCAAACGTGAAGGGCGTATCAGGATTGATCTCCGCGATCACAAGGCGCGCGCCGCGCGCGGCGTCGATGACGTAATCGTTGGAGAGACTGGCGCTGAGCCACCCCCCGGACTCCGCAAGCTGCACCAGGACGACATCGGCCTGATGGCGGCGCGAGGCGAAGTCCGCACAGAAGGCGCTGTAATTGCTCGGGATCATTTCGAGCCGCCCAGCCTTGGCAAGCCGCCGCGCATTGCCGATCACGCCATAGCTCTGGAACGAAACGTTGGGCGCGCAGGCCACAGAGAACGTCTCCGAAAAGATCGGCCCGACCATCATGCGGAATGCCGGCAGATCTCCCGCCTGCGCTATCAGCGCTTCAGTCAGGGTGACCGGCTCCGCCGTCGCCTGACCGCACACCACGAGATCGCCCTCACGGATCAGGCCGGAGAAGTCGATGGGCGCGGTGTCTCCCGGCATTGCCGCCTCAATACGACTTGGCCAGCCCGAGCACCTTTTCCGCAATGAAACTGAGCGCGAGCTGCGGACTGACCGGAGCGATGCGCGGGATCAGGCTCTCGCGCAAATAACGCTCGACGTGGAACTCCTTGGCATAGCCGAAGCCGCCATGGGTCATCACCGACTGCTCGCAGGCGTGGTATCCGGCTTCGCCCGCGAGATATTTTGCCGCATTCGCAGCAGCGCCGCAGGGCATGCCCTTGTCGTACTGCCAGGCCGCCGACATCACCATCAGCCAGGCCGCCTCGAGCTCGACCCAGTTCACCGCGAGCGGATGCTGGATGCCTTGATTTTTGCCGATCGGGCGATTGAACACGACGCGGGTCTTGGCATATTCGCTGGCGCGCGCCAGCGCGACCTTGCCGAGGCCCACCGCTTCCGCCGCGATCAGGATCCGCTCGGGGTTCATGCCTTCGAGAATGTACTGGAAGCCTTTGCCCTCTTCGCCGATGCGATCCTCAATCGGAATTTCAAAGTCCTCGAAGAACAGCTCGTTGGAATCGACGACCTTGCGGCCCATCTTCTCGATCTCGTGGACCTTGATCTTCTTGCGGTCAAAATCGGTGTAGAACAGGCTGAGGCCATGGGTCGGCGAGCGCACCTCCTCCAGTGGCGTGGTGCGCGCCAGCAGCAGGATCTTGTGCGCGACCTGCGCGGTCGAGATCCACACCTTCTGACCGTTAACGATGTAGCGATCGTTCTTGGCGACCGCGCGGGTCTTGAGTTGGGTGGTGTTGAGGCCGGTGTTGGGCTCGGTGACGGCGAAGCACGCCTTCTCGCGGCCCTCGACCATCGGCGGCAGCATGCGCTTGCGCTGCTCCTCGCTGCCGAACACGACGACGGGGTTGAGCCCGAACACGTTGATGTGCACCGCAGAGGCGCCGGACATGCCGGCGCCGGATTCCGCGATGGCGCGCATCATGATCGCGGCCTCGGTGATGCCGAGCCCGGAGCCGCCATATTCCTCCGGCACGCAGATGCCGAGCCAGCCGGCATCGGCCATTGCCTTGTGGAAGTCGTGCGGGAAGCCGCCGTCGTGATCCTTCTTCAGCCAATAAGCGTCGGGAAAGCTCTCGCAGACTTTTGCGATGGCGTCGCGAATGGCTTCCTGCTGATCGGTGAGCGCGAAATCCATGATGGTCTCCTTGTGGAGGCTCTCAAGCGCAATAACATTGCGCTTGAGCTCTTTGATTGCGCATGATCTTCGGAAAACCGCTACACACTTTTCCGGATCATGCTGTTGTGCCTAGCGCCCCATCTGCGAGGGCAGCCAGAGGATGATAGACGGAAACGCCACCAGGATTGCGATCGCAATCAGATGGGCGATGAAGTGCGGGAGCGTACCGTGGAACACTTCGGCCACCGGCCGCTTGGCGTAGCGGGCGACGATGAAGCAGTTCAGCCCGACGGGTGGCGTGATCATGCCGACTTCGGCGGTGACGATCTTGATCACGCCGAACCAGATCGGATCGAAGCCCAGCGTCTTGATCAGCGGCAGCACGATCGGCACGGTCAGCACCAGGATCGCGATCTGGTCCATGAACGAGCCGAGTACGATATAGCCGCACAGGATCAGCGTGATGATGACCCAGCGCGAGGCCGGAAGCGAGCCGACCCAGGCGACGAGATCTTGCGTCACATGCGTAAGCGTGAAGAAATAGCCGAAGATCGATGCACCGACCAGGATCATGATGATCATGCAGGTCCCGTGGCTGGCGCGCAGCAGTGTCTTGTAGAGCGAGGTCGGCGTGATCTTTCCCTTGACGATCGCGAGCAGGAAGGCGCCGAATGCGCCGAAGGCCGATGCCTCCGTCGGCGTCGCGACGCCGAGATAGATCGTGCCTGTGACGATCGAGAACAGCACCACCATCGGCGAGACCTGCCACAGCAGCGCGAATTTTTCCCGCCACGGTACCGATTTCGCGGTCGGCGCGCGCGAGGGATCCTGCCAGACCAGGAAGTAGATCGTGGCCATGATGGTGAACGTCACCAGGATCGCCGGGACGATGCCACTGATCAGCAGCTTGCCGATGTTCACCTCGGCGAGCAGGCCGAAGATGACGAGCGCGACACTGGTCGGCAGCAGCATCGCCAGCGTGCCGGAGATCGCGACGACGCCCGCGGCCATCTTCGGCTCATACCCCTGACGGATCATCGCCGGCAGGCTGGTCGAGGAGAGCGTCGCAGCCGACGCCGTCGAGGTACCGCAGATCGCTCCAAAGCCGGCACCCGCCAACGCGGTTGCCATGCCAAGCCCGCCGGGAATGCGGCCAACCCAGGCGGCCGCCGTCTTGAACAGATCGTCGGCAACGCCCGACAGCAGCACGAGGTCCGCCATCAGCAGGAACATCGGAATGGTGATCAGCTCGTAGGAGGAAACGGTCGAGAGCGGTGCGGTCTCCAGAATGCCGAACAAGGTCGGAAAGCCGCCGACCATCACGAGGCCAACCGAGCCGGAAAAGGCCATGGCAAAACCGACGGGCGTGCCGAGCGCAAGCAGGCCGAACAGCAGAGCGAGAACGATAAGAGGTGTCATGGATATCCGCCGTTACTCGAAGCCGCGCGCTTCGCCGACGCCGGTGACTGGCGGCAGCGGATAGAGGTCGCGTCCACTGACGAGGCTCAGCACATTGCCGACCAGCTGAAGCGCCAGCCGCAGCACCAGCACGCCGCAGCCGAACGGCACCAGCGCCGCCGAGATCCAGGTCGGCCAGGGAATAGCGCCTGACAGCACGTCGTGCTGCTCGTAATTCTCCAGCGCGCGATCGAATCCGACCTTGCAGATCAGGACGAACACGAACAGGCCTGCGAGCGCGGTGACGATCTCGGACAGCCGTCGCCCCGTCGGCGAGAAGCGCGACAACAGGATGTCGACACCGACATGGACATGCTCGCGCAAGGCGTCCGACAGCGTGAAGAAGAACACGCCCGCGAGCAGATAGAGCCCGATCAGGTCATAGGTGAAGGAGAACGGGCTGTTCAGCGCATAGCGCATGAACACGTCGGTCACGACCAGCACCATGATCACGAACATGAACGCTACCGCGATCATCGTCAGCGCGCGCTCCAGCGCGCCGAGCACATGCCCTGCCCGTTCGATCACGTCGCGCCTCCCTCTTCGATTTGCGGATTACTTGCTGCCGGCAGCCAGCAGATCGTCGAACTCCTTCAGCGCGGCAGAGGCCTGCTTGCCACGGCTGTCGAGGCCGGCCGCCCATTCATGACCGACGCCCTTGAGCTTGTCCTTCATCTCGGCGCGCGTCGCGTCCGGCAGCGGATCGAAGGTGACGCCTTCGTCCTGCATCTGCTTCTTGGTGACTTCGCCTTCCTTGTCGACATCGGCGCAAGCCTTCGGCGTGATCGCTTCGGAGGCCTCGTTCATCGCGTTCTTCACGTCGTCGGGCAGCTTGTCCCAGACCGACTGATTGATGGAATAGGCGACGATGAAGCTGCCGAAGCTGACGCCTTCGGTCGCGTGCTTGACCAGCTTGTCGAGGCCATAAGCTACGACGCTGTCCAGCGGGAACAGCAGCCCGTCCATCGTGCCGCGCGACAGCGACTCATAGGCATCGGGCGCAGCCATGCGCACCGGCACGGCGTTGAGCGCGCGCAGCGTGAGATCCTGCGCGCCGCCGGTGGTCCGCAACTTCAGGCCCTGCATGTCCTTGGTGGTCTCGACCTTCGACTTGATGGTCCAAACCTGGTAGGGCGGCAGCACCACAGCCATCAGCAGCTTGATCTTGTTCGGCGCGTATTCCTGCTTGGCCAGCACGCCTTCGCGCGCGGTCTTCCAATAGGCGAGCGTGCCCTGGCAGCTGGTCGCGAACGCGCCCGGCAATTGCGCGACTTCCGACAGCGGCATCTTGTCGGACACGTAGGACGGCCCGATGTAGCCGATATCGACCACGCCCGATTGCGTCAGGCGCAGCATGTCGGCGGCTTTGCCGATCTGCTGGTTCGGATAATAAGTGAAGGTCACCGCGCCGTTGGTGCGCTTGGTGACGTCGTCCATCCAGGGCTTCAACATCAGGCGGACGAGATAATGTCCGGCGGGGAAGCTATCGGCGACCTTCAGCTCGAGTGCCTGCGCCGACAGCGTCGAGACCGGCAGCGACAAGGCGAGCACGGCTGCAGCCCGGACCAGATTTTTCTTCATTTCATTCTCCCTGACGCGTCCCACGCCGAACGCGGCAGCCGCTTGCTGCCAAGCCGTTCGGCCCCTCGCTCCATTTCTTACTTGAGGAAAATGTACATATATGTGAATTTAACTGTCAAGTATATGAACTATGCATGGAGCTATGCGCCGATAAGCGAGGTGCTCAAATTGACATCCCCAATTTATGAATTTTAACTTCACGCATATGAATTCATCTCACGAGGCCTCATGGGACCGCTCGCCGGCTTCACCATTCTCGACCTGACCTCGGTGCTGATGGGCCCTTACGGCACCCAGGTGCTGGCGGACATGGGCGCTGACATCATCAAGGTCGAAAGCCCCGAGGGCGACATCGTTCGCCAGATCGGTCCCGGCCGCACCGCCGGCATGGGCGGGATGTTTCTCAACGCCAATCGCGGCAAGCGCAGCATCGTGCTCGACCTCAAGAAGAAGGAAGGCCGCGAGACACTGCTGCGGCTGGCCAAGCGCGCCAACGCGCTCGTCTATAATGTGCGGCCGCAGGCCATGGCGCGGCTAGGCCTCGACTACGAGACGTTGGCCGCGATCAATCCGTCGCTGGTGTATGTCGGCGCGTTCGGCTACGGCCAGTCAGGCCCCTATGCCGCCAAGCCCGCCTATGACGATCTGATCCAGGGCGCCGCCACCATTCCGACATTGCTTGCAGCGGCCGGCGACGGCACGCCGCGCTACGTGCCCGTTACCATCGCCGACCGCATCGTCGGCCTGATGATGGTCAATGCCATCATGGGCGGGTTGATGCATCAGCAACGCACCGGCGTCGGCCAGCGCATCGACGTGCCGATGTTCGAATCCATGACCGAGTTCGTGCTGGTCGATCATCTCGGCGGTCTCACCTACGATCCGCCGCTCGACCATGGCGGCTACGCCCGCCTGCTGTCGCGCTATCGCCGCCCCTACAAGACCAGCGATGGCTATCTCTGCGTCCTCATCTACAACGACAAGCACTGGCGCAGCTTCTTCGAGGCAATCGGCCGACCTGAATTCTTGCAGCAGCCGCGCTTCGCCAACCACGCCGCGCGCACAAAACACATCGACGAGATCTACGAGGAGATCGGCCACATCTTCCTCACGCGGACAACCGCGGAGTGGCGTGAACTCTTGGAGCGCGCCGACATTCCGGTGATGCCGATGCACACGCTGGAGACGATTTTGGACGATCCGCATCTCAACGCGATCGATTTCTTCAAGACGGTGGAGCACCCCGTGGAGGGCCGCATCCGCCAGATGCGCGTGCCCTCGACCTGGAGCGTGACCCAGCCGGAAGCCGCCGGCCCCGCGCCGACACTCGGCCAGCATGGCCGCGACATTTTGCGCGAAGCCGGCTTCTCGTCTGACGAGATCGAAGAGCTTGAGCAACAAGAAGCAGTTCATTTGGCGGCGCCGCCTTAACGGCCGCGCCGACCAAAATCAGGACATAGGGAGGAAATTGCGATGGCCGGACTTTATTTCGAGGACTTTTCCGTAGGCCAGGAGTTCAAGCATCCGCTGACCCGGACCGTCACGGAAATGGACAACACCATGTTCAGCCTGCTGACGCTCAACCCGCAGCCGCTGCATATCGACGCACATTTCTCCGCAAAGACCGAGTTCGGTCAGCGCATTTTCAACAGCCTTTACACCCTCGGCATCATGATCGGCATGACGGTCTATGATACGACCATGGGTACCACCGTCGCCAATCTCGGCATGACCGACGTGACCTTTCCAAAACCGGTCTTCCATGGCGACACCTTGCGGGCGACGACGAAGGTACTTTCGTTGCGGGAATCCAAATCGCGCCCCAAGGCGGGCATCGTCGAGTTCGAGCACCACGCCTTGAACCAGAACGACGAGATTGTCGGCAAATGCCGCCGCATGGCGATGATGCACAAGAGGCCGGTCTGATGCGTTCCATGCTGTTCGTGCCGGGCGATTCTCCGCGCAAATTCGAGAAGGCGAGCGAAGGCAAGGCCGACGCGCTGATCATCGATCTCGAGGATTCCGTCGTCACCGACAAGAAGCCGGAGGCGCGCGGGCTGACGCTCGCGATGTTGAAGGGCTCTCGCGGCCCGCATCAACTCTATGTCCGCGTCAACGCGCTCGACACCGGCATGACGCTCATCGATCTCGCCGCGGTGATGCCGGGCAAGCCCGACGGCATCGTACTGCCGAAATCGCAAGGTGGTGACGACGTGCGGCAGGTCGCAACCTGGCTCGAAGCTTTGGAAGCGGCCGCCGGCATCACGGTCGGCGCTACGCATATCGTCTGTGTCGCGACCGAAACCGCAAGCTCGATCTTCGGCCTCGGCAGCTACAAGGGCTGCTCCCCTCGTCTCGCCGGATTGATGTGGGGCGCGGAGGATCTCTCGGCCTCGCTCGGCGCCACCGAGAAGGCCTCAGGCGGCGTGTTCCACAGCCCCTATCGTCTCGCGCGCGATCTCTGCCTGATGGCAGCGGCCGCAGCAGAAGTCGCACCGATCGACACGGTCTACACCGACATCGACAATCTCGCGGGCCTCGAGCAGGAAACACGTGCAGCGCGGCGCGACGGGTTTTCGGCGAAGGCGCTGATCCATCCAAAGCATGTCGACGTCGTCAACGCGGCATTCGCGCCGACGGACGCCGAGCGCATCTGGGCGGAGAAGGTGATTGCGGCGTTCGCAAGCAACCCGAACTCGGGCACGCTACGGCTCGACGGCCAGATGATCGACAAGCCGCATCTTCGCGCCGCGAAGAAGATCCTCGGCCAGACCTAGATCAGGACACAAAGCCCCGCCATGATCGTTCGCCAAGCCGCAAACGTCCTGGAGATCATGGAATTCTTCGCGCAAACGAGGAAGCCGGCGACGCTTGCCGAAATCGCCGATCATTTCGGCTGGCCGCGCTCGTCGACCTTCAATCTGCTCGCGACGCTGTCTGAGAAAGGCTATCTCTACGAACCACGGCCGCGCGCCGGCTTCTATCCGACGCCGCGATGGCTGGCGATGGCGCGGATGATCTCCGAGGTCGAGCCGCTGCCGCCGTGGACGCATACGCTGATCGCCGACCTTTCGGCAGAGACCGACGAGACCGCGTCGATCGTAGCGCCGGCAGGCGTCAGCGCGGTGTTCATCGACGTCGTCGAGTCGCAGGCCGCGATCCGCTATTTCGCCACCATCGGCCACCGCGTGCCGATCCACGCCACCGCGAGCGGCCGCGCGCTGCTGCTGCAATATTCGCCGGAAGAACGCGACTCCGTCTATCGCAAGATCGAGTTCAAGCAATACGGCCCGTCGACGCCGATCAGCATCGAGGCAGTCGAGGCCGAGCTGCGCAATTCGATCGAGCGCGGCTACTGCCAGAGCTTTGCCGACTATAGCCGCGACCTCGCCGGCGCCGCGATCCCGCTGCCGATCGGCGACCGCCGTCTCTCCGTCGTCGTCGCAGGACCGGAGTTTCGGATCGGGCCGAAGGTGGCGGAAGTCGCGTCACTGATCGCGCGGACGGTCGACCGGCTAAGGCCGAAGACTGCGGCGTAGGTTATACGATCTTGATCGACATGTCCGGCAGGCCCTCAAGCTTGCACAACAGCACGTCGCCCTTCACCACCGGTCCGACATTCTCCGGCGTGCCGGAATAGATGATGTCGCCGGCCTTGAGCTCGAACGCTTCCGAGAGCTTTGCGATCTGCTCGGCCACGCTCCAGATCATCTTGCTGAGATCCGAGCTCTGCTTCACGGTACCGTTGATCGCGAGCGAAATCGCGCCCTTCTCGAAATGGCCGGTCTTGCTGGCGGGGTGGATCGGACCGAGCACCGCGGCATGGTCAAAGCTCTTGCCGATTTCCCACGGCTTCTTCTCGGCGGCCATGCCGTTCTGCAGATCGCGCCGGGTCATGTCGAGGCCGAGCGCGTAGCCATAGACATGGTCGAGCGCCTTTTCGGCCGGGATGTTGGTGCCGCCGGATTTCAGCGCGGCGACCAGCTCCACCTCGTGATGATAGTTCTTGGTCAGCGACGGATAGGGATGATCGGCGACCTCGCCCACTGCGACATTCTGGATCGCGTCCGTCGGCTTCTGGAAGAAGAACGGCGGCTCGCGGCTCGGATCCGAGCCGCGCTCGATCGCGTGGGCGGCATAGTTGCGGCCGATGCAGTAGATGCGGCGAACCTGGAACACACTTGTCTCGCCGACGATCGGGATCGCGACCATCGGTATCGGGAAGATCGGCTTGGGTGCGGCCTGCGCTGCGGCCGGGGCGATGTCGGCCATGGTGCCTGCCGTCACGGCGGCTGCGGCCGCCAGCAAATCCCGTCGCGTCGTCCTTTTCATGCTTCGACTCCCTTTCAGCATCATCTTGGGACGCGACCTGCGCGCCGATCAGGCTGATAGTCGATATTCAGTATGCCAGCAACAGTGAGCCCTAGCATGGAACTTGCATAAATTCTGGGCGACATGGACGCCGCATGAACCTCATCAGTCTCGACATCCGCATGCTCCGGTCGCTGATCTCGGTGGTCGAGACCGGCAGCATCACCGAGACCGCACGACGGCTGGGCCGCACCCAACCGGCGATCACGCTGCAATTGCAGCGGCTGGAAGAGCTGACCGGCAAGCAGCTGTTCGAGCATGGCGGCCGCAGGCTGATATTGACCGACGACGGCACCACCGTCCTTACCTATGCGAAATCCATCCTCAGGTTGCACGACGAGCTGATCTCGCAGCTGGCGTCGCAGGAGATCGAGGGCCAGGTCGTGCTCGGCACGCCCGACCTCTATGCGGCGTTCATGCTGCCGCAGATCCTCAGCGTGTTCAGGAAATCATTTCCGCGCGTGCAGGTCGAGCTCAATTGCGCGCTGTCGACGCCGCTGGTCGGCCTCGTCAAGCGCGGCGATGTCGACATCGCGCTCGTCACCCGCATGAACGATTTCACCGGCGGCCAGGTGGTGCGGCGCGAGCAACTGGTCTGGATGACCGGCGAGCAATCCGCCGCGCATCAGGAGCGGCCGATCCCGCTCGCGCTGCTGCCGCCGGGCAACATCTATCGCGACTACGCCATCGATACGCTGGAGCGCGCGAATTTGCGCTGGCGCATCGCCTGCGTCAGCGAGAGCGTCGGCGGCCTGCAAGCCGCGGCCTTTGCCGGCATGGCCGTCACCGTGCTCGGCCGCAGCGCGCTGGTGCCGGCGATGCGCGAGATCGGACCGAACGAAGGCCTGCCGCCACTGCCGAAGATCGAGTTGCTGCTCTACAAATCAAGCGGCGCCACCTCGAAGGCCGCGACCGCGCTGCACGACTATCTCGCGCACTACCTGCGCCTCGACGAAGAGTTGAGCGGCCGCGGCACACCGATCGAGTTGGGCTAGGCCCAAAAGAACCCGAAAACAACCCCATGCACAGTAGAGCAGCCTTTGTTTGCAAAGGGGTTTTTCGCGCGCTCCTCTCGGAGCGCCGCAACGCGGCTTTTGAGGTCATGCTTCGAGAGATTTGACACGTCGGGCAAAACACCTGCATGATTGCATCATGGGCGCTCCACCCCTCAGCGCTCTCCCCTCCGATTAACGTAACGCCACCTGTGGCCAGAACTTGGCCCAGGGCTGCGCCTGCTCGAACGCCGCGGCGATACGGAAGATCGTGGGCTCGTCGAGCCAGGGCGCGACGATCTGAAGTCCGATCGGCATGCCGTCACGATCGAAGCCGCAAGGCAGTGTCGCAGCCGGCAGGCCGGCGAGGTTGATCGGCCAGGTAAACGGCGACCAGCCGAGATGCGGATCGACCTGGCGGCCGTCGATCTTGTCGACGCCGATCTGGCCGGCTTCGAATGCGGTCACCGCGACGGTCGGCGTCACCAGCGCATCGACGCGCTCGAACAATTTCAGGAACGCATTGCGGGCCTGACCGCGCCGATAACTGGCTTCGATATAATCCGTGCCGCTGTAGTGCCGACCGGCACTGACGACATCGCGATAGTCGGCCTCAGAACTGGCGAGATCGGCTGTGGACTTGGTCGCCACCGCGGCTGCCTGCTCAGTGAAGGCGATCGGCTTCAGCGTGTGCTCCAGAATTTCGGGATCGAGGCCAGGACCATCCATGGTGACCTGCGCGCCGCAGGAATCGAGAATTGCGATCGCCTTGTTGAATGCCGCGCGCACGTCGGGGCTGATCGCGGCGTAACCGAGATCGGCGCTGGCGCCGATACGAAGGCCGTTCAGCGGCGCAGCGTTGGTGTCGAAGCGGCGGGACGGCACGGGCAGACTTGCGGCGTCGCGCATGTCGTAGCCGGCAATGATCTCCAGCGTGAGCGCAGCGTCAGCGACCGTGCGCGTAATCGGCCCGGTGTGCGCGAGCGAGGCCCAGGACGGCGGCGAGAAACCGGGCGAGCGCGGCACCAGGCCAAAGGTCGGCTTCAGTCCGAACACGCCGCAGAACGATGACGGCACGCGGATCGAGCCGACGCCGTCGGTGCCGATCGCGATCGGGCCGCAGCCGGCGGCGACGCCCGCCGCCGCACCACCGCTCGATCCGCCGCTGGTGCGGCCGGGATTCCAGGGGTTGCGCGTCGTGCCGGTGACCGGGCTGTCGGCCGTCAGCTTGTAGCCGGACTCGCAAGTGGTGGTCTTGCAGGTGATGATGGCGCCGGATGCCTTCAGCGCCGACACCACGGCGGCATCGGCCTCGGGCACAAAGCTCTTGTTCATCGGTGAACCGGCGTAAGCCGGCACACCCGCGACGAAGACGAGATCCTTGATGGTCACGGGCACGCCTGCGAGCGGCCCCTTGGCTTCGCCCGCACGCATCTCCCTGGTGACGCGGTCGGCCTCCGCCCTCGCCTGCTCGTACATCGGTGTCACCACCGCATTGCAGGCTTCATTCGTGGCTTCGAGCGCGGCAATGGTGTCATCGACGACGTCGCGTGGCGTGAACGCCTTGCGCCGGTAGCCGGCCATGATCTCGGTTGCAGAAAGCGCGCCAAGGCCAGTCGGCGCCGGCGGGAACGCCGCTCGGCCAGAACCATCAGTCATCATCAACCCTAAAGAGCTAGCTGAGCGCCGCGTCGACGGCGCGCTTGGCCATCACCGTGACGAGATGCGCACGGTAGTCGGCTTCGGCGTGGATATCGGAGGTGAGACCGTCGTTGTCGATCTTGATCGCCGCGATTGCGGACGGATCAAAATTCTCCGACAGCGCCGCCTCCATCGGCGGCACGCGGAACACGCCGGGACCCGCGCCGGTTACGGCGACGCGGACACCATCGGCGAATTTCGCGACGAACACGCCGACCAGCGCATAACGCGACGCCGGCGCCTTGAACTTTGAGTAACCTGCCTTGAGCGGCACCGGGAAGCGGATCGCGGTGATGATCTCGCCCGGTTCGAGCGCAGTCTCGAACAGTCCGAGGAAGAACTTGTCGGCCGCGATCTCGCGCGTGCTGGTGACGATGGTGGCGCCGAGACCGAGCACACCGGCCGGATAATCCGCCGCGGGATCGTTGTTCGCGACCGAGCCGCCGATGGTGCCGCGGCTGCGCACGGCCGGGTCGCCGATCATCAAGGCCAGAGCTGCGAGCCCCGGGATTTTCGTCTGCACCAGTTTGGAGGCCGCCACCACCGCATGCGGCGTCATCGCGCCGATGGTGATGGAGGCGCCGTCGTCGATGATGCCTTTGAGAGACCCGAGCTTGGATAGATCGACCAATGCGACGGGGCTCGCCAACCGCTGCTTTATCGTCGGGATCAGCGTCATGCCGCCGGCGACGAGCTTGCTGTCCTCGATCGAGGTCAAGAGCTTGGCCGCATCCGGGATCTGGTCGGGCTGGTGATAGGCAAATGGTTTCATTGTTGATGTCCTCCCTATTCCGCGGCGACCGGCAGCGACGCGTTTTGCAGCAGGCGCCAGATCCGGTTCGGCGTCGCCGGCATGTCGACATGGGTGACGCCAAGATGCGCGAGCGCGTCGACCACCGCGTTGATGACGGCAGCCGGCGAGCCGATGGTGCCGACCTCGCCGCAACCCTTCACACCCATCGGGGTGTGCGTGCAGAGCGTGGAATGGGTTTCGACCTTCATCATCGGCATGTGGTCGGCCCGCGGCATGCAGTAATCCATCAGCGAGCCCGACAGCAGTTGGCCCGAGCCTTCGTCATAGACCGCGTTCTCGAACAGTGCCTGGCCGACGCCCTGTACGATGCCGCCATGCAACTGGCCCTCGACGATCATCGGATTGATCACCGTGCCGACGTCGTCGACTGCCGTGTAGTTGACCAGCGTCACCGTGCCCGTCTCGGGATCGACCTCGACTTCGGCGATGTGGCAGCCGCCGGGATAGGTGAAGTTGACGGGATCGTAATAAGCCTGTTCTTCCAGGCCCGGCTCCAGCACTTCGAGCGGATAATTGTGCGGCACGTAAGCGGCGCCCGCGATGTCCTCGAACGACTTGGTGCGGTCCGTACCTGCGACCGAGAAGTTTCCGGCCTCGAACTGGATATCGACCTCTGCCGCCTCGAGCAGATGCGCCGCGATCTTCTTGCCCTTGGCAATCACCTTGTCGGTTGCCTTGGACAGCGCAGCACCACCCACAACAAGCGAGCGGGAGCCATAAGTGCCCATGCCGAACTGCACGCGGTCGGTGTCGCCGAACACGATATCGACATTCTCAAAGGACACGCCGAGCTTTTCCGAGACGATCTGCGCAAAGGTCGTCTCATGACCCTGGCCGTGATTGTGCGTGCCGATCATGACCGTGACCTGGCCGGTCGGATGCACACGCACCGTGGCGCTTTCGTAGAGGCCGCCGCGCGCGCCCAGCCGTCCCGCGAAGCGCGATGGCGCAAGACCGCAGGCCTCGACATAGGTGGAGTAACCGAGCCCGCGGAACTTGCCTTTGCTCGCGGAAGCCGCCTTGCGCACACCAAAGCCCTTCACGTCGGCGGCAACCAGCGCGCCGTCGAGGCAGCCCATCGGATCGCCGGAATCGTACTGCACCAGCACCGGCGTCTGATACGGATAGGCCTCCTTGGGGATCATGTTGCGGCGGCGGATCTCGACGCGGTCGATGCCCATCTCGCTGGCTGCGACATCCACGATGCGCTCCAGCACGAAGGTCGCCTCGGGGCGGCCCGCGCCACGATAGGCGTCGACCGGGACGGTGTTGGTGAAGACGACCTTCACATTGCAGTAGATCGCGGGCGTGGTGTAGACGCCGCCGAGCAGCGGACCATAGAGATTGGTCGGGATGTTCGGCCCGAAGGTCGAGAGATAGCCGCCCATATTGGCGAGCGTATTGACGCGGAACGCAAGGAACTTTCCGTATTCATCCAGCGCAAGCTCGGCTTCGGTAACGTGATCGCGGCCGTGACGATCGGAGACGTAGCCTTCCGAGCGGCTTGCGACCCATTTGATCGGCCGCTTCACCCGCTTGGCGGCCCAGGTGATGACGGCTTCCTCGCCGTAGTGGAACTGCTTGACCCCGAAGCCGCCGCCGACATCGGGGGCAACCACGCGCAGCTTGTGCTGCGGGATGTTCAGCACCAGCGCGCCCATCAGGAAGCGCACGACGTGCGGGAACTGGCTGGTGGTCCACAGCGTGAAGCGGTCGGTGCCCGGCTCGAATTCGGCGATCGCCGCGCGCGGCTCCATCGGGTTGCCGATCAGGCGGTTGTTGACCAGGCTCAGCTTGGCGACATGCGCTGCCTTCCGGAACGCGGTTTCGACCGCGGCCTTGTCGCCGAGCTCCCAGTCGCAGCAGATGTTGTTCGGCACGTCGTCGAACAATTGCGGCGCGCCGGGCCTGACAGCTTCGAGCACGCCGACCACGGAGGGCAGCACCTCGTAGTCGACCGTCAACAGCTCGGCCGCAGCGTTGGCCTGCTCCGGCGTCTCGGCGATGACGAAGGCCACCATGTCGCCGACAAAGCGCACCTTGCCCTGCGCCAGCATCGGAAACGGCGGCTCCTTCATCGGGACGCCCTTGGCGTCCGAGATGCCCCAGCCGCAAGGCAGCGAGCCCAGCTTGTCCGCCGCGACATCCTCGCCGGTCAGCACGGCGACGACGCCGGGCGCGGCCAGCGCGGCGCTCTTGTCGATACCGCGCAGGATTGCATGGCCATGCAGCGAGCGCACGAACACGCCCGCAGTCATCCCCGGGCGCTTGATGTCGGAGACGTAATTGCCGCGTCCGGTGAGGAAGCGCTGGTCTTCCTTCCGCTTCGGTGAGGCGCCGATGCCGATCACATTGCCCATGGTCATTCTCCCTTGGCGGCGTTCATGGCGGCGGCGCCGGCCATCACCGAGATGACGATATTCTGGTAGCCGGTGCAGCGGCAGATATTGCCTTCGAGACCATGGCGGACTTCAGCCTCCGTCAGGTTCGGCTTCTCCGTTGCTAGTGCCACCGCGGTCATCAGCATGCCCGGTGTGCAGAAGCCGCATTGCAGGCCGTGATGCTCGCGAAACGCCTCCTGCATCGGATGCATCTGGTTCGAGCCGGGCGCGCCCTGAAGCCCTTCGATCGTGAGCAAGGTCGCGCCGTCGAGCGCGGGCGCCAGCAGCGTGCAGCTCTTCACGGGCAGGCCGTTGAGATGGACGACACAGGCGCCGCACTGGCTGGTGTCGCAGCCGATATGGGTGCCCGTAAGATTGAGTTGTTCACGCAAAAGCTCAGCGACGAGCGTCGCGGGTTCGACATCCACGGTGGTGGGCCGGCCGTTGAGTGTGAAGGATATCTGCAAGGTCATACTCCTGCGCGACGGGGCTTTAGGCGAGTGGAAGCGCGCTGCCGGTGGCCCATGTGGCCATGACGACATCGCCGACGGTGAAGGGATCTGCGAAAAAGGTCTTTTCGGGCACGTAGGCGACGAACTCGTCGTCGGGCACGGTGTCGAGCATGACCTTGACGAAATAGCCCTGGTATTCGATCGCGAGCACCCGGCTCGGCAGCGAATTGGTATAGCCGGGCGGCAAGTCCCTGCCCGGCCGGACCAGCGCGACGTCGTCGCGGCGCACGGCGATATCGACCTTGTCGCCCACGCTGACGGTCGGGCGCGCCTGAAGCGGCACCTCGATGCCATCCGGCGCGACCTGCGCCAGTGTGAAGCTTGCACCGTTGACCTTTTCGACGCGACCGGAGAGCACGTTCTGGCCACCCATGAACTCGGCGACGTAACGGTCGTGCGGATGGGCGTAGACGTCGCGCGCGGCACCTGCCTGCTTGATCTTGCCCTGCTCCATCACCACCACGAGATCGGCGAGCGCGATCGCCTCGAGCTGGGTGTGGGTGACATGAATGAAGGTGATGCCGAGCTCCTGCTGCATCCGCCGCAGTTCCTGCCGCATCTGGACGCGAAGCTGCTCGTCGAGCGCGGACAGCGGCTCGTCGAGCAGCAGCACGCGCGGCTCGGTGATCGCGGCGCGCGCCAGCGCCACGCGCTGCTGCTGGCCGCCGGACAACTGCGCCGGCAGACGGTCGGCGAATTGCGTCAGCCGGACCTTTTCGATCATGGCGTCCGCCGCCCGCAGCCGATCCGTCTTCGACTGGCCTCGCACGCGCAGGGCAAAGGCGATGTTCTCGCGTACGGTGAGATGAGGAAACAGCGCGTAGGACTGGAACATCATCGCGGTGCGACGCTGGACGGGCGCGAGCCCGACGACGTTCTGCCCGCCGATGATGATTTCGCCCGCGGTCGGATCTTCATGGCCGGCGATCATGCGCAAAATCGTGGTCTTGCCGCAGCCGGAGGGACCGATGAAGCAGCAATAGGCGCCGTCGGCAATCCTGAGGTTGACGCCATCGACCACATTGGTGATGCCGTCAAAGCTCTTGCAGACGCCTGCCAGTTCGATATCGCCGCGATCGTTCTTCATTCCCAAATCAACCTTTGGCCTGGCTGCCGCGCTTCTTCTGGATCAGCACGATGCTGCCAAGGCTGGCGCCGATAACGATGAAGGAGACGATGGTGGTCACAGTGCCGAGCGCATAGAGCGAGGGCGAGGTGACGTTCAGTGTCATGCTCCAGATTTCCAATGGAAGCGTGTTCAGCGAGCCGGCCGTCTGCAGGCTGCGTGCAAACTCGTCATAGGACAGCGTGAACCCGAACAGCGCGACCGCGACGAGACCGGGGGCAAGCACCGGAATCATCACCAGCCGGATCGACTGCCAGCGGCTGGCGCCGAGATCGTAGGCCGCCTCCTCCCAGACGTGGTCGAAGCGCGACATCACCGCGAACATCACGAGCACGCCGAACGGGAGCGTCCAGGACAGTTGTGCGCCAAGCGCCGAAGTGTACCAGCTCGCGTTCAGGCCGAGCGCCTGGAACAGCAGGCCGGTGCCGAGGCCAAGCACGAGGCCGGGCGCCACCAGGCTGCCGATCATCATGTAGAAGACAAAAGTGTCGCCGCGAAAGCGCTTGCGGAAGCCGAGCCCGGCGAGGAACGAGACCAACACCGTGATGATTGTGACGATGACCGCGAGCTTGATCGAACGGTCGAACGAGCCCTTGACGTCTCCGGTCCGCACCTGGGTAAAGAGATCGACGAACCAGTGCAGCGAATGCCCTTTCATCGGGAACACGAGGCCGCCGCGGATATCCTGGAACGACAGGATGTAGATGCAGAACATCGGGCCGTAGAGCGCGATCACGTAGAGCCCGAACAGCGTGGCCAGCACATAGAACGTCCAGGGCCGGCCGCCCTTGCTCGGCGCGATCGCCTTGGTCGTCGCGGGCGCAGCCGTTTCAGGCATGTCGGCGAGAACCGCGCTCATCGCGTGATCTCCTGCCTGATGTCGACAGTGCGCAGGATCAGCGCGACGATCGCGACCAGCACCAGGGTCAGCAGCACGGCGCTCGCCGCCGCGGTGGGATATTGCAGCACGCCGACGTCTTCGTAGAAGGCGCTGACCACCGAGGCCGAGCCGCCGCCGGACATCACCTTGACCACGAAAAAATCGCCCATCACGATCGAGACCACGAAGATGGTGCCGAGCGCGATGCCGCTCTTGGACATCGGCACCACGATCAGGCGCATGATGTCGAAGCGGCTGGCGCCGGCGTCGATCGCGGCCTCGATCAGCTTCTTGTCGATCCGCGCCATGGAATTGAAGATCGGCACGATCATGAAGATCGTGAGCTGGTGGACATAGGCGATGACCACCGCGAGATCGGAGAACAACAGCACTTCCAGCGGCTGATGGATCACGCCCATCGCGAGCAGGGCCTGGTTGATCAGGCCTTCCTTGCCGAGCAACGGGATCCACGAGATCATCCGGATGATGTTCGAGGTCCAGAACGGCACCGTGCAGAGCAGGAACAGGCCGATCGCGAGCAACTGGTTGCGGACGTGAAACACGAGGAAATAGGCGACGAAGAAGCCGATGATCAGCGTGAAGACCCAGGTCAGCACGGTGAACTTGATGGTCGCCAGATACAGTTTTAGCGTCAGCGCCGAATGCAGCACTTCGATGTAGCTTGCGAGCGTGAAGCCCGGCGTCAGCCCGCCAAAGCCGTCGGTGGCGAAGAAGCTCGCGGCCAGCACGACCAGGATTGGCGCCACGAAGAACGGCACCAGCACCAGGACCAGTGGCGAGACGTAGAGCCAGCCGGCGAGATTGGCGCGTGAAGGAGCTTGAGCTGAGCTCGAACTTGGCTGCATATCAGCAAATGCCTCGAAGTCGAT
The DNA here is from genome assembly GCA_030403585.1 of Frankia sp. RB7. Lineage (GTDB taxonomy): Bacteria > Pseudomonadota > Alphaproteobacteria > Rhizobiales > Xanthobacteraceae > Bradyrhizobium. Next base: position 105,218 of record JAUEPE010000007.1, read on the forward strand.
CTTTGTCGCACCGGCGCGTGACGGCGCCGGTGCTGCGCTTGGGTCAGGGAAGCAGGTTTCAGGCCACCTTGAAGTCGTTCCAGCGCTTGTTCATGTAGGCCGCCTCGTCCATCAGCGTGTTCCAGCACGAGATGTTCTTGACGCGGTCGAGGAACGAGCCGCCGTCACGCTTGGTGCCGGCCTTCTCCATCGCAACGCCGTAGGGATCGTTGATGACTTCCGGCGCCGGCTTGCCGTCGTACCAAAAATCCCATTCGGCAGCGGTCAGGAACTTCTTCGCCGTCGACGGCACTGGACTGTAATAACCGTAGCGGCCGACGAAGCCGCCCTGCCAGCCCGAGAGATACCAGTTGAGATATTCGTAGGCGGCATCTAACTTCTTGCCGGAGAGATGCTTCATCAGGCCCATGCCGTTGCACCAGCCGCGATAGCCTTCCTTGCCGTTCTTGATATTGACGGGCGCATAGACGCAGGGGATTTCCTTCACTCGCACCGCGGCCACCGCCGGCGACCACATCGACTGGATCACCACTTCGCCCGCGGCCATCAGCTGCACCGACTGGTCGAAAGTGGTCCAGGTCGCGCGGAACTGGCCCTGCTTCTTCAGCTCGATCAGCTTGTTGCAGGTGAAGTCGATCTCCTCCTTGGTCATGTTGCCTTTGTTGCCGTACTTGATCAGCCCGGCACTTTCGAAGCAGAGCGCGGCATCCATGATGCCGATCGCGGGTACGTCGAGGATGGCGGCCTTGCCCTTGAACTTGGGATCGATCAGATCCTTCCATTCGGTCACTTCGTGGCCGACGAGATCGGGCCGATAGCCGATGGAGTCGGCGTTGTAGACCTGCGGCAGGAAGGTCGCCCATTCGGTGACGCCGTCGTGCAGGTCGGTGGCGTCGGGCTTGGAGATATACATAGCCTCGTAGGGCGAGATGCCCTGGCGCGGGATCTTGTGGCCGTCGATCTCGCCCTTGGTGAAGATCGGCAGGATGTTGTCGAACTCCTTGATCTTCTTGACCTCGATGCCCTGGATCACGCTGCGCTTGGCGGCGAGCTTGGCCTGCCAGCCCTCGAGATCGGCGATGTCGACCGTATTAGGCTGGCTTATGAAGCGGTTGATGGCAGCGGAGGTGTCGAGGTTCTGCATCGTCACCTTGAAGCCGAGATCCTTGGCGGCCTGGTCGCCGATCGCCTTCACGACGGAATAGGACACGCCGACATGGCGCAACTCGATGTCCTTGATCTCCTGCGCCCAGATGGTCGGGAATCCGCGGATCGCATCCGATCCTGCGGCTGCGCCCGCAACGGCGGCCGCACCCTTCAACAGTGTGCGCCGGCTCAGCTTTTTCGTCGACTTGACCTCTGTCCTGGCCTCCGTTCCCGCCGGATCGGAAGTGAACGTCCCCTTAGTCCCATCAGACATGGCAACCCTCGTTGGTTACGATGAACGCACGCACCGATCGCCATTGATCGGCTGCGGATGTGATCATTGCGCGCAAGGCTAGGGCTGAGATTTTGCGAAGTAAAATTGGAAGTAAAAATTCGCCGTATAAACGCGGCTAATGAATCAGGCCGCTGCATCTGGTTTTGGCAGCGGCGCATAAGAACGCGCCAGGACGTGTATGCACGCCGGTGGCAGGCGTTTACGATCTGAGCGTATCGCGCGCCGTCTCCGGCGCCATCAGCGTCGCGATGATCGTGATGATCGACAGCGCGATGATGTAGAGCGACACCGGCCAGTACGAGCCGGCCCAGGCCAGCAGCGCGGTCGCGATCAGCGGTGAGAAGCCACCGCTCAACGCGGCTGCGACATTTGCGCCGAGCGAGGCGCCGCTGTAGCGCACCTGGGTGCGGAACAGTTCCGGCATGAACGCGGCTTTGGGTCCGAACAGCAGCGCATGCGTCAGCGTCATCGTCACGACGAGCGCGAGCGTGATCAGTACCGGCTCTTTGGTGTCGAGGAACCAGAACAGCGGAAACGCCAGCGCCATCGAGAACACGCCGCCGGCGAGATACAGCGCCTTGCGGCCAAAGATATCGGACAGCCATCCCGCGAGCGGCAGCATCGCGAACTCGACGATCGCGGCATAGACCACCGCATTGAGGATTACCTGACGCGGCAGGCCGAGCTTTGTCGTGGCATAGACCACGGTGAAGACGGTGAGGAGATAAGCGAGCCCGACTTCCGACACCGTGATGCCGATCGCCAGCAGGAAGCTGCGCCAGTCTCGGCGAAGCACTTCCCACACCGGCTGCGCCAGCACCTCCTTGCGCTCGACCACCTCCTTGAAGTGCGGCGTCTCCGCGAGCCTGAGCCGCACGATGAAGCCGACACCGACCAGCAGAATGCTGATCAGGAACGGCACGCGCCAGCCCCAGCTCAAGAAGTCCGCCTCGGGCAGTTGCGTCATCAGCCCGAAAATGCCGGTGGAGGCGGCGACGCCGACGGGAAAGCCGATCTGCACCAGGCTGCCGTAGAAGCCGCGCCGATTGCCGGCGTGCTCGGCCACCATGACGACCGCGCCGCTCCACTCGCCGCCGAGTCCGATGCCCTGGATGAAGCGGAGGATGACGAGGAAGATCGGCGCCCAGACGCCGATCTGGCTGTAAGTCGGGAGGCAGCCGATCAGGAAGGTGCCAAGCCCCATCGCGATCATGGTCGCGACCAACATCTTTTTGCGGCCGAGCCGATCGCCGTAATGTCCGATGATGGCGCCGCCGATCGGACGCGCCACGAAGCCGACCGCGTAGGTCGAGAACGCCGCCAGCGTGCCGACAAAGGGATCGAAGGTCGGGAAGAACAGCTTGTTGAGCACGAGGGCAGCGGCCGTGCCGTAGATCAGGAAGTCGTACCACTCGATCGCAGTGCCAAGCGCGCTCGCCCACACCACATGCGCCGTCGTCGATCGCTCCGCTACACCGGAGACCCCCGCTGCTGCCGTCATTGCCATGCGCCCCAAGATTCCAGGGGCATCATGGATAATCGGGGGAGTGGTTGCAACCTGTCACGGCGCCGACGTCTAGTCGTCATGGCAAAGGCTAGGTCAAATTCGTCATTGACAAACGTATTCGCTAATATCTAATTCAACGCCAGAACAACCGGCCGCGCCAAGTGTGGCCCATAAAAGAGAGGGAACGACGATGAGAGGGCTTTTGGCCTGCGCCATGCTCGCGGCCATGATGTCGGCCGCGATAACTTCGGCCGCCACCGCGCAAGTCTCCGACGACGTGGTCCGGATCGGCGTGCTGACGGATCTGTCGAGCTGGGGCCGCGACAACAGCGGGCCGGGCTCGGTCGAGGCCGCCAAGATGGCGGTGGAAGAGTTCGGGCCGACCGTGCTCGGCAAGCCGATCGAGATCATCAGCGCCGACCATCAGATGAAGACCGACGTCGGCGTGAACATCGTGCGCGGCTGGTTCGACAACGGCAAGGTCGACGCGGTCGCCGACATCCCCAATTCCGGCATCGCGATCGCCGTGCACAACATGGTGCGCGAGCGCAACAAGATCGCCCTGCTCTCCGGCCCCGGCGCGAGCTCGCTGACCGACGAGCTGTGCAGCCCGAACACCGTGCACTTCACCTATGACACCTACGCGCTGTCGAAGGTGACCGCGTCCGCCGTGATTAGGGAAGGCGGCAAATCCTGGTACTTCATCACAGCCGACTACGCCTTCGGTCAGCAGCTCGAGAAGGACGCGACGCGTTTCATCAACGAGATGGGTGGCAAGGTGCTCGGCGGCGTCAAGCATCCGACCAACACCGCAGACTTCTCGTCGTTCGCGCTGCAGGCCCAGAGCTCCAAGGCTGACGTGGTCGCCTTCGCCAATGCCGGCCAGGACACCGATAACGCCATCAAGCAGTCCGGCGAGTTCGGCCTGGTGCAGGGCGGCCAGAAGCTGGTCGGCCTCTTGATGTTCGACACCGACGTCCACGCGATCGGCCTGAAGTCCGCGCAAGGCACTTACATGACGACGGCGTCGTACTGGAACATGGACGAGCAGACCCGCGCCTGGTCGAAAAAGTTCTTCGCGCGCACCAATGTGATGCCGACCATGATCCAGACCGGCGTCTACGGCTCGGTGCTGCATTATCTCAAGGCCATCAAGGCCGCCGGCACCGACGATCCGGCCAAGGTGATGGCCAAGATGCGCGAACTGCCGATCGAGGACACTTTTGTCCATGGCGGCAAGTTGCGCGAGGACGGCCGCGTCATCCGCGACATGTATCTGGCCAGGGTGAAGTCGCCCGAACAGTCCAAGGAGCCCTGGGATTATCTGGAGATCATCAAGACCGTGAAGGGCGAGGACGCCTATCGCCCGGTCTCCGAATCCAAATGTCTGCTGTTGAAGAAGTGAGGTGAGGCATGACCGGCAACGAGCGCAACGCAAGCGAAACATACGAGTGCGATGTGCTCGTGGCCGGATCGGGTGCGTCCGGCATGTCGGCCGCGATCACCGCGCGCTATCGCGGTCTCGACGTGCTGATCGTCGAGAAGGAGCCGCGCTTCGGCGGCACTACCGCCCGCTCCGGCGGCTGGCTGTGGATTCCCGGCACGTCGCTGGCGAAGGCCTATGGCATCGCGGAGACGGCGGAGCAGGCGCGCACGTACTTGCGGCACGAGGCCGGCAACAATTTTGACGCCGCACGTGTCGATGCGTTCCTCAGCGCGGGCCCCGAGGCCGTCGATTTCTTCACCACCAAGACGTCCTTGCGCTTCGACATGCCGCTGGTGTTTCCGGACTATCACGCCGAAGCCCCCGGCGGCACGCAGGGCGGCCGCTCCATGGTGACGCGCCCGTTCGACGGCCGCGAGCTCGGCGACCAGATCAAGACGCTCGGCATGCCGCTGCCCGAGCTCACCGTGTTCGGCATGATGCTAGGGTCCGGCAAGGAGATCATCCACTTCATGCGCGTGACGAAGTCGCTGAATTCAGCGGTCTATGTCGCAAAACGCCTGTCGCGGCATTTCATGGACGTGCTCCGCTACGGCCGCGGCATGACCTTGACCAACGGCAATGCACTGGCCGGACGCCTGGCGAAATCCGCGCAAGACCTCAAGATTCCGATGTGGCTGTCCTCGCCGGTGCGCGAGCTGACGGTCGAGAACGGCACCGTCACCGGCGCGATCGTTTCGCGCGAGGGACGCGACGTGCGCGTTCGCGCGCGACAAGGCGTCGTGCTCGCCTGCGGCGGCTTCCCGCACGATGTCGAACGGCGCAAGAAGATGTTTCCGCATGCGCCGACCGGCAATGAGCATTATTCGCCCGGCCCCACCGGCAATACCGGCGATGGCCTGCGTCTGGCGGAAAGCGCCGGCGGGCACGTCGAGGATCGCCTGCCGAACGCGGCAGCGTGGGTGCCGGTGTCGCTGACCACGCGCAAGGACGGCTCGAAGGGCGTGATGCCGCATTTCATCGACCGCGCCAAACCCGGCGTGATCGCGGTGATGCGCGACGGCAAGCGTTTTGCCAATGAGGGCAATTCCTATCACGATTTTGTCCAGGCCATGATCAAGGCGGCCAAGCCCGGCGAGGAGATCGCGGCCTATCTCGTCTGCGATCACCCGACGCTGCGCAAATACGGCCTTGGCTGCGTGCCGCCGTTCCCGATGCCGCTGGGTCATCATCTCAGCACCGGCTATCTCCTGCGCGGCGAGACGCTCGATGCGCTCGCGGCGAAGGCCGGCATCGACGCGACGGCGTTCACCGAGACCGTCAGGCAATTCAATACGACCGCGCCGCAGGGGCACGATGCAGCTTTCGGCAAGGGCTCAAAAGCCTACAATCGCTACCAGGGCGACGCGATGCACGGCCCCAATCCCTGCATCGCGCCGATCGAGAACGGCCCGTTCTACGCCATCAAGATGGTGGTCGGCGATCTCGGCACCTATGCCGGCATCGTCACCGACGAGAACGCGCGCGCGCTCGACGCCGAGGGTCGGGTGATTCCCGGGCTCTATGCCGCCGGCAACGACATGGCGAGCATCATGGGCGGCAATTATCCCGGCGCAGGCATCACGCTTGGGCCGGCGCTGACCTTCGGCTACATTGCCGGCCGTCATCTCGCCGACAGCGCCGCCAAGCGCGACGCGGTGTAACCACACGCCAGGAGGCGCATGAAAAGAGAAAGCCGCGGCATCCAGTCGATCGAGGTCGGCGGAGAGTTGCTCCGTGCGCTCGCCAAGAGCGGCGAGCCGATGATGCTGCGCGATCTCGCGCGCGAGGCCGGCATGACGCCGGCCAAGGCGCATCCTTATCTCGCGAGCTTTTCGCGTATTGGCTTGATCGAGCAGGACGAGACCACCGGCCGCTACGAGATCGGCGCGCTCGCGCTGGAGCTCGGCCTCATCAGCCTGCGACGCCTCTCCGGTGTGCGCATCGCCCAGCCGAAGATCGCTGCGCTCGCGAGCCAGATCGGCCACGCCGTCTCGCTCGCAGTCTGGGGCACGCATGGTCCGACCGTGGTGCAGTTAGAGGAGCCCGGCCAGCCCGTGCACATCGTGATGCGCGCCGGCTCGGTGATGGCGCTGCTGGAGACGGCAACCGGCCGCGCCTTCGCGGCGTTCCTGCCGGAGAAGACCATCAGCGCCGCACTCGAAAGCGGCCTCGACCGTCACGGCGTCGGTTACAATCCGAAGCGCGCCGTGAAGGGTGCGAAGGTCGCCGAAATGCTGGCTGAAGTCCGCAAGCACGGGCTCGCCCGCGCCCTCGGCGATCCCCTGCCCGGCGTCAACGCCTTCTCTGCGCCGGTGTTCGATCATGCCGGCCACGTAGCGCTGGTCATCACCGCGATGGGACCGGAAGGCACTTTTGATGCCCGCTGGGACAGCCCCATCGCCCATGCCCTGCGCGACTGCGCCGGCCACATCTCGAAGAGGCTCGGTTACGGCATGACGATCGCCGCGGAGTGATCCCCTGCTAGATCCGATTGCACGGTGCGCTCCCTCTCCCGCTTGCGGGAGAGGGTTGGGGAGAGGGTGCCTCCGCAACGGGACAATCCCCTAGAGGAGAGAACCCTCACCCGCGCGCGGGACGATGCTTCGCATCGCCCGGAACGCGCGACCTCTCCCGCAAGCGGGAGAGGTAAGAAAACCCACTGCCGCTAGAGCGGCGCCACCCTCACCTCTTCGGCAGAGATTGATCCGCTGTCGACCACCAGCGCGACCGCGCCGCCGGTCAACGGCAGCTCGCCGGTGTCCTGCACGCTGAACAGCTTCCTGCCGTCGACATGGGCTTCGATCTCGCCGCCGACCACGCGCAGCTCCAGCTTGTATTTGCGGTCGAGCTCCCAGGCGAAGCGTTCGCTCGCGAGCACGATTTCGTCATGCACGCGTTTGACCAGGCGCACGCGGCCGCCCTCGGCGCGATCGAACATCAGCGCATAATAGCGCTCGCGCCCCTGCACACGCGCGGCGAGGCCCCATGCGTTTGCCAGCAGCGGCGTGATCCCCGAGGTCACCCGATAGTCCTTCCAGTCGCGCGAGCCCTGCGCGATGAAGCCGAGGCCATCGCCATTGGTGACGCGCAGGCCCTCCCAGCGGGTCTGGAACTGGCTGACATTATTGACCCACGCGTGCTTCCACATCGTGCTGACATTATTGTCCGGACGCTTCAGCACGGTGTCGGCCGCACCGACCCAGCTCAGGTAGTCCAGATAGATCGTGCCGTCGACGCCGAGCGGATCGCGCGTCTCGACCTCGACGCCGATTTCGAAGATCGGATAGGCGTTCGTCTCCGGCACCTGCCATTTCAGCAGGGCCTCGCAGCCGCCGGTGAGCTCCAGCGCATCGCCATAGATCTTCACCAGCTCGTCGTGCTCATCGTAGACGCTGGCGAACAGGCACACTGCGACCGGACCACTGTCGGTCTCGGATTCCAGCCGGCACTCGACGCGCTGTCCCGAATACAGCGTCGGGCACGACACCAGCTGATAGGTCGGCATCGTAAACACCTCCTTGTCGAAGAAGGTGGGGCTGGCAATGCGCGCCACGCGGCCGGGCGCCAGGCGGCGGAAGTCGATCGCGAGGCTACGTTCGCCATTGCGGCTATGGCCGGCGACGTTGCTGAGCTCGACCTCGTGCAGCCGCGCCGGCGAGCCGCCCTTGACGTGGAAACCTTGCAAGCTGCCCGGAAAATTGAAATTGAAACGCGCGCCATCCTTGGCCACCGCAAGCGCCGGCGACCCCGCCAGCGCAAGCCCCGCCGCGACCAGCGACTGCGTCTCGATCACCGCGTCGGTGATCGCAGCGCCGCCGTCGGCCGTCGAGATATACATGCGGTCGGCGATCGGTGTGCGGAAATCCGGCCCAGCGTCGAGGCCGGCCAAACCAGTACGTATGCCGAACAGACAACCGACATTGCCGGCGTTGCAATCGGTGTCCCAGCCGGCCGTATTGGCGATGCGCATCGTGTCCTGAAAACTGTTCTGGCCGTAGAGCGTCGCCAGGATGATCAACGCGTGGTTGGGCACGACGTGGCAATTGCCGTGAAATTTGTCGTAGCCGTAACGCCCGGCGATCAACGCGCGGGTGCGCTCCCAATCATTGCCGTTGTCGCCGGCGTGCCAATCGCGGACGTCATTGACCACGCGCCGGATCAGCGCGTCCTTCGGCACGAAGCCGAGGCCGACATCGATCAGCTTCTGCACGTCGCGCTCGACAAAGGCCTGTGCCTCCATCGCGGCGAGCAGCTTTGCAGCATGAACGGATTCACCGTCATGGCTGACGCGGCCGGCCTGATCGGCGAGATAGGCGGCCTGATCGGGATTGCCGGGGCTTACCATCGCCCAGCCGTCGATGAAGATCTGCGCGCCGATCTGTTCGGCCACGGTCGCGCCGTTCAGCTCGATCGAGCCGCTCTGCGGCGCCGGGATGCCGGCCTTCAGGCGGAGATAGGCGGTGTGCTCGGTGGAATTGCCGATGCCGCCCCACCACAGCACGGCGCGCTCCTCGACGATATAGTTCAGCCAGGCCTGACCGACCTGCTTTGCCGTCAGGCGCTTCGGATAGCCATTGTCGGCGAGCGCGCGCGGAAAGGCGAAAGTGCCGGAGACGTCGTCGTCGGTGACGACGAGATGATGCGAGCGGAGCGCCACGTCACGACGCTCGTTGACATAGTAATTGATCGGCCCGAGCTCCTTCATGATGCGCTCATAGGTCCAGCCCTCGAAAGGCCGGCCGAGATAGACGCCGATGAGCTTGCCGAGCACGCCGGCATAGACGCGCTCCGCGTAGTCAAGAGGAATTGCCGTCACCTGTTCACTCCCACGTTCAATCGCTTCGCCAGGTCAGACCGACGAGCGTTTCATGATCTCGAATTTCAGCTCACGGCTCTTGCCGGGCGATCCGAGCCCGCCCGGCTGCAGCCGCCTCACCAGCGTTTCCGCCGCGAGCGCACCGAGGTCGAACTCCGGCTGCCGCACCGTGGTGAGGCCAAGCAGCTTTGCGACCGGAATGTCGTCGAAGCCGGCAATCGCGATATCGCCGGGAATCGAAAGCCCGGCATTGCGCGCCGCCTCCATCGCGCCGAGCGCCAGCACGTCGCTGGCGCCGAACACGGCGGTCGGCCGCTCGCCCCTGCGTTCGAGCAGCCGATTCATCGCCCGCGCGCCGGATTCTTCCGAATAGGCGCTGTCGGTAACGAAATCGGGCGATAGCCCGGCTTCCCGCATCACCGCACTGTAACCTTGCGCGCGGCGCTGGCTCGGGCCGAACTCGGCCTGGATCATGGCGATGCGGCGATGCCCGCGCGCGATCAGCAGCCGCGTCATCTCGGCGGCGGCTTCCGCATTGTCGATATAGACGCTGTCGATCGCGAGCGGCCCGTCCGGCTTGTGCCGGCTTTCCAGCCGCACCAGCGGAATGCCTTTCCGCGCGAGCACGGCCAGTTGCGGCACGCGCAGATGAAAGAACGTCGCGACGACGCCGTCGGCGCGCCCCTGCAGCAGCCAGTCGATCGCGCGGGCCTCGCGCTCCGGACGACCGTCGGTGTCGAAGATCAGCACGTCGTAACCGGCGGGCGCTGCGACCGCCTGCAAGCCGCGGACGAGCCCCGGATAGAACGGGTTGGTGATATCTGGGATGACGCAGGCAAACGTCATGGTGCGCGCGCTACGCAGCATCCGCGCCGGATGGTTCGGCCGATAGCCGAGCCCTTCCGCGACCTCGATGATCCGCGTCCGCGTCGCCGACGGCACGGACGGCGTCTCCGTCTTGTTCAGGACGAGCGACACCGCGGCCTGCGAAACCCCGGCTGCGAGTGCAATGTCCTTCTGCGTGGGGCGGGCCGGCGCCGCTTTGTCGCGCCCCTTCCCCCGCTTCGTCCTCGTTGTTGACGTCGTCATTTCGCTTAGTTATACGTATTACTAAAGCAAAATCAACAATTGCTATTTGTGCCCGAGGAAACCGAGGTTCATCGCCATGACCATGACCCGACGCCAGCTTGTCGCCGCCATTCCTGCCGCAGCCCTTGCAGCCAATCTGCCGCGCGGCGCCCGCGCCGAGGACGCGCGCAAGGTCGTGACCTTCTGGTTCGGTCAGGCAAATTCGGACGGCCAGGCCGCGCTGCGCAACGATCTGGTCGAGGCCTTCAATGCGTCGCAGGACAAATATCTGCTGCAGATGGAAGTGAAGGGCGCGGCGGTCAACAATTTGCTGAAGGTCGCCCTCGTCGCCGGCAACGGCCCTGACATCGTGCAGACCGCAGGGCCCGCCTATCTCACCGCGATCGCCAATGCCGGCCAGGTGCTGCCGCTCGACGATTTCGCCGAGAAGTACAAGTGGAAGGACCGCTTCCTCGCGCCGCTGCTCAACACCAGCGTCTATGGCGGCAAGCTTTACGCGCTGCCGCGCGACTACGAGTCCATGCACCTCTTCTACAACAAGGAGCTGTTCAAGCAGAACGGCTGGAAGCTGCCGACCAACCGGCAGGAGATGGAAGAGGTCGCCGACGCTGCGCTCGCCAAGGGCATCATCCCCTTCGGCGCCGGCAATGCCGACTGGAAGGGCGTCAACGAATGGTTGATGACGGTGTTCTTCAACAACGTCGCCGGCCCCGACAACGTCCGCAAGGCGCTCGCGGGTGAGCTGCCGTGGACGGCGCCGCCCTTTGTCGAGGCCGTCGAGCTGTCAAAGGCCTGGTACAACAAGGGCTATTTCGGCAAGAATTACTTCTCGCTGACGATCGAGCAGAGCTTTCTCCAGGTCGTCAACGGCAAGGCGGCGATGGCGCTGAACGGCACCTGGTCGTTCGGCACGAAGTCCTACGGCATGTCGAAGCCCGACACGGTGATGGACGTGATGCCGACGCCGAGCCTCGGCACGGCCTTCACGGGACCGCTGGTGCATCTTGCCTGCGGCGCGACGCTGTCGATCGCCAAGACCTCACAGAACGCCGAAGGCGCCGCCGCCGTGTTCGAGTTCATGCTAACGCGCAAATTCTACGAGACCATGAACCGCGACTGGCCCGGCAAATGGGCGCTGCCGGTCAAGGATCTTCCGCCGGAGATGCTGAGCGGCATCGGCTATCCCCTGTTCGAGAAGACCATCTCAAACCTGCACGAGGCCTTCAGCAAGGGGCAATACGGCTTCACCACCTGGACGTTCTGGCCCGGCGCCACCAATTCCTATCTGATCGAGGGCATCGAGCAGGTCTGGCTCAACAAGATCACGCCGGACGCCTACCTCACCCGGATGCAGACGCTGTTCAGCCAGGAAGCCAAGGAAGGCAAGGTGCCGCCGCTGCCGCCGCGGACGGCCTGACTTCCAGATGTGGCTGTTCGCGCTTCCGGCGCTGCTGATCAATATCTGCATCATCCTGGTGCCCGCCGTGCTGACATTCACGGCGGCGTTCTTCATGTGGGACGGTGTCGGCACGCCGGCGTGGGCGGGACTGGCCAATTTCCAGAACATGGCCGCCGATCCCGTGTTTTGGTCGGCTCTCACCAACAACTTCATCTGGACCGCGATCTTCCTCACCGTGCCTGTCTGCCTTGCGCTGGTGATGGCTGCCGCACTGTTGATGGCGCCGAAGGCGCGCATCGTGGTGCAGTCCATCATCTTCCTGCCGCGCATCATCGCCGTCGCGGTCACAGGACGCATCTTCCAGGGCATGATCTTCAGTCCCGTGACCGGCGTGGTCGCCTGGCTGAACGAGCACGGCTTTTCGATTTCCGATCCCCTTGCCGACCCTGATCGGTCGCTCTATGCGGTCGCGGCCGTCGACATCTGGCACTGGTGGGGCTTTCTTGCCGTGGTTTTCCTGTCGGCGATGCGGCAGATCAGCGTCGACCAGATCGAGGCGGCGCGACTCGACGGCGCCGGCTTCCTGGCGCTGTTTCGATACGTGCTGATTCCAGGCATCCGCCCGACGCTGATTCTCATGCTGATCCTGACCGTGATCTGGTCGTTCCAGGTGTTCGAGTTCATCTTCATCGTCACCCGCGGCGGCCCGGCCTATGGCAGCGAAGTGCTGGCGACCTTCGCCTATCGTCACGCCTTCTTCGAGGGCGACGTCGGCCAGGCAGCAGCCGCCGCCTGTGTCATGAGCTTGTTCGGCCTCTGCGCCACCGCCGTCTATCTCTGGCTCCAGATCACCGACGACGCGCAATCGACATGATCGCAGATCGCTGGAGCAGAACATTCAGCCTCGGGCTGATCGGCGTCGCATCGTTCAGCTCGCTGCTGCCGATCGTGCTCGCCGTGATGAACGCGCTGAAGACGACAGTCGAGATCGGCAGCAACCCGCTGGCGCTGCCGACCCAGTTGCACTGGGAGAATTTCTCGTCGGCCTGGCGCAACGCCCAGCTCGGCCCGAGCCTGCTGCACAGCGCCGAGGTCGCGACCCTCACCATTCTGATGGTCTGTATCACTGCGACGCCCTGCGCCTATGTGCTGGCCCGGCAGAAGGGCAAGTTTTGGCGTTTCATCACCTTCTACTTCATGGGCACAATCACCGTGCCCGTGCAGCTCTATCTCTACCCGCTCTATTTCATCTTCGCCAAGCTTGGGCTGGTCAACTCGATCCCCGCGGTGGCGCTGATCTACACCGCGATGTTCTCGCCGTTCGCGATTTTCCTTCTGCGCACCTATGCGCTCGCAATCCCCGTCGCGCTGGAGGAAGCAGCCCAGGTCGACGGCGCCAAGCCGTGGCAGACGTTCTGGTACGTGATCCTGCCGATGATGCGGCCGGGACTGCTCACGGTCGCGATCATCGTCGGGCTGAATGCCTGGAACGAGTTCGTCATCGCCGTGACGTTCCTGCAGAACGACAGCAACGTCACTGCGATTGTGCGGTTCTACAATCTCACGGGACAATATTCGACCGACTGGGGCGAGATGCTGGCGGCGGCCGTGACGATCGTGCTGCCGATCGTCGTTATCTTCGTGCTGCTGCAGCGCCAATTCATCGACGGCATGACCTCAGGCGCGGTGAAGTCTTAACGCCGCGCTACTTATCCTTCACCGGCACCGTGTAGTTCAGGATCAATCGCCCGCCATCGGGATAGATCGTCTGCCCGGTGATGTAGGACGCATCGTCGCTGGCGAGGAACGCGACGACGGAGGCGACCTCGCTCGGCTCGCCACCGCGACCGGCCGGCGTGCGTGACATCACGGTCTTGCGGGCATCATCGGAGGTGTAGATCGACGACGCCACCATGTCGGTCAAAATCGTGCCGGGCCCGACCGCCACGACGCGGATATTGTGCGGGGCCAGCGCGACAGCTGCCACAGAGGTGAGCTGCTTCATGCCACCCTTGGACATCGCGTAGGTCGCAAGCGCCGGGATCGCCAGCAGCGCGTTCACCGAGGACATGTTGATGATGACCCCGCCGCCACCTTGGGCGATCATCTGCTTCGCCGCAGCCTGCACGCCGAAGAACGCGCCTTTCAGGTTGATGCCGATGATTTCGTCGAACTCCTCTTCGGAGATCTCCAGGATGTCCCGGTTGCGCGCGACGCCGGCATTGTTGACCATGATGTCGAGTCGGCCGAACTCCTTCGCAGCGGTCGCGACGAGCTGATCGACGTCGGCGCGCCTGGCGACATTGCCGACCACGGTGCGCAAGGCATCCGGCCGCCCGAGTTCGGCGGCCGTTGCGGCCAGACCATCAGCATCGACATCCGAGATCACGACCTTGACGCCGTCATCGAGGAATCGCTTTGCGCAGGCCTTGCCAATGCCGCGTGCCGAGCCGGTGATGGCGGCGACCTTGCCGGATAGTTTCATGGGTCTCACTCCAGGATAGCTGCGTAACGCAGCGAGCTATCCCGGAGAGGACTCCAGTTCAAGCCGCCGCGAAGCCGAGATGAGCACGGAACCGGTTCTTGATAAAGACGGCATCGCGCGAGGGCAGCGAGCGCGGCGGATTTTCGGCCCTTACCTTGATGACAAAAAGCCGCGGACCATTGGCCGGCTCGGCAATTTGCGTGGCGAGGCTTTGCACCTCCTCGAGCGTCCGCAACGTCGCGGTTGCGGCAAAGCCGCAGGCCGTGGCGATCGCCGTGAGATCGACGCCGCGCCCGGTGTGGCTCGCCTGCATTCCGGTCTCGCCAAAATGCTGGTTGTCGATCACGACGATGTCGAGATTGCGCGGGCGCGCGACGCCGATGGTGGCGATGCCGCCGAGGCCCATGAGCTGTTCGCCGTCGCCGGTCAAGGCGAGGACGCGCTTGCCCGGCTGGGCCTGCGCTAATCCAAGCGCGATGAGCGCGGCGCCGCCCATGGCACCCCAGAGATAGAAATTGCCGTCATGGTCGCCGACGGAATGCAGGTCGTAGGTTGGAGAACCGAGGCCGGAAACGACCAGCGTGTCCTTGCGGTTCTTCAGGAGTGCCGCGACGGCGGCGCGGCGATCGAGCTCGGAGGGAACGGACATCGATATCACCACTTCTTCTTGCCGATCAGGCGCTGCCCGATCAGAACCGCGATCTGCTGGTCGGACTCGTAGGCGAGCGACGCCGCAGATTCGACCGTCTCGACCAGATCCTCCGCCGTCTCGGCCCGCATCACCTTCAGGCCGATCGCCTCCAGCGAGGGCTGCGTCGCCCGGCTCATCGGCACCTGCCAAGGGTTGAACTCGGCCCATTCGCCGCGCATCGTCACCAGCATCAGCAGCGGAAAGCGGCCGATCGCCGACAGCGACAGCATGTTGATGCAATTGCCGACGCCGCTCGACTGCATCAGCAGCACGCTGCGCTGGCCGCCAAGCCAGGCGCCCGCGGCGATCGCAATGCCCTCCTCTTCGGTCGTCAGCACGTTGGTGGTGACATCGCGATCGGCCGAGAACATCCGGATCAGCTGGCTGTGGCCGGCATCGGGCACATACGACATCTGCCGGACGTCGGCGGCCTTGAGGATGCGATAGAGCTCGGACGGCCAGTCGTCGCGGCTGCGCGCTTCGGAATTGGGCTTTGGGCTATGCACCGCGTGTCTCCGTGAATGTCGAGCGGCACGCTAGCGATGTTCGCACGCGAAAGCTCTGACCGTCTGGCATGAGCAGGTATTGAAGGATTGTATAGCTGGTGTTGGCGGCAGCGGCGGTGCCTCTGCTCCCTCGCCCCGCTTGCGGGGTGAGGGGGAGTCTCTACGGGGACGGTGACAGTTGGACTCGCGGAGAGTTCCCCTCACCCGATCGCTTCGCGATCGACCTCTCCCCGCAAGCGGGGCGAGGTGACGTCCTCAATTCCCTGCAGACCTTGCCGCAGCCGGCATATAGATCTGCGCGTAGCCTTCCTTGATGGCAGACGTGATGCGATCGAGGCGGCGGTCGATGTGCTTCTCGAGCACCGAGACGCAGGCCTCTTCGTTGCGCGCCTTCAACCCTTCGACCACCGCGCGGTGCTCGGCCTGGGTATTCGACCGGTTGATGCTGTCCATGTCGATCCAGCGCACGAAGCGGATGCGGGCGTTGACGTTGCGGAGCACGCGCAGCATCTCGGCATTGTTCGACATCGCCATCAGCCGCTCGTGAAAGGTCTCGTCGAGTTCGACCAGCTCGACTGAAGAGCGCTCGCCGGGATCGGGACCGGTGGCCTCGAGGAATTTCAGCAACGAGTCGATGTCCTCGTCCCTGGCGCGCTTGATAGCGAGGCGGACCGAGGCGACCTCGATCGACTTGCGCAGCTCGTAAAGATCGAAGATTTCGTGCGCGTCGAGCTCACGGCAGAAGAAGCCCTTGCCCGGCGTGAAGCGCAGGAAGCCCTCGGTGTTGAGACGGTTGAGCGCTTCGCGCAGCGGCGTGCGGCTGACGCCAAGGCGTTTGGCCAGCTCGCCTTCGTTGAGTCGTTCACCCGGCTTGAACTCATAGCTCACGGCCATCGCCTTGAGCTGTTCATAGACGCGATCGACGATACTATCGGAAGCCAGTTCCACGTTGCTCATCATCAGCTGCATTCATGCCCGCACGCAGCCCAATATACCGGGGCTGCGTGAGCGATTGCAATGTAAACGAAAGCAGAGGTTGTGAAGAGCCTTCCGGCGGCTGAATCAGGCGAACGCGCGCGGGCGCAGTCCAGCATGAAACCAGGTGATCATGGAATAGATGTCGTAGACCGGCAACCCGACCTCGGCCTGCAACGCAGCCGCATAGGGCGGCATATTGGTGCATTCGAGCACGATGGCGCCGACGTCAGGGTTTTTGGCGACCAGCAGCTTGCCCGCCTCGACCACGTCGCGCTCGGCCAAGCCGACGTCCATATCGTCCTTCTCGGCCTTGATCAGGACGCGGAAAAATTCCTTGCCGTGCTCGGTGCCGACAAGCGGCGTATCGAGTGGCACACCCGCACCTTCCAGATGGGCCGGCGTCAGGGTCGAACCCGACACCGTGACGAGGCCGACGCGTTTGCCCGGCGGCAAGGTCGCCTGCACCCACGGCACTTGCATCAGCGACGAGGTCGCAACGGGAACGCCGACGGCGGCCGCGATCTCCTTCTGGAACAGCGAGAGGAAGCCGCAATTGGTGGTGATGGCCTCGGCCCCCAGCCGCACCAGCTCCTTGGCCGCATCGATGAAGTCAGGCAGCAGGCCGGCCGCGCCCTTCAAAACCACCTTCTCCGGCGAAGCGCCGCTCACCACGCGATAGAGCACCGGGAATGGCCAGGTCGTGCCATTGCCCATGTCGCCGGGAATCCGGGGGAAGCGTGCCTCCAGCATCAGGATGCCGAGCGGCGCGCCGTAGATGGCCTTGCCGCCACGGGCAATACGAGAAGGCGAGTTGGCTGCGATGGTCATGATGCGATCTCAGAGGAAGCGGGTGGGTGCGAAAGGCGCGAGCGGAATTTCCGGCTGCTTGCCGCTCAGGAGTTGCGCGACAAGACGGCCGGTGCGGGCCGAGCCGACCAGACCGATATGGCCGTGGCCAAAGGCATAGACGATGTCGCGCGAGGCGCGTGAATGGCCGATGCAGGGAATGCCGTCCGGCATGCTCGGCCGATGCCCGAACCAGGTCTTGATGCGCGAGGCCGGGATGTCCTTCGGCAGCTTTGGGAACATGCTGAGGAGGTTGTTGCGCAAGATCTCGGCGCGCTTCCAGTTCGGCGCGGCCTCGAGGCCTGCGATCTCGACCGTGCCGGCGGCGCGCAGGCCTTTGTCGGTCCAGTTCACCACCATCTTTGCGTCGGACGCCATCATCGAGCTGCGCGGACCTGATTCCGGGTTCTCGATCATGATGTGATAGCCGCGTTCGGTCTCGAGCGGCAGGGAATCGCCAACCGATGCCGTCAGCCGTTTTGAATGCGCGCCGGCCGCAACAACGGCGGCATCGCAGGGGATCTCGCCGGTCTCGGTGACGACGGCGACGAGCTTGTTATCGGAGAGCTTGAAACCCGTCGCTTTGGCCTTCACGAGCTTCGCACCGCTCGCAATCGCATGATTGGCAAGCGCCGCAACGTAAGCGCCGGGATCGCGACAACGTCCGGCCTCTTCCACCACCACACCAAAAGTGTAGCGCGGATGCAGATCCGGCTCGCGCTGACGCATCTCGTCGGCGTTCAGCTCCAGCCATTCGACGCCGACCTTCTTGCGCAGGCACCAGCCGAGATCGTTGTCAAAATTGCCGCGCGACGGGAAGACGTGCATCACGCCGTTGCGCTCGACCAGTTCAGGGACGCCGGCTTCTTCCGCAAGCGTCCTGTGCAGCAGCGGCGCGTCCTTCAGGAGATCGCGCAGCGCAAAGGCGGTCTTCTCGACGCGCGCCTCGGTCCAGCCCGACAGCAGGTATTTGACCAGCCAGGGGAGCGCCGTCGGCAAGTAAGACCAGCGGATCGCGAGCGGCCCGAGCGGATCCAGGAGATAGCCCGGCACCTTCTTCCAGATGCCCGGCTCCGCCGGCGGAATCACCGAATGCGAGGAGAGCCAGCCGGCATTGCCGTAACTCGCCGCCTGTTCGCCACCAGGCTCACCCGCGTCGATCAGCGTAACGCGATGACCCTCGCGCAGCGCCTCGATGGCGCTGATCACGCCCACCGCGCCGGCTCCAATGATGGCGACGTGGCGGCTCTCCGACATCGGCTACGCCTTCACCGCGGGCGTAAAGTCCTTGCCGACCGAGATCGCGCGGGGATCGATGATGCAATGGAGGATCGACGGCTTGCCCGAGGCGAGCGCACGCTCGAACGCGGGTGCGAACTCTTCGGTGCGCTCGACGCGCTCGCCATGACCGCCGAACGCTTTTGCGTACATCGCGAAATCGGGGTTCTTGAGCTGGGTGCCGACGACGCGACCGGGATAGTCGCGCTCCTGATGCATGCGAATGGTGCCGTATTGCGAATTATCGACGACGATGACGACCAGCGGCGCGTCGTACTGCACGGCAGTCGCGAATTCCTGCCCGTTCATCAGGAAGCAGCCGTCGCCGGCAAAGGCGACGACGACGCGATCCGGAAACTGCCGTTTGGCGAGAACCGCGGCCGGCACGCCATAGCCCATCGAACCGGAGGTCGGTGCGAGCTGCGAGGCAAAGCTATGGAAGCGGTGATGGCGATGGATCCAGCCGGCATAATTGCCGGCGCCATTGCAGACGATCGCGTCCTTCGGCAGGCGGTCGCGCAGCCAGGTCATGACCTGGCCGTACTGGAACGTGCCCGGCAGCTCGCGCGCCTTGTCGGTCCAGGCCAGATAATCGGCATGCGCCTTGGCGGCCTCGCCCTTCCAGGCGACGGCACCTGACGGCTTCAGCGTCTCGACGGCGGCGGCGAACGCGGCCGGCGTCGCCTGGATCGCGAGCTCCGGCTGATAGATGCGGCCGAGCTCTTCGGAGCCGGGATGCACGTGGATCAGCTTCTGCTTCGGCGTCGGAATATCGAGCAGCGTGTAGGACGACGACGGCATCTCCGACATGCGGCCGCCGATGAGGAGAATGACATCGGCGTTGTCGATGCGCGCCTTCAGGCCCGGGCTGGGCCCGATGCCGAGATCGCCGGCATAGTGCGAATGATCGGCATCGATCAGCGACGCCCGGCGGAACGAGGTCGCGACCGGCAGGTCGAACCGTTCGGCAAAGCGCGCGATGCTCATGGTGGCGTCGTCAGTCCAGCGCGAGCCGCCGAGGATGACCAGCGGCGCCTTGGCGCTCGCAAGCATCGCACTGACCTGCTCGATATCAGCGGGAGCGGGCCAGCTCACCGCGGGCTCGATGCGCAGGGCATCGGCGACAGCGGCGGTCTCGGTCAGCATGTTCTCCGGCAGCGCGATCACGACGGGACCCGGGCGGCCCTGCATGGCGACGCGGAAGGCGCGCGCCACCAGCTCCGGAATGCGATCGGGGCGATCGATCTCGACCGCCCATTTCGCCATGGGGCCGAACACCGCCTTGTAGTCAAGCTCCTGGAACGCCTCGCGCTCGCGCATGCCGGTGTCGACCTGGCCGACGAACAGGATCATCGGCGTCGAGTCCTGCATCGCTATGTGGACGCCGTGGCTGGCATTGGTCGCGCCGGGGCCGCGGGTGACGAAGCAGATACCGGGCCGCCCGGTGAGCTTGCCATAGGCCTCCGCCATCATCGCCGCACCGCCTTCGGCACGGCAGATCACGACGTCGATCGGGCTGTCATGCAGCGCGTCGAGTGCCGCGAGGTAGCTCTCGCCCGGCACGCAAGTGACGCGGTCGACGCCCTGGGCGACCAGCTGATCGATCAGGATCTGGCCCCCGGTGCGGGTGTTGCGAATGGTCATGACAGCTCCCTGCAGGCTTTGGCGATGCGCTTTAAGGCTTCGCGCAAGTTTTGTTCCGAGGTGGCGTAGGACAGGCGGAAATAAGGTGCAAGGCCGAAACAGCTGCCCGGCACCACAGCCACGTCATGCCTCTCCAGCAGGAAGCGGCAAAACGTTACGTCGCTGTCGATGACGGCACCATTCGGCGTACGGCGGCCGATCAGGCCGGCGCAGCTCGCATAGGTGTAGAACGCGCCTTCCGGCCGGCGGCAGGTGACGCCGTCGATGGCGTTGAGCGCATCGACCACGATGTCGCGGCGGCGCTGGAACGCGGCACGACGTTCAATCAGCACGTCCTGCGGGCCGGTCAGCGCGGCGATCGCGGCGGCCTGGCTCACCGAGGAGGGATTGGTCGTGCTCTGGCTCTGCACCACGGCCATCGCCGCGATCAGCTCGCGCGGACCGCCGCCATAGCCGACGCGCCAGCCGGTCATGGCATAGGCCTTGGAGACGCCGTTGACGGTCAGCGTGCGCGATTTCAGGCTCGGCTCGAGCGCTGCAGCCGTGACGAACGGCAGGCCGTCATAGATCAGGTGCTCGTAGATATCGTCGGCCATCAGCCAGACATGCGGATGGCGCTTCAGCACGTCCAGGATCGGCCGTAGCTGCGCCGCGGAATAGGCCGCGCCGGTCGGATTGGATGGCGAGTTCAGCAGCAGCCAGCGCGTGCGCGGCGTGATCGCGCGTTCGAGATCGGCGGCATCGAGGCGAAAGCCGTTGTCCTCGCGGCACAGCACATCCACCGGCGTGCCGTCGGCGATGCGCACCATGTCGGCATAGCTGGTCCAGTAGGGTGCGGCGAGGATGACCTCGTCGCCGGGACTTAAGCTGGCCATGAAGGCGTTGTGGATCACCTGCTTGGCGCCGGCGCCAGCAGTGATCTCGTCGGCGGCATAGACGAGATCGTTCTCGCGGCGGAATTTCTCGGCGATCGCAGCCTTCAATTCCAGCGAACCGTCGAGGATGGTGTATTTGGTCTGGCCGGCGCGAATGGCGCGCTCCGCCGCGTCCTTGGCATGATCGGGCGTGTCGAAATCAGGCTCGCCGGCGCCGAGCACGATCACCGGCCGCCCCTCGCGCTTCAGGCGCTGCGCGACCGCGCCGATCTTCAGGATCTCCGAGACGCCAATCGCGCTGATGCGCTGTGCCGGACGGAAGGTCGATGCGGGTGCCCTGACAGTCACGGCCGACCTCTACGCGCGCGCGGCGATCGCGATCACTTCGATGCGGAAGGCGGGATCGGCAAGCTCGACCTTGCCGCAGGCGCGCGTCGGCGTGTTGCCCGGCACGACCCAGGCGTCATAGACCGCGTTCATGGCGTCGAAATCGTCCATCGTCTTGAGCCAGACCTGCACGCTGAGCAGGCGCGACTTGTCGGTGCCGGCGCGCGCCAGCATGTCGTCGACCTTCGCCAGCGCCTCTTTGGTCTGCTGGGTGATGTCGGCGGTCTTGGTATCCGCCACTTGCCCTGCGAGGAAAACGAGATCGCCGAACACGGAGGCGCGGCTGCGGCGGGCGTTCTGGTCGATGCGGGTGATATCCGACATGGCGAATGTTCTCTGATGTCCTAAAGGGATGAAGTCAGGTTGAATCGGTCTGGCGGCTCGCTCGCTGCACCTCTCCCGCTTGCGGGGGAGGTCGTCGCGCGGAGGGAGCGCAATCCTTTCTCGGCTACTATTCGGGCCGATCTCATCATGCCTTACTTGCCGGTGGCGATGATGCGGCGGCAGTGATCGAGCGCAGCACCGATGAGATTGTCGCTCGCCTCGGGCGTACGGAACGCCGAATGCGCCGACAGCGTCACGTTCGGCAGTTTTGTCAGGGCATGACCTGCCGGCAGCGGCTCGACGGTGAAGACGTCGAGGCCGGCATGGGCAATGTGGCCGGAGCGGAGCGCGTCGAGCATCGCGTCCTCGTCGACGACAGCACCGCGCGCGGTGTTGATCAAAATGCTGCCGGGACGCATCTGCGCGATGCGCTGGCGCGACAGGAAGCCCTTGGTCTCGTCGTTCAGCAACAGATGCAGCGAGATGACATGGCTCTCCGCGAGCAGCTTCTCCAGCGAAACGAACACGACGCCCGGATGCGTCTTCGGCGTCCTGTTCCAGGCAATCACCTTCATGCCGCAGCCCGCCGCCATGCGCGCGGCTTCCGCCGCGATGCCGCCGAAACCGATCAGGCCGAGCGTCTTGCCGGTGAGCTGCACCGCGTCACGACGCAGCCAGTTGCCTTCGCGCATGCCACGATCCATCTCGCCAAAACTCTTGGCGGACGCCCACATCAAGGCGATCGCGCATTCGGCCACGGCCGTGTCGCCATAGCCCTTGATGGTGTGAACCGCGATACCACGCTCAGCGAGCTCTTCCGGATTCATATAGCTGCGCGCGCCGGTGCCGAGGAAGACGACATGCTTGAGCGCCTTGCACGTCTCGGCGATCGCACTCGGCACGGCGGTGTGATCGACGATCATGATCTCGGCATCGCCAAGCAGGCCGGGCAGATCGTCCGGCTTGATGGAAGGATTGCGGTTGATGCTGACGGGCAGCTTCTGCGAGGCCAGCAGCTTGTCGGTCACCGCCGCCAGGGTGTCGTTCGCATCGACGAATAGGGCGCGCACAGGCCTCTCCTTCAGTACTTCTCTATATTGCGTTCAGTCTTGTATTCAGAGTTGAATGCGATTTACAACCCTTCGCTACGGGGAATTTTGCGTAATCCTGCCAAGATATTGGGCTCATTTCTGCTTTGCCGCCCAAATGGCCAGCAAATCAAAATACCGTATTGCATTTTATCCTGAATACAGAAATAGTCCAGTGGCCGGAGACGATCCGACCCAAATTCCAGGGAGACAGAGACCATGAATCGCAGGGATGCTCTCACCACCGTCGCGCTCGCGGGCGCCGCGATGGCTGCCGCAAGCGGCTCGGCCAAGGCCGACGCACCGACCTCCACGCTCGACCGCATCAAGAAGAATGGCGTGCTCCGGGTCGCCGTCATCGTCGGACAGGAGCCCTACTTCCACAAGGATCTCGCCACCAACGAATGGTCGGGCGCCTGCATCGACATGGCCAAGGACATCGCCGGCAAGCTCGGCGCCAAGCTCGAGACGCTGGAATCGACCTGGGGCAACCAGATCCTTGACCTGCAGGCCGACAAGGTCGACCTCGCCTTCGCCGTGAACCCGACGCCGGAGCGCGCGCTGGTGATCGACTTCTCGACGCCGATCCTGGTGCACTCCTTCACCGTCATCACCAAGAAGGGCTTTGCCAAGCCGCAGATCTGGGCCGATCTCAACAAGCCCGAGGTCAAGATCGCGGTCGATATCGGCTCCACGCATGAGACCATCGCGCGCCGCTATTGCCCGAAGGCGAACATCCTCGGCTTCAAGAACCGCGACGAGGCGATCCTTGCGGTTGCGACCGGACGTGCCGACTGCAACGTCTCGCTCGCCGTGCTGTCCGTCTCGACGCTGAAGAAGAACCCGAACCTCGGCGATCTCGCGATCCCGCGCCCGCTGCTGACGCTGCCGACCAACATGGGCATCCGCGCCGAGAGCGATCGCCGCTACAAGGATTTCCTCAGCGCCTGGGCCGACTACAATCGCTCGATGGGCCAGACCCGCGAATGGATGCTGAAAGGCTTCGAAGCCGTCGGCCTCACCGCCGACGATCTCCCGCCCGAAGTTCAGTTCTGATCGATCATGTATGTCTGGGACTTCGCGGCGCTCAAGCCATATTGGGGCCTGATCGGGCAAGGGCTCCTGGTCACCCTGTTCTACACGGTGACCACGGTGGTCGCGGGTCTCGCCATCGGATTGTTCGTCGGCATCCTGCGCACGACGGCGCCGCGTTGGGTCACGGTGCCGCTGCGTCTCTATATCGAGGTGTTCCGCTGCACGCCGTTACTCGTGCAGCTGATCTGGGTCTACTACGCCCTGCCGGTCCTGATCGGCGTCGACATGTCGCCGGCGATGGCCTGCTTCATCGCGCTGTCGCTCTATGCCGGCTCGTTCTACGCCGAAATCTTCCGCGGCGGCATCGAGGCCGTTGACACCGGCCAGTGGGAGGCCGGCCGCGCCATCGGCATGCGCCGCGGCAAGATCTTTCGCCGCATCGTGCTGCCGCAGGCAACCCAGGTGATGATCCCCTCCTTCATCAACCAGACCATCATGCAGCTCAAGAACACTTCGCTGGTGTCGGTGGTCGCTGTCGGTGATCTGCTCTACCAGGGCACTGTCATCACCGCGACGAGCTACAAGCCGCTCGAGGTCTACACCACGATCGCCGTGCTGTATTTCGTCGTGCTGTTCCCGCTGACGCTGGTCGCGGACCAGATCGAGCTGCGGATGGGAGCGCATCGATGAACGCTCTGGCCGCTGACAATATCCACAAGGCGTTCGGCGATAACGAGGTGCTCAAGGGCGTCTCGCTCTCGGTCGCGCGCGGCGAGGTCGTCACCCTCATTGGCGCCTCCGGCTCCGGCAAGTCGACCTTCCTGCGCTGCCTCAACCTGCTGGAAATGCCGCAGCAGGGCGAGCTTGCTATCGGGGCGCACATATTTTCCTTCGGCAAAGGCATGCGTACCGCGGGCGATGCACAGCTCGCTCTGCTCCGCCGTAGCGTCGGCATGGTGTTCCAGCATTTCAACCTGTTCCCGCACATGTCCGTGCTCGCCAATGTCACCGAGGGCCCGGTGCAGGTGAAGGGCATGGCGCAGGCGCAAGCCAACGAACTCGGCCGCGACCTGCTCGCCAAGGTGGGCCTCGCCGACAAGGCGGACGCCTTCCCGAGCCGCCTGTCCGGCGGCCAGAAGCAGCGCGTCGCCATCGCGCGTGCGCTCGCGATGAAACCCGACGTGATGCTGTTCGACGAGCCGACCTCGGCGCTCGATCCCGAGCTCGTCGGCGAAGTGCTCTCCGTCATCCGCAGCCTTGCCGCCGAAGGCATGACCATGGTGCTGGTCACCCACGAGATGGCCTTCGCCGCCGACGTCTCAACCCGCGTCGGCTTCATGAACGACGGCGTCATGGCCGAGATCGGCACGCCGGACGAGACCATCCGCCAGCCGCGCAGCGAGCGGCTGAAAGCGTTTTTGAACCGGTTTCACGAGACACATTGACGCGGATGCCCCGAGCAAACCGGGACGCTGATATGCAGACGCGTTACGTGGAGCTTCCGGTGTTGACGCGGACCCATGCGCGTTTAAGTAGGTGAGACAAATACTGCAGGGGTGGTGACGTTTGCCGGGCTGGTTCCCCTCGACGCCACCAATGCAGGACACATGACGACCTCGCCAAGCGCGACATCGAACTCGGCTTCCGCGCCCCCTCATCTCGCCATCGTCCTGTTCTCGCTCGCGATGGGCGGCTTTGCGATCGGAACCACCGAATTCGCATCGATGAGCCTGCTGCCGTTCTTCGCGGCCGACCTTCATATCGACGAGCCGACGGCCGGGCACGCGATCAGCGCCTATGCCCTCGGCGTGGTGCTGGGCGCGCCGTTAATTGCCGTGCTTGGTGCGCGGTTCGCCCGGCGCACGCAGCTTCTGGTGCTGATGGCCGTGTTCGCGCTCGGCAACGCCCTCACCGCGCTTGCGCCGGGCTTCGGTTCCATGATCGCGGCCCGCTTTCTCTCAGGCCTGCCCCACGGCGCCTATTTCGGCATCGCCGCGCTGGTGGCGGCCTCGCTCGTTCCGCAACATCGCCGCTCGCGGGCGGTCGGCCAAGTCATGCTCGGCCTGACCGTCGCCACCATCATCGGCGTTCCCTTGGCCAATTTGATCGGCCAGGCCGTCGGCTGGCGCGCGAGTTTTGCCCTCGTGTCGGTGTTGGCGCTGCTCACGATGTTGCTCTGCGCGCTGTTCGCGCCGCGCGACCAAGCCGGCCGGTCGGATCCGCTGCGCGAGCTCGGCGCGCTCAAAAGCCGCCGCGTCTGGACGACGCTCGCGATCGGCGCCATCGGCTTCGGCGGCATGTTCGCCGTCTACACTTATCTGGCGACGACCTTGATCGAGGTCACCAAAGTCAGCACCGAGGTCATTCCGTTCTTCCTGGCGATCTTCGGCATCGGCGCCACGCTCGGCAATCTGGTCGTGCCGCGCTTCGCCGATCGCGCGCTGATGCCGACGGCGGGCGTCATCCTGTTGTTCGCAGCCGTGGCGCTGCTGGCATTTCCGCTTGTCGCCGGCAATCCCTGGCTGCTCGCGATCGACATTTTTGCGATCGGCGCAAGCGTCGCGCTCGGGGCCGTGCTGCAAACGCGATTGATGGACGTCGCGGGAGACGCGCAGGCGCTCGCCGCCGCGCTCAACCATTCGGCGTTCAACACGGCCAATGCGCTCGGGCCATTCCTCGGCGGCCTCGCCATTCGCCAGGGACTCGGTTGGACCTCCACCGGCCCCGTCGGCGCCGGGCTGGCGGTTCTGGGCTTTCTGATCTGGATCGTCGCCTATCGCGACACCGGCGGCGCGCCGGTCGAACATTTCTCAGGCAGCGACACAGCACCACGAGAGGACGCTCCCCTCAAGCGCGCACCGCCGCTGGCGCCAATTGAGCGGAGCCGCTCGGAGGATCCGGTGGCCTGACCGATTGCAACGCGCTCACAACAGGGCGGCGTTGAAAGCCTCTCCGTAGATCATCGCGGCCACGAGTGAGACCAGCAGCCCCGCGCCCGAGAAGATCACCAGGATCTTCAGAGTTTCAACGTCGACATCGGTTCCCGTCGCCCGGGATATTGCCTTTGCCAGTGCAGCAATCATCGCGAGCTCCGAAGCCGGCCGCGCGGAGGCGGGGCCTGACTTGATCTAGCGCAGATCGGCGCATCTGCGTGTGATCCAGATTACAGGTGTGCCCCGGTGATCGGCCCGCACCAAAGCGCGATGGGACTAGGCTCGATTGTCGCCGCGACGGAGGTCCGCTCCCTCTCCCGCTTGCGGGCAGGGCAATCGCATATGGGCAGAACGTAGCAGGAAACGCGCTCGCGGCCATCCTTCGAGACGCCCGCCTTCGGCGGGCCCTCAGGATGAGGACCGAATGCGTGGCAGCTGATTTATAGGCAAAGCTGCCGCTGAGCCTCATCCTGAGGAGACCGCGGAGCGGTCGTCTCGAAGGACGAGGCGTGCGCTCGGATTTCACCGAGACCGATATGCGATTGCCCTGCCCGCAAGCGGGAGAGGTTGAGCGAGCCCGCGGCGCGATCGATTCAACCAAAAGCCATTCCGCACTAGTCGCGCGAGATCCGCGGCGTCGAGGGCGTGACGTTGGCGGGCGTGTGGAAATCGAGCCGCGCCCGGTTCTCCTCGCGAACGCCGCTGTCGTCGCCGAACTCGACATATTTTTGCGTCGCTTCCGCCCATTGCGGCCACGGCGTTGCCGGCGTGGCGGGATTGCCAGTTCGCGCGAAGGCAACGAGCGTATCCATCATGCGTTCGGACAGCGCGCGGTCGAACTCGGTCCAGTTGCGCGTGGTGCGGAATTTATTGAAGGCGTCCTGCGTTCCGAACCAGTAAGGCACATCAGAGGTGTGATAGGCGCCGATCTTCTGCGGGCTGTCGAAGAATTCCACACCGGGCGCGAACGGATGCACGCGCGAGAACATGTACATATAGAATGGCGCCTTGCCGGTCTTCGCCTGGGCTTCGGCCCAGTTGCGCGTACCGATCTCGACCAGCCCCTCGCGCGCCGCAAGCAGGCCCATCGCCTTCACCTCGCCGTCGGTCTTGGCGGGATAGAGCGCGAGGAAGCGATCGGCCTGGTCGCCATAGAGTTTTTTCGCGGCGGAGACATAGGCTTCGAGCGTTCCGGCGGTACGCAAATCGTTCGAGCTTTCGTCGCTCGTGAACCCTGCGACAGTCGCGACATCGTTCTGCTTTCCGGCCGCAAAGATATTCGGGACGGTGTCGGGCAGCACGTACCCGTCGATATCAGGCGTGACCGAGATCGTGCCGGCGCAGCCGAGCTGGCAGTCCTTCTGGACCGCCAGAATCTTGTCGGCCTGGATCAGGCGCATCTCGGCCAGCGACGCTGCCCCGAGCGCCGACTGCACCTCGAGGCCGATCTTCTCGGCCGCCGGCAGCGCAGGGAATTTGAAGCGGTTGTCGAACATGCTCAGACTCATCGCAAAGCCGCGATTGAACAGGCCCTTGGCCAGCGGGCTCGATTCCAGCGCCGACACCGACATCGCGCCGGCCGATTGCCCGGTGATGGTGACGTTGTCGGGATCGCCGCCGAACTGCGCGATGTTGCGCTTGACCCATTGCAGGGCCGCGACCTGGTCCATCAGGCCGTAATTGCCGGAGGCGTGGTTCGGTGATTCCGCGGTCAGCTCGGGATGGGCAAGATTGCCCAAGATGCCGACGCGGTAGTTGAAGCTGACGAAGATCGTGCCTTTCTTCGCGACGTTCTCGCCGTCATAGATCGCCATGCCGCTGGAGCCGAGCGTGAAGCCGCCGCCATAGATCCAGACCACGACCGGCAGTTTTGCGCCGGACTTCGCATCGGGACTCGCCCAGATGTTCAGATAGAGGCAGTTCTCGCTGGTCGCCTCCTCGCCGAAATAATGGTTGAGATTGTGCCGGCGCAGCACCTGGATGCATTCGGGCGCCATCCGGTCGGCATGATAGACGCCCTGCCACGCATCGACCTTTTGCGGCGCGCGCCAGCGGAGCTCGCCGAGCGGCGGCGCGGCAAAGGGAATGCCGAAATAGGCTTTCACGTTCGACGGCAGCACCTTGCCGGAGACGGCGCCGCTATCGATGCTGACAGGATCTCCGGGAACAGGCGTCGCGACGATCTGCGCGGTGACGGGCGAAGCCGCCAGCAGCGCGAACGCGCCAAGCAGCGAGACGATCGAACCGCGCGCAGCATTCCTGTTCAAGATGCTCATACGGCCTCCCTGATGTTGTTTTTATCGTTGGTGCCGGTGCTCAGTTCCGCCCAGAGGCGGGAGCGCATGCCTTCGTTGAGAGGCACAATATGAAACGGCTGGCCGAAAATTGCGAGAGGCTCCTTGGCCGACTCGAACCGCGGCCAGGCTTCCGCGACATCAGGCTCGCCGCTTGTCACGAAGCGCAGCAGACTGGTCTGAAACCGCGCCGCGACGTCGATATCGGCCGAGGTCATCGGGCCGCCCTTGCGCTTGAGGATCGGGCGATCGATGAAATTTGGCAGATGCGCCCAGAGGCAGGCATTGTCCGCGCCGTGGGTCGGCCCTTGCGACAGGAACGGTTCCAGCGCCGGGCGATGATCGAACCGGCTCAGCCACACCGCGCCACCCGCGACTGCATGGCTTCGCGCGAGGTCGGCCATCGGCCGATGCCAGAACGCATCCGAAAGCAGCGCCTCATATGGATCCTCGTCGCCGCGCGCCGAGCCGCGATAGCAGGCCAGCAGGCGCTCCCAGCCGGCATCGCCGAAAGCGGCCCGCACATTGCGCTCGGTGGTGCGGATCATCGTGGCCGGCGGCGTGCTCTTCAGGAACATCACCATCTCGTCGCGGCAGGAGCCGAGCCAGAGCGGGATGTCGCGCAAGCCTCCCTCGGCGAAGACATCGCGCGGCTCGCGCGGGATCACGCTGCCGTCGAGCACCGGGCCGAACACGGTGCCTGAAGCGGTCTCGTCGGCGATCCTGCGGCCGACACGCTCGACGGCGGCGAACAGCTTTGGCAACGGCACGGATGCGATCGCAGCGGCGTCGTGCTCGAGTTCGAGCTCGGCCAGCACGCGGCGCGCGACCTTGTCGGCATGGTCTGCGCTCATGATATTGCGGCCCGGTGCACTCAGTGCGAGGGCCCGGGCGAACTTGCCACTGGCTTGCGGCAGCGTTGCGAGCGCGATCACCAAGGACGCGCCGGCCGACTGGCCCGACAGCGTCAGTTGGTCCGGATCGCCGCCGAAATTGGCGATATTGGCGTGGACCCAGTCGAGCGCGGCGAGTGAATCCGAGATAGCGAGATTGTTCGCCTCGCCCAATCCGTGCCGATGCAGTTGCAGGAAGCCAAGCGGGCCGAGCCTATAGTTGATGGTGACGATGACAGCCGGACCGTGCGCGGCGAGGAATGCGCCGTCATAGTCGGCGCCGCCGCCGGTGACGAAGGCGCCACCATGGATGAAGAACAGCACCGGCAATGGGCGATCCGCCCCGGCCGGCGTCCAGATATTCAGACTGAGACAGGATTCTTCCGCCTGATCGAGATGCCCGGGCTGCGGCGCGTAGGCGCCGTAATCCGTGCAGCGGCGCGGCTCCGTCCAAGCTGGTGGCAATGTTGACCTGGCGAAGCGCCGCGCGGTGGCGAACGGCACGCCCTTGAAGGCGCGGACGGTCCCCTGCTCGGCCCCGATGATCGGGCCGAGCGTGGTCGGAACTGCATTGGTCAGCATGCGATAATTGTCCTGTCTTCCACGTCAAGCGCGCCGCTTGCCGAGATCGGCGATGTCGACCTTGTGGGTTTCGCGCGCGGTCGATGCAGCCACGGCCGAGGCGACGCAGCAACCGGCGACGAAGATCGCAACCGGAATCCAGCCGGTCGGTCCCGCGCCGACGAGGCTCGCGGCCACCAGCGGCGTGAAGCCGGCGGCAAGGAAGCCGAGCTGCGTGCCGATCGCGGTGCCGGAATAGCGCACGCGCGCCTCGAACATCTCCGCATAGAACGACGGCCAGATCGCGTTGGGCGCGGAGTAGATGATGTAGAGGCCAATCGAGGCGACGAAGATCGCGGGCGTGCTGCCCGAGGTCACCAGCATGAAATAGGGGAACAGCAGCACGGCACAGCCGAGCACGCCGCCGATGAACACCGGCTTGCGGCCGATCCTGTCGGCGAGCAGGGCCCACAACGGTTGGACGAACAGCGCCACGACATTGCCGAGCACGCCGGCCCACAGCATGGTCGGACGCGCGACGCCGAACTTGCTGGTGGCATAGCCGAGCGCAAACACCGCGGTCATGGTGCTGACGGTCGCGATCAGCGCACAGACGATGACGCGGAGCACGTCCGGCCAATAGACGCGCAGCAGCGCGACCACGGGGAAACGCGCCACCTGCGCCTTGTCCTTGATCTCCTCGAACACAGGCGTTTCCGGCATGGTCCGCCGCACCAGATAGGCAACCAGCAGCACCAGCGCGGAGAGCAGGAACGGAATGCGCCAGCCCCAGCTCAGCAGTTGGTCTTCCGGCATGCTGGACACCGGAATGAACACCAGCGTCGCCAGGATCGCGCCGGCCTGGGTGCCGCTCAGGGTCCAGCTCGTGAAGAAAGCGCGGTTGGAATTGGCGGAATGCTCCAGTGTCAGCGAATTCGCTCCGCTCTGCTCGCCGGCGGCCGACAGGCCCTGCAACAGGCGCAGCAGCGTCAGGATGATGGGCGCGGCGCTGCCGATCGTCTTGGCATCCGGCAACAGGCCGATCGCCAGCGTCGAGGCGCCCATCACCACCAAGGTGAACAGCAGCACCGTCTTGCGGCCGATGCGGTCACCGAAATGGCCGAGGATGACGGCGCCGACGGGGCGCGCGATATAGCCGATGCCGAACGACAACAGCGCGAGCAGCGTCCCGGTCGCGGGATCGACATTGACGAAGAACACTTTTGGAAAGATCAGCGCCGCCGCGGTGCCGTAGATGAAGAAGTCGTAGTATTCGAGCATGCTGCCGACGAAGCTGACGAGCGCGGCGCGCTTCGGCAGCTTGTTTTGCGTAGTCTCCGCGCCCGAAGGCGCGTGCAGCGATGCGATTGAGGTCGAGCTCATGAAATTCCTCCCCGTGTGCGATGTCGGTCGCAGCTCGCGTCATGCCCGTAAGGCCGTGCGCGAGTTTTTGCTTTTGGTTGCCGCAACCTTGGTTTCAATCCATAATGTACGAACTAGTACGTTTATGCAAGTCCGCAGCGAAAGACGTCGGATTGGGCGAAATTTGCCTTCACCTTCAGGGTGATCCATAGAAACGGGCGGGAGAAACAGTGATGCTCGAGCGCATGCCAGCCCCATCGAAGCGCACCAACGACCCCGAACGCACCAGGCGCGACATCCTCGAAGTGGCGATGGCCGAATTCGCCTCCGAGGGCTATTCCGGCGCCCGCGTCGACGCGATCGCGGCGCGGACGCGCACGTCGAAGCGGATGATCTATTATTATTTCGGCGGCAAGGAGCAGCTCTACCTCGCCGTGCTGGAAGAAGCCTATCGCAGCATCCGCGCGCTGGAAGATCAGCTCGACATCGCCAGCTGCGACGCGCGCGGGGGCCTGCGCCGGCTGATCGAGGCGACCTTCGACCACGACGAGCGCAATCCGAACTTCATCCGCCTCGTCTCGATCGAGAACATCCACCACGGCAAGCACCTGAAGCAGAATCTGCAACTGCGTCAGCTCAACGCCAGCGTGATCGCAACGCTCGACGGCATTTTGAAGCGCGGCCGCGCCGAGGGCACCTTCCGCGACGACGTCGACGCCATCGATTTGCACCTGGCCATCTCCTCTTATTGCTTCTTCCGCGTCGCCAACCGCCACACTTTCGGGGCACTGTTCGACCGCGATCTGAGCGAGCCGAAGGTGCTGGCGAAGAGCAGGACGCAGATTGTGGAGATGATTTTGGCGTGGCTGGCGGCGAAGTGAGGGGGCAAAGATCGCTCCCGCTTCGTCATTGCGAGCGCATATCAGTCCCGTCATCCTGAGGTGCGAGGCGTGCGATGCGAAGCAGCGCACGAGGAGCCTCGAAGGATGCACGGCCGCGCTGGTGCAGCCGGGCCGTCGCCCTTCGAGGCTTGCTCCCCGGCGCTATCGCGCCGCGGAGCGCGCACCTCAGGATGACGGTGATGGATTGGCGCTCGCTACGCCACGTATCAATGAGAGGCCCCTCACCCGCTCCGCTTCTGCCGCGCGCTCGCTGCGAGCACCAGCATGAACGACGCAGCGGTCATCAGCGTCGAGATCGCCGCGATGGTCGGGTCGATCTCGTCGCGGAGCGCGGTGAACATGCGCTTGGTCAGGGGCTGATACTGTCCGCCGGAGATGAACAGCGCGACGATGGTCTCGTCCATTGCCGAGATGAAGGCGAAGATGCCGCCGGCGACCACGCTGGATTTGATCTGCGGCAGCGTCACCGCAAAGAAGCTGCGCAGCCGGTTCATGCCGAGGCTGCGCGCGACCATCTCCTGCGCGGGATCGAAGCTTTGCATGCCTGCGAGCACCGAGATGACGACGTAAGGCAAGCCGAGCATCACATTCGCCAGCACGAGGCCCGGCAGGGTCGCAACCAGGCCGACTTTGGCATAGACGAAGAAGATGCCGACTGCGGTGATGATGATCGGCACCACCAGCGGCAGCAGCAGCGCCATGTGGATGACGCGCATGATGCGCAGCTTCGACTGGCTGATGGCGTAGGCGGCGGCGACGCCACACGGCGTTGCGATCACCACGGTGAATAGCGCGACCGTCAGCGTCACCCGCGTCGCCTGCATCCAGGCCGGATTGGCAAAATATTGCTGGTACCAGCGCAGCGAGAACGACGGCGGTGGGAAGGTCAGGAAGCGCGCGCTTGAGAACGAGATCGGCGCGATGATCAGCACCGGCAGGATCAGATAGATCAGCACCAGCGCGCTGATCACATAGAGGGCGATCCGTGCGGGCGAGATCCGCGTCATTTCTGCCCCAATATGCGATCGAGCGAAATGAAGCGGCTGACGGCAAAGAAAATCACGAGCACGCTCAGCAGCAGCGCCACCGCAACGGCGCTCGCGGCACCGAACTGATTGTAGAGCTCGACATTGCGGCTCACCAGCATCGACACCATCACGGTGCGGCCGCCGCCGAGCAGCTCCGGCGTGATGTAAAAGCCGAGGCAAAGCACGAACACCATGGTGCAGCCCGCGAGCACGCCCGGCAGCGACAGCGGCAGGAACACGCGGACAAATGTCAGCGACGGGCTCGCACCCAGGCTGGCACCCGCCTGCATGAGATCGCCGGGGATCTTCTGCATGGTGGCGTAGAGCGGCAGCACCATGAAGGGCAGCAGGATGTGTACGGTGGCCACCACCGTGCCGAAAGTGTTATGGACCAGCGCGAGGGGCTCGGAGATCACGTCGAGATAGCGCAAGAGCTGGTTGATCACGCCGGTGCGCTGGAGCAGCGCCAGCCACGCATAGGCGCGCACCAGCACGGACGTCCAGAACGGCAGCACCACCAGCGACAGGATCAGGATGCTCCACCCCTTCGGCACGGAATTGGCAAGATAGGCCACGGGATAGCCGAGCAGCAGCGCGATGATGGTGACCGCGACGCTGATCTCGAAGGTCAGCGCAAAGCTTCGCCAGTAAATGTCCTCGGTGAAGACGCGGCGATAATTCTCCAGCGTAAAGCCGTCATGGTAGATCGACTGCCAGGCCAGCCAGCCGACCGGCAGCACGATCAGCAGCAAAATCACGAGCAGCGCCGGCGACACCAGCGCCAGCATCAGGCCGTGCTCGCGGCGCTGATGCTTTTGCGATGGATCTGGCATGGATGTCGTCAGCATTCGCTTGCTCATCTCGGGTGCTGCACCTCTCCCGCTTTCGGGAGAGGTCGCATCGCATCGAAAGATGCGATGCGGGTGAGGGCTCTATCCTCTTGGGGAGCGTTCGTTGCGGAGACACCCTCTCCCCACCCCTCCCCCGCAAGCGGGGGAGGGAGCGCAACGTCGGTTGTGGCACGACATGCGCTCATCTCGTCTTACTTCTGCATGAACGAGGCCCAGCGCTTCTCGGCGGCTTCGCCCGCGGGCGAGGACCACCAGGCGTAGGACATCAGCGCCTGCTTGGCCGCATTGGCCGGCTCGCTCGGCAATTGCGCCGCGCGCTCGGGCTTGATCACGCTGGTCTCGAACGCCTTGGGATTGCCCGGGCCGTAATCGATGTTGAGCGGCAGATTGGCCTGGTGCACGGGATCGACGGCCTCGTTGAGGAATTTCACGGCGGTGTCGAGGTTCGGCGCGCCCTTCAGGATGCACAGCGAGGTGCTCTGCAGGACGCCCTGGTTGTAGGTGAACGCGACCTTGGCGCCCTCCTTCGCCACCGCGCTGACGCGGCCGTTCCAGGCCATCTCCATGTCGACCTCGCCGTCATTGAGGAGCTGCGCCGACTGCGCGCCCGATGTCCACCACACCGTGATGCTCGGCTTGATCTCTTCCAGCTTCTTGAAGGCGCGATCGACGTCGAGCGGATAGAGTTTGTCAGGCGCGACACCGTCGGCCATCAGCGCGGCCTCTAACGTGGCGATCGGATGGTTGCGCAACGCGCGCCGGCCGGGAAATTTCTTCACGTCCCAGAAATCGGCCCAGCTGTTCGGCGCGTCCTTCGGGAAGGTCTTCTGGCTGAAGGCCAATACGCTGGAATAGAACTCGTAGGACACCGAGTAGGGGCTGCGATAGGACTCGGGCATCGCCGCCGCGTTCGGGATCTTCGAGAAGTCGAGCTTTTCGATCAACCCCTGCTCGCCGCCGCGCAGGCAATAGCCGGTGGGAGTGTCGACGACGTCCCAAATCGGCTTGCCGCTGCCGACCTGGGTCTTGATTGCGGGCCAGGCGTCGGGAATGGAGTCCTGGTTGATGGTGATGCCGAGCTTCTTGGCGGAGGGATCAAGGATCGCCACCGTCTGCGCCTGCTGATAGGCGCCGCCCTGCGACACGAAGGTGATTTGCTCGGCGGCATCAGCCGCGGCGGCAAATCCGATTGCGCCCAGCAACGCGCAGCCCAATCGCAAATTCTGCTTCAACGTCATCCTTACCTCCTCCAAAGAGATCTCACTGACCAATCGCATCGAGAAACTGGTACCAGCCGGCGACCATGCGCACGGCGGGCTCGCGTAGCGGATAGAACGGAATGGCCTTCATGCGGCTGACGTCGAGCAGCCCGACCTCGGGCGTCTCGCCGCGCACGAAGGCGGCGAGATAGCGGCCCATCAGGCTCGACATCGCGACGCCCGCGCCGTTGTAGCCCATCGAGACCAGCGTACGGTCGTCGACCCGGCCGATATGCGGCACCGAGTCCAAGGTCATGCCGACCAGGCCCGACCATTTGTTTTCGAGCGGGACATCGGCCAAATCAGGGAAGATGCCGATCATCGCCTTGCGCAGCGCGTCGAAGGCAGCTTGCGAGTCCTGCTTGCCGAACGCACCGCGGCCGCCGAAGATCACGCGGTTGTCGACCATGCGGAACCAGCGCATCATGCGCTTGGTCTCGGTGTAGGTGCGTCCCGTCGGCATCAGCTTGCCAGCGAGATTGCGCGGCAGCTGTTCGGTCGCGATCAGCGCGCTGCGGAACGGGATCAGCGTGCGCTGAAGATGCGCGGTCGCGCCGGTCAGGTCGGAATAGCTGTTGGTGGCGATGATCGCCTGTTTTGCGCGCACCGCGCCTTGCGGTGTCTCGGCGACGATGCCGCCCTGCTCGCGCCGGAGTTTTAGAACCGGCGAATCCTGATAAATCGACACGCCACGGCGCGCCACGCCATCGGCGAGGCCACGCAGATAGTTCAGCGGATGAATGCCGCCCGAGCCGGGATTGAGCACGCCGCCGACAAAAATGTCCGAGCCGGTCTCGTCGCGCACGCCGTGCTTGTCGAGGATGCGAACCTCGGCCGAGCCCATCTCGCGCGTCATCCAGTTGGCTTCGTCGATCGCGGCCTTCAGCGTCGTCTCGTTATGCGCGGCCTTGACCTGACCGGTGCGGACGAGGTTGGCGCTGGCGATGCCGAACTCGGAGACCAGCTCCTCGACCATATCGGTCGATTCATGCGCGATCTCGTACATCCGCTTGGCCATGGCGCGGCCATGGGTGGCGTCGATCTCGCGGAACGACAGCCGAAACTTTGCGGTGATCACGCCGCCATTGCGCCCGCTCGCGCCCCAGCCAGGGCAGTTCGCTTCGAGCACGATCGGCGACAGGCCGCTCTTGGCGATGTGGTGCGCGGCAGACAGGCCGGTATAGCCCGCACCGATGATCACCACATCTGCCTGATGCTCGCCGGACAGCACGGGAAACGCGCGCGCCGGCTCCGCCGTGGCTTCCCACAGCGAATTAGCCGATGGCAACGCGTTCCAGTCCCGTGTCATGCCGGCGCTCACCGATTACGCCGCAGGCCCGATGGCCGCGTCGGCCAGCGCCTTCAGCGTCGGGAAGTGGAAGTCCGGCTTGGTCAGCGTCTCCACGGCAGGCGTGCCGCCGAAGCCGGCCATGCCCTGGCGCCGCTCGATCCAGCACACCTTGTAGCCGAGCTTGCGCGCGATCCCGATGTCGTGGTGCTGGCTCTGCGCGACGTGCAGGATATCGGACTGCTTGTAGCCAAACGCGGACTGACGCCCCTTGTTATAGGCGAAGAATTCCGGATTGGGTTTGGCAACGCCGGTCTCGTCGGCGCACACCGTGTCGTCGAAGGGATTGCCGAGCGCGTGCGCGTAGCAGGACAGCGCGACGCGGTCGGCATTGGTCATCGCCACCAGCCGGAATTTCGTGCGCAGGCGCTTGAGCGCCTCGACCGAGTCCGGGAACGGGCCCCAGCGCAGCACCGAAAGTTGGAACACGTCGCAGGAGGCGTCATCGGCCGGCAGCCCGAGATCCCTGGCGAGATAGCGGTAGACGTGGAACATCACCTCGCTCGAGCGCTCGTAGTGCTGGTCGCGGCCGCGCTTGTAGGATTCGAAGATATTGTCGTCGCTGAGCTCGGCCGGCGTCTTGCCGGAGATCCTGCGCACCGCGGCGAGCACGCCGGTTTCGAAATCGATCAAGGTGCCGACGACGTCGAAGGTGAGAACCTTGAAATTGCTGAACGCGGCTTGGGTCGACATTTTTTCTTCTCTCGGTTGACAAGGCTTGGGTTCAGTCCGCCCTGGGCACGACGATGGTGTCCTCGGGGTGAAGGGTGACGGTGAGGCTGCCGCCGAGCGGCGGGATGCGGCTGTAGGCCTGGTGATAGGCCGGCTGGCGCAGGCTGAGCGCGAGCCCGTCGGCGAGCGCCAGGAAGATGCGCAGGCTCTCGCCCTGGTAGACGATGTCGGTGACCGTACCGGTCAGGCGGTTGCAGGCGGCGTCCTGCGCGCCGTCGTCGATCAGGAGCTTTTCGCTGTGTATGGCGAGCATCAGCGCGTCGCCATCGGGAATGGCGCGGGCACTGCGCAGCAGCGCGTTGCCAAGCGAAACGCTGGAAGCATCGACGCGACGCACCGGCAGCATGGTCGCTTCGCCGATGAAGCTCGCGACGAAGGAATCGGCGGGATGGTCGTGCAGCCGCTCGGGCTGGTCGATCTGGATCAGTCGGCCGTCCTTCATCACGGCGACGCGGTCGCTCATGGTCAGCGCCTCGCGCTGGTCGTGCGTGACATAGATGATGGTCGCACCGATGCGCCGGTGCAGCGCGCGCAGCTCGATCTGCATGGATTCGCGGAGCTGCTTGTCGAGCGCGGAGAGCGGCTCGTCCATCAGGATCAGTTGCGGCTCGAAGATCATGGCGCGCGCCAGCGCGACGCGCTGGCGCTGGCCGCCGGAGAGCTGCGCGATACCGCGCTCCTCGTAACCGGCGAGTCCGACCATCGCGAGCGCCGCGCGCACCTTGTCGGGCCAGCTCGCTTTCGGCAGGCGCCGCGCGCGCAAGGGAAAGGCGACGTTCTCGCCGACGCTCATATGCGGGAACAGCGCGTAGTTCTGGAAGACGACGCCAATGTCGCGCTTGTGCGGCGGCATGTAGGTGACGTCACGGCCGCCGAAGAGAATTGTGCCCGATGTCGGCAGGATGAAGCCGCCCAGAATTCCGAGCAACGTGGTCTTGCCGGAGCCGGAGGGGCCGAGCAGCGAGACGAACTCGCCGGCGGCGACATTGAGGGAAACGTCGTCGAGAGCGCGAACGGCGCCATACGCCTTGCTCGCGGACCTGATCTCGACGCTTTCCGCTCGTTTGTCCAACGATCGACCTCGTCTCGTTCCCTGCTATGGCGTGCCTCACTGCGCGCCATAAGCCTGCATTATAGACAGCGTTTTGGAGCATTCGCCGGCGCAGCGTGCGCCGCACCAAATCTTCTCCTGAACACCCTGTCTTTAGGCTATGATGCCAATGACACCAGACTTGGCAAAACTCGGCAATTGCCAAATTCTCACCGCGCTCATAACATGACGTTATGCCCGAGCTGCGCCGGATGCTGCCCTCCAGTAACGCCCTGTTCGTCTTCGACGCAGCGGCGCGCAATGGCAGCTTCACGGCGGCCGCCGCCGAATTGAATGTCACGCAGCCCGCGGTGAGCCGCATGCTCGGCCAGTTCGA
This sequence comes from Frankia sp. RB7, assembly GCA_030403585.1. Taxonomy (GTDB): domain Bacteria; phylum Pseudomonadota; class Alphaproteobacteria; order Rhizobiales; family Xanthobacteraceae; genus Bradyrhizobium. The sequence goes on from JAUEPE010000007.1 coordinate 144,683, forward strand.
GGAGCATCTCGGCGTCCGCCTGTTCGACCGCAAGGCCGGTCGTGCAGTGCTCACCGAGGAAGGCGAGCTGTTGTATCGCCGCGTGCTCGACGGCTTCCGCAGCATCGAGACCGGCCTCGTCGAGATCGAGCGGCGGCGCAAGGGCACCGAGACGGTGACGCTGTCGGTCTCCTCCGCCTTCACCACGCATTGGCTGATGCCGCGCATCGACAAGCTGCAGCGACAGTTTCCGCAGGTCGATCTGCGCTTCCAGCTGATCTCCGGCGCGCTGCGCGGGCCGGTGGAGCATGTCGACCTCGGCATGCGGTTTCGTGACCGCGAAGAGCCGTCCTCCGGCGGCACGCTGGTGATGAAAGAAGTGATGCTGCCGATGTGCAGCCCAGGCTATCTCGGCGAGACCGATCCCGCAGGAAGTAACACCATCATCCGCCTCGCCGAGACGCCAGGCGACTGGGCCGCGGATTATGCGTCGCTGCTCACCGGACGGCGCGGCGCCGCCAAGGCGCTGAGCTTCACAGATTATGCCGTCGTTGTGCAGGCGGCGCTACTCGGCCAGGGCATCGCGCTCGGCTGGCTGACGGTCGCCTCGCATTGGCTACTGACCGGCGCGCTGGTGCCGGCCTCCGACAGGCTCACGACCACGCGCCGCATCTGCGAATTCCTGCCGCCGCGCAACCGCCCGATGCGCCCGATCGCCGCGGAGATCCGCGACTGGATCCTCGCCCAGATGCAAAGCGAGATCGCAGCGATCGACAAGCTCTATCCGAAGCTCGGCGCGATGGACGCCTGCTATTGAGCGGCGCGCTAGAGCCTTTCCCGTTCCGATGGAACATCCACTTCGCTCGAAAACACGCTACCCGGGCCGGAAGCGCAGATTGGCGCGCGACAGCTGGCTGATCGAATTGCACCCCATCAGCTTCATGCCGCGTTCGAGCTCGGCGCGCAGCTGGCCGAGGGCCCGTTCGACACCGGGCTGGCCGGCGGCGGCAAGCGGATAGAGATAGTATCGTCCAAGCCCGACTGCCTTGGCCCCGAGCGACAACGCTTTCAGGATATGAGTTCCGCGCTGGATGCCGCCATCCATCATCACGTCGATGCGGTCGCCCACGGCGTCGACGATTTCGGCGAGTTGATCGAAGGCTGAGCGGGAGCCATCGAGCTGGCGGCCGCCATGGTTGGAGAGGACGATCCCGGCACAGCCGATATCAACCGCGCGGCGCGCGTCGTCCACCGACATGATCCCTTTCAGGCAGAACGGCCCGTTCCAGGTCCGCACCATCTCCGCGACATCGTCCCAGTTCATCGCGGGATCCAGCATCTCCGTGAAATAGCGGCCGATCGACATGGCGCCGCCGCTCATGTCGACGTGCTCCTCCAGTTGCGGCAGCCGGAATTTCTCGTGGGTGAGATACTGAATGCCCCAATTCGGCTTGATCGCGAATTGCAGCATGCCGGCCAACGTCAGGCGGAAGGGAATGCTGAAACCGGTGCGCAGATCGCGTTCGCGATTGCCTCCGGTGATGCTGTCGACCGTCAGCATCATCACCTCGACGCCCGCCTCCTTGGCGCGCTGCATCATGGCGCGGTTGAGACCGCGATCCCTGTGGAAATAGAACTGATAGACCTGCGGTGTGTCATAGGCCTTGCGCAATTCCTCGAGGCTCACCGTGCCCAGTGAGGAAACGCCGAACATGGTGCCATATTTCGCAGCCGCCGCAGCGACGGCGCGCTCGCCGTCATGATGGAATAGCCGCTGCAAGGCGGTCGGCGAGCAGTAGAACGGCTGCGCGAGCTTCTGGCCCATGACGGTGACCGAGAGGTCGACCTGCTGCACGCCGCGCAGCACGTTCGGCAACAGATCGCAATGCTCGAAGCTGGCGCTGTTGCGGCGAAGGGTCGTCTCATCGTCGGCCCCGCCGTCGATATAGTCGAAGATCGGGCCGGGCAGCCGATCACGCGCCAGCCGCCGGAAGTCGTGGAAATTATGACATTGTGCCAGACGCATCGCTTACCTTCGCTCACTCACCGCCGAGAGATCTCCTATTGATGCTCGATCGCGCGGATCGCGCCGCGGAGCTCGGCGAGGCCACGGAGGCGGCCGATCGCAGTATAGCCGGGATTGGTCCGCTTGGTAGCCGCGAGATCGTCGAGCATGCGGTGACCATGATCGGGACGGAATACGATTTGCTTGTCGGGCGAACGCCGCGCGTTCTCCTTCAACAGCACCTTCAGCACCGCGACCATGTCGACGTCGCCGTCGAGATGATCGGACTCGTAGAACGTCAGGCCGTCGGCCTCGCGCCTGGTCGCACGCAGATGCGCAAAGGCGATACGCGGGCCGAAGCGCTCGGCCATCGCGGGCAGATTGTTCTCGGCGCGCACGCCGAGCGAGCCCGTGCACAGGCAGATGCCATTGGCCTTGGACGGCACGGCATCGAACAGCGCTTGATAGTCGTCCGCGGTGGAGGCGACACGCGGAAGACCGAACAGCGGACGCGGCGGGTCGTCGGGATGCAGGGTCAGTGAGACGCCGAGCTGCTCGGCGACCGGCGCAACGCGCGCGAGGAACTCGGCGAGATGCTGCCGCAGGATCTTTGGGGTGATATCGCGATAGGTCTCCAGCCGGTCACGGAATTGCGGGATCGTCATCGACTCAGTGGTCGAGCCCGGCAGCGCGCTGGCGATGGCCATGATGAGATAGTCGATGTCGGCTTGGCTCATCTTGTCGAACAGCGCTTTCGCGCGCGCCTGCTGCTCCGGCGTATACTCCTGCACGGCCGCAGGGCGTTTCAGGATATGCAGCTCGAACGCCGCAAACCGATCCTGGTCGAAGCGCATGGCACGGGCGCCGTTCGGCAGCTCCCATTCCAGATCGGTGCGGCACCAGTCGACCACAGGCATGAAATTGTAGCAGATGATCTTGATGCCGCTGGCGGCCACCGCCTCCAGGCTCGCGATCCATGCTTCGATCGACTTCGTCGCCTTGGCGCCGAGGCGCTTGACGTCGTCGGGGATCGGAATCGATTCCACCACCGACCAAGTCAATTGCGAACGGCCGGGCTGGCCGTTCTCGATGAAATTCTTGCGCTCCTCGACCGCCTTGCGGGTCCAGGCCTCGCCGATCGGCACCTGATGCAGCGCCGAAACGATATCGGTCGCCCCGGCCTGCCTGACGTCATCCAAGGACACGGGATCATTGGGCCCGTACCAGCGCCATCCCTCGAGCATCATGCGTGTTCTCCCAAAGCGTTTACGAGCGAAGTGGATACCAGTTCGCGTAAGGAAAACGCATCAAACAAGGATTTACCGTTCCGGTGCGCGGTGGAGACGCGCGTCTCGGGTTGACCACAAAGTGGGCAATGCTGCACTGCGGTCAAATTCGAACGGAAGTCGCGCTTGATTTTTGCGTGCCGTTGCCGCACCCGAGAGGCATGGCAAAGGACAAGAAGGTCATCGCCGCGAACGCGGCTTTTTACGCCGCCTTTTCAACCGGCGATTTCGACGAAATGAAGCGGATGTGGGCGGATGACGACGCCATTTCCTGCATTCATCCCGGCTGGCCCGCGATCGTCGGCCACGCCACCGTGATCGGAAGCTGGCGCGACATCCTGCAAAATCCGGAACGTCCGCAGATCGTCTGCGCCGAGCCGCAGGCGATCGTCGACGGCGACAGTGCGCGCGTGCTCTGCATCGAGATCGTCGACGGCACCGCCTTGGCCGCCGCCAACCATTTTCGGCGCGTCGGCGACAGCTGGCGGCTGGTGCATCACCAATCGAGCCCAATCGCACAGATTGTCGAGCAGGCTGAGGACGATAGAGCGAGTCACCGGGTGCACTGAAAACGATAGCGTTCTACTGTGCATGGGGTTGTTTTGCGGCTTTTCATTTGGCGGCGAGTTCCGACAGATCGTCCAGCACCATCCGCGCCGCGCTGAAATCATCATCCCGGAAAAAAATACTGCGCGTGATCAGCACGGGAATGTCGGCCCGCGCCGCCGCGATCAGCCCATTGGCGGAATCCTCGATCGCGACACAGTCCGACGGTGCCAGCTTCAGCCGCGCCAGGACCTCGAGATAGACATCCGGCGCGGGCTTCTTGTGCCTGACATCATCGCCGGCAACGATCGCATCAAAATCCGCCGCCCAGCGCGTCCCCAACGCCCGCGACAGCAGCGCATCGATGTTGCCGTGCGAGGTCGTGGTCGCAATCGCGAGCCGCTGGCCGCGCGCCTTGGCAGCAGTGAGCAGGTCCGCCACACCGGGCCGCAAGGCGCAGCAGCCGGTCTCCACCAGCTCGGCATATTGGGCGGTCTTGATGCGGTGGAGCTCGGCGATATCAGCATCCGACAAGGGCGGCGCGATCCACTGCCGGGTGTGGAAGGCGCGGATGCGTTCCTTGCCGCCGGTCACGCGCAGCAGCTCCTTGTAGGCAGCCCGGTCCCAATGCCAGTCGAGACCCTGACGGCCAAAGGCGTGGTTGAAGGCCCGCCGATGCAGCTCCTCCGTCTCGGCGAGGGTCCCGTCGACATCGAAGATAAGCGCGGCCGCGTTCCGGACCAGCTCCGCCGCGCCGGATGGCGCCATGGTGGCCAGTTCCGCTTGCATCGTCCACGCCTCCCTGTCACGAGCGACCATCGTCCGAGGCGACGGAAGAGTAAAATCGCAATATCTTTTGCCGGACCCAAAAATCTCTTATGAGCGGAGGTGCGCGCCTCGCGCGAACGGGAACTCACGGGAGACGCATGCGGCTCTTCATCCTCGGCCTCGGCTACAGCGCCCGGCATTTCGTCCGCAAATTCGGCGGCAGCTTCTCATATGTCGCCGGCACGGTCCGCGATCCCGCCGCGCGGGTCGACCTTGCGGGGATCGAGGTGCATGGCTTTTCCGGCAGCCGTCCGGCTGACGCGACGGTCGATCGTATGCGTGAAGCCGATGTCCTTCTCGTATCGATCCCGCCGGGCGGCGCCGGCGATCCCGCGCTCACGGCGCTGGGCGATTTGCTTGCGAAAGACCACCGTAAGGTCATCTATCTCTCCACCATCGGCGTCTACGGCGATCACGCTGGCGGATGGGTGGACGAGAGCACGCCGCCGCAGTCTAGCCTCGACCGCGCACGGATGCGGGTCGCGGCGGAGCGGGCCTGGACGGACACGGCAAACGGCGACGTCGCGATCCTGCGGCTTGCCGGCATTTACGGCCACGGCCGCAACGCGCTGGTGACGCTGCGCAGCGGCACGGCGCGCCGTATCATCAGGCCCGGCCAGGTCTTCAACCGCATTCATGTCGACGATATCGCCAGCGCGATCATGGCCGCGATCAACCACAACAGCGGCGGCACCTGGAATGTCTGCGACGACGAGCCCGCACCGCCGCAGGATGTGATCGCCTATGCCGCGCAGCTGATGGACATTACGCCGCCGGCCGAAGAGGCGTTTGCGACCGCCGAGATGTCGGCAATGGCGCGCAGCTTCTATTCCAGCAGCGCCCGCGTCTCCAACGCGCGGCTGAAGCACGAACTCCGTGTCACGCTGACCTATCCGACCTATCGCCACGGCCTCGATGCGCTGTGGCGTGCGGGGGATGGGCGATAAGGTTCCGGGCGCGTCCCAGACATGCCCTGCCCGCGCTTGACTTCGCTTCGGCGCGGTCATGATCTAGGGATAGAGCGAGCCACTACATAACGAGCTCGCCGCCTGGGAGGATTTCATGAACAAGACGATCGCCATGATCGCGGCCGCTGCCGTCATCATGCTCGGAGCAGCGCGCGCCGCGCCGCTGCCCGAAGCCAATCCCAACGATGTCGGCTTCTCGAAGCAGGGCCTTGCGCGGCTCGACGATTTTTTCGCCCGCGAGATTGCTGCCAATCGCGTGCCGGGCGCCGTCGTCGCCATCGCGCGCGACGGCAAGCTCGTACACTACAAGGCCTATGGCATGCTCGATCCCGACAAGGGCACGCCGATGCCAATCGACGCGATGTTCGCGCTGGCCTCGATGACCAAGCCGATGGCGGCGGTAGCAGGCCTGACGCTGATGGAGCAAGGCAAGCTGCCACTCCAGGCTAAACTGTCCGATTACTATCCCGGCTTTGCCGGCATGAAGGTCGGCGTTCAGCAGGCCGACGGTTCGCTGAAGCTCGAACCGCAGGCGTCACCGATCTTCATTCACGATTTGTATCGGCACACGTCCGGCCTGATGTATGGCGGTCGCCCGGACTCTTCCAGCATGCTTGCGCGTCAATACCCCGAGGGTACCGCGCCGGCGATCGAAGGCGACACGCAGGCCCTTATCGAGCGCATCACAAAACTACCGCTGGTGCATCAGCCCTCGACTGAATTCGAGTACGGCTTCTCGATCGACGTGCTTGGCGCGGTGGTCGAGAAGGTCAGCGAGCAGCATCTCGGCGACTATCTCGCTGCCAATGTCTGGCAGCCACTCGGCATGAAGGACGCGACCTTCCATCCCACCGACGCGCAGCGCCCTCGTCTCGCCCGCCCCTTTGCCAATGATCCGCTCACAGGGAAACCGCAGGCCATCAAGCTGCTGGACACTCCGACCAAGTTCGATTGCGGCGGCGCCTGTTCGTTTGCGACGGTCGGCGACTACATCCGCTTCGGCCAGATGCTGCTCAACGGCGGCGAGCTCGACGGCCAGCGCATCCTCTCTCCCAAGACCGTGCACCACATGACGAGCAACCATCTCGGTCCCGAGATCAAGAACAACGTGGCGATCATCGAACCGCATCGCGCCGGTTTCGGCTTTGGTCTCGCGGTCGCGGTCCGGACCAGCGAAGGGCTATCGTCGGTCCCCGGCAATCCCGGCGAGTTCACCTGGAACGGCGCCTACGGAACGCAGTTCTTCTGCGATCCCAAGGAGCGGCTTGTCGTGGTGGTGGGAACGGCGGCGCCCGGCGAACTGCGCAAATACTATCGCGAGCAGGTGCAGGACATCGTCTACGGCGCGATGACGAAGTGAGATCGGCTCGCACTTAGGCGGAAAGGGCGGCCGATCGGCCGCCCCTGATATTCAGCGTCAGCTCAGCACGCCGTATTTCTTGAACCAGGCCTGCGCCTGCGCCCACGCATCTTCCGCGGCATCCTTGCGGTAGCTGCCGCGATAGTCGGCATGGAAGCCGTGCGGTGCTTCCGGATAGATCTTGAAGTCGGCCGTCTTCTTGTTCTCCGCGAGCGCCACCTTGAGCTGCTCGACCTGGGCCACGGGAATGCCGGTGTCGGCGCCACCATAGAGGCCGAGCACCGGCGCCTTCATCTCGGGCGCGAGCTGCAGCGGGCTCTTCGGCCACAGCGGATTGGGCGGATCGACCGGCGGACCGTAGAAGGCGACGCCAGCCTTGAGCGTACCGCTATGGGCGGCATATTCCCAGACGGTGCGGCCGCCGCGGCAGAAGCCGATGATGCCGAGCTTCGCGGTGTCGCCGCCTTGCGACCCTGCCCAGGCCACCGTCGAATCGAGATCGGACAGCAGTTCGGCGTCCGGCTTGGCGTTGACGACCGGCAAGAGGTCCTTGATGTCGGTGATCTTGGTGAGATCAGTGCCCTTGCGGAAGTAATAGTCGGGCGCAACCGCGAAGGCGCCGAGCTTGGCGAGGCGCCGCGTCACGTCCTTGATGTATTCGTGCAGGCCAAAGATCTCCATCGCGACAATGATCACCGGCGCCTTGGTGTTGCCGGCGGGCCGGGCGAAATAAGCCGGCATCTCCTCGGAACCGACCTTGATCTTGGCATCGCCGGCCTGGAGGCCGCTGGTGTCGGTCGTGATCACCTCGGCGCGGACCGGACCTGCCGCAAGCGTATAGCCGGCGGCGACGGCAGCGGTGGCGCTCATGAATCCGCGACGCGAGACCGGGGCGACTTTCGTCAACCCGACGACGTCGGCTGTCATGGTGGTTTCAATACTCATTGGTCGATCCTCTGATGCCCAGCCCAATCTCCAGGCGACGCATTCGCCAATAATTGCCGTCGAAACGCAAATCACCAGCCTGCGAGCGCCGGACCTTTCAAATCCGGCGATCGCGCTGCTTCACCGGCGCAGTCTCCGGCATCAGGCTCATCGCGACAAGTCCGACGATCGCCGCAAGCAGCAGATACCAGGCGGGCGCCAGCGGATCGCCGGTGACATGGAGCAGCCAGGTGACCACGAGCTGCGCCGTGCCACCAAAACTTGCGATCGCGACCGCGTAGACGGTGGCGAACACGCCGCCGCGGATGTTCTGGGGCAGCGCCTCGGTGAACGTCGCATAGAACGCGGTGAAGGGTAGCGAGCCGATGACGGAGAGCAGACCGAAGCCGACCAGCAGCGACAGCGTGCCGGGAGCATGAACGATCCAGAGGAAGACCGGATAGGTCAGCAGCAACGTTGCGAGCTGCGGCCAGATCATGACGGGCTTGCGGCCGAGACGATCGGCGAGCCAGCCGCCGACCAGCGCGCCGGCGAACTGAATGGCGTTGCTGACCAGCGACACGCCAAACGCCAAAGTCGACGAGACATGCAGCGTGTTCTGCGCATAGGTCGTCATGTATTGCGTGACATAGGTCGAGATCGTGCCGCTGGCCAGAACCATCAGCGCCAGCACGATCAGGCGGGAGTGGCGGCGGGCCTGCGAGAAATGGCCCGTGCTTTCTTTGGCGGCAGCGCCGGCTTCGGCCTGCGGGATCGTCTCCGGCAAGGTCCGGCGCATCCAGACGCCGAACGGCAGGCAGACCGCGCCGATCAGAAACGCCAGCCGCCAGCCATAGGCGTCCAGCATCTCCGGCGCCATGGTCTGGCTCAGGATGACGCCGACGAGCGCTCCGGCCGTCGCCGCGATCTCCTGGCTCGCCGGCTGCCAAGCCACCACCAGCGCCCGATGCTCGATTGGGGCGATCTCGATCAGATAGGCGGTGGTCGGCCCGACCTCGCCGCCGAGCGCAAAGCCTTGCACCATGCGGGCCGCGATCACGATGATCGGCGCAGCAAGCCCGATCGAATTGAAGGACGGCGTGAACGTGATGGTCAGGATCGCCGCGCCCATCAGCGCGAAGCTCAGCAGCATGGCCGGCCGCCGGCCGATCCGGTCGGAATAGGTGCCGAGCACGATGCCGCCGATCGGCCGCGTCACGAAGCCGGCGCCGAAAGTCGCAAGCGACAGCATCAGACTGCCGTACTCGCTTCCGGTCGGGAAGAAGGCGTGGCCGATCTGGATCGCGAAGAAGCTGTAGGTGATGAAGTCGTAGAACTCGAGCATGTTGCCGACGGTGGCCGCCAGTGCTGCGCGTTTGACGTCGAGCGGCTCTGCTTGATCTGACGGCACTCTTGCTTCCCCGATCTGTTCGCCCGATTTAACCGCGTGACCGCATTGCGTCGCAACATCCATTAACCGAAAACAGTGGTTCTCCCGCACCTCACTGCGCCATCACGCGTTGCAGGCTGCGTGCTGTTTCGCGCAACTCGAAACGTTTCGCCGCAACATTCGGCTCGATCGTGGCCGCAACGACACATCATGTTGCCCAGCCACAGCACACCGCCCGGCATTTGAGCGCGAGCCCACGCCATTTGACTGAAGTTTTCAGATCGTTTGAGCCGTCATATTTACTCGAACTTTCTTCGTGACGCTCTAGTTCCACTCCCGAATGTTCCACATCCAGAACGGAGAAGCGTCTTCCGGGCGCAGCATTTGTTTCCGCTTCGAGCGAAGCTCGACAGCCTCATTCCGACCCGCAGCGATTGCGCACCCAACGGCTCAATTGACTAAAGCTTTACCCGATCTGGCATCGATATGAATTTGGCTCGCGAAGCAATCGAATTATTGGGGCAGGTGGCGAGAATCCTGTGGTTCGAAGGCACCAGGCACGGCATGCGCGATCGCGAGTGGATGGCGCTGCGCTTTCTCTCCCGTGCCAACCGGTTCTCCAGGACGCCTTCGGCACTGGCGAGCTATGTCGGCACCACGCGCGGCACCGCCTCGTTCATCATCGGCGAGCTCGAGCGTCTCGGTTATGTCGAGCGGAAGCGCTCCACCAAGGACAAGCGCTCGGTGACGCTGAGCGTGACGCAGCAGGGCAAGAAATTCCTGGCGCGCGATCCGGTCAATGGCCTCGTCGAGGCCATCGACGTCCTCGATGACGACAGCAAGATCCGCTTTCGCGACACCTTGCGACACGTGCTCGATCAGGCAGATGCCGCCGAACAGCGCCACCACACCGACGTCTGCAAGCGATGCATCTTCCTGCGGGAGGATCGCACCGCTTCCGAGAACAAGACGACGGTCGAATTCACCTGCCGACTGTTTCGCGCGCCGATCGCCGAAGCCGAGATCGACCTGCTATGCACCAGCTTCGAACATCACCGCCAATAGCACTGTCCGCCGCTCATTTGCGCGCTGAGTAGACGACGCCGCCGCTGGTTTCCACCACCAGGCGGCCGTTCTCGTTCCTGATCTCCTCGATGCGACCGAGATTCGGTACCTGCTGGCCGAGCACGGCCTCGACGACACCGCTCGGCCCCTGCAGGATCGCGATGCCCTCATAGGCCTGGCGGACCGACCAGCCCTTGATCGCCTTTCGCGGTGCCGAGCTGCGTTCAACCGGAGACACCGAGCCCGTGGTCTCGGGTGCTGCGACCGAGGCCATCATCGGCATCGCCGGCGACGGCTGCGCAGCAACCGGGGTCGGCGGGACCTGGGCCTGGGCGAGCCTGTCGAGCTTCGCGGTCGAGGACGAGCTCACACGCTCGATGCGATCCAGATTCTCGGCGAACCGGCCAAAACGATCGCTGGTCGCCTTGCTCGACTGATCGACCGCGGTTCGCAGGCCGTCGAGATTCTCGGACACGCCGGACAATTGCTTGCGCAGCTGCGCGACCGTATCGCGCAGATTCCTGATCTCGGCGTTGGCCGCGACATTGGTCTGGCTCGGCTGCGTGGCGAAATAGGCAATGAAGCCGGTGCAGGCGCACACCACCAGGACTGCCGCAACCGCCAATGTCGCGAGCGGCGCGACCCATGTCGGACGCGGCGGCGGTGGCTTGGCCACGATCACCGCCGGCTTGATCACCACCGGCGCAGGCTTTGGTATCGCCATCTTATCAAGGCGCGCCTTGGCGCGAATGCGCTTCAATCCTTCGAGCGCTGCCTTGGCGGCAACCTCGTCGCTCGCTGCCGACACGGGTTTCGCGGTTGTGGCGGGCTGGGCGGCGCGCGGCGCATTATTGGTCTTCGTATCGCGTGCTTCCGGAGCCGGCTTCGCCGATGCGGTTAAATCCGCAGTTTCGGCGGGGCGCGTTTTTCCATCGGACAACATTTGAAAATGCTCCGTTCGTTTTCGATTTGTTGAACGAAGCTAGTTGGCGAAGCTTGCCTGAAACGTGCGCATCAAAAAATCTGTTCGTCACAAACAATGCGACATCGAACGAGTCCAACGCGTCATGCACGCGGCGAAAGTGCGACTCGAAAGACACACACTCGCCAAGATTTCGCCAAGCTCGAGTCTCACCGCCATACATGAGTCGAATTGTCGCAGGCGGGTGCGCGACCAGGAGAGTCAATCCGGGGTTGAAAACCGCACCCTGCGGCAGCCCGGCAGCACTACCCAAAATAGCTGTGTTTCTACGGACATATGGAACTTTATAACCGCTGCGGTGCAAAAGTAGTTTGAATTCCAAATCAACTGATGATCTTCGACATACAAAGAAACAACCAGAAACAAACCAACAGCATCAAGCACACGTAGCAAACGCTTTGTTTCGCACGCTTGATCGGAAATCGGCAATTGTTACGGTCCTACTCAAGTGATTCTCGCCAGTTGGCGAGGAGATCGACCGAGTTCAGTAGCGTTCGGACGCACAACAAATTGGCGCAACTGTTCTAGGTCGCTATCTCACCGCTCCGCGGGGTGATCCGTAAGACACCCGCCGGGCCTCGCGCAGTAAGCGTTCAGTATCGAGTCGAAGTAACAGGCCTGCTCACGCAGGCACTGAATGCGTAGGGCTGCCCGCGAACATCGAAACCATAACAACGGTTCGCGGGAGGGAAATATCGTCAAACAGCATGGCGTCGAGCCGGGGCATCATAACAATTCCCGGCCGCTGCAAGTGCGAAACAGGGGCGACAGACTGATGTATATAATCGTTGATGATCGCGAGAGCGTCACGAACAGCTACGTAGGAGGGCTCGTTCGCGAGGGCGTATCGTCGATCGGCTTCTCCTCCGGAGAATTCTGGGACTGGCTGCAATCCGCGAACGAAGCGGACCTGGCAGCGGTCGATGCCTTCCTTCTGGGGGACTGCGATGCCCGCGGAAGCCTGCCACGGGCGATGCGCAAGCGATCCACGGCTCCGATCATCGCCATGAGCGGCCAGAAGATGCTCAAGAACACGCTGGAGCTGTTTGAATCCGGCGTGGACGACGTGGTTCACGTGCCGATCCACCTGCGTGAGATCCTCGCCCGAACGGCCGCGATCGCCCGCCGCCGGGTGGGCGAGCTGCCGAGGCCCTGCGCGACCAGGATCCAGGTCTTCTTCAACGGACGTGACCCCGAGATCGCGGGCCACGCCCTCACCCTGCCCCGCCGCGAGCTGCGCATTCTCGAATATATGGTCAGCAATCACGGCAAGTGGGTCACCAAGACGCAGATCTTCAACGCGGTCTACGGCATCTTCGAATCCACGTTCGACGAGAGCGTGATCGAGAGCCACGTCAGCAAGCTGCGCAAGAAGCTGCGTGACCGACTCGGTTTCGACGCGGTCGTGGCACGGCGCTACGTCGGATACCGGCTCAACATCCCCGCCAACGAGGTCATCGACGAGCCGATGCAGGAGCTCGACGAGGTCGGTATCCTCCTGAACCGGGCACATGCCGCCCCGGCGGCATACCCGGCCGGCAACTGACGCGCTAAAGCGCGATGAGATTGGGATAAATCCTCATCGCGCTTTAGACTCTTGTTTGAGCATGATCTATCCGGAAAACCGCTGCACACTTTTCCGGATCATGCTTTAAACCAAGGCTCGCAAACGAAAGCCGGCCTCTGCGGGGACATCCGTAGAGGCCGGTCTGTTTTCAGCGGCAGAAACGTCGTTACGCCGATACAGCCACGCCGCCCGGCGCGCTACGGCTTCTGCTGGAATTCTTCCTTGGAGACGTAGTTGAAGTCTTCGACCAGAACGTCCTGGACGACGTCGGCCTGCATCCGCTCGTTGACGCGCTGCTTGATCCCGGCGGTGAGGACGGAGAGGTCGTAGCGGGCGAGCTTCCTGAAATCGAGCTTGTCGTCAGCGTAGATCCTGCGGAAGGCCTCGTCCACGACGAACGGTTCGGGCGGAACGGTGAGCTGGTGCATGGTTCGCGCCTCCACTGTGTAGACGAAGCGCGCGACGATGTAGCCCTGCACGGCGCCGCCCTCGACCATGGGTATGCTCAGCGCCCGGGTCTTCTGGTATTGCAGCCCGTCGAGATATTCGTCCTTCGCGGGCAGCAGGGTGCCGTTTTCCTTCCAATAGGCCACGCCATAGCTCGTGCCCGCGGTGAGGATGCATACCCAGAGCCCGGCCAGCACCAGCTTGATCATTTTCGGTCCCGCGCTACGCGACCGGTGTAGGTGCCGTCCGACTCGGCGTCCTTGATCGCCCTGACGATAATGGACGCGACCTCACGCACGGCGTCGTAATGCATTTCCAGGAGCGAACGGTTTCGCTCGAGCTTCTCGCGCAGCCGCTGGATCTCCTCGGTGATCTCGGTTTCGCCGCCGAGATGCATCCGCGCCCGCATCAGGCGGACGAACTCCAGCATGCTCCGGCTCTTGCGCATGCTGAAATCGTCGAAATCGACCTTCTGTCCGGTGGCGAGTGCGACGGTTTCTTCCTCGACGATGTTCTCGAGCCGCCGGATCGCGGACAGCAGGCCACCGACCTCCTCGGCCCGCGTCGCCTCCAATCTTGCCGCTTCAGCTTCGTCGAACGGCATGTCGCCGCCGACGTTCGGCAGGAGCGCGGGCAACAGAGCATCGCCCGACGCGGCCCCCGTCATCACCTCGGAGTTCAAGACCTGCGAGTTCAAGACCTGGGAATCCAAGACATGGGAATCCAAGATCTGCCGTTCAACCACCGGCTGCTCCCTCACCGGAAGTGTCGCGCCTTGTTCTACCTGCATAGCAAATTCACCCTTCGACTTTCGTCACCCATGTCCCAGATCCATCAGCCCGACTTGCCCGTCACATCCGGACCAGGCGGATGCGCGGACGCGAGCTGCTTGGCAATTCCGATCCCCTTGCCCTTCGCGAGCTGGGCGCCGAGCTGCTCGGCCAGCATCGATTTCCAGACGCCGCCGGCGGTGCCCTTGCCGAACACCTCCTCCGACTCCTTCGGCAGCATCGTCTCGACGAAGGACTGAAGGATGAACGCCTCGAACTTGCGATAGACCTCGTCCGGGCCGGGCTTCTTGATCACCTGCACCGGCGGCCCGTTCACCACCCCCGACTGCGCCTCCGCCACCTTGGCGGCGGATTGATCGGCCGCAGCCGCTTTGGTGGCCTCGGAATCCATCGTCGTCGCGAAATCGGCGCCTGACGATTTCAGCGCGTCGAGCTTCGCGGTTGCGGTCCGCTGCGCCACCGGATCGGCGGCGTCGAGGACGTCGAGGACGAGGTCGGATGTCGGCGTCACGATCATGTCTTGTTCCGGCTGGCTGGCCGCGGCGTCAAATCGCGCACGGCGGCATGTGTCTCCGTGATTTCCGCAAGCGAGCGCTTCTCGGCGTCGCGCAGCTTTTCGGCCAGCGCCACCTTGGCGACCTCCTGGAGCTGTTTGACGCGCCGGTTCTCCGAGCGGACCTTGTCGAGCTGCATCGCGGCACGTTCCTGCACGGCGCGAGTGCCGACGGTCGTCCTGTTGAGGCGCCTCGCAAGCGAATCGCTCGACGATCCGGCCGGCGGCTTTCCCTCGTTCAGAGTCCCGACCAGCCACGCCTGCTCATCCTGCATGGTCTGCTCCTGCTGCCGCAATTGCGCGAGCTGCCATTCGGACAGACGGAGCTGAAGCTTCACCAGCGAGACGATCCGACCGAGCTTGTCCGCGCGCGAGGTCATGGCCCGTCACCCCGCCAGCCATGACGACATGCCGAGCATGAATTGCGTCAGCAACTCGTCGCTGGTGAGGTAGAGCAGCAGGAGCCCGCCAACCAGGACGAACGGCACCGAGACGAAATAAACCGCAATCGACGGCGTCAGCTTGTTGATGAGGCCGACCGAAAAATTGACGATGACGGAATAGACGATGAAGGGGCTGGTGATCCGCAGCGTCAACACGAACGCGTCCGCAAGGCGGCTCGTGAGCTGGTTCAGCGCCATCTCACCAGTCAGCTTCTCGCCGGGATGCCAGACGTCGTAGGAGTTCATCAAGCCGCGCAGGACCTGCCAATGCTGGTCGGTCAGGAAGAACAGGGTGGTGACCGCGGCCATGATCAGCGGCACCGAGGCAGGCGTCGGATCGTTGTCGCCGATCGGCACGCCCGGGATGTTGCTGAGCCCGATAGCGCTGGCCATGACGGTGGACATGGTCTGCAATGCGAGGAAGAACACGCGCCCGCCGAGACCGATGACGCTGCCGACCAGGATTTCGGTGCCGATCAGCAGCACGAGGGTCAGCGGTGCTGCATCGTCCACGAGCGGCTTCAGGATCGAGAGCAGAATAGGCGACAGCGCGAACGTCGTGACGAGCGCGACGAACAGGCGGATCTGCGGCGGAATGTTCGTGCTGGAATAGCCGGGCACCAGCATCAGGCAGGAGCCGATACGGCAGAACACGATGAACGTAGCGAGCACGTTGTCGGCGAGGCCGTTGATCACGAGATGGCTCCGAGCGCCCGGATCTCGGCGCTGCGAGCAACCTCGACATGCGACAGGATCGGCAATGTCGGGAACACCCGTTCCAGGATCATGCGGACATAGGGTCGCGCTTCCGGGGTCACCGCCAGCACCACGCTGGTGCCGTCCTCGGTGAATTTCCGGATCGCAGCACTGGCTTCGGTCGCGAACTGCTCGATCAGGCGCGGGTCGGCGTCGAACTCGACGACGTCGCCCTTGCCATCGCGCTTCAGGCTCTGGTGGAAGGCGAGATCCCAGCGGTTGCCGAGGCGAAGGACGTTGAGCACACCATTGTCGGAGAGATCGCCGCAAATCTGCTGAGCCAGACGCATCCGCACGTGCTCGGCCACCTGCTCGGACCGCCGCACATGAGGCGCGATCTCGGCGATCGCCTCGAGGATCAGATGAAGATTCCTGATCGACACCCGCTCACCCAGCAGGATCTTCAGGATCGCCAGCAGGCCCGAATAGGAGATCTGCGACGGGCAGAGATCGTCAACCAGGCGCTTGTACTCCGGCTCGAGCCGGTCAAGCAGCCCGCGCATGTCCTTGTAGGACAGCAGCTGGGGAAGATTCGCCCTGAGCACCTCGCTCAGATGCGTGAGCAGCACCGACAGATTGTCGACCGGCTTGCAGCCCTGCCGCCTGACCTCGTCGGTGAAGGCTTCGGTCACCCACAGCGCCTTCATGCCGAACGCGGGCTCGATCACCTCGTCGCCGGGCACGTCGGGCTTGCCGTCCTTGTCCACCAGCACCATCACCTCGCCGATCCTGAGCTCGCCATGGGCGACGCGGGTATCGTGGATCCGGATCTGGTAGCCCTTGGGGTCGATCGACAGATTGTCCGACAGCTTGATCTCGGGAATGACGAAGCCGTACTGCTTGGCGAACTTCTTGCGGATCTTGCTGACGCGGTGGGCGAGCTCGTTGCGCGAGCTGAGCAGGTGGACCGACAGATGGCTGCCGAGCGACAGCTCGATCTCGGCGGTCTTGAGCGATTCCTTGACGGATTCCCTGGCGTCGCTCTGCGCACGCTCTTCCGCCTTGCGCGCCGCATCCTTCTGCTGCGCGGCCGCCTGCCGCCTCGGCAGCGAGTAGCCGACGAAGGCCATGGCGCCGCCCAGCAGCACGAACGGCGCCATCGGCAGCCCCGGCATCAAGGCGAGCACGAACATCATCAACGATGCCGCCGACACTGCGCGCGGGTAGCCGCCGAGCTGCCGCAACACTGCCTGCTCCGCCGACCCCCTGGTGCCGCCCTTGGAGACCAGAAGGCCCGCCGACAGCGATACGATCAGTGCCGGCATCTGCGTGACCAGACCGTCGCCGACGGAGAGCTTGGTGTAGACGTCGGCCGCGCGCGACAGCGTCAGACCGTGATGGGTGACGCCGATGATGATGCCGCCGAAGATGTTGATCGCGGTGATGATCAGGCCGGCGATGGCATCGCCGCGGACGAATTTCGAGGCACCGTCCATCGCGCCGAAGAACGAGCTTTCCTCTTCGAGCTCGCGGCGCCGGCGCTGAGCCTCCTTGTCGTCGATCAGACCGGCGGAGAGATCCGCGTCGATCGCCATCTGCTTGCCCGGGATGGCGTCCAGGGTGAAGCGGGCGCCGACTTCGGCGATACGCGTCGCGCCCTTGGTGATCACGACGAAATTCACCGTGACGAGGATCGCGAAGATGATCAGGCCGATGACGAAGTCGCCGCCCATGACGAATTTCGAGAAGCCGGCGACGACATGGCCCGCAGCCTGTTCGCCCTCCCCGCCGCGAGACAGGATCAGGCGGGTCGTCGCAACGTTGAGCGCCAGCCGCAGGATCGTCGCGATCAGCAGCACCGTTGGGAAGGCGGAGAAGTCGAGCGGCCGCTGGATCCACAGCGCGACCATCAGGATCAGGGCCGACAGCGCGATCGAGAACGCAAGGCCAAGGTCGATCAGGAACGGAGGTATCGGCAGGAACAGGATCGTGAGCATGGCCACGATACCGCCCGCGAAGAAGGCGTCCGCGCCGACGCGTCGCGGGTTCGGCAGGCTAGCAGCTAAAGTATCGGCCATGGGTCACCGGCAGCAGGGTCCGCCCGGCAATTTGCCCCGCAAAGCTTACGCGGGGGTGGTGGCCGGAGCGCTCCGCGGATCAGAAGCCGTGCTCGATCCGCGAATAGACCATCTCGGTGAAGGTGGAGATATGCGCGCCGATGAAGGAGCCGGAGACGGCCACGACCACGAGGATGACGACGATCTTCGGAACGAAGGTCAGCGTCGCCTCCTGGATCTGGGTCAGCGCCTGCACCAGCGCGATACCGATGCCGACCAGCATCCCCGCGCCGACTGCGGGTCCGCAGGCTACGAGGATGGTCCAGATCGCCGCCTGGACGATGTCGAGGGCGTCCCGCTCGTTCATGGCTAGCTGATCGTCAAGCCGGGACCGACCGCGACCTTGGTGCCGTCCTCGAGGGTCGCGACGGAGCCGTCGCTGTTGATGGAGATCGACGCGACCTTGCCGGTGAAGGTTGCTCCGGTCGAGTCGGTGAAACTGACGTTTTTCCCGATCAGCCCGTCCGCCTGCGACAGCGCCTGCGAGGACAGCAGCGAATCCAGCTTCGTATTGGTCTGCATCGCCTGCTCGACCGACGACAGCTGGGCGAACTGGCTCATATATTGCGACGTATCCATCGGATTGGTCGGATCCTGGTTCTTCATCTCGGCGATGAGGAGCTGCAGGAAGGTGTTGTAGTCGACGGTGTTGCTCGAGGTCGACGTGGTGGACGAGGTCGAGCTGGTCGAATTGGTGCTCGTGGTATCGGTCGCGCTGGTGACGTTCATGTGCCTCTCCGCTGTCAGGCAGCCTCGAATGGGGTTTCGGTGGTGGCGCCGGCGAGAATCGCCTGCTCCAGGGGAAACAGCGCCCGGATCCGCTTGAGTGCCTCGAAGTAGCGGGTCCCGCCGACCATCTCGTCGATCGCGGCCAGCCCGTCCAGCATCTCAGGGTTTTCGCACACCGCGAGCAGGGCCGCGTGGTGCTGCCCATAGAGCGAGGCGGCGGCGCCGACATCGGTCGGGTTCATCAGCATGAGCTGGACCATGAAATAGAGTTGGCGCATCGCCGTGGTGGCGTCGGAGGCCTGCATGACCTGCCCTTCGAGCAGGAACATCACGTCGTTGACGAGTTCGAGCGAGACCTTGCGGTCCACGCGCAGCACCGCGCCGTTGATGTAGACCCGTTCGCCTGCCCGCAAGGAAATCTTCATTAAAGCGCGTCTCGGATCATGCGGTTGATTTCGACGAGCTGCATCACGTCGTTCGATCGCTCTTCGCGCAGGCGATCGGCTTCCTTGACGACCCAAAGGCCGATCGAGATGATGTCGGCGCGCAGCTGTTCGGGCAGTCCGTTCTCCGGATGCGCGAGATCCTCGATGAAGATGGTCCACAGCCGCCGGACGTAGAGCAGGCTCTGGACTTGGTCCTCCCTGCTGTGGTGCTCCTTTTGGAGACGTTCCAGCCGGTCGATGCCGAGGCTGAGCGCCTGGCGCTCGCGCCCCCGCGCTTCGTAGCCGCTGTCTTCAACGACCGTGTCGTAGGCTTCAAAAGTCATCCGGACAACTCTGCGCAGAAAATTGCAAGAAACTGAAAGCGAACGCGACCGCGGCTCGGGCTCAGAGATAGTTGATGAGGCTGATCTTCTGGAGCTGCGAGGTGAGCGCGAGCGCCGTCTGGATCTGGGTCTGCAGCGCATTGACGCGCACCGATGCCTCGGTCGGATCGACCTGCTCCATGCCGACGATCTGATTGTTCAGGATGTCTTTCTGGGTCTTCAGCTTGTCGGTTGCCGTCGTGAGCCGCTGCTGGACCGTGCCGACGCTGCCGCCGAGCGCAGCAAGGTCGGTGATGGCGCTGCCGACGAGACCGATGGCCTTGTCCACGACGACCTGGAACGTCGACTGGTTCAGGTTCGCGTTGCCAAGATCGGCCATCATCGTGTAGGCCTCGGCGAGCTTGCGGAAGCCGGTCTGGTTGGCGCTGACGGAGGTATCGGCGATCTCGGTCGTGGAGATGCGACTTTGCATGGCCTGGTCGGTGGCCGACGACCAGTTGGTATTCCAGGCCGGGCTTGCGAACTCGGCATCGAAACTGGTGTCGAGGAAGCTCTGCATTTGAGCAGGCGTAATGCTGCTCACGCTGGCCGAGGATTGCGAGAAGCCGAAGGTCGAAAGGAAATCGCTATCGACCTGGTTCTTGCTGGCCGAGCCGGCGGCGTAAGCCGTGACCGGCTGATTCTGCGTGTTGATGCCCGAGAACAGATACGAGCCGTTATAGGAGATGTTCAGCGCGCCGATCAGATCCTGGAGGTTGGAGGACGCAGGCGGCAGGATGATCCGCCCGCCGCCGTCGGTGCTGCGGGCCGCGATCAGGTCCTTGAGGAAGTCCGTTGCGGTCGAGCTGAGCTGGGTGATGCGGTCCTGGGTCACGTCCAGGCGCCCAGCGACGAGCCCGTTGGTATCGACGAGCTGGTCGGCGAAGCTCAAGTCGGCCCTCAAGGTGACGTCGCCTCCCGTCGTGGCACCGAGCTCGAGGCCGACATCGGCGAAGCGGCCGGTGGTCGCCTCCGTCGACGCCTTGCTCAAGGCAGCCTGGTTGCTCGTGATCGAATACCTCAATGACGAGGACAGCATCAGGGTGGAAATGTAGTTGGCGCTCATCATGACTAAGTCCCCACGGCGGCTAGCAAGGCTTGCAACATCTGGTCGACGGTCGAGATGATCTTCGACGACGCCGAATAGGTACGCTCGACCTGAAGCATCAACGACATCTCGTCGTCCATGTTGACGCCGTTGACGTTCGACAGCGCCGTCGTGCTGCGGTCGAGCAACGTGCTCTGATACGTCGAGTTGTCGTTGGCGGTCTTGCGCTGGTTTTCGATCCAGCTCGTCGACGACGACGCATAGTCGATCAGGCTGCCGTTCGGCTTGCCCTGCGTGGTCGCATCGAACGGCTGCGACGCATCCATGTTGGTGATGAGCTGCTGAAGCCGGGTCGAATAGCCGCCGCTGCCGGCGGTGTTGTATTGATAGGCGACGTTGCCGCTGATCGCGCCGTCGCGCAGCAGATTTGGGTTGCCGCCCTGGGCCGGATCGACCGATGCTGCAACCGAGATCATGCCGGCGAGGCCCACCGAGACGGTGGCGCTCGCGGGCATCGCCGGCGCGCCGGGATAGGTGAAGAGACCGGGAACGTCGGGCAGCGACGCGCCCGATTGATCGCTTTCCTTGAAGGTATTGATCAGGCCACGGGCGACTTCGTCGAGCTGGCTCTGATAGGTGACCGTGTCGTTGTCGCGCAATTGGGCGAGACCGGCGAGCTTGCCGGACTTGATCGGCATCACCGAATTGGCGCCGGTCACGGGCACGCCGTCGATGAAGACCGCGTTCCCCGTGATGTTCGCCGAATAGGAGGTGGTCGGGGCGAAGCTCACCGCCCGCGCCGTCTTGTCGAACAGCACCACGCCGCTGTCGGCGTAGAGCGCGGCATCGCCGTTGGTGCGGATCGACATCGTGACGCCGACCTCCTGGGACAGCTTCGAGACGATGCTGTCGCGCTGGTCGAGATAATCGGTCACGTCATCACCGGCGATCGTCCCCTTCACGATCGCCGTATTGACGGTTTGGAATTGGGAGAGCAGCTGGTTGATGTTCTGGACCGAAATGTTCATGTCGGCATCCGCGCCCTCGCGGACCGACTGCACGGTCTGGGTTGCCTGATTGAGCGCGGTCGCCATGTCCTTGGCGGAAGTCACGGCGGCCTGGGCCAGCGTGGTATTGTCCGGGGCGTTGGCATATTGCTGAAGCGCCTGCTTCAGCGCATTGAGCTGCGCCGTCGGCGACTGGTCGAGCTCCGGGTCGTCCACCGTGGCAGAAGCGATCTTCTGGAGACCGTCATAGATCGCGCCCTGCGTGGCGGCCGCGGACGTCGCGGTCAGGACGTTGCTGTACAGACCTGAACTGGCGGCGCGCTGGATCGCCGCCACATAGACGCCGGCGCCGGGAAGATTGTCCAGCACCGTGATCTTGCGCGAATAGCCCGTCGAGCTGGCGCCGGCAATGTTGCGCGAGACGGTCGACGACTGGATGCCCGACGCCATGAGCGAATTGCGGGCGGAGTCGAGGGCTGACGTAAGGGACATGGCGTGCTCTTGAACGTTCTCTTGCCCGGGAAGGGCGCTGAAGAATTCAGCGCTTCAGGTTGACGACGACGTCGAGCAGATCAGCACCGGTCTGGAACGATTTCGAGTTCGCGGTGAAGCCGCGCTGCGCCTCGATCATCGAGGTCAGCTCGTCCGCGAGATCGACGTTGGAGTCTTCCAGCGCGCCAGACTGGATGGTTCCAAGACCGCCCTGGCCGGCGAGGCCGACCTGCACGTTTCCGGAGTCCAGGTTCGGCGAATAGACGTTGCCGACCTCGGGCGTCAGATGGTCCGGGCTCGGCACGGTGGCGAGCGCGATCTGGAAGCTCGGCAGCTCGGTGCCGTTCTTGAGCACAGCGGTGACGACGCCCTTGTCGTCAATGTTGACCTTATCGACGGCGGACGGCGCGTTGCCGTCGACGGTCGCCTTGAAGTCGAAGCTGGAGGCGACCTGGGTCATGGCCGAGAGGTCGATGTTGAGGGTCGAGCCGCCGGGTACTGCCACGGAAAGCGACGTCGGGCTCGCTGCAGCCAACGCGCCCTTGCCGGCCGCCGAGACGTCGAAGGTGAACGTTGTCGCGGCAGAGGGACCGCTCGTCAGCGCGGCTCCGGACGGATCGTAGACCTCGACGTCCCACGTATTCGCGCCGGTTTTTGCCGCATAGACGTCGAGCGTCACGGCGTTGCCGATATTGTCGTAAGTCACCATCGACGTCTTCGACGTGTAGTTGGTCGGACCAGCCGCAGCGGCCGGTGTGCCGACAACCGCCGCGCTCGGATCGAGGTTGGCAGCAACGGTCGCCGTGGTCGAGGGCGAGGCCTGCAGCGCCATCTGATTGACGTTCACGACCTGGAGGCCACCGAAGCCGTTGGCTGAAACGTTGGGCGTAGCACCGTTCTGGATGTTGTAGCCCATCAGCTGGAAGCCAGCCGTATTGACGAGGTTGCCCGAGCTGTCGGGCACGAACGAGCCGGCGCGAGTCAGGAAGTTGTTGCCGTTGGTGTCCTGCACGACGAAGAAGCCGTTGCCCTGGACCGCGAGGTCCGTCGTCGAAGTCGTGAACTGGAGGTTGCCGGGATCGGTGATGGCGTAGCGGACCGTGGTCTCGACCGCGCCGGAATCGTAATTGCCGGAGCCGCTCTTCAGGATCAGCGAGGAGAATTCCGTCGAAGCCCGCTTGTAGCCGACCGTGTTGACGTTCGCGATATTGTCCGAGACCGTCGATAGCTTGTTGGACTGCGCGTTCATACCGGAAACGCCGGTGCGCATAACACCATACAGGCTCATAGATTGGGCTCCTTTGACAGATTGTCGTTACAATGGGGGATCTTGCTTGCGCGGGGCTGATGGTTCGCGACGATGCACAACTTCATGCAATGCATCGTCATTTGTTGGTTCATGTTGTCTTGGGCTGGCAGAACGAGCGCGCTTTGTCGGTCCACGCGCCGAATCCGCTGGAGACGAGATGCGCGACGATGTGGCAGACGTAGCGCTTCTGCGCCGGTTGATTGTTGGGGCCGGCATTGTAGCGTGCGACCGCCATGGTCCAGCTTCCCTCGCGTTGCTTCAGCTCCTTGAGGAAGCGCGCGGCGTAGTCGACGTTCTTGGCCGGATCGAACATCGCCCGCACCGACGTGAATTTGTCGCCGTGGAAATAGTGATTGATCTGCATGCAGCCGAGATCGATCAGCTTGATGCCCTTGGCTCGCATCGCCTCGAAATTCGCCATCGCATCATTCATGTCCTTGGCGAACACGGTCTGCCCTTCCGCACCGAGCGCATAGGGATAGAGCGCGCCGCGCCGGCCGGTCTCGGTGAGGCCGACGGCATAGAGAATGCCGAGCGGAATCCCGTGCTGCTGCGAGGCGCGCGCCATCTCGCGCTCGCAGGGGCGCGCAGTGTCGGTCGCCGCCGCCTCGGCGGCGCCGGTGCTACAGATAAACAGGGCCGCGGCGAGTATGCGGTGCCACGTCCTGGTCATGGCGTGCCTCCTGGTTGGGCTGCTGATCCTGCCGGGCTTGCCTGGCTCCGCCGTCCGATTGACCGGACGGCGTGCCTGCGCCACTGAACGCACCTTGCGACTGCGATGATTGCTGTTGCTGGCCCGCGAGTTGCGACTGCGACTGGCCGGATCCGGCCTGGAATCCATCGAGCGAGCCGTGCTGTACGGGCGCGACGTCGGCCACATAGCCCGCCGACTGCATCAGGTCGCGGATCTGGTCGCGCTGCTGATCCAGCATCGTGCTGGTGTCCTTGCGTTGCGCGGCAAGCTGAACCGACACTTCGGTGCCGACGAGACGAAGGCGCACGGTGACATTGCCGAGATCCGGCGGCTCGAGATTGACGGTGAGTATCTTGACCGGCTGATCCGGTGCATTGCTCTGGGCGCCGACAAGATCGACCGGGGCGGATGCGGCCGGCGCGGGCGAGCTTTTCAGGTCCGACACCACTGCATTCGCGACCTGCTGGGTCGCGCTGAACTGTTGCACGGGAGGCAGATGCGTCTCCTGCTGAACCACCGTGACCTTGGTGGTTTCCGGCAAGGCGTCGCGGCCCGCGGACTTTGCGGCGCGCTCGACATTCGCCGTCACGGCTTCGAACCTGGATGTGGCGCCGGGCATGGCTTTCGGTTGAACGTCGCCTTCCTCCGGCATGGCCTGGAGCGTCGCCGCGGCCGGTTGCGGGCGCAGCCCAGAGGCATCGGCCGTGGAACGCGCGGCGGTCGATGACGCTGCGGCGGATCGCGCGGCATCTGCATTCGCCGCTTTTACCTCGGTGATGCTCTGAACGTCGCGCTTCGCTGCGGGAGGTCGTTCGTCGCGGGCCGAGGTGTCCTTCTTGTCGCCCGACGGCTGCGGCGTCTGCATCGTCACGGCCTGGGCCGCAGCGAGTTCCTGCCCCACCATCGTCGGAACGCTCAATCTGGCCTGGACGTCAGCCTTCGCCGTTTGATCGACCGGGTCTTTCTTGGTCGACGATTTGGGCTCCTCGGTGCGCTCGTGCACGGGCTCGTCCTTCGATGTATCGGGCTCAGTCAGCTGAGCCAGGCGCGGGCGTACCGAAGCAGCTTTTGCGGCAGTGTCGCCGCCCTGATCGTTCAGCGCCCGCTTGGCCATGTTCGAGACCGTGTGGAGCAGATCGTGAAACGATGAATCGTCAGCCGTTTTCGCACCCGTCGTCGCCGTGCCCTTTGCCGAGCGTGACACCCCGCGCGTAAGGCTTTCGGCGAGGCCTGCGAACAGCTGTCCGGAAGTTCCGCTAAGCTTGGTCATGGACGGCGATCCTTGGTGAGAAGCTCCAGTTCGCCGAGCTGGGTCTGGGCGCGCGCAAGCATCGTGTTCGACGACGCCAGATCGATCCGCGCCGGCGTGGGCGGCGGCTTGTCGGCCGACATGGCAGCAGCCGGACCTGCAATCGGCTTGCGAACGTCGAGCGCGAGCTGGAGAGTTGCATTGAGAAGCAGGACGTCGCGCGCCGCCAACTTCACCCGGTCGAGTGCCTTCAGCTCGGCAAAGCCGCCGTCATATTCGCCCGTGAGCGCGCGGGATGCGCCGCGGTAGAAATGGGCGCGCTCGCGATCGGGCGTGGCATCGGCGCTGAGCGTCAGTGCCCGCTCGCTGGCGAGCCGGGTCACGGTGAGTTTGCCGCGAACCAGCGCGCCGCGCGCGATCACCAGATAGAGCTTGAGGCGGCTGGCGCGGTCGACCTGTTCCAGCAGCGCCGCGACCCGTGCAAAGCGGCGATCATCCAGCGCAAGACTCGATTGCGTCAGGCCGGTGGAGAAGCGTTGCCAGAAATCGCCGGCATAGACCGAGTTGCGGTAGTGGCGGATATAGGCCAGCGTCAGGAACTCGAACTTGTCGAAATCCTCCGCCTGCCCGACCAGCAGGATCTCGCGCCGCAGCGCCGCCTCTTCGACCAACGTGCCCGGCAGCAGCAGGCGCGCGTCGTCGAGACGGTCGATCGCGAGCGAGGCCTCGGAACGAGCTAACAACGCTCCCTGGACCAGTGCGACCTGCCCGCCCATGCCGGACGAGATCGTGCGCGGCTTGATGTCCTTGAGCAGATCCCTCGCCTCGTCCTGCCGGCCTTCGACGTAAGCAAGCGCGCCGTCGAACAGCAGCGAATCCACATTGATCTTGTCGCGCGGCAGCTTGCGGACGATCTGCGGGGCGCCTCCGCTGAGCAGATAGATCACGACCGCCTGGCCGTTCTGCGGATTGCTCCACACGCTCGCGTCGGCGGCGAGAAATTTTTCGCCGATTTGCCGGATCAGCGCGATGTGGCTGGCATGCGCCGCGGTGTCGCCATTGGCGATGCCGTCCTGCACCGCCTGCAGCGCGCGGACGAGCTCAAACGGCTCCCCGGACGGCGCTGCCGGTTCGGCAGATGCGCGTGTCGCCGCGAGCGACAGCACTATCAGCAACGCGGCGCGGAGCAGCGGCCTGGTCAAGGGCGCTTCTCCCGGATCAGGATCTCGATCCGTCGATTCTGCGCGGCGGCCGGATCGTTCTGAAGCTTTGGCCGGCGATCGGCATAGCCTTCGACGTGCTCGATCCGCTGCGCGTCGACGCCGGAGCGAACCAGCATGTAGTAAGCCATCTGCGCGCGCGCCGTGGACAGCCGCCAATTGTCGTAACTATCCGATTTGTAGGGCCGATTGTCGGTATGACCGCGGACGATGATCAAGCCGCGGCGCTTCGCGATCAGCGGGCCGATCTTGTCGATGACGCGAACGAGCTCGGGCCGCGGCTCGGCCGAGCCGACCGCGAACATGCCGAAGCTCGCATCGTCGGTCAGGCTGACCAGCAGACCCTCCTCGACCTGCCGGACCTCGGCCACCGGCCCGGCGCCGGCCTTGATATCCGACAGGGCATCGGCGATCGCAGACTGAAGCTGCTTGACCGTCGGTTGCTGGGCCTGGGCCGCGTCACGCGGCTCGGATTCCTTTGGAGCGTCGGTGGGACGTGCCTGCGGCGCGGCGTTGGCCTGAAGGTTGGCCTGCGTGTTCGGTTGAACGCTGCCGTCGCGCGCAGACGATGATGGCGCCGGTCCCGGCGGCAGCAACGGCGACTGGCTCGTGGACGACGCCTGCGCGTCGGGGGCCACGCTGCCGCCGGCATCATCGGTTCTGCCGCGACGCGGCTCGCCCTGATTTGTACCGGCCGGATTGTCGCGCGCGGAAGCATTCGGCTTCGGCTCGCCCTCCATGATCCTGTCGGCTTCCTTCGAAGCTTCGGGCGCGAGCTTCCAATAGCCCGGATCGAACGGATCGCGATAGGCATCACCGCCCTTGAGTCCGTCCTCTTCCGCAGAGGTCGTAGCACCGGCGCGCCGCTGGCCCGAGGCCTGATTCGAGCTCGCCGCGATTTCGGCGAGCGTTGCGTAGGGATCGCGGAACAGAACCTTCTCTTCGTAAAAGGGCGGCTTCTCGGCCGTCGGCGAGTCGCCACGGCGCTCCTCGTTCGGCCCTGATGGCTGACGCTTGCCGTCCTGGCCTTCGAACGTAGTCGGCTCCTTCTTGGTGAGGTCCTTCAGGCCCTTCGGCGCGGGTGCGTTCTCGGCGAGCTTGATCGGGTTGAAGTAGCTCGCAACCACCTGCTTCTGGTCCTGGTTGAGCGCATTGAGCAGCCACATCACCAGAAAGAACGCCATCATCGCGGTCATGAAGTCCGCGTAGGCGATCTTCCAAACGCCACCGTGCGGCTTCTCGTCTTCGAAAGCGCTCCGCCGGCGGATAATGACGAGCTCGTGCTTGACCTCCTCCATGGTGAGACTACCGGCGCGCCTCTTTCAGCCGATCCATCCAGGTCGAGATCTGCGTCTCGATCGTGGTCTGATCGGCGAGGACGCGGACCTCGACGGTGTCTGCGGACTGGTATTCGACGCCAGAACGGCCGGCCAGATTGAGTTGCGTCCTGACGAGGTCGATGAGCTCGCTGGGTCCGGTGACGCGAAAAGCCGGCACTGGAGAACTCGAGGTCAGCGCCGAGATCTGCTCGACCAGGGATTCGATCGCCTTGTCGCGGACCGCATCGGCGAGGAACGGCAGCAATATCCGCGCGACCGAGCTTGCAATGTTGCTCTCGATCTCGCGGCAGGCCGTGTCAAAACCGTTGACGATCGCAACCGCCTGCTGGTCGGACCATTTGGCCCGCTCCTCGCCGAGCCGGATCGCGCTGCGGACGCGCTCTTC
Source organism: Frankia sp. RB7 (assembly GCA_030403585.1). Classification (GTDB taxonomy): domain Bacteria; phylum Pseudomonadota; class Alphaproteobacteria; order Rhizobiales; family Xanthobacteraceae; genus Bradyrhizobium. The sequence continues at coordinate 172,911 of JAUEPE010000007.1, forward strand.
GGCGAGCCTGGATTCGCCTTCCGCAAGGCCCGCGGTATGGCCGCGTCGATAGGCGTCTTCGAGCAGATTGACCGGAGCGGCTTCCGGCGCGGGCGCCGGAGGCGGCTGAAGTTGGGGCTGCGCCTGACGCTGCGCTTGAGGCTGCGATTGAGGCTCACGCCGGACCTCCTTTCTCGCCAGGACATCCTGGATCTTGGGCGGCGGAGGCGGCGGCGGCGACTTGGCCCGGCCGTTCGCGTCGAATTGCGTCAGGAGTTTTCCGATTGCCGCGTTCATGCCGCCTCCTCGCGTCGCATCCAGTCTTTAAGGATTGCTGCCGCCTGCATCTGATCGAGGCGGACGATCTGCTCCAGCCGCTTCTGCGGCGTACGCTGCATCTTGCCTTCGAGGTCCTCGACGAGGTTGAGCTCGGGATCCTGGCTGTCGGCCAAAGCAAGGGCTGTAGCAGCCTCGAGCTCGGCGGCCTCGGCAGCCTCGGTCTGCTCCTGCGCCGCGCGATGAGTCAGAATGCCGTTGACCGCGGGCCGAAGCCCGAACCAGACCAGCATAGAAGCGACGGCCAGGATCGTCACCGCGTTGATGACGCTGCCGAGCTGCTTGTTCATCATCTCGACGAAGCTGATCGGCGGCACCGGCGCGAGCTCGCGCGAGCCCTCCACGAAGTCGACCGCAGTCACCTGGATCTGGTCGCCGCGCGCCTTGTCCAGTCCGCCGGCGGTCGCTGCGAGCTGGCTGATCTCGGCGAGCTTGCTGTCGACAATGGCCTGGTTGGTCTTATCGCCGAGGTCGGCGACGAGCCGTGCGCGGTTGACCAGGACGGCGATGAAGAGCTTCTTGACCGAGTAACCGTCGCTGACCGTCGTCGTGGTCTTGGACGAGACCTCGAAATTGGTAACGTCTTCGCGACGCGTCTTGTCCTCGCTGGAGTTTTTGGTGCCGCCGGCGTTGACCTGCTGGTCCGGAAGGTTCTGCTGGACGGTCGTCGGCGTCGAACGGTCCGCGTTCGACGACTTTTCGTTTTCGCGGACATTGCGGACCGAACGCTCGGCGCGGGTTTCGGGATCGTAGACCGTCTCGTTGATCTGGCGCTTGTCGGTGGAAAGCTGCGGAGCGACGCTGACCTCGAAATTGTCCAGGCCGAGATACGGCGTCAGCGCCTTGCGGATGTTTTCCTGCACCATTCCGCCGACCGTCTTCTGGAGGCTCGCCATCCTGGTCGGCGCGGCGCTGGCCTCGTCTTCTTCGGCCAGAAGCATCGTGCCGTCAGCGTCGAGCACGATGACCTTGTCGCGCGTCATGCCGGGAATGGCCGCCGCGACGAGGTGGCGGATCGACTGCGCCGTGCGCGCCTCGAGCGCACCGTCGGTACGCAGCACGACCGACGCGGAGGGCGGCTGCTGCGTCGCACGGAACGAGCCGCGTACCGGCATCACGATGTGCACCCGCGCCGCTTTGACGCCCTTCATCAGCTGAACGGTGCGCGCGATCTCGCCCTCGAGCGCGCGAAGCTTGGTGACCTCCTGCATGAAGGAGGTCAGTCCGAGCGATCCGATCTTGTCGAACAGCTCGTAGCCGGAGTTGGCGCTGGTCGGCAGCCCCTTCTCGGCCAGCAGCATCCGCGCCTGCGCGGTCTGGCTCGGCCGTACCGAGACGGCATCGCCGGCTGCGCTGATATCGAAGGCAATGTTCTGCTCGCGCAGCGCGGCGCCGATACGCGTGACGTCTTCCCGGTTCAGGCCGGTATAGAGGGATTCGAATTCCGGCCGGCTCAGGTAATAAGCACCCCCGACCACGGTGACGAGGACGGCGAAGCCGATCAATCCCAAGGCCATCAGACGTCGCGGCCCAAGTTCCAGCAGATTGTTGAGCAGCTGCTGTAGCTGCGCGCGACTGAACATATGACCTCGTACCAATGCGAACGGTGAGGACACTCCGCTGTCAACCTTGTCTGAAGGTTGCGCGCAAACGCGAATGTGTCGCTTCGCAGGCGAGGCGTTGCAATTTTACAGGAATCTCGGGCGACGCACGCAGGTCGATGGCAACGAGCGGACGATCGAAAGCGTTACCGCGCGATCGGCTGCAGCGTATTGCATCAGGTCTGGCGTCGGGAGGTCGATTACGGGCACATCATGCGCCATCACTTCCGCCGGTCACGGCGGGGACCGTGCTCCCTTGGGAGCACGGTCGTGTTCGAAGCGGGAGCTTACTTGAACAGCGAGAGGATGCTCTGGCTGTTCTGGTTGGCAATCGAGAGCGCCTGAACGCCGAGCTGCTGCTGGGTCTGGAGCGCCTGGAGGCGGGTGGATTCCGCGTTCATGTCGGCATCGACGAGCTGACCGACACCGCGCGTCACCGAGTCCATCAGGGTCTTGACGAAGTCGGTGTTGGTCGCGATGCGGTTCTTGACGGCACCGAGGTCGGCGGCAGCCGAGGCCACCGAATTGAGCGCAGCAGTCACCTGCGTGATATAGGCGCTGAGCGTGGCCTGGTCGGTCGCCGCGTCGGTCAGCGTGGTGATGTCGATCGTGTTGACCGACGCACCGCCGCTCACCGTGTCCAGGATGCCGGTGGTGGACGTGCTGTAGAGCGAGTAGTTGGAGATCGTCAGGGTGATGGAGCCGATCGTCGGCGTGCCACCAACGCGGGAGAACGACGACACGAGGTCGAAGGTCGCGGGCGTTGCCGTCGTCACGCTCAGCCAGTTCACGCCGTTGAAGGTTGCCGCATCGGCGGTGCCCTTCATCTGCTGCTGGATCTGGGTGATGTCAGCCTGGATCTTGGTGCGATCGATACCGGCGGTCTTGGCTTCGACCAGCAGCGCCTGGAGCTTGGTCAGGCCGCCGGTGCTGTCGCCGACAACCGCGGTCAGAGCGGTATATTCGGTGTCGACGGTCGCAGCCGACAGGCCGAGCGAGTCGGAGACGGCGGAGAGTGCGGCGTTGTCGGCGCGCATCGAGGTTGCAATCGACCAGTAGGCGGCGTTGTCCGAAGCCGTGGCCACGCGCTGACCGGTCGAGATGCGGTTTTCGGTGGTCTGGAGGCTGGAGCTGACGTTGCGCAGCGTCTGCAGCGCGGTCATTGCCGCGGAGTTGGTGAGCAGGCTAGAACTCATGTTTGACGTCCCCTGAAAACGATTTGAAATTTTTGGGACATACCGGGCTTGCACCGGTACGAGAGGGCGGCATCATGCCTTTGAGTTGCGAAAAAGCGCGCTCAACCTGTCGTAACGGCGGCGATAGCACGCGAAGTTTGCGCGAGGCTTGCGGCTCTGTGACCGGACCGCAATTCGAGGCACGAAATCGCGCCTTTGACGCCCGAACAACGCACGCCAAAATGAAAAAGGGGCCGCGCTTCGCGAGAAGCGCGGCCCCCTTAGATGGTTTTCAGGCTTAGCGGAACAGCGAGAGGATGCTCTGGCTGTTCTGGTTGGCGATCGAGAGCGCCTGAACGCCGAGCTGCTGCTGGGTCTGGAGTGCCTGAAGGCGGGTAGATTCCGCGTTCATGTCGGCGTCGACGAGCTGACCGACACCGCGATTCACCGAGTCCATCAGGGTCTTGACGAAGTCCGTGTTGGTCGAGATGCGGTTCTTGACGGCACCGAGGTCGGCGGCGGCCGAAGCCACCGAGTTGATCGCAGCAGTCACCTGCGTGATGTAGGCGCTGAGCGTGGCCTGGTCAGTCGCCGCGTCGGTCAGCGTGGTGATGTCGATCGTGTCGACCGACGCACCGCCGCTCACCGTGTCCAGAATGCCCGTGGTAGACGTGCTGTAGAGCGAGTAGTTGGAGATCGTCAGGGTGATGGAGCCGATGGTCGGCGTGCCACCAACGCGGGAGAACGACGACACCAGGTCGAAGGTCGCGGGCGTTGCCGTCGTCACGCTCAGCCAGTTCACGCCGTTGAAGGTTGCCGCATCGGCGGTGCCCTTCATCTGCTGCTGGATCTGGGTGATGTCGGCCTGGATCTTGGTGCGGTCGATACCGGCGGTCTTGGCTTCGACCAGCAGCGACTGCAGCTTGGTGAGGCCGCCGGTGCTGTCGCCGACAACCGCGGTCAGAGCGGTATATTCGGTGTCGACGGTCGCAGCCGACAGACCGAGCGAGTCGGAGACGGCGGAGAGTGCGGCGTTGTCCGCACGCATCGACGTCGCGATCGACCAGTAGGCAGCGTTGTCCGAAGCGGTGGCCACGCGCTGGCCGGTCGAGATCCGGTTTTCGGTCGTCTGCAAGCTCATGCTGACGTTGCGGAGGGTCTGCAGCGCGGTCATTGCTGCGGAATTGGTAAGCAGACTTGAACCCATTTTGATGTCCCTTTGAAGATTGAGTTGTTTGGGGACATACCGGACTTGCACCGGTACGACAGGGCGGCGTCATGCCTTTGGGCTACGGAAAAGCGGTTAGGCCCAACCTGTCGTAGCGGTGACCGTAACGCGCGAAGCTTGTGCGAGGCTTGTGGCTCTGTGTCTTGGCCGCAACAGGGCGGCCGAAATTGCGATGTTCGCGGGACGACACGTCAAACGAAAGGGCCGCGCTTCGCGAGAAGCGCGGCCCCCTTAGATGGTTTTCAGGCTTAGCGGAACAGCGAGAGGATGCTCTGGCTGCTGCTGTTGGCGATCGAGAGCGCCTGAACGCCGAGCTGCTGCTGGACCTGGAGAGCCGACAGACGGGTGGACTCCTGATTCATGTCGGCGTCGACGAGCTGGCCGATACCGCGATCAACCGAGTCCATCAGCGACTTCACGAAGTCCGTGTTGGTCGAGATACGGTTCTTGACGGCACCGAGGTTGGCGGCCGCCGAAGCCACCGAGTTGATCGCAGCAGTGACCTGCGAGATGTAGGTATCGAGCGTGGCCTGGTCAGTCGCCGCGTCAGTCAGCGTGGAGATGTCGATCGTGTTGACCGACGCACCGCCGCTCACCGTGTCAAGGATGCCGTTGGTGGACGAGCTATAGAGCGCATAGTTGGCAGTGGTCAGCTGGATGGAGCCGGTGGTCGGCGTGCTGCCGACGCGGGAGTACGACGACACCAGGTCGACCGTCGCCGGCGTGGCCGTCGTCGTGCTCAACCAGTTCACGCCGTTGAAGGTCGCCGCATCGGCGGTGCCCTTCATCTGCTGCTGAATCTGGGTGACGTCGGCCTGGATCTTGGTGCGGTCGATACCGGCGGTCTTGGCTTCGACCAGCAGCGACTGCAGCTTGGTCAGGCCGCCGGTGCTGTCGCCGACAACCGAGGTCAGAGCGGTGTACTCGGTGTCGACGGTCGCGGCCGACAGACCGAGCGAGTCGGAGACGGCGGAGAGCGCGGCGTTGTCGGCGCGCATCGAGGTTGCGATCGACCAGTAGGCAGCGTTGTCCGAAGCGGTCGAGACGCGCTGGCCGGTGGAGATGCGGGTCTGCGTGGTGGCGAGTTGGGAACTCACAGACCGCAGGGTCTGGAGGGCGGTCATGGCGGTCGAGTTCGTAAGCAGGCTTGACATTGCGAATGTCCCTTTGATGTACGCGTTACATTTTCACGAGGGGACATACCGGGCTTTCACCGGTACGGAGGGGCGGCATCATGCCTTTGGACTGATGTGGGTGGGGTCCAACCCGCCGTGCCGCATTGCTAGCACGCCGAATCTTGCTTGCGAATTAAGACGAACTTGAATTCCGCAGCAAAATCATATGGTTAATATTACTTTCCGCTAACCATAACCGGCCAACAGGCGATCGCCGCTGCTACGAGAACGACCGCACCAGTCCGGAGGCGAGCAGGTTCCAGCCGTCGATCAGCACGAAGAACAGCACCTTGAACGGCAGCGCGAGGATCGACGGCGGCATCATCATCATGCCCATCGACATGGTCAGCGTCGCCACGATCATGTCGATGACGAGGAATGGCAGGATGATGAGGAAGCCGATCTCGAACGAACGCCGGAGCTCGGAAATCATGAACGCCGGGATGATGACGCGCATGTCGATGCGCTTGTCGTCGAACTTCCTGCGGAAGCTTTCCGCGGCGAGCGATTCGAACGTCTGCAGGTCCTTGTCGCGGACATGGGCCAGCATGAATTCGCGGAACGGATCGCTGATCTTCAGATAAGCCTCCTCCTCCGAGATCTCGTTTTTCATCAGCGGCTGCACGCCGGTTTCCCAGGCGCGATCGAAGGTCGGCGCCATGACGTAGAAGGTCATGAACATGGCGAGGCTGATCAGCACCAAATTCGGAGGCGTCGTCTGCAGGCCGAGGCCGGCGCGCAGGAACGAGAGCGCGACGGCGAAGCGCGTGAAGCTCGTCACCATGATGAGCAACCCCGGTGCGACGGACAGCACCGTCAGCAGCGCCATGAGCTGGATGATGCGGCCGCTGGTCGAGCCGTTGCCCGGCGGCAGCAGCGAATTGAGGTCCGGGATCTGGGCGAACGCTACCTCGGGCAGCACGACCAGCAGCAACGCAAGCAGCAGGACTCTCAATTTCACTGGATCACCAAGGTCTCAATGATCAATTCTCGGACTTTGCCGGACGAGCGGATGCTGGCGCGTTCGGACAGGTCGTCGCGCAGATGCTGGAGCCCGCGCGTGCCTTCGAACTGCGTGACCGAGGCGGACCGCAAATAAGTGACGATGTCCTCGCTGATATGAGCGGCCAGGATGCCGGCATCCTCGTCGCTCATGCTGTCGGTCACCATGGAGGCTTCAACCCGGGCCCAATTGTTGGCCGGCGCCGCGAGATTGGTCACGATCGGAGACAGCTTCCTGAGCCGCGCACTGCCGGCGTAACTGGACGCGACCGGCGGCGGGGTGGCCCCCTTCTTTGCGTCGGCGACGCGTTCGGCTGCGGCGAACAGGTGCATGCCCGCAAGCGCGCCCGCGCCGATCGCGACCAGGGTCAGCACGAGGATGGCGGCAATCAGGCGCATGACGCCCCCTGCTCCCACGGCGCGCGAGCCTCAGAACGGTGCGACGGCGTCATAGATCCGGTGCCCCCATCCAGGTTGCTGCACGTCAGACAGATTTCCGCGACCGCCATAGGACACGCGCGCCTCGGCGATCTTCTCGTAAGAGATCGTGTTGGTTCGCGAAATATCGCGAGGACGCACGATACCGCCGACGTTGAGCACGCGCATCTCCGTGTTGATACCGAACTCCTGCGACCCGCTAATCATCATATTTCCGTTGGGCAACACGTCGGTGACGACGGCCGCAATGGAAAGCTTGATGTCCTCGGAGCGGTCGATCTGGCCGTTGCCCTTGATCTGGGTATTGGTGTTGAGGTTGGCGTTGGTCTGGCCCTTGTCCTGCCATCCCGCGACGTCCATCAGCCAGTTCAGCCCGAACTGGATCTGCGAATCGCGCGAGCGGTCGGTCTTGTTGTCGAGCTTGGCCTTGTCCTGCATCGAGATGATCACCGTCACGACGTCGCCAATGCGCCGGGCACGGGGATCGCGGTAGAGATCGGTGCCGTCATCCCAGGTCGAGCGATAGCTGACGGGCGTGCGCATGCGGGGCGTCACCGGAATCGGATCGGCCGGTGCCCTCAGACCGCTGCCGACGGGCGACAGTTTCGGGCCAGTCAGGAGTTCTGCCGGATCATGGGAGCATCCGGCGAGAAGCACGAGCGACAGGATGAGGATCAGCGTCTTCATTTACTTGGTCTTCCCGTCATCCACGCGACGCATTCCACCGAGCAAGTCGGCGAGATGTGCTGCGCGCCCGGTCTCCATCTCGTTGAAAATTGCGCTCGAGCTCCTCGGGCTGAGCTTTGCGAGCACCGCGGCCGCCGTCTCGTCCGCCATCCCGGCGATCTGGGTGGCGGCAGCATCCGGCTTCATGCGCGAATAGATCTCGACGACGCTTGCTTCCGCTTTCTTCAGGAAGTCGTCGCGCAGCGCCATCCACTTCTCGTATTCGGCGCGCTTGGCCTCGACTTCGGCGATCCGCTCCCGCAGCAGGCTCTCCGCCTTCTCCAGCTCTTTCAGCTGCCAGGCCAACCTGGCGTCGACGGCGGGATCGGACACGTTGCTGCAGAACAGCGCAACCTCGTTGTCCCCAGGCGCGGCAGCTTGAGCCGGCGCCGGCTTCGGCGGCGCCGTGACGCTGCCGGACTTCGCCGGACGCGTCGGCACGGGTGCGGGGGCCGGCACCCGTGGAGGAGCTTCCGTCGGAACCGCTCCGGTGATTGCGGGACCCGAATCTTCGGCCGCCCAGGCTGTTGCCCGTGAATTATCGCTCGGGACCGGCGTCGCCGGCGCATGCGGCTTCTGCGGCGCGGGCGCGCGAGCGCGCGCGAAGGACAGCAGATTGAGCGGCTTCGACGACTTCGGCTCGTCCAGCGCCGGCGCGGGCGACGTGCCTGCGAGCGCGAACATCGCGGCCAGGAGAAACAATTGCGCTATGTGATCCAGCTTCAGCATCGGCTCGCGTGCGATTCTCGGTCGAGATGAGAGCATTGAGCGACCAAGCTTGCACGACGCTTATGCATCATTGCACGATGACTTCGGCCTGCAGCGCGCCGGCCGTCTTGATCGCCTGGAGGATCGCGATGATGCCGGACGGCTTCAGTCCGATCTGGTTCAGGCCGCGCACGAAGCGCTGGAGGTCGACGCCGCTCAGGATCGCCACCTGCGATCCGGCCTCGTTGGCCTCGACCACGGTCTGAGGCACCACGACCGTCTGGCCTTGCGAGAACGGCGCGGGCTGCGACACCACGGGCATCTCGGTGACGCGGACCGTCAAATTGCCGTGGGTGACGGCGACGGTGGAGATTCGCACGTCGCGTCCGATTACCACCGTTCCGGTGCGTTCGTTGATCACCACCCGCGCCGGCGTGTCTGGCTCGACGGTGAGTTCGCCGATCTCGGCGAGAAAGCGGACCGGGCCGACGTAACGCGGCTTGGACAGCACGATAGTCCGGTAGTCGCGCTCAAAGGCGATCTGGGCGCGATAGCGGCCGCCGGCATAGCGATTGACGGCGTCCAGGATTCGCGTAGCGGTGACGAAGTCGGGGTTCTTCAGCTCCAGCACCAAATATTCCATCTCGTGGAGGCTGCCCTGCACCTCCCGCTCGACCAACGCGCCGTTCGGAATCCGGCCCGCTGTCGGCGTGCCCTGGCTGACGTTCTGGGCCTGGCCTCCGACGCTGTAACCAGCGACCGTGACCGCACCTTGCGCCACCGCGTAGACCGCACCGTCGGCTGCGCGCAGCGACGTCATCACCAGCGTGCCGCCGAGCAGCGACGTCGCATCTCCCAGCGACGACACCGTCACATCCATCCGCTCGCCCGGTCCGATCGACGGCTGAAGATCGGCGGTCACCATCACGGCGGCGACATTGCGCGTGCGCAGCGTCGTCGGTCGCGCCGAGTTGTTCGTGCTGGTCGTCTCGTTCCGGACATTGATGCCCATGTTTTCGAGCATCGACTGTAGCGACTGTTCCGTGAACGGCGCGTTGCGCAAGGTATCGCCAGTGCCGTTCAGGCCGATGACGAGGCCGTAGCCCACGATCTGGTTTTCGCGCAGCCCCTTGATATCGGCGATGTCCTTGATGCGGACGGCGGCCTCTGCGCTGGCGGCGGAAACGATGAGGAGAAGCGCGATCAGGACTCTGGTCATGACCCGTCCGCGACCTTGACGGTGCCGTCCGGCTGAACGATGGCCCTGATCATCACGCCCGTGTCGGTGTTCCGCACGGTAATGAGCGAGCCAGGCGCACCGGATTGCATGGCTGCGCCGTAAGCCACGATCGACAGACCGGAGTCTTCGACCACGACCTTGACCATGGCGCCACGGGCGATGGTGAAGGGATCCTCCACCGAATTGGTCGGAATCGGCTGACCCGGCAACAGCGCCCGCCGCGCCATGCGGCCTACGAGGACCTGACGCCCTTCGATGAAAATGGCGACGCCGAGCACATTCGGCGCAAAGCTGCGCTCGGTGATCATATCGTCCCTGATCAGCTCGCCGGCGCGGATCGCTACCGCCGGCACGGGAAGCCGCTTCTCGTCTGCGGCGGCGAGCCGCGCCGAGACGAGAACCAGCAGCGCGGCGGCCAACCCGCGCGCGATCAGGCCCACCCTGTTCAACATCGACACACCGGAACTAGCGACTGAGATTCTTAGATACCGTCTGCGCCATCTCATCCGACGCCTGGATGACCTTGGCGTTCATCTCGTAGGCGCGTTGCGCCGAGATCAACTCGGTGATTTCCTTGACGGGATCGACGTTCGAGGCCTCGAGATATTGCTGGTTGATCTTGCCGTAGCCGGCATCGCCGGGGAGACCGACGACCGGCGCGCCTGATGCCGTGGTCTCGCGATAGAGATTGCTGCCGAGCGGCTCGAGGCCCGCCTCGTTGGCGAAATTGGCAAGGTTGAGCTGGCCGATCTGCCGCGGATTGACTTCCGTGTCCAGCTTGGCGAACACTTGGCCGGTCTGGTTGACGGTGACCTGCACCGTTCCCTGCGGTACCGTCACGTTGGGATCGAGCAGGTAGCCGTCCATCGTCACCAGCTGCCCGGTGGCGTTGGTGTTGAACGACCCCGCGCGGGTGTACTGCACCTCGTTGTTCGGGCCGAGCACCTGGAACCAGCCGCGACCGTTGATCGCGAGATCATAAGGGTTGCCGGTCTGCGTCAGCGCGCCCTGGATGTGCAGCTTGCGGATCGCGGCCGACTTGACGCCGAGGCCGAGATTGGCGCCTTCCGGGATCGGCGAGGCGCCGTTGACGTTCGCGACGCCCTGCATGCGGTCCATCTGGTAGAACAGATCGGTGAATTCCGCACGTGCACGCTTGAACGACGTGGTGTTGATGTTGGCGATGTTGTTCGCGATGACTTCGATATTGGTCTGCTGGGCATTCATGCCCGTGGCCGCGATGGCAAGCGATTTCACAGCGTTATTCCTTCAGATCAAATCGACATACGAACGACTTCTTGATAGGCCTGCACGACCTTGTCGCGGACCGCGACCGCGGTCTGCAAGGCCTGCTCGGCCGACATCAGCGCCTCGACGACTTTCCGCGTCGATTCCTTGCCCTGCATCGCCGAGATCGACGCGCTCTCACCGGCCTTCAGCGTGCCGATCGCGTCCGTGGTCACCTGCTTCATCACGGAATCGAAGCCAACGTCGTCGCCGGCCTGAACCGGAGACGTCACGCTGGGCGCAATGGTCTGCGTCTCGGTGATGCGGGACGCCGCCGCCTGCCCTGCGGTGACCGCATTGGATGAAATCGCTTCTAGCATTGTCAGCTCCTCAGAAGATCGATGGTCATGCCGAGCATCGATCTCACCTGCTTCACGACCTGAAGATTGGCTTCATAGGACCGGTTGACTTCCCGCATGTCCGCCATCTCGATCATCATGTTGACGTTCGGCATCTTGACGTAGCCGGCCTTGTCGGCCGCAGGATGTCCTGGATCGTACTCGACGCGATAGGGCGTGGTGTCGACCCCGATCTCCTTGACCTTCGCCAGCTGTGTGCCCGAAGCACGATCCATCGCGGCATCGAAAGTGATCGTCTTGCGCTGATACGGATCAGCACCGGCGGTGCGCCCGGTCGAGCTCGCATTCGCGAGATTTTCCGAGACGACCCGCATGCGCGTCGACTGCGCCTCGAGCCCGGAGCTTGCGACCGTCAATGAAGCCTGTAGAGCGTCCAGCATGTCAGTTCACCTCAGGTCTTCGCGCTGGTCAGGATCATGCGATTGAACGAGCGCACGATCGCAGAGTTCATCGAATAGTCGCGGTTGACGTCGCTGCCCTTGATCATTTCCTGCTCGAGGCTGACCGAATTGCCGGAGTGGACGACGTCCCAGCTATCCTTCTTCGCGGTTGCCCGCGTATCGGTTTCGGCCGGGGAAAGCTGCATGTGCGTGGGCGATGTCGTCGCAAGCCTGACCGGCATTCCGTCGAGCACCTTGTTGAATGGCTCGACATCGCGTGCCTTGAAACCCGGCGTATTGGCGTTGGCGACGTTAGTGGCGATGGTCGACTGACGAAGCTCGAGCCAGCGTGCCTGCGACGATGCGAGTTCGAAGAGATAAAGCGGTCCCACGACGGCCCCATTATGATTCATTGGAAAGAACCCTAGGGCGTTAAGCTTTCGTCAAGCTGTTGGGCGAAGCACCATCCTCGTAAATCTACTGAACCTTCTCGGGTCGAGGCGTTTGCTTCGACTGCAGGAAGTAGATGATCTCGGCAACCGGGCGGAAGAATTCGGCAGGGATGACCTGATCAACCTGCACCGCCTCGTAGAGCGCGCGTGCGAGAGCCTTGTTCTCGATCACCGGAATCTTGTTCTGCTCGGCTGCCTCGCGGATCTTCAACGCGATCACGTCCATACCCTTGGCCACCACGAGCGGCGCCGGGTTTTCGTCGCGGTTGTAGCGCAACGCGATCGCAAAATGCGTCGGGTTCGCGATCACCAGCGTCGCGCGCGGCACGGCGGCGATCATGCGCTGGCGCGAGCGGTCACGCGCGAGCGAACGCAGCCGCGCCTTGATCAGCGGATCACCCTCGGACTGCTTGTGCTCGTCCTTGATCTCCTGCTTGGTCATGCGCAGCTCGCGCCGCCAGCGGAAGCGCGCCCAGGCGAGATCGATCGCAACCAAAACGATCGTCGCAATGCAGATCGCCGACACGATCCGCATCGCGATGGTGAGGATCATCTCCGGCAACGCGACAGGATCGGTGTACATCGCCTCGAACGCTCTCGCCTCCGACGATCGCAGCACGAAGCAGACGACGGCGGTCACCGAGGCGAGCTTGAACATCGACTTGGCGAACTCGACCAGGCCCTGCGTTCCGAAAATGCGGCTCCAGCCGCTGGCCGGGGAGATTCGAGAGACGTCGGGCATGATGCGCTGCAGCACCAACTGAGGTGCGTTTTGCAGCAGCGAGGCCGCGAGCCCGAACACCGCGATGATCACGACCAGCGGCACCAGGAATCGCAGCGCCTCGAGGCCCACCACGGTGAGCAGATTCAGTGCGTCCGCCGAGGTGCTGAGCGGGAAGCCGTCGGGTTCGTCAATGAAGCTCTTCAAGGTCGGCGTAAGTCGCTGCACGCCCTGGCCGATCAGGAACGCCTGAATCACCATCAGCGCGGCCATGGTCGCGAACATGGATGCCTCCCGAGAGACCGGAATGTTGCCCTGTTCGAGCGCATCGCGGACTTTCTTCTCGGTCGGCTCTTCTGTTTTGCTCTCCTGATCGGATGACTCTGCCATGCCTACTCAGCGGTCAGCGGAAGACCAGCTCATCCTCCTGGTCGGGATTGAGCTCGATTTCACCCTTCTCGGCGAGGTCGAGGGCGAGGTCGGTGATGACGCGGCGCGCCTCCAGCACGTCGCGCTGGTTCGACGGCTCGCCGATCGCGAGCTCGTGCTCGACGACGCGACGAACGCGCGAGGCGACCGCGGACAGGATCAGTTCGCGGAAGTGCTTGTCGGTGCCCTTCAACGCGACGACGATCCGATCGGTCGGCACCTGGTCGAAGATCATGGTGCGCGCCTTGGGCGCCAGGTTGATGACGTCGTCGAAGGTGAACAGCAGCTCCTTCAGCACTTCGGCGGACTTCGGCCGCTTCTCCGACAGACTCTTGAGCATGTCCTCGATATGGCCGCGTTCCATCTTGTTGATGATGTCGGCGACGCGGGCGTAGGTGTCTGCGCCGAGATTGCGGGCGAAATTAAGCGTCAGGTCTTCGTGCAGCGTCTTCTCGAGGACCTTCAGCGCGTCGTCGACGATCGGCTTGAGGCTGAGCACGCGCCGCATCAGCTCGTTGCGCAGGCTCGACGGCAACTGGCTCATCACCTTGGCGGCGCAGGACGGCTTGACCTTGGACAGGATCAGCGCCGCGGTCTGCGGATGCTCCTTGGAGAGGTAGGTCGCCAGCGAATTTTCCGACACCGACGAGACGCGATCCCACACCGACCGGCTCGAATTGCCGAGCAGGTCCGACATGATCGCCGTGACCTGGTCGGCGGGAAGCACGTCGCCAAGCACGGCTTCGAGTCCGCCGAGGGTGCCGAGAATGTTCGCGCCCATCGAGAACTGCTGGGCGAACTCCTCGACGATCTGCTCGAGTTCCTGCGCCGTGATCGGCCGCAGCTCCGCCGCGGCCTTTGTGACGATACGGATGTCCTGGGGCTCGAATTGCGCGAGCACGCTTGCGGCCGCCTGCCGCCCCATAGCCAGCAGGAGCGCCGCGACCTTCTCCGTTCCGCCAAGCGTGGCAACGCCTCGCTGCTTGATGGGAGCGATGCCGACCTGTGCAGCCATGGTCAGGAATCACCCTGCCCCAGAGGTCCGACGATCTCGGTCAGCGAGACACCGAAGCGGGAATTGTCCTCCTCGACGACGACGACCTCGCCGCGGGCAACGACGCGGCCGTTGACCACGACGTCGACGGGCTCGCCGACGCGGTGATCCAGCGGAACCACGGCGCCGCGGCCGAGCTTCATCAAATTCGCCACCGGGATCGTTGCCGATCCCAACACCACCTGCATGGTGACCGGAATGCGCAGGATGGCATCGACATTGGCGAACTTACCGGTCTCCTCCGCGGTGCGCGCGGCGATCTCCGCCAGCCGCTCCAGCGGAGACGTCTCGGCATCATCGGATGCGGTTGCTGACTCGTAGTCGAAGGATTGCGCCATTTGGTATCGCCTCTTGGTATTTCCGCTCCCGGAGCGCCGCGACGTTCCGATCTATCCGTTCAGCCGGTTCCGGCCCTAATGCTTGTTGGCCTCAGCGCCGCTCGCGGTCGCGGCGGGCTCGAGTCCGGTCCGCGCATCGAGCGCCGCGATCGCGTCGTGGGCCTCGTCGATCTTCGTGCTCAGCACGTTGGCGAGCCGGCCGAGATTTGCGGTGGAATCATGCGCCGCGGTGATCACCGTATCGAAGGCGCCCGCGGTCTCGTGGACGATGGTCGAGAATTCGCCCTGGTAGCTGCGCAGCAGCGCCAGCTCACGGTGCATCCGGGTCACCCGCATGCTGGTGAAGGCCAGCGCAATCAGCAGCACGGCATCAACGAGATAGGATATCATCGACGAACTCCCGCTTCTGATCGACGGGATCTGCCACCTGCATGGCGTAGTAGCCATCAAGCTGGCCGATCTGGCACCAGAACAGCACCTGGTTGTTGCTCTCGAGCCGCGCCAGCGTGCGCGGCGTGGCTTCGAGCTCGAGCACCTGTCCGACCTTGAACTTCACGACGTCGTCGAGGGTTATCATCTTCTCGTCGAGCACTGCGCTCAGCGTCACCTCGGTGCGGTGAACCTCGCTCTCCATCTGCTCGCGCCAGCGCGGATCGGCCGCGCGACCGTCGCTGACGACGACGTGAGCGAGCTTTTGCCGCAGCGGATTGAGCGCGGAGTGCGGAATGATCAGGAACATCTGGCCTCCGCGATAGAGTGCCTGCACCATGATGTTCGCGCAGATCGACATGTTGCTGCTGCGCCCGATCGCCAGCGACGCCATGGCGGTCTCGACCCGCTCGACGCGGAAGGTGACGTTGGAGGTGCCGGCGAAGGCGGCCTGTAGCGCTTTGGCGAACCGCTCGAACAGTGCCTGGACCAGGCGGATCTCGATGTTCGAGAACGAACGCTCGACGTCGAGCGGCGGCTCGGCGCCGTCGGAGCCGAACATCGCCTCCACCATGGTGAACACGAAGTCGCGGTCGAGCACGATAATGACGCGAGAGTCCCACTGTTCCGCATAGAGGACGGCGGCGACCGCGTTGCCCTCGTAGTCCTTGATGATGTCGCCGAGAGGATCGCTCGTGATTCCGTTGACCGAGAAGTAGCAGGGCGTACCCGCCATCGGCTGCAGGCTGTCCGTGCACGATGCCGCCATGCGATCGAAGATCACATTGAGCATCGGCATGCGTTCGATCGAGATGCCGGCCGCGTCCAGCAGGTAGTTCGGCAGCTGCTTCCGCTGATCGATCTCGACGTCTTGCATCGTCATGCGCGTGCAGCCTTGGGTGCGGCCTTGGGTTCAGCCTCGGTCACGACGGCCTTGGGACCTGCGATCGTCTCGTTCTCGACGACGTCGATCGACGGCCGCTCGCCGCTTGCAATCATCTTGCGGCCGTGCTCGACGGCGATCTGCGGCATGGCGCCGTTCATGAACGCCAGCAGCGTCTGCTTAACGATGATGTAGGGCCGGCACTTCTTCTCGCGCGTCATTTTGATCTTCAGCGCGAAGGGCGAAATGATGCCGTAGGACAGGAAGATGCCGGCGAAGGTGCCGACCAGCGCCGCGCCGATGAAGCCGCCGAGCAGCTTCGGCGACTGGTCGAGCGCGCCCATGGCCTTGATGACGCCGAGCACCGCGGCGACGATACCGAGCGCCGGCAGCGCCTCTGACACCGTCACCAGCGCATGGTAGGGCGTCAGCTTGCTCTTCACGATGGTGTGGATCTCCTCATCCATGAGCGCCTCGATCTCGTGCGTACGCGCATTACCCATGATGATGAGGCGGACATAGTCGCAGATGAACTGGAGCAGCGCCGGATCCCCGAGCACGCTCGGAAACGCCTTGAAAATCTCCGAGGACGAGGGATCGTCGATATGCGCCTCGACTTCGTTGCGGCCCTTGCCGCGCAACTCGCGCATCAGGGCATGGAGCGCCCCGAGAAGATCGAGATAATAGCGTTCACCCGGCACCGCGCCGGTGATGGCCTGCATGCAAGCCACCCCGCTGTCCACCACCGTTTTCCACGGATTGGCCACGAGGAAGGTGCCGACCGCGGTGCCGATAATGATCACGAATTCCCACGGCTGCATGAGCACGGCCAGATGCCCGCCCATGGCGGCAAATCCGCCAAGCAGCGCCGCCACCGTGATGAAAATCCCCACGAAACTGAGCAACCCGCCACTCCATCGCCGATCCCATCGGGAATATCTAGTCGGCGACGCTTGCGCGAAGCTGGCTTCGGCATGGCCAGCCCCGCGCAAGCAATTCGCGGCAGCTTGAGACGATGTCGCAATAGCGGCCAAAGGGGCGCGTGCCATGCTATCCACGATCGCGGATTACACCAGACTGACCACCGACATGAGCAAGTCGCTGACTCAGGTCGAGCAGCAACCCGACGTCAGCCGCGATACCGCCTACTATCTGGCCAATATCGGCAACGTAAAGAGCATCGACGATTTCCTGAACAACTATAAGCTCTACTCCTATGCCATGAAGGCCTTCGGCCTGGACGACATGATCTACGCCAAGGCGTTCATGCGGAAGGTGCTGACCGAAGGTGTCACGGACAAGGACGCCTTCGCCAACAAGCTGAGCGACAGCCGCTACCGGGACTTCGCCACCGCCTTCAATTTCGCCGCGCTTGGCGCCGATGCGACCCAGAGCACCGCGGCCACGACCGGCACGACCAGCCAATATGCCACCCAGACCTTGGAGCAGGATGCCGGCGACCAGAACGAGGGCCTGCGGCTCGCGCTCTACTTTACGCGCAAGGCCTCCTCGATCACCGGCCCCTACCAGATCCTCGCCGACAAGGCCTTGACCCAGGTGGTGCAGACCGCGATGGGCTGGTCATCGACGATCTCTTCGTCCGACATCGACATGCAGGCCAAGATGATCACGGACAAGATCGATCTCACCGATTTCCAGGACCCGACCAAGGTCACCAAATTCGTGCAGCGCTTCGCCGCGATGTGGGACGCGACCCAGGCCCAGAGCGACACCTCGACAAACCCCGCGCTGGTCCTGATCACCGGCGCGTCGGCGTCGTCGACCAGCATGGATACCGACTTGCTCACGACACTTCAGAACATCAAGTTCAACAGGTAAGCCATGCAATCGGCTCTTTATGTGGGATTGTCGGCACAGGTCGCGCTCGAAAAGCGCCTCCAGACCATCGCCAACAACGTCGCCAACGTCAACACGTCCGGCTTTCGCACCGACGTGGTGAAATTCGAGACGGTGCTGTCCAAGGCCGCCGCGAACCCGGTCGCGTTTTCGTCGCCCGGCGAGAATATCATCTCGCGCGAGCAAGGCAGCATTACCGAGACCGGCAACCCGCTCGACGTCGCCGTGGTCGGACAGGGCTGGATCGCCTTCGCCGGCCCCAACGGCACGGTCTATACCCGCGACGGCCGGCTCCAGATCGCCGCCAACGGCGACCTTCAGACGGTGTCGGGCTTCCCCGTCATCGATTCCGGCGGTGCACAGATCTCGCTCGACCCGAACGGCGGGCCGGTCTCGATCTCGCGCAGCGGCGCCATCACCCAGGACAACAACGAAATCGGCACCATCGGCCTGTTCAACATTCCAGCCGATGCCAATCTCGACCGCTACGGCAATTCCGGCGTCACGCCCGACCGTCCCGCGACCGCCATCGGCGATTTCAGCCGGGACGGCTTCAAGCAGGGCTATGTCGAAGGCTCCAGCGCCAATCCGATGATGGAATTGACCAAGCTGATGTCGGCCTCGCGCGCTTTCGACAGCACCAATTCGCTGATCGAGGGCACCGAGAGCACGCTCAGCAACGCAATCCGGACGCTGGGCGATCCGAGCAAGTAGGCTGCGCGTCGCGCGTAATTGGGGTGGACGGTTTCCTTGAACGCTCTTCGTCAACTTGAGTGGGCGCTGCTCGAGCTCCAGCAGACTACGCCGCTGGCAAGCGTCAGCGGCGCGATCTCCGAGATCGCGCCGACGCATTTCCGCGTCTCCGGCCTGTCGCGCGCCGTCAAGCTCGGCGAGCTGATCGGTGTCAATTCCGGTGGCAAATCCCAGATCGGCGAGGTGGTGCGGATCGACAGCGACGGCATCGTCGCTAAGCCGTTCGACCGGCAATTCGCCGGCGGGCTCGGCTCGGTCGCCTACCGCATGCCGGCATTGTCGTTCGCGCCGGATCCGAGCTGGAAGGGCCGCGTCATCAACGCGCTCGGCGCCCCGCTGGACGGAATGGGCCCGCTCACCCCGGGATCGCGTGCGGTCTCGGCGGAGACGGACGCGCCGCCGGCGATGAAGCGCGCGCGTGTCCACAAGCCGCTGCGCACCGGCGTCCGCGTCATCGACCTGTTTGCGCCGATCTGCGCCGGCCAGCGCGTCGGCATCTTTGCCGGCTCCGGCGTCGGCAAATCGACGCTGCTCGCGATGCTCGCCCGCAGCCAGGGTTTCGACACCGTCGTGCTGGCGCTGGTCGGCGAGCGCGGCCGCGAGGTGCGCGAATTCATCGAGGACGTGCTCGGCAACGACCGCAACCGCTCCGTCACCATCGTATCGACCGGTGATGAAAGCCCGATGATGCGGCGGCTGGCGCCGAAGACGGCAATGGCCGTGGCCGAATATTTCCGTGACCGCGGCGAATCGGTGCTGCTCGTGGTCGATTCGATCACCCGATTCGCCCATGCTTCGCGCGAGGTCGCGCTTGCGGCCGGCGAGCCCGCGGTGGCCCGCGGCTATGCCCCGACGGTCTTCACCGACCTGCCGCGACTACTGGAACGGGCCGGGCCCGGCGAGGAAGGCTCCGGGACCATCACCGGCATCTTCTCCGTGCTGGTCGACGGCGACGACCATAACGAGCCGATCGCCGATACCATCCGCAGCACATTGGATGGGCACATCGTGCTCTCCAGGCACATTGCCGACCAGGCGCGCTATCCCGCCGTCGACGTGCTCGCCTCGGTTTCCCGCCTCGCCCACAATGTCTGGGACCCCGAGGAGCGCGAATTGGTGAGCAAATTACGCACCCTGATGGCCAAATACGAGGACACCCGCGACCTTCGCCTGATGGGCGGATACCAGTCGGGACGTGATTCGGGGCTCGACCAAGCGGTCGATATGGTCCCGCGAATCTACACCGCCATGCGACAAGACGTCTCCGCTCCGCCGAGCGCCGATCCGTTCCGCGAACTCAGGGACATGCTCAAGGGCGACTAGCCGCGCAGGCTGTCGGGCGCGCGAACCGGTGCCGCGCATCCTGCCCTCGATGCGCGCATGTCGTGGCACAAAACTGCATAGGCGTTTGTTCTGCCAGCAATGCTCGCCGCGCGAATCTCAACCATTTGGATGAGACGATCAGCATGGTCTTGAAAAATGACAGGCTGATCATACTCCAGGTCCGACACCAAAACAACCATCACGTGTAATCCCAGCAAGTTCTCCTGACGCCGTCATGGCGATTCCGGAAGCAGATCGCGGAAGTTGTGGATGATTTTCGTGGCGCACAGCGCCTGTCGTGCACAAGCTTCGATCATCTTGCTTCAACGACGGACAGCAATATCCGTGCAATCAAACCGTCGTAGAACCAAATGCATCTAGCCGGTTAGACTGCGTATTGCGTTCACCATCATGTGTCCCGAAGAGCAAGATTGTCTTGAACGTTACATTCGTCTGCAACGACATCCGCTCTCGACGAGTGTCTCTACTTGATTTTGTTGAGAAGCTCATTCATCGTTTCGGTCGAACATAAGAAACGTCTGCGTGTGACTTGAATTCAGGGGCTTCGGTTGTACAACTCCGATCCATCGTCGGGCAGTGACGGCAGCTCGGGCTTGCGTTCGACGAATTTGCGGTTGGCATGCCATCGGCAACAGCGTTTCTCGCGCAGTATCCTGCGGCGCTCATCAGTCCAAGTCATGTGCCGTGCAGTCCAGGGCTTCGCGCTGAAGCCGGCCATGACGCACGTATCGGACATTGGCGGGCATCAGGATTCTCGCGAGACATTCGTGCGCCATGGTGGAAAGTGGCTTCGGGGCGCCGCACACGCGATTCCCGGGGCGAGGTAGGAATTTATGCCGTTGGCACGCGAAGCAGTCGAGCTGCTGGTTCAGGCGGCCAGAGCTTGGTATTTCGAAGGCAATCAACATGGTTTGCGCGATCGGGAATGGATGGCGCTGCGCTTTCTCGGCCGCGCCAATCGCTTCTCGCGCACACCGTCCGCGCTCGCCGGCTTCATCGGCGCGACCAGGGCGACCGCGTCGCAGATCGTGAAGACGCTGGAGAGCAAATCCTTCCTGGTGCGGAAGCCGTCGCAGGAAGACAAGCGTTCTGTCGTGCTTCACGTCACCCCGCAGGGTGAGAAGTGCCTGAGCCAGCATGATCCGATCAATCACGTCGTCAATGCAGTCAGTGCACTCGAGACGGACGAGCGCCTCCAGCTGCGCGACTCGCTCCGCGAGGTTCTCAATCATCTCGACGCAGCCCATCAACGACTCGATGCCAGCATCTGCCGCGATTGCATGTTCCTGGCCGAGCGCAGCCCCGGCACGGGCAAGGGACGCACCACCGCCGAGTTCATGTGCCGTTTGTATCGTGCGCCCGTCTCGCTCGAGGAGACCGAGCTGCTCTGCACCAGCTTCGAGCGAACCCGTGACCGCCCCAAGATCGAGGAACATCTCGATCGCGCGCGCGTGGCAAGCCAGAGTTGAGGCAACGCCGCGTGAGCGCACGAGCGCGCGATGTGACGCACCACTGGCGCCACATCGTCATGAAGCGCCGGTGCCGATGATCGACGTGCACCGTTACTGCGCGCCCGATCCGCCCTGCACGATCTTTTCGTTCAGCTTCTGGTCGACGGTATCGACCGTGCGGTCGATCTCGGCATTGGGCGCGCCGATCTGATGCGAGATCAGCTTCACCAGAAGGTCGACGCGCTCGATGAAGGGCGCACCGCTGGCCACGGCCCGCGCCGCCGACGACGGCTTGAGCAGGCTTTCGGCGGCCTTGGCGTATTTCGCAAACGGCACCTGGTCCTGCGGATCGGCACCGAGGCGGCGGGCGATGGCGTCGACATGGTCGTAGATCGTCTGCGAGCGCGCGAGGTCGCCGTGCACGGCGTCGCGGATCGACTGCGGCTCGTGCGGCGTGATGCAGCGGTAGTTGCCGGTGAGCAGCATCGACCATTTCGCCAGTGGCACGAACAGGGACTCGAACACTTTCAGCTTCACCGGCACGTCATGACCGTCGAGCGTGACCGCGTCGATGTCGGCCTCGAGCTCGCGCAACACCTTGTTGTGCGTCTCGTCGGCGAAGACCGAGGCCTTGAAATTCGTGGGCAGCCCGACATGCAGCACGTTCGCCGCCTCTTCCGGCGGACGGAAGGCCTGCGGATCTGGCGAACACAGCGTCACCAGCCCCGGCTCGAACCGCTCCCACACCTGCGCATTGGTGTAGGCCTCCTCGAGATCCAGGTCGGCGAGCGCAGGAATGCGCTTGAGATATGGCAGCGGTGGCATGTTCATGATCGAGAGGCACGGCAGCTTCGCCGCGGCGATCTTGATCATGAGCATGCGGACCGTGTGGTTGGTGTATTGCGGCTCCTGCATCGCAAGGCCGACGAGATCGTAGCGGGAGAGGTCGACATCCTGCGGCGTCACAGCGTCGAGCTTGCCGGGCAGGTCGCGCGAGAAAATAGCCCGGTGCACCGCCTCGTCGCGCAGCTTGATGCGCACCTCGGTCCCGTCGCGGTTGATCAGCTCCGCGGTCTTGAACCGGCAGACCAGGGTCACGTTGTGCCCGGCCATCAGTAGCTTGGTGCCCAGCAGGGAGCCGTAAGAAGCTCCCAGAATCAGAACGTTACGCGCCATGTTCGTCCCCTCGACAATGTATGTGATTTTTGAGCCCCGGGCGTCATCCGCGGGTGCGTTGGCGGCATCTAAGGCAAACCGGCCGGGGATGGCAACTGGGATAATGCATACAAGGAAGCGCCGAATATTCCGTCATCCGGAAGGATCCAGCGGCTCGGCTCCCTCGATATTTCTGCGATTTTGCCGAAGTTAGCTTCGTGCTCTCGCAGCGGCCCGCACTTCTACGGCTTTCGAATCCCGGCTGAAATCCGCCGTGGGCAACGCGCCGTGATTCGTCCTGTTTCGCTCGACGCATCCCGATCCGATTGATAAGCACCAGTCCGCGAATGGAAGGGCCTGAGTCGGGATGACGGTTGCGATCGAGATGGGGTTGACCACGGCGGGCGCCGCGGCGGCCATGGACCTCGAGGAACTCCTGGCGACCCGACTTCTGGTGCAGGGCAATTCCGGCTCCGGCAAGTCGCATCTGTTGCGGCGCCTGCTCGAGCAGAGCGCGCCGTGGGTGCAGCAGGCCATCATCGACCCCGAAGGCGATTTCGTCACGCTGGCCGAACGCTTCGGTCATCTGGTGATCGAGGCCGAGGATCACACCGAGCGCGGCCTTCAGGTCGCAGGCGAACGCGCCCGGCTGCATCGGGTCTCCACCGTGCTCAATCTCGAAGGGCTGGATGCCGAGAACCAGATGCGGCGCGCGGCCGCCTTCCTCGGCGGCCTGTTCGACGTCGAGCGCGACCATTGGTACCCGATGCTGGTGGTGGTCGACGAGGCGCAGCTGTTCGCGCCGGCGGTCGCGGGCGAAGTCTCCGACGAGGCGCGAAAACTTTCGCTCAGCGCCATGACCAATCTGATGTGCCGTGGCCGCAAGCGCGGGCTCGCCGGCATCATCGCGACGCAACGTTTGGCAAAGCTCGCCAAGAACGTCGCCGCCGAAGCCTCGAACTTCCTGATGGGCCGGACCTTCCTCGACATCGACATGGCGCGCGCCGCCGATCTGCTCGGCATGGAGCGGCGGCAGGCGGAAGCCTTTCGCGATCTCGAACGCGGGCAATTCATGGCGCTTGGACCTGCGCTGTCGCGTCGTCCGCTGCGTCTGAACATCGGCCCGACCGCGACCTCCCCGCGCAATTCCACGCCGCGGCTGATGCCGATGCCGGAAGCGGCGCTGGAGGATGCGCGCGCCGTGATCCTGGCCGCGCCGCCGCCGGATGCCAGCCGTCCGCAGCGCCGGCCGGCGCCTGACCTGCTCGATCAGCTCCGCGCGGCGAAGGCGGCAGCGCCCGAGATTAGTGCCGAGGTGGTCGAGATCCCGGTCAGTGCCGAGGAGCTCGCCGAACGGCGCGAGCGCGTGGATCGGACGCTGCGCGCCGTGCTGGCCGCGCCCGATGCCGGATTCCGCGCCATCGGCGTGCTCTACCAGGAATTCGTGGTCCGCTGCCGCATCGAAGGCCTCGGCGCGGCGGTGCCTGACCTCGGCGAATTCCGCCGCATGCTGACGCATGCGCGCGCAGGCCTCGGCACAGATATCGCCGAGGACGACGCCTGGCAGGAGGTGACACTGCGCGCCTCGATCCTGCCCGACGACATGCAGGGCGTGTTCATGATGATTGCCCGCGCCGCCAAGGAAGGCTGGCCCTGCCCGGGCGACGCCGCGATTGCGCGCGCCTATGGCTCGCATTCGCTCCGCCGGGCGCAACGACTGCTCGGCTATATGGAGGAGCAAGGCCTGATCGTCGTCCAGCTCGACGGCGGCGGACGCAGGTTCGTGACGCTGGTGGAGTTGGCCTGGGCCACCGCGCCCGGTGATCCCAATGGCGACGATCTGCCGGCGGAGACGGTCGCGGGCGCGGCATCGGCCTAGAAAGTCCCCGCGACTGTCAGACGAAATGTCAGCGGCTCGACCGGGTGCAGCACGTAGTCCATCACGCCGTTCTGGCAGACCACGGTCGGCGCCACGCCCCCGGTGCAGAGATTGTAGAGCGTGTCGGTCTTGAGCAGCGAACCATAGGCGTAGGTGATCTGGTTTGCCTGCGTGTTGAAGAGATTGAGCACGTCGAGCTGGATGCGCCAGCCGTTGTCGGCGCGATAGCCGAGGCGGCCGTTGAAGATGCTGGTCGCTGACGAGCGGAACGCATTGTCCTCCGTCAGCGGGCTCGCTGCCAGATAGCGCCAGCGCACACCACCGAACCAGCCGGTCTTCTCGCCGAGCGTGATGCCGGCGGAGGCCACCATCGGCGGCGCATTCGGAATGTAGTTGCCGGGCGCGTTGCCAATCTGCGCCTCCGCATAGCCGGCGAGCGAGGCATAGACTGCCGCCTGGTCGCTGTCGGTGCCGCGAAAGCGCGCATGCGTCATCGCGAGATCGGCGTCGATGTCGATCCAGGATCGCGGCCGGTAGTGGTTGGTCCATTCGAAACCGTAACGGCGGCTGGCCCGCGTCGCCTCGGTGTCGCCGGCGTCGCCCGAGAACAGGATCTCGGAATCCTGGTCGAGGATGAAGACGCTGAGCGAGGAGTCGAGGCCGGGAATGATCCTGGTGCGGACACCGACCTCGGCGCCCCGTGTGCGCACCAGCAGCGGCGACGGCGAGAGCTTCGTCGCAGGATCGCTCGGATCTTCCGTCGTGGTCGCGCCGCGCGCGTCGTTCGAATGCATGCCGTAGCCGGCGCCGAGGAAGAATTCGGTCTGGTTGAACGGGCCGAGTACCATCCTGAATTTGGGACTACCGAGCGAGGCATCGACGTGCCCGGAATTGTCAGCATTGAACAGCGAGGTCACATCGGCAGCGTAATAGTCACCGCGCCAGCCGACGGTGGTCCGGAGCCAGTCGGTCCAGCGCACGGTGTTTTCGGCAAAGATTCCGACGCTGCCCTCGCCGACCTTGTCGCTGCGGACGCTGGACAGGAAGCTGCGCTGAAACGTGTTCGAGAGCGCGAGATCGATCGCATCGTAGCGCGACTGCAGGCCGAAAGAGGTCTGCATCGGCAGGCCCGCGAACGAGCCGTTCAGCGTGCGCGAGATGTTGGCGCCGGCCATCAGGCGGTCGTCGTGCTGGTGAAACTGGTCGCCGAGCACGGGATCGTTCAGGAAGTCGGTGAAGTTGTTGAAGAGATCGAGCTGGCTCTTCACGACATAGGCGTTGGCCTTCCAGGAACCGAGATCGTCGCTCTGCGCCACGCGGCCCGACAGCGCGAAGCGATTGGTGTTGCCGCCATCGCTCGGATCTTCCGAGCCGAAGCGATCGATGAAACCGCTGGCGATCGCGCGCTGCGGCACCTGGTCGGTGGAATTCCACTTGTTGGCATAGGCCATGCCGGTGACGGAGACGCCATCGGTCGCGGTACCCTGGCTGTAACGCAGGAGGCCGTTGAGCTTGCGCACATTGTCCGGATTGTCCCACGGGCCGTTATAGGTGCCGATCTCGCCGGCCACGAGCAGCGAGCCGTCGCCGACCTTCGCTGAGTCCATACCGAGCAGGCGGCGATAACCAAAACTGCCGGCAGTGACCTGTGCGAGGCCTTTTTCGGTGCGGTCGATCAGGCCGATATGGATACTGCCGACCGAGGCAAAATCGCCTTCGTCGGCGAAATACGGGCCCTTGCGCACATCCATCGCGCCGATGGTTTCCGGGATCAGCCAGTTCAGGTCCGCATAGCCCTGGCCATGGGCATGGGTGCGCATGTTGACGGGGACGTCGTCGACGGTGATGGCGAGATCGGTGCCGTGGTCGAGATTATAGCCGCGCAAAAAATACTGGTTGGCTTTGCCCTCGCCGGAATGTTGGGTGACGATCAGCCCCGGTACGGCCTCGAGCGCCTCGCCCGGCCGCGTGAAGGTGCGAGCATTGAGCGCTTCGCCGGAGATTGTGAACTCGCTCGCCATGCTCGGCGGACCGTGCGCGCCGGAAGCGATGCTTGTGCCGTCCGCCGCCGGAGCCGGCGCCGGTTGAGCAGCGATGCGCTTTGGCGTCGCGACCGCTCTGTTGGCGCGGCGGGATGTGGACGGTTTCCTATGACGCGGAGCCTCGCCACCGGAGACATCGACTGGCGGCAATTGCTGCGCGGGGTTCTGCGCAAAGGCTGCACCACCGTCAGTGAGAAACGCGAGGGCCGAGAGCGCCGTCAACGCGACGGAGCGACGACCGAGATCAAGCCGGCTCGGTCGCATCGGCGCATTCCAGAACTTTTGTCGAACCACCGCGCGCGTCGGCAAACATGCGGCGGTAGAGCAGGCTTGAGACGAGCCAGGCGATCACGAACAGCGCGATCACGGCGAAACCGACATTGGCGAGCGAGTCGTTAAGCGCGTCGACCAGTGCCCACACGCCGCCGGAAAGGCCAAGTCGGTCGGCGATCAGGCCAAGCGCCTCGATGCCGCCGATGAACAGCGCGACGGCGACGGACGCGCCGGTGATGGTGAGGTTGTACCAGAGCTTTCGCATGGGATCGACGAAGGCCCAGCGATAAGCACTCACCATCAGCGACGAGTCGGCCGTGTCGACCAGCGCCATGCCTGAAGCGAACAAAGCCGGGAAGACCAGGATATCGGCGAGCGACGCGCCGCGCGCGGCTTCGGTGGCGGAGATACTGAGCAGGCCGATCTCGGTCGCGGTGTCGAAGCCGAGCCCGAACAGCAATCCGAGCGGGAACATGTGCCAGGGTTTTGTCACCAGGCGGAACATCGGGCCGAGCAGGCGTGCGAGAAAGCCGCGATGGGCAAGCAGCGCGTCGAGCGCGGCGGCGTCATGAACACCCTGCTCACGCGCCACGCGAAACGTCCGCCACAGGCCGGCGAAGATGGCGAGATTAATGGCGGCGATCACCAGCAAAAACAGAGCCGACACCGAGGTGCCAATCAGGCCACCAATGTCCCTCAGAAAACTGTCGCCGCCGAGGCTGACCACGCCGAGCGCAAGCAACATGGTCGCAACCACCACCACGCTGGAATGGCCGAGCGCGAAATAGAGACCGACGCTGCGCGGCGTATCTCCCGCCTGCATCAACTTGCGCACGACATTGTCGATGGCGGCGATGTGATCGGCATCGACGGCGTGACGCAGCCCGAACACCCAGGCGAGCAGCGCGGTCGCCATCACCGCGGGCCGGCCGCCGAACGCGGCAAAAGCCCAGGCCCATGTGGCCACATTGGCGGCGACTAGCCCGCCGAACAGCAGCACGGTGGCGGGCTTGGCAGCCCGCAAAGACCATCTCGTCACGACACTCATTCCGCCGCACGCCTCATTGCGCCAACGGTATGATATTTTCATAGAATGATCATACTGACCAGTGCAATCCCGCGCGATCGGGACGATTTTCGTGCATGTCCGCCTTACGCCGCCTCGGACCCGCCGAGATAGGCGTCGCGCACGCGGGGGTCGTCCTTCAGCGTCCGCGCCGAGCCAGACAGCACGATCTTGCCGGTCTGCAGCACATAGGCCTCGTGCGCGATCTCGAGTGCGAGGCTGGCGTTCTGCTCGACCATAAAGACAGAGACGCCCTCCTGGTTGATGGTACGGATCAGCTCCAGCACGCGGTCGACATAGAGCGGCGACAGGCCCATGGTCGGCTCGTCCATCACGATCATCCTGGGCCGGCTCATCAGCGCGCGCGCCATCGCGACCATCTGCTGCTCGCCGCCGGACAAGGAGCCCGCGCGTTGCGACAGCCGCTGGCCGAGCTTGGGAAACAGAGTCAGCATCTTGTCGAGATCCTGCGCGATCGCTTCGCGGCCGTTGCGCACGAAGGCGCCCATCAAAATGTTCTCGCGGACGCTCATGTCCGCGAACAGCCGCCGCGCCTCCGGGACCGAGGCGATACCGCGGCGAACGATCTGCGGCGTGGTGAGCCCGATCAGCGAGGCGCCGTCGAACGTCACCTCGCCCGAGCGCGGCTTTACCAGGCCCAGGATGATCTTCATCGTCGTCGATTTGCCGCTGGCGTTGCCGCCGAGCAGGCAGACGATGTGACCGCGGCCGACCGTGATCGACAGGTCGAAATGCACCTGGGCCTGGCCGTAGAAGGTATTGACGTTCGACAGCGCCAGCAGCGGTTCGGGTGCGCCCGTCGTCATGCCGCGCTCTCCTGCTCCGCCGTCCCCGACAGGCCGTGGCCGAGATAGGCCTCGACCACCTTGGGATCGTTGCGCACCTCTTCGCCCGGCCCTTCCGCGATCTTCTGGCCCTCGTCCATGACGATGACCCTGTCGGAGAGGCGCATCACCATCTCCAGCTTGTGCTCGATCAAGAGGATGGTCAGCCCCTCCGCCTTCAGCTCGGCGACGAGGCCCTGCATCTCCGCAGTCTCGCTCGGGTTCATGCCGGCGGTCGGTTCGTCCAGCAGCAGCAGGCGCGGCTTCAGCGCCAGCGCGCGCGCGATCTCGACGCGGCGGCGGTTGGCATAGGACAGGCTGTAGGCGGGCTGGTCGATCCGCGGCAGCAGCCGCTCGCCGAAGCGGGAGAGAATGGCTTTTACTTCCTCACGCAGTCCTTCTTCCTCAGCCTTGACGCTGGAAGAGCGCAGCAACGCCAGCCCCAATTCCAGCAGCGGGCCGATCACCGGCACCGCCGGCTTGACGGCGCGCAGGCGCGTATGGGCGCCGATCAGGACGTTGTCCATCACGCTGAGATTGCCGAAGACGCGGCCAAGCTGAAAGGTTCGCGCGATACCTTGCGCTGCCAACCGCTCCGGAGAAAGCCCGGTAACATCCTTTCCTTCGAGGCTGACAGTGCCAGCATCCGGCCGGTCGAGCCCGGTCACGAGATTGAACAGCGTGGTTTTACCGGCGCCGTTCGGGCCGATGATGCTGACGAGCCCGCCCTTGGCGAGATCGAGATCGATGCCGTCGACGGCCGTCAGGCCGCCGAAGCGGCGGGTCAAGCCGCGCAGGGACAACAGCGGTGCATGCGCCTCCGCCATCAGATCGTCCCCAACAGGCCCTGCGGCCTGAACCGCACGAGCAACAAGAGCACGATACCGTAGATCAGGATGCGGTACTCCGCCGCGATCCGGAACACTTCAGGCAGGCCGACCAGTGCGACCGCTCCAACGACGGCGCCGACGACGTTGCCGAGACCGCCAAGGATCACGACCGTCAGCGCCAGAATGGACTGCTGCGTGTTGAAAGTCTCATGGTTGATGTAGGAATAGAGATGCGCGGCGATACCGCCGCTGACGCCGGCTGCGAACCCGCCGAAGATGAAGGCCAGCGACTTGTAGCGGTTCAGGCTGAGGCCATAAGCGCGCGCGGCGATGTCGTCGTCGCGGATGGCGCGAAAGCTGCGGCCAAGATGCGATGAGAGCAGGCGCGCCTGGAGCAGCGCGAGCAGGACCATCACGGCAAAGCTGAACCAGTACACCGACGTCGGGCTGGTCAACTCGTAACCGAACAGCGACAGCGGCGGGATGCCGGAGATGCCGATCGGCCCGCGGGTGACGCTTTCCCAGTTCAAAATCACCAGCGACACGATCTCGCCGATGGCGAGCGTCGCGATCGAGACGTAATGCCCGCGCAGCCGGAACGACGGCGAGATCAGAATCGTGCCGAGCGCGGCGCTCATCAGGCCGCCGGCGATGATGGCCAGACCGACGGGAACAGAGAGCGTCAGCGACAGCAGCGCCGACGTATAGGCGCCGATCGCGAGCAGCGCGGCGTGCCCGAGCGAGACCTGGCCGATCGTACCCGCGACCAGCGTCAGGCTGAGCGCGAGCATGCCGAGCAGCCAGGCATTGATCAGGGTCTGCAGCACGTAAAAGGACACCGGCAGCATCGGCAGGACCCCGAACACTGCGACCGCGACCCACAATGCCCAACGTGGAATGCGCACCGGCCGGCTCGGCGCGATGAAGGTGCCGGTCAGCGGTTCGGGCGGCGCCTGCCGGGCGCTGGCGAACAGGCCGTTCGGCCGCAGCACCAGCACGACGACCAGCAGCAGGAAAGCGAACAGATTGCGGTAGCTGGTGCCGAACACGGCGACGCCGTAGCTCTCGACCAGTCCCAACAGCAGACTGCCGACAACGGCACCAGGCACATTACCGGCGCCACCGACGACTTCCGCGACGACGCCCTTGAGCGTCGCCTGCAGGCTCATCGCGGTGTCGATCTGGTTGTAGTACATGCCGACCAACAGGCCGGAGACGCCGCCGAGCGCAGCCGCAATGCCGAATACCGCCTGATTGACCCGGTTGACATCGACGCCCATCTGCATCGCGGCGTCGCGGTCCTGCGAGGCCGCGCGCACCGCCCAGCCGAGCTTGCTGTAGCGCAGGAACACGAACAGCAGTAGCGCGCTGGAGATGCCGACGCCGGCGATGAGCAGATCAAGCGGGCCGATCGTGCCGCCGCCGACCTGGAAGCGCACGTCCGGCAATTGGCTCGGCAGCGCGCGCGGATTGGGCGAGAAGGTCAGCATGACGAGCTGATCGAGCACGAAGCTGATGCCGATCGTCGCCAGCAGCGGCGCGATGCGCACGGAGTTCTGCAGCGGCCGCAGGCCGAACCGCTCGATGATCAGCCCGACCAGCGCCGCCACCATCGCAACGAAGATGATGGTGAGCGGCAGCGGCGTATGCAGCTGCACCACCGCGACCCAGCCGATATAGGCGCCGACGAGATAGATCGACCCCTGCGCAAAATTGATCAGCCGGCTGACGCCGAAGATCAGCGCGAGCCCGACTGCAACGAGGGCGTAGACATTGCCGACGATCAGCCCGTTGA
Source organism: Frankia sp. RB7 (assembly GCA_030403585.1). GTDB lineage: Bacteria > Pseudomonadota > Alphaproteobacteria > Rhizobiales > Xanthobacteraceae > Bradyrhizobium. The sequence continues at coordinate 204,141 of JAUEPE010000007.1, forward strand.
TGGTGTAGTCGAGCCAGGAAGACACGCGATGGTCCCAATCAGAGAAAAGCGGCCGAGGCTGGCGCCCCGGCCATCATGTCAGGTCGGCTTGCCGTCCCAAAGCGCGAACTGGCCCTTGCGCACGACGAGCTCGGCGTTCATCGCACCCTTGACGCGGCGGCTGGCGACGTCGAACGTCGCGGTGCCGAAAATGACGCTCGGAACGTCCTTGACCTTGGTGAAGGCATCGCGGATCGCCTTGCGATCGGTTCCGCCGATCTTCACCACGGCAGCCGCCATGTTCATCGCGTCATAGGCGTAGGCGTTGAAAGCGTCGGGCTCCAGCCCGTTGTACTTCTTCTTGAAGCCGGCGATGAATTTCTGCACCTCGGGACGCGGATCCTCCGGAAAGTACCTCGTGCCGACATGGACGTCCTCGACGGCGTCGCCGCCGAGCTCGATGAATTTCGGCGAGTAGACCGAGCTCGCAGCGCAGATCACCTGCTTCAGCCCGACCTGCCGCGCCTGACGAGCGATCAGCGCACCGTCGGAATAGTAGGAGATCAGGACCAGCCCGTCCGGATTGGCGTCGCGCACGCGGACCAGGGTGGAGCGGAAGTCGCGCTCCTCGGCGATGTAGCCTTCGGTGATGGCGATCTCCGCACCATATTCCTTGGCGGCGTTATTGAAATAGTCGCGGCTGGTGCGGCCCCAATCGGTGTTGAGGTGCAGCACCGCGAGCTTCTTCAGCCCAAGCTTCTTCACCGCATAGGCCGCCAGCAGCGGCTGCTCGTCGGCCTGGCTCACCGAGGTGCTCCACATGAAGTCGCCGCCCTTGGTGAAGTCAGGGTGCGAATTGGTGAAGCCGAACTGCACGAGGCCGCCGCGCTGATAGATCGGCGAGGCCGCCATCGAGGCGGGGCTGGAGAAATCGCCGAGCTCCAGGACAATCTTGGGATCAGAGACGAACTTTTGCGCGATCGCGACCGATTGCCGCGGATCGCTCTGGCTGTCCTCGAATTGATAGGCGAGCTTGCGGCCGTTGATGCCGCCGCCGGCCAGGATATCGTCGAGCGCGAGGTCAAAACCCTGCTTCCATTGCGTGCCATATTGCGCGTTCGGCCCCGTGAGGGGACCGCTGACGCCGAGCAGGATCGGGTCTGCGGTGTCAGCGAACGCAGCACGCGAGAGTGATGTTCCCGCGATTGCGGCGGCGAGCGAGCCCTTCACCAGGGTTCGGCGATTGATGTTGCTCATGCACGGCTCCATCCAGTCAGGTGTTACAAACAAAGCAGCAATTCTTGTGCCGGTGAGATTGCCTATTTCGAGGGCTCACCGAGCGACAACATCAGCCGGTTCGCCCAGTTGAAGAACGAGGCGCCGTTGATGACGTCGACGATCTCGGCATCGTCGAGGCCCGCACTGCGCAGCTCCGCGATATTATCAGGACCAAACTCGATCGGCGTCGACGCTAGCGCCACCGAGGCCTTGACCACGGCGTTCCAGCGCTCGCCGAGATCGGCATTGACGCCTTCGTCGAGCAGCTTCTGCACGTCCTCACGGCGCTTGGAATAGGTGCTGGCGAAGCGCGCATGCACCGAGGCGCAATAGATGCAGCCGTTGTAGCGCGAGGTCGCCGCCGCCGCGAGCTCACGCTCGGCGCGGGGCAGGCCGTCGGCGACGTTGTAGAAGATGTCCTTGTCGGTCTTGGTGCGGGCTTCCAGCACCTCGGGATCGCGCACCAGCAGGCGGAAATATTCCGACTTGGCGCGGGCGCGATCGACCAAACCAGCGTAGTGCCGCTGGGTCAGTTCGGCCTCAGGCAGCGGCTCGATCCAGGAGACCCAACCGAGTTCATCCTGCGTGAAGACGACGGGTGGATTGACGGTGGCGCTCATGATGCAGCCTCCTCTTATGCGTTCGCTGCGGCGAGCGTGCGCAAGCCGCTGACGACCCGCACCTGAAACGACAGGAACGCGACGAGTTGAGAGACCGTGACGATGCCGGTGTTCGACCAGCCGGCGGCCAGCAACGCCTTCATGTCGGTGGACGCCGCATCGCGCGGTCGGAACACCAGAAGATGCGCATGCTCGAACGCTGCGACGAACCGGGTGCCGAGAACGGATTTGCTCGCCGCACTCACGCGATAGATCAAACCGGCCGTGTTCTCGACCGACAGCGGACCTGAAGGAAACGAGCCATACGGCCCCGAAGTCTTGCCCCGCGCGATTTCGGCCTCGATCGCTTCAAGCAGAGCTGCGCCACCCGCGGTCGCCGCTAACTTCTCGCGATAGAAGGTGGCAACGGGGGACTCGCCATGGAGCCCGGTCACGAAGGCCGCGACCGCAGCGCGCTCCAAAAGCGAGACCTCGCCGACGTCGACCGGCGCGAACAAAGAGAGATAGCTCTTTTGCGCGTTGTCGCGCGCCTGCAGGCGCCGTGCGCGGATGGTATCCAGCGCCGATCCCGGCTTGATTCCGGCGAGCGTGTCGATGATGTCAGGGGTACTCATCATAAGGCCTCGTACAATCCAAAAATCCCGGCTAGCCTGCCAGCGCCACGTCGGGCGCCGTCCGGCTCCATCCCAGCGCCGGCGCGACCTTGTCGGCCACCAGTTCGATCGAGCGCAGAACATAGGGGTGCGGTGCATCGACCGAGTGAACCTGGAAGACCAGATCGGTCACCCGTTCCAGCGTCGCGTCGGTGCGCAGCGAGGCGATGACCTCGTCGGCACCGCCGACATGGGTGTCGAACGCCGTGATCATCTCCTCCAGCGTCTCGCCCGGAGGAAGGTGACCGCCCTTCATGAATTGCGGCAATGCGCGGCGCAGCCCGATATCGGCGAGCCGCAGCGCCTCGCGATGATCGTCGGCGACGAACACGCTGCGAGACGCCATGATCCGCGGCTCGGCGCCCGGCGGCAGCGCCGCGAGATAGGCATCGATGATCGGGCTCTGGATCTCGGCGAGCTTGGCGTTTGGCGCGTCCTTTGCCCGCGGCTGGGTGCGCGAGAGCAGCAGGCCGTCGCCGGCCTTGCCGGCGCGCGCCCCACCCGCCACCGAGAATGTCGCCTGCCAGATGCGCTTGTCCAATTGTGGCCGCTGCGGGTAGAGCGTGTCGCCGCCATCGAGCTGCTTGCCGGTCAGCGCCTTGCGGACCACTTCGAGATTGCGCGCGAAGATCTCGTTGCGCTGAGTTCCGTCGAGGCCAAAGGCGGCGAAGGCGGACGGGTTGCCGCCGGTGCCGACGCCGAGCTCGAACCGGCCGTTGCAGAGGAGATCGAGCACCGCGGCGTCCTCCGCCACCCGCACCGCGCTCTCCAGCGGCAGAGTGACGATGCCGGTGCCGAGGCGAATGCGCGATGTCTGCGCCGCGACGTAGCCGAGGAACGTGAAGGGCGACGGCAGTCCGCCCTCGCGCTCGTGAAAATGGTGCTGGGCGATCCACGCGGAATCGAGACCGGCCTTCTCGGCCCGCACGATCTGCTCGGCGGCGAAGCGATACCGCTCCGCCGGCGGAGCCTCGTCCAGCAGCCGTGTAAAGAAGCCCAGGCGTTTCAGGTTTGCAAAGCGTTTCATACGATCCCTGTCAGGCGAGGATGGCCACGGCCCCGATGATGTCGGTTGCCGCGGCCCGAGACAAGCGGGCATTGCGCAAGGCTGCCCGCCGGGATCGGCCTCCTGCGCTGGACCTTGGCTAGGCAGTCTGCCTACCAGCTCGGCAGCACCGCGCCCTTGAACTTGGTGAGGATGAATTCCTTCACCTCGGGCGTGTGATAGCTGTCGACCAGTATCTTGACCCAGGGCTTGTCCTTGTCGGCGCTGCGGACCGCAATCAGGTTGACATAGGGACCCTTCGGGTCCTCTCGCAGGATCGGATCCTTGACGGGATCGAGGCCCGCCTGGGTTGCATAATTGGTGTTGATCGCGGCCGCGTCGACGTCGTCGAGCGCGCGCGGCGCCTGGGCCGCATCGACCTCGATAAACTTCAGCTTCCTGGGATTCTCGGTGACATCGAGCACGGTCGGCTTGAAGCCCACACCGTCCTTCAACTTGATCACGCCCTTGTCGCGCAAGAGCAGTAGCACACGGCCGCCATTGGTCGGATCGTTGGGGATCGAGATCTTGCCGCCGGCGGGAATGTCAGCGAAAGCTTTGTGCTTCTTCGAATAGACGCCGATCGGGAAATTCACGGTGAGGCCGACCTGTTCGATCTTGTAACCGCGATCGGCCTTCTGGTTGTCGAGATAAGGCTGGTTCTGGAACGAATTGGCCTGGACGTCGCCGGCATCGAGCGCGGCATTCGGCACCACATAGTCGGAGAATTCGATGAGCTGGATATCGAGCCCCTGCTTGGCGGCAACCGGCTTCACGGCCTCGAAGATCTGAGCGTGCGGGCCCGGCGTCACGCCGATCTTGATGGTCTCGGCACCTGCTGCGGCCGACCATGCGGTAAGCACGGTTGCGAGGATCAGGGAGGGACGAAACGACATCTTGGTCTCCATAACTCAAATGATTGGAACCGTATTCGCTTCTCCGCCAGGCGAAATCAATGAAATGAAAATCCATATTGACCGCATTTGGCGGACGACGCTTCTCCATTCGCCACCAAATGGGAAACGAACGCAGATTGGGGCAGCGGCAAGTCGCGCGCAAGCGCTTCCTAGGTGCGCGGCTCGGCGCGCCAGGTCGACGGCGACAGCATGATCAGCACGCAGATCACGGCGTAGGCGGCGAGCGACACCGTGACCATGGCGGCGAGCCCGGTCATTCCCGCGCCGAAATACGCAACCGCAATCCAGCCGCCGCCGGCTGCGATCAGTATGCGCGCGACCGCGGACAGCAGAGGGCCCATCGCCCGGCCGGTGCCTTGCGCGGCGAACGACGTGACGAAGCCGAAGCCAAGCGCGGCATAGGCCGGCGCCACGATGCGTAAATAGGTCATGCCTTCGTTCACCACCTCCGCGTCGTGGCTGAAGATGTGCAGCCAGGCAGTCGGAAAGATTGCGACCAGCAGGCCGATCGCGCCGGTCATGATCAGGCCAGCGGCGCCGCTGACCCAGCCGATCCTCTGCGCCCGCGCGGTCTGGCCTGCGCCCATGTTGACGCCGACCATGGTCAGCGTCGCCGTGCTGATGCCGAACAGCAGCGGGATCATGATGTAGTCGAGCCGCGAGGCGATGCCGTAGCCGGCGAGCGCCGAGGTGCCGAACAGGCCGACCGCGCCGGTGACGAGGATGACGGTGAGGTTGGTCAGCACGGCGTTGAACGCGGTGGGGATGCCGACCTTCAACATGTCGCCGAAAATCTTCGCGCGCAGCGGCACGATATGCAGCCTCAGGCCCGATGCGCCCGAGGACATGTAGCGCAGCAGGAACAGCATGGCCGCGCCGTAATAGAGGCCGAAGGCAATGCCGGCGCCACCGATGCCGAGACTTGGGACGGGTCCGAAGCCGAAGATCAGCAGCGGCGACACCGGGATCGTCACGATCGCGCCGATCAGCGTCACCAGCGCTGGCACCTTGACGTTGCCGGAGCCGCGCAGCGCGGCCGCCTGGAGGTTGACGATCCAGACAGGAATCGCGCCTGCAAACAGATAGCTCGAATAGGTGATCGCGGCGTCGAGCGCGCCGCCGCGGCCGCCGAGGGCGCGGAACAGCGCCGGGCCGCCGAAATGCACTCCCAATGTGAACAGCGCGCCCGCGATGATCGCAAGCACGATGGCGTGGAACAGTGCCGCATCCGCATCGTCGCGGCGGCCGGCGCCGACCGCGCGCGCCACCGACGAGGCGACGCCGGAGCCGAACCCGCCGTTCGACATCATGGTCATCAGCATGAAGATCGGAAACACCAGCGCAGCACCGGCCAGTGCATCGGTGCCGAGATAGCCGACATAATAGGCCTCCGCGATGTTGACCGCAGTCTGCGCCACCAGGACGGTCACGGTCGGCAGCGCGAGCTTGAGCAGCGTCGGCAGGATCGGCGCGGTCAGAAGCGCGACGCGACGCTGGTCGGCAGATGCCGCCACGATGCGAGGCGCGGCCGCGCTGCGCGCCGGGGGCGCGATCGCCGACAAGGTCGGTGCGGCGACGTCCTCGACTGACATTCCTGAGGTCCTGTTGTCTTTCGGGACTGCCGCTGGCGCGTCAGCCATTGCATTACGTTCATAATGCTTTATTATGATCATAATGCAATAGCAAATCGCTCACGATCCTGTGGCCGGCACTTCCAGGCCGGCCGACAGGAGGGAGTCAGACCCCATGCGCTACGAAAAGGGACACAAGGACGAAACCCGCCGGCACATCCTCGATGTCGCCTCAGCGCAGTTCCGCGAGAGCGGGATCGCCGCCGTCGGCCTCGCTGGCATCATGTCGGAGGCGGGCCTCACCAACGGCGCCTTCTACTCGCACTTCGCCTCCAAGGAGGAGCTGGTCCGGGAGGTGCTGACCGATGCGCTCACGAGGCGCGAGGAGCGGCACAAGGCCAACCTGGAGAACGGCGTCGCGCTCGAGACCACGATCCGCGACTACCTTTCGACGCGGCATCGCGACCGCGCCGGGACCGGCTGCCCGACCGCCGCGCTGGTCGCCGAGATCGCGCGGCATCCAAAGGCGACACGCGACGCCTTCACCGGCAAGGTCGCTGACATCGTGGTGCTGATGGCGGATCAGATCAGGCAAGGCTCCGCGAAGGACCGTCGACGCAAGGCGATCACGATCTATTCCACCATGGTCGGCGCGCTTCAGTTGGCGCGCGCGGTCAACGACAAGCCATTGTCCGACGAGATCCTGGAGAATGCAGTGGAAGCAGCGGTCGCTCTTGCAAACGAACGCTGACGCGTTCGAAAATCCAGCCGCCATCTGTGGCGATTTGGCGGCGGCTGCAATGAAACTCTGGCCGTTGCAACACAGCGAAACTTGATGTGCCCTCGGCGACCGGGTTAGCGTCTGCGCGCGGCCTTACAACTTCCCCAAGTTCGCTGAGTTCGCACTGGACCCGCCGCCTGAACCTGCTGTCAGGCGACGGTCCAGTTCCTTCAAGACGGTCTAGGTCAGCGTTTCCTTGGTTCGAATCATATCAGGCAGGCTCGGCGAGTTTGTAGGACCATGTGTGGATGACGGGATATCGATTGACGTCCTTGATGCCGAGCATGATGCGTTCCTTTAGTTCTTG
>JAUEPE010000050.1 GCA_030403585.1 Frankia sp. RB7
AAACTGCTCTGCGCTACACTCTGTCGGCATCGGGGCATCCCATGAATCATCGCAAAGTCCTTCTCGCAAAAGAACTTTCGCTGATTCGCGCCCCGGTGCCCCTCAACTCTGTGAGAAATCCGGGCTAGCGATCAGGGCTTCGGCTTGAACGGCCAGTCCAACTTGACGGCACGCATATCCTCCAGCGCCCTGGTCACCTGCAGCACGCTGCCCTATGAACCCTTCATCGGCACCATCGGCACCTCGCCGGAGATTGAGGCGATCTCGTCGCTGGTTCCGGACTATTACGGCGGCAACATGGATCTTCCCGATGTCGGTGTCGGCGCCGTCATTTACCTGCCGGTCAACACCAAGGGGGCGCTGCTTTATCTCGGCGACTGCCATGCCGCACAAGGCGATGGCGAGCTCTGCGGCGTCGCCATCGAGCATCCGACCGTGACCACGGTTCAGATCGACTTGATCAAGGGCTGGACCATTGCGTGGCCGCGGCTCGAGACGAAGGAGTTCATCATGACCATTGGCTCGGCGCGGCCGATGGAGGATGCCGCCCGCATCGCCTATCGCGAGCTCTGCCGCTGGATGGCGGCCGACTACGGCTTCGACGAGATCGACGCCTATATGCTGCTAACTCAGGCCGGACGCATGCGTGTCGGCAACATGGTCGATCCAAAATATACGCTCGGGGCCTCCATCAAGAAGTCCTATCTCGTTTGAGGACCAGCCAGGTCATGTCGCGCATACACAAAGTCGCCGCCGTCCAGTTCGAGCCGACCATGTTCGAGAAAGAGCGCAACATTGCGCGCCTTCTCGATCTCTGCGAGCAGGCGGCGGCTGCCGGCGCAAAGCTGATCGTCACGCCGGAAATGGGAACGACGGGCTATTGCTGGTTCGACCGTGCCGAGGTCGCGCCTTTTGTCGAGACGATCCCGGGGCCGACCACGATCCGTTTCGCGGCGCTGGCGCGCAAGCACGCCTGTTACATCGTGGTCGGCATGCCGGAGGTCGATGAGGACGGCATCTACTTCAACACGGCTGTCCTGATCGGCCCCGACGGTGTTGTCGGTCGCCACCGCAAGACGCATCCCTATATCTCCGAGCCGAAATGGGCGGCGGCGGGCGATCTGCACAACCAGGTGTTCGAGACGCCGATCGGCCGGATCGCGCTTCTGATCTGCATGGATATCCATTTCGTCGAGACCGCACGGCTGATGGCGCTTGGGGGCGCGGACGTCATCTGCCACATCTCAAACTGGCTGGCAGAGCGGACGCCTGCGCCTTACCGGATCAGCCGCGCTTTCGAGAACGGTTGCTACGTCATCGAGAGCAATCGATGGGGGCTCGAACGCACGGTGCAATTCAGTGGCGGCAGCTGCGTGATCGCGCCGGACGGGCAGGTGACGGCCGTGCTCGACAAGGGCGATGGAGTCCTGCTGTCCGAGATCGACCTCGACGCCGCCCGCGAGCGCCGCGTGCTCGGTGAGACCGTGTTCGCGCAGCGGCGACCGGAGCTCTATCCGGAGCTGCTGACCGACACATTCAGCTGGAATCCGCGTGACTTCTTCCGCCTCTATGGCCACGAGCCTTGGCCCGCCGGCAAGACGTCGCAGGTTAGCGTCGCGCAATTTGCGCCTGGTGACGACGCCGCTCGAAATCTGAAGGAGATCGAGGCGTACGCGCGCGCGGCAAAAGCAGAGGGGGCGGAGCTTGTCGTCTTTCCGGAGCTGGCAGTGACGGGCCTGACCGATCCCGCGAAGTCGGCGCAGCCGATACCGGGGCGGGCGACTACTAGCCTCGGCGAGCTTGCGGGGGAACTCGGCCTCTATCTCGTCTGTGGCCTCGCCGAGCGCAACGAGGATCTGGTCTACAACAGCGCTTGCCTGGTCGCGCCCGATGGAAACATCTCCGTCTATCGCAAGACGCATCTGGCGGCCGACGAGCGAAGCTGGGCCACGGCCGGTGACGGTTGGACCGTCGTTGACACGCCGATCGGCCGCATCGGGCTGCTGATCGGTCACGACGCATCTTTCCCGGAAGCGGGCCGGGCCCTGGCGCTGCGCGGCTGCGATCTCATTGCGTGTCCCGCTGCGATCAAGGGACGCTTCAGTTCGTCGCATGCCGGCACAGAGGTGGGGCAGCCAAAGCCGATTCCGACCGGCCCGGATCAGTATCACTGGCATCATTTTCGCGTTCGCGCGGGTGAGAACAACCTGTTTTTCGCCTTCGCCAATGTCGTCGATTCCCAACGCGGCTATCCCGGGCTGAGCGGCGTGTTCGGTCCGGACACGTTCGCGTTTCCGCGGCAGGAGGCGATCGCGGCCGACGCCGCGGGCATTGCAACCGCACTGGTCGACACCACTAATATGGACAGCGTCTATCCGACAAATGTCGTGCGTCGAAAGGATCTGGTTTCGATGCGCATGCCGCACAGCTATCGTGGATTGGTCAAGGTGGCTGCGAACAATTACTGAACCAGGAAGAGGAATCCGACCATGGATCTAGGACTGAAGGGCGCCAAGGTTCTCATCACGGGAAGCACCAAGGGGATCGGCCGCGCGATCGCCGAGACATTTGCCGCCGAAGGCGCTGATGTCGGCGTTTGCTCGCGCAATCTGGCCGAAGTCGAGAGCACGACCGCCGCGCTCAAGGCCAAGGGCATCGCGGCCTATGGCGGCGCGGTCGACGTCTCCGATGCGGCAGCACTGAAGGCTTGGGTCGGCGATATGGCGGCCAAGCTCGGCGGCATCGATGTCGTCGTCGCCAATGTCAGCGCGCTTGCCATCGGGCAGGACGACGAAAGCTGGGACAAGGAGTTTTCGACCGACATGATGGGTACGGTTCGGCTGGTGAATGCGGCCATGCCCTATCTGGAGAAGAGTGCCGCCGGCGCGATCGTCACCATTTCCAGCGTCTCAGGGCGCGAGGTCGATTTCGCCGCGGGTCCCTACGGCACCTTCAAAGCGGCGATCATCCACTATACGCAGGGACTAGCCAATCAGCTCGCAGGGAAGGGTATTCGCGCGAACTCGGTCTCGCCGGGCAATACCTATTTCGATGGCGGGGTCTGGAACACGATCAAGGACAACAATCCCGAACTCTACAAGACTGCGTTAGCCCTCAACCCGATGGGGCGGATGGGAACACCGCAGGAAATGGCCAATGCCGTGGTGTTTCTCGCCAGCCGCGCGGCCAGCTTCATCACGGGCACAAATCTTGTCGTCGACGGCGCACTCACGCGTGGGGTGCAGTTGTAGGAAAACGTATCGGCGTTCGCCTCGCGTTGGCCCTCGCTAGCGTCCGAGATGCGCATTTCGGCCAACGGAGAGCAAGCTTTCTTTTAAGCGCACGGGTCCTGTTCTCCCATCAGCGGCAGTTGTTGATAGGGTCGATCGTATGTGCGCTGCTACGCATGGGGTAGCGCAAGCTTGTCAATTCGTCGGCCCATCCCCGCGAATCGCGAACGTCGTCGCCTTCAGCTTGGTCATGCCGAACTTGTCGAACAGCTTGACCGAGTTCATCGCCCAGGTCGAGGCCGGACACTGGCTGCCGCGCGATCCGCGCGCGCTGCCGGGCCAGATCATGCGCACGAAGTAGGGGATCGATGACGCCCCGACCCCTGATCGACGCCGATCGGCTCTGGACCCGTTTGATGGCGCTTGCCGAGATCGGGGCGACGCCTGCGGGTGGGGTCAACCGTCAGGCGCTGAGTGACGGCGAGATTGCGGCCTGGCGCCGCGTCATCGGCTGGGACAAGAAGCAGGTTTGACGCCGTCAACAGATGCCGCGGGAAACCTGTTTCTGACGCTGGCCGGGCGCGACCGTGCCGCGCCGCCGCTTCTGATCGGCAGTCATCTCGATAGCCAGCCCACTGGCGGAAAATTCGACGGTGCAGCCGGCGTGATGGCGGCGCTCGAGGCGGTGGTCTCGTTGGCTGAACAAGGCGACGCGCCGGCGCGTGACGTCGTCGTTGTTGCCTGGATGAACGAGGAAGGCTCGCGCTTCGCTCCGGGCATGATGGGTTCGGAGGCCTTTACTGGCGAGCGCGATATGGCCGCGATCCGCGCCGCGCGCGATGCAGATGGCGTCAGCGTCGGCGAGGCGCTCGATCGTATGCATCAGGCGTTTCCCGATTTGCCGCGCGGGCCGCTCGGCTTCGCCGTCGGGAGCTATCTCGAGCTGCACATCGAGCAGGGACCACTGCTGGAGGCGGCCGCCTGCACGATCGGCGTGGTGACCGGCATCCAGGGCAAGAAGACCTTTCAGGTCGTGGTCGAGGGCGCGGAAGGACACGCAGGTACGCTCGCGCAGCAGGAGAGGCGAGATGCACTCGCGGCCTTTGCGCGCATGGCAGCAGCGCTTCACGGTGAGATCGGCACCATCGATGCCGACATCAAGTTCGCTATCGGCCGTGTTGCGGTCGTGCCGAACGCGCCTTCGGTGGTGCCGTCGCGCGTCAGCTTCAGCATCGATCTGCGCCATCCCGACAACGCGGTGCTCGATGCGGCGGGCGCCCGGATCACGGCTCTTTGCCGCGAGTGCGCGCCACCTTGCACGGTTATGGTGAATTCGCTCGTCGACGCCCCGTCGAACGCTTTCGATCCGCGCCTGCGGACGAGCATCTCAGAGGCGTCGCGTCAGCAAGGGCATGCCACGATGGCCATCCTCTCGGCCGTCGGCCACGACGCCCGCCATCTCGCCAAGATCTGTCCGGCCGCGATGATCTTCATCCCTTGCCGCGATGGCGTGAGCCATGTCGAGCACGAATGGGCCGAGCCGAGCCACGTTGCGGCCGGGGCGTCCGTGCTTGCACAGGTTTTGCGTGACCTTGCATTCGCGGCATCGACTTGCGGTGACGACATGTCCAGTATCAGTGGATTGTGACGCTCTCCTTGCGAACGCGCATGTCATCGTCGTGCAAGTCAATCAGATCGCCAAACGTGCGAACGTTCCGGACCACCCGTGGCTTCGACGATCCATTACGGTCAATGTTGCGCTCCATTTCGAGCGCCCATTCTTCGCCATCCTTGCGTCTCCGGAACGTCTCGGCCACATAACGGGTCTTGCGGCGGACTTGGATACGCCAGTTTCCAGATGCCAGTTGAGTGAAGGGCGCCACGCGAGTGCACTCCGGCTTTCGTGTGCACCGAGAGGTCAAAACGGGTACAAACGTTTGCAATTTCGTCTAGTTTGGAGTGCATAGGTTCGTGCTTCATCCCATAGAGAGTTTAGGATAAATCATTGGACTCGCAAAGCTATCGCTTTTCCGTCGCCCCCATGATGGACTGGACCGACCGGCACTGCCGGGTCTTCCACCGTCATCTGACACGGCGAGGGTTGCTCTATACGGAGATGCTGACGACCGGCGCCATCATTCATGGCGACCGGGAGCGGCTGCTCGGCTTCGACGCGACCGAGCATCCGGTGGCGCTGCAGCTTGGCGGCTCGAATCCGCGCGACCTCGCTGAAGCCGCGCGGATCGGCGAGGGTTTTGGTTATGACGAGATCAATCTCAATGTCGGCTGTCCGTCCGATCGCGTGAAGGACGGACGCTTCGGCGCCTGTCTGATGGCGGAGCCGGAGCTCGTCGCGCGATGTGTCGCGGCGATGAAGCGCGCAGTCTCCATTCCCGTCACGGTGAAATGCCGCATTGGCATCGATGACCAGGATCCCGAAGTCGCGCTCGATACGTTGGCGCACGCGCTGGTCGCTGCAGGCTGCGACGCGCTGATCGTGCACGCCCGGAAGGCCTGGCTGAACGGCCTGTCGCCCAAGGAGAACCGCGACATCCCGCCGCTCGACTATGACCGCGTCTATCGGCTCAAGCGCGCGATGCCGGATGTGCCTGTCATCATCAATGGCGGCGTTCCGGGCATTGAGGAGGCGAAAGCGCATCTTGCGCATGTCGACGGCGTGATGCTCGGCCGTGCCGCCTATCAGGAGCCGTGGCGGCTGCTCTCGGTCGATCCCGACCTGTTCGGCGAGACGGCGCCGCATGCGACCATGCAGGACGCGTTCGAGGCGATGATGCCCTATATCGCGGCGCAGCTCGCGCGCGGCACGCGGCTGCATGCCATCACGCGCCACTTCGTCGGTGCGTTCCACGCCGTACCCGGCGCGCGTGCCTTCCGCCGCCATCTGGCCGAGCACGGTGTCAAGCCGGGCGCCGGCGTCGACGTCTTGCGTGATGCGATCGCGCGTGTTGCTGCGCGCGCGCCGGCGGAGGCTGCCTAGCCACGAGAAAGAGCCGGATCGTAGAATCCGGCTCTCTCTCTTGATCACGCTCAGCGGAACAGGTCGAAATGGTAGTTCACGCCGACGCGGAAGCTGTGAAATTTCGCGGCGTTCCAGTCCGGCAGGTCGTTGTGCTTGAACTCGGTGTAGAGATACTCGGCCTTGGCCGACCATTTCGGCAGGAACGCCCATTCCACGCCGCCACCCGCGTTCCAGCCCATCTTCATCTTATTGATCGGGCCGTCCTTCAATTCGCCGGTGGCAAGACCTGCGGTCCCGAAGAACAGCAGCCGTGAATCCATCGTCGCGATGCCGGCGCGGGCGCGGCCGGTCATGTACCAGGGCAGGCTGACCGCGGCACTGCCGATCGCGTCGCGGTTCTTGATGTCTCCGCCTTCGAAATCGTTCTCGATGCCGACCACGAACATCGGCGAGAGCTGGTAATTGTAGCCGATCTGCACGCCGCCGAACGCGCCCTTGACCTTGCCGCCGCTCACCCCGACGAGATTGTTGAAGGCGTTGTCGCCGCTCTCGGCGTAGCCGGCGTTGAGACCGGCATAGAGACCGGTCCAGGAATAGACAGGCTGCGGCGCCGTGTAGGCCGGTGCGGCATAACGCGGCGACAGATCTGCCGCGCTGGCGCCGCTCGCGACGAATGCCGCGGCAAAGGGCAGGGTGCGCATCGTGCGACGTAAGGCGGCTCTGGCAGTCATCACTTTCAATCTCCCACTCGGCCGCCTCCGTCACGCGAGAAGCGGCGCTCGTCCAACCCCGATCCGGGAATGCTTCTCTTATAAACCGACTGGACGGTTTGTAAATGGCAGAAATGCCACAGCCGTGATCGTTCGGTGGGACGGATGACTGGTCTGTCGAAATGACCGTGCGCGGATGGAGAGCGCCGCCCTTAATCAACCGCCGTGCGCGAGCGGCGGTGGCCGCTCTGGAGATCGGGATAGCCGGTGAGCATCAGCGTGTCGGACCGCACGCCCCAGCTCTCCAGGCGATCGAGGAAGCTCATGCCGAGCAGGTTGGTTTTCATCTGCCCGCGCTGGACGACGAGGGCCGGCACCGATTTCTCGACGAGATGGCCGACGGCGAGCCGGTCGATCGTGAGCCGCGCCGCCTTGGTGTGGCCGCCGGCGGTATCGAGGTCGACGTCATATTCGAGCATATCGAGCGGGAGCCCGATCGCCTTGGCGGTTTCCCAGGTCAGCACCACGGAGGTGGCGCCGGTATCGATCACCATGGGCGCGGCGACGCCGTTGATCTTGGCGCGCAGCGCGAATTCGCCGCCCTGGCCGCGCTGGATCTGCACGGCGGGGGCGGGCGTTGCCGTCTGCGCGCGAAAAATGTGCGAGACCTTGTGGCTCGCGCGCGCGATCTGGTCGGGATCGCCATAGGCGACCACGGCGCCCGCGGTGCCGGCGAGCGTGATGAGAACGAGCAGGAAGCGGATCATCGCACGCCTCCGACGGTACGCAGACCAGTCAGGCGCGTTTCGACGATCCCGCGATCGGCTGCAAACCGGCGTCCGCCATGCGCGTGGGCAACAACGCCATCACCGCGAGCCGTTCCGCGCTCTCCATGGCGTGCCAGCGCGCGATCTCCGGCAAGGTCCGGCCGCAGCCGAAGCACAGCTTGGTCTTGGGATCGATCATGCAGACGGCTACGCACGGCGTTTCTTTGTTCATCCGGACATAGTGAAGGATTGGCGGGCATGTCTGCAAGCATGTGTTTACGAGCCCGTGCCCGCGCTCATGATCGGCTTGTGGCGCGGTCTGCGCTTCTCGTCGGGCACCATCGAACCCTCCGGCTGCAACGGCGGCGCTTCCTCCGACAGCGGCGCGAGCGCGCTCATCACGCGCTCTGGCGGGAAGGTGACGATCACCTCGGTGCCGATGCGCAGCTTCGACTTCAGCGTGAACGTGCCGCCATGCAGATCGATCAGGTTCTTGGCGATGGGCAGGCCGAGGCCCGCGCCCTGTTCGGCTGATTTGATCGAGTTGGAGCCCTGGCCGAACGAGGCGAGCACGACCGGGATCTCGTCCTCGGGGATGCCGGAGCCAGTATCCTTCACCGAGAGATATTGCCCGCCCGAAGCGGTCCAGCCCGCCTTGAGCCAGATCTCGCCGCCCTGTGGCGTGAACTTGATCGAGTTCGAGATCAGATTGAGCACGACCTGGCGGATCGCGCGCTCGTCGGCCCAGAGCCGCGGCATGGCCTGCTCGAACACCTCGTGGATGGTGATGCCGCGGCTTGAGGCGCGCAGCTTCATCAGATGATGGCAGTCGGCGACGACGCCGACCAGCGACACCGCTTCCTCGTTCAATTCGTAGCGGCCGGCCTCGATCCGCGACAGATCGAGGATCTCGTTGATGAGGTTGAGCAGGTGCACGCCGGAATTATGGATGTCGCCGGAATATTCCTTGTAGACCGGCACCGCATGCGCGCCAAAGATCTCGCTCTTCATCACCTCGGAGAAGCCGAGAATGGCGTTGAGCGGCGTGCGCAGTTCGTGGCTCATCTGCGCGAGGAAGCGCGATTTGGCGACGTTGGCGGATTCGGCGCGGTGGCGCGCCTCGTCCGAGATCGCCTTGGCCTGTTCGAGCTCGCCGATCAGCGCGTCCTTTTCCGCGCGCGCCTCGAGCGTGGCGAAGGTCGAGGAGTGCAGGCGATGCGCCAGCAGCACGAAATAGCCCTCGGCCGCGAGTGCGAGCGCGGCCAGGATGTAGTTGTCGAGCGAACCGCTCATCGCAAAGCTCAACGCCATTGCGACCGCAACCGGCGCGGTGGCGGCAAGGGCTGCGATCGGCAGATTGGCCGCAAGCATGCTCGACACTGCGATCACCAGCAGCATCAGGAACATCATCAACGATTCCGTGACCATGTCGAGCACGGGATGAATCAGGATCGCCATCCAGCACAGGCCGTAGAGCAGGTCGAGCACGACGAAGCGCGTCCGCCAGGCGCGCACGGCTGTAGGCGAGGCGGGTTCGGTCAAAAAGCGCTGGCAACTGCGGATCATGGCGCCGTGAATGCAGAGCATGCCGGCGGTCCAGGCCGCGGCCGGGATCGGCTGCATCCACAGTCCGAACAGCGCGCCGGTCGTAACCACCAGCAGCATCACGACATAGGAAGCCGACAGTCGCGTCTGGGCATATTGGCGCAACATCTCAGCGTCGAAGGCCGGCCGGGTTCCGCTGGTCGACGTTAACTTATCGCGCGCCTCGCGCACCCGCTGCGACGCAGCCCTTCGGCTGCTCGCCGACGGAGCGCTGATCGGCTCGGCCGGAAGCTGCACAACTTCAGGCTTTTCAGCGGGGTTACTCATCAAGCAACAACGATTCCTGCCCACGTCGGACGCGGGCCTTCTGCATTGTCTATCTCTGGCAAGAAATCGTTAAGAGGTGACTTAAGGAGCTAAAGAATTGCGTTAACCCGGCGTTAATTTTGACCCCGGTAACCGCCCCGCTCAGTGCAGCCAGGCGTGCTGCGCGACGTAGACCACGGCGCCGGCCAGATAGCCCGCGAGCGCGGGCACGGCGATGCGGCGGGCGTACCAGAGGAACTCGATCCGCTCGAGCCCCATGGCGGCGACGCCGGCGGCGGAGCCGATGATCAGGATCGAGCCGCCGGTGCCGGCGCAATAGGCGATGAACTCCCAGAGGAAGCTGTCCGGCGGGTAGTGGCCGAGGTCGTACATGCCCATGGTCGCTGCGACCAATGGCACGTTGTCGACGATGGCGCTGAGCAGGCCGAGTACGACGACGATGACATCCTGGCGGCCGATGGTCGCCTCCAGCCATCGGGCCAGCATCGTCAGGAGGCCGGCATGGTCGAGGCAGGCGACCGCCAGCAGAATGCCGACGAAGAACACGATCGAGCCCATGTCGATCCGGGTCAGCGCATGCGCCAGCGAGAGGGGACGGCGCACGTGCTCGTCCTTGTCGCGATGAACGATCTCGCCGACCAGCCAGACGATGCCGAGGCCGAGCAGCACGCCCATGAAGGGCGGCAGATGCGTGACCGTCTTGAAGGCCGGCACCGCGATCAGCACGCCGAGCCCGAGATAGAACATCAGGTTGCGCTCGAACCGGTCGACGGCGAGCAATCCGTTGTCCCGCGGTGGTGCGGCGATGGTCTTGCCCCTGAGCGACAGGCTGATGAAAGCCAGCGGCACCAGCAGATTGACCAGCGAAGGCAGGAACACCGCGCGCATGATGTTCAACGGCGTGATCTGTCCGCCGATCCAGAGCATGGTCGTGGTGACGTCGCCGATCACGGTCCATGCGCCGCCGGCGTTGGCGGCGATGACGATGAGCGAGGCAAACAGCAGGCGGTCCTCGCGCCGGGCAATCAGCCGCTGGATCAGCGAGACCATGACGATGGTCGTGGTCAGATTGTCCAGGATCGCGCTCAGGACGAATGCGACGAAGCCAACCAGCCACATGAGTGTGATCTGGCTCGTCGTGTTGATGCGCGAGGTGATGACCTCGAAGCCGTCATGGGCGTCGATCACCTCGACGATGGTCATCGCGCCGATCAGGAAGAACACGATCTGCGCGGTGGAGGCGACGGATTCGTCGAGCTGATGGCTGACCAGCGCGTGATCGCCGATCGTGACCGCGTAGATCGTCCACAGCAGCCCTGCGCCTAGAAGCGCGGTCGCGGTCTTGTTGATCCCGAGGGGATGCTCGAACGCGATCGCCCCATAGGTCAGGACGAAGATGGCGGCGATCGCGGTCAGCAAGGCAGTATCAGGTCAGCGATTGAGGCGCGCGAGCAGGCTCGACGTATCCCATCGCTTGCCGCCCATCTTCTCGACCTCGGCGTAGAACTGGTCGACCAGCGCGGTGACAGGCAGATTGGCGCCGTTGCGGCGGGCTTCGGCCAGCGAGATCGAGAGGTCCTTGCGCATCCATTCGACCGCGAAGCCGAAATCGTACTTGTCCTCGTTCATGGTCTTGTAGCGGTTCTCCATCTGCCACGACTGCGCCGCGCCCTTGGAGATGGTCTCGATCACTGCGGCGACGTCGAGGCCACTCTTCTTGGCGAAGTGGATACCCTCGGAGAGGCCCTGCACGAGGCCGGCGATGCAGATCTGGTTGACCATCTTGGTGAGCTGGCCGCTTCCGGCGGGCCCGAGCAATTTGCACATCCGCGCATAGGCGCCCGTGATGATCGGCTCGGCGCCGGCATAGGCACCGTCGGCGCCGCCACACATCACCGTCAGCACGCCGTTCTCGGCGCCGGCCTGGCCGCCGGAGACGGGAGCGTCGATGAACTTGAAGCCGGCCTTGGTCGCGGCCGCATCGAGTTCGCGCGCGACCTCGGCGGAAGCGGTGGTGTGGTCGACGAAGGTCGCGCCCTTCTTCATCCCGGCAAAGGCGCCGTCGGCGCCGATCGTGACCGCGCGCAAATCGTTGTCGTTGCCGACGCAGCACATCACGAAATCCTGGCCTTCGGCCGCGGCCTTCGGGGTCGCCGCGGTGTTGCCGCCGAACTTGTCCGCCCACTCCTTCGCCTTTGCGGCGGTGCGGTTGTAGACGGTGACCTCATGGCCCCCTTTTTTCACGAGGTGTCCGGCCATGGGGAATCCCATCACGCCGAGACCGAGGAAAGCGACTTTAGCCATGTGTGTGTCCGTAGCTTTGAGTTTTACGGTTGCAGCCGGGCGAGGGGCGCCAGCCGAGATCCTGAGGTTCCGCCTGAGGCGGGACCGGGCGCACCATAAACCCTTGAGGGCGGAGGGCAACGGCTTCGTTTGGCGGCCTCCTGTGCTAGGATGGCGGACCTCAAGGACTTCAAAACAAGGGAGCGAAGAGCATGGGCGGCGTGAGCGTTGGCGTCCTCGATCATTTCAACATCCGGACCCGGAATCTGGCCGAGACGGTCCGCTTCTATGAGGACGTGCTGGGCCTGGAAAAAGGCGCCCGGCCGAACTTCGCCTTCCCGGGGGCCTGGATGTACAGCGAGGGCAAGCCGGTGGTGCACCTCGTCGATATTTCTCCGACCTCGGAGCCGCAAAAGCCGGATTCCGGCGTGGTTCACCACGTCGCCTTCATCAGCCGCGGCTTTGACGGCATGAGGCAGCGGCTGGCCTCCAAGGGCATGAAATTCGACTCCCGCCAGGTGCCGGGCGGCGACCTCTGGCAGATCTTCGTCCACGACCCCAACGGGGTCATGATCGAGCTGAATTACGAGGCGGCCCTGGAGCAGGGGGCAGCGCCTGCCGAGATGGCTGACGATATCGGCAAGCAGTAGCCTTTTGGCCGTTTCCGCTCTAATGGGGCATCTTGAACTTTAGGAGATGCGCTTTGAGCGTGACGCAGCAACAGGTTCTCGACACCCTCGGCCGGATCAAATCGCCGCGCGGGGTCGCGCTCACCAATGCCAATGTGCTGAGCGCGATCAGCGCCGCTGACGGCAAGGTGTTCTTCTCGATCAACGTCGATGCCGCCGAGGCGCGGGCCTGGGAATCCGTCCGTGCCGAAGCCGAGGCTGCCGTGCGCGCCATTCCCGGCGTCACCACCGTGATGGTTGCCTTGACGGCCGAGCGCAAGGCCGGCACCGCACCTCCGCCGCCGCCAACCCCGAGCCGCGGCACGCCCGGCGTGCAGCCGGTCCATGCCCACAAGCCGCCGCCGCAGGGCGGCGCGCAATCGCCGATGGCGCGGCAGTCCGAAATTCCGGGCGTCGCCGCCGTGATCGCAGTCGCCTCCGGCAAGGGCGGGGTCGGCAAATCGACCACCGCACTCAACCTGGCGCTCGGCCTGCGCGACCACGGCCTCAAGGTCGGGCTGCTCGATGCCGACATCTACGGCCCCTCGGTGCCGCGGCTGACCGGCCTGCACCAGAAGCCGGAGCTGGACGGCGAGCGCAAGATGATTCCGCTCAAGCGCTTCGGCCTCGCCATCATGTCGATCGGCTTCCTGGTCGAGGAAGAGACCGCGATGATCTGGCGCGGCCCGATGGTGATGTCGGCGGTGACGCAGATGCTGCGCGACGTCGCGTGGGGCACGCTCGACGTGCTCGTCGTTGACATGCCGCCAGGCACGGGCGATGCCCAGCTCACGCTGGCGCAGAACGTGCCGCTGAAGGGTGCGGTGATCGTCTCGACCCCGCAGGACCTGTCCCTGATCGACGCGCGGCGCGGGCTTGCCATGTTCAAGAAGGTCAACGTGCCCGTGCTCGGCATCGTCGAGAACATGAGCTAC
This sequence comes from Frankia sp. RB7, assembly GCA_030403585.1. Classification (GTDB taxonomy): domain Bacteria; phylum Pseudomonadota; class Alphaproteobacteria; order Rhizobiales; family Xanthobacteraceae; genus Bradyrhizobium. Next base: position 13,446 of record JAUEPE010000050.1, read on the forward strand.
TTCCAGTGCCCGCATTGCGGCACGAAATCCGACATCTTTGGCCATGGCGGTGCGCGCCACGAGGCCGAGAAGCTCGGAGTACCGTTCCTGGGTGAAATCCCGCTGCACATGGCGATTCGCGCCACCTCGGACGCCGGCAATCCCGTCGTCGACAGCGAGCCGGACGGGCCCCATGCGGCGATCTATCGCGCCATCGCGGGACAGGTCCGGGACCAGCTCAAGGGCGTCATCGCAACCGCCTGAGCCGTTTGTCTGGGGACATGCGACTTTCGTCGCCCCCCGTCATGCCATTGTCGCGTTCCGCGCGCGGGGCTTCCGTGTTAAACGCCACGGCAGCGAAGCCCCTTCGGTTCGACGCGGTCCACATCGCGTCGTCGGAATGAGCGGCAGCAAATGAGGAAGTTCGGGGAAACGCCCCAACAAGGAGAGACCTGAAGATGAAGCGTCGTGATTTTCTGAAAGTGTCGGCAGCAGGCGCGGCGGCAACCGCAGCAGTAGCCTCGCCGGCGATTGCGCAGTCCTCGCCCGAGATCAAGTGGCGCATGACGTCGAGCTTCCCGAAGTCGCTCGATACCATCTATGGCGGCGGCGAGCAGGTGGCGAAGTACGTCGCCGAAATGACCGACAACAAATTCCAGATCCAGGTGTTCGCGGCCGGCGAAATCGTCCCCGGCCTGCAGGCGCTCGACGCGACCTCGAACGGCACGGTCGAGATGTGCCACACCGTGTCGTACTACTACGTCGGCAAGGACCCGACCTGGGCGATCTACGCTTCGGTGCCGTTCGGCCTCAACGCGCGCCAGCAGAACTCCTGGTGGTACCAGGGCGGTGGCGAGCAGCTCGGCAACGAGTTCTTCAAGAAGTCGAACGTGATCGGCTTCCCCTGCGGCAACACCGGCACCCAGATGGGCGGCTGGTTCCGCAAGGAGATCAAGACCGTTGCCGATCTCTCGGGCCTGAAGATGCGCATCGGCGGCATCGCCGGCCAGGTGCTCCAGAAGGTCGGCGTGGTGCCGCAGCAGCTCGCCGGCGGCGATATCTATCCGGCGCTGGAAAAGGGCACCATCGACGCTGCCGAGTGGGTCGGCCCCTACGATGACGAGAAGCTCGGCTTCGCCAAGGTCGCGAAGTACTACTACTATCCGGGCTTCTGGGAAGGCGGTCCGACCGTCCACGCCTTCACCAACCTCGACAAGTGGAATTCGCTGCCGAAGAACTACCAGGCGATCCTCACCAATGCGATGGCCAACGCCAACAGCTGGATGGCTGCGCGTTACGACATGCAGAACCCGTCGGCGCTGAAGCGTCTGGTCGCCGGCGGCACCCAGCTTCGTCCCTTCACCAACGAAGTGCTCGAGGCCTGCCTCAAGGCGACCAACGAGCTGTGGGGCGAGATCTCGGCCAAGAACGCCGACTTCAAGAAGTCGATCGACGCCATGCAGGCCTACCGCTCCGACGAATATCTGTGGTGGCAGGTCGCCGAATACACCTACGACAGCTTCATGATCCGCTCGCGCACCCGCGGCTGATCTGTCGCGCAAGCTGTCAGACTGAATGGCCCGGCCTCGTTCGCGAGGCCGGGTTTTTCATTGGCGGCGCATCGGGCGCCGAACAAAAATCTGCAAAACAACCCCATGCACAGTAGAGGCGGGGTGATGGCTGGTTGTCCGGTGACTACCGCCAACAGTTTGACGCGTTGGGATAAATCGGAAGGAAGGCGCAATCAGCGCGCAGCCCTGGTCGGCACGCTCATTTGGCGCACGTCTGCTCCCACGCCGTCATTGCGAGCGCAGCGCGCTGCGCTAGGAAGAAACGTCGAGCTAACCCATTGATTCCATTTGTGTCGCTAAACGTCGTTTCATTCAGCGCGCGTCGGCCCCTCAAGGCCGGTCCCAACTCGCAATGACGAGCGGATGGAGTTGGACCCAGTCCGAGCTTCGAAGCTGTTTGACACGTCGGGCAAAACAGTGGCAAAAGGCGATAATCGAATAATCCGAAATTTCCTTTGGTGCGGATCCCCTGGAGGAGCGATGAGATTCGATCCCGATGACGTTCAAAGCGTGCTGCGCAAGGCATGGTCGTTGTCGACCGCCAGCCAATGGACTTCGGACAATCCCGCGGCAGGGCAATGCAACGTCACGCCGCTGCTTGTTCACGAACTCTTCGGTGGTGAGTTGCTGAAGACGCTGCTGCCGGCAGGTGACCATTTCTACAATCGGATCGGAGGCCAGAGGTATGACTTCACGGCGATCCAGTTCGAGCAGCCGATCGCCTACATGGACTTGCCTGCAAATCGGGCTGAGGTGGAGCAGGGAGCAACGCGCGACGAATCGGCCGAGCTTAGAGTTGCCTTTCAGAGGCACGGAACCAAATCAGGTTGGTGAGTGAAGCGGATATTGCGTCCCTCCTGTCTTTCGAGACTCAATAGCCGCTGTTCTGGCGGGGCGAGCAAGAGGATTGGTACGTGCCATACTGGGTCAAACGAATTCGCCTCAAGGCAGGAGAGATCGTGACCGAGAGAGAGCTTGGTCCCGACGAAAACTATTCCTTGGATGCCGCGCCCGTCGTGGGAGAAGTGATAAAAATGTGTGCTGTCGCGGCAGGCATTTCGACGCGAAAGTCGTTTGGGGCCATTGGCCCGGAAGAATTTATGCAGCCGGGACAGTTGTGCCGCTACGCGTGGAAGAAATTTGAGGTGCGCGCTCCTAGCGCATAGCCGACCTCGGATCGCAAGCATCTGACGGCAGCTTTGACCCAAACGAGACATTTCGGAGCCGACAGCAATTGCGTTTTCAGGCCGTTGCGGTGGAAGTCGCCTAGCTTCTAAGCGCCGATAGCTGATCCGTGTCATAGCGAGCCCGCAATTCTGCAATTGTCGTTGGATCCGCGCCGCCTCGTGCCACCGTCTCGGACAGTTCCTCGAAATAGCGCTCGTGGCCGGGCGGAGACACTGTCATGAGCACGCGCGCGATCGTGTCCGATGCGTTGGCGATGTTATGCGGCACGCCCGGCGGCAAGAACAGATAAGTGCCGGGCGACGCGCGCAATCGTTCGTCCCCGACTTGCCAGTCGCACTCGCCCTCCAGCACATAGAACGTTTCTTCCTGAACGCGATGAACGTGCAGCCCGGTGGAGAAGCCGGGTGGGATTGTCCACTCGAACATCGACGTGTGCCGTGTATCGCTGCCGGTGACCAGAAACCCCATCGGTTGGCCAGCCAGTTTGACGGATTTGCCTTCCCCGGGGCGTCGGATGATCGGCTGTCGGCTCATGATTACTCTCCAGTTTGGTGGTCAGGGAACTTGAATCTGCCAGTCAGCCACCCAAAGGTCGTGAAACACCTCCGAAATTGTTGCAAAATGTCGCCGAAATGACCGAGCAACCCGCACCAGCAACCTATAGATTCGGCTCCTTTGCCCTCGATGCCGAGACCGGCGCGTTGCTTTGTGAGGGGGTCCCGAGCTTGCTTGGCCAGCGTGGCGCCTCGCTGCTACGCCTTCTGCTGGAGCGCGCAGCAGCTCCCGTCGGCAAGGACGCGCTGATCGATGCCGCATGGCCTGGGCTCATAGTTGAGGACAGCAATCTCACTGTGCAGATTGCGGCACTGCGCCGCGCGCTCGAGTCGGGCGGCGGCGGACGCTGGATCGAGACGTTGCCGCGTCGCGGCTATCGCTATGTCGGCCCGCCGGTGACGCGCGTCGAGGCAAATACAGCCGACGTCCCTCAGCCAGCCGCGCTTCCTGTGCCGGAAAAGCCTTCGATCGCGGTACTACCGTTCAATCAATCGAGCGAAGCCGCCTGGTTCGCCGACGGCATGGTCGACGACATCATCACCGGACTTTCGCGCATCAGGTGGCTGTTCGTGATCGCTCGCAACTCAAGCTTCGTTTGGCGTGATCGTATCGCCGATGTCAGACAAGTCGGTCGCGATCTCGGCGTGCGCTATGTCCTGCAAGGCAGCGTACGCCGCGTCGACGATCGCGTCCGCATCAATGCGCAGCTCGCCGACGCCTCAAGTGGTGTGCAGATCTGGGCCGAACGCTACGACCGCACCGCGAGCGACCTGTTCGCGCTACAGGATGAGATCGCGCTCGCCGTGATCGGCGCCATCGAGCCGAGCTTGCGCCGCGCCGAGGTTGAGCGCATCCGCCGCAAACGCCCCGACAGCCTTGATGCCTACGAACTCGTACTGCGTGCGCAGCCGGATGTTGATTCCGGCATGCCCGATCGCGCCGCGGTTGCTCTAACGCAACTCCGGCGCGCTCTTAGTCTCGAACCCACCTACGGCCTCGCCCATGGACTGGCCGCGATGAGCCATCATAACCGCTTTCTGCGTGCGGGGCTCAAGGAAGAGGACCGTCTGGCGTCAGTACGGCACGCGCGCCTTGCAATCGAGCACGGTCGCGACGATGCGCTGGCGCTTACCTTTGCCGGGTTTTCGCTCGGCATGGACGGGCACGACCGCCAGGCAGCTTTCGCCGCCTTCGAAGGCGCGCTTGCCTTAAGTCCATCGACCGCGCTTGCCTGGATCCTCGGCAGCGTCGTCGCCGGATGGGCTGGTGAGGCGGAGCGTGCGATCGATTGGAGCGAGCGCGGCATGCGCTTGAGTCCGTTTGACCCTTGGGCATTCGCGGCCTACGACGCACAGGCGCTTGGTCATTTCAATCGCGATCGTTTCGTCGAGGCGGCCAGCGCGGCTTACAAGTCTAACCTCGCCAATCCCGCGCACAGCATTACCTGGGTGCAACTTGCTGCATCGCTCGCCGCGCTCGGACGGATGGAAGAGGCCAGGGCCGCGGCAGCTTGCGTGCTGGAATTGCAGCCTAGCTTCCGCGTCAGCGGACAACTCTCCGGCGTGGATTGCGCGCCCGAATTGGCATCGAAACTAGGCAAGGTCCTGCGTGCATCTGGACTGCCAGAATGATCTGCCGACACTTAGGCGGGTCGGCTATCGGCCCTTGTCGGACGTAGAAACCTGTTCGACGTAGGTCCGCCGCACATAAAGCCGACATACGCCGTCTCCATCGTCCGCCCAACAGATCGCGACCGTGATCGCCAACTTCGACAGCTTCATGATCGGCTTGCGCGCCCGCCGCTGGTCCTTCGTAAAAGTTGCAAGTCCGCAGAGGCCGGCCCGGCCTTTTTCCTTGCCGCAGTGCGATCACCATGGCATTCGCTCCGGCCTTGCGGCATGCTGCCCTCCAAGCCTCGGCAAGAAGGCCCACAATCACCATCCATCAGGGCAGGAAACCATGAAGAGACGAGACTTCATCAAGGTCACGGGGCTTGCTGCGGCCGGTGCCGCCACGCTCGCTTCTCCCGCGATTGCGCAATCGATGCCGGAAATCAAATGGCGCATGCCGACGAGCTGGCCGAAATCGCTCGACACGCTCTATGGCGGCGCCGAGATGATGAGCAAGATGGTCGCTGAGGCGACGGACAACAAATTCCAGATCCAGGTTTTTGCGGCCGGCGAAATCGTGCCAGGCCTCCAGGTGCTGGACGCCGTGCAGAACGCGACCTGCGAAATCGGCCACACCGCGTCCTACTATTATTTCGGCAAGGACCCCACCTTTACTTTCGGCTCGTCGGTGCCGTTCGGCCCGAACATGCGCATCAACCAGGCCTGGTACATGCTCGGCGGCGGGCGCGAGATCCTCAACGAGTTCTACAAGAGCTACAACGTCGTCTCGCTGCTCGCGGGCAATACCGGCTGCCAGATGGGCGGCTGGTTCAGGAAAGAGGTCAACACGCCCGATGATCTCAAGGGCATGAAATTCCGCATCGGCGGCTTTGCCGGCCGCGTGCTCCAGAAGCTCGGCACGGTGCCGCAGCAGCTGGCCGGCGGCGACATTTATCCGGCGCTGGAGAAGGGCACCATCGACGCCGCCGAATGGGTCGGTCCCTATGACGACGAGAAGCTCGGCTTCTACAAGATCGCGCCGCACTACTACTATCCCGGCTGGTGGGAGGGCGGCCCGATGCTGCTCGCCTTCGTCAACCTCGATAAATGGAACGCGCTGCCGAAATATTACCAGAGCGTGCTCACGCAGGCCGGGCACTATGCCAACAACTACATGATGGCGCGTTACGACCAGGCCAATCCGCTGGCGCTGAGGAAGCTGCTCGCCAACGGCACCAAGCTGCACGCCTTCTCGCCGCCGATCATGGACGCCTGCTACAAGGCGGCGAAGGAGCTGCACGACGAGGTCTCGGCGACCAACCCCAACTTCAAGAAAGTCTACGAGTCCCTGACCAAGTTCTCCAACGACAGCTACGCCTGGTTCCAGGTCGGGGAGGTCGGTTACGACATCTTCATGGCGCGTCACTCGCAGAGCTGATTGCGCCGTAGCACGCTGAAGGATTCACGGCCCCGGCGCGAGAGCTCCGGGGCCGCTGCTATTGTGTGGCCTGTTGCCACGGCTGTTGATCGCTTTCAGCGTGTCGGCAAAGCTTACACACAGCTTACAGAGAGCGAAAAGCCGGGCGGGGTTCGCCTTTTTGCTGGCCGAAACCGGGCGGATGGTGGAAGAGATCAAAGCGGCCCAAGCCGCATGTTTGCAACGGAGTATCCGGCTGGAATGCGCCTTCTGATCGTCGAGGACAATGCCGAGCTGTCGCGGCTCGTGGCCAGCGGGCTGGCGGCGGCCGGCTATGAGAGCGACATCGTTGCTAGCACCGAGGAGGCGCGCGAGGCGGTGCACAACGTCAGCTATGCCGCGATGATCCTCGATCTCGGCCTGCCTGACGGCGACGGCCTGTCGGTGTTGCGCGAATTGCGGCGGCAGATGGAGCCGCTGCCGGTGCTGGTGCTGACCGCGCGCGGCGGCGTGCAGGACCGCGTCACGGGCTTGCGCAGCGGCGCCGACGACTATCTGGCAAAGCCGTTCGCGATGGAGGAGCTGGTGGCGCGGCTGGAGGCGATCCTGCGCCGTCCGGGCCAGATGCTCGGCCGCTCGCTGCGGCTTGCCAATCTCGTTTACGATACCGAGAGCCGCCAGATCTTCGTCGACGACAAGCCGCGGATCATCTCGTCGCGCGAGACCTCGGTGCTGGAGATCCTGCTGCGCCGGCAGGGGCGGGTGGTGCCGAAGAAGAACGTCGAAGATCACATCTTCGGGCTCGAAGGTGAGGTCGCCTCCAACGCGGTCGAGGTGTACGTCTCCCGGCTGCGCAAGCAACTTGCCGAGCATGGCGCCAAGGTCGTGATCCACACCATCCGTGGCGTCGGCTACATGATGGCCGAGGAGAAATAGCGTGGCCCAAGCCGGGTTTCGCGCCGGGTCGTTCGCCAGGCCGTCGTTCAAATCGCTGATCTCGCGCATCGTGTTCCTGCACATCATCGCGATCGCGGTGGTCGCGATCTTCCTGCCGCTGGTGTTGTTCTGGCTGCTGAACTCCGAGATCGACCAACTGCATCGTGCGGCGATGCGCGCCCAGGCCGAGACGCTGGCCGAGCGGATCGCGGTCCAGCCCGACGGCAGGGTGACGTTCAATCTGCCCGATAGCCTCCGCGGTCTCTATTCGGAAGCCTATGGCCGCTACCAGTACGACATCCGCGATGCCGACGGACGCCTGCTGTTCTCGTCGCACAAGAAGTCCGGTGACGTGGAATCAGACTCGATTTCCGGCGCCGACGTGACCCAGACGATCGGCGACACCATCGTTCGCATTCAGGTGGCGGAGGACCTATCGCATCGCGACGTCATCACCGACGACATCGTGTCCAACTTCTTCCGCCGGGTCGGCTGGATTACCATCCCCATTCTCCTGATCCTGCTCGCCATCGATATCATCATCTTCCGCCGCGCGCTCGCGCCGCTCTGGATGGCCTCGGAGGAAGCGAGCAATATCGGCCCGTCGCGTACCGATGTCCGCCTGCCGACGCAGCAGATTCCGCGCGAGATCATGCCGCTCGTCACCGCCGTCAACCAGGCGCTGGATCGTCTCGAGGACGGCTTTCGCGTGCAGCGCCAGTTCACGGCCGACGCCGCCCATCAACTGCGGACGCCGCTTGCGATCCTGCGCACGCGGATCGAGACGCTCGGCGACGGCGCGGCGAAGCAGGCGCTGCATGACGACATCGCGGGCATGAGCCGGATCGTCGCCCAGCTCCTGGAGATCGCCGAGCTCGACACGCTGGTGCTCGATCCCGGCGAGACCGCTGACTTACGCGCCGTCTGCGCCGAAGTCGTGGGCGCAATCGCGCCGTTTGCGATCGCGCAGCACAAGGACATCGCGCTCCGGGGCGCCGACGCGCCGGTGATGATCCACGGCAATTCCGAGATGCTCCAGCGCGCGGTGTTCAACCTCGCCGAAAACGCCATCAAGTTCACTGAGAAGGAGACGTCGGTCGATGTCGAGGTCGGCGACGATGGTTCGGTGCGCGTGCGCGATTGCGGTCCGGGCGTGACCGAGGCCGAGCGCGAGCTGATCTTCCAGCGCTTCTGGCGCCGGGATCGCCAGCGCAGCGACGGCGCGGGCCTCGGGCTTTCGATCGTGCGCGGCGTCGCCGACGATCACGACGCGACGGTCGCGGTGGACAATCTCCCCGGTGGCGGGGCGGAGTTCACGCTGCGGTTCAGGCTGGTAGAGGACGCTGGCGACGTTGAGTCGAGAGCCGCGCGGCACTGATGATGTGTCCTCGCCCCTTGTGGGAGAGGGTGGCTTCGCGAAGGCGAAGCCGGGTGAGGGGTTCTCTCCACGAGTCCGACTGCGAGTTGAGTGCGCGGAGAGAACCCCTCATCCGGCGCTTCGCGCCGCCTTCTCCCGCAAGGGGAGAAGGAAAGAAGAGGCGCTATTTCAACTTGCCCGTCGACAGATCCATGATCATGCGCGTGGTCAAATAGAGGCGCGGCACGATGGTGTCGAGCTTGACATATTCGGCATCGTTGGAATGCGCGCCGAAGCCCGACAGGCCCATGCCTTCGACCACGGCGCCCCTGGTCTTAAGCGCGGCAAACGCGGCGTCGGTGCCGCCGCCGGTTGCCTTCTCGTCGACCTTGAGCGGCAGTCCGAGCTCCCCGTAGATCGTCTTGCCGTAGGTTGCCACGCGGCGCGAGGCGTCGTTGGCCTCGAGCGGCGGACGGCGCACCTCGAACTTCAGCTCGACCCTGGAATCGGGCAGCAGGCGATTCTTGATCTTGTCCTGCAGCGTCTTCTCCAGCTCGTCGAAATCCGACACCTTGAGCGCGCGCGCATCGGCCTGCGCCGTGGCTTCGGCGGGGATCACGTTGCGGTTGGTGCCGGCCTTGGACACCGTCCAGTTCAGCTTCAGGCCCTGCTCGGGCTTTGACAGGTCCTTCATCTGCAGCACCTGGTGCGAGAGCTCGTAGAGCGCATTGATGCCGCCCTCGGGCCGCGCGCCCGCATGGGAGGACTTGCCGGTCACCGTGAGATAGGCCGAGCCGATGCCGCTGGTGGCGAGCCGCAGCGTGCCGTCGGTGCCGCCGCCCTCGAACGAGAACACCACGTCCTGATCGGATGCGAATTTCGTGATGGTGCTGCGCCAGCCGGGCGAGGAAATCTCCTCATCGCCGTTGGTCAGCACCGTGAGCGTGCCGTAATCCCTAAAGTTCAGCTTCTGCAGCATCGCCACGGCGTGGAGAATGAGGGCGACGCCCTGCTTGTCGTCGGCAATGCCGAGGCCGTAGGCCTTGTCGCCGTCGATGCGGAACGGTTGGTCCTTCAGCATGCCCTTCAGGTACACCGTGTCCATATGGGCGATCAGCATGATCTTCCTGGCTCCGGTGCCCTTGAAGACGGCGTGCACGGCCGGGCCGATCTTCTCCGGCGTGTCGTCGAGGCGATAGATGTCGGTGGGCTGCAGGATCTCCACCGCGCCGCCGATCTGCTTGAACTGGTCGGCGACGCGACCGGCGATCAGGTTCAGGCCCTCGAAATCCTTGCTGCCGGACTCGATGCTGACGAGATCGCGCAGCGTATCGAGCAACGGCTGCTGCTCCTTCTGCGCCAGCGCCTGGACGTCAGCCATCGGCTCAGCATGCGCCGCAGTCGTGGCACAGGCGAGCCAAAGCGAGGCGAGCACCGGAGCAACGAGCGACGGAGCAGAATGCGATCGGGACATGCGCGGCGGTCCATTGGTTGGAGGATGGCCCGGTATGCCTGCGTTTCCGGCGCTTGTCACGCCGGTCGGCTTCTCGATCGTGCGCGGCGCCACGGTATTGGCGCTGCACCTTCTCCCACATCCCGCCTTCGCCAGGGCTTCGGCGGACGTGAGGGAGGAAGGCAGAGGGCAGCGCCGCGTCAGCTACTTTTGTGGCGGACCGAAATCGAGCGGCGGCAGATCAATCTGGGGGATCTCGATCTTGATGCTGTTCGGATCGATGATCGACTGCTCGCCCTTGTAGTGCATCACCATCGACGGGAACGTGATGACGAGCACCACCATGATGATCTGGATCACGACGAACGGCACCGCGCCCCAGTAGATCTGTCCGGTCGTGACCGGATCCATCTTCTTGCCGGTGACGCGGTCGGTATAGGACTCCTTTGGTGCGACTGAGCGCAGGTAGAACAGCGCGAAACCGAACGGCGGGTGCATGAACGACGTCTGCATGTTCACGCCGAGGATGACGCCGAACCAGATCAGGTCGATGCCGAGATGCTCGGCGGCGGGGCCGAGCAGGGGGATCACGATGAAGGCGAGCTCGAAGAAGTCGAGGAAGAATGCCAGCACGAACACGAAGGCGTTGACGAAAAGCAGGAAGCCAACCTGGCCGCCGGGCAGCGAGGTCAGGAGGTTCTCGACCCAGACGTGGCCGCTGACGCCGTAGAAGGTGAGCGAGAACACGCGCGCGCCGACCAGAATGAAGACGACGAAGGCCGAGAGCTTTGCCGTCGCCTCGGTGGCCTGTCGAATGAGATCCCAGCTCAGCCGCCGCTTCATGGCGCCGAGAATGAGCGCACCGGCGGCCCCCATCGCGCCGCCTTCGGTCGGGGTCGCGACGCCGATGAAAATCGTGCCCAGCACCAGGAAAATCAGGAACAGAGGCGGCACCATGGCGAAGGTGGTCTGCTGCGCCATCCGCGAGAGGAAGCGGAATCCCGTGAGCTTGTCGATGATCCAGTTCACCACGGCGACGGCGAACGCGAAGACGATACCGAAGAACATGCTCAGCACCACGAAATCGGCGCCGTGCGTCTTCGAATTCCGCATCATGAACCATCCGAAAACGCAGCTCGCGAGGAACAGTACGCCGAGCGATGTCAGGCCGCGGCTGCCACTGTCCTCGCGGAATCCGATCGCCTCCTTCGGAAGGCCCGGCGCCGCTTTCGGGAAGATCAAGCTGACGAGAAAGGCGTACCCGGCGTAGAGGCCCGCTAGCACCAGGCCCGGAATGAACGCGCCCTCGTACATGTCGCCGACCGACTTGCCGAGCTGGTCGGCCATCACGATCAGAACGAGCGAGGGCGGAATGATCTGTGCCAGCGTGCCGGACGCGGCGATGATGCCCGTCGCCACGCGGCGGTCATAGCCGTAGCGCAGCATGATCGGGAGCGAGATGAGGCCCATCGAGATCACCGATGCGGCGACCACGCCGGTGGTCGCCGCAAGCAGCGCGCCGACGAAGACGACAGCATAGGCAAGGCCGCCGCGGATTGTGCCGAACAATTGGCCGATCGTGTCGAGCAGGTCTTCGGCCATGCCGGAACGCTCGAGCACCAGTCCCATGAAAGTGAAGAACGGAATGGCGAGCAGCGTCTCGTTGTTCATCACGCCGTAGACGCGTTCGGGCAGGGCCTGGAGGAAATCCGGATGGAATTGCCCGAGCTCGATGCCGATCACGGCGAAGAACAAGCCTACGGCTCCGAGCGAGAATGCAGCCGGGTAGCCGAGCAGCAGCACGATCACCAGCGAGGCGAACATGATCGGCGCCATATTGGCGATGAGAAATGCGGTCATTGAATCCCTCTACGATACCGCGCGCCGATCACTTCTGTTCGATCGCTTCGACGAGATGCTCGACCTCGGCCTCCAGGGCCGAAACCTGCGACTCATGGGGATCCGGAATCATGCCGCGCATGATGGCGATCCGCTTGATCAGCTCGGAGATGCCTTGAGCTAGCAGCATCGCAAAGCCGATCATGACGAGCGACTTGGCCGGCCATTGTGGCAGGCCTCCGGCATTGCCGGATTGCTCGTTGATCTCGAACGAACGCAGGAAGAACGGTACTCCGGTGACGATCATGACGATCGTCAGCGGGATCAGGAAGAAGAGATGCCCGATCACGTCGATGACGTTGCGAAGCCGCTTCGGCAGCAAGGTGTTGAAGATGTCGATCCGTATGTGCTCGTTGTCGAGCAGCGTCCAGGGTGAGCACAGCAGGAAAATGACGCTGAACAGAACCCACTGCAGCTCGAGCCAGGAGTTGGAGGACGTGTCGAAGGTCTTGCGTACGATCGCATTGACCGCCGAGATGATCACGGCGACCAGAATCAACCAGGCCAGCCGTTTGCCGGTCCAGCGTGCAAACGCGTCGATACCGCCGCTCAACCTAAGGAGCGCTGTCAATGATAGGTCCTCCCCACTTGTGCCCCGGCCGTCTTGTCTGCGCCGACTTGGGCGCGTTCGGCTTGTCTCGCCGCGCAGGCATGAGGCTGCCGCACAAAACCAGCGGGCGTGCCGTCCGTCAATTGGAAGTTTGTTGTTAGTTAAGGGAAATTGCCCGGACGAGGGCAGGTCAACGCTAGCCGCCGGTCACGCTCATGTGCCTGCTGACGCTGGGACGGTCGTGGCGGCGGTCGATGATGAAATCGTGGCCCTTGGGCTTTAGCCCGATGGCGCGGTCGATCGCAGCCGCGAGCAGCGTATTGTCATCAGATGCACGCAGCGGCTTGCGCAGATCGGAGGCATCCTCGTGGCCGAGACAGGTGTGCAGCGTGCCCGTGCAGGTGATGCGCACCCGGTTGCAGGATTCACAGAAATTATGGGTCATCGGCGTGATGAAGCCGAGCTTGCCGCCGGTCTCGGCGACGCTGACATAGCGCGCCGGCCCGCCGGTGCTTTCGGCCAGATCCGTCAGCGTGAATTGCTGGGCGAGCCGCGCGCGCACGAGTGACAGCGGAAGATACTGGTCGATGCGGCCCGAACCGATCTCGCCCATCGGCATCACCTCGATCAAGGTCAGCCCCATGCTCTTGCCATGGGCCCAGCGCATCAAATCGGGGAGCTCGTCCTCGTTGAGGTTCTTCAGCGCCACCGCGTTGATCTTCACCGCGAGCCCTGCAGCGCGCGCCGCTTCGATGCCTTCCAGCACCTTGTCGATCTCGCCCCAGCGCGTGATCTCGCGAAACTTTTTGGGATCGAGCGTGTCGAGCGAGACGTTGATGCGGCGGACGCCGCAATCGGCGAGCTCCCGGGCATGTTTTGCGAGTTGCGTGCCGTTGGTGGTCAGCGTCAGCTCGCCCAGCGCACCGCTGGTGAGATGGCGCGACAGCGAGCGTACCAGCGACATCACATTGCGCCGGACCAGCGGCTCGCCGCCGGTGAGCCGCAGCTTCTTCACGCCCTTGGCGATGAAGGCGGAACAGAGCCGGTCGAGTTCCTCGAGCGTCAGCAAATCGGCCTTGGGCAGGAATGTCATGTCTTCCGACATGCAATAGAAGCAACGCAGGTCGCAGCGATCGGTGACGGAGACGCGCAAGTAGGAGATGGTCCGCCCGAACGGATCGGTCATCGCGCTCGACAGCGCGGCGAGGGGGCTCGCAATAGGTCCGTTCATACCAAATGCCTTGTCACTTACGGCGACGAGCGCACCTTTGCTTCAGCGGTGCTCTGGACGCAATCTAAGCATCGCGCAGGCAGAGGACAATCGGGTGGTATACCCAGATTAGCGCTTGCCCGCGTTCGGATCGGGGAACGCAGAACCGGCTGCGGGCGCTGCAGCATCGGCAGGCGCAGCGGCGGGCGCGGTTGCGGCCGGCTTTGGCTTCTTCGGCCGGTGCGGCTTCTTCTTCACCGGCTTGGGCGGCACCGCCGGCTGAAGCTCTGCGAAGACCGGGTTCGGATCGGTGGTCACCGAGGCGGGCGTGGTGAAATCGCCGGGATTCTTGATCACGTTCACCGGCACGCTGGTCGGCTGGTACTTATTGAGGGCGTAATCGACCGTGAACGGAGCCTCCGGCGCGGGAACCGAGACCGAGCAGGGGGTCTTGCAGCCCGGGCCGAGCGAGGTCCTGGCGTCGGCCCCCGGTGGATTGGATTCGAGCCTGACCTGGACGGTCGGCGGCGCCGATTTGAACATATCCCAAGACATCGAGGAGCAGCCACCCAGGCTCGCTCCCGCTAACGCAATCGCGATGACACGACGCATGACCATCCACTTCTACTGCGACGAACCGCCACATAACCCCGGCCGGACCTTAGGAGCGTCGTTTCGGGCAAGCAACCGGCGGACTGCGCATAGTTAATAGATGGTTAACGCAGAGTTCCCTGGAATAGCCCAGCTATGTCAGGGCCTTGCCTGGGCCTAAGCCGTCATCAGGCTGTGCGCGGCGGCCGGCAGGTCGCGCATATGATGGATCAGCCGGTCCGGCTTCAGATCGGCGATCGGCACGTCGGTGTAGCCGAAACTGACCCCGATCACAGGCACCCCGGCGCGCCGGGCCACCCCGACATCGGTTCCGGCGTCACCGACCATGATGCTGGCTTTGACCTCGCCGCCGGCCCGCGCCACGGTCTCGCGGAAAATGGTCGGATCGGGCTTCTGGACCCCAAAAGTGTCCGCGCCGCAGATCGCGGCGAACCGCCGGCTCAGGTCGAGCTGGTCGAGGAGCCGCTTCGACAGCCATTCCAGCTTGTTGGTGCAGACCGCGAGACGATGGCCCTGGGCCGCAAACAGGTCGAGCGCGTCCAACAGCCCCTCGAAGGGCCGCGATTGGACCGCGATATGGTCGGCGTAATAGGCGATGAAATCTGCCGTCATCCGGTCCATGTCGGCAGGCGTGACGCTGCGACCCTCGGCCTCCAGGCCCCGCTCGATCAGCTTGCGGGCGCCGGCGCCGATCATGTTGCGGGCCGAGGCCATCGGCACCGGCGGCAGGCCTTCGCGGTCGAGCACGTAATTCAGCGCGGTGATCAGGTCGGGCGCCGTATCCACAAGCGTGCCATCGAGATCGAAGACGAGGGTGTAGTGGGAGGTCATGGTCCAAGCGCTACCGGCCCGGCCGTACCGGCGCAAGGGGCGGGGCCATAAGATCAGCTTATAGGCCTGTTCCCAGACCCTGTTCTCCGGGGAAAAACGAGGCTACATAGGCCCGCCGCGACCGACGAGACCAGCGGCACTCCTGACTTGAGAGGCGGCCCCAAACGTGAACATGGACCAGTTGAAGCGGCAGGCTGCGGCGCGCGCGCTGGAAGAGGTGCGCGACGGCATGCAGCTTGGCCTCGGCACCGGTTCGACCGCCAAGCATTTCGTCGAGCTGCTTGGCGAACGCGTCGCCGCCGGCCTCAAGGTGATCGGCGTGCCGACCTCCGAGACGACACGCGCCGATGCGGCGCGCTGTGGCGTGCCGCTGACCACGCTCGATGAGATCGACCATCTCGACATCACCGTCGACGGCGCCGACGAGATCGATCCCGAGCTCAATTTGATCAAGGGCGGTGGCGGTGCGCTGCTGCGTGAGAAGATCGTGGCGGCCGCCTCGGATCGCATGATCGTGATTGCCGACGACACCAAATGGGTGCCGACGCTCGGCCGTTTTCCGCTGCCCGTCGAGGTCATTCCGTTCGGGCTCGGCGCGACGCGTCGCGCGATCGAGAAGGCATTTGCGGAATGCGGCGTTTCCGGACAGATGACGGTCCGCAAGGCCAAAGATGGCCACGTTTTCGTCACCGATGGCGGCCACTGGATCGTCGATGCCCAGCTCGGACGTATTGTGGATCCGGCCAGCCTCGCCAGGGCGTTGAGCGCGATCCCCGGCGTGGTCGAGCATGGGTTGTTCATCGGCTTGGCCAGCTCGGCTGTTTTGGCGGGTGGCGAGGGAATTCGCGTGATTGAACGGCGAAAGCCGAAAGGAGACTAGAATGAAGAGCGTTTTGAAGATCGTACCCGCTGCGTGCCTCGCCTTCGCACTGGTGCTGGGGGCCGTGCCTGCTACCGCGCAGCAACAGGGAGCTCAGCTCCAGCCGCCCACTCCAGGGGCGATTGCGGCCGCGAAGGAGATTTTGCAGCTGAAGAATGCCAGCGCAATGTACGCCGGCGCCGTGCCCGGCATGGTGGAGAAGGTGAAGGGCACGCTGATCGGCCAGAATCTCAACTACCAGAAGGATCTCAACGAGCTCGCTCCGATCGTCACCAAGCAGCTTGCCGGCCGGGAGCAGGAGATCGGCGACGGCATGGTGGGGGTCTATGCCGGTGAGTTCACCGAGCAGGAGCTGAAGGATCTCGTCACGTTCTACAAGTCGCCGCTCGGCCAGAAGCTGCTCACCAACGAGCCCAAGGCCATCAGCCTCAGCATGCAGGTCATGAACGCGTGGGCGCAGAACTTCTCCGAGGTTGTCGCGACCACGTTCCGCGCCGAGATGAAGAAGCGTGGCAAGGAAATCTGACAGTACCTATCTGATCAGAATTTCCTGAAGCGTGGCATCGCGCTTTAGGTTGTTATGAAAGAGGTCGGAGTGGAAAATGGCTGAATTCGACGTCGACCTCTTTGTCATCGGTGGCGGTTCGGGCGGCGTGCGTGCCGCCCGCATCGCGGCCGGATACGGCGCCCGCGTGATGATCGCGGAAGAGTACCGCATGGGCGGCACCTGCGTGATCCGCGGTTGCGTGCCGAAGAAGCTGTTCGTGATCGGCTCGCATTTCCGTCACGAGCTCGAGGATGCCGCCGGCTTCGGCTGGACCGTTCCGCCCGCGACCTTCGACTGGCCGACGCTGATCGCCAACAAGGACAAGGAGATCGCGCGGCTGGAGGCGGCTTACACGACCAATGTCGAAAAGTCGGGCGCGCAGATCGTCAAGAGCCGCGCGGTGATCGAGGACAAGCATACCGTCCGCCTGCTCGCGGACGACAGGAAGATCACCGCGAAATACATCCTCATCGCCACCGGTGGTGCGCCCAATCATGGCGCGGCGATTCACGGCATCGAGCACGTGATCTCGTCCAACGAAGCGTTTCATCTCAAGAAGCTGCCGAAGCGGATCGTGATCCAGGGCGGCGGCTACATCGCGCTGGAGTTCGCCGGCATCTTCGCCGGCTTCGGCTCCGACGTCACCGTGATCTATCGCGGCGACAACATTTTGCGCGGCTTCGACGAGGACGTCCGCGCCCACGTTCGCAGCGAGATGGAGAAGCAGGGCATCACCATTCTCACCGGCTGCACGGTGAACAAGGTGGATCGCCATGTCGATCGCGATGGCGAGGAATTCACCACGCATCTGTCGAACGGATCGAGCCTCGCATCCGATCAGGTGATGTTCGCGATCGGCCGTCATCCGGCCGTGGCCAATCTCGGCCTGGAGAACGCCGGCGTCGCCATCAATCCGAAGAACGGCGGCATCGCGGTCGATCATTTCTCGAGGAGCTCGGTCGACAGTATCTACGCGATCGGCGACGTCACCCATCGCTTCAACCTGACGCCGGTCGCGATCCGCGAGGGCCACGCTTTCGCCGATACCGTGTTCGGCAAGCGTACCGTGCAGGTCGATCATTCCACCATCCCGACCGCGGTGTTCTCGCAGCCGGAGGTCGGCACCGTCGGCCTGACGGAAACCGAAGCGCGCGCGCAGTTCAGCCACGTCGACATCTACAAGACGACGTTTCGCCCGATCAAGGCGACGATGTCGGGCCGTGACACCCGCGTGCTGATGAAGCTCGTCGTCGACGGCGCGACCGACCGTGTGCTTGGCTGTCACATCGTCGGCGATGCCGCCGCCGAGGTCACGCAAGTCGTCGCGATTGCCGTGAAGATGAAGGCGACCAAGGCCGATTTCGACGCGACCATCGCGCTGCATCCGACCGCGGCCGAAGAGCTGGTGACGATGCGCACCCCGACCGCCCGCCACGTGCGCCAAGCGGCGGAGTAGGGGCGGCATTCTTCGGATCTACCTTATCGCCTGGGCGTATGCTCCGCGGCCCGAGGTCAAGGGGACAAGGCAGCGATCGCGTCAGGACATCTCTGAAATCTTGCCCTTGCCGTGACAGGACTCGCATTTCACGGGATAGATCCTGCGGCCTGGCCGCGCCGGTTCCATGGACTTGGGAAAACCGGTTCCTTTGCACAGCGGGCAGGTATGTTCTTTGATCTTCGGGGGCATGCCAGGTCCTTTCGTACGTATTGGCGGCCCCACAGGGGCCGCCTTGATTGTTAGTGGTCAATGCTGACGATGGCTAGCCCCCGGCGGGCTCGTCTTCGATGAAGCTTTGCTCGATGGCGGAGGGCATTTTCGCCACCGACATCAACGAACGTGCGACCTGATTGAGCAACTGATCCGCGTTCTCTTCCTCAGCCAGATTCTTGGAAAGCAGCGCGACCACACCGCTGTGACGCAATTGCTGCGCAAGGTTCCGAGCCGTCGTGTAACCCGCAATCTCGTAATGCTCGACACGTTGAGCCGCGCCGATCAATCCAAGATCCGCGGCCGCATCGTCCTTCTTGGCGCCTTCCTTGATCACTTCGTCGCCCTCTTCGACAAGTCCCTGCATTCCCTTGCAGGGCTTGGCGCGAGGCTTCTTGCCGAGCAGCTCGAAGCACTCGTCGAGGCGTTCGATCTGCGCTTCGGTTTCGGCCAGATGAACGGTAAAAAGTTCGCCAAGCTGGTCGTAGCGGGCGGCCTCGATCATTTGAGGCAGCGCCTTCGTCAACTGCTTCTCGGCGTGCAAGAGGTCGCGCAGCTGGTCGAGCAGCAGCTCGTCAAGACCAACGAGGGGTTCCGATGGCGAACTCTCGGCAACGATCGACGGCGCCGCGCCGGCATCGCCGCTCTGGAGCGCCGGCGATTCCATGAAAACCCAGTCTTCGCCTTCGTTCCACGGACCTCGTGTGTCGATTTCGCCGTTGTCGCCGGACCCGGTCGAATCGTTGAAGAACTGGTCCACAAGGCCGGGCGTCGGAGCGATACGGCCGATGCTGAAGGCGGGCTTGCCCATGCTTTCCAGCGCACGCGAGAACGCCTTCATGTGAGTAATTTCCCGGGTCATCAGGAACTGCAGGGCGTCCTTGGTGCCGGCGTCATCGCAGAAATTGATCAGGCGCTCATAGACGATCTTGGCCCGCGCCTCCGCGGCGATGTTGCTGCGCAGGTCGACGTCGAGTTCGCCGGTGATCTTGAGGTAATCGGCAGTCCATGCACTGCCCTGTGAGTTGAACAGATTGACGCCGCCGCCGCCGGCGATCGCGATCAGCGGATCGGCTTCCGCCGCTTCGCGATCGAACTTCATAGGCTTCAAATGCAGCCGCGCGAGTGATCCGACGACTTCGAGATGGCTCAATTCCTCCGTGCCGATATCCATCAGGAGATCCTTGCGGTCCGGATCTTCGCAATTGAGACCCTGGATGGAATATTGCATGGCGGCCGCAAGCTCGCCGTTGGCGCCGCCGAATTGCTCCAGCAGCATGTTGCCGAACCGCGGATCGGGCTCGTCGACCCGGACTGTGAACATGAGCTTCTTGACGTGATGATACATGATAACCTCTGATTGGCAGGAGATACCGGGGCCAACTGGGCCCTGTGATCGGCGTTCCTAATTCCGAGTCGTGCTACGTACGGATTCAATGCAGCGTTTGCGCTGCGGCCTCGTCGACCGCGGCCATCAGGTCGGCTGTATCGGACTGCTGGATCATATGTCCTGCATTTGGCACGCGGCGCATCTTGCTGTGCTTGATCTCGTCGTGTAGCCGTCCGGACTGCTCGTCGATGTCGATGAGGCGATCGTCCTCACCGGCCAGGATGGTGACCGGCATGGCCAGTTCGCCGTAGGTTTTCGCAGACAGCATTGCGGCCGGAACCATCAGCGCTGCCTCTGCGGCGCCGGCACGAAGCTGCGATGGGCGCACGGCGAGGGATTTGGGGAAGCCGTCGAATTTTCGAGGGACGGATTTCGGTCCGAACAGCTGTCGCAACATCGCCGGCCACATCAGGCGGCTGAGGAGCGGGGAAATCGTGTAACTGAGGAGATCGCCAAACCCCGGTATCGCCGGACCAGCCATCGCCATCATCGCGTCGGCGCGTGCGGTCGGGAAATAATAGCCCGAAGCCAGTATCAGGGCCTCGACCATTGCTGGGTGTCGGCTTGCCATGGCGACGGCGACCGACGCGCCCCAGGAGTGGCCGAGCACGATCGCCTTCTCGACGCCGAGATGCGCAAGGGCCTCCTTGAAGAGGTCGGCCTGGGCCGCAGGCGTCCAAACCACATTGTGGGGCCGCAGGCTGTGGCCGAAGCCCGGACGATCGAACACGATCACACGATAGTCCTTGGCGGCGAGATCGATCAGGCCGCTGGATTCGAAATCCTGGATCATGCTGCCATTGCCATGGAACAGGACCAAAGGACGACCGGATCCTCGCTCAACATAATGCAGGCGGACACCGTCGATGTCGATGAAGTGACCCTGGGGCGGGTTATCACGCTGTGCCTTGTCGGCAAGGCGCCGATTGACGAGCGCGGCCGCGGCCATCAAGCCGGCAGTTGCGACGAGCGTGGAGGCGAACGGATATTCTGCGAAAGCACGAAGGGTCGCCGCCGCCAGCGAGGGCGACCGTTTTTTCAGGATGCGCATGTGACACTTTCGCTGACTGGAGCCAGCTATTGGAGAGTAGGAAAGGGACGCTTCCCGTCCGCCCGTACGTCGTCTTTGCCGTGCCAGCAGAGTGCACGCATGGTCAAATCGCGGTTTTGAGGACGGCATGCGCATTCACGGGTCATGTCGTGCAAAAGCAACGGCAGGACCAGACGTATGTTCCTAAGCCAATCAACGCGGCAAAGCAGGTCGGGTCATTGGGCGGTTCCTTCATCCAATGCATCTTTGGTGCAAGTTCGAACGTCACTGGACCGCCAGAGTGGCCCAGAACGAAAGCCAACGGTTCCCGTCATTGCCGCAACGCCTGGCAGACCTCTGTCTATCCCGCGATCAGCACGGACAGCCAATCGGGCCAGCAAGCGCAACCGCGTCCGTCAATCGAGTTCGCTGGCCGAGCGTCTAGCGGCCGATGCCATGAGCTTGCTTGAACAGGCCGCACGCCTTGAACCCGGTGCGGAGCGCGACGCGCTCTCGAAGAAAGCACACCGCAACAAGATGGCCGCCGATATCAACACTTGCCTGACTGCTCCAGGACGCCGTCCTCCGGCATAGCCAACACGCAAATGCAAACCAGCCACTGCGCTGCCGCCAGATCCATAGGAACGAACGTTCCGGGGGCCGATTGAGAATCATCGCCTGTTCGTACAAGCGATCGGTCAATCCTATCTCTCGGAACGCAGGATCAAACGTCATGAAACAAGACAAGAGCGGGCGCATCGTTGAGACGGCAGTCGAGGCACGCCAGGGCGAGCTCGGCCCCAGCATGTTGATGCTGCTGGGTGTGAGCCTGGGACTCGCCGCTCTCATCATGGCGGTCGTCGGTATGGTGTACTTCAGAGCTTGATTGCGAAGGTGATGTCTCAGAGCGGGGACCGAGGAACGATAGCTCAGATGAGGGCTTGGCTCACTCCTCAGACTCTGGAGACAATCATGAGACGCCTATCACTCTTCGTTTGCACTTCTCTATTTGCGGCGGCGGCCGCATTGGCAGCTGCGCCGGCGTCAGCGCAAAATGCGCCGGCGCAATCGGGACCGAACAACAACGCGGTCAACAGTTCTGGCCAGAACAACTCCGACGCACCCGTTGCGGGCCGCAACAGTTTCACCGAAGGACAAGCCAAGTCGAAGCTCGAGGATGCCGGCTACGCCGACGTCACCGCGCTGAAGAAGGACGACAAGGGCGTTTGGCGTGGCCAGGCCAGCAAGGGTGGGTCCGCCACCGCGGTCAGCGTCGACTTCCAAGGCAACGTCAATTCAACCAAGTAAGTAAGGAATCAAAATGACCGTTACGATTTCTCGTCTTTACGACAAGTACAACGACGCCCAGCAGGCGGTTCAGCGGCTCGAGGCTGCGGGCGTACCGCATTCCGACATCAGCATCGTCGCCAACAATTCGGACAGCTGGTTCAACACCGACAAGAAGGTGGATCGCGACCACGATGGCGTCGATGATCGCGCCGAAGGCGCCGGGAAGGGTGCCGGCATCGGTGCGGGCGTGGGAGGCACCGCAGGCCTTCTTGCAGGCCTCGGGCTTTTGGCAATCCCTGGGCTTGGACCCGTCGTCGCAGCCGGCTGGCTGGCCGCGACTGCGGTCGGTGCAGCCGCAGGTGCGGCAACCGGCGGTGTGGTTGGCGCGCTCACCGAGGCCGGCATTGCACGGGAGGATGCAGACTCTTACGCTGAGGGCGTTCGTCGCGGAGGCACGCTCGTGTCGGCACGCGTTGCCGATGCCGATCGATCGCGCCTCGACGCTATCCTCAATGAGTCCGCTGTCAATTTGCGGGACCGCAGCACCGCCTGGCAGAAGGCCGGATGGAAGTCGTTCGATCCCGCCAGCAAGCCTTACGGCGCCGACGAGGTTCGCAAGGAGCGTCAGCTCTACGGCTGATCATTACGTGAGATGAGATTCCAACGGCCCGCTTCGGCGGGCCGTTTTTGAGTCTGTGCTTACGCGTACAGATATCCGACCGGCTTGCCTTCGGTACGCAGGGGGCGAACGTCCTTCCGTGTGATGATCTGACCGGCCAGACCGTCGATCTCGTCGCGCTGCGTCGGCGTCCAACTGCGCAGGTCGTTCATGCCTTTGAGGAGGCCGAGCCGCAGGACCTGTGTGTTTTCGCCGATGCCGACGAGGCTGATCGAATCCTTGCCCGCCGTCACGACATCGCCGGCTGCGAGCTCAAAGCTCTCGCCGGCCTTCTTCCTGAATTCGGCCGTGCCGCGAATGACGCGGTAGATCACGACCTCGCCCTTGGCGAAACAGCCGGCGTCTGCGGCGATGGATGTGCTCTTTGGCAGCAGCGAGTGACCGCTCGGATCGGTTGCGATGATGTGGCCGGTGACGAGATGGCCGCTTGGAATCTCGATCCCGATATCGCGCACGTAAACCGGCAAGGCCGATTTCACGGGGCTGTCGACGAGTGGCTTGAACAGCGCATCGAGCGCCAGGGGATCTTGCAGCCAGAAGCCGCCGTCGGCCGGGCGATCATGCAGCGGATGGCTCCACGCCACGCGCGGCGTCTCGGCTTCGTTGATCTGCTCCGGGCCGACGATGGTCGGATTCGGAAAGGTCGTGGGATCGGTGATGAAGGCTTCGAGGAATTTGCCGGAATACCCCATCGAGATCGGATCCGGCACCACCGTCTGCGGCGTCTTCAAATTCTCTTCGGTCGATAGGCCCGACCAGGTGTAGAACAGCTGGCGATGCACGATCGCGCTTTGCAGCATCACCGCGCCGGGGCCGACATTGTAGAAGCGGCCGTCGTAGTCGAAGGTGAAAGCGCCCGAGGTGACCAGCACGAGCTGAAAGCCCCCCGGGGGCAGATGCAGATGGAAATCGGTGGGGCCGGTGTCGGGAAGGTAGATCGGCAGATTGGTCGCGACTTCGTGGAGGAGGAAGGTTTCGTTGTTGGCGTGAAAGCCTTCGTTGGCGCGATTGTAAAGGGCTTGCGGACGATACGTCGCCTCGTACTTCGCGTTCCGGTCGCGATCGATCGCGACGAAATCCTGAGTGTTCAGGCGGAGCGGCGCGCCGTTCGGATGGGTGAGGCCAGTGATTTTGAGATCGCCCGCAGCATGCACGTTCATGACGTTCTCCGCTCTGCGCCATTGCCAGCTCGAGAAAGTCTTTGCGAATTTTGGGCCAGTTCGTTTGCGGGGCAGCAAACAGGCCCGGCGCCTTGCGGCGGCGAGCCCGTTCGGGAAAAAATCCGGTGGTTGCACCGTAGGTTAGATCGCCCGCTGGCTTGGATCGTCCGACCCTCTCACGGAGCCTCACGACCCCGGGAAAGCGACGTGCGCTGTCTAATTTGTCGGCAAGCGTCGCCAGCGCGCGTGCAATTTCTCTAACTGGCGTTCAGCGTGACGACATCTGGCCGATTGACAAAATGTTCATGTTTTGTTCTTATGCTGCGACCGAGATGGAGGCAGCTATGGACAACCGTATCAACGAGATCCGCAGAACGATCAGAGCGCTCCGCATCAGCATGCGCGAGGCTGAAGCGATCATGCATGAGCAGGTCAATCGCGATGAGGACTGCAGCTTCGTAGCGCAGGAAGTCATCAAGATGCGCTTGGTCATGAGTGGGCTGGTGAAGGAGCGGACCGCGCTCGGCGACAACGAGCCGATCCTCGTCAACAGCTTCTTCATCCCGCGGCGCCGGCCGACGCGAAAGCCGGTCGCTGCTCCTGCCCCGACCGTCGCGTCTGTGTTCCGTCCACGCCTGGTGGCGAGGGTCTGACGCAGAGGGCTGGCTCAATCAAGGGAATGAGGCGCGGCCCGATCCGGTTTGCCGGCCGGGCTGTCCGCCCACTTCGCCATCTCCATGGTCCGTGCATCGACGCCCTCGCACCAGAAGCAGTTCGGCGTTGTCAGGCCCTTCTCGGACAGGATCGGGACCAGGCTGTGGCCGCAACCAGCGCACCAGGTGATGTCAGTCATTCGTTCCCTATGGCGTAGCGAGTTCAGAAGAGACGTTGTCGTTGGCGAAGCTTGCGCGGGCGCTATGACGGCGCCGGGGCGCGCTGTCCGGTGTCGGGGCGCGTCTCCGATATGGTCGATGTCGCGATCCATCGCGACGCGGCTGTGATGTCGTCTCCATTCTCGCGATAGGCGCGCAGCTGGAATTCGGCCGAGCTTCCGCGCGCCACGATGGTGCGGCAGTGCTCGACCTCGGCGCTGCAGTCCAGCGCGGCGGCATCCTCGCCGATAGCGTCGATGATTCGAGCAAGCCACTCCGAGATCGTCACCGGCCCGTCCTGTGACGCAAAGATGCAGTCGGTGCCGTAGCGCTGGGCGCGCCATTTGTTCTCGACCGCAATCGCGCGTTCGACCGCGGTGACCTGCTTCGACAAATGCGGCCTCAGATAGAGGTGCCGCGTCAGGCAGCGATACAGCGAGGCGACCGCGATGGCGTCGTCGACGAAGGTGCAGGTGTCGGGCGCGCGAAGCTCCAGCGTCGGGTGCTTCATCGAGGGGCGCATCGCCCACCAGATATGGCTTTCGTCGGGGATCACGCCGGAACGCTGCAGCGCGCCGACATAGTCGTCGTAATCGCGCCTGCTTTCGAACAGTTCGGGTAGGCCGGTACGCGGCAGCTCCGAATAGGCGGCGAGCCGGTAGCCCTTCAATCCCGTCTTGTGCGAATTCCAGAACGGCGAGGAGGCGGCCAGTGCGATGAACAGCGGCAGATGCGGCAGCATCGCCCGCATCACCGCCATCCGCTTCTCCGGATCTGGCAGTTGCACATGGACATGCATGCCGCACATCAGGTTGCGGTGGCCGATGCTGCGCAGATCCTCGATCATCTCCTCGTAGCGTGGCTTTGGGCTCGGCTGCGACATGCGCCAGATGGCGGTCGGGTGCGTGCCGCAGGCCATGATCACAAAGCCATATTGTGCGGCGACGTTGGCGACCTCGCGGCGCAGGAACCTCAGTTCTTCGCGTGCGTCATTGACGTCGACATGGACGTTGGTCGCGACCTCGAGCTGGGATTGCAGCATCTCGCGCATGGCCTGGCCGCCGGTCGACCAGTTCGCCGATTCGAACAGCTCGTTGGGCGTCTGGATCGCGACCTCGAGGGTGCGGCGATCGGCGAGGAAATATTCCTCCTCGATGCCGAAGGAATATTCGGCCGCCTTGCCGCGCCCGCCGGCAGAACGAATCACGAGATGCTGCTTGTCGTCGGAGGCGTCTAGCCGCAGCAGTTTCAAGACGTCAGAAGCAAATGTCATGGGCCACCCGGCAGTGGTATTACCTGCGGGCGATAATCCTTCTGGCCGGGCCCGGTTCCGCCTCGGACGCGCCGGAAATTGCGAGCTCGAACGGAACAATTTTCACGCGGTCCGACGCGCGTGCGATCAGCGCGTGGTTCGGCGGAACCTCGGTCCAGTCGGTTTCCTTGTCGAACGGTTCGGATACGACGACGACCTGGCCGTTGCCGGCTTCGCGATAATAGAGCGTGTTGGCGGCATCGTTGACGGCGACGCGAAACGCGTAGAGATCCCGGCCGTTCGCGATCGCGCTGGTGAAGCGCAGCCGCTCACGCAGATCGCCTTCGTTGACGAGACCGACGAGCGATTGCAGCACGGCGCGCGTTGCGCCAAGCGGATCGGCCTCGAGACCGGCCCCCATCATGGCGAGGAACACGGCCTCTGAGTCGGTCGTACCGGTGCGTGAGGGATAGTAGGCATCGGGGATCAGCGCCTCGACCTTGCGCCGCAACCGGTTCCAGCTGCCGATGAATCCGTTGTGCATGAACATCCACCGGCCGCAGGCAAAGGGATGGCAATTCTGCCGTGTCACCGCGGTGCCGGTGGCGGCGCGCACATGGGCAAAGAACAGATGCGAGCGCAGATGGCGGCAGAGGTAGCGCAGATTTTCATCCGACCAGGCCGGCCGCGTCTCGCGATAAAGGCCGGGCTCCGGATGCTCGCCATACCAGCCGAGACCGAAGCCGTCGCCATTCGATCCCGCCGTCGACTGCAGCGACCGAATGCTCTGCGCGATCAGCGAATGCTCGGGTTCGGTGACATAGGGTTCGAACGAAGTCGTCTCGCCCCGGTATGCGATCCAGCGGCACATGGGGTTCCCATCTGCAATGTGTCGTGAGGAGCACTAACGATCCGCACTGCGTCAGGGTTCCGGCTGCCGGTCGACGCAGATAGCGCCGGGCAGGGGTTGCCTTAATCCCTGCGCTCTGTAGAACAGCCCCTGGGTGCTCGCTGCATTGGGATAGCGACAGGTCAAGCGATGGTCGGGCCGCCACGCAGGATGCGCGCGCCCATGAACGATCAGCTGCCCGGCAGGCACCTGCCCAAATCTCCTTTTTTCGTCGAACGAACGCTCACGGCGCTGCAGCAGTTTCTGCATGTCGAGGCTGTCAGCGGCGTCGTGCTGCTGACGGCCGCGGCTGCCGCATTGCTCTGGGCCAACTCGCCTTTCGCCCATTCGTACCACGACGTCTGGAACCTGCCGATTTCACTTCGCCTTGGCGAACTCGTCTTCGTCCGACCTCTGCATTTCTGGATCAACGACGCGCTGATGACGGTCTTCTTCCTGATCGTCGGCATGGAGGTCCGTCGCGAGATCCACGAGGGCGCACTGAGCAGGTTCGATCATGCCATTCTGCCGGTGCTGGCGGCTGCCGGCGGTGTCGTCGTCCCCGCGCTGATCTACCTCGGCTTCAACAGCGTCACGAGCCGCGTCCAGGGCTGGGCGATTCCAACTGCAACCGACATCGCTTTCGCAGTCGGTGTGCTCGCGCTGCTCGGGCGATCAATCCCCGCCAATATCAGGGTCTTTCTGCTCGCTTTGGCCATCATCGACGACATCATCGCAGTTCTCATTATCGCGCTGTTCTACAGCAACGGACTCGATCTCAACGGCTTCATTGTCGCATTATTCGGTGTTCTCATTGCGCTGGGATTTCAACGGCTCGGCTTCGGCTCGGCCTTTGCCTACGTCGTGCCGGCCCTCGTCGTCTGGGGTGGCTTCCTCATGGCCGGGGTGCATCCGACGCTTGCGGGTGTCGTGCTCGGCTTGATCACGCCGGTCCGCTCGGCAGATCCCGAGACAGTGCCGCCCGTTATCCGCGTGGAGACGGCGCTGCATCCCTGGGTCGCTTACGCCATCATGCCGCTGTTCGCGCTGGCCAATGCCGGCGTCGACCTCAGGAGCACCGAATTCGCCGGCGGCGTTCAATTCGTGGCGCTCGGCATCGGGCTTGCGCTCTGCGCGGGAAAGCCGATCGGCGTGATCGGTGCCACCTGGCTTGCGGTGCGTGCGGCTGGATGCCGGCTCGCGCCGGGCGTATCCTGGGGTGGCGTTTGCCTCGTCGGGCTGCTGGCCGGCATCGGCTTCACCATGTCGATCTTCATCGCCATGCTCGCGTTTACCGACGACAAGCTGCTTGCCGCCGCGAAGTTCGGGGTGCTGCTCGGCTCGCTCATCTCCGCAACGCTCGGCCTCGGATGGGGCGCGGAATATGCCCACCGGCTGCGTAAGGAGACCGGAGACTAGACCGGCAGCGGGATCAGGGGCGCGACCTCGCGATCGCCATGATCCGCGCTCGCCGCAAGACCTTGCGCGACCCCGATGCGATCGGCCTCGGGGCGGTTCTGGCTCATCTTGCGCTTGCCTTCGAACCGCACCACGGGAATGCGCACGCCGACGATCCCACGCAGCTGCGCGGCGATGAAGTCTGCGGGCGCGTCACTGACCGCCCACGGCTTTGAGCGCGCGCCTTCGTGCATTTTGGTCAGCCGCGTCACGGCCTCGAGCAGGCGCGCCGGTTCCTGGAAGAACTCCACGGGGCCGTAGGCATGCACGGCGATGTAATTCCAGGTCGGCACGACCTTTTCGGTTTCCTGCTTGGTCGCATACCAGGACGGCGTCACATAGGCGTCGGGGCCGTTGAAGATCGCGAGCGCATCGCCGATCGCCGGCAGCTTCCATTGCGGGTTGGCCTTGGCCACATGTCCGTACAGCACGCCATGCTCGCCTTCGGTCTCGTCGAGGAAGAGCGGCAGGGGCGTTGCAACGGGACCCTCAGCGGTGGCGGTGACGAGGCTTGCGAGGCGGGCACCACGGATGGTCGCGCGGATGCTCTCGATATCGTCGTCCCTGAAGGCGGGGGGAATGTACATGGCGTGTCTCCGTTCTCGGTCCGGAGATACCCCGAATCTGGCCTGTGAGAAACTACCAGTTCTATACGATATCGTCAGTCCAGTTCGGCGACCGCCTGCGCCAGAAGCTTGCAGCCCCGTTCGATCTGCGCGATCTCCAGCGCCGAATAACCCATGACGAGGCCGACTGACTTTCGTGTTCGGGAGCCGATGAACAGCGCGGAGACGGGATAGATGCCGACGCCCTTGGCGCGGGCCGCCTTGATCAACGCGCCCTCATGCTTCTGCGATAAATCGTCGAACCACGCGACGACGTGAAGGCCTGCGGCGGTGCCCTCGATCCTGATACGATCGCCGAACCTCCGGCGAAGGGCGTCGAGCAGGGCCTGCTGGCGCTCGGCGTTGCGCCGGCGCACGCGCCTGACATGGCTGTCATAGGCGCCGCTCTCCAGCATCGCGGCAAGCGCCTCCTGTTCGATCAGCGGCGTGTGCCGGTCCATGATCTGCTTGGCGGCGACGAACAGGGATCGCAGCGCCTGCGGCACCACGAGATAGCCGATCCGCAAGGTCGGCGAGAGCGTCTTGGAGACGGTGCCGAGATAGATCACGTTCTCGCTGCCCTCCAGCGCATGCAGCGGCGGGATCGGCTTGGTGTCGTAGCGGTACTCGCTGTCGTAATCGTCCTCGATCACATAGGCGTCTATCTTGCGCGCCCACGCCAGCAATTGGTGCCGGCGTCCGATCGGCATGACGCCGCCGAGCGGATATTGATGTGACGGCGTGACATAGGCGAGACGGGCCGCGATGCCGTCGAGCCGCTGGGTTTGAAGGCCCTCGGCATCGACCGTGACAGGCACCGCGACGGCGCCCGTCGCCGTAAAAGTGTGCTGCGCCATCTGGTAGCCGGGATCCTCCATCACGTAGTGGTCGCCGGCATCGAGCAGCAGGCGCGCACAGATGTCGAGGCCCTGCTGCGAGCCGTTGACGACGACGATCTGGTCAACCTCGCAGCGCACGCTGCGCGATCGCCACAGATAGCCCTGAAGCGCGCTCCGAAGCCGCAGCGACCCGCAGGGATCGTCATAGGCGAGCCGCTCGGGCTTGCGCGCCATCGCGGCCGTCACGGCCTTCTTCCATGCGAGCACCGGGAAGTCGGACGGCGACAACTCGCCATAGCGGAAGTTCGCGACCAGCCCGCGGGGCGGCGCGGTCCAGCCTGGCGGGTCCTGGCGCAGCCGCTCGCCGAAGGCCGACAGCCGCATTTTGCGCGTCGATGGCCGGGACGTCGCGCGGGTGCGTCCGCGCTCCACCACTGCGCGCGCAACGCGCGGCCGGGCGCCAGGGCGCGTCTCGATAAAGCCTTCGGCGGCGAGCTGCTCATAGGCGATCGTGACGGTCGAGCGCGCCACGCCCATCTCGCTGGCCAGCGCGCGGGATGACGGCAACAGGCCGTCAGTGCCGTAGACCAGCGATAGGATCTGATCGCGCAGCGCCTCGTAGATCTGGCGTGCGCCCATGCGGCCGGCGCGGCGGCCGGGATTGGTTCTCTTCTGCATTATCCACATTCCAGGCCGGCATTGGTCCGGACCGACGAGGTCGGAATGTGGTTCTAACCCTGTTCGCCGAGCGTTTCGACGTAAGCCTTGCCGTAGGGATAGAAATGCTCCTTGTGACCCTGATCCCATTGCGCCCTGAAGCCGGGCGCCGTGATGTCCCAATCCGGACGGCACATCATGCTGACGGCTCGCAGATCCTGGCGAAGCTCTTCGAGCGTCGGGCGTCCGAAGAACCAGTAGCCATTGTAAATCTTGTGAATGCGCAAGGCGGACTCCAGCACGATGACATGGGGAATCATCGGATTGTGGATGGGATCGGTGTATTCGGCGATGTCGAGATCCTTCTGGATGATCCGCCTGGGATCGGACAGGAAGGGCCAGTGCGCGCCCGCGCCGCTGCGGTATTCGTTGGTCTGGGTGATAGTGTCGGTGGTGATCGTGACCAGCCGGCAATAGCCCACCTCCATCTCGCGATGGAGTTGCACCAGCCCTTCGGTCTGGCGGCGATCCTTCGGACAGAAACCACCGCGGCCGAGAACGAGCACCATGGGATCTATGCCCTGCAGCTCCGAGAGCTTGCGGTGTTTTCCGGTGTGGTCGCTGAGTTCGTAATCCGGGAAGGTCGCTCCCGGCACCATGTCAGTTCGCATAGCACTCTCCCATGTTCTAGAGATCGATCACGATGTCGCCTTGCGGCCGTGCGCAGCAGATCAGGACATTTCCGTCTGCCGGCGCGTCGAGCGGATCGGGCTGATAGCTGACGTCCCCCGCAACGAGGCCGCTTTCGCAGTTGTGGCACACCCCCGTCCGGCACGACCAGCGCACGGGAACGTCGCAGGCTTCAGCCAGTTCGAGCAGGCTGGCGTATGAAGGTCCCCAGTAGACGTTGAGGCCGCTGCGGACGAAGGACACCATGGGACCCGGGCCCGGGGCGCCGGTCGGCACATGCGCGGGCTTGTTCGATGAAGCCGCTATGCCAGGCGTCAGGGATGGCCTGGCGCCGAACAATTCGGTGTGGATGCGATCGGGTGCGACACCCAACGCGCGGAGGCCGGTCGTGAGGTCGCTCATGAACACAGCGGGTCCGCAGAGATAGAAGTCGCTGTCTTGCGGTAAACCGAGTTGCTGGAGCAGGGGCAGATCCAGATGTCCGGTGCCGTCGAAATCGACCTTGGGGCGATCGTCGGGGTCGGGCGCGCTGTAGCAGATATGGCTGTGATGGTGAGCCAGCCTGCCCAGGAGTTCGCGCACCTCGCCGGCGAAGGCATGTTCGCGGCCATTGCGGGTGCCGTGCAGCCACCAGAGATCTCGCGGCGATCCTTCCGCTGCGAGCGCGTTGAGCATTGCGAGAACCGGCGTGACCCCGATGCCGGCGCTCAGCAGGACAACGGGTCGCGTACCCTGCTGCAGCGTGAAGTTGCCGCGGGGCGCACCGAGCTGCACGACGTCGCCAGGCTGGAGTTCGTCGGCGATGTATGCGCTAGCGATGCCGTGGGCTTTACGTTTGATGCTGAGACGATAGGAAGCCGCATCGGAGGGGCGCGACAACGAATAGCTGCGCGTCATCGCAGGCGCGGCGGAAGGTCCAAGTCGCGCGATGACGAACTGGCCGGGCAGGGCGACGGCTCCGGGATGTCCGTCTGCGGGTTCGAGGATCAGCGACGTCACGTTGCTGCTTTCGGCGATCTTGCGCGAGACGCGAAACGGCCGGAATCCGCGCCAGGCCGGAGGCGGGCTGGCTGCCGGTCCGAGCCCGGCATTTCCTGCTGCCGCACTTCCCGTGCTGTGCTGCTCGAGAAGCGCGGCGAAGGAACGACGCCAGCCACGGCTCAACGCGGGAATCTTCAGCGCGCGTTCCAGGCGCTCGCGCGGGTGAGGGGGCAGATAAAGCAGCGCGTTGATCTCGGACACGCTCATGCTTTCAGGCGCGCGCGCGACCTGAATGATCTCGTCGCCGGCCTCGACGTCGCCTTCCTCGATCACACGAAAATAGAAACCGGGCCGACCGTGCTTGACCAGCAGCGCGGCCATGTCCGGCTCCTCCATGCGAATGCCGAGCCGGTAGCAGGTGACGCGCGGCTGCGTCACCTCGAACAGGGCAGAGCCGATCCTGTAACGATCTCCGATGCAGACCTCGCTGTCGGCGAGGCCATCGACGGTGAAGTTCTCGCCGAATTGACCGGCAACGAGGCTCGATCGACCGAGATGCCTTTGCCAGTAACGATAGGACTCGTCCTGATAAACGAACACGGCACGCTGCTCGCCGCCGTGACCTGCGGTATCGCCCTGGCCGTCGCCATCAATGTTG
This sequence comes from Frankia sp. RB7, assembly GCA_030403585.1. GTDB lineage: Bacteria > Pseudomonadota > Alphaproteobacteria > Rhizobiales > Xanthobacteraceae > Bradyrhizobium. The sequence goes on from JAUEPE010000050.1 coordinate 46,199, forward strand.
AGCCGGCGTACTCTGCGCGGGCCCTCGACGGGCGCCTTCCAGATCCCGGTATGGACGGTCCTGCCTTGCCAGGCGACGTCGCGCGGCAGGCCGACATTGACGGACAGCAAACGTGCCATACTCGTTTCCTGATGTGACCAGCGCGGCCCTGCGATCCGGCGAATTCCGGATCGCCACAGCGTCAATCTGCATCCTGGTCGGGCTTTTGGCCCGTTAGTCGTTGTTAGACGTTGCGAGGCGGCCTTGCCACAGTCCGGTTGCGCTCCGATCTAAAGAGAAGAAACAAGACAGGAGATCTCGATGGACGACCGGGCCAGGCTGGCGGCACTGCAGCGCCATTGGGACGCTTCGGACGCGAACGATTTCGAGGCCGAGCATGACATCTATCGCGAGGATGCCGTGCTCGACTATCCGCAGTCCGGCGAGCGCATTCGCGGCCGCCGGAACATTCAGGAAAGCCGCTTCGTGCAGCCGAACCAGAAGCGCTTCACGGTCCGGCGGATCGTCGGCGGCGGTGATCTCTGGGTGAGCGAGTTCGTGCTGACCTATGACGGGGTGCCGTCCTATGTCGTCAGCATCATGGAATTCCGCGACGGATTGGTGGCGCACGAAACGCAATATTTTGGGGATCGGTTCGATCCGTCACCGACGCGTGCACATCTCGTAGAGCGGGTGGGGTAGATCGGCATACTCCGGACGGAACCGCGCTGCGGCGGCAGGTCGCACTGTCGTCGGCTTGATTCCGGCTCATCCGGCTCTATGTCTGTGGAGAACAAGAATCCGGGCCCCTCTGGCGAGGACGCTGACAATGTCGGCAAAACCTCGCGATGTCGGATGACCTGTCCCGCGCGAATGCGATGGATCGGCCGATCGTCGGGCCTTATTAAGTTCTCTCCGACCAAATCGTCCCCATCGCAGCTCCGCGCGGCCATTTCGCGAAATAAGGGAGCTACGATGTCTGACGCCAACACTTCCAATCCGATTGAACTCGAGATCACGGAACCGCGCAGCTTCAATGAGCAGGCTGCGGTCGCGCTGGTGATCGCCGGCGCGCTGGTCGCCGTGGCGGACCGGCGCGTGTCGCCGGTCGAGCGTGACGAGGTGATCCGCTTCATCAGGGAGCGCAAATTGGCGCCGCACATCAGCGATGACCGCCTGTTTGCGATGTTCGACGAGCTTGCCGAACGGCTCAAGGAGCCTGATTTCGCCAATGTGGTGATCGATACACTTCGGCCGGTCGCGGATCTGCCATTGTCGTCCCATCTCATCGAGCTGTCGGAGCGCGTCGCGGCTGCGGATGAGGACGTCCATCCCCACGAAGTGCAGGCGATCAAGCTGCTGCGCCTGCTGACGCTGGTGCTGCCGCGCGCGAAGCCGGTCGGGCCTGCGGTCAGCGCCGCCTCGAAGGAGTGAGCATGAGCGTAGCTTCGGACGAGCAAAAGACGAAGAGCGAGGGCGCCACCGGCAGACCTGCTGGCGGCGACCCGCGGCTCGACGCGCTCGTTCATCGGCTGCCGGCGCGCCTTGCCAGTACCGTCGACTATCTCCTGCAACCGTCCAGCCGCTGGGTCCGGATTCCCTCGGGCGCGCTGCTCATCGTCGGTGGCGTGCTGTCTTTCCTGCCGGTGCTCGGCATCTGGATGCTGCCGCTCGGCCTCGCGCTGCTCGCCGAGGACGTGCCAGCGCTGCGCTCTTCGCGTTCAAAGGTCTTCGACTGGATCGAGCGCCGCAAACCGCATTGGCTGGATCCGTCCGCACCCAAAAAATGATCGATCATGATTGAATTCATCACCGCCGACGCGCTGACCGCGCTGCTCCAGGTCGTCCTGATCGACCTCGTGCTTGCCGGCGACAATGCCGTCGTCATCGGCCTCGCGGCTGCAGGCCTTCCGGCCGATCAGCGCCGCCGCGCCATCGTCGTCGGCATCGTGGCCGCGACCGCACTGCGTATCGTCTTTGCCGGCGCCGCGACCCAGCTTCTGCAAGTGATCGGCCTGCTGCTTGCCGGCGGCGTGCTGCTGCTGTGGGTGTGCTGGAAAATGTGGCGCGAGCTGCGCGAGCAGGCTGCGCATGCGAATGAGCTCGCGTTCAGCCATGGCGGTGGCGCGATCGCCGCGCCGGCGCCGCGCAAGACGTTCAAGCAAGCCGCGTTGCAGATCGTTGCCGCCGACGTCTCGATGTCGCTCGACAATGTGCTGGCGGTCGCGGGCGCTGCGCGCGAGCACCCCTACATCCTCGTCTTCGGCCTGGTTCTGTCGGTTGCATTGATGGGCGTCGCCGCCGATCTGCTCGGCCGCGTGCTCCAGAAGCAGCGCTGGATCGCCTATGTCGGCCTCGCCATCATCGTCTACGTTGCCTTCGAGATGATCTATCGCGGCTCGGTAGAGCTCGTGCCGGTCATCGCCAGTCTCTGAGGCAACGCCCCTGTCCGCACTCCGGAGTGATTAATGATTTCCGAACCCAAATCACCTGCGGCCACGCGTCCGCCGCGTCCGCAAATTGGCCCGTTTGCCCAACTGATATTTGGCTCGCGCTGGCTGCAGTTGCCGCTCTATCTCGGCCTCATCATCGCACAAGCCGTCTACGTGCTGTTGTTCCTCAAGGAGCTCTGGCACCTGGTCGCGCACTCCTTTGACGCCAGCGAGCAGCAGATCATGCTGGTCGTGCTCGGACTGATCGACGTCGTCATGATCTCGAACCTGCTCTTGATGGTGATTGTCGGCGGCTACGAGACTTTCGTGTCCCGTTTAAATCTCAGCGGCCATCCAGACGAGCCGGAATGGCTCAGCCATGTCAACGCCAGCGTGCTCAAGATCAAGCTGGCGATGGCGATCATCGGCATCTCCTCGATCTCGCTGCTGAGGACCTTCATCGAGGCCGGCAATCTCGGCACCACGCGCAGCAATTTCACCGAGAGCGGCGTGATGTGGCAGGTGTTGATCCACCTGACTTTCATCATCTCCGCGATCGGCATGGCATGGGTCGACCGCATCGGCGACAGCGGGCATGGCAACGAGAATGGTCACGCTTGACTGCGCGACCAGGCTTGATCAAAGACGCCGGCCCCGCGCCAGCGTCTCCGATGGTGTCTCGCCGAACGCCAGTCTGTAGCCGCGCGAGAAATCGCCGAGGTGCCAGAAGCCGTTGCCAAGGGCTGCAGCCTTCACGCTGGCACCGGCGCCTCCGGTCATGAGCTGGATGCGGGTGGCCCACAGTCGCTTGAGCCGCAGATAATGATGCAGGCTCACGCCGTGCACCGCTTGCGTGGCGGTCTGGAGCGTGCGCACGGAGACGCCGAGCGTGGTGGCGAGTTCATCGCTGTAGAGCGGGCGGCTGCCGTAGGTCGCCGCCACTTCGTCGAGCCGTGCGATCAGCTTGTCGTGCTTGTCGAACGATCCGCGTCGCGCGGCCAGCCCATCGGCCGGCACCAGCGTGTCGTCGAGACAGGCGAGCAGCGTCTCCTGGATCGGCCGGTTGAGCACGTCGAACTGCCTGGGATTGTCGAGGTCCGAAGCCAGGCAGAACATGCTCAGGATCGCTGCACGCAGGCGCGCCATCGCCGTATCGTGCGAGCGGAAGAAGCCCAGGCCGCTCTCGTAATCCGCCCAGCCGCGATGGCGCATGTCCGAGTTGAAGCGCATCATCACGTAGGTGTTGGCGCCTTGCTCGACGGATTTGATCGGGACCCTGCCGCGGACGACATTCACCGTCGAGCTGTCGATCTCGCGGCCGTTGGTGACGGAGTGAAACGAGAATGGGACTGTGAGGCCGACGCCGCGATCGGTGCCGACATCGACCTCGAGGCGGCGGGCAAAAGCGCGCTGAAGCACGAACAGCCCGTCCTGCAGCGGCAAGATGGCGCGCGACATCGAGAACTCGCGCGGGCGAAGCGGCGTCGAGGTACCGAGGCCGAGCACCTCGTTGGCGCGAAACTCGCCGAAGTCCGAGAAGCGCTCGATGCCGAGGATTCGCGAAGGCTTGAGCCGACGTAACGGCATTTCGGGATCCCAGGGCGCTGCGGGGGTTGAGCGGGCCGTATCCACAATAGGTATCAGACGACAGATCATCAGCCATATTCCGGGAAACTACTGCGGCAATTCATCAACCGTTTGGCTGATAGGCCGCATTCTCCTGCCGTTCGCGCTCGCCAAGTTGGCGCACGAGCTCCTGGAGAAAGGACTCGGTGAAGGCGGGC
>JAUEPE010000051.1 GCA_030403585.1 Frankia sp. RB7
GCCGGCGGTCAAGGCTGGCCGTCGCTCGTGTCTCGCCTCATACCCGCTGCTGCCAGGCCACGCCTTGACGGTCGCAAGCGCGGCGTCATGCTCAAGGCAATCGGGCGCCGCTTTAATGGTTGCTACGATTTCGCGGTCAGCCCAATGTCCGCGACAACGCCGACAACAGCCGGTCGATCTGCTCATCCGTGCCCACGGTGATCCGCAAATAGTCCGAGATGCGCGGAGCTGTAAAGTGGCGGACGATCACCGCCTGCTCCCGCAGCGCCGCCGCAAGCGCGGCCCCCTCATGCGCGGGATGGCGCGCGAACACGAAGTTCGCAAGGGACGGCAACACCTCGAAGCCGGCAGCCTTCAGCCCGCGGGTCAACCGCTCCCTGCCCTCGATCACGCGCACGCGACTCTGCTGGAAATAGGCTTCGTCCTCCAGGGAGGCGATCGCACCGGCCTGAGCGGGCCGGCCGAGCGGGTATGAATTGAAGCTGTCCTTCACGCGCGTCAGGCCATCGATCAGATCGGCATCGCCGATTGCATATCCGACCCGAAGCCCGGCCAGCGCGCGCGACTTGGACATGGTCTGCACGACCAGGAGATTCCGATGCGACGCAACCAGCGGAATTGCGGTCTCGGCGCCGAAATCGACATAGGCCTCGTCGACGACCACAGGCACATCCGGATGCTCCTCCAGCAGGGTCGTGATCTCGGCGCGAGACAGCGCGATCCCCGTCGGCGCGTTCGGATTGGGGAGGATGATCGCGCCGGCCGGCCGGCGATAATCGGCGATACCGATCTGCATGACCCGGTCGAGCGGCACGGTCTCGTAGGCAATGCCGAACAGACCGCAATAGACGGGATAGAAACTGTAGGTGATATCGGGAAACAGCAGCGGTGCATCATGCTTCAGCAGCGCGACGAAGGCGTGCGCCAGCACCTCGTCCGAGCCGTTGCCGACGAACACCTGCTCGGGTCTCACGCCGTGATAGGCGGCCAGGGCCGCCCGCAGCGCGGTCGCCTGCGGGTCCGGATAAAGACGGAGCGTATCGGCTGCCGCGCCGCGGACCGCCTCCAGCGCACGCGGAGACGGACCGAGCGGGTTCTCATTGGTGTTCAGCTTGACCAAATCCGCGATGCGGGGCTGTTCGCCGGGCACATAGGGCTTCAGATCATGCGTCAAGCTGCTCCAGAAACGGCTCATCTTCCTTCCCCCTCCCGCGAACGCGTCGCCCGCTCGACGAAGCCTTTCGCGAGCGCGTGATAGATACCCTCCTCGCAGACCATCCGTGAGACGAAATGCGCGATCAGCGCGGCTGCCATCAACGGCACGACCATGCCGTGATTGTCGGTCATCTCGGTCACGATCACGAAGGCGGTAATCGGCGCCTGCACGACCCCGGCGAAATACGAGACCATGCCGAGCAGCATGACCGCACCGAGCGGCGCGTCGTGGAACAACGCGGCGATATTGCTGCCAATCCCGGCCCCGACGGCCAGCGACGGCGAGAAGATGCCGCCCGGTATGCCGCTGATCGCGGCAAAGGTGGTGGCCAGAAGCTTGAGAACGCCGAAGTCTCGCGGCAGCGCCGTGCCGTGATCGAGCGCCTCCCTCACCTGCACATAGCCCGTGCCGTAGATCGTATCGCCGGAGACAAGGCCGCAAACCGCCACAGCAAGACCGCAGGCAAATGCGAACCAGAGCGGATGGCCCTTGACCGCGCGTCCGAGCGGGCTCTTGAAGCCGCGCGCCATGGCGATGACAACGCGGCTAAAAAGGCCGCCCGCGAGGCCACCAACCACACCACAAAGCGGAACGGCCAGCCAGTCAGTGCCCCGCGCCAGCGACATCGCGCTGCTGCCGAAATAGGCATAATTGCCGGCCAGCGCGAGCGACGTCAGGCCAGCCGCGATGACGGCTGAAATGATCAGGCTGGATGTGCGGGTCTCGAAAGCGCGGCTCATCTCCTCGATGCCGAAGACGATTCCCGCAAGCGGCGTGTTGAAGGCCGCGGCAACGCCGGCGGCGGCACCGGCCAGAATCAGCCCGGGCTGACGGCGTGGCGAGACACGGCCGAGCGCGAACATGATGGAGGCGCCGACCTGAACGGTCGGCCCTTCCCGCCCCACCGAGCCGCCGCAGAGTAGCCCGAACAGAGTGAGGATCATCTTGCCGATCGCGATCCGGATCGAAACCAGGCTCTCGCGGGCCGCCTGATCGGTCAGATGCCGCGCGGCGATCGCCTGCGGAATGCCGCTGCCTTGCGCGTTCGGGAACAGGCGGATGGTCAGATAGGTCGACAGCATGAAACCGAGCGGCGTCACCGCCAGCACGGCATAGCGCGACTTCGCCAAAAGGAGCCCAAAGGCGTATTGAGCGAGATCGGCAAGCTGCGCCAGCGCCACCGCCGCAGCGCCGACGGCGATCCCGCCGAGCAGAAAGATAGCCCGGCGCTGCCATCGCGCGGATGTCAGCCTGAACAGGCGTTTGTGACGAGTCGAGAGAGGCCAGAGCATGGAGCCCCCGTTTTAGCCGGTCGCGCTCCGAATTGAAGCGGTAAGTGGGCAGACCAGCTAAGCCGGAACCACGCCCTCGACGAACAGCAGCCGCCGCTCCAGCGCGCCGGCGCGGATCTTCAACGCGTCGGCATATTCCGGCGAAGCGTACCATTCCTTCAGCCTCTCCATCGACGGAAATTCGACGATGACGATGGCCTTCGGCGGAAGGTTGCCTTCCGCCAGCTCCACCTTGCCGCCGCGGACGAGATAATGCCCGCCATATTGCGCAATCGTCTTCGCGGCGAGCGCGCGATAGGCTTCGAAGCCATCGGGATCGCGCATCTCGACTTCGGAGATCACATAAGCCGTCATGCGCCGCTCTTACGCAATGGTATTGACGATGCCGCCCTCTGCCCGCAATGCCGCGCCGTTGGTCGCGGACGCTTCCTTCGAGGCGACGTAGACCACCATATTCGCGATCTCGTCGACGCTGGCGAAGCGTTGGATCAGCGAGCTCGGGCGATGCTGCTTGACGAAATTGGCGGCGGCCTCGTCGACCGATTGCCAGTTCTGCTTGGCGAGGTCCTTCACAAACGTCTCGACACCTTCCGACATGGTCGGGCCCGGCAGCACGGAATTGACTGTGACGGCGGTGCCACGGGTGAGTTGCGCCAGGCCTCGCGCGACTGAGAGCTGCGCGGTCTTGCTCATGCCGTAGTGAATCATCTCGGCGGGAATGTTGAGCCCGGACTCAGATGAGATGAAGACGATGCGGCCCCAGTTGCGCTTCAGCATGCCCTTCATATAGGCGCGTGAGAGCCGCACGCCGCTCATGACGTTGACCTCGAAGAAGCGCGTCCAGTCTTCATCCGGGATGTCGAAAAAGTCCTTGGGCTCGAAGATGCCGGCATTGTTGATGAGGATGTCGACCTCGGGCAGCGCCGCCACCAGCGCCTTGCAGCCTGACGCGGTCGAAACGTCGGCGGCGATGCCGCGCACCTTGGCACCAGTCGCTTCGAGCTTGCGGACGGCCGCATCGACCTTGTCCCGGCCGCGCCCGTTGATCACCACGCTCGCGCCCGAGCCGGCGAGGCCTTTTGCGATGGCGTGGCCAATGCCGGCGGTCGAGCCGGTCACGAGGGCGGTCTTTCCGGAAAGGTCGATCTTCATGAATGGTCTCCATGGATGTCAGAGCGGATATCGTGCGCAGCACGGGCAGGTGCAATCGCCGCTCACCGACGCGTGAGGATCTATCGCATGAGTTTGGGCATGGTGGGCACGGCGCGCGAAGAGTGCGCGCCCTTGCCCACCCAACGGCACCGATTACGGCACCTACTTCTAGGGCGGCAGCGTCCGGACGAACGCGATGATGGCATCGAGATCCTGCGGCGACATGGTGGCATAGCCAGCATAGGCCATCGGCGGCTTGAGCTTGTGGCCGTCGCGCGCGATGCCTTGCGTAATCGCACGTTTGATTTCGTTGTCGCTCCATTGTCCGAGGCCCGCCGCCGGATCGGAGGTGATGTTGGCAGAGACGGACTCGCCCCACGGACCCCTGAAGGTCCGGCCACCCTTCCCGCTGCCGCCCGCGAAATCGTGCACCACGGACGGGCCTTCCGGCGTGTGACATTCCAGGCAATGGGCGATGGTCAGGAGATAGCGGCCGCGAGCGAGCTGGTCGGACAGTTCCGCCTCGGTTGCCTGCTTGCCGGCATAGGTCGGCATCTCCGGCTTCAGCGCGACCTTGTATTCCGGCGCCGGCGTCTCGTGATGCACGGCTGGCACCGAACGCAGATAAGCCGTGAGGGCATCGAGATCGCGCTCCGTGAGCACGGTGTAGAAAACGGTCGGCATGATCGGCGCAACGGCCGATCCATTCGGCCTGATGCCGCTGACGAGGAAATGCTTCAGCTCGACATCGCTCCAGTTGCCGATTCCGGTATCCTTGTCCGGCGTGATGTTGGAGCCGGTGACCTTGAAGGCGGGTTCGTCAAAGGTCTGCCCGCCCGAGAGCGCACGCGTCATATCGAGGCCCTGCGGCCCGCGCGGCGTGTGGCAGTTGTTGCAGACCATCACGCTGTTGACGAGATAAGCGCCGCGCTCGATCAGCGTCTCGGCGGCAGCCGGAGACACCAGCAGCGCCAGCGCAATCCCAAACACAATCCTCATGAGAGCCCCCCGGGCCAGAATCGCGCTTCACTACAACGATGCGCGGCATGAGATGTCGCCGCCGCATACAAAAAAGCGGCGCCCAGGGGCGCCGCTTTCGAAGATCTCGATACCGGTCGGCTTACGCCGCCTCGGCTTCCTTTGCCTGCACCGGACCGGAGTCCTGGCCCTTGGCATCGACGTCGCGATCGACGAACTCGATCACGGCCATCGGCGCATTGTCGCCGTAGCGGAAGCCCGCCTTGATGATGCGGGTATAGCCGCCCTGGCGGTCCTTGTAGCGGGTCGCCAGCACGTCGAAGAGCTTCCTGACCTGATCCTTGTCGCGCATCTCGGAGATAGCCTGGCGGCGCAGGGACAGCCCGCCCTTCTTGCCGAGGGTCACGAGCTTCTCGACGATCGGACGAAGCTCCTTGGCCTTGGGCAGCGTGGTGACGATCTGCTCGTGCTTGATCAACGCGGCGCACATGTTGGCGAACATCGCGCGGCGATGCTCGGCCGTGCGGTTGAGCTTCCGATGAACCTTGCCGTGACGCATGTGTGTAGTCCTTACTTAAAACTGCCGCGACGGTTCGTCGGACATGTTGCTCAGGTGGGCTGCCTGCGTTCGCCCAGATAGCGAGAAGCGAATGGCGAGTAGCGAGTTGTCATTCGCTATTCGCCACTCCTTATTCGCCTAACTCAGTAGTGATCCTCGAAGCGCTTGGCGAGCTCGTCGATGTTCTCCGGCGGCCAGCCCGGCACTTCCATGCCGAGATGCAGACCCATCTGGGCCAGCACTTCCTTGATCTCGTTCAGCGACTTGCGGCCGAAGTTCGGGGTACGGAGCATTTCCGCTTCCGACTTCTGCACGAGGTCGCCGATGTAGACGATGTTGTCGTTCTTCAAGCAGTTGGCCGAACGCACCGACAGCTCAAGTTCGTCCACCTTCTTGAGGAAGGCCGGGTTGAAGGCGAGGTCCGGGATGATCTCCTGGGCGACTTCCTTGCGCGGCTCTTCGAAGTTGACGAACACGTTGAGCTGATCCTGCAGGATGCGGGCGGCGTAAGCCACCGAGTCATCCGGCGTCAGAGCGCCATTGGTCTCGATCGTCATGGTCAGCTTGTCGTAGTCGAGGATCTGACCCTCGCGGGTGTTCTCGACCTTGTAGGAGACCTTGCGGACCGGCGAGTACAGGCTGTCGACCGGGATCAGGCCGATCGGCGCGTCCTCGGGACGGTTGCGCTCGGCGGGCACGTAACCCTTGCCGGTTGCGACCGTGAACTCCATGCGGATCTCGGCGCCCTCGTCGAGGGTGCAGATCTGCAGGTCCGGATTTAGCACGACGACGTCGCCGACCGTCTGGATGTCGCCGGCGGTGACGGTGCCCGGGCCCTGCTTCTTCACGACCATGCGCTTGGGGCCTTCGCCCTGCATCCTGATCGCGATGTCCTTGATGTTCAGCACGATGTCGGTGACGTCCTCACGGACGCCAGCGATCGAGGAGAATTCGTGCAGCACGCCGTCGATGTGCACCGACTGCACCGCCGCGCCCTGGAGCGAGGAGAGCAGGATGCGGCGCAGCGCGTTGCCGAGCGTCTGGCCGAAACCACGCTCGAGCGGCTCGGCGACGATGGTCGCAAAGCGGGTCGAATCGCTGCCGGGCTGCACCTGCAGCTTGTTCGGCCGAATCAGTTCTTGCCAATTTTTCTGGATCGTCACTGTTTCACCCATACAGGCCAGTCGATTTGAAAGTTCAAATACTGGCGTTGGAGAAAGGCCGCAGGTCACACCCGCGGCTTCTTAAAAAAAGCATCGCGGGCGACAACGCGCCCGCAATTTCGTATCAGACGCGCCGACGCTTGCGCGGACGGCAACCGTTGTGCGGGATCGTGGTCACGTCGCGGATCGAGGTGACGGTGAAGCCCGCCGCCTGCAGCGCGCGGAGCGCCGACTCACGGCCCGAACCGGGACCGGCGACTTCGACTTCCAGCGTGCGCATGCCGTGTTCCTGCGCCTTCTTGGACACGTCTTCGGCTGCAACCTGCGCGGCATACGGGGTCGACTTGCGCGAGCCCTTGAAGCCCATCGTGCCGGCGGAGGACCAGGCAATCGTGTTGCCCTGCGCGTCGGTGATGGTGATGGTCGTGTTGTTGAAGGACGAGTTCACGTGCGCGACGCCGGAGGCGATGTTCTTGCGCTCACGACGACGAACGCGGGTGGCTTCCTTGCCCATAGAGTACCTTTCCTGGAGATCTCAAACGCCGCCGTAATGCCAGCGGCTACACCTGTGGAAGCAAATGGTGAGTAGCGGATGGCGAATAGGGACGCTCCCTACTCGCCATTCGCTAAACCCTATTCGCCAGTTTACTTCTTCTTGCCGGCGATGGCCTTGGCCGGACCCTTGCGCGTACGCGCATTGGTGTGGGTCCGCTGACCGCGCACCGGCAGACCGCGACGATGACGCAGGCCGCGATAGCAGCCGAGGTCCATCAGACGCTTGATGTTGATACCGACTTCGCGACGCAGATCGCCCTCGACGAGATAGTCGCGGTCGATGACTTCGCGGATCTGGAGCACTTCAGCGTCGCTGAGCTGATTGACGCGACGATCCTCGGTGATCTTCACCTTTTCGAGGATCTCACCAGCAATCTTCTGGCCGATGCCATGGATGTACTGGAGCGCGATCAGCACGCGCTTGTTGGTCGGAATGTTCACGCCGGCAATACGGGCCACGGCCTTCTCCTGTTGCCGATCCCTCGTCAGGAATCGGTCTTTAAGTGCTTGAGTTCTCGGGCAGGTGTTCACAAACGCGAACACGACGCCCACCCCTGGTCTTCCTGGGGCCCGGCATCGTTTGAAACTATCCGACTTGGATGCGGGGCTTATTAAGGGATTCAGGGGGCTTTCGTCAACCGCTGCTAGCGCTTAGCTCGCTTTTTCGTGACCTTTTTTGGACCCTTCTTCGAACCTTTTTTGACGGCCTTTTTGGCGGTCTTTTTGACTGCTTTCCTGGCTGTCTTCTTGGCCGCCTTTTTGACGCCCTTCACGGCCTTTTTGGCAGGTTTTGCCGATTTGGCAGCCTTTTTGGCCGCTTTCTTGGCCTTTTTGGCCGGTGCCGCCTTGGCCGCACTGCGGGTATGCGACTTCGGTTCAACCGCTCCCAGCGCCAAGAGGAGTCGGTGGATAGCGCGGGTGACCTCGTCGATGGCCATCATGCCGTCGATGGTGGAGAGCTTCCGACGCTCGGAATAGTAGTGAATCAGCGGTTCCGTCAGGCTGCGGTAGCTGGCGAGTCGCTTGGTCAGGACCTCCGGGGTGTCGTCGACCCGGACCTCCTCCCCGCGCTCCCGCATCTGGGCGACGCGGGTCTCGACGCGGCTCAAAAGCGCGCTCTCGTTGACGCGAAGCTCGATCACCGCATCGAGCTTAATGTGCTTGTGCTTGAGCAGCTCGTCCAGCGCCTCGGCCTGCGGCACGGTGCGCGGGAAACCGTCGAGAATGAAACCGTGCCTCGCGTCCGGCTGATCGATGCGGTCGGAGATGATTCCCACCACGACATCGTCGGGCACGAGCCCGCCGCTGGCCATGATTTCCTTGGCCTTCAGTCCGACCGGCGTTCCGGCCGCGACGGCTGCACGCAACATCTCACCGGTCGAGAGCTGGACGATGCCATAGCGCTGAATCAGCAGCTGCGCCTGGGTCCCCTTGCCAGATCCCGGCGGTCCCAGAAGGATAATTCTCATCGGCGTACGCCCCCCGATTGGTGAGCGATACGTCGCGCACCTGTGTTTGAAGTTTGACAACAGTGCAAACCATAATCGGCGCCGCACCGCTACCCATATCATAGGGGAGCAAATGCCTGGACGCCAAGAAGCCCTCTGAAATCAGTGATTGCGCTGCAGTGTGGGCAGCTCTGCCGATGCGACCGAATGACTGGCTGATCGCTTCGGCGGGCGCCGCGCGTTGCTCACGCGGCGAATCGGCGGCACAGGTGCGCCGCCTCGAGAGGACGCCGCGTCTTAGCGGCGGCGGCCCCGCAGCTTCGACTTGCGGATCAGGCCTTCATACTGATGGGCCAGCAGATAGCCCTGCACCTGCGCCACCGTATCCATGGTGACACTGACGACGATCAGCAGCGAGGTGCCGCCGAAGTAGAACGGCACCGAGGCGTAGGAAATCAGGATTTCCGGGATCAAGCAGACGATCGCCAGATAAATCGCGCCGAGCACGGTGACGCGCGACAGCACGTAGTCGATGTATTCCGCGGTGCGCTCGCCCGGACGGATGCCCGGGATGAAGCCGCCATGCTTCTTCAGATTGTCCGCGGTTTCGGTCGGGTTGAACACGATCGCGGTGTAGAAGAACGCGAAGAACACGATCAGCGCGAGATAGAGAATCAGGAACAGCGGACGGCCGTGGCCAAGCTGGGTCGTGATCCACTGGAACCATTCCGGCCCACGGCCCGCGTTGAAGTTCGCAACCGTCGTCGGCAGCAGCAACAGCGAGGACGCGAAGATTGGCGGGATTACGCCCGAGGTGTTGAGCTTGAGCGGCAGATGCGAGGACTGGCCCTCGAACATCTTGTTGCCGACCTGGCGCTTCGGATACTGGATCAGAAGCCGGCGCTGGGCGCGCTCCATGAACACGATGAAGGCGATCACGGCGACCGCCATTACGATCACGACCAGGATCAGGCCGGTCGACATCGCACCCTGACGGCCGAGCTCGAGCATGTTGGCGAGCGCCGAGGGCAGCTCGGCGACGATGCCGGAGAGGATGATCAGCGAAATGCCGTTACCGATGCCGCGCGAGGTGATCTGCTCGCCCAGCCACATCAGGAACATGGTGCCGCCGGTCAGCGTGATCGCGGTGGACAGACGGAAGAACATGCCGGGATCGCTGACGACGTTGCCGGCGCCTTCGAGACCGACCGCGATTCCATAGGACTGGAACGCTGCCAGGATCACGGTGAGGTAGCGGGTGTACTGGTTCAGCAGTTTGCGGCCGGACTCACCTTCCTTCTTCAGCGCCTCGAGCTGCGGCGAGACGGTGGTCAGAAGCTGAATGATGATCGAGGCCGAGATGTACGGCATGATGTTCAGCGCGAAGATCGCCATGCGGTGGATGCCGCCGCCGGCGAACATGTTGAACATGCCGAGGATGCCGCCAGCCTGCGACTTGAACACCTGCTCCCAGATGTTGGGATCGATGCCGGGCAGCGGGATGTAGGTCCCGAGCCGATAAACGAGCAGCGCACCCAGGGTGAACCAGATGCGCTTCTTCAGTTCGTCAGCCTTGGCAAACGCGCCGAAATTGAGGTTGGCTGCCAGTTGTTCCGCTGCTGAGGCCATATTGGACTTTCTCCCGCCGCCTTTTGCGCCGTCATACCCGCGGCCGGGCTATATTAGCGGACGCCGGACGTTATCTGGGGCTTCGGCTTCGATAAGTCCATCGTCCCGCATGCGCAAAGGCCCGCGAGGCGCGGGCCAATGACGCAGTTGTTACGCCGCCTCGCCTTCTTCCTTGGCAGGGGCGAGGATCTTCACCGAACCGCCGGCCTTCTCGACCGCTTCGATCGCGGTCTTGGTGGCGCCGTGGACTTCTATGTTCAGCTTGGCCTTGAGCTCACCGCGGCCGAGCAGCCGCAGGCCGGCCCTGGCGCGGCGCAGCACGCCGGCCTTCACCAGAGCCTCGACGTTGACGACGCTGCCGGTGTCGAGCTTCTTGGCATCGACCGCATCCTGGAGCCGGTCGAGATTGATCTCGGCAAACTCGACGCGGAAGATGTTGTTGAAGCCGCGCTTGGGCAGACGGCGATGCAACGGCATCTGGCCGCCTTCGAAACCCTTGATGCGCACGCCTGAACGCGCGGTCTGGCCCTTGCCACCGCGGCCAGCCTGCTTGCCCTTGCCCGAACCAATGCCACGGCCGACACGCATGCGCTTCTTGCGCGAGCCGGCGTTGTCGGCGATATCGCTGAGCTTCATCGCCCTGCTCCTTTTACTTCTCGTCGACAATGCGAACGAGATGGTGAACCTTTTCGATCATGCCGCGAATCGCCGGGGTGTCCGGCAGTTCGCTGGTGCGGCCGATCTTGTTGAGCTTGAGCCCGATCAGCGTCGAACGCTGCGAGTGATGGCGGCGGATCGCGCTGCCGGTCTGCTCAAGCTTGATCGTCTTTGCGGCCTTGGCCATCGTGGTCTACTCCGAAAAACGTTCGTTAGTCCGCAGCCGCCTCGGCATCGCCGCCGACGCGACGACCCTGAAGGGTGGACACCTTGATGTTGCGGCGCGCCGCGACCGAACGCGGGCTGTCCTGGTGCTTCAGCGCATCGAAGGTCGCGCGAACCATGTTGTAGGGGTTCGACGAGCCGATCGACTTCGCCACCACGTCCTGGACGCCGAGCGTCTCGAACACGGCGCGCATCGGGCCGCCGGCGATGATGCCGGTACCGGCCGGAGCAGCACGCAGGTAGACACGGCCCGCGCCGTGACGGCCGGCGATGTCGTGATGCAGCGTACGACCCTCGCGCAACGACACGCGTGTCAGGTTGCGCTTGGCGGATTCGGTGGCCTTGCGGATCGCCTCAGGCACTTCGCGCGCCTTGCCGTGACCGAAGCCGGCGCGGCCCTTTTGATCGCCGATCACGACCAGCGCCGCGAAACCGAAGCGCTTGCCGCCCTTGACGACCTTGGCCACGCGATTGATGTGGACGAGCTTGTCGACGAACTCGCTGTCGCGCTCTTCGCGCTGCTGGCGGTCACGTCCGCCGCGTTGATCGCGTCCACCACGTTGTTCGCGTTCTGCCATTTTTCCAATCCTTCAGAGGCTTACGCCTCAATCCTCAAATTCTGTTAGAAGCTCAGCCCACTCTCACGCGCCGCGTCGGCCAGTGCCTTGACGCGCCCGTGGTAGAGATAGCTGCCGCGATCGAACACGACTTCCTTGACGCCCTTCTCGGCGGCGCGCTCGGCCAGCAATTTGCCGACCGCCTTCGCCGCATCGATATCGGCCCCGGTCTTGCCACCGTCGCGCATCGACTTCTCGAGCGACGAGGCAGAGGCCAGCGTCTCGCCCTTCAGGTCGTCGATGACCTGGGCGTAGATGTGCTTGGACGAGCGGAACACCGACAGACGCGGACGACCACCGCCGGAGCGGCGCAGCTTCAGCCGCACACTCCGCTTGCGCCGGGCATTGGTAACCTTGGCTTTGGACATGACCGGCTCCGTTACTTCTTCTTGCCTTCCTTGCGGAAGATGAATTCGCCAACATACTTCACGCCCTTGCCCTTGTAGGGCTCCGGCGGACGATAGGAGCGAATCTCGGCGGCGACCTGGCCGACGCGCTGGATATCGCTGCCCGTCACCGTGATCTCGGTCGGCTTCGGCACGGTGATCGTGATCCCTTCCGGGATCGCGTAGACCACGTCGTGGCTGTAACCGAGCGCGAGCTGCAGGTTCTTGCCCTGCATCGCGGCGCGGTAACCGACGCCGGTGATTTCGAGCTTCTTCTCGAAGCCCTTGGTGACACCTTCGACCAGATTCGCGACCTGGGCGCGAGCGGTGCCGTACAAGGCACGCGCGCGATTGGTCTCGACCCGCGGGTTCACCTTGACCTGGCCGTTCTCGAGCTTCACCTCGACGTCGCTATGGACGACGAACTGAAGCTGGCCCTTTGGCCCCTTCATCTTGACGGTCTGCCCATCGACGGTCGCGGTCACACCGGACGGCACCGCCACAGGCCTTTTGCCAACACGTGACATGGATCAAAAATCCTTCTCAGAACACCGTGAAGAGAACTTCGCCGCCCACGTTCGCTTCACGCGCACTGTGGTCGGCCATGATCCCCTTCGGCGTCGACAACACCGAAATACCGAGTCCGTTATTGACCCGCGGCAGGTTCTTCACCGAGGCGTAAACGCGACGCCCGGGCTTGGAGACCCGCTCGATCTCGCGGATGACGGGCTCGCCGTCGAAATACTTCAGCTCGATCTCGATCTCGCTACGGCCCGAGGAATGCTCGAGGGTAGCGTAACCGCGAATGTAGCCCTCGCTCTTCAGCACTTCGAGGACGTTCTCGCGCATCTTCGAGCCAGGCGTGGAGACCTTGCTCTTGGCACGCATCTGCGCGTTGCGGATACGGGTGATCAGATCGCTGATTGGATCGTGCGTAGACATCTAAACGACCCTCCTTACCAGCTCGACTTCACGAGGCCCGGGACCATGCCCTTGGAGCCAAGGTCGCGCAGCGCGATGCGGGACAGCTTGTTCAAGCGGTAGACCGAGCGCGGACGGCCCGACAGCTCGCAACGCAGACGGATGCGGGTGGCCGACGAATTGCGCGGCATCTCGGCAAGCTTCAGGGTGGCGGCGAACCGCTCCTCCATCGGCAGCGTCTTGTCGGCGATGATCGCCTTCAACCGCGCGCGCTTCGGAGCGGCGTTCTTCGCCATCCGCTTGCGCCGGTTGTTCTTTTCGATTGAACTCTTCTTTGCCATGCTTGGCTCCTGGGTATCCGCGTTTGAGAGGCTTGAGGTCAGCGTCTCACTGCCGGAACGGGAAATTGAAAGCGGTCAACAAGGCCCTTGCCTCGTCGTCTGACTTGGCCGTGGTACAGACGGTGATGTCCATACCGCGGGCTTCCGTGACCTTGTCGAAGTCGATCTCGGGGAAAATGATGTGTTCCTTGATGCCGAGCGAGTAGTTGCCGCGGCCGTCGAAGCTCTTCGGGTTCAAGCCGCGGAAGTCGCGGACGCGCGGCAGCGCGACCGTCACCAGGCGATCGATGAACTCGTACATGCGGGCCTTGCGCAGCGTGACCTTGCAGCCGATCGGCTGGTTCTCACGCAGCTTGAAGGTCGCGATCGCGATACGCGAGTAGGTCACGATCGCCTTCTGGCCGGCGATCTGGGTCAGCTCGGCAGCGGCGGTCTCGGCCTTCTTGCGGTCGTTGACGGAATCGCCAACGCCCATGTTCAGCACGATCTTGTCCAGACGCGGAACCTGCATGACGTTCTCATAACCGAACTTCTCGGTCATCTCCGTCCGGATCTTCGCGTCGTATTCCGCGCGCAGGCGCGGCGTGTAAGCGGCCTCAGCCATCGATCTCAGCTCCCGAGCGCTTGGCGATGCGGACTTTCTTGCCGTCCGCCAGAATCTTGAATCCGACGCGGGTCGGCTTTCCATCCTTGCCGACATACGCGATGTTGGACAGTTGGACCGGCGCCTCTTTCGAGATGATGCCGCCCTCCTGGGCCTGCGTCTGCTTCTGGTGACGCTTGACCATGTTGATACCGCGCACCAGCGCCGTACCGGCGTCGGGACGCACTTCGAACACTTCGCCGGTGCGACCCTTGTCGCGGCCGTTCAGCATGACGACCTTGTCGCCCTTGCGGATCTTCGCAGCCATCACAGCACCTCCGGCGCGAGCGAGATGATCTTCATGTGGTTCTTGCCACGCAGCTCGCGCGGCACGGGCCCGAAGATGCGGGTGCCGATCGGCTCGGACTGGTTGTTGATCAGGACGGCGGCGTTGCGGTCGAAGCGGATGACCGAACCGTCGGCGCGGCGGATGTCCTTGCGGACACGCACCACGACGGCCTTCATCACGTCGCCCTTCTTCACCTTGCCACGCGGAATCGCTTCCTTGATCGAGACGACAATGATGTCGCCGATCGTGGCGTAGCGGCGCTTGGAGCCCCCGAGCACCTTGATACACATGACACGGCGTGCGCCAGAATTATCGGCCACGTCGAGGTTGGTCTGCATCTGAATCATTGATGCACCTCGTCCTCTTCTCTTTGCGCCAGCCTAGCCGGCGCTCAACATTTCCCTGAAGTCAGTCGGCCAAGGCCAACAGATCAGGCGCTTTTCTTGTGTTCGCCCCGGATCACGATCCAGGACTTCAACTTCGAAATCGGCTTCGATTCCTCGATCCACACCATGTCGCCCGGCTTGAACTCGTTGTTCTCGTCGTGCGCGTGGTAGTTCTTCGAACGGCGGATCGTCTTCTTGTAGATCGGGTGCGTGAAGCGGCGGTCGACGCGCACCACGACGGTCTTGGCTGTCTTGTCGCTAACGACCACGCCTTGCAAAGTACGTTTCGGCATCTTCGTAGGCCTCTTACTTCTTCTTCGCGCGCTGCTGCGCGGCGACAGTCTTGATCCGGGCGATATCACGACGGGCCTCGCGCAAGCGCGAGGTGTTCTCGAGCTGCCCGGTGGCACGCTGGAAGCGCAGGTTGAAGCGCTCCTTCTTCAGGTTCAGGACGGCGTCGTCCTGCTGATCAGGGCTCAACGCGCGGATGTCTTCGATCTTCATCTGTGCCATGGCCATTACTCCGCAATGCGCTCGACGAAGCGCGTCTTGATCGGCAGCTTGGCGGCCGCCAGCGTCAGCGCTTCCTTCGCGGTCTGGGTGTTGACGCCGTCGATCTCGAACAGAACCCGGCCCGGCTTGACGCGCGCGACCCACAGTTCCGGCGCGCCCTTGCCGGAGCCCATGCGGACTTCGGCCGGCTTCTTCGACACCGGAACGTCGGGGAACACGCGGATCCAGACGCGGCCGGCACGCTTCATGTGGCGGGTCAGCGCACGGCGGGCGGCTTCGATCTGTCGCGCGGTGACGCGCTCAGGCTCGGTCGCCTTCAGGCCGAACTGGCCGAACGCCAACGTCGCGCCCGAAGTCGCAACGCCGTGAATCCGGCCCTTATGCGCCTTCCGGAACTTCGTTTTCTTAGGTTGCATCATGGCTTCAAGCCCTCAAATTCTCTGTGCTGGCGTCAGGCCGCAGCGTTGTCACGGCGCCCACGGCCGCCACGATCGCCACTGCCGCCCGTCTCGCCTTCGGCCATTCTCTTGTCCTGGGCCATCGGATCGTGCTCGAGGATCTCGCCCTTGAAGATCCAGACCTTGACGCCGCAGGTGCCGAAGGTCGTGAACGCGGTCGCAACGCCGTAGTCGATGTCGGCGCGCAGCGTATGCAGCGGCACGCGACCTTCGCGGTACCACTCCATGCGCGCGATTTCCGCACCGCCCAGACGACCCGAGCAGTTGATACGGATGCCTTCCGCGCCGAGACGCATCGCGGACTGAACGGCGCGCTTCATGGCGCGGCGGAACGCCACGCGGCGCTCGAGCTGCTGCGCGATCGACTCGGCCACCAGCGTCGCATCGAGCTCCGGCTTGCGGATTTCGACGATGTTGATGACGACGTCGGACGAGGTGATGTCCGCGACCTTCTTGCGAAGCTTGTCGATGTCGGCGCCCTTCTTGCCGATCACCACGCCCGGACGAGCCGAGTGGATGGTGACGCGGCACTTCTTGTGCGGACGCTCGATCACGATGCGGGCGACGGCCGCCTGCTTGAGCTCCTTATGCAGGATCTCGCGGATCTTGACGTCCTCGTGCAACAGCTTGCCGTATTCCTGTTTGCCGGCGAACCAGCGGGAATCCCAGGTCCGGTTGATGCCGAGACGCAGACCGATCGGATTGATCTTTTGACCCATCGTTTTCTCCTGCGACCCTTAAGCCGCTACTGCTTCGGCTTCGACCTGACGAACAATGATCGTCAGCTGCGAAAATGGTTTGTAGACACGGCCCGAGCGGCCGCGGCCGCGAGCGGCAAAGCGCTTCATCACGAGACCGTTGCCGACGAAGGCCTGCGCCACGACGAGATCGTCGACGTCGAGGTCGTGATTGTTCTCAGCATTGGCGATAGCCGATTCCAGGCACTTCTTCACGTCAACCGCGATCCGCTTGCGCGAAAACTGCAGGTCGGCGAGCGCAGCAGCAGCCTTCCGGCCACGAATGAGCTGGGCGACCAGGTTGAGCTTCTGCGGGCTCACCCGCAGCATCCGGGCGACCGCCTTGGCCTCGTTCTCGGCGAGGCTCCGTTCGCGCTTAGGTTTGCTCATCGTTTAATCCTCAAGCCTTCTTGGCTTTCTTGTCGCCCGAGTGGCCATGGAAGGTCCGGGTCGGCGAAAACTCACCAAACTTGTGACCGACCATTTCCTCGTTGACGGCCACCGGCACGTGCTTCTGACCGTTGTAAACGCCGAAGGTCAGGCCAACGAACTGCGGCAGGATCGTCGAGCGACGGCTCCAGATCTTGATGACGTCGTGACGGCCGGACGCGCGCGCGGCATCTGCCTTCTTGAGCAGAGAACCCTCGACGAACGGGCCTTTCCAGACTGAACGAACCATGTCCGGCGTTCCTTACTTCTTCCGCTTGTGGCGGCTTAGGAGAATGAATTTGTTGGTCGACTTGTTGCTGCGGGTCTTCTTGCCCTTGGTCGGCTTGCCCCACGGAGTGACCGGGTGACGACCGCCCGAGGTACGACCTTCACCACCGCCGTGCGGATGGTCGATCGGGTTCATCGAGACGCCGCGGTTATGCGGCTTGCGGCCCAGCCAACGGTTACGACCGGCCTTACCGATCGAGGTGTTCATGTGATCCGGGTTCGACACCGCACCGATCGTGCCACGGCAACGGCCGTGCACGAGACGCTGCTCGCCGGAGTTCAGGCGGATGATGACGTAGTCATGGTCGCGGCCGACGAGCTGGGCGTAGGTGCCGGCGGAACGAGCGAGCTGGCCGCCCTTCCCGATCTTGACCTCGATGTTGTGGATGATCGTGCCGACCGGCATGTTGCCGAGCGGCATGACGTTGCCCGGCTTGACGTCGACATAGTTGCCGGCCACCACGGAATCGCCGACCGCAAGGCGCTGCGGCGCCAGGATATAGGCCTGGGTGCCGTCTTCGTACTTGACCAACGCGATGAACGCGGTGCGGTTCGGATCGTATTCCAGCCGCTCGACGGTCGCGGGTGCATCGACCTTGTCGCGCTTGAAGTCGACGAGGCGCAGGGTCTTCTTGTGACCGCCGCCGCGGAAGCGCACGGTGATGCGACCGGTGTTGTTGCGACCGCCCGAGGAGTGCTTGCCTTCGGTGAGCGCCTTGACCGGCTTGCCCTTGTAGAGGGCTGAACGATCGACCATGACCAGCTGGCGCTGGCCCGGTGTCGTGGGGTTGAATTTCTTCAGTGCCATCGTCGTGCGACCTTACAGACCGGTGGTCACGTCGATCCGATGACCCTCTTCGAGAGTCACGATCGCGCGCTTGGTGTTCGACTGCGAGCCGAGATTGCCGCGGAAGACCTTGGTCTTGCCCTTGCGGACCAGCGTGTTGACGCTCTTGACCTTGACGTCAAACAGCTTCTCGATCGCTTCCTTGATCTGCGGCTTGGTTGCCTTCGCGGCCACCTTGAACAGAACCTTGTTGTGCTCGGACGCCAACGTCGCCTTTTCGGTGACGACCGGGGCGACGATCACGTCGTAATGGCGAGCCTCGATGTTCTTCGTCATTTGAAGCGCGCCTCCAGCGCATCGATGGCGGCCTTGGTCAGAACGAGCTTCTGACGGCGCAGGATGTCATAGACGTTAATGCCCTGGATCGGCAGCACGTCCATGTTCGGGATGTTGCGGGCCGCAGCGGCAAAGCCGTTGTTGAGCTCGGCGCCGTCGATGATCAGCGCGTTGGTGAGCCCCAGACCCGAGAAGTGACCGAGCAGCGCCTTAGTCTTGGCGGCTTCCAGCGCGGCCTTGTCGATCACCAGCAGATTGCCGTCCTTGGCCTTGGCCGACAGCGCATGCTTGAGAGCGAGCGCACGGACCTTCTTCGGCAGGCCGGTTTCGTGCGAACGCACCACCGGACCGAAGGCACGACCGCCGCCGCGGAACTGCGGCACGCGGGCCGAGCCGTGACGAGCACCGCCGGTGCCCTTCTGCTTGTACATCTTCTTGCCGGTGCGCCAGATCTCGGCGCGGCCCTTGGCCTTATGGGTACCGGCCTGACGCTTGTTGAGCTGCCACTGCACGCAACGTGCAAGGATGTCCTGGCGCGGCTCAAGGCCGAAAATGGTGTCGGAAAGCTGGACGGAGCCCGCTTCCTTGCCTTCGAGGGTGGTGACCTTCAATTCCATCTCACGCACCCTCTTGCTGGGCCGAGGCTTCCGCTTCGCCGCCTGCAACCTTGAACTTGCCGGGCTTCGGAGCTTCCTTCGGCAACGGCTTCTTGACGGCGTCGCGCACGCGGATCCAGCCGCCCTTGGAGCCGGGAACGGCGCCTTCGACGAGGATCAGGCCACGCTCGACGTCGAGCTGAACGACGCGGAGGTTGAGCGTGGTGATGCGGTCGACACCCATGTGGCCGGGCATCTTCTTGTTCTTCCAGGTCTTGCCGGGGTCCTGACGACCACCGGTCGAACCGATCGAACGGTGCGAGACCGACACGCCGTGGGTGGCGCGCAGACCGCCGAAGTTCCAGCGTTTCATGCCGCCGGCAAAACCCTTACCGACCGAGGTGCCGGTGACGTCGACGAACTGGCCGACGACAAAGTGGTCGGCGAGGATCTCGGCGCCAACCGGGATCATGGCATCCGCAGAGACGCGGAACTCCTCGACCTGCCGCTTCGGCTCGACCTTGGCAACCGCGAACTGGCCGCGCTCCGCCTTCGGCAGATACACGGTCTTGCGGCTGCCCGATCCGAGCTGGAGGGCGACGTAGCCGTTCTTCTCTTCAGTGCGGTGGGCTACGACTTGGCAATTGCC
The DNA here is from genome assembly GCA_030403585.1 of Frankia sp. RB7. GTDB lineage: Bacteria > Pseudomonadota > Alphaproteobacteria > Rhizobiales > Xanthobacteraceae > Bradyrhizobium. The sequence goes on from JAUEPE010000051.1 coordinate 19,251, forward strand.
GAGCTTCAGCACGGTCACGGGGATATGTTCGCCAGTCTCTGTAAAGACCCGCGTCATCCCGACCTTTTGTGCGATCACTCCGGAGCGCATCGGCGTGCTTCCTGTTCTTTCTGTCCGCTAGGTGCGAACGTGATCCAAAAATCTTAGAGCTTGATCTCGACGTCGACACCGGCGGCCAGGTCGAGCTTCATCAAAGCATCGACGGTCTGCGGGGTCGGATCGACGATGTCGAGCAGGCGCTTGTGAGTGCGCATCTCGAACTGTTCGCGGCTCTTCTTGTCGACGTGGGGCGAACGGTTGACGGTGAACTTCTCGATGCGGGTGGGCAGCGGAATGGGTCCGCGGACCTGCGCACCGGTGCGCTTCGCCGTGTTCACGATCTCTCGGGTCGACGTATCGAGGATACGATGGTCGAACGCCTTGAGACGGATACGAATGTTTTGGCCGTTCATTGCCGTGTCTTTCTTCGTGGGTGGCGAGTAGCGAATAGCGAATGGATTTCATCCACTCGCCACTCGCCATTCCCTATTCTCGTAATTACTCGATGATCGAAGCGACGACGCCGGCACCGACGGTGCGGCCACCTTCGCGGATCGCGAAGCGCAGGTTGTCTTCCATCGCGATCGGCACAATCAGGTGCACTTCCATCGAGATGTTGTCGCCCGGCATCACCATCTCAGTGCCTTCCGGCAGATGCACGACACCGGTTACGTCGGTGGTGCGGAAGTAGAACTGCGGACGGTAGTTGGTGAAGAACGGGGTGTGGCGACCGCCCTCTTCCTTGGTCAGGATGTAAGCCTGAGCCTTGAACTTGGTGTGCGGCTTGACCGAACCCGGCTTGCAAAGCACCTGGCCGCGCTCGACGTCTTCGCGCTTGGTGCCGCGGAGCAGCGCACCGATGTTGTCGCCGGCCTGGCCCTGATCGAGCAGCTTGCGGAACATTTCGACGCCGGTAACGGTGGTCTTCTGGGTCGCACGGAGACCGACGATCTCGATTTCCTCGCCGACCTTGACGATGCCGCGCTCGACACGGCCGGTGACGACGGTGCCGCGGCCCGAGATCGAGAACACGTCTTCAACCGGCATCAGGAACGGCAGATCGACCGGACGCTCCGGCTGCGGAATGTACTCGTCGACGTTCTTCATCAGTTCGAGGATGGCGTCGTGACCGAGCTTCTTGTCCGAATCTTCAAGAGCGGCGAGCGCCGAACCCTTGATGATCGGGATCTTGTCGCCCGGGAAGTCGTACTTCGAGAGCAGCTCGCGGACTTCGAGCTCGACGAGCTCGAGCAGTTCCGGATCGTCGACCATGTCGCACTTGTTGAGGAACACGACGAGCGCGGGAACGCCGACCTGGCGGGCGAGCAGGATGTGCTCGCGGGTCTGCGGCATCGGGCCGTCAGCGGCCGACACGACCAGGATCGCACCGTCCATCTGGGCGGCGCCGGTGATCATGTTCTTCACGTAGTCGGCGTGGCCGGGGCAGTCGACGTGGGCGTAGTGGCGGTTCTTGGTCTCGTACTCGACGTGCGCGGTCGAGATCGTGATGCCGCGCGCCTTCTCTTCCGGCGCCTTGTCGATCTGGTCGTACGCCGTGAACGTCGCACCACCGGTCTCAGCGAGAATCTTGGTGATCGCCGCGGTCAGCGAGGTCTTGCCATGGTCGACGTGACCGATGGTGCCGATGTTGCAGTGGGGCTTGTTACGTTCAAACTTTGCTTTGGCCATTTGACTCTCCGTTCAATCGTCAGTTCGAGACCGACGACAATCAGGCAAACTTCTTCTGGACTTCTGCCGACACGTTGGCCGGCGCTTCTGCGTAGTGGTCGAACTGCATGGTGAAGGTTGCGCGACCCTGGCTCATCGAGCGCAGGTTATTCACGTAACCGAACATGTTCATGAGCGGCACCATCGCGTTGATGACGTTGGCGTTGCCGCGCATGTCCTGCCCCTGGATCTGACCGCGCCGGGAATTCAGGTCGCCGATGACCGAGCCGGTGTAGTCTTCCGGGGTCACCACTTCGACCTTCATGATCGGCTCGAGCAGGACGGACTTGCCCTTCTGCAGCGCTTCGCGGAAGGCCGCGCGCGATGCGATTTCGAAGGCGAGCGCCGACGAGTCGACGTCGTGATATTTGCCGTCAACGAGCTGAACCTTCACGTCGACCACGGGGAAACCCGCGACCACGCCAGCGCCCATCACGCTGTTGAGGCCCTTTTCGACGCCGGGGATGTATTCCTTCGGCACCGCGCCGCCGACGATCTTCGACTCGAACTCGTAGCCCTTGCCGGGCTCGTTCGGCTCGACGACGATCGACACTTCGGCGAACTGACCGGTACCGCCGGTCTGCTTCTTGTGCGTGTACTTGACCTCGGCCCTCTTGGTCACGCGCTCACGGAACGCCACCTGCGGCGCGCCGATGTTCGCATCGACCTTGTAGGTGCGACGGAGGATGTCGACCTTGATGTCGAGGTGGAGTTCGCCCATGCCCTTGAGGATGGTCTGGCCGGACTCCTGGTCGGTCGACACGCGGAAGGACGGATCCTCCGCAGCGAGCTTCGCCAGCGCCACGCCCAGCTTTTCCTGGTCGGCCTTGGACTTCGGCTCGATCGCGATCTCGATGACCGGCTCGGGGAATTCCATCTTTTCGAGGATCACCGCCTTGTCGGGATCGCACAGCGTGTCACCGGTGCGCGCTTCCTTCAGGCCTGCCAGCGCAACGATGTCGCCGGCATAGGCTTCCTTGATGTCTTCGCGGTTGTTCGCGTGCATCAGCAACATACGGCCGATGCGCTCCTTGCGGTCGCGCGTCGAATTGATGACGCCGGTACCCGACAGCAGCGTACCGGAATAGATGCGGCAGAATGTGATGGTGCCGACGAACGGGTCGTCCATGATCTTGAACGCCAACAGAGCCAGCGGCTCCTTGTCGTCCGGCAGACGAACGATCTCGTTGCCGTCTTCATCCACACCCTTGATGGCGGGCACGTCGACCGGCGAAGGCAGATAATCCACGACTGCGTCGAGCAAAGGCTGCACACCCTTGTTCTTGAACGCCGAGCCGCACAATACCGGGAAGAACGCGCCAGTCAGCACGGCCTTGCGGATCAAGCGCTTCAACGTCGCCTCATCGGGCTCCTTGCCGTCGAGGTAAGCGGCAAGAACTTCGTCGTCGAGCTCGACGGCGGCTTCCAACAGCTTCTCGCGATATTCCTTGGCCTTCTCGACCATGTCCTCGGGAATATCGATGTCGACGAACTTGGCGTCGAGCTTCTCTTCTTCCCAGACCACGCCCTTCATGCGGACGAGATCGACCAGACCCTTGAAGTTGTTCTCGGAGCCGATCGGAAGCTGGATCGCGATCGGCTTTGCGCCGAGGCGATCGATAATATCCTGCATGCACTTGTAGAAGTCGGCGCCGGTCTTATCCATCTTGTTGGCGAAGACGATGCGCGGAACCTTGTACTTGTCGCCCTGGCGCCAGACCGTCTCGGTCTGGGGCTCGACGCCCTGGTTGGAGTCGAGCACGCACACGGCGCCGTCGAGCACGCGCAAGCTGCGCTCGACCTCGATGGTGAAGTCGACGTGGCCGGGAGTGTCGATGATGTTGAGACGCTTGCCTTCCCAGAACGCGGTGGTCGCGGCAGACGTAATCGTGATGCCGCGCTCCTGCTCCTGCTCCATCCAGTCCATCGTCGCGGCACCTTCGTGCACTTCGCCGATCTTGTGGCTCTTGCCGGTGTAATAGAGGATGCGCTCGGTGGTCGTGGTCTTGCCGGCATCGATATGCGCCATGATACCGAAGTTGCGGTAGTTCTCTATGGCATGAACGCGGGGCATGGAGTGTTCCTTAGATTCCGTGTGTCGCCGTTACCAGCGATAGTGCGAGAAGGCACGGTTGGCTTCCGCCATCCGGTGCACGTCTTCACGCTTCTTGACGGCGTTGCCACGGTTGTTCGACGCGTCCAGGAGCTCGGCCGAGAGCCGCTCGGTCATCGTCTTCTCGTTGCGCTCGCGCGCAGCCGAGATCAGCCAGCGAATGCCCAGCGCCTGACGGCGCACCGAGCGAACTTCGACCGGAACCTGGTAGGTCGCGCCGCCGACGCGGCGGGAGCGCACTTCGATCGTCGGCATGACGTTCTCAAGTGCCTGCTCGAACACGCCGAGCGGGCTCTGCTTGGTCTTGCTTTCGATGAGACCGAACGCACCGTAGACGATGCCTTCGGCGACCGACTTCTTGCCGGCGTACATCACCGAGTTCATGAACTTCGTGACGATGATGTTCCCGAACTTCGGATCGGGAAGAACTTCGCGCTTTTCCGCTGAGTGGCGACGAGACATTGAGCTGGTTCCCGTTTACTTCGGACGCTTGGCGCCGTACTTCGAACGACGCTGCTTACGGTTCTTGACGCCCTGGGTATCCAGAACGCCGCGGAGGATGTGGTAGCGCACGCCGGGCAAGTCCTTGACGCGACCGCCGCGGATCATGACCACCGAGTGCTCCTGAAGGTTATGGCCTTCACCCGGGATGTAGCCGATCACCTCGAAGCCGTTGGTCAGGCGCACCTTGGCGACCTTACGAAGCGCCGAGTTCGGCTTCTTCGGGGTCGTGGTGTAGACGCGGGTGCAAACACCACGCTTCTGCGGCGACTGCTGCAGCGCCGGCACTTTCTTGCGCGACTTCTGCACTTCACGCGGTTGAGCGATCAGCTGGTTGATCGTCGGCATCCTGGCCTTACCCTTTGTTATCGCGGCCCCTTGCGGGTCCGCTGTCTTGCCGCGGTCCGCGAGCGGAACCGCAAATTCTTTCGAGCTACCTGCCCGACGAGGCCACCTCGCACGGAACAATCCGCACAAAGCGAAATCGCGCCAACCGCTCAATCACTGAGCGGAAAGCGTTACGACGCCACAGAGGACCGCAGTATCAAGGCCGATCAGCTCAAAGCCGCGGCCCGCGCACTGAGGTCATGCATCCGAATTCGACCTCAAGAGAACGTGCTCAAGAGACCTAAAGTCGCACTGGCATTGCCTAGCTATGATCGACAGCGTTTGAGCGGCATTCGTCGAGGTTGGTGCCTGCCAGGCAACCCCAACGGGATCAGGCAGGTGCTCCGTACCGACGTTGGCGATGCTCACCGCCTGTCGTTAAGTGAGGCGCTTTCTATAAGTGAGAATCGGTCAAGTCAAGGTGAAATGACTGCCAGAAAGCCTTTATCGCGCCTGTAGAAAAAGCCTGTTCGCCCTCTCTCCGCGCTTGCCCAGATATGGGGCTGAACTGCTGGTTCCGCCAGCCCCAAACGGCAAATTATACCCGGGAGAAATATACTTTTATAACCAATGCTAAGGCTTTTTTTCCTCTTGATGCGTCAATCTGCCCGCTTCGGCAGAGACAGGCGCCATGCGGTACACCGACATTGCCATCATTGGCGGAGGACTTGCCGGCTCGACCGCTGCCGCGATGCTCGGGCGTGCCGGCATTTCGACGGTGCTGATCGACCCGCATGAGACCTATCCGGCCGATTTTCGCGTCGAAAAACTCAGCGGTCATGGTCAGGTCAAGCGATTCGAGCGGACGGGAATCGCCGACTCGGTGCTGCGGCGGGCGACCTTCTCCAGCGAGAACTGGATCGCGCGCTTCGGCCATCTCCTCGACAAGGCGCCGAGCCGGCAGTTCAACATCCTCTACGATTCCCTGGTTAACGCGATCCGCGACGAGATCCCCGAAACCGTCGCGCGAATCTGGACCAAGGCGGTGTCGATCGAGACCAGCCCGGAGCGATCGAGAATCGCGCTCGCTAATGACGAGACGATCTCGGCCCGCCTGGTCGTGCTCGCCAACGGCCTGAATGTCGGCCTGCGCCACCAGCTCGGCATCAGACGAAACATCATCAGCGCCTGCCATTCGATATCGATCGGCTTCGACGTGGTGCCGGCCGGGCGGAATTCGTTCGACTTCCCGGCGCTGACCTATTTTTCGGAGCGGCCGAGCGACCGCATCCCCTACATCACCCTGTTTCCGATCGGCACGCGGATGCGCGCCAACCTGTTCGTCTACCGCGGCTTTGACGATCCCTGGCTCCGCGAGTTGCGCCGCGCGCCGGCCGCGACTCTGGACGCCGCCTTGCCGCGGCTCAAGCGCATCACCGGCACCTTCGACATTCAAGGCGAGCTGAAGATCCGCCCGGTCGATCTCTATGTGAACGATGCCAGCCATCAGCCCGGCGTAGTGCTGGTGGGCGACGCCTTCGCCACCTCCTGCCCGGTCGCCGGCACCGGTTGCGACAAGGTGTTCACCGACGTCGAGCGGCTCTGCAACGTCCACATCCCGCAATGGCTGGCGTCCGACGGGATGGATGCGGACAAGATCGCGGCCTTCTACGCCGACCCGGTCAAGCGGGCCTGCGATGAATGGTCGGCGGCGAAAGCCTTCGACTTCCGCTCGGTGTCGATTGCGACGAGCCCCTATTGGATCGCCCAGCGCTGGGCGCGCTTCATGGCGTGGTCGGGCCAGGGACTATTGCGGCGACTGGGAGCGGCGTTCCATCTGGAGCCGAACTTCCTCGGTCACTCCTCCTCGTCCTCGTCCACATCATCCTCGTCTAGGTCGTCCTCATCTTCGTCGTCATCATCATCATCGCTGTCATCGTCGGCCTGAGCGGCGGCGCCGTGCGGCTGGTGGATCTGGTCGTTCCACAGCTTGCGATAGGTCCCGTTCTTGGCGAGCAGCTCGGCATGCGAGCCGCGCTCGATCGCCCTGCCCCCTGAAATCACGATGATCTCGTCCATCTCGACCACCGAGGTCAGACGGTGGGTCGACCAGATCATGGTGCGGCCCTTGGCGACCTTCAGCAACGTGCGGTTGATCGCGGCCTCCGTGGTCTGGTCGAGCGCCGAGGTGGCCTCGTCGAGCAGCAGCACGGACGGATTGCGGATGATCGCGCGTGCGATCGCGATGCGCTGGCGCTGGCCGCCCGACAGAGTATCGCCGCGCTCGCCGACGGGAGTGTCGTAGCGCTGCCGCAGGCTCATGATGTAGCGGTGGATCTCGGCCTTCTTCGCGGCCTCCTCCACCTCCTCGTCGGTGGCGCCCTCCTTGCCGAGCCGGATGTTCTCGCGGATCGACACGTTGAACAGCATGTTCTCCTGGAACACCACGGCCATGCTCCGGCGCAGCGAATCCAGCGTCACCTTGCGGACATCGACACCGTCGATGGTGACCCGCCCCTCGTCCGGCACGTAGAGCCGCAGGATCAAATTGAGCAGTGTACTCTTGCCGGAGCCCGAGGGGCCGACAATGGCGATGCGCTTGCCGACATCGAGCTTGAGGCTGAGATTGTCCAGCACCGGCGTCTGGCCGCCGTCGTACTGGAATGTCACGTGGTCGAAGGTGATGTCGTGGGTGATGCGCGGCAGATCTGGCGCGCCGGGCCGATCGGCGCCCCGCGTGGGCTCGTCCAGCAATTCCTGGATGTGACGGATCGCGGCGGCCGAGGAGATCGACACCGGGATGAAGTGCATCACATGGGCGATGTTGTAGGAAACCTCCCAGAACGCGCTCTCGAAGGTGACGAAGGTGCCGATGGTGATCTGGCCCTTGGTCGCGAGATACGCGCCGATCGCGAGCACGACAAGGTGCAACAAGAGCACGGAGATGGTGACGGTCCGTTCCACCATAGTCGACAGGAACGCAGCCGCGGCGATCCGGTTGCGGGTCTCGTCGTTGCGGAAGGTGAAGAAGCCGAACATCCTGCGCTGCAGGCTGAACGCCTTGATCACGGCCTGCGCCGCCACGTTCTCCTGCACCATGCCGAGCAGCGCGCTCTCGTTGAGCTTCTGCTCGTAATTGGCCTGCACCGCCTTCGGCGTCAGGATGCGCGGGCCGATCAGCGTGATCGGAAACACCAGCAGCGCGACCACCGCGAGTTGCCAGTTGAGAAACAGCATCAAGATGGCGCCTGCGATCAACTCCAGGAATGGCAACGCCGCGCTGTTGGCGAAGGTCTTGACTGAGCCCTCGAAAGCAGCCTGATCGACCGAGAAGCGCGACAGGATCTCGCCGCGCTTGGTACGGCCGAAATAGGCCGCCGGCAGGTCCTGGACGTGCTCGAACAGGCGCCTGCGGACGTCGGAGATGATGCAGGCGGCCAGCCGCGCGTCCCAGCGCTCGTACCAGACCGCGACGATCGAGGTGAAGATGCCGGCGACTGCGAGCACGCCTAGGATCTTGTAGAGTGCCTGGAAATCCTCCTCGCCTAGCGCGTCGTCGATCAGATATTTCAGGCTGAGCGGCATGATGACGTTGAACAGCGTCTCGACGATGACGCCGAACGCCACGAACGACAACATCCGCTTATAGTTGGTGAGGAAGGGCTTGATGAAGCCCAGGATGGTCGCGAGCGCGCCGGCGGCTTCGCGGGCGGTAAAGACGACGAGGTCCTCGTCCTCATCGTCGTCATCGAGCTCCAGCTCGTCCTCGTCTTCGTCGTCCTCAACGTCTTCGAGGTCTGGCTTGACGGTGGCGACCTTGTCCTCGAGCTCGGCCGCTTCTTGCGCGGCGAGCTTCTGTTTGTCGGGAGAGAGAGGCCTGGACGCCATGAAACCAACCGATGCTGACGGCCGGCATGACCGCGGAGAAAGCAGGGAATTAGCGGAACGCCGCTACTTCCACCGATTCTATGCGATCAGGATGAATTCGGCAAAACAATTGGCGAATTCATCCGCCCTGTGATGCTAGTCGTCGTCGTCTTCGTCCTCGACTTTGTCGAAGAAGGAATAGCGCAAGCTATCGGCGTCGGCATACCACTGCCCCGGCCCCTTGTTGGCGGCGAGCGTCGCCGCCCAGAGCGCGTCGGTGCAGTCCTTGCGGTGCATCGCGAGATCGAAGCCGTTGCCGAAGAACAGCTCGGACCATTCCCACCAGGTGCCGAGCTTCTTGACCCCGCGCAGCAAGTCGTAGCGATCGACCACGGCTGAGGCCATGTCCGAGGTGACCGAGCCGAACACGAGGCCGGTCTTGACCACGCGGTTCAACTCGCGGATCGCGCGGACCACCTGCTTCGGGGCAACGTGGCAGAGGCTGGTCTCGAACACGAAGTCGAATGCGCCGTCCTTGAACGGCATGTCCAGGATGGATCCCAGCTTGTTGTACTTCTTCAGCGTCTTCGGCGTCTTGGCGTGAATGGCTCGGTTGTTCTCGATGCCCCAGGCATCGATGCCGCGGTCGCGCAACGCGCCGACCAGCTCGCCGCTGGCGGAGCCCGCGACCAGGAGCTTGGCACCCTTCGCCTTGCCCCAGACGATGCCGATCAGCTTCGTCAGATAGTCGGGATCGGTGAACTGCTGCCACGCTTCGCTATAAGGGCCAACGCCGCGATAGTTCTCGAAATAGTCGCGATCGATCTTGTCCGAGACTGGCTTGCCATCCTGGGCGTGCTCGCGGCGCAGCCGCATCATCTCGGTCAGGATGATGTCGGTCGCGGCGTCCGAGGAATCGAGCAGGCCGTTCAGCGTGGAGTCGAACAGATAATCACCGACAACGACGATGCCGGGATGCTCCTTCGGCTCGGGCCGGTGATTGGTCATGACATCGCGCACGGGCAGACCGCCCGGTATCGCATTCACCGAGGACAGCCAGCGGTGGATCTTGCCTTCGATGAAATGCGCACGCGCATCGCCGAGCGAGGCCGGCAGCGATTTCAGCGCGGCGTCGATCAGCTCCTGGTCCGACAGATTGGCGAAGGCCAGCGCATCGGAGCCGGGAATCAGCCAGTTCAGGACGCCGTGCTTGCCGACATCGTGGCGCGCGCCCTCGTTGTAGACGCAGCAGCCGCCGAAGGCCTCCGACATGAACCAGGCGCCAGAAATCTTGTCGCCCCAGAACGGGGAATCAAACAGAATCGAGACGCGCAGGTAATGCGCGGGGCGGTCGAAATACGACACGTGCTTGACCATCGACTTGCGCAGCTGCTCGCCTTCCCAGCCGACGGTGGAGAGCCAGGAATGCGGCAGGCAGACCAGCACGAGATCGAAGTCGCGCGTCTCCGGTCCCTTCCCGTTCATCATCTTGAGCTGATAGCGACCGGTCGGCGCCTTGCCGACGGTGAGCACGCGGTGATTGAGCTGAATGTCGGCGTTGACCTCCGACTGCAGACATTCGATCAGCTGCTCGTTGCCGTTCTGGATGGAATAGAGGCCGATATAGCCGTCGACATCCATTAGATAGTTCTTGAGCGCGTTGAGGCCGTTGGTGTTGTGGCTCTCGGTCGCGAGGTCGGAGCGCGCCATCACCTTGAAGAAGCGCTTTGCGGTCTCGTCCTCGACCTCCTCGTCGAGCACCTGCTCGGCGGTCTTGTAGGCCCAGGGGTTCTCGTTGTCGTGCGCGCCGACGCCCTCGTAATATTCGATCGGCGACATCTCGTCGGCACAGCGCTTGCGGAACTGCTCGATCGCAGCCGCGGTCTCGGCGCCGTATTTGCGGCGCATGCCGGCGACGTCGTTGAGCAGCTCGCCGCCGAACTGCACCTGCTCGGCATCCATCGGAATGGTCTGCAGGCCGAAATGCTGGATCAGCTCGCGCAGCGGATCGGGACCCGTCATCGAGTAGTCGTAGATCTCGGCAACGCCGGCCTCGTACATCGCCGGCGCGGAATCGAATTTGCGCGTGACGATCTTGCCGCCGAGCCGGTCGGAGGCTTCATAGATGGTAATGCGGCAGAGGTCGCCGAGCTTACGCTTCAGATACCAGGCGCTCATCAGCCCACCGGGGCCGCCGCCTACAATTGCGAGATCAAGCATGTCAGTTCCGTGGTCTCCGGCCGTGCCCCCGTCACGGGACCACCGGTCTAAGCTCCCCTAGCAGAAGCGCTTTTCTGACTGAAGGGAAGATGAACAAAGGTTGATCCCGCATCGCAACAGCCAAACAGAGCAGCAAAAAGGCCGGCTTTCGCCGGCCTTTTCATTATCCTCGGTATTCCTACGGATGAACCATCATTCCGCGGGCGGCAGCGCAGGAAGCTCCGCTTCCGGCGCGGGCGACACGACGGCCGTCTGCTTCTCGCGCTCGTCCAGGATCATCTTGTCGCGCTTCACGGCGACTTCGCGGATCTTGGCCATGGAGGCGCCGGTGCCCGCCGGAATCAGCCGGCCGACGATGACGTTCTCCTTGAGACCTTCGAGCGGATCGACCTTGCCATTGACAGCCGCTTCCGTGAGGACGCGGGTGGTCTCCTGGAACGAAGCCGCCGAGAAGAAGGAGCGGGTCTGGAGGCTCGCCTTGGTGATGCCGAGCAGAACCGGCGTCCCCGTGGCGATCTTCTTGCCCTCTTCCTTGGTCTTCTCGTTGATCGCGTCGAACTCGATCTTGTCGATCTGCTCGCCCGAGATCATGTCGGTGTCGCCCTGGTCGGTGACTTCCACCTTCTGGAGCATCTGCCGGACAATCACCTCGATGTGCTTGTCGTTGATGAGCACGCCCTGGAGGCGGTAGACCTCCTGGATTTCGTTGACCAGATAGGCCGCGAGCTCCTCGATGCCCTTGACCGCGAGAATGTCGTGCGGCGCCGGGTTTCCTTCCACGATGAAGTCGCCCTTCTCGACGACGTCGCCGTCCTGAAGGTGGATGTGCTTGCCCTTCGGGATCAGGTACTCGCGTGCCTCTTCGGTCTTGTCCATCGGCTCGATCGAGATGCGACGCTTGTTCTTGTAGTCGCGTCCGAACCGGATGGTACCCGAGATTTCGGCGATGATCGCCGCATCCTTCGGACGCCGTGCCTCGAACAGTTCCGCCACCCGCGGCAGACCGCCGGTGATGTCACGCGTCTTGGCGCTTTCGGTCGAGACACGGGCGAGAATGTCGCCCGCCTGGACCTTGGCTCCGACGTCGACCGACAGAATGCCGTCGACCGACAGCATGTAGCGGGCATCACCGCCACGGGCGAGCTTGAGCACCTTGCCGTCCTTGCCCTTCACCACGATGGCCGGACGCAGGTCCGCGCCACCGCGGGTCGAGCGCCAGTCGATGACCACGCGCTTGGCGATACCGGTGGCCTCGTCCAGCGTTTCCGTGATCGACTGCCCCTCGACCAGATCCTCGAAGCCGATCGTTCCTTCGACCTCGGTGAGAAGCGGACGAGTGTAGGGATCCCATTCGACGATGCGCTGGCCGCGCTTGACCATATCGCCTTCGTCGATGTGCAGGCGCGCGCCGTACTGGATACGGTGCGTCGCACGCTCGGTGCCGTCGGCATCGACGATCGCCACCACCATGTTGCGCACCATTGCGACCAGGTGACCTTCGCTGTTGCGGGCGATGGCCTTGTTCCTGATCACGATCTTGCCGTCGAAATTGGCTTCGACGAACGACTGCTCGTTGAGCTGCGCCGCACCACCGATGTGGAAGGTGCGCATGGTGAGCTGGGTGCCCGGCTCACCGATCGACTGCGCCGCGATGACGCCGACCGCTTCGCCATGGTTGACCGGCGTGCCGCGGGCGAGATCGCGGCCGTAGCACATGCCGCAGATGCCGTTGACGAGTTCGCAGGTCAGCGCCGAGCGGATCTTCACCTCCTGCACACCACCCTGCTGGATGGCGTCCAGATGGCTCTCTTCCATCAGCGTATCTCGCTTGATGATCACCTTGCCGGAGCTGTCACGGATGTCTTCGCAGGCCGTGCGTCCGAGGATGCGCGAACCGAGCGAAGCGACCACGGTGCCGGCATCGACGATGGCGCGCATCTTGATGCCGAGCCTGGTGCCGCAATCGGACTGCGTGATGATGCAGTCCTGCGCGACGTCGACCAGACGACGGGTCAGGTAGCCCGAGTTCGCGGTCTTCAACGCGGTGTCCGCGAGGCCCTTGCGGGCGCCGTGGGTCGAGTTGAAGTACTCGAGAACCGAGAGGCCTTCCTTGAAGTTCGAGATGATCGGCGTCTCGATGATCTCGCCCGACGGCTTGGCCATCAGGCCGCGCATGCCGGCGAGCTGGCGCATCTGGGCCGGCGAACCGCGGGCGCCGGAGTGAGCCATCATGTAAATCGAGTTGATGTCGGCATCGGCTCCACTCGCCGTCTTCTTGGTGGAGGAGATCTCCTTCATCATGGCCTTGGCGATTTCTTCGGTCGCCTTCGACCAGGCGTCGACGACCTTGTTGTACTTCTCGCCATGGGTGATCAGGCCGTCGTTGTACTGCTGCTCGAAATCCTTCGCCAGCGTACGGGTGGTGTCGACGATCTTCCACTTGGAGTGCGGCACGACCATGTCGTCCTTGCCGAACGAGATGCCGGCCTTGAACGCGTTGTAGAAGCCGAGCGCCATGATGCGGTCGCAGAAGATCACCGTCTCCTTCTGGCCGCAGTGGCGGTAGACTTGGTCGATGACGCCCGAGATCTCGCGCTTGGTCATCAGCTTGTTGATGATCTCGTACGAAATCCGCGGGTTCTTCGGCAGCAGATTGCCGAGCATGACGCGACCCGCGGTGGTCTCGATCCAGCGCGTCGAGACCTTGCCGGTCTCATCCATGCCCTGCCACCGATACTTGATCTTGGTGTGGAGGTGGATGACCTTCGCATGCAGCGCGTGCTCGAGCTCGGCCATGTCGCCGAACAGCTTGCTCTCACCGGGCAGGCCTTCGCGCATGATCGAGACGTAGTAGAGACCGAGCACGATGTCCTGCGACGGCACGATGATCGGCTGGCCGTTCGCCGGATGCAGGATATTGTTGGTCGACATCATCAGCACGCGCGCTTCCAGCTGCGCTTCGAGCGACAGCGGAACGTGCACGGCCATCTGGTCGCCGTCGAAGTCGGCGTTGAACGCGGAGCAGACCAACGGGTGAAGCTGGATCGCCTTGCCCTCGATCAGCACCGGCTCGAACGCCTGGATGCCCAGACGATGCAGCGTCGGCGCGCGGTTGAGCAGCACCGGATGTTCGCGGATCACCTCGTCCAGGATGTCCCAGACCTCGGGCCGCTCCTTCTCGACCAGCTTCTTCGCCTGCTTCACGGTGGTGGACAGGCCCTTGGCGTCAAGCCGCGAATAGATGAACGGCTTGAACAGTTCGAGCGCCATCTTCTTCGGCAGGCCGCACTGATGCAGGCGCAGCTCGGGACCGACCACGATCACCGAACGGCCCGAATAGTCGACGCGCTTGCCGAGCAGGTTCTGGCGGAAACGGCCCTGCTTGCCCTTCAGCATGTCGGCGAGCGACTTCAGCGGGCGCTTGTTGGCACCCGTGATGACGCGGCCGCGGCGGCCGTTGTCGAACAGCGCATCGACCGCTTCCTGAAGCATGCGCTTCTCGTTGCGGATGATGATGTCCGGCGCGCGCAGTTCCATCAGCCGCTTCAAGCGGTTGTTGCGGTTGATGACGCGGCGGTAGAGGTCGTTGAGATCGGAGGTCGCGAAGCGGCCGCCGTCCAGCGGCACCAGCGGACGCAGGTCCGGCGGGATCACGGGAACGACGGTCAGGATCATCCATTCCGGCTTGTTGCCGGAGTGGCGGAAGGCCTCGACGATCTTCAGGCGCTTGGCGAGCTTCTTGTGCTTGATGTCGGAGTCGGTCTCCTGCATCTCCGCGCGCAAGGTCAGCTCGAGCTTCTCGAGATCCATGCCCTTGAGCAGCTCGCGGATTGCCTCCGCGCCGATCATGGCGGTGAAAGAATCCTGGCCGTACTCGTCCTGCGCCTTCAGATACTCGTCTTCCGACAGCAGCTGACGGTCCTTCAGCGCGGTGAGACCCGGCTCGAGCACGACGTAGTATTCGAAGTAGAGGATCCGCTCGAGATCCTTCAGCGTCATGTCGAGCAGCAGGCCGATGCGCGACGGCAGCGACTTCAGGAACCAGATGTGGGCGACGGGGGCCGCGAGCTCGATATGGCCCATGCGCTCGCGCCGGACGCGCGACAGCGTGACCTCGACCGAGCACTTCTCGCAGATGATGCCCTTGTACTTCATGCGCTTGTACTTGCCGCACAAGCACTCGTAATCCTTGATCGGCCCGAAGATGCGCGCGCAGAACAGTCCGTCGCGCTCGGGCTTGAAGGTACGGTAGTTGATGGTCTCCGGCTTCTTGATCTCGCCGTAGGACCAGGACAGAATCTTCTCTGGAGACGCGATCGAAATCCGGATCTGGTCGAAGACCTGAGCCGGCGTCGTCGGGTTGAAGAGATTCATAATTTCTTGGTTCATCGTCTTCTCCTCGCGTGCCGGTCGCCTCCGGCCGCAAATTCGAAAATCACTCAAGCGAGGCGCCCTGCCCTCAAGGCATCGGGAGGGGCGCCAATGCCCGGCCGCGAAGGCCGGGCATGAAAGGTCGTATTACTCGGCCGCTTCCGCCGTCCCCGGCCCGACCTTGGAATTGTGCAAGTCGACGTTGAGGCCGAGCGAGCGCATTTCCTTGACCAGCACGTTGAACGATTCCGGAATACCGGCCTCGAAGGTGTCGTCGCCACGCACGATCGCCTCGTACACCTTGGTACGGCCGGCGACGTCGTCCGACTTCACGGTCAGCATTTCCTGGAGCGTGTAGGCCGCGCCGTAAGCTTCGAGCGCCCACACCTCCATTTCGCCGAAGCGCTGGCCGCCGAACTGTGCCTTGCCGCCCA
Organism: Frankia sp. RB7; assembly: GCA_030403585.1. Classification (GTDB taxonomy): domain Bacteria; phylum Pseudomonadota; class Alphaproteobacteria; order Rhizobiales; family Xanthobacteraceae; genus Bradyrhizobium. The sequence continues at coordinate 34,851 of JAUEPE010000051.1, forward strand.
GCGGTTGCTGGGTGACGAGCGAGTACGGACCGATCGAACGCGCATGGATCTTGTCGTCGACGAGATGGTGCAGCTTGAGCATGTAGATGTAGCCCACCGTCACCTTGCGGTCGAAGGCATCGCCGGTGCGGCCGTCATAGACGGTCGACTGACCCGAAGCGTCCAGACCGGCAAGCTTCAGCATCTCCTCGATGTCGGCTTCCTTGGCACCGTCGAACACCGGCGTCGCGATCGGCACGCCGCGGCTGAGGTTATGGCCGAGTTCAAGCAGCTCGTTGTCGTTGAGCGACTTGATGGTCTCGTCCTCGCCGTAGACCTTCTTCAAGGTTTCCTTCAGCGGCCTGATGTCCTGCTTCGACAGGTAAGCATCGACCGTCTGGCCGATACGCTTGCCGAGGCCGGCACAGGCCCAGCCGAGATGGGTCTCGAGGATCTGTCCGACGTTCATGCGCGAAGGCACGCCGAGCGGATTGAGCACGATGTCGGCATGCGTACCGTCTTCGAGGAACGGCATGTCCTCGATCGGCACGATCTTCGACACCACGCCCTTGTTGCCGTGACGACCGGCCATCTTGTCGCCGGGCTGGATCTTGCGCTTCACCGCGACGAAGACCTTGACCATCTTCATCACGCCGGGCGGCAATTCGTCGCCGCGCTGAAGCTTCTCGACCTTGTCGAGGAAGCGCTGCTCGAGCCCCTTCTTCGACTCGTCGTACTGCTTCCGCATGGCCTCGATCTCGGCCATCAGCTTGTCGTTCGGCGAAGCGAACAGCCACCACTGCGACTTCGGGTACTCCTCGAGCACCGCGCGGGTGATCTTGGTGTCCTTCTTGAAGCCCTTCGGGCCCGCAATGCCCTGCCGCCCCTCGAGAAGCTCGGCAAGACGGTTGTAGACGTTGCGGTCCAGGATCGCCTGCTCGTCGTCGCGGTCCTTGGCCAGACGCTCGATCTCTTCCCGCTCGATCGCCAGCGCACGCTCGTCCTTGTCGACGCCGTGACGGTTGAACACGCGGACTTCCACGATCGTGCCCTGAACGCCCGGGGGAACGCGCAGCGAGGTGTCGCGAACGTCGGAGGCCTTTTCGCCGAAGATGGCGCGCAGAAGCTTTTCTTCCGGCGTCATCGGGCTCTCGCCCTTCGGGGTGATCTTGCCGACCAGGATGTCGCCGGCGCGCACTTCCGCGCCGATATAGACGATACCGGCTTCGTCGAGGTTCTTCAGCGCTTCTTCCGAAACGTTCGGAATGTCGCGGGTGATTTCCTCAGGTCCGAGCTTGGTGTCGCGGGCCATCACCTCGAACTCCTCGATGTGGATCGAGGTGAAGACGTCTTCCTTCACGATCCGCTCGGAGAGCAGGATCGAGTCTTCGAAGTTGTAACCGTTCCACGGCATGAACGCGACGAGCACGTTACGGCCGAGCGCGAGCTCGCCGAGATCGGTCGACGGACCGTCAGCGATGATGTCGCCCTTCTTGACGATGTCACCGACCTTCACCAACGGACGCTGATTGATGCAGGTCGACTGGTTGGAGCGCTGGTACTTCATCAGACGATAGATATCGACGCCCGACTTGGTCGGATCGAGATCTTCGGTGGCGCGGATGACGACGCGGGTGGCGTCGATCTGGTCGATCACGCCCGAACGGCGCGCCGCGATCGCGGCACCCGAGTCACGCGCAACCACGCCTTCCATGCCGGTACCGACGAACGGCGCTTCGGCGCGAACCAGCGGCACCGCCTGGCGCTGCATGTTCGAGCCCATCAGCGCGCGGTTGGCGTCGTCGTTCTCGAGGAACGGGATCAGCGCCGCGGCAACCGAAACGAGCTGCTTCGGCGACACGTCCATGTAGTCGACCTTGTCCGGCGTCATCGGCACGACGTCGCGGGTGCCGCTCGCGCGGCAGACCACCAGGTCTTCGGTGAAGCGGCCCTTGGCGTCGATCGGCACGTTGGCCTGCGCGACGGAATAGCGACCTTCCTCCATCGCCGAGAGGTAGACGACCTCGTCGGTGACGCGACCGTCCTTGACCTTGCGGTACGGCGTCTCGACGAAGCCGTACTTGTTCACGCGCGCGAAGGTCGCGAGCGAGTTGATCAGGCCGATGTTCGGACCTTCCGGCGTCTCGATCGGGCAGATACGGCCGTAATGCGTCGGATGCACGTCGCGCACCTCGAAGCCGGCGCGCTCGCGGGTCAGACCGCCCGGTCCAAGCGCCGAGAGACGGCGCTTGTGGGTGATCTCCGACAGCGGGTTGGTCTGGTCCATGAACTGCGAGAGCTGCGAGGAGCCGAAGAACTCGCGCACGGCGGCAGCCGCCGGCTTCGCGTTGATCAGGTCCTGCGGCATGACCGTGTCGATGTCGACCGAGGACATGCGCTCCTTGATCGCGCGCTCCATGCGCAGGAGGCCGATGCGGTACTGGTTCTCCATGAGCTCGCCGACCGAGCGCACACGGCGGTTGCCGAGATGGTCGATGTCGTCGATCTCGCCCTTGCCGTCGCGCAAATCCACCAGCGTCTTGATGACGCAGAGGATGTCTTCCTTGCGCAGCGTGCGCTGGGTGTCGGGCGCATCGAGGTCGAGGCGCATGTTCATCTTGACGCGGCCGACCGCGGAGAGGTCGTAACGCTCGGCGTCGAAGAACAGTGACTGGAACATCGCCTGCGCCGAATCCAGCGTCGGCGGCTCGCCCGGGCGCATCACGCGGTAGATGTCGAACAGCGCGTCTTCACGCGTCATGTTCTTGTCGGCCGAGAGGGTGTTGCGGATGTAGGCGCCGACATTGACGTGGTCGATGTCGAGCAGCGGCAATTCCTTGTAGCCGTGCTCGTTGAGGGCCTTCATCGACTTGTCTGTGATTTCCTCGCCGGCTTCGGCGTGGATTTCGCCGGTCTTCGGATTGACGAGGTCCTCGGCGATGTAGTTGCCGACGAGCTCCGCATCCGACAGGCGCAGTGCCTTCAGTCCCTTTTCCTGCATCTGACGCGCACCGCGCACGGTGAGCTTCTTGCCGGCCTCGAGCACGACCTTGCCGGTGTCGGCGTCGATCAAATCGTTGATGGTCGAGTAGCCGCGGAAACGATTGGCGTCGAACGGAACGCGCCAGCCTTCCTTGATCCGCTTGTATTGGATCTTCTTGTAGAACGTGCTGAGGATCGCCTCGCCGTCGAGGCCGAGGGCGAACATCAGCGACGTCACCGGAATCTTGCGGCGACGGTCGATACGCGCATAGACGATGTCCTTGGCGTCGAACTCGATGTCGAGCCAGGAGCCGCGATACGGGATCACGCGGGCCGCGAACAGCAGCTTGCCCGAGGAATGGGTCTTGCCCTTGTCGTGGTCGAAGAACACGCCCGGCGAACGGTGCATCTGCGAGACGATGACGCGCTCGGTGCCGTTCACGATGAAGGTGCCGTTCATCGTCATGAGCGGGATGTCGCCCATGTAGACGTCCTGCTCCTTGATGTCCTTGACCGACTTCGCGCCGGTTTCCTCGTCGATATCGAACACGATGAGGCGCAGCGTCACCTTGAGGGGCGCCGCGAAGGTCATGCCGCGCTGACGGCACTCGTCGACGTCGTACTTGGGCTGCTCGAACTCGTAGCGCACGAATTCCAGCATCGAGGTGCCCGAGAAGTCGGAGATCGGGAACACCGAGCGGAACACGGCCTGGAGGCCCTCGTCGAGACGACCGCCGACGGGCTCGTCGACCATCAGGAACTGGTCATAGGATGCCTTCTGAACCTCGATGAGGTTCGGCATCTCGGCGACTTCCTTGATGTGTCCGAAGAACTTGCGAACCCGTTTGCGACCGGTGAATGTCTGCTGCGCCATCGTGGCCTCTCATTTCGTCGCCCGCTCTGGGCGCGCCGTCCAGGACTCGGCTGCCGCCGCTCCCCGGGTTGAATTTTTCGAACCCGCTTTGGGGACCGAAAATCCAGTTTCAGGCCGTCATGTCCTGAATCTGTTCTTCAGACCTTCAAAACGCAAAACGACGCGCGGGGCGCATAGGCACGCCCGCCCGTCACAACGATTGTCTTCACGGACTGCAAAAGCCCGAAATAGCCTGCTCTCCCAACGGCTTCCAGGGAAATCCGGCATCCCTGCCCACCGCGCTTTCGTGCTGCCGACCCGATATGGGGCGACAATAGTGGAGATTCGAGGGGTATACCCTCAAATCCCCACACATTTTCGTGTTCGACCTGCGTCGGGACGATCCGTCGCACGCCTTTTGCATCTGACCCATCCTTTTTGAGGGATGGACCAAGGTCCTGAGCGTCAGCCCGGGACCCCGCCCGTAAGCGTTGCTTACTTGAGCTCGACCTTCGCGCCAGCCTTCTCGAGCTGGACCTTGAGCTTCTCGGCCTCGTCCTTGTTCACGCCTTCCTTGACAGGCTTCGGCGCGCCCTCGACGAGGTCCTTTGCTTCCTTCAGGCCCAGGCCGGTGATGGCGCGGACTTCCTTGATGACCTCGATCTTCTTCTCGCCGGCGGCGGCGAGAACGACCGTGAACTCGGTCTTCTCTTCAGCCGGAGCGGCGGCAGCAGCGGCGGGACCGGCAACGGCCACTGCCGCAGCGGCGGACACGCCCCACTTTTCTTCCAGGAGCTTGGCGAGTTCGGCGGCTTCGAGCACGGTGAGGCTCGAGAGGTCGTCAACGATTTTCTGCAAGTCAGCCATTGTTCTGTTTCCTTAAACTAGTCTGGTTCGGGTTTGAGTTTTGCGAAGGGCGTCAGGCCGCTTCGCTCTTTGAGGCATAAGCCTGGATGACGCGCGCGAGCTTGCCCGCGGGCGCGTTTGCGAGCTGCGCAAGCTTGGTCGCCGGAGCCACGAGGAGGCCGACGATCTTGGCACGCAGTTCATCAAGCGACGGCAGCGAGGCAAGAGCCTTCACGCCGTCGACATTCAGGACGGTCGTTCCCATCGATCCGCCAATGATGACGAACTTTTCGTTCGCCTTGGCGAATTCGACGGCGACCTTTGGCGCCGCTACCGGATCGTCCGAGGTGGCGATCACGGTCGGTCCCTTCAGCATGGGGCCGATGGCAACGACGTCAGTGCCTTCAAGAGCAATTTTGGCGAGACGGTTCTTCGAGACCTTCACCGAGGCACCAGCCTGCTTCATCTGCGTACGCAGCTTCTGCATCTGGGCAACGGTCAGGCCGGAATATTGGGCAACGACCGCGACGCTCGTGGCCTTAAAGACCCCATTGAGCTGTTCGACCGCTTCCTTTTTTGCCGCTCGTTCCACAGCAAGCTCTTTCCGGTTGGCGGTCATCGCAAAAGCGGGACCGCCGGGTTGCACCCATCGTCCCACCCAAAACCTGAACCTCAGGGTCAAAACCCATCGGACACGCGCCGGGCGAGACGACAATTCAAAGCCTGCCCTCCGGGAGCTCGTTGGAGCCCACGGCGTGTCGAGGTCCGAACCAAACTCCTTCCGCGACCACCTTGAGGTGAGATGCGAAGTGAAATCCGGTCTTCACCCGTCTATGCAGGCCATGCGATTAAGCCGTTGAGAAATCGAAATTTCCCGCAGGCGCCTGCAGTCTTGGACAGGACAAGGCCAGTCGGCGAACCGCCTGACCTCTGCCCGCATCCCACCAACCGATGGATTTTCCTTCCTTTTCGGGCAAATCCTTACGGACGTCCTGAAAAGGAATGATCTCCTATCGTGTGGGGTTTTCGGAATGCGTGCACGAACGCACCAGCCAAGGCCGGTACGTCCGGAAGCGGTTCTTTAACCGCTCGGAGCCTGCTTGCCAAGAGCAAAATTCACACCAGTTCCAATCCGTTGCCGGCCGGGCTTGAGGCGGCCTGACAAGGACCGATTCAGGCCGTTTTGACCCCATAAGGCAGCGGCTTGCCATCGAAGAACGCGCCCAGGTTCGCCAGCACGCAGTTCTGCATGGCGACGTGCGATTCGAGGGTGTGGCCGCCGATATGGGGGGCGAACACGACGTTGGGGAGCGCGGTCAGGGCGTCAGGAGCGTGCGGTTCCTTGTCGAAGACGTCGAGGCCGGCGCCGGCGATGGTCTTGTCGGAGAGCGCCGCAACCAGGGCGTTCTCGTCGATGACCGAGCCGCGGGAGATGTTGACGACGTAGCCGTCCGCGCCGAGGCGCTTGAGGATATCGGCGTTGACCACATGCTGGGTCTCGGCCCCTGCCCGGACCGCGATCATCAACACGCTGCACCAGTCCGCGAGCGCCTCGAGGGTCGGGAAATATTGATAGGGCAGATCGTATTTGCTGCGGCTGAAATAGCCGACCTCGCTCTCGAAGGCAGCGCAGCGCGCGGCGATCTTGCGGCCGATCTCGCCCATGCCGTAGACGCCGATGCGGCGGCCGGGCATGCCGGCCTGCGGACGCATCATCGGCGACTGCTTCGAGGCTGCCCAATCACCGCTGCGGACATATTGGTCGGCAACCAGGATCCGCCGCGTCGTCGCGAGCATCAAGGTCATCGCGATGTCGGCGACCGAGGCCGCGTTGGCGCCCGGGCTGTGGCCGACCGCGATCTTGCGGGCAGCGGCCGCCTTCAGGTCGACGCCGTCATAGCCGGTGCCATAGCAGACGATCGCGCCGAGTTTTGGGAACAGGTCCATCGCCTCGGCGCCGAGCGGCGAGCCGCCGGCCGTCAGCATCGCACGGATGCCGCCGAGTTCATCGGCCGAAAACACCTCGCGCGCAGGCTTGCCACCGGCGTCGAGCAGTTCGAACCGCTCGGCGAAGCGCGCCATCATCGTCTTGGGAAAGCGCGAGTAGATCAGGACCTTGTCAGCCATTGTTCTTGTTTCCAGTGAGTGACGCACACAAACGACGAGGGGCGGAATCGGTTACCCGATTCCGCCCCTCGCCTCATGCAATTTCCAAACCTCAGCCGAGAATGGTGCCCGGCTCGACCTTCACGCCGGGGCCCATCGTCGAGGACACCGCAACGCGCTGGATGTAGGTGCCCTTGGAGCCAGCCGGCTTCGCCTTCGAGACAGCATCGGCAAGAGCCTTGATGTTCTCGACCAGCTTCTCCTCGGTGAACGAGGCCTTGCCGACGCCGGCCTGCAGGATGCCGGCCTTCTCGACGCGGAACTCGACCGAGCCGCCCTTGGCGCCCTTCACCGCACCGGTGACGTCCATGGTCACGGTGCCGATCTTCGGGTTCGGCATCAGACCACGCGGGCCGAGCACCTTACCGAGACGACCGACCAGCGGCATCATGTCGGGGGTCGCAATACAACGATCGAAATCGATCGTGCCGTTCTGCACCTTCTCGACCAGGTCTTCAGCGCCGACAACGTCGGCACCTGCGGCCTTGGCTTCGTCAGCCTTGGCACCACGGGCGAACACGCCGACGCGGAGCGTACGGCCGGTGCCGTTCGGCAGGGTCACGACGCCGCGGACCATCTGGTCGGCGTGACGCGGATCGACGCCGAGATTGATCGCGACCTCGATGGTCTCGTCGAACTTCGCTTTCGCGCGTTCCTTGACCATCTTGATGGCGTCCGCGAGCGGGTAAAGCTTTTCGCGGTCAACACCTTCGCGGGCTTTGTTCAAACGCTTTCCGATTGCCATGAGCCCTTACCCCGCCACTTCCAGACCCATCGAACGGGCAGAGCCCTCGACCATCTTCATGGCCGATTCGATGGTGTCGCAATTGAGATCCTTCATCTTCTTTTCGGCGATCTCGCGCACTTGCGCGCGTGTCACCGCGCCGGCCTTGTCACGGCCCGGCGCCTTCGAGCCGGACTGGATCTTGGCGGCCTGCTTGAGGAAGAAGGACATCGGCGGCGTCTTCATCTCGAACGTGAACGAACGATCGGCGTAGATCGTGATCACGACGGGAATCGGGGTGTTCTTCTCTTCCTTCTGGGTCTGGGCGTTGAACGCCTTGCAGAACTCCATGATGTTGAGACCGCGCTGACCAAGCGCGGGACCGATCGGGGGCGAGGGATTCGCCGCACCGGCCGGGACCTGAAGCTTCAGGTATCCGGTCACTTTCTTTGCCATGTATCACTCCTGTTGTGCCGGCCTAAGCCGGCGGTTTCAGGTTCGTGGTCTGGGTCGGATGCGGCTGGCAACCGCCCTCTCCCTCCCACGGCCTCTTGCTAGGGTGAGACCGAAGCCTCACGCCTCGTCCGATCAGACCTTCTCGACCTGACCGAATTCCAATTCGACCGGCGTGGCGCGGCCGAAGATCGACACCGCGACCTTCACGCGCGAGCGCGCCTCGTCGATTTCCTCGACCACACCCGAGAACGAGGCGAACGGGCCATCGGCCACGCGCACGTTCTCGCCGATCTCGAACGACACCGACGCCTTCGGCCGTTCCACGCCCTCCTGCACCTGGTGCAGGATGCGCATGGCCTCGTTCTCCGAGATCGGCATCGGCTTGTTCTCGGCGCCGAGAAAGCCGGTGACCTTCGGCGTGTTCTTGATCAGATGAAACGCCTCGTCGGTCAGCTTCATCTTCACTAGCACATAGCCCGGGAAGAACTTGCGCTCGGCGTCGATCTTGCGGCCGCGGCGCACTTCCGTGACCTTCTCGGTCGGAACCAGCACCAACTCGAACAGCTCCTCGAGCCCGCGCTGCTTGGCCTGCTCGCGGATCGATTCGGCGACCTTCTTCTCGAAGTTCGAATAGGCGTGGACGATGTACCAGCGCTTGTCGGTCGATTGGGTAGCGGCGGCTGTTGCCATCAATGAATGCCCAAAAGGAAGGTGATGAGGTAACGGATGATCTGGTCGGCGGCGAAGAAGAAGATCGAGGCCACGGCGACCATTACGAACACCATGATGGTGGTGATCGTGGTCTCACGACGGGTGGGCCAGGTGACCTTGGCGGTCTCCGAGCGCACTTCCTGCAAGAACTTGAACGGGCTGACTGCCATCGTTTGAGACGCCATTAAGAATTTCAGGGATCCGAACAGCCGCCTGTGGCCCAGCCCTCTGTCTCGAAGGATGAGCCGGAAAACCGGGCTCGATTGTTCGGGGGATTTCAAAGCCGCGCCGGAGATCCGCGTCTAACGGGCCGGCTGCGAGTGCCGGGTAGATACTGCGGATGGGGCCAAAGGTCAAGGTGTGGGCGGGGCGGAATGCGCGCCAGCCCGGCTGACGGACGCGATGCGGATCAAGGGCTTATGGGCCCCGCATGATCCACGGTCCGAGCTTTTCGGCCCGCCGCCGTCCTGCCTGTCGATCCTGATCGTCGGGATTAGCTGGCAGGAGTGGCAGGGCTCGAACCTGCGACCCCCGGTTTTGGAGACCGGTGCTCTACCAATTGAGCTACACTCCTACGGACCCTGCGTTGCCGCGGATCAGGGCCGCTTTCAAGCACAGGGGGCGGCTCGATTGCAAGGACGGATTGCAAGGGTGAAGCGCGCTGGCTTCGCTTGTTTGTAGTGCTGCTTCTGGGCCACTCTCCGCTCCCGTAATCAAGAACAACCGGGAGTGCCCATGACGACCGCAGCCGCCGCCCGCCCCTCGACCGCACCAAAAACCCCGCCTTTGCCTGAGGCCAAGCCGGAAACGCTGGGCCTGTCGCGGCCCCGCCTCCAGGCGATGTCGGACGCGTTCAAGCGCGAGATCGACAAGGGAACCGTGCCTGGCGTGACCGTACTGGTGGCCCGGCGCGGCCAGGTCGGCTGGTTCGAGGCGCTCGGCAAGCAGAGCCCGGCGGGCCCGGCGATGACGCTTGATTCGATCTTCCGGATCTTCTCGATGACCAAGCCGATCGTGTCGGTCGGCATCATGGCGCTGGTCGAGGACGGCCACCTGCTCCTCGGCGATCCCGTCGCCAGATTCATCCCCGAATTTGCCAACCAGAAGGTCGGCGTGATCAGCGGCGGCAAGCTGGAACTGGTTCCACCGAAGCGGCCGATGACGGTGCAGGACCTGCTCCGCCACACGTCTGGTTTGACGTATGAGCACCAGGGCGACGGCCCCGTGCACAAGCTCTACCAGGAGTCGCGTGTCCGCAGCCGCAAGATCACCAATGCCGAGCACGCAGCACTGGTAGCGAGCTTCCCGCTGGTCTGCCACCCCGGCGATGAGTTCAACTACAGCCGCTCCACCGACATCCTCGGCCGCATCGTCGAGGTCGTCAGCGGCAAGTCGCTCGGCGCCTTTCTTACCGAGCGCATCCTCGCACCGCTGCAGATGACCGAGACCGGATTCTCCACCTCTGAGACTAATGCCATCAGGCTCGCCCAGCCGTTCGAAGCCGATCCCTGGACCGGCGACAAGGTCGCGCTGTTCAACATGCTGGAGCAGCCGATCATGGAGTCCGGCGGCGGCGGTCTGGTCTCGACCACGATGGACTATGCCCGCTTCGCGCTGATGCTGCGCAATGGCGGGACGCTCGACGGCAACAGGATCATCGGCCGCAAGACGCTGGAGCTGATGGCGTCCGATCACCTCGGGCCGCACGTCGTGACGAACGGCACGCTGCTCTCGCCCGGCCACGGCTTCGGCCTCGGCTTCGCCGTGCGCCGCGAGGCCGGCATCGCGCCCTTCCCCGGCAGCGTCGGTCAGTATTTCTGGAGCGGCATTGCCGGCACGTTCTTCTGGATCGATCCGAAAGAGGACCTGTTCACGGTGTTCATGAGCCAGGGCCCGGGCCAGCGTGATTTTACGCGGACGCTGGTGCGGGATCTGGTTTACGCGGCTGTAGAGTAGTCAGGCCCGCGCCAAGACGCCAAGCCCCTCGAGAGAGGGCATGGCGTCGACCTGGCCCTTCGCCAGCGAGACGACGATTTGCGCCGCCTCGCGCAGCGAGGTGGCAAACAGATCGGCCTTCGCCGTCTCACGCAGCTCCTCGATGTTGACGACGCCCTCCGCCCAGCATCCGACCATGATGGATGCTTGCGGCAGCTTGCGGCGGAGCCGGCGCACCGCGTAGCGCAGATGCGCCGGACTTGTCATGCCGATATAGCTCAGGCAGACCAACGCCACGCCTGACGTCTCGAGGCGGAAGATGTTTGCGGTCGACAACGCTTCCGGGCCTTCGACACGACTGCCCACGCCATGCGCACGGCAAAGCTGTGAGAACATGATAGCAGCGGCCTCGTCGAGCTTGGTTCGGCCGCCAATGCAGAGCACGGCATTTTCGCCGCGAAATTGTTCCGGGAGGGCCGCGGCATCGAGCACAGGGATATCCGGCTGGTCGCTGGCCGGCGCGACGGCTTCGACGGCATCGACCGCTTCAGCATCCACCGTCCGTTCATTTCCGACAGGACGGCCATCGTCCTGTTCCGAGAGATCGTCGACGAATTCAACCACGGTATCGCGGATGCGCGTGAGCCGCGTCTGGTCCAGGGCAGCGCGGTCGAGGTCCGACTGGGCCAGTTGCATGCCCTTGATCGCGACCTCGTCGTAATAGGCTGCGAGCGATCTCTCCTTGAGAAACTGCTCGGCCTTCTCGGCGGCTTCGGTCGGGTCCCCGGCCAGCATGCGCTGATAGAAAATCTCCGGAGGCGACAGCGCCGGGCGATCGCCGAACATGACGTCCAGAAAGGACAGTCTTTCGACGTGCCGCCCCAACACGACCAGACAGACGGTGAGCGGTGTTGCGAGCACCAGCCCGATCGGCCCCCAGAGAGCCGTCCAGAACGTCGCCGAGACGACCACAGCCACAGGCGACAGGCCCGTGGTGCGACCATACAACAGGGGTTCTACCACCTGCCCGACCAGCGGTTCGATGACGAAGAAAAGCGCTGCGGTCCAGGCCAGCATCCACCAGCCCGGATCGACAGCCACGGCGAGCGCGAGCGGAAACGCTGCAGCTATGATCGAGCCGATATAGGGCACAAAGCGCAGCACGGCGGCGAGAATACCCCACAACGCCGCACTAGGGATTCCGATCAGCCACAAGCCGGTGCCAATCAGCACGCCGAAGCCGGTATTGAGCATGAGCTGGTTGAGGAAAAGCCGGCTCAAACGCGCCGCTGCGTCGTCGAGCGCCGCAGTCGTGCGTTGCAGATCGTGCGAGCCGGCCAGCCTGATCAGACGGTTTCGAAGATCCTCGCGCTGAATCAGGATGAAAATGACAAAGATCACGATAATCCCCGTGGTTGCCAGCGGCGACACCAGGGGCGCGATCAGCGAGCGCAGGCTCTCCAGTGCGCCGGGATCGGGCTGCAAAACCTCGACCGGGACCGGCTTGACGCCGGTGGGAGTGCCGGAGGTCAGCGGATTGGCGGGCGCGACCGACTTCGGCTTGTCCAGCTCCTTGCCGAGGTCCTGAAGCATCCCGGCAGCACGCTCCAGCGTGGAACTGCCACCGGCCACGCCCCGCACCGACTGGATCTTGGACAAGATCGTGACCTGGTACTTCGGTAGATCACCAGCGAGGCCATTGAGCTGCGTCGCGATCACGCTGCCCAAAGCGAAAATGATCGCAAAGGCGAACAGCACGACGCCGACGACGGCGAGCGCACGCGGGGCGTGCAGACGCTGCATCAACCTGACGGGAGCTGCGAGCACAAAGCTCAGCAGAATGGCGAGCGCAACGGGAACGAAGATTTCCCGCCCCAGATAGAGAGCCGAGACGATGATGATGCTCAGGATCGCCGCGCCCACCGTGAAAACCATTGCGGAGACGTCGTCGGGAGATTGCGGCTTGATCACCGTGGGGATCATCGGTCTCGCTTTTCGCCCTCGCCTGCCATATCGGCGGACGATGAATGCGCGGGCTAACGAGCCTGAAAGTGGTTGGTTCCTCGCCGGACCGGCTCCCCAACCACCTTCCTCGTAGGTTTGTGAGCGACTCAGCTAATCGTCGCTCCGCCGTCGATCACCATGGTCTGGCCGGTCATGAAGTCGCCGGCCGCTGATCCCAGGAACACGGCTGCACCCGCGATCTCGTCGGGAATGCCGATACGCAAGAGCGGCGAGCGCGCGGTCGAGGCTTTCAGGTTCTCCGGATTGTCCCACAGCGCTTTCGCAAAATCGGTCTTGATCAGGCCGGGCGCGATGCAGTTCACGCGAATGTTGTGCTTGCCGTATTCGCAAGCGAGGTTGCGCGCGAGCTGCATGTCGGCGGCCTTCGAGATCGCGTAGGCGCCGAGAATGGTCGAGCCCTTGAGGCCGCCGATCGAGGAGACGATGATCACCGAGCCATCCTTGCGCTCGATCATCTGCGGCACCACCATCGAGATCAGCCAGTTGTTGGCGACGATGTTGTTGTCGAGAATTTTGCGGAACTGGTCGTCGGAGATGCCGGCGAGCGGGCCGTAATACGGGTTCGACGCGGCGTTGCAGACCAGTACGTCGATCTTGCCGAAGGCTCGGTTGCTCTCGTCGACCAGGTTTTGCAGATTCTCTTTTGAGGAGATGTTGGCAGCGATCGCGACCGCGGTGCCCTTGCCAAACTTGTCGTTGATGCCCTTGGCGACCTCATCGCAGACATCGGCCTTGCGCGAGGAGATCACCACCTTGGCGCCGTGCTCGGCCATTCGCTCGGCGATCGCAAGCCCGATGCCGCGCGTCGAGCCGGTGATGACGGCCACTTTGCCCTTCATGTCGAACAAGGTCATGTTTCTCTCCCAGAGTATGATTTGATTTACTCGAAGCTTACGCCGTGTCCGCGCGATCGGACAACAGCCTCAGGCGAGCTTCTTGACTTCCGGTCCCGCCGGCTGATGCATCTCGGCATGCGCGTCATCGGCGATCCAGGGCTGCTGGTTCACCATCGGCAGCCGCCAGATCGAGCGCTCGGGGCTTGCGAAATAATCGAGCCGTGTGATCGAGCAATTGTCGATATCGAACGACAACGCCCGCTCCACCTGGCCGTCGAGCGCGAGGCCGATCGCCGCCTTGATGGTGCCGCCATGCGCGACCGCGACGATGTCCTGCCCGCCGGCCTCATTGATGATCCGCTCGACGGTGCGGCGCGTGCGGTTGTACAGATCCATAAAGCTTTCGCCGCCCGGCGCAGGCTCGCTGATTTCGGCAAACCAGCTCGAGCCGACGGGACGGCTGGCGATGAACTCGGCGCGGTTCATGCCCTGCCAGCGGCCGAGATTTTGCTCGGCGAGATCCGCCTCCCATTTCATTGACGCAGGCTTCGGATAACCCGCCGCCCAGATCGCCTCCGCGGTCTGGTGCGTGCGCATCAGATTGCTCGAATACCAGACCGCCTTGCGTGGCAGCACCTTGGCAACAGCGTTGAACACATAGGTGTCGCTGGTGTCGCAGGGAAGATCGCTCTGTCCGTAGATGTTGCCGCCGTCATTGCGCACCGGCGCGTGACGAACCCACCACCAGCGTGTCGTGACCACATTCGGCTTGTCTGCGGTTGCCATTGAAGCCCTTCCATCCCGTGTGATGTCGCTGTACGTCAGTAGTGAACGTGTCTCAAGACACTTTACCGTTTGAAATTCTGTTTGAAATTCCGTCGCGCGGCAAGCATCACGCGACACACCGCAGGGAGAAACGCATGGGTCGTCTGCAAGGCAAATCAGTCATCATCACCGGCGCCGGCAGCGGCATCGGCCGCGCGGCTGCACTGCTGTTCACCAAGGAAGGCGCAAAACTGATCGCGGTCGATCGCACCGAGGCGGTGAAGGAGACCGTCGACGAGGTGAAGAAAGCCGGCGGTGTCGCCGAGGCAATGATCGCCGATGCCGGCTCCGAGCAGGACGTCATCGCCGTCATCGACAAGGCGGTGAAGACGCACGGCCGGCTCGATGTGATCTGGGCTAATGCCGGCGTCTCCGGCGGGCTCGTTCCGCTCGGCGAGCAGACCGTCGAACAGTGGCAGGAAGTGCTGCGCATCAATCTGATCGGACCGTTCCTCGCGGTGAAGCACGCAATGCCGCACATGGTGAAGCAGCAGTCCGGCGCGATCGTGCTGACGGCATCGGTCGCTGGCCTCAAGGCCGGCGCGAGCGGGCATCCTTACGCGGCGAGCAAGGCAGGCGTGATCTCTCTGGTGCAGACCACGGCGTATTCTCTCACCGGCACCGGCGTGCGCATCAACGCGGTCTGCCCCGGCCTGATCGAAACCGGCATGACCAAGCCGATCTTCGACCGCGCCAAGGAACGCGGCACCGCCGACAAGATCGGCCAGCTCAACCCCTTGAAGCGCCCCGGCCAGCCGCACGAACTCGCAGCGATGGGATTGTTCCTGGCCAGCGACGAAGCGTCGTATGTGAACGGCCAGGCATTCCCGGTGGACGGCGGTCTTACGGCGTCGATGCCGTATACGGGGAAGCCGGTTTAGCAAAGGCTTCGTGTCCCGGACGCGGTGCGGCACGCAGTGACGCTCCGCAGCGTCCGGGGCACGAGACCGCCATTTTGACACGCATCTGCATCAACTGCGTCATTGCGAGCGGAGCGGTAACTGCCCAGGTCACTGATCGAATGCCTTGACGGATCACATGCATTCGTGAGTCAAGGTATGGATGACGCCGCCCAACTCCTCGTTGACCGTAGACGCGCTGTTTGCCCTTATTGGCGAGT
>JAUEPE010000052.1 GCA_030403585.1 Frankia sp. RB7
TCACTGTCGAGGGCGCCGGAACTCCTTGCTGCCCCATATCCTTCAGCCGCCTGGCGATCTTCCGCCCGCCCCAGGCCGGATGCTCGGCTCGCACCGAAAGCACGGCGTCCTCTGTCGTCGCAACGCTGCGCGCCGGCGACGTCTGTGGCCGCCGCGACTGCTCTTGAAGCCCGCTCGTCCCGGCCGTTCGCCAACGCTCCAGCCACTTGTAGCCGGTCGTCGGACTGATACCGAACCGACGGCACAACTGCCGAACATTGGCTCCCTCTTCCGAGGCCAGCATCACAAACTCCGATCTTGCGTCCATCCGGGACACCTCGTGGAACGGCATCCGACAGCCTCCTTATTGAGCTGTCGAAAGTGTCCACGATGTCTCCGAACACCCGTCCACCATCTCCCCGGTCTGAACACCCTGCGGGGGAGGGCTGGGGAGAGGGTTTCTCCGCTCGCGAGAACCCCCAAGAGGAGAAAACCCTCACCCTGCACTTCGTGCCGACCTCTCCCGCAAGCGGGAGAGGTGTACCGCCTCCGCGGCCGCACTAACGTCACTAACGATCATTCGGGTGCACTATGGCGCCGCGCCTGAAGCTGCGAGACATTGCCTTCTTCGAACGTCCCGTTCATTTCGCGCGGCCGTTCCGCTTTGGCGCGATCACCATCAACGCGACACCGCAGCTGTTCGTGCGAGTCGAGATCGAGGTCGAGGGCAGGGGTGTTGCGGTCGGCGCCTGCGCCGAGATGCTGGTGCCAAAATGGTTCGACAAGCGGCCGGAACTGTCGCCGGCGCAGACGGTGGACGGCCTGCGGCGCTCGCTGGAGATCGCCCGCGGGCTATATCTGGCGAGCACCGGATTCCAGACGGCGTTCGATCTGCATGCCTCCTGCATCGGGGCCCAGATCGCGACGTGCGCGAAAAAGAACGTTCCGGCTTTGGCCGCGGCCTATGGACCGGCGGAGATCGACAAGGCGATCATCGATGCGCTGCTCCGCGGCGTTGAGACCAACTTCTTCGACGGGATGGCCGACAATATCGCGGGCATCGATGCGCGGCTCTCGCCCGACCTGAAGGAAGCGGATCTCACGACGTTTCTCGCCGGTCGCAAGCCACTGCCACGCGTGGCGATCAGGCATACTGTCGGCCTCGATGATATCATCGAAGGCGAGGGCGGTGTTGCCGATGCCCAGGAAAACGCTGGCGCGAATTACTTCAAGCTGAAACTATCCGGCGATCCCGCGGCCGATGCCGCGCGCTTGACGCGCATCGGCAAGGAACTCGATACGCTCGGGCGCGCTTACAAGGTGACGCTCGATGCCAACGAGCAATATGCCGACCTTGCCGCGCTGCAGGCGTTGATCGATCGGCTCGATCGCGAACCCGCGCTGCGGTCGATCTCGTCAAGATTGCTTTATATCGAGCAGCCGATGCCGCGCGACATCACCCGGCAGACGCCGCTCGGCTCGCTTGCCGCACGCGGCTTCATCATCGACGAGGCCGACGATTCCTACGACGCATTCCCCGCGGCGCGGGCGCTCGGCTATCACGGCATTTCCTCGAAATCCTGCAAGGGCCTCTACAAATCCATCGTCAACGCGACACGCGCGGCGAAATGGAGCGCAGGCGGCGAAAAGTTCTTCGTCACCGGCGAGGACCTCACCTGCCAGGCCGGCATCGCCGTGCAGCAGGACCTCGCGCTCGGTGCCTTCATCGGCGTGACCCATGCCGAGCGAAACGGTCATCACTATGTCGACGGTTTTGGCGAGACGCCGGCCGCGGAAGCGCGTGCCTTCGCGACCGCGCATCCCGATCTTTATGCCGATTCCGGGGATGGCATCCGGCTTTCCATTCACAACGGCGATCTCCTGACGGGATCGCTTCATGCTGCGGGCTTTGCGACGTCGGTCCATCCGGACTGGTCGGCGCTCCGCCCGCTCGAACAGCCAAGATCACTTAAGGAGCAATTGGCATGACGACCCAACGCCTCGGCCTCATCATGAACGGCGTCACCGGCCGCATGGGGCTCAACCAGCATCTGATCCGCTCGATTGTTGCGATCCGCGACCAGGGCGGCGTTCGCTTGAAGAACGGCGACCGCATCATGCCCGATCCGATCCTGGTCGGCCGCAGCGCCGAGAAGGTCGAAGGCCTCGCCAAGCGCTTCAACATCACGCGCTGGACCACGGATCTTGACGCCGCGCTTGCCGACAAGAACGACACCATGTTCTTCGATGCTGCGACCACGCAGGCGCGGCCCGGTCTACTGACCCAGGCCATCAATGCCGGCAAGCACGTCTATTGCGAGAAGCCGATCGCGACGAACTTCGAGGAAGCGCTTGAAGTCGTCAAGCTCGCCAATTCCAAGGGCGTCAAGCACGGCACGGTGCAGGACAAGCTGTTCCTGCCGGGCCTGAAGAAGATCGCCTTCCTGCGCGATTCCGGCTTCTTCGGTCGCATCCTCTCGGTGCGCGGCGAGTTCGGCTATTGGGTGTTCGAGGGCGGCTGGCAGGAGGCGCAGCGGCCGTCCTGGAACTACCGCGACGAGGACGGCGGCGGCATCATTCTGGACATGGTTTGCCACTGGCGCTACGTGCTCGACAATCTCTTCGGCAACGTCCAGAGCGTGGTCTGCATCGGCAACACCGATATCCCCGAGCGTTTCGACGAGCAGGGCAAGAAGTACAAGGCGACCGCGGACGATTCCGCCTACGCGACCTTCCAGCTCGAGGGTGGCGTCATCGCCCACATCAACATGTCCTGGGTCACGCGCGTCTATCGCGACGACCTCGTCACCTTCCAGGTCGACGGCACGCACGGCTCGGCGGTCGCAGGCCTCACCGACTGCATGATCCAGGCGCGGCAGGCGACGCCCCGGCCGGTGTGGAATCCCGACGAGAAGCGGCTGCATGATTTTTACGGCGACTGGCAGAAGCTGCCGGACAACGTCACCTACGACAATGGCTTCAAGGAGCAGTGGGAGATGTTCATTCGCCACGTCTACGAGGATGCGCCGTACAAGTTCACGCTGCTCGAAGGCGTCAAGGGCGTGCAACTCGCCGAATGCGCGCTGAAGAGCTGGAGGGAGCGGCGCTGGATCGACGTCGCCCCGATCAAGGCCTGAGCCATAGGATAAATATCGATGCCGTCATTGCGAGCGAAGCGAAGCAATCCAGAGACTCTCCGCGGAGGCATTCTGGATTGCTTCGCTTCGCTCGCAATGACGGGGAGAGGTCTGAAATCATGAACAAGCCCGTCCTGCCCATGTCATCACTGTCGCTCAAGCTACCCAAGGCCGATCGCTCGATCGAGACGTATCGGCTCGCTGCGTCACGAACATTTCCCGTGAAGCTCGGGGGACCGCTGAACCGCATCGCCTTCTCGGCCGTCCACACGGTCGTCGATCCCTTCGCGGACAATGATCCCTGGCTCTCGGCTGCCGTCGACTGGGACAAGACCATCGCCTTCCGCGAGCATGTCTGGGACCTCGGTCTCGGCGTTGCGGAGGCCATGGACACCGCGCAGCGCGGCATGGGGCTGGACTGGCCGACGTCGCTGGAGCTGATCACGCGGTCGGTGGGCGCCGCCAAGCGGCGTAACGCGTTGGTGTTTTCGGGTGCCGGTACCGACCATCTTGCGGTCGAGGACGCCAAGACCATCGACGACGTGATCCGCGCCTATGAGGAGCAGCTCTCTGCGGTCGAAAAGGTCGGCGGTCGTATCATCCTGATGGCCTCGCGCGCGCTGGCAAAAATTGGTCGCGGCGCCGACGACTACGCCAAGGTCTACAACCGCGTGCTGTCGCAGGTCCGTGAACCCGTGATCATCCACTGGCTCGGCGATATGTTCGATCCTGCCCTGACGGGATATTGGGGCACCAAGGATCTCGACAAGGCGATGGACGTCGCTGTGGCCATCATCAATAACAACGCCGCCAAGGTCGACGGCGTCAAGGTGTCCTTGCTCGACAAGCAGCGCGAGATCGACATGCGTCGTCGTTTGGACAAACGCATCAAGATGTACACCGGCGACGACTTCAATTATGCGGAGCTGATTGCCGGCGACGAGCAGGGTTTTTCGCACGCGCTGCTCGGCATTTTCGATGCGATTGCACCGGCGGCGTCGTATGCGCTGTCGCGTCTCGCGGCCGGCGATGAGATCGGTTTCCATGACGTGCTCGGGCCGACCGTCCCGCTGTCGCGCCACATCTTCAAGGCGCCGACGCGCTTCTACAAGACCGGCGTGGTGTTCATGGCGTATCTCAACGGCCATCAGGATCATTTCACCATGGTCGGCGGCCAGGAGAGCGCGCGCTCGATGCTGCATCTGGCCGAGCTGTTCCGGCTGGCCGATCAAGCCGGTCTGCTCGCCAACCCTGAATTGGCGACGCGACGGATGAAGACCGTGCTGGCTTCGCACGGGATTGACTCCTGATGCGCGATTTCTCGTCCGACCACCGCTGGCTGTCGCTGAACACGGCGACAGTCCGCAAGCAGGGTGACCTCGTTCAGATCATCGAGGCCTGCGCCAGGCACGGCATCCGCGCCATCGATCCCTGGCGCGATCAAGTCGCGACCGTCGGTCTCGACCGTGCGGTGCGCGCCGTGCGTGATGCCGGCCTGGATCTCTCAGGCTATTGCCGCGGCGGCATGTTCACCTCGGATGCATCACGCCGCACCGAAGTGCGTGACGACAACCGCCGCTGCGTCGACGAAGCCAAGGCGCTGGGCGCTCCCTGCATCGTGCTGGTCGTCGGCGGCCTGCCGCAATTTTCGCGGCCCGGCAGCGAGGCGTCGAAGGATATCGTGGCGGCGCGCGGACAGGTCGAGGAAGCCCTTGCCGACATGCTCGACTACGCCAAGCAGGCAAACCTTCCGCTGGCGATCGAACCCTTGCATCCGGCTTACGCGGCCGACCGCGCCTGCGTGAACACCACCAAGCAGGCACTCGACATCTGTGACCGGCTCGATCCCGGCCGCAGCGGCATGCTCGGCGTCGCGCTCGACGTCTATCATATCTGGTGGGACCCGGAGCTGATGGGCCAGATCGTGCGGGCCGGCAAGGACCGGTTGCTCGCGTTCCACGTCTGCGACTGGCTGGTGCCGACCAAGGACATCCTCAACGACCGCGGCATGATGGGTGACGGCGTTATCGACATCAAACCGGTGCGCGCAGCCGTCGAGGCGCAGGATTTTGCCGGCTATTCGGAGATCGAGATTTTTTCGAACGATTGGTGGAATAGTCCGATGGACGAGGTGCTGCGCACCTGCATCGAACGGCACCGGACGGTGGTGTAGCTTGCGGCGCGCTGACGTGCGTAGGATGGTTGAGCTCTTGCGAAACCCATCGTCCTGACTGCTAGGATGAAGTTTGATGGGTTTCGCAAGAGCTCAACCCATCCTACGAGCTGTCACAGTCCACGGGCGGCACAGCCAGAACCAAGTCATAGAGGATCCATGGCATCAATCGTCATCGCCCAGGGCGGCGGCCCCACCGCCGTGATCAACCAGACCCTGTGTGGCGCCATCCTTGCCGCGCGCAGGCATGATCCGTCCTTGCGCATTCTGGGCGCGCGCTATGGTGTGCGAGGCCTGACGCAGGGGAACGTCGTCGACCTCTCCACCATGCCCGAGGCCGAACTCCGCCGCCTCGGCAACACGCCCAATTCGGCTCTCGGATCGACCCGCGACAAACCAGATTCTGGCGCATGCTCTGATATCCTCGCGGCTCTGGACCGGCTGGGCGCCCGCGCCTTTGTCTATATTGGCGGCAACGACACCGCCGGAACGCTCGAACTGCTGCGACAGCAGTCAAGTGGCCCCTGCCACTTCGTGCATGCCCCCAAGACCATCGATAACGACCTGATGGCGAACGATCACGTCCCCGGCTTCATCTCGGCAGCCGCTTTCGTCGCCAACGCCCTTGTCAGCGTCGATCTCGATTTTCGCGCCATGCCCGGCATCTATGTAGCCATCGTCATGGGCCGCCATGCCGGTTTCCTCTCCGCCGCGGCCGCAGGCTGGCAGCAATCGCCCGACGATGCTCCGCATCTGATCTACACGCCGGAAAAGCCGTTCTCGGTGGTTCAGTCCTCGACGACGTCGATGCGGTTTACACGCGGCTGGGCCGCTGCATCGTCTCGATGTCCGAGGGAGTGCAGGACGAAGCCGGCCGGCCTCTCGCCGAGGCGCTGGTGGGCGCGGCCGTCGAGCGCGACGCCCATGGCAATCTGCAATTGACCGGCGGTGATCTCGGCATCGAGATCCAGAAAGCGCTGAAATCGCGTTTTCCTAAAGCGCGGGCGCGTGTCGACACGCTGGGCTATCTGCCACGCGGATATGTCGGCGTGATCGACGAAACTGACCGCAAGGAGGCTTTCGATGCTGGCGCATTTGCCGCGCAAAGCGCCTTGACCGGCAGCGGCTCGGTGGTGCTGCATTATGACGGCGAGCGTATCGAACCTCGGCTCGTGCCGCTCGATCGCGTGGCTGGCAAGACACGCCATATGCCCGACGATTTCCTTGTCGGCAGCAATACCGTTTCGGAAGAAGGACGGCGCTATTTTCGGCGGCTTCTACCCAAGCGGCCTGACATCTTCCCGCCGTTCGTGTGAAATTGCCGGAGAGAGCATTCTCAACATGAGGCCCCTGGGAATGTTCTTTGGCGTAACCGTAGACGTCCGCTCGTGGCGGACGGCCTGTAGGATGGGTGATCGCGCGTTTGGCGCTGATTTCTCCGGCAAGTCAAAGGGTTCGACGGATTCACACGCCATTTTCGGCCAACCCATGCTCTACTGTGCATGGGGTTGTTTTCGACTTTTTGGGTCGGCCGAGGCTAATCAGGAGTCCTGCCTGCGATGCTCGATCTCGAGCGTAACGAGGCGCGCCAGCAAAGTCGCCGGATAGAGCTGGCCGAAGATGGCTTCCATGTTGCACAGGCTCCGGGCAACCGGATGCAGCGGAGCGACGTCGCCATATCCGGTCGTGGTCATCGTCGCGAAGCTGAAATAGATGACCTCGCTTGCGAGCCTGGGACTGTCTTCCACCTTCATGCTGACGAAGGCGTCCGCATCGAGCGAACCGATGAAGGTGTAGAGGGCCGCGAAGATGATCGCGACCGTCAGATAAAGCAGGATCGCGCCGATCACGCGATGATAGGTTACGCGCCCCGGCGCAAAAGTCTGGCGCGCGACCGCCCAGGCCATCGTCGCGCCCACGATGAACCACGAACCCGCGAACAGGTTGAGGTCGAGAATGGACGGCGATTTGATCCGCAGGATCGCGCCGGTCACGATCATGCCGAGCGCGATCAGCATGCCGATGACTGCGACCGGGCTGCCTGATATCACGAAGATGCCACAGACCAGCAGCAGCGCCAGCACGAGCTCGGACACCTGGAATGCAAAAAGCCCGAGCGCCTGCAACGGCGAGATCACGAACATCATGATCACCAGCAGCACGGTCAGTACCGTCAAGGCTGGATCAGCCCAGCGTTCGCGCAATTGATCGATGTTCATGACGCCTCAGCCGATCGAGCAGGGTACGCTCAGGAAGCCGCGGAACCGGACGCGGCCGCCGCGCGCGGGCTGGCCGCTCACGGCATAGTCCGGGAAGCGCGCCAGGAACCGCGAGATCGCAATCGCGCCTTCGAGCCGGGCCAGCGCCATGCCGGCGCATTGATGCGCGCCAGTGGCAAACGCGAGGTGCCGGTTCGGGGTGCGCGCGACGTCGAAGCCCTCAGGGTCCGGAAACTGCGCGGGATCGCGGTTGGCCGCACCGATGCACAGCGTCACCGACGTGCCAGCTTCGAGCCTGACGCCGCCAAGCTCGACCGGTTCCGTCGTCATGCGGTTGCCGAGCTGGTTCGAGCTTTCGTAGCGCAGCATCTCCTCCACCGCGGTCTTGATCATATCGGGATGGTCGATCAGCCGCTGCTTCTGGTCCGGGTTCCGATGCAGCGCGACGAGGCCGTTGCCGATCAGGTTGGTGGTCGTCTCGTGGCCGGCATTGAGCAGGAAGATGCAATTGTGCAGCAGCTCCTTCTCGGTCAGCCGCTCACCGTTGTCTTCACCCTGGATCAGGCGCGTCAGCACGTCGCGCTCGGGATTGCCAGGCTTTTGGTGCCGGTGCGCGACCAGCGTCTCCAGATACGCCAGGAAGTCCGTCACTGCCTTGTTGCCGCGCGCGGCGACCTCGGGCGATACGACCGGCTCGAGCGCGCCAAGGATCGCCAGCGACCAGTCGCGCAACGGCGCGCGCTCCTCATGAGGGACGTCGAGCAGATTGCCGATCACTTCGATGGGGATCGCGGCCGCGAAGTCTTCGATCAGTTCACAGCTGCCCTTGGCGGCGATGGCGTCGAGCAGGCCGTCGATCAGCTTGATGAGGTCGCCCTCCATCCCCGCGATCGCGCGCGGCGACAGCGCGCCCATGATCAGGCGCCGCACCCGGGTGTGGGCCGGCGGATCGTTGAAGACGAGACTCGTGGTGTGGTGCTCGTAGAGCGGCGTGTCACCATATTTCGGCGCGAACTCGCGCTTTTTGTCCGAGCTGAACGATTTTGTGTTCTTGTAGGTGGTGACAAGGTCGTCGTAGCGGGTCAGGAAAACGGTGCCGCTCGGCAGGCGCTTGACCGGCTCGTTGTCCCGCAGTGCACAATAGGTCGGATAGGGATCGTCGTAGAATTCGCTCGTCAGCTTCGCCAGATCGAAATTGGCCGCCAATTCTCTCGCATCTGCGTTCATGCGCCATACTCACCGGTTGAGACCGATATGCCGTTTTCGCTCTTTCGAGCCATGCTGATCACCGTCTACAGTCTCGCTGTGATTTGCTAGCCGACCGGACAGGAAAATGCACGCCCGCGCTGACGCTTCCGACCCGGCCCCGAACTGGCCGGACGATATTTTCGCAACCTTGCAACGCTTCGACGTGCGGCAGGTGCCTTACGTGCCCGATGCCGGCCATTCGAAGCTGATCCAGTGCGTGCTGGGCTCGTCCACGATGCGCGGCATTCCCTTGACGACGGAGGAGGAAGGCGTGGCGCTGCTCGCTGGCGCCTGGACCGGCGGTCAGCGTGGCGTGCTGCTGATGCAGTCGAGCGGCGTCGGCAATTGCATCAATATGCTGTCGCTGATCCCGATCCTGCGCTTTCCGTTCCTCACCCTCGTGACCATGCGCGGCGAGTGGGGCGAGTTCAATCCGTGGCAGGTGCCGATGGGTTCGACCACGCAGGGCGTCTTCGAACTGTCCGGCATCAAGGTGCTGCGCGCCTCGAACGCAGCCGAGGTGCCGGCGGTGTTGGAGGCGGCTGCCGGGCAGGCCTACAACGCCTTGACGCCCACCGCCGTCCTGCTGTCGCAGCGCCTGATCGGCGCCAAGGTTTTCACCAAATGAGCAAGGCCAATCTCCTCGACCGCCGCCAGGTGGTGTCCGCGTTGCTTGCGAATCGGAAGGACGTAGTTGCGATCGGTGGCCTCGGTGCCTCCACCAACGACATCACCGCCGCCGGCGATCACGCCCGCAACTTCTACCTCTGGGGTGGTATGGGTGGCGCGGCGATGATCGGGCTGGGCCTGGCGCTGGCGCAGCCAAAATTGCCGGTGCTGGTCATCACCGGCGACGGCGAGATGCTGATGGGCATGGGCAGCCTTGCCACCGTCGGCCTCCAGAAGCCGTCCAATCTCTCGATCGTCGTGCTCGACAACGAGGCCTATGGCGAGACCGGCGGCCAGACCAGCCACACCTCGGCTGCTGCCGACCTCGTCGGAGTCGCCAGGGCCTGCGGCATCGCCGACAGCCGGGCGATCTCGACCATGGCCGAGGTGGAAGCCTTCGCCAAGGCTGTCCACGACCTCTCGGAGGGGCCGCGCTTTGCCAATGTGAAGATCGACAGCGCCAATGTGGAGCGCATTCTGCCAAGCCGGGACGGGGCCTACATCGTCAACCGGATCCGCGGCGACCTCGGCTTCCAGCCGATCTGACGCTGACGTGCGGCAAAATTGCCCTGAATCCGCCCCCATCTAGGTTGCGGCGCACCATTTGGCTTGACTTTGGCGTGGGTGAGTGCTTACTCACTAGCATGAGCTCACTGCGTATGACGAGCGACCTGAGGCGTCAATTGATCCTCGGAGCCGCAAAGCGTTGCTTTGCCCGGCACGGCTATACCGGCACCACGACCAAGAGCGTGGCGGCCGCTGCTGCCATTTCCGAGGCGCTGCTATTCAAGCATTTCCCGTCCAAGGCGGCGCTCTATGCCGAAATCCTCGCCGACGAGTGCGAGGCGGATCCGGCGCTGATGGAGCTGCTCGAGCGGGAGCCGTCGACGGCCACCCTGGTCGAACTGATCCGCGGCATGGTCCAGCATTTCCTGCGGATCGTCGATGGCCCCGAACAGGAGGAGGCCCAGCGCCTGCGGCTGATGGCCACCAGTCATCTGGATGACGGCGAATTCGCTCGTTTGCTATATGCCAAGATCGAGACGCTGATCGGAGCGGTCTTCGTCGCCTCGCTCGAACGCGCGGTCGCCGCCAGCGATGCGCGGGCGAGCGGCAGCGAACCGCTCAATCTGTTCTGGTTTGCGCATCATACGGTGATGACCGCTGCGCTGACCAGGCTGCCGTCCGTACCTTGTCTCGCTTATGGCAGGGCGACCGAATTGGAGCGGCAGCTCTGTGAGTTTCTCTTGAGAGGCATCGGACTTAACGACGCCGCAATTGCTTCGCATCTGGGCCGCGATCAGGCCGCGGGTGCAGGCAAGACGGCGATTGCAGAAAGCGCATGACATGAACATCGTAGCCGAACACAAGATTTCCGGCGAACCGATCGACAGCAAGGCCCCCAAGCGTCCGGTCCGGCCGGTACTCTGGTTCATCATCGTCGGCATCCTGCTCGCCGCGCTCGTCGGTGGCCTCGTCTGGTTCAACTATTTTCGCGGCCAGATGATCAAGCAGTTCTTCGCCAACAACAAGCCGCCGCCGACCGCAGTCAGCGCGGCGGAAGCGAAGTCCGAGGTGATCCCGAATCTGCTCACCGCGGTCGGCGGCCTCGCCGCCGTGCATCAGGTCGACGTCAGCGCCGACGTCAACGGCCGCGTCACGGAGATCAAGTTCGAGCCCGGCGCCCATGTCGAGGCCGGCACGCCGCTGGTGCAACTGTTCGACGCGCCCGATCAGGGCGACCTCGCCAACTACAAGGCCCAGGCAACGGTCGCGCAGCTGTCGCTCGACCGCGCCAAACAGCTGGCGGCGCGCCAGTTCGGTCCGCAGGCAACTGTCGATTCCGCGCAAGCGGCCTACGACCAGGCGATGGCGGGCATCGCCAAGACCGAGGCGTTGATCTCGCAGAAGCTGGTGCGTGCGCCGTTCTCCGGCGATCTCGGCGTCCGCAAGGTCGAGGTCGGCCAGTATCTGACGGCGGGCACGGCCATCGTTTCGTTGACCGATCTGTCGGAGCTATGGGCCAACTTCACG
Organism: Frankia sp. RB7; assembly: GCA_030403585.1. GTDB lineage: Bacteria > Pseudomonadota > Alphaproteobacteria > Rhizobiales > Xanthobacteraceae > Bradyrhizobium. The sequence goes on from JAUEPE010000052.1 coordinate 11,460, forward strand.
GTCACGGAAAAGGATTCCGGCAGCCTCAAGGTCGGCCAGCCGGTGAGACTCAAGGTCGACGCCTATCCGGGCCGCACCTTCGAGGGCAAGATCACCACGATCGAGCCGCAGATTGCCACAGATACCCGCAACATTCGCGTGCAGGCAACGATCGCCAATCCTGAGAAGATCCTGAAGCCCGGCATGTTCGTGACCACGACTGTGGTGTTGCCGGACAAGCCGCCAGTGATCACGGTTCCGGAGACAGCGGTCGACTACACGCTGTACGGCGACTCCGTATTCGTGATTACCGAGAAGAAGGATGCGGACGGCAAGACCAGCCTGAGCGCGGTGCGCACCTTCGTGCAGACCGGCGACCGCGTCGAAGGTCGTGCCGAAATTCTCAAGGGCCTGAAGCCAGGCGACAAGGTGGTCGCCGTGGGCCAGCTCAAACTGCAATCGGGCGCGGCGGTGTCGATTTCGACCGACCCGGCCCCGTCGATCCCGGCGCAGCCACCGCGCTACTGACAAATACACTCACGTGATCCGGCCCGGCCGGATCACGTGTCTTGAGACATCAAAATCGAGATCGCCGCGATGGCCCTTACCGATATTTTCATCAAGCGCCCGGTTCTGTCGGTCGTCGTCAGCCTCCTGATCCTGCTGATCGGCCTGCGCGCGGCGATGGTGCTGCCGATCCGGCAGTATCCCAAGCTCTCGAACACGGTCATCAACATCACGACCGTCTATCCTGGCGCGTCCGCTGACCTGATTCAGGGCTTCATCACGACGCCGATCGAGCAGGCGGTCGCGTCTGCCGAGGGCGTCGACTACATCACCTCGTCCTCGGTGCTCGGCACCTCGACGATCCAGGTCTACATCAAGCTGAACTTCGATCCGAACCAGGCGCTCACCGAGGTGCTGGCCAAGACGAACTCGGTCAAATATCTGATCCCGAAGGAATCCAACGACCCGATCGTCACCAAGACCACAGGCCAGACGACGGCCGTGATGTATCTCGGATTCTCCTCCGAAGAACTGTCGGGCTCGGCGATCTCCGACTATCTGACGCGCGTGGTGCAGCCGGTGCTGTCGACGGTCGACGGCGTTGCCTCGGCCGACATCCTCGGTGGCCAGACCTTCGCAATGCGGTTGTGGCTTGATCCCGTGAAGATGGCCGGCCGCAACGTGTCGCCGGCCGATGTCGCGGCGGCGATTGCCGCCAACAACTTCCAATCTGCGGCCGGCCAGACCAAGGGCTACCTCATCGTTTCTAACATCTCCACGAATACGGGCCTGACCGACGTCAACCAGTTCAAGAAGATGATCGTCAAGGCCAAGGACGGCGGCTTCGTGCGAATGGAGGACATCGCCACCGTCGAGCTTGCCGCCCAAAGCACGGACGCCAGCGTCGCCTTCAACGGCGAGCACGCGATTTTCATCGGTGTGCAGGCGACCCCCCAGGGTAATCCGCTGACGCTGGTCAAGGGCGTGCGCGCGCTGTTCCCCGAACTCGAGCGCAATCTGCCGCCCTCGATGAAGATGAAGGTCGCCTACGACTCGACCAAGTTCATTCAGTCCTCGATCGACGAGGTGGAGAAGACGCTGGGCGAAGCCGTCATCATCGTCATCGTGGTGATCTTCCTGTTCCTGGCGTCGTTCCGCTCGGTCATCATTCCCGTGGTCACCATACCGCTGTCGATGATCGGCGTCTGCACCTTGATGCTGGCCCTGGGCTTCAGCTTCAATCTGTTGACGCTGCTTGCGATGGTGCTCGCGATCGGCCTCGTGGTCGACGACGCCATCGTCGTGGTGGAAAACATTCATCGCCATCTGGAAGAGGGCAAGACGCCGGTGCAGGCGGCGCTCGAAGGCGCGCGCGAGATTGTCGGCCCCGTCGTTTCGATGACCATCACGCTCGCAGCAGTGTATGCCCCGATCGGTTTCCTCGGCGGTCTCACCGGTTCGCTGTTCCGCGAATTCGCTTTCACGCTCGCCGGTTCGGTGATCGTATCAGGCGTGATCGCGCTAACGCTGTCGCCGATGATGTGCTCGATGCTCCTCAAGAACACCGAAGAGGGCCGCTTCGCCAAGCTCGTCAACAAAGTGTTCGGCGCGCTGACCCGCTGGTACGGCCGCAGGCTCGACCGCTCGCTCGACTACAAGGCGATCACCGGTCTCTTCGCTGTGACGATCCTCGGTCTTGTCGGCTTCCTCTATATGCACACCTCGAAGGAGCTGGCGCCCGAAGAGGACCAGGGTATCGTGTTCGCGGTGACCAAGGCGCCGAAATATGCGAACATCGACTATGTCGATTTCTACGGCGAAAAACTCGACAAGGAATTCCAGAAATTTCCCGAAACGGACCTGCGGTTCGTGCTGAACGGCATCAACGGTCCGCAGGGCGGTATCGCCGGCATGCTGCTGAAGCCGTGGGACGAACGCAAGCGGTCCTCGATCCAGCTGAAACCGCTCGTGCAGGCCGAGCTCTCCAAGATCGAGGGTGTCCAAGCCTTCGCGTTCAACCTGCCGCCGCTGCCCGGCGGGCCGGGTGGCCTGCCCGTGCAAATGGTGATCAATTCGACCGCGGGCTTCCAGGCGGTCTTTGAGCAAATGGAGAAGCTGAAGGATGCCGCGCGCAAGAGCGGCATGTTCATAGTCTCCGATAGCGACCTTGCCTACAACCAGCCGACCGTGACCGTGAAGATCGATCGCACCAAGGCCCAGGACCTCGGCATCAACATGCAGAACGTTGGCAGCGCGCTGGCGGTGCTGCTCGGCGGCAATTACGTCAATCGCTTCAATCTGGAGGGCCGCTCCTACCAGGTCATTCCCCAGGTGCCGCGCGGGCGGCGGCTCTCGCCGGAGTCGCTCGGCGGCTTCTACGTGACGACCAATACCGGTCAGCAACTTCCCCTGTCGACCGTGGTATCGATCGAGACCAAGACCGCTCCGAATTCGCTGACCCACTATAATCAGTTGAACTCGGCGACGTTCTCGGCCGTGCCGATGCCCGGCGTGACCGTCGGCGCGGCGGTGGACTTCCTTGAGGGCGAGGCCAAGAAGCTGCCGGCCGGCTTCAGCCACGACTATCTCGCGGACTCCAGGCAGTACGTGCAGGAAGGCAATCAGCTCGCGATCACCTTCGGTTTCGCACTGATCATCATCTTCCTGGTGCTGGCGGCGCAGTTCGAGAGCCTGCGTGATCCGTTCGTGATCATGATCTCGGTGCCGATGGCGATCGTGGGCGCGCTGATCCCGCTGTTCTTCGGTGCGGCCACCATGAACATCTATACCCAGGTCGGCCTGCTGACCCTGGTGGGCCTGATCACCAAGCACGGCATCCTGATGGTGGAGTTCGCCAACGAGCTCCAGGTCAAGGAGCGACTCGACCGCCGCTCGGCCATCGAAATGTCGGCCCGCATCCGTCTCCGTCCGATCCTGATGACGACGGCTGCGATGGTCACCGGCCTGATCCCGCTGCTGACTGCAACCGGCGCCGGAGCGGCCAGCCGCTTCTCGATCGGTCTCGTGGTTGTCGCCGGCATGTCGATCGGCACGCTGTTCACCCTATTCGTGCTGCCGGCGGTTTACGTCGTGCTGGCGACCGACCATCGCGCTGCCGCAGATTCCGAGCGGAACAAGCAGATGAACGAGCTCGACCTCGACGCCAAGGCGCTGCGGACGACCTGACCAAGGGTCAATTTGCGTGCGAAGCGGCAACAGCCATCGCTGTTGCCGCTTTTTTTTATCGCGCGATATCCCGTAGTATGATCGCTGCAGCGCCGTGATTGTGCGCTCGAGGCGGGTTGTCGGATGAAGAGGCGCGAATTTCTGGCAGTGCTTGGCGGGGCAGCATTGGCGCGCCCGGCCATGGCGTCGGCGGATACGCCAGGCCGTATCTATCGCCTGGGTACGGTGACGCCGATCGCGCCGGTTACGGCGGAGAGCCGGGGCGGCCAGATCCTGATCAAGGTTCTCGAACAGCGCAGTTTCAAGCTCGGCCGCAACCTGGCCTTCGAAGCACGGGGCGCGCTCGGCGACGTCGCGTTGCTGCCCGCGCTGATCGCGGAGCTAAAGGCCAAGAACGTCGATGCCATCGTGATCATCGGCTATCCGACGGCCATGGCCGCCAAGGCGGCCGGTATTGCCACCGTCGCGGCCAGCGGCGTCGGGGACCCCGTCGAAACCAGGCTGATCGAGAGCCTGGCCCATCCAGGCGGCAATATCACCGGGATTTCGGACGTCGCATCGACACTCAGCGCCAAGCGGCTGTCGCTGCTGAAGGAGATGTCGCCGAAACTGACCAAGGTCGCGATGCTCTGGAATAAGGACGACCTCGGCATGACCACGCGCTACCAGGCGTCCGCGAAGGCGGCTCAGGCCCTCGGGCTGACCGTGCAGGCGCTGGGTGTCCGCGAACCCGACGATTTCAACGAAGCCTTTGCAGCGATGAATGACGATTTGCCTGACGGCATCCTGATGGTGGCGGACGCGCTGACCATTCTCAATCGCGAGCGCGTCTTCGAGTTCGCGGCCGCCCGAAAGCTGCCGGCGATCTACGAGTTCGACGAGTTCGCTCGCGACGGCGGTCTGATGTCCTACGGCGCGGATTCCTCGGAATCCTTCGAGCGGGCCGCCGCCCTGGTCGCCCGCATTTTCAACGGCGCAAATCCCGGCGACCTGCCGTTCGAGCTGCCGACGCGCTATCCTCTGGTGCTCAACCTCAAGACGGCGAAGGCGACAGGACTTGAAATTCCCCCCACCTTGCTGGCACTTGCCGACGAGGTCATCGAGTAGCCTTGTGCGCTGCGGCGAGAGACAAGGTCCGGCCTTCTTGCTAGGCTTGGGGGAATGAGCATTTCCGTCCATCCCGACACCCCACAATCCAGGCCGCTGCCGCGCGCGGCCGGGGGCGGTGTCGTGTCCGGCGAGGTGGGGCGGCGGATCAGGACGCGGCTGTTCACCAAATATGTCGCGCTGTTCGTGGCCGTGGTCGCTGTCGCCCTGCTGGCCAATGGCCTGTTCGAGGTCTTGTTCTACTATCGGGAGCACAAGGCCTCGCTGATCCGTGTTCAGCACGAGCAGGCCGAGGCGGCAGCCGCCAAGATCAGCCAGTTCGTCAAGGAGATCGAGAGCCAGCTCGGCTGGACCACGCAACTGCCATGGTCGTCGGGCTCGATCGAGCCGCGTCGGTTCGACGCGCTACGGCTGCTGCGCCAGGTGCCGGCGATTACCGAACTCGCCCAGGTGGATTCGACCGGCAAGGAGCGCCTGCGCGTCTCGCGACTGGCGATGGACGCGATCGACAGCGGCATCGACCTGTCGAGCGATCCGAAGTTCACCGAAGCCGTCGCGCACAAGGTCTATTATGGGCCAGTCTATTTCCGTCGCGAGTCAGAGCCCTACATGACGCTGGCGCAGGCCGGCGCGCGCAAGGATGCGGGCGTCAGCATTGCGGAGGTCAATCTCAAGCTGATCTGGGACGTCGTATCCCAGATCAAGGTCGGCGAGCACGGACATGCCTATGTGGTCGGTCCGGAGGGGCGACTGATCGCGCATCCCGATATCAGCCTGGTTCTGCGCAACACCGATCTGTCGGGGCTGGCGCAGGTGCGCGCTGCGCTCGCCGGCAGCGGCGTCATGCCCGACGCTTTGCAGGAAGCGACCAACATCCAGGGGCAGAAGGTTCTGACGGCGTCCGCGCCGATCGCCCCGCTCGGCTGGACCATGTTCGTCGAGCTGCCGGTCGAGGAGGCCTATGCGGCGCTCTATGCCTCGCTGCAGAGGCTTGCGATTGTGCTGCTCGCGGCATCGATCTTTGCGGTGCTTGCTGGAATTTTCCTCGCGCGGCGCATGGTCGGCCCGATCCAGGCATTGCGCAGCGGCGCCGAGCGGATCGGCGGTGGCGATTTCTCTCAACGCATCTCGATCAAGACCGGCGACGAGCTGGAAGGTCTTGCCGACCAGTTCAACGACATGGGCGAGCGCCTGCAGGAATCTTATGCCAATTTGGAAAAGAAGGTCGAGATACGTACGGCTGAATTGAGGGAGTCGCTGGAGCAGCAGACCGCGACTTCGGAGGTGCTACAGGTCATCAGTTCGTCTCCGGGCGAACTCACGCCGGTGTTCCACAAATTGCTCGAGAATGCCACGCGCGTCTGCGGCGCGAGTTTCGGGATCATGAACCTGTGGGATGGCGAAGGCTTCACCATCGCGGCCGACTACAACGTGCCGCCTGCGTTCGCCGCTTCGCGACGGGATGTGGCGATCCGTCCTCATCCGGAGAGTGCGCTCGCCGACGTGGTCAGGACACATCAGGTCGTTCACGTTCACGATGTGCAGAACACGCCTGCCTATATTGCCGGAGGCTCAAGCATTCGCGGAATCTCCGATGTGGCTGGCGCCCGCACGATCGTGGTTGTGCCGATGCTGAGGGAGAACGAGCTGATCGGCACGATCGCGGTCTATCGCAAGGAAGTCCGTCCGTTCACCGACAAGCAGATCTCCGTCGTCGAGAATTTCACGAAGCAAGCCGTCATCGCCATCGAGAATGCGCGGCTGCTGAATGAGTTGCGCAAGCGCACGATGGAGCTCTCGCAGTCCCTTGATGAGTTGCGCGCGGCTCAGGGCCGCCTGATCCAGACCGAGAAGCTGGCCTCGCTCGGCCAGCTCACGGCGGGGATCGCCCACGAGATCAAGAACCCGCTCAACTTCGTCAATAATTTCTCGTCGATCTCGACCGACCTGATCGACGAGCTCAACGAGGTCCTGCAAACGGCATCGCTCGACGGCAAGACGAAAGACGAGGTGGACGAGCTGACCGGCATGCTACGGGGGAATCTCGAAAAAGTGGTGCAGCACGGCAAGCGCGCCGATTCCATCGTCAGGAACATGTTGCTGCACTCGCGCGAGGGCTCCGGCGAGCATCGCCCCGTTGATATCAATGCGATCGTGGAGGAGAGCCTGAATCTGGCCTATCACGGCGCGCGCGCCGAAAGGCCGTCGTTCAACGTGACACTCCAGCGCGACCTCGACCCGACCGCGGGGGTCGCCGACATCTATCCGCAGGAGATTACCCGCGTTTTCCTCAATCTGATATCGAACGGCTTCTACGCTGCGACCAAGCGCAGGGAGAGCGCTGCTGATGGATTCGAGCCGACCCTGAGTGCGACGACGAAGAATCTCGGTGGCAAGGTCGAGATCCGGATCCGCGACAACGGTACGGGTATTCCGCAGGAGGTGAAGGAGAAGATGTTCAATCCCTTCTTCACCACGAAGCCGGCCGGCGAGGGCACCGGCCTTGGGCTGTCCATGAGCCACGACATCGTCGTGAAACAGCACGGCGGCACGATCGACGTGAACACCGAGCCCGGTGTATTCACCGAATTCACCATCACCCTGCCGCGCGTTATGCCGGCAGGCGGTACTTCCGGAGGCAAGTCGTGAACGTTTACATCATGGTCGTCGATGACGAGCCCGATGTCGAGGCGCTGTTCCGGCAACAATTCCGGCGCGACCTGCGCGCCGGCCGTTTCCAGATGGAGTTCGCCTCCTCGGCGCCCGATGCGCTGAAGCTCGCGGCCGAGGTTCGCGACCCCTCGTTGATCCTGATCCTGTCCGATATCAACATGCCCGGTATGAGCGGGCTCGACATGCTGCCCAAGGTGCGCGCCGAGCATCCGAATGTTCCGGTCATCATGATCACGGCGTACGGCGATGCCGAGACGCGTCGCAAGGCGATCGAGCGCGGCGCCACCGGGCTCCTCACCAAGCCGATCGACTTTGCGCTGCTGCGCCAGCAGATCGACACAAGGCTCGAGCAGGCGGCATGACTCCAACCATCCTGTTCGTCGACGACGAGCCAGACCTCGAGGCCCTGATCCTGCAAAAATTCCGCAGGCAGATCCGCGACGGGCTCGTCGCCATCATATTCGCGCGTGACGGCCTGGAGGCGCTGGAATCGCTTGAGCAGAACCCGCAAGTCGATATGGTCGTCTCGGACATCAACATGCCCAGGATGGACGGGCTGTCGCTGCTGCAGAAGCTCCAGGAAGCCGAGGACAAGAAGTCGACCATCATCGTCTCGGCCTATGGCGATATGAGCAACATCCGCACCGCCATGAACCGTGGTGCGTTCGACTTCCTGACCAAGCCGATCGATTTCACCGACCTCGAAACCACGATCGACAAGACACTTCGTCACATCGAGATGTTGCGCGAGGTGAGGCGCCGTCAGGCGGAGGCCGAGCGGGCTCATGCGGCCCTGTCGCGCCACTTCTCGCCGGAGCTTGCCAAGCGTCTGGCGGCGGGCGTCGAGGGCGAGGGGATCGAGGTGCAGTGGCGCGATGTCGCGACCATTTTCACCGATATCACGGGCTTCACCTCGCTGGTCGAGACCGCGCCGCCCGAGACGCTGGGCGCGCTCCTCAACGAATATGTCGGCGGGATGACTGAAGTGGTCTTCGCGCACGACGGGACAGTCGCGAAAATCATCGGCGACGCGATCCAGGTGCTGTTCAATGCGCCCGGCGATCAGCCTGACTACGCGACGCGTGCGGTCGCCTGCGCCCATGATCTGGATGCCTGGGCACAGGATTTTTGCGCGCGGCAGAGCGCAAAGGGTGTGAACTTTGGCACCACCCGCATCGGCATTCACGCCGGATCCGCACTGGTCGGCAATTTCGGCGGCAACCGCTTCTTCGACTACACCGCGTATGGGGACACGATCAACATCGCCGCGCGGCTGGAAGCTGCGAACAAGCAGCTGGGCACCCGCATCTGTGTCAGCTCCAGTGTCGCCGAGGCAGCCAGGAATTTCCAGGGGCGTCCCGTCGGTGATCTGGTGCTGCGTGGACGCAGCGAACCATTGCGTGCGTTCGAGCCGCTGCTGCGTGAAAGATTCGAGGCGCCCGAGATGGCACAGTATTCCGAGGCCTTTTCCAAGATGGAAGTTGGTGATGCCGCGGCCATGCCGACTTTTGCCGCGCTGGTCGGCGCGCACGCGGATGATGCTCTCGCGGGATTTCACTTGAGGCGCCTGCTCAACGGCGGCAAGGGCATCCGCATTCAACTGGACTAGGAGTTCGTCATGACGCGTGAATTCTCCGCCGGCAACTATCGGTTCATTCCCTCTGTGTTTCAGTATTCGGCTGGTGCGGCCGCCGACGATGGCTATGAGATTGAGCGCGTCCGATTCGATCGCCTCGTGCCTCTGGCCGAGGGATTTGCGCTTGCGGCAAAGTTCATTCAGGAGGCAGGGCGTCCGTTGACGGCCTTCTGTGCCTGCGAACTGCGCTCGCCGGCCGCTTTCAGTGAAGAGGGTTTTCGCGCGTTCAACCTGCATTACGTCAAGACGCTGTCGGAATGGGACATCTTCGATGGCACCACCAATCCGGTGGCGCGCAGCAATGTCTGTCCGGAACTCGATCCGCCGCAGGAGCCGTCGTTCTACGCGTTCTCCTTTACGCGCCCGACAAACTCTAAAGCGCCGTCCTTCGTCATTGCCGGCGGTGCCGAGGCGCGCGAGGGCAGCGGCACCTATGTCGAGCGCACGGTACGCTACCGTGACCTCAGCCCGGAGGGTTTGCGCGAGAAGGTGCGCTTCACCACGACGTCCCAGATGGAGAACCGGATGACGGCGTTCGGATTCGGCTGGAAGGACACGACTGGCGTGCAGGCCTATTCCGTGCACGACTTCCATCATGCGCTGATCGATGAACTGGTTCGGCGTGGTGCACTACGCTCGGGCCTCACCTGGCACTTCGCGCGGCCGCCGGTAGTCGATCTCGAATACGAGATGGATTGCCGCCGTGTGATGCGGGAGACGGTGATTTAACGCTGGCGTGGATCGAGCGCGTCGCGCAGGCCATCGCCAAGCAGGTTCAGCGACAGCACCACGAGGAAGATCGCAAGCCCCGGCCAGATCGCCATCCAGGGCGCCTGGGTCAGGAAGCGTTGGGCCGCATTGAGCATGCTTCCCCAGGATGGCGCCGGCGGTTGCTGGCCGAGGCCGAGGAACGACAGCGCCGCCTCGGCGATGATCGCCGCGGCGATAGACAGCGTGGCCTGGACCAGCAGCGCAGGCAGGATGTTCGGCAGGATGTGCGAGACTGCAATGCGCCAGGGCGGATTGCCGAGTGCGCGCGCCGCTTCGACATAGTCCTCGGCCTTGACGCTCAACACCTGGCCGCGGGTCAGGCGGATGAAGATGGGCGTTGCCGAGATGCCGATCGCGATCATGGCGTTGCCGAGGCTCGGGCCGAGGAACGCCGCCAGCGCAATCGCCAGGATCAGGAACGGGCAGGCCAGCATCGCATCGGTGATCCGGCTGATCAACGCATCGACGAAGCCACCGCGATAGCCGGCGACGAGGCCAAGCGGCACGCCGATGCCGAGCGCGATCGCGACCGAGATCAGGCCTGCCAGCAGCGAGGCGCGCGCGCCGTAGACGACGCGGCTGACGATATCGCGGCCAAGCTCGTCAGTGCCGAACCAGTGCGCCATTGTGGGCGGCTTGCGCACCAGGCTCCAGCTCGTCGCGATGGGATCGTAGGGCACGATCAGAGGCGCCAACAGAGCGAGCAGGATGAAGATGGTGAGGACCATGAGGCCCGCGACCGCCGCCTTGCGCTTGAACAGGCGGCGCCGCGCACGGCGCGCCGGGCTGTCCAGCTCGTCGGCTGGCACGAGGGGGCCGGACAGGGCGGCGTCGGTCATCGACTAGCCCCTCAGCCGCGGATTGACGAGGATATAGGCGACGTCGGCAACCAGATTGAGCGTGATGTAGACCGTGGCGGTCACCAGCACCACGCCCTGCACGACGGCGTAGTCGCGGTTGAACACGGCGTCCACGATCAGCTTGCCGAAGCCGGGAATGGAGAAGATCTGCTCGGTCAGCACGGCGCCGGACAGCAGCGTACCGAGTTCGAGCGCGCCGAGTGTGATGATGGGCGTCAGCGCGTTGCGCATGGCATGTTTGAGGATCACGGTACGCTCGGAGAGGCCCTTGGCGCGCGCGGTGCGGACGTAATCGCTTTCCAGCACCTGGAGCATGGCGCTGCGGGTATGCCGCATCAAGACCGCCGAAATGGCGTTGCCGAGCACGAAGGCCGGCATGATGGTGGCAGCCAGGCTCGCGCGCCAGTTCTCGGTGAGCGGCACATAGCCGGAGGCCGGCAGCCAGCCAAGCTCGATCGAGAACAGGAAGATCAGCATGATCCCGAGCCAGAAGTTCGGCGTCGAGATGCCCCACAGCGCGAAGAAATTGGCGCCGTAGTCCCACGCCGTTCCCTTCTTCACGGCGGCGACGATCCCGGCTGGAATGCCGATCAGGAAGGCGATGATGATCGCCATCGAACCGAGCTGCAGCGTCACCGGCAGCTTTTGGGCAATCAGCTCGCGCACCGGCATCTTGTTACGCAGAGATTCGCCGAAATCGCCCGATAATACGCCCTTCATCCAGTAAGCGTACTGCACGGGGACCGGCTGATCGAGCCGGTATTGGTGGCGGATCTGCTCGATCACGGCCGGATCGCGCTCTTCGCCCGCCATCACGAGTGCGGGATCGCCCGGCAGCAATTGCTGCAGCGAGAAGATCAGCACCGACACGAAGAACAGTGTCGGGACGATCTGCGCAAGCCGGCGGGCGAGGAAGTTCAGCATCCCTGCGGCGTCACTTCAGCTTGAGGCCGACGACGCGTACCAGGCCGTCGGGCATCTGCTTGTAGCCCTCGAGCTTGGTCGAATGCGCGATGATGATGCGGCGATGATAGAGATAAAGCAGCGGCTTCTCATCCTGGACCAGCTTGGCCAGAACTTCATAGCTGGCCTTTCGCTTGGCAAGGTCGGTCACGAGCCGCGCGTCTTCCAGCGCCTTGTCGGCCTGCGCGTTGTTCCATTCGCCGTAATTCTGAGGAGCGCCGCTGTGCAGGAAGACGAAGGTGTTGCCGTCGGGATCGACGCGGCCGCTCCAGGCGAGCATGAAGGCCTGGTAATCGCCGGATTCAGCCTGCTTGAGCCCGGTTGCGAATTCGGTGACGCGGATCTTCATGTCGAAACCAGCCTCTGCCGCCATCGACTGGATCACCTGCGCAGGTGTCTCCGTCTCCGCGCCCTTCGGCACCAGGAAGTCGACGCTGACCGGCGGCGTCACGCCGGCTTCCTTCAGCAGCGCCTTGGCCTTCTCGATATTGCGGGGGCGGACCGGCAAGCTCATTTGATAGTAGGGATGATCGGGATTGACCCATTGATTGCCGACCTGAAACTCGCCGTTGAACACCACCTGGTTGATCGCCTCGCGGTCGATGGCAAGGTCGAGGGCCTGCCGTACCTTGGCTGATTGGCTCAGCGGTCCCTTGGCCTTGTCCTTGCCGATATTGAGCGTGATGCCCTGATAGCCGAGCTCGATGGCGGTGGCGACCTCCAGCCGTGAATCAGCGCGCACATCCTTGAGGTCGGTGGCGAGCACGCGCTCGATCAGATCGAGGCCGCCGGATTTCAGGTTCGCCAGCCGCACGGTGGCGTCGACGATGGGCTGGAACACAATCTTGTCGATGAAGACATTGTCCTTGTTCCAGTAGTCAGCGAACTTCTCGAACACGATGCGATCCTGCTGCACGCGCTCGACAAATTTGTAGGGGCCGGCGCAGACCGGGTGCAGGCCGAACTTGTCGCCGGCTGCCTTCGCTGCTTTCGGCGACATCATCATGCCGGCGCGATCCGTGAGCTGGGCGAGCAGTGGCGAGAACGGTGATTTCAGCACCAGCTTGACAGTGAGGGGATCGACGACGTCGATGTGGTCGACCGAGGCTAGCTCCGGCTTGCGGAACGAGCCGGGGAGGGTCAGGTGGCGCTCCAGCGAGAATTTGGCGGCCTCCGCGTCGAACGGCTCGCCATCGTGGAATTTCACGCCGGGCCGCAGATTGATGATGAGGCCCTTGCCGTCATCGACCGTCTCGCTCGACAGCGCGAGCTGAGGCACGATATTGAGCTTCTCGTCGATGTCGAACAGCTTGTCGCAGAATGCGGCGAACACGATGCGGCCGACATAGGTACGCGCCATCGAGGGATCGAGGATATCGGGGTCCTCGGCAAGGCCGATGCGCAGCGTGGTCTGCGCCTGGGCGGCCCCAAGCGAGAGCAGGACAGCGGCGGCGGTTGCGGTTGCGGCCAGGCGAAACATCTTCATCGGACAGTCCCCATTGCTCCGGCTACGTCGTTGTAGGCCTTGCACTCTGTATACCAACCCCGGTAGGGGGCGCGCCTTCCGTCTTTCGGCTGAAGGCGGCAACCAATTTTGCCAGTTCCGGCGTAAACCCGGCCGCTACCGGCAGGATGGCGTCGGCCGGAGGCAGTTCACCGACGCGATGGCAGGCGGTGGCGTGGCCTGCCTCGTCTGCCACCAGTGCCGGCGCTTCGGTGCGGCAGCGGTCGATCACGAAGGGGCAGCGGGTATGGAAACGACAGCCGGCCGGCGGGTTGAGGGCGCTCGGGATATCGCCCTGCAGCACGACCTTCGCTCGCTTGGCGTGAGGTTGCGGCAGCGGGATCGCGGACAACAGAGCGCGGCTGTATGGATGGCGCGGATCAGCGAACAACTCGTCCGCATCGGCCTGTTCGACGATACCACCGAGATTCATCACCGCGACGCGGTCGGCGATGTGCTTGACCACCGCGAGATCATGCGAAACGAAGATATAGGCCAGCCCAAGCCGGTCCTGCAACTCGCGCAGCAGGTTCAATATCTGTGAGCGGATCGAGACATCGAGCGCCGAGACCGGCTCGTCGCAGATGATCAGCTTCGGCTCGACCGCGAGCGCGCGGGCAATGGCGATGCGCTGGCGCTGGCCGCCCGAGAATTCGTGCGGATAGCGCCGCGCCAGCCGCGGCTCGAGCCCGACCAGCCGCAAGATTTCCGCGACGCGCTCGCGCCGCCGGGCAGGCGGCACGAGATTGTGCAACGCCAGCGGCTCGGTCAGGATCTGGCCGACCGTCATGCGCGGATTGAGCGAGGCGTAAGGATCCTGGAAGATGATCTGCGCCTCGCGGCGAAATGCGCGCAGCGCGCTGGCGTCGAGCGAGAGCAGGTCGCGGCCGTCGAATCGCACGGTGCCTGCATCTGGCTCGATTAGCCGCAGCACCAGGCGGCTTACGGTGGATTTGCCGCAACCGGATTCACCGACCAAAGCCAGCGTCTTGCCAGCCTCGAGCGAAAATGACACGCCGTCGACCGCTTTGACATGGGCCAGCGGCCGACCGAACAACGAGCGTTGGGCGACGAAATGCTTGACCAGGCCTTCGACCTCGAGCAGCGCCATCACGACACCAGACGTTCGAGCGGCGCGCGGATGCAGCGCGAGAGGTGGCCGGGACTGACTTCCACCAGCGGCGGTGGCGCCCTGGTGCAGGCGTCCAGCACGAACGGGCAGCGCGCGGCGAAGCGGCAGCCGGCGGGTGGCTGTGCCATGTTCGGCACCATGCCTTCGATCGTCGCAAGTTGTTCGGCGCGATGGTCCAGACGCGGGATCGAGCCGAGCAGTCCGACGGTGTAGGGATGCTGCGGCGCGGAGAACAATTCGTCGACCGGCGCGCGCTCGACGATCTCGCCGGCATACATCACCGCGACTTCGTCGCAGACCTCGGCGACTACACCGAGATCGTGGGTGATCAAAATGATCGCGGCGCCGCTCGCGGCCTTCAGCTCGCGCATCAGCTCCAGGATCTGGGCCTGCAGGGTGACGTCGAGTGCAGTGGTCGGCTCGTCGGCGATCAGGAGCTGTGGATCGCAGGCCAGCGCCATCGCGATCATGACGCGCTGGCGCATGCCGCCAGAGAGCTTGTGCGGGTATTCGTCGATCCGACGCTCGGGCGAAGGGATGTGCACACGGCGCAACAGCTCGGTCGCGCGGTCCCGTGCGCTGCGGCGCGAACCTCCGCGGTGGCGCAAAATCGTCTCGATGATCTGGTCGCCGATGGTGAAGCTCGGGTTGAGCGAGGTCATCGGCTCCTGGAAAATCATCGCGAGTCGGTTGCCGCGCAGGTCGCGCAGCGTCTGGTCGGGGGTTTTCAGCAGGTCGAAGCCGTCGAAGCGGATGGCGCCCGATATCTCCGTCGTCTGCTTCGGCAGCAGGCCCATGATCGCCAGCGAGGTCACGCTCTTGCCGCAGCCGGATTCGCCGACGAGGCCGAGCGTCGCACCATTGGCGATACTGAGATCGACGCTGTCGACCGCGTGGGTGACGCGGCCGTCGTCGCCGTGAAAGCGGATGCGCAGGTCCCTGATCTCGATGAGAGGGCTCGCGCTCATGCTTGTCTCGCCCGCGCCGCGGCGATGCTGGCGTCGATGACGCTACGATCGGTGTTGCCGGCGGGGTTCTGCCGGGTCGGCATGGAGCCGCGGAAGTGGACCCAGAGTTCGTGACTGACCCGTTCGAGTCGCTCGAGTTCACCGAGTGGGTCGGGATGATCGTCGGCGCGAATGTCCAGCGCCGGCCACTCCTCCTCGCCGTGGATCAGCAGTGCGGCGGACTGCTTGCCGCGCTTGTCGCCGCCGGCGGCTTCGCCCGCGCGCATGGCCGCAAGCAGCCGGAGCGGGAAGGGCAGTTTGTCATTGGCGATATAAGTCCTTGCTGTCTCGGCGAGCACGTCGGCACCCGCGAGCATGTTGCCTGCGATCGAAAAGCCGCTGCCGGCGATGTGCCCGCACCAGTCGACGCAATCGCGTCCCGTATGTGCGGCAATCGCGCCGCTCGCGTCCATGATATGGACCTGGCGGCTCTCGCGGCCGTCGTCGGTCGCGAGCCGCGCGGCGAGCACGTCTTGGGCGTTCAAGCCCTCGCGCAACAACTTGACGCCGTCGATGCCATAATAGGGATTGACGAAAGCTTGTGTTGCAATGGCTCCGAGGCCCGCCGCGATGTAGGGCACACGTGCGCCGACGGCAAAGAAGCGGGTCGCAACGGCGATCCCGAACTGGCCGGTGGCAGCGTCTCGCGCGATGATCGACCAGGTCATGTGCTGCCTTTAGCGTCCCGCGGCGTAGCCCTGCATGCCGCGCGGATTGGCGGCGGCGCGGCGGCGTACCCCGACGCGCGAGGCAGCGGTGAGACGGCCTTCGGACCAGTCGGGACCGACTTCGACAATATGCCCGCGCTCGCGAAGGTTCTCGATCGTCGCCTTCGGCACCCGGTTCTCGACCACGAGCACGCCGGGGCGCGCGGTGCGCGGCCAGAACGAGATCGGGAAATGCTCGGAGTGCCACGCCGGCGCGTCGATCGCCTCCTGGAGATTGAGGTTGCAATGGACGTGGCGCAGGAAGAACTGCGTGATCCATTGGTCCTGCTGATCGCCGCCGGGCGAGCCCCAGGCGAGGTAAGGCTCGCCGTCGCGCAATGCCATGGTCGGCGACAGCGTGGTGCGCGGCCGCTTGCCCGGTGCGAGCGAGCCAGGATGGTTTTCCTCCAGCCAGAACATCTGGGCGCGGCTGCCGAGGCAGAAACCAAGCTCCGGAATGATCGGCGAGGATTGCAGCCAGCCGCCCGACGGCGTCGAGGACACCATGTTGCCGGCCTTGTCGATGATGTCGAAATGCACGGTGTCGCCGCGAACTTCGCCGAAGCGGCCGACCGTCGGTTCACCTGCGCCGAGTGCGCCGACCGCCTCGCGCTGTCCTTCGGCGCGGCGCAGCTTGACCACTCCGCCGAAGCCTTCAACAGTGCCGGGTAGGAAGTCGAGCGACGCATTGTCGGTAACGAGCTTCCGGCGCTCGTCGTTGTAGGCGTCCGACAGCAGCGTCGCGATCGGGATTTCGCTGAACTTGGGATCGCCGTAGAACTTTTCGCGGTCCGCGAAAGCCAGTTTTGCGCATTCGATCTGGAGATGGATGAACTCCGGCCCGGTCGGATCGAGCCCGTCGAGCGCAAAGCCTTTCAACAGCGCGAGCTGTTGCAGCGTCACCGGACCCTGACTCCAGACGCCTGCCTTGCAGACGGTGTAGCGGCCATAATCGTAGGTGAGCGGCGCTTCGACTGTTGGCTGCCAGCGTGCCATGTCGTCGGCCGAGAGCACGCCGCGATGTGGCGAGCCGCTGACGTCCATCACTTCCTGGGTGCGGCAGAACTTGTCGATGGCTTCCGCGACGAAGCCGTGCGACCAGGCGTTTCGCGCGCGCTCAATCTCGGCGTCGCGGCCGCCACCGCCGTTTTCGGCATCATTAAGGATGCGAGTGTAGGTCGCGGCCAGCGTCTTGTTGGTGAAGAGCGTGCCGGGCCTCGGTACCTCGCCGTTCGGCAGATAGACAACGGCCGAGGTCGGCCAGTGCTTGCGGAACAATTGCTCGACGGTCTGGATCGTGGCGCAGGCGCGCTCGACCAGCGGATAGCCGTCGCGGGCATAGGAGATCGCAGGCTCCAGCACGTCGCGGACGCGCATCGTGCCGTAGTCGCGGAGCAACATCATCCAGGATTCGAAGGTGCCGGGGACGCAGGCCGCGAGCAGGCCGGTGCCCGGCACCATGTCGAGGCCCTCGCTCTTGTAATGCGCGATGGTGGCGCGCGCCGGTGCCGGACCCTGGCCGCAGATCACCTCGGTGCGGCCGCGCTTGACGTCATGGACGATGATCGGGACATCCCCGCCGGGGCCGTTCAGATGGGGCTCGACCACCTGAAGCGTGAAGGCGGTGGCGACACCGGCGTCGAAGGCATTGCCGCCCTTTTCCAGAATAGCCATGCCGACGGCGGTCGCGATCCAGTGCGTGGTTGCAACGACACCGAACGTGCCCTCGATCTCGGGGCGCGTCGTGAAGGGATCGGGATTGACGTTGCTGGCCATGGGCTACCTCATTTGCGGCGCGCGCAATTGATCACAGGCAATGCCGCGCGGCCAATGCGCAGGCCGCATGGCACGCGCGCGTCACGCCGGGACCGGCGCGGTGTTAACCGCATGGCAGGCGACGCCGTCGATCAGGTCCGGTGCTTCCTTGCGGCAAAGGTCAAACGCCAGCGGGCAGCGCGGATTGAAGGCGCAGCCGGGCGGCGGATTGATCGGGTTCGGGATCTCGCCCTTGACCGGAATGCGTTGGCGTCCGGACATCGCAAGATCCGGCACGGCGCCCAGCAGCATCTTGGTATAGGGCATGCGCGGATTGGCGAACAACTCCTTGCCTTCCGCGATCTCGACGATGCGGCCGAGATACATCACGCCGACCCGGCTCGCCATGTGGCGGACCACGGCGAGGTTGTGGCTGATGAACAAATAGGTCAGGCCGAACTTGTCCTGGAGGTCACGCATCAGGTTCAGGATCTGCGCCTGCACAGAGACGTCGAGCGCCGAGGTCGGCTCGTCGCAGACGATGAATTCGGCGTCGGAGGCGAGCGCACGTGCGATTGCGATGCGCTGGCGCTGGCCGCCGGAGAATTCGTGCGGAAATTTGAACCGGTCGTCGGGATGCAGGCCGACGAGGCTAAGGAGCTCGCCGACGCGCGCCTGGATGTCGCGCTCGCCCTGGATCAGGTCGAAGGCGCGGATCGGCTCGGAGATGATGGCATCGACGCGGAAGTGCGGGTTCAGGCTCGCATAAGGATCCTGAAAAATCATCTGGATGCGGCGGCGCAGCTTTCGGCGCGCCTGCCCTTGCCGCGGATCGGTCATCGAGACGCCGTCGATCAGGACGTTGCCGGCGCTCGGCGGCAACAGGCCGACGACCATCCGCGCCACCGTGGTCTTGCCCGAGCCGGACTCGCCGACCAGCGCAAAGGTCTCGCCCTTCCTGATGTCGAAGGTGACGTGATCGACAGCCTTGAGATATTCGAGATGCCCGCCTTCCAGCATGCGATTGAGCCAGGGCTTTGAGACGTCGAAGACGCGGCGGAGATTTGTGGCCTGGACGAAGGGGTCGCTCATGCCGCGGTCTCCGCCGGCACGCTGTCATAGAGATGGCAGGCAACCGATTGCGTGCCACGCGACTGCGGCTCTGGCCGGTCCACACGGCAACGATCGAACGCGGAGGCACAGCGCGGGTTGAACGAGCAGCCGCGCGGGATCGCCGACAGCCGCGGCATCGAGCCTGGAATCTGCACCAGACGTTTGTCATCGCCGGCAAGCGTCGGGATCGCGCCCATCAGGCCCTTGGCATAGGGATGCAACGGGTTCCTCACGACGTCCTGCACCGGGCCGATCTCGGCGACGCGGCCGGCATACATCACCGCGACGCGGTCCGAGGTTTCGGCGATCACGCCCATGTCGTGCGTCACCAGCATCACGGCGGTCCCGTGGTCACGGCCGAGACGCTTGATCAGCGAGATGATCTGCGCCTGCACGGAGACGTCGAGGGCGGTAGTCGGCTCGTCCGCGATGATCAACTCCGGCTCGGCGCAGATCGCGAGCGCAATCACCACGCGCTGCCGCATGCCGCCGGAGAATTCATGGGGATAGCCGTCGATGCGCTTTTCCGGTGCGGGAATGCCGACTTCCGCAAGCAGATCGATGGCGCGGCGGCGCGCAGCCTGTTCGGACAGATTGAGGTGGGTCCGGATCGTTTCCACGATCTGGTCGCCCACCCTGTACAGCGGATTGAGGGAAGTGAGCGGATCCTGGAAGATCATGCCGATGCGCTTTCCCCTGATACGGCGCATCTCCTCCGGCGGCAGATTGTCGATGCGCAGGCCGGCGAGATGGATCTCGCCGCCGGCGATGCGGCCCGGCGGATCGATCAGGCCGATCACCGAAAGCCCGGTGACGGATTTGCCGGCGCCGGATTCGCCGACCACGCCGAGCACCTCGCCCTTGGCGATGTCGAAGGAAACGCCGTCGATCGCGCGCAGCGTGCCCCGGCGGGAGGCGAATTCGACCTGAAGATTGCGGACGGAGAGAACGGGTTCGGTCATGAGCGCTGCATACTCATCGGAGTTTCGGGTTGAGCGCGTCGCGCAGCCAGTCGCCGAGCAGGTTGATCGACAGGATCAGGGCCGCGAGTGCGATGCCGGGGAATGCGACGATCCACCATTCGCCTGCGAACAGATAGCCGTTGCCGATGCGGATCAGCGTGCCGAGCGACGGCATGGTCTCGGGCATGCCCGAACCGAGGAACGACAGCGTTGCCTCGGTGATGATGGCGAGCGCGAGGTTGATGGTGGCGATCACGAGGATCGGCCCCATGGTGTTCGGCAGCACGTGGCGCAGCATTATCACGGGAGCGGGCAGGCCGATCAATTGCGCGGCTGCGACATAATCCTTGTTCTTCTCGACCATCACCGAGCTGCGCACCGTGCGGGCATATTGCACCCAGAAGCTGAGGCCAATCGCGAACACCAACACGGCCAGCATGCTCATCTCGTCGAGCTTGTTGCCGAAGACCGATTTGGCGATGCCGTTGATCAAGAGCGCAATCAGGATCGCCGGAAAGGAGAGCTGCACGTCAGCGATGCGCATGATCAGTCCGTCGACGGCGCCGCCGAAATAGCCGGCCATGAGCCCGAGCAGAATGCCGAGCGCACCGGACAAGACGACGCCGAGGACGCCGACGAGCAGCGAGATACGCAGACCGTAAAGGATCGCGGACAGCACGTCGCGGCCTTGCTCATCAGTGCCGAGCAGGAACGGGCTCTGACCATCGGCAGTCCAGAGCGGCGAGATGCGCGAATTCATCAGCTGGAGCTGCGCCGGGTCGAACGGATTTTGCACCGACAACACCGAGGCGAAGATCGCGATCAGGAAGAACAGCAGCGTCACGGCAGCCGCGATCATGGTGATCCTGGAGCGGCGGAACGAATAGAACAGGTCGCTGTCGAGTGCGCGCTTGAACCAGCCGGGTGCGGCGGCCGCGCGTTTTTCGGTGTTGTGTGGAACGACGGCCTCGCTCATGTCAATGCGCCCGGCTGACCGTCGAGCGCAGCCGCGGATCGACGATGGTGTAGAGGATATCAACCACGAGATTGATGGTGACGAAGATCAGGGACACCATCATCAGATAGGCCGCCATGATCGGGATATCGACGTTCTGAACGGCCTGCACGAACAGGAGTCCCATGCCCGGCCACTGGAATACGGTCTCGGTGATGATTGCGAACGCAATGACCGAGCCAAATTGCAGGCCCGCCACGGTGATCACGGGAACCAGCGTGTTACGCAGCGCATGGCCGAAATGGATCGCGCGCGTGGTGAGCCCGCGGGCGCGGGCGAAGCGGATGTAATCAGTGCGCAGCACCTCTAGCATCTCGGCGCGCACCAGTCGCATGATCAGTGTCATCTGGAACAGGCCGAGGGTGATCGAGGGCATGATCAACGCTTTCAACCCGGACCAAGTCAGGAGCCCCGTCGTCCACCAGCCGATATGCACGACATCGCCCCGCCCGAACGAGGGCAGCCAGCCGAGTGTCACCGAGAACAGGTAGATCATGAGGATGCCGATCAGGAAGGTCGGCAGCGAGATGCCGATCAGCGAGACGGCCTGGAATGCATGCGCGAGCCAGCTGTCACGGCGAAGCGCCGAATAGACCCCCATCAGGATGCCACTGACCATTGCGAAGATCGTGGCGCAGATCGCGAGCTCCAGCGTCGCGGGCATCCGCTCCATCAGCAGATTGGTGACCGGCAGGCGGAACTGGTAGGACACGCCGAACTTGAACTGGGCAGCATTGCCGACGTAGCGGCCGAACTGCACGATCACGGGATCGTCGAGGCCGAGCGATTTGCGGATCGCAGCGCGTTCGGCACCCGACGTATCCATCCCGACCATCTGGTTTACGGGATCGCCGGCAAAGCGGAACATCGAGAACGAAATGACCCCGACGGCGATCATGACACCGATGGCCTGGATGGCCCGGCGCAGTGTGAAAGCGAGCATCTGTTCCTTTCACATCTCTTCAGCAGCACGCATCATCGCGTTAGCCCGAAACAGCAAGTCCCGGAAGCCAGGTCCTGCAAGTATTGGCTTCCGGGACTTCACAACTTGTCGTCACCTACTCGTCCTGCTTGGTCGCCCAGTAGAGCATGACCATGTTGTCCGCGCGCTGGGTCAGCTTCACTTTCTTCGACACGCCCCAGGCGAGCGCCTGCTGGTGCAGCGGAACGTAGGCCCAGTCCTTCATCGAAAGCTCGAAGGCCTGCTTGATCAGGAGATCGCGCTTGCCCGCATCGGGTTCCACGAGGATCTGGTCGGCGAGCTCGTCGAACTGCTTGTTGCAGTAGCCGGCCAGATTGGCCTCGCCGCGGTTCGGATCTTTGGGATCGTCCCGGCAGCCCATGATGTCGTGCAGCACGTTATGGGCGTCGAGTGTATCCGGAGTCCAGCCCAGCATGAACAGCGAAGTTTTGTAGCCGCCGGGCTTCAGCACCTTGGCGAAATACAGCGCCTTGGGTTGCGCCAGCAGCTCCACTTTGATGCCGATACGGGCGAGCATTCCGACGACGGCCTGACAGATCGCGGCGTCATTGACGTAGCGATCGTTCGGGCAGTCCATCGTGACTTCGAAACCCTCGGGATAGCCGGCGTCCGCCAGGAGCTTCTTGGAGGCGTCGGGATCGAACTTCGGCCGGGTGAAGTCCTTCGAGAGCGTAAAGATCTCCGGTGCGACCATCAATGCGGAAGGCGTTGAGAGCCCGCGCATGACGCGATTCTTGATCAGGTCGACATCGATCGCCCGGTACACGGCTTCGCGGACGCGTACGTCCTTGAACGGGTTCTTGCCCTTGACGTTGGAGTATAACAGCTCATCGCGCTGCTGATCCATGCCGACGAAGATGGTGCGGAGTTCCGGTCCTGTCAGCACAGTGGCGTTCGGGCTCGCTTTGACGCGCTCGATGTCCTGGACCGGAACCGGTTCGATCACGTCGACCTCGCCCGACAGCAGCGCCGCGACGCGCGTGGCCGGGTTTGCGATCGGCGTGAAGATGATCTCCTTCAGATTATGCTCCGGCTTGCGCCACCAGTTCGGATTTGCCTTGAAGACGGTCTTCACGCCCGGCTGATGGCTCTCAATCGTGAAAGGGCCAGTGCCGTTTTCATGAAGCGAGGCATAGCTCGGGGTCGTCGCGGCGGCCGGCGTCGGTGCCACCGCATCGTTCGCCTCTGCCCATTTCTTGTCCATGATGTACCAGGTCGCCCAAAGCGCCGTCAGGATCGGATTGGGCGAGGTCAGGACGAAATCGACGGTGTAATCGTCAATCTTGACCGCCTTGGCATCGGCGGGAACGCGGCTCTGGAAATTCGAGCCCTTCGCCCGCACGCGCTCGGCCGAGAATACCACGTCATCAGCGGTGAAGGGGTCGCCATTGTGGAATTTCACGCCCTTGCGCAGATGAAAGCGCCAGCGTGTCGGCTCCGGAGTCTCCCAGCTTTCGGCCAGCGCCGGGATGATCTTCAGGTCCTTGCCGCGGGCGACCAGGCCCTCATAGACGTGGCCGAGATGCGCACTGGTGGTCGACTCGTTCAGCGTGTAGGGGTCGAGCGACTTCAGCTCACCCTGGTTAGCGTAGCGCAGCGTCTGGCTCGACGCCGGCGAGACCGCCAGCGCAAGCACGCCGGCGAGCGTCGCCGCAAACAGACTTCGTCCGACTGACATTCTTGACCCTCTCCACTCGCCCGCACCGTCATTTTTATTGTTCGGTGGGGCCGATCGATCCATGTTGCCCAGAGTTCTCGACCCGTGCAAGCGCCATTCCAGCAAGGAACGCGCCAAGTTGCACTGCTGTGCAGCAATGCTGGCCGACAATTTAGGGGTGAGAGGCGCGTGGGCGACATAGGACTTTCGGCCAGCCGGGTCCCGAGAATGAGGGTCGAAACGGCCCGCCGGCGCCCATTCGCGCCGACAATTTGATTGACCATATCCGCCAATTGCGGAAGCCCGTGTCCGGCCCCAGGTCTCAGGTCGCTTGCGTCGTACACCATGTCACGGCGATACTGTGTGACGTCGCTCGAATCTCATCCGGAGGGGATATGAAAGTTAATATCGAAATCGATTGCACCCCCCTCGAGGCCCGCCAGTTCATCGGGTTGCCTGACGTGTCGCCAATGCAGACGGCGGTGATGGACAAGCTGCAACAGCAGGTGCTGAGCAACATCGACAAGGTCTCGCCGGAATCGCTGATCCAGAGTTGGTTCACCTTCGATCCCAAGATCGCGGAACGGTTTCAGGACATGTTCGTGACCATGGCCGGTCTCGGTAGCCCGCGCAGCGGCGACAAGAAGAAATAAATAAATGACGACCACGCGCGACGGGGCGCCAGGCTCGGACCGGCTTCGTCCGCCGGGCCTTGGCCTGCTGTTCGCGGAGGCGCGCAGCCTGTTCGAATTCAATGCCAGCATCCTGCTGTCGCCGCTGCTGATGCGCGGACCCAGGGGCGACGGCCACCCGGTGCTGGCGCTTCCGGGCTTTCTCGCCAGTGATCTCTCGATGGCACCGATGCGGCGCTATCTCGGTGCACTCGGCTACGAGGCGCATGCCTGGCGGATGGGCCGCAATCTCGGCGGACTGGCGCGGATGCGGGAAGCATTGCACACTCGCCTCACCGAAATCCACGCTGCAAGCGGACGGAAGGTCAGTCTGGTCGGTTGGAGCCTCGGCGGCGTCTACGCCAGGGATCTCGCACTCCAGGCGCCCGACATGGTCCGCTCCGTCATCACGCTCGGCAGCCCCTTTGCCAATGATGTGCGGGCCACCAACGCGACGGCGCTCTATGAGGCGTTGTCCGGCGAGCGGGTCGAGGATTTCGCGGAAGCGCGCGCAGCGATCGCCGGCGATCTTCCGGTGCCGGCGACGTCGATCTATTCGCGCACAGACGGCGTCGTGAATTGGCGGACTTGCCTGCTACACCCCTCCGACCGGGCCGAGAATATCGAGGTGCATTTCGCAAGCCATATCGGGCTCGGGGTGAACCCGGCTGCGTTGTGGGCGGTGGCGGATCGCCTGGCGCAGCCGGAGGGGGAGTTCTGGCCATTTGACCGGGCTGGTCCGTTTGCCATTGCATATGCCCCGCCGGAGCGGGCAGTATCGGCCTGACGAGAAGCGCCAGCAAAGGCGCCCGTCGAATGTAGCGGAGGGAACCATGGCTGACGGTAAGAAGCTGTCGTCGCTGGATGCGTCATTTCTTTATCTGGAAACGCCGGAAATGCCGATGCATGTCGGCAGCATGGCGATCTTTCGCCTGCCTGACGATTACAAGGGCGATTTCTTCGAAGACTTCAAGGCGATGATCGTCTCGCGGTTGCACATCGCGCCGATCCTCAAGGCGCGGCTGGAGAAGGCGCCGCTCGACATCGATCATCCGACCTGGGTCGAGGACGACCAATTCGACATCGACCGTCACATCTTCCGTGCCAGCCTGCCGGCGCCGCGCGATCGCGCCACGCTCGAACGCATCGTCGGCTGGATGCATGCCAAGCTCCTGAACCGTGCTCGCCCGCTCTGGGAGTTCTACGTGTTCGAGGGCATGAAGGACAACGAGGTCGGGCTCTATTCCAAGATGCACCATGCCGCCATCGATGGCGGTGCCGGTGCGGCCCTGACCAACATGATCTACGACATCTCGCCGATCCCGCGGAACGTCGATCCGCCCGTGGGCGGTGCAAAGCCGGGACAGCAGCCGCGCGACATCGCGGCCAACCTGGTCGATTCCTATCAGCAGCTCTTCACCCAGCCGTTAGATGCGTCGGCGGCCGCGAAGAACCTCCAACTGCCACGCACCGGCAAGAGCGACATCGGCTCGATCCTGTTCGACAACGCGATGTACCAGATCGAGAGCGCGGTGCGCTTCGCCGGCAACATCCCGACCATGGTCAAGAGCGTCTCCGACGTGCTCGGCAAGATTTCAGATCCGAAGTCGCGCGAAAGCCTCGCTAGCATGGTGTCACCGCCGACCATACTCAACAAGTCGATCTCGTCGGAGCGTAGCTTCGCCGGCGTGTCGATCTCGTTGTCGCGCTCCAAGGCGCTGGCCAAGCAGGCCGGCGGCAAGCTCAATGACGTGGTGTTGGCGCTCGCCTCCGGCGTGGTCCGCCGCTATCTCAAACAATATGGCACGCTGCCGGCAAAATCGCTGACCGCTGCGGTGCCGATCTCGCTGCGCGAGGAGGGCAACACCGAGGCCAACAACCAGGTGTTCGGCATGATCTGCTCGATCGCGACCAATATCGAGGACCCCAAGGCGCGGCTTGAAGCGATCATCGCGCAGTCGACCAAGTCCAAGGAGATGTCGCATCCGTTGCGGGCCTTGATGCCGCAGGTCTCCAACATCTCGATGCTAGGCGCACCGATCATCGTCCAGATCATGGCGCTGCTGTACAGCCGCTCCGACCTCTCGGACGTGCTGCCGCCGGCGGCCAACATCACCGTGTCCAACGTGCCGGGGCCGCGGCAGACGCTCTATGCCGCAGGTGCGGAGCTGCTGCACATCTTCCCGGTGTCGATCTCGACACATGGACAGGCGCTGAACATCACCGTGCAGAGCTACCGCGACCAGCTCGATTTCGGCTTCATCGTCGGCGCCAACATCATTCCGCACGTGCAGGTGATGTGCGACATGCTGCCGGAGGAGTTTGCCGCGCTCGAAGCGGCCTATGTGCCACCGGCAGCCGACATCAGGGGCGCGGCGGAATAGGAAGTTTGTCAGGATCTTTGCAATGATTGAAATGCCGCCGCTCAAGTTCGCGCAGACGAACGGAATCCGCATGGGCTATTACGAGGCGGGCCCTGTCACCGACAAGCCGCCGGTGGTGCTATGCCATGGTTGGCCCGAACTGGCCTTCTCCTGGCGCCATCAGATCAAGGCGCTGAGCGAGGCCGGCATCCGCGTGATCGCACCGGACCAGCGCGGCTATGGAGCGACCGATCGGCCCGAGCCGGTCGAGGCCTATGACATGGAGCACCTGACCGGTGATCTCGTCGGGCTGCTCGATCACCTCGAGATCGAAAAGGCGATCTTCGTCGGTCACGACTGGGGCGGCTTTGTCGTTTGGCAGATGCCGTTACGACACCCCGGGCGCGTTGCTGGCGTAGTCGGCGTCAACACACCGCATTGGGACCGCGCGCCGATGGATCCGATCGCGCTGTTCCGCAAGCGTTTCGGCGACGACATGTACATCGTCCAGTTCCAGGACCCCGCGCGCGAGCCGGACAGGATTTTCGGCAGTCGCGTCGAGCAGACGTTCGACGCCTTCATGCGCAAGCCGTTGGCGCGGCCGGCGGTGAAAGCGGAAGAGCCACCGATAGCAGGCGTCGGCGCGTCGTCGAAGACGAACCTGGCCTTCCCGCAGATGATCGCGGCCTACGATGCCAAGGTCGATCCGCGCACCCCGATCTTGTCGGCCGACGAGAAGAAGGTGTTCGTCGACACCTTCACGAAGACCGGCTTCACCGGCGGCATCAACTGGTATCGCAACTTCACCCGCAATTGGGAGCGATCGCAGGGGCTCGATCACCACATCAGCGTGCCGTCGCTGATGATCATGGCCGAGAACGACGCGGTGCTGCCGCCGTCCGCGGCCGACGGCATGGAGAATCTGGTGGCGGATCTCGAGAAGTATCTCGTGAAGGACAGCGGCCATTGGACGCAGCAGGAGAAGCCGGAAGAGGTCAGCGCCAAGCTGATCGAATGGCGTAGAAGGCGGTTTGGCTAGCATTGACGGCCAAAGCAGGGGGAAGCGCGCTTAATGTCATCGAAGAACCGTCTGGACCCGATTCCGCAGCCGCCGACAAAGCCGGTGGTCGGCAACATGCTGTCGCTGGATTCGGCGGCACCCGTGCAGAACCTGACGCGGCTTGCCAAGGAGCTCGGTCCGATCTTCTGGCTCGACATGATGGGGTCGCCAATCGTCGTGGTCTCCGGCCATGATCTCGTCGACGAGCTTTCCGACGAGAAGCGCTTCGACAAGGCTGTACGCGGCGCGTTACGGCGCGTGCGCGCGGTCGGCGGCGACGGCCTGTTCACCGCGGATACCAAGGAGCCGAACTGGAGCAAGGCGCACAACATTTTGCTCCAGCCGTTCGGTAACCGCGCCATGCAGTCGTATCACCCGAGCATGGTCGATATCGCCGAGCAGCTCGTCCAGAAATGGGAGCGGCTCAACGCCGACGAGGAGATCGACGTCGTCCACGACATGACCGCGTTGACGCTGGACACGATCGGCCTGTGCGGCTTCGACTACCGCTTCAACTCGTTCTACCGGCGCGACTACCATCCCTTCGTCGAGTCGCTGGTGCGCTCACTCGAAACCATCATGATGACCCGCGGCCTGCCATTCGAGCAGCTCTGGATGCAGAAGCGCCGGAAGACGATGGGCGAAGACGTCGACTTCATGAACAGGATGGTCGACGAGATCATCGCCGAGCGCCGCAAGGGCGCGGATGCCGTCGACGACAAGAAGGACATGCTGGCCGCAATGATGACCGGCGTCGACCGCTCCACCGGCGAGCAGCTCGACGACGTCAACATCCGTTACCAGATCAACACGTTCCTGATCGCAGGCCACGAGACCACCAGCGGCCTGCTGTCCACCACGCTCTATGCACTGCTCAAGCATCCGGACCTTCTCAAGAAGGCCTATGACGAGGTCGATCGCGTCTTCGGCCCGGACGTCAATGCCAAGCCGACCTATCAGCAGGTGACGCAGCTCACCTACATCACGCAGATCCTGAAAGAGGCGCTGCGGCTGTGGCCGCCGGCGCCGGCCTATGGCATCTCGCCTCTGAACGACGAGACCATCGGCGGCGGCAAGTACAAACTCAGGAAGGGCACCTTCACCACGATCCTGGTGACCGCGCTGCATCGCGACCCCAGTGTGTGGGGGCCCAATCCGGATGCGTTTGACCCCGAGAATTTCAGCAAGGAAGCGGAGGCGAAGCGGCCTGTCAATGCCTGGAAGCCTTTCGGCAACGGCCAGCGCGCCTGCATCGGCCGCGGTTTTGCCATGCACGAGGCCGCGCTCGCGCTCGGCATGGTTCTCCAACGCTTCAGGCTGATCGACCATCAGCGCTATCAGATGCACCTGAAGGAAACGCTGACGATGAAGCCGGAAGGCTTCAAGATCAAGGTGCGTCCGCGCGCGGATCGCGAGCGCGGTGCTTATGGCGGGCCCGTCGCGGCTGCGGCTTCTGCGCCGAGAGCACCACGTCAGCCGACAACGCGGCTCGGCCACAACACGCCGATGCTGGTGCTTTACGGCTCCAATCTCGGCACCGCCGAGGAGCTCGCGACGCGCATGGCCGACCTCGCGGAGATCAACGGCTTTGCCGTGCATCTCGGCCCGCTCGACGACTACGTGGGTAAGTTGCCGCAAGAGGGCGGCGTGCTGATCATCTGCGCCTCCTATAACGGGGCGCCGCCTGACAATGCGACGCAGTTTGTCAAATGGCTCGGCGACGATCTGCCGAAAGACGCCTTCGCCAATGTCCGCTATGCCGTGTTCGGCTGCGGCAACAGCGACTGGGCGGCGACCTATCAATCGGTGCCGCGCTTCATCGACGAGCAATTGTCGAAGCATGGCGCACGTTCGGTCTATCCGCGCGGCGAGGGCGATGCGCGCAGCGATCTCGACGGCCAATTCCAGAAGTGGTTCCCGGCCGCCGCCCAGGTTGCGACCAAGGAATTCGGCATCGATTGGAATTTCACCCGCACCGCGGAGGACGATCCGCTCTACGCGATCGAGCCGGTCGCGGTGACCGCGGTCAACACCATCGTGGCCCAGGGCGGCGCGGTGGCGATGAGGGTGCTGGTCAATGACGAGCTTCAGAACAAGACCGGTACCAATCCGTCGGAGCGCTCGACGCGTCATATCGAGGTGCAGCTTCCGTCCAATGTCACCTACCGGGTTGGCGATCACCTAAGCGTCGTTCCGCGCAATGATCCGACACTGGTGGATTCCGTCGCCCGCCGGTTCGGTTTCCTGCCGGCCGATCAGATCAGGCTTCACGTTGCCGAGGGCCGCCGCGCGCAATTGCCGGTCGGCGATGCCGTGTCGGTCGGCCGTCTGCTCAGTGAGTTCGTCGAGCTGCAGCAGGTGGCGACGCGGAAGCAGATCCAGATCATGGCCGAGCACACCCGCTGCCCGATCACAAAGCCGAAGCTGCTGGCTTATGTTGGCGAAGAGGCCGAGCCGCTCGAGCGTTACCGCACCGAGATTTTGGCCAGGCGCAAATCCGTGTTCGACCTGCTACTCGAATATCCCGCCTGCGAATTGCCGTTCCACGCCTATCTGGAAATGCTCTCGCTGCTGGCGCCGCGCTATTACTCGATATCGTCCTCGCCGTCGGTCGATCCGGCGCGTTGCAGCGTCACGGTCGGCGTGGTGGAAGGGCCGGCTGCCTCTGGGCGCGGCACCTACAAGGGCATTTGCTCGAACTATCTCGCCGACCGCCGCACAAGCGATACGGTCTACGCGACCGTGCGCGAGACCAAGGCCGGCTTCCGGCTGCCGGATGATCCATCCGTGCCGATCATCATGATCGGGCCAGGCACAGGCCTGGCGCCGTTCCGCGGCTTCCTTCAGGAGCGTGCCGCGCGCAAGGCGAAGGGCGCCAGCCTCGGGCCAGCCATGCTGTTCTTCGGCTGTCGCCATCCCGACCAGGATTTTCTCTATGCGGATGAACTGAAGACGCTGTCGGCCAGCGGCATCACCGAACTGTTCAACGCCTTCTCGCGTGCAGACGGACCGAAGACCTATGTGCAGCACGTCCTCGCCGCGCAGAGGGACAAGGTCTGGCCGCTGATCGAGCAGGGCGCCATCATCTATGTCTGCGGCGACGGCAGCAAGATGGAGCCCGACGTGAAGGCGGCGCTGGTCGCGATCCATCGCGAGAGGAGCGGCGGCGATGCAGCTGCCAGTGCTCGCTGGATTGAGGAGATGGGCGCGAAGAACCGCTATGTGCTGGACGTCTGGGCGGGAGGGTGACCGCCAACCCAATCGTGCTAAACGTCAGGCATGATTGCCTGGGAAAAGATCGATACCGCCAAGATCCCCGACTCCGACGAGGAGCTGCGCCTGATGCGGCGTGGCAAGGAGTTTTCCATCAAGCTCGGCACCAACGAGCTGATGAACAACCGCCTGTCGGGTTCGGAAGCCGCACTCGCGACGCTCGCGGCGAAGCAGATTGAGAAGGTCACAAAGCCCATCGTCCTCATTGGCGGCCTCGGCATGGGCTTTACACTGCGCGCGGCGCTCACCGTGCTCGGAGCTAAGGCGAAGATCGTGGTCTCCGAACTCGTGCCAGCGGTTGTGGCCTGGGCGCGAGGCCCGATGGCGGAAGTCTTCGGCGACAGTCTCGACGATCCGCGAGTGAGTATTCGGGAGATCGACGTCGGTGAAATCATCCGGGCGAAGAGCTCGGCCTTCGACGCCATTCTCCTCGACGTCGACAACGGGCCGGAAGGGCTGACAAGAAAGGGCAACGACGCGCTCTACAGTGCGAGCGGGTTGAAGGCGGCAAAGACGGCGCTGCGGCCGGGCGGTGTGCTCGCTGTCTGGTCGTCGGGACCCAATCCCGCATTCACCAAGCGGCTCGGCAGCGCCGGCTTCGACGTCAACGAGGTCAATGTGCGCGCCACCGGCAGGGGCGGCGGCGCGCGCCACGTGATCTGGATCGCGAAGAAGAGTTAGAACATCGTGTTGCTGTTCGCCGGATTCTCCGGGATCGGCTGAACGACGTCCCAATGCTCGACGATCTTGCCATTCTCCAGCTTGAAGATGTCGATAATGGCGTTGCCTTTGGTGCCGGGTTCGCGAACCGCGTGAACGTGGAGAATGACGTAGTCGCCATCCACGAAAGAGCGCTTGATCTCGCTGTGCGAGTTCGGGAACTTTTCACGCAGGAAGCCGATGAATTTTCGGAAGCCCTCCGGACCATCGGCAGCGTTCGGATTGTGTTGGGTGTAGCGGTCGCCGACATAGGCGAGGGCCGCGTCGACGTCCTTCTGATTGAGGCCTTTCTCGTAGAAGGCCAGCACCGCTTTGCGATTGGCTTCCTCCTGCGCGCTGCCGGCGATCGCGCCGCCGCTGGCGAGGGACAACATGAGAATTGAAGCGGCGACCATTGCGGGCGACCGGACGGTGAGATGCATGTGAACTCCGAGAGGCCGCGGCCCCTGTCTTGCGATTGAGGGAGGCCTGTATAGCTTTTGCGCGGGCGCTCGTTAAGAGAGTAACCGGCAGCTCACATGGTCACCGCAAGGAGACCGAGGGCGTCGGTCTACGCCGCCTTCGCCGCCGCGCCATGGGCGTGCTTGTCGATGGCGTCGATGATCTCGGGCCAGAACCGTGCCGGCAGAGCATGGCCCATGCCCTCGACCATCAGCAGCTTTGCGCCCGGAATCGAGGCCGCTGTATCCTTGCCTCCCTCGGGACGGACCAGCGGATCGACCGTGCCGTGAATCACGAGCGTCGGCGTCTTGACGCCATGCAGCCTCTCCTTGCGGCTGCCGGAGGCGAGCACGGCGCGGAGCTGCCGGCCGACGCCGGCTGGATTGAGCCCGCGCGCGAACGTGCGTTCGGCACGGCCGGGATCGAGTGCTTCTTCCTCAGGGAATGAGCCGGCGCGCAGCACGGTCCAGTTCCGGCAGAAGCGCGCGATGTACTCTTCTTTGCTGCGCGGCGGCGGCGCCATCAGCACCGCGGTCGCCTCGCGGCTCGGCGGCGGCAGGCGCGGATTGCCCGTTGTCGACATGATCGAGGTCAGCGAGCGCACACGCTGTGGAAACGACAGGGTTACCTCCTGCGCAATCATGCCGCCCATGGACGCGCCGACGAGGTGTGCGGACTTGATGCCGAGCGCGTCCATCAGACTGACAGTGTCTTTTGCCATGTCGATCAGCTTGTAGGTGGCTGCGACTGGGATCTTCAGGAACCTCAGCTTCAGCATCTCCAGCGGCGTCAGCCGCGCGCCGCCGGTCAGATGGCTCGACTTGCCGATGTCGCGATTGTCGAAGCGGATCACGCGAAAGCCGCATGCGGCGAGCTGCTCGCAGAATCCATCGTCCCAATGGATCATCTGCGCGCCGAGACCCATGATCAGCAGCAGCGGCTCGGCATTGTCGTTGCCGAAAATCTCGTAACAGATGTCGATGCCGTTGGCGCGGAGGATCTGGGGCGGCTGATGGGCGTTCACAGGCGTGTTCCCTTGGCTTTTGATCAATGCTGTATCGCATGGTTTCCCACGGCA
The DNA here is from genome assembly GCA_030403585.1 of Frankia sp. RB7. Classification (GTDB taxonomy): domain Bacteria; phylum Pseudomonadota; class Alphaproteobacteria; order Rhizobiales; family Xanthobacteraceae; genus Bradyrhizobium. The sequence continues at coordinate 44,582 of JAUEPE010000052.1, forward strand.
AAGAAGCCGTGTGCAAGGCAGCCGCCGCTTGCCGGTTGACCGGCACCGCGCAACGGTGTGGTATGGCGGGAAAAGAGGGGCACAAGCCCTCCACACTGGGAGGACGCTGATGACCGACAAGATCACCGATCCGGTCGCCTTGTGGCAGAAAATGGTTGGCGACATGGAGAAGGGTTTCAACTCCTTCGCCACCAAGGCGATGGAGACGCCCGAATTCTCGCAGGCCGTGAACCGCGCCGGCGGCGTTGCTGCAGGTGCTCAGAAGCAATTTGGCGATCTCATGGAGAAGTACCTGCTCTCCATGAACCTGCCGAGCCGCGAGCAGATGACCGGCATCGCTGAACGGCTGCAAGCCATGGAAGGCCAGATTGGCGAGATCAAGTCGATGCTGAGTCGGATGTCGGCCAACTCGGGCGGCGCGCAGACCGGTGTCGCGCCGCGGCCGCCACGCACCAAACGTCCGCCCTCCGAAGGCGGAGAGCAAAAATGAACGCGCCAACGGGACTTGATTTCGTGGGCATCCCGGAGCGCATCCAGTCCGAGGTGCAGCGTGCGATCCAGCGCAGCATCAAGGGCGTCGAATATTTTTCGACCTCTGGTCCGACGCTTGGGTCGACACCGAAGGACGTGCTGCATTCGCGCGGCACGATGAGCCTCTATCACTACCGGCCGATGTCAGACGAAATCTACCGTATTCCGGTTCTGGTGGTGATGGCGACCACCAATCGCGGCTACATCCTCGATCTTGTGCCCGGCCAGAGTTTTATCGAGTTCCTGCTCAAGCGCGGCTACGACGTCTACATGCTCGACTGGAGCGCGCCGCGGCCGGAGGAAAAGAGCCTGCGGATGGAGGACTACGTCCTCGACTTCATCCCGGATTGCGTCCGCCGCGTGCAAGCCGATTCCGGCGAGCAGGACGTCTCCGTCATCGGCTATTGTTTTGGTGGCGTATTGTCGCTGCTCTACGGCTCGATCTTCCCGGACGGGCCGATGAAGAATTTGATCTGCTTTACCACGCCGATCGATTTCCGCGAGATGAAGCTGTTCTCGAATTTCTCGGATCGACGCTATTTCGACGTCGACCGCCTCGTCGACAGCATCGGCAACGTGCCGCCTGAGATGATTCTGTCGTCGTTCGAGATGCTGCGCCCGGCCTCGCGCACGGTCAGCCAGATCCAGCTCTGGGAGAACATCTGGAACGACGAGTTCGTCAAGTCGTACCGGATGTTCGACCGCTGGGCGACCGACACGCTGCCGCTGGCGGGCGAGTATTTCCGCACCATCACCAAGGACCTGATGTGGGACAACAAGCTCTACAACGACACCATGTCGGTAGGTGGGCGCGCGGCCAAGCTCGAGAACATCAAGGTGCCGTTCCTGCACGCGGTCGCCGAGCACGATCACATCGTTCCGTATGAGGCCGCAAAACATCTGATCGCGAAGATCGGCTCCGCAGACAAGGAAGAGGTGATGCTGAAAGGCGGTCACGTCTCCCTCGTCGCCGGCGCCAACGCAGTGAAGCGGCTGTGGCCGAAACTGGATTCCTGGCTGGGGACAAGATCGACATGAGTGAGCAGCGTGCCTATCCGCGTCACGTCAAGACCGAGGCAGGTGATATCGAGATTCGCCTGATGTCGCCTGCAGACGAAGCCGCAGTGCTCGCCTTCGGCAAGGGCCTGCCGACCCACGACCTGTTGTTCCTGCCGCGCAACATCAGCGAGCCGAAGGTGCTGTCCGCCTGGGTCAAGGAGATCGAGCGCGGCGCCATTCAGAGCCTGCTCGCGGTGAAGGACGGCAAGGTCGTCGGTTGCGGCACGCTGGTGCGCGACCCTTACTCCTGGTCTCCCCATGTCGGCGAGATCCGCATGGTGGTCTCGCCCGAGGTGCGCGGGAAGGGGGTGGGGAAGGCGCTATCGCAGGAGACGTTTGCGCTGGCGCTCGGTGCGGGGCTGGAAAAGCTTTCGGTCCAGATGACGGTCGACCAGCAGGCGGCGATCGCGCTGTTCGAGAGCCTCGGCTTCAAGGCCGAGGCGTTGCTGCGGGACCATGTCCGGGATGTCGGCGGGAGGACCCACGACATCGTCGTGCTCGGCCACAACATCGCGCAGGTCCAGGCCCAAATGGAGGCCTATGGGCTGCTAGGCGCCGTCCAGCATTAAAAGCGCCGTCCAGCACTAAGGCGCCATTCGGCGACCAGAAACTGGAAAACAACCCCATGCACAGTAGGCGGCTGGCTAGGGAGGCATCAGAATGCCCTCTGTTAAGGCTGTTCACGGTTTCGTGATATCGCAGTGCAATATGAATATTGCATCGCACAATTAACTATGCCATATAAGCCGTGCCCCGGGCCACAACCGGACGGGGTGAGCCCATAGCTCAACCCAATGAGGATGGAGAGACCCCAATGACCACCGAAACCAACACCGCTTTCGAAGGCTTCAAGGACGCGTTCAAGAACATCCAGAACCTGGAAGTTCCCGAGGCCGCTCGTGAGTTCGTCAAGAAGACCGCCAACACCGCCAAGGACCGTGCTGCCGAGGCTTTCGCTGGCTCCGAGCGCGTGACCGCCGCCGTCGAAAACGCGGTGACCGAGTCCGTCACTGAAGCCGGCAAGATCAGCCGCAACATCCAGCAGGCGATCCACGAGGACGCCGAGGCGTTCTTCTCGGGCATCGACAAGCTCGCGTCCGCCAAGTCGTTCAGCGAAGCCGTCGAGATCCAGTCCGGCCTGCTCCGCGCCCGCGGCGAAGCCTTCGTCTCGCGCGCCAAGGCGACCACCGACTATCTCGGCAAGCTCGCCGCCAACGGTGCGAAGTCCGCTCAGGACAACTTTGCCAAGGTCTACACCAAGACCGCCTGATCTGGCGTCCTGAGTACAAACTGAAATTTGAGGCCCGCTTCGGCGGGCCTTTTGTTTTGCGCTGCCGTCATTGCGAGTTGGGACCGGCCTTGAGGGGTCGACGCGCGCTGAATGAAACGACGTTTAGCGACACAAATAGAATCAATGGGTTAGCTCGACGTTTCTTCCTAGCGAAGCGAAGCAATCCAGATTCCCTCCGCCGAGACAGTCTGGATTGCTCACATGGGGAATTGGTGTGTCAAGGCGGTTGTTCAGCTCTTAGTTCGATTGCACGCCAGCTCTTCGTCCCGACCATGGAGCA
>JAUEPE010000008.1 GCA_030403585.1 Frankia sp. RB7
GGCTCCGCCCGCGCGGCCTGAACGCCACATCCCGAACTCGATCGCAACCATGCGCGCCCACTTGATCCGCGCACTCATCAAAACCTTGCCGCGATGTCCGTGCTGTGGCGCCAGCGCAGCATCAAATGGACGTCGATGCCCATGACGCAGTAAGAGTAACCCACCCTACGGCACCGTCACTCCATCACCAGCGCCACCCGCCCGATTGCCTTGCGGTCGAGCAACAACCGCATCGCCTTGGCGTAATCCTCCAGCGGCAGGCGGTGCGAGATGTTCGGGCGCAGCTTCCCTTCTTCGGCCCATTGCAGCAGCGCCTTCAGGCGTACCTCACCAAGCGCCGGGTTCTTGCGCACCGCCTCGCCTGCGCGAACACCAAGCACGCTGGCGCCCTTGATCAGCAGCAGATTGGTCTTGGCCGAGCCGATGCCACCGGTAAAACCGATCACCAGCAGCCGCGCGCCCCAGGCGATGCAGCGCATCGAATTCTCAAACACCTCGCCACCGACGGGGTCGAACACCACGTCGGCGCCGCGGCCGTCGGTGATGCGCTTGACGGCGTCGCGAAACGGCTCGCGGTCGTAGCGCACGAGATGGTCGGCGCCGCGCGATTTCGCGATCGAAAGCTTCTCGTCGCTGGACGCCGTCGCGATCACGGTCGCGCCCAGCATCTTGCCGATCTCCACCGCCGCGAGGCCGACGCCACCGCCGGCGCCGTGCACCAGCAGCACCTCGCCCGGCTCGACCCGGCCGCGATCGATCAGCGCGTGATAGGCGGTGCCGTGGCCCGCGAGATAGGTTGCACCCTCGGCATAATCGAAGTTCGATGGCAGAGGCGTGAGTTGCGACGGCGTCACCACGGCTTCGTCAGTAAAGGAACCGTGGCGCATCTTGACGATGACCTTGTCGCCGACGACGACACCCTTCACCTCAGCGTCGACCTCGGTCACATCGCCGGCGGCTTCCATGCCGGGCGTGAACGGCAGTTCGGGCTTGAGCTGGTATTCGCCGGCCGCCATCAGCACATCCGGAAAATTCAACCCGGCGGCGCGGATCGCGACGCGAACCTCGCCGGGCTTCAGGGCGCGCGAGGGAAACTCTTCCAACCGCAGCGTTTCAGGCGCGCCGAGCGCGCGGCAGACGACAGCCCGCACCATCAGGCCGCGCTCGCCTTGTTGCGCATCAACGCCTCGCGGATCAGCGGCAAGCGGTCATTGCCGAAATACATATCGGTCTTGTTGACAAAGATGGTCGGCGAGCCGAAGCCGCCGCGGGCGACGACCTCTTCCGTATTGGCCTTGAGCTGGTCCTTGATCGCCTGCTCCGAGATGCCGGCGAAGAACTTTTGCTCGTCGACGCCGACTTTCTTGCAGATCTCGGCCAGCACCGCATCCTGCGAGATGTCCCTGTCTCCGCCCCAATAGGTCTCGAACAATGCGGTTGCGAACGGCACCATGTCCTTGCCCAACCAGATGCAGCCCCGCATCGCCTTGACGCTGTTCACCGGAAACACGGTCGGCGGCATCTTGATCGCAAGGCCCGCCGAGCGCGCCCAGTCGGCGAGGTCCTTCTTCATGTAGCGCGCCTTCAGTGGCACCGGCGTCTCGCGCTGGGCGTAGACGCTCGGGTTGACCGTGTTGAAGATGCCGCCGACCAGGATCGGCCGCCAGATGATCTCGGCGCCGAGCTCCTTCGCCAGAGACTGGATGTTGTGGAAGGCGAGATAGGTCCAGGGACTGGAGCAGTCGAAGAAGAATTCGATCATGGCGTTTCCTTGTGTCTTGTTTATCTCGCTCTCTCCTCGTCATTGCGAGCGAAGCGAAGCAATCCAGACTGTCACCACGGAAGGACTCTGGATTGCTTCGTCGCTTCGCTCCTCGCAATGACGAGGAGGGAGCGGAGACACTACTTCTTTCCCAGCACTTCCTTAGCCTTCTGGCCGAACATGATCTTGCGTGATTCCTCGTCGAACGGCTCTTTGACGAATTTTCCGATCGCAAGCCCCGCTTGCACCTGCGGTCTGGCACGGACCTCGGCGTACCAGCGCTTCACGTTCGGATAGTCGTCGAGCGTAAAGCCCTGCGCCTTGTGGGTCATGGTCCAGGGGAAGCAGGCGATGTCGGCGATGGAATAGTCGCCGGCGACATAGGCGCCGGTCTTTGCGAGTTGGCGATCGAGCACGCCATAGAGCCGCGCCGCCTCGTCGCGGTAGCGCTCGATCGCGTAAGGAATTTTCTCCGCCGCATAGAGTGCAAAATGGCCGTGCTGACCGAGCATCGGCCCGAGCCCCGCCATCTGCCACATCACCCATTGGATGGTGGTGGAACGGCCGCGGAGATCCGCTGTCAGGAAGCGCCCTGTCTTCTCCGCCAGATAGATCAGGATCGCCCCGGTCTCGAACACCGAGAACGGTGCGCCCCCATCGGCAGGGTCGTGATCGACGATCGCGGGAATGCGGTTGTTGGGCGAGATCGCCAGAAATTCAGGGCTGAACTGCTCGCCGGTGCGAATGTTGACGGGCTTGACGGTGTAGGGAAGCCCCAGTTCCTCCAGCATGATCGAGATTTTCCAGCCGTTCGGCGTCGGCGCGTAATGGAGATCGATCATGACCTTTCCTTGACCCTTCCCCGTCATCGCCGCTGGAATAGAAAGCGACTTTCGTTGTTCTGTACCTCGACGTTAAGACATGGCAGACAGAGGCGCAATGACAACCCGCCGGGAGGGACCCATGCTGTTTCCAACGACGATCGCCGGCTCCTTGCCCAAGCCGGAATGGCTCGCCGAGCCCAACATGCTCTGGGCGCCCTGGAAGTCGCAAGGCGACGAGCTGCTCCGCGCCAAGCGCGACGCAACGATGCTTGCGGTGAAGGTCCAGGAGGATTCCGGGATCGACATCGTCACCGAGGGCGAGCAGGCCCGGCAGCACTTCGTGCACGGTTTCCTGGAGAAGATCGAGGGCATCGATTTCGCCCACAAGGTCGAGATGGGTATCCGGAAAGATCGCTACAAGGCTATGGTGCCGCAAGTGGTCGCGCCGCTGCGGCTCAAGGGCCGCGTCCACGCCGACGAGGCGCGCGTCGCGCGCACGCACACGAAGAAGAAGCTCAAATTCACCCTGCCCGGCCCGATGACCATCATCGACACGATTGCGGACCGTTACTATGGCGACCGCGTGAAGATGGCCTTTGCGTTTGCCGAACTGTTGAACGAGGAAGCCAAGGCGCTTCAGGCCGACGGCGTCGATCTCGTGCAGTTCGACGAGCCCGCCTTCAACGTCTACATGGACGAGGTCAACGACTGGGGCATCAAGGCGCTGGAACGCGCCGCGCAGGGGCTCACCTGCGCCACCGCCGTGCACATCTGCTACGGCTACGGCATCAAGGCCAACACCGACTGGAAGGAGACGCTCGGCGCGCAATGGCGGCAGTATGAGCAGATCTTCCCGGCGATAGACGCAAGCCCAATCCAGCAGGTCGCGATCGAGTGCCGCAATTCCAAGGTGCCGCTCGATCTGCTCGCGCTGCTCAAAAACAAGATCGTGCAGGCCGGCGTGATCGACGTCGCCAGCGACACGGTCGAGACGGCGGACGAAGTCGTCAAGGTGATCGACGCGGTGTCGAAATTCGTGCCCAAGAGCAACATCATCGCCACCACCAATTGCGGCATGGCGCCGATGCGCCGCGAGATCGCCGAAGCCAAGCTGATGGCGCTCGGCGCGGGTGCGGCGCTCGCTCGCGAGAAGCTGGGGTGATGATGGTAGTTCGATCGGCACTCGCGGTCATCGCGCTGACAGCGCTCTGGCTGCCGGCGCAGGCGGAGGACCGCTCGGTGCTGTTGAACTGCAAGGCGATGGTGGAGCGCGCATCCAGGGATGCGAATGCCACGAGCGAGGCTGAACTCACCCGCTGCCGCCAGGTGATCCGCGAATGGGCGCTGCGCGATGCCCGAACCACTGTGGATGAACAAGGCAAACCACTGCGCTAGGACAATGCAGTCGGATGTAGCACGGGCTGATAGCCAGCGTTCATCGTGCGCAGCGTCGATGGCGGTGTCAGCAGCGTTACTTCCTCCGCCTGGCGTTCCACCGCGACATAACCCGCGGGCGACCACCGCAGCGTCTTGCCCTGCGTGACGAGAAAGCTCTCCTCGCCCTGTTGCAGCATCGCGCCGTCGGGAAGCTGGTCGAGCGGCACCAGCAGCGCATGCAGCCGCTTCTTTCCGTGATCGAGCCGCTCGTGGTGCAGCACCGTGTCGATGTCGTGCATGCGAACGTTTTGCACGCGATTGCCTTTCTCCCATGCGGCACGGAAGCGATTGGCATCGTCGCGGCGGCAGTAGAAGCAGGGGCGATGCCCGGCGGCGAGCGCAGTGGCCTCGTCCAGGAAGAACAGCTCGGTCCAGCTCTGCTGCGCCATCACCTCGCGGCGGCGACCGCGGAATTCGCAGGTGCAGGTGAGCCAGGCCGGCGACGACCAGCGCTTCTTCAGCAGCGTCTTCGTCGCGGGATCATGAATGATGCCGCGATTGCCGGTAAACAGACCGCGATGTGGGGTGGCGATGATGTCGCCGGTCGGCGTGACGCGGTTTTGCAGGGGCATGGCGCCGCTATTCTCCCTCTCCCCGTTCTTACGGGGAGAGGGTTGGGGTGAGGGCTGCATCCACAGATATGGTGAGAGACGGACTCGCGGAAGCTCCCCTCACCCGGATTGCATCTTCGATGCAATCCGACCTCTCCCCGCAAGCAGGGCGAGGTGAAGAAAGATCACGCGGCGCCGTCGCGCAACGGCGGGTGGTAGGACAGCGCGGTGTCCCAGGGGAAGAAGATCCAGGTGTCCTGCGAGACTTCGGTGATGAAGGTGTCGACCAGCGGGCGCCCCTTCGGCTTGGCGTAGACGGTGGCGAAATGCGCGTCGGGCAGCATCTCGCGGACCAGCTTGCCGGTCTTGCCGGTATCGACGAGGTCGTCGACGATCAGGAGCCCCTTGCCGGTGCCACCGCCGAGCTTCATCGCCTGTTCTGAAATACCCTTGAGGACCTGGAGTTCGCCCTGCTTGTCGTGGTCGTAGCTGGCGATGCAGACCGTATCAATGACGCGCACGCCCAGTTCGCGCGCCACGATCGCGGCCGGCACCAAGCCGCCGCGGGTGATCGCGATCACCGCATGAAACGGGCCGACCTCGTTGAGCCGCCAGGTCAGCGCCCGGCAATCCCGGTGGAACTGGTCCCACGACACCGGAAAGGGCCTGCCCGCCCGCTCCTGCGCGCTCAGTTCCGGTGCGTCTCCGTCACCAGCCATCATCGTCTCCTGCATTCGTCTGCCGGCAGCTCCATTTGCTACCGGGTGATGTTCAATCCGGCCAGCATTTCCTTCACCGCCGCCATCGCGGATGCAAGCTTATCCGCATCGCGCGAGCGCACCACCAGATTGGTGTTCGGCTTTTGCTCCTCGTCCATGAAGGGATAGCTGCCGATGATGGTGTCGGGATGAGCGGCGGCGATCGCCCGCAGCGGGCTGCCGATGTCGCCTTCCCGCGCATTGGCGCGGACCGATTCGGACAGCATGCGCACGCCGGATTTCAGCTTGGGCGAGACGATGTCCATCATCGCCTGCATGATCGAGGGCACGCCGGCCATGACAATGACGTTGCCGATCTTGAAGCCGGGGGCGAGGATGGTCGCGCTCTGGATCAGCTCGGCGCCGTCGGGGATGCGGGCCATGCGCAGGCGGGCTTCGTTGAGGTCCTGCTCGCTCCAGCGCTCCCTAAAACGGGCGACCACTTCGGGATGGTGGTCGATGCCGACGCCGAACGCCTTGGCTATGCTGTCGGCGGTGATGTCGTCATGGGTGGGCCCGATGCCGCCGGTGGTGAAGACATAGGTGTAGCGATGCCGCAGTGCATCCAACGCGGCGATGATATCGGGCTCGTCGTCGGAGACGACCCGGACTTCCTTCAGGTCGATGCCGATGTTGGTCAGGTATTCGGCGATGAAGCCAATATTCTTGTCCTTGGTCCGGCCGGACAGGATTTCATCCCCGATGACCAGAATGCCCGCCGTGACGATCTCGCTCATGCCTTAAATCCCTCACCTCTGGTCCCGACTTTGCCGAGGTAACGCGTTGAAGTCACGCGGTTTTGCTGCCGAAATAAGCAGTCCTCAGCCATTTTTTCAGGCAAGCGCCCAGCCATCCCCGGCAAATATCCCAAGTCCATGCTTATCGCGCTGGCCCGCCCCTTGCTACCTCCTCAAAGTCATGCACTCTTGCCGCATGGCCAGGACGTTGCGGTCTTCACCCAAGGCCTCGCGACCTGTCGAATGGCGCAACGCCTTGCGGAGACAAGTCGGGATCTATGGCAGTCGCGTTTGACGAAATGAATATTCCGGGTGGGGATCTTCGCCCCGCCTATCAGGAGCTGGCGCGCTGGCTCAAGGAGACGCCTCCCGAGGCGCTCGAATATCGCCGCCAGGAGGCCGAGCTCCTGTTCCGCCGCATCGGCATCACCTTTGCGGTTTATGGGGACTCCGAATCCACCGAGCGCCTGATCCCGTTCGACGTGATCCCCCGGATCATGTCCGGCAAGGAATGGACGCTGCTGGAGAAGGGACTGAAGCAGCGCGTCAAGGCGCTGAATATGTTCCTGCGCGACATCTATCATGGCCGCGATATCCTCCGCGCCGGGATCGTGCCCGAAGATCTGATCTTCCAGAACCCGGTGTTCCGGCCCGAGATGAACGGCCAGCAGGTGCCGCACGACGTCTACGTGCACATCGCCGGCATCGACATCATCAGGGTCGATGCCGAGGACTTCATCGTGCTGGAGGACAATGCGCGCACGCCGTCCGGCGTGTCCTACATGCTGGAAAACCGCGAGATCATGATGCGGCTGTTTCCGGATCTGTTCGCCCGCCACAGGGTGGCGCCGGTCGAGCGCTATCCGGATGAGCTGCTCTCTGCGCTGCGCTCGGTCGCTCCGAACAGCGCCTCGGGCGAACCGACGGTCGCCCTGCTCACGCCCGGCGTCTACAACTCGGCCTATTACGAGCACTCCTTCCTCGCCGACAAGCTCGGCATCGAGCTGGTCGAGGGCCGCGACCTCATCGTCAAGAACAACGAAGTGTTCATGCGGACGACGGAAGGGGTGAAACGGGTCGACGTGATCTATCGCCGTGTCGACGACGACTTCCTCGATCCCCTCACCTTCCGTCCCGATTCCGCGCTCGGCGTGCCCGGGCTGATGTCGGCCTATGCCGCCGGCAACATCACGCTCGCCAACGCCGTCGGCACCGGCATCGCCGATGACAAGGCGATCTACTCCTACATGCCGGAGATCGTGAAATTCTACCTCGGCGAGGAGCCGATCCTTAAGAACGTGCAGACCTGGCGCTGCCGCGAGCCGAAGGATCTCGCTTACGTGCTCGACCATCTCGGCGACGTTGTCGTGAAGGAAGTGCACGGCTCCGGCGGCTACGGCATGCTGATCGGCCCCGCCGCGACGAAAGCGACGATCGAGGCCTTCCGCGAGAAGCTCAAGCGCGAACCGGAAGGTTTCATCGCCCAGCCGACGCTGGCGCTCTCGACCTGCCCGACCTGCACGGCCTCCGGCCTCGCTCCCCGCCACGTCGATCTGCGGCCCTTCGTGCTCACCGGCAGCAAGAGCACGACGATCGTGCCGGGCGGGCTGACGCGTGTTGCGCTGAAGGAAGGTTCGCTCGTGGTGAATTCGAGCCAGGGCGGCGGCACCAAAGACACCTGGATTTTGGACGAGTAGAGAGATGCTGTCGCGTACCGCCGAAAACCTCTACTGGCTCGCCCGCTATGTCGAACGGGCCGAATATCTCGCACGCACCATTGACGCGACCCTGCGCGTCACCGCGCTTCCTGCCGCCTATATCGGCAAGACCAACGAGTGGGACTCCGCGTTGCTCACCGCCGGCGTCGCGGAAAGCTTCTATCAGATCCACGAGGAAGCCAACGAGCACAACGTCGTCGACTACCTCTCGTTCTCGGCCGACAACCCGTCCTCGATCAGGAACTGCATCGAGGCGGCGCGGCTGAACTCGCGCTCGGTGCGCACCGCGCTGACCAGCGAGATGTGGGACACCATCAACTCGGCCTGGATCGAGCTTCAGGCGGTCTGGAGCAAGGGCACCTCCACACGCGAGGACCTCGCAAAATTCCTGCGCTTCGTGCAGGAGACCTCGCTGCGCTTCGACGGCTCGGCCTACCGGACCATGCTGCGCAACGACGCCTACTGGTTCTCGCGCCTCGGCCTGCATCTGGAGCGCGCCGACAACACCGCACGCATTCTCGACGTCAAGTATCACGTGCTGCTGCCCGAAGAGGAGCACGTCGGCGGTCCGCTCGACTTCTATCAGTGGAGCTCGATCCTGCGCTCGGTGTCGGCGCTGACGGCCTATCACTGGGTCTACCGCGAGACGCTGAAACCATGGCTGGTCGCGGATCTGCTGATCCTCAACGGCACGCTGCCGCGCTCGCTTGCCAGCTGCTACGACAATCTCACGCGCAACCTCGACCAGATCGGCGTCGCCTATGGCCGCCAGGGTCCGGCGCAGCGCCACGCCCGCGGCATCCGCAACCGGCTGGAACACAGCAACATGAACGACATTTTCCAGCATGGCGTGCATGAATTCATTCAGGAATTCATCTCGGACAATTCCAGGCTGGGCGAAATCATCACGAAGCAGTATTTGATCTAGTCAAGACCGAACCACTCACCCCTTCGTCATTCCGGGGCGATGCGAAGCATCGAACCGGAATCTCGAGATTCCGGGTCTGGCGCTTCGCGCCATCCCGGAATGACCGACTTAGAAACACCATGCGCCTGCGAATCCAGCACACCACGACCTATCGCTACGAGCCGCAGGCCACGAGCGTGATCCAGATCCTGCGTATGACGCCGTGCAGCCATGACGGGCAATATGTGGCGGAATGGCAGATCGACGTCTCGACCGACACCAAGCTCGACATCCATGAGGACGCCTTCGGCAATGTCACCCATGTGCTGTCCTGCGGGCCCGTCGGCGATATCAAGATCACCGCCGAAGGGCTGATCGAGACCCACGATACCGGCGGTGTGCTGCGCGGGGCCGACGAGCGCTTTCCCGCCGACATGTTTCTGCGCACCACCGATCTCACGACCGTCAATCCGGCGATGGCGGCAGTCGCGCGCCAGTTGCGCAGCGAGGCCGAGACCGACACGCTGGGATTCCTGCACACGCTGATGTCGCAGATCAGCGACCACATGACCTTCGACGAAGATCCGACCAACAGCGGCACGTCGGCGGCCGAGGCGTTCACGCTCAAGCGCGGCGTCTGCCAGGACTATGCGCATATCTTCATCGCCTGCGCCCGCACCGGCGGCGTACCGGCACGCTTCGTCTCCGGACACTTCCTGCGCTCCGACGGAACCGTGCATCAGGACGCCGGCCATGCCTGGGCGGAGGCTTACGTCGACGGTCTCGGCTGGGTCGGCTTCGATCCCGCCAACAGCATCTGCACCACCGACGCCCATGTCCGCGTCGCCATCGGGCTCGATTATCTCGGTGCAGCGCCGGTGCGCGGCACCCGCTATGGCGGCGGCGCGGAGACGCTGACGGTCGCGGTCAAGGTCGAGCAGGCCAACCGCGGCGGCCAATCGCAATCGCAGTCCCAGCGGCAGAGCTAGGCCGTCCCGACCCAACACATCATGCGTGCTATGATCGCGGGGTAAGCCCCCCGCGAGGACCCCCATGGCAACTGTAAAACTGCTTTCGGACGACGAACTCTCCAGCGAGGCGCGCGCCGTTTTCGACGATATCCGCAAGGTGCGGCAATCGGACTTCGTCAACAATTTCTGGCGCGCGCTGGCGCATGATCCGAAGACGCTGCGGCGGACCTGGGAGAGCATCAAGGAGGTGATGGCGCCGGGCGCGCTCGATCCCAAGGTCAAGGAGATGCTCTATGTCGCGGTGTCGATCGCACATGGCTGCAGTTACTGCATCCATTCGCACACCGGAGCCGCCCGGGCCAAGGGCATGACCGAGGCCGAATATGGCGAGCTGCTCGCCATCGTCGGCATGGCCTCGGAGACGAACCGGCTGGTCACCGCGCTCGGTGTCCCCGTCGACCAGGCGTTTCTCGCCGATGCCGCTGACTGAGCTAGGCTTTTTGCCTCGTTGATGCATGCCACGGGGGGTTTCATGCGCCTGCGAAATTGGCTACTAGATTGGCGCCGGCAAAAGCGCTCGCGTTCGGGGACTGGAAATGACCTATTGTTGTGGAATCCTGGTTCGGGACGGGCTGGTCATGATCGCCGACACCCGCACCAATGCCGGCCTCGACAACGTCTCGACCTTCCGCAAGCTGCACATCTTCTCCAAGCCGGGCGACCGCATCATGGCGATCGCCAGCGCGGGCAACCTCGCCATCAGCCAGTCGGTCCTGTCCACGCTGACCGAGGGCCTGGAAGATCCGACCACCGGCGACATCGAGACGCTGATGAACGCGCCCACCATGTTCCAGGCCGCCCAGCGCATCGGCCGGGCGATCCGCGCCGTGCATTCGACCGAAGGCCCGGCGCTGAAATCCGAGGATGTTTCGTTCGACGTGTCCTTCCTGTTCGGCGGCCAGATCAAGGGCGCGCGCATGCGCCTGTTCATGGTCTACACCGCAGGCAATTTCATCGAGTGCACCACGGACACGCCGTACCTGCAAATCGGCGAGCACAAATACGGCAAGCCGGTGCTCGACCGCGCCATGCACTACGACGTCGAGCTCTACGAGGCGCTGAAGACCGGCCTGATCTCGATGGACTCGACCATGCGCTCGAACCTCGGCGTCGGTCTTCCCATCGACGTGCTGGTGGTTCGCGCGGACGCTTGCGATGCTGATCTCAACCATCGCATCGAGGCAGGCGAGCCCTATTTCCACGATTTGCGCTCGCGCTGGTCTGCGGCGTTGCGCGCGGCACATCAGAACATTCCGCGGCCGCCCTACAAGAACGAAAAAGAACCCAAAACCTGACAACTGAAGAAAAGGCAGGAAACGATGAGTGAAGCAAAAAAGATCGCAGTGGTGACGGGTGCGGGCACCGGCGTCGGGCGCGCCGCGTCGCTGGCGCTGATGAACATCGGCTTCACCGTGGTGCTGGTCGGTCGCCGGCTCGACATGCTCGAGGAGACCGCGAAGCTCGGCCCCGCGGGCAAGAGCCTGTGCGTCACCGCCGACATGACCAAGCCGGAGCAGATCGCCGCACTGTTCGACAAGGTGAAGGCGACCTACGGCCGGCTCGACGTGCTGTTCAATAACGCCGGCATGGGCGCACCCGCCGTCAATTTCGAGGACCTCGGCCTCGAGCAGTGGCAGGCGGTGGTGAACACCAACCTCACCGGTCCGTTCCTGTGCACCCAGCACGCCTTCCGCATCATGAAGGACCAGAGCCCGCGCGGCGGCCGCATCATCAACAACGGCTCGATCTCGGCGCATGCGCCGCGGCCGTTCTCGGCGGCCTACACCTCGACCAAGCACGCCATCACCGGCCTGACCAAGGCGAGCAACCTCGACGGCCGCATGTACGACATCGCGGTCGGCCAGGTCGACATCGGCAATGCGGCGACCCCCATGACCGACCGCATGGTCAACGGTCCCGGCGTGCTGCAGCCGGACGGCACCACCAAGCACGAGCCGCGCATGGATGCGAAGGCCGTCGGCGATGCGGTCGCCTACATGGCCGGCCTGCCGCTCGACGCCAACGTGCTGACCATGACGGTGATGGCCAGCAAGATGCCGTTCGTTGGGCGGGGCTGAACCAAAACGCGAAAACAACCCCATGCACAGTAGGCGTCAAGGAGCGCCTACTGTTGCGTTGTTGCAGGGGTGACGCGGCGTAAGTCCACGCTCTATCTCAACAATCGTCATTGCTAGCGCAGCGAAGCAATCCAGACTGCCACCGCGGCACGATTCTGGATTGCTTCGTCGCAAGGGCTCCTCGCAATGACGGGGAGAGAGCGGCGGCCTACTCCAAGCTCTCCACCTGGCGCAGGCTGGGAAACAGCTTCATCCACAACAGCGCCACCGCCACCGTGCAGACGCCGCCGAGCACGGCTGCCGGCATGGCGCCGAACAGCGCCGCCGTCAGCCCGCTTTCGAACTGGCCGAGCTGGTTCGAGGCGTTGATGAAGAGGAAATTGACCGCGCCGACGCGGCCGCGCATCTCGTCGGGGGTGGCGAGCTGCACCAGCGAGAAGCGGATCACGACGCTGATCGTGTCGGCGGCGCCCAATACGGCGAGCGACAGCACAGACAGCCACATCCAGGACGACAGCGCGAACACGATCGTGGCAACCCCGAACACGATCACCGCCTGGAACATCCGCAGGCCGACATGTCGCGTAATCGCGTGCCGCGCCAGCACCATGGTCATCAGCAGTGCGCCGACGGCTGGCGCTGCACGCAACACGCCGAGTCCCATCGGGCCGGTCTGGAGAATGTCGCGGGCGTAGATCGGCAGCAGCGCGGTGACGCCGCCGAACAGCACCGCGAACAGATCGAGCGAAATGGTGCCGAGGATAGCCGGATTGCTGCGAATGAAGCGAACGCCGGCAAAGATGTTGTCAGTGCTATCATCCTTGGCGAGCGCCTGCGGGCGCGGCTGGATAAAGCCGGTCAGGATCATCCCCAGAATCCAGAACAGCAGCATGATTGCGTAGGCCAGATGCGGCGCGATCGCGTAGGCAAAGCCGCCGAGCGCAGGCCCGGTGATGGTCGCGACCTGCCCCGCACCGCTCGCGACTGCGGTCGCGCGCTGAAGCGAGCCTTGCGGCGCGATGAGCGGCAACAGTGCCGCCGTGGTTGGGCTCTCGAACGCGCCGGCAATGCCGAGCACGAAGGTCGCGACGAAAATCTGCACTTCGCTGACCGCACCGAGATAGGTGAGCACGCAGAGATAGAGCGCGGTCGCGGCTTCCACCAGCTGGCAGAGCTGGACCACGCGCTTGCGCTCGAAACGATCGGCGGCGTGGCCGGCGACGAATACCAGAAGGGCGGTCGGCGCGAACTGTACGAGCCCGACCATGCCGAGGTCGAAGGCCGAGCCGGTGAGGTCGTAGATCTGCCAGCCGATCGCGACCGCCGCGATCTGGCTGGAAAAGCGTGACAGGCTGCGCGAGAGCAGGAAGAACAGGAAGGCACGGTGGCGGAGGAGCTCTCCGGCGCTGACCGCCGGACTGGCTGAAACTGGCTGCTCTGGCATCGCCTGTTCGGTCACGCTCGGCTGGTCCGCCCCTGATATCGACGCGCCCCGCGTGGCTGACGCAGGCCTGCTTGTCAACAGCGGGCGGCCCAGGTGACCATCCGGCATTGCGTTTGCAACGCACGCGCGGCCATAATCATTGGGGCTTTGGGGACATCATGCTGCGGCTGCAATCGACACTCGGCGTTTTCGCATTGCTGCTGATCGCCCTCGCGTTGGCGGAGAATCGCCGCGCGGTCTCGCTGCGCCAGGCGCTGATCGGCCTGGTCGTGACTTTCGCCACCGCGATCGTGCTGTTGAAGGTGCCCGTCGTGGCGCATGCCTTCGGCGCCATCAACGACGCAGTCGGCGCCATCTCGGCGGCGTCGCGCGCCGGCTCCTCCTTCGTGTTCGGCTATGTCGGTGGCGGTCCCCTGCCCTTCGACCTGAAGGCGCCGGGCGCCGATTTCATCCTGGCGTTCCAGGCGCTGCCGATCGTGCTGGTGATGAGCGTGCTGACCACGCTGTTGTTCTATTGGCGCGTGCTGCCGCCGATCGTGCGCGGCATGGCCTGGCTGCTCGAACGCACGCTCGGCGTCGGCGGCGCGGTGGGGCTTTCGACCGCCGCCAACATCTTCCTCGGCATGGTCGAGGCACCGCTGTTCGTCCGGCCGTATCTGGCGCAGATGAGCCGCAGCGAATTGTTTTTGGTGATGACCGGCGGCATGGCCGGTATCGCCGGCACGGTGCTGGTGCTCTATGCGACGCTGCTGGCGCCGCTCATCCCCGACGCGGCCGCGCATTTCGTCATTGCGTCGGTGCTGGGTGCGCCGGCCGCGATCCTCGTCAGCCTCATCATGGTGCCTGAGACATCCGGCAAGCGCACCGGCGGGGCGCTGGAAGATCCGGAGATGGAAGTCTCCAGCACGATGGATGCGATCGTGAAGGGCACCAGCGCTGGGATCGAGCTGCTGATCAACATCGTCGCGATGCTGCTGGTGCTGGTGGCACTGGTCTACCTCGTCAACGCCGTTCTCGGCCTGCTGCCAGATATCGGCGGCGCCGCGATCTCGTTGCAGCGCCTGCTCGGCCTCGTGATGGCGCCGGTGTGCTGGCTGATGGGCTTGCCCTGGGATCAGGCGGTCACCGCCGGCAGCCTGATGGGCACGAAAACCGTGCTCAACGAGCTGATCGCCTATGTCGACTTCTCAAAGCTGCCGCCTGGTACGCTCGATCCGCGCTCGCGGCTGATCATGCTCTACGCGATGTGCGGCTTCGCCAACTTCGCCAGCCTCGGCATCATGATCGGCGGCTTGGGGGTGATGGCACCTGAGCGGCGCGACGAGATCAATGCGCTCGGGCTGAAGTCGATCGTGTCGGGCACGCTGACGACGTGTTTGATGGGCGCGATCGTGGGGGTGTTGAGTTAACAACGAACTCGTAGCCCGGATGGAGCGCAGCGCAATCCGGGAAAGTGCGCGTCGTCGCAATCAGCGGCCCCGGATTTCGCTTCGCTCCATCCGGGCTACAAGGGGCCCACACGGGCGGATGCTCTAAACCAAAACTCCAGCCACGGTGCGAAACGCCGTGACCGCACGATCAATATCCGCATCGTCGATATGGCGATGGGTCACACAGCGCAGGCGATGCCGCCCCCAAGGCCGCGCCCTCAGGCCCGCCTTCTCCAGAGCCCCCGACCACGCGGCGCTGTCGCGCCCGGAGAGAGAAACATCGACCTGCACGATATTCGTCTGCGGGATTGTCGCGCTGAGCCTTGGATTCATCGCGTTCAGCGCATCACTCAGGGTTCGCGCACGCCGGTGGTCCTCGCCCAGACGCGCACCCATGACCTGAACCGCCTCCAGGCCGGCGGCAGCCAGGACGCCGATCTGGCGCTGCGAGCCTCCCAGCATGCGGCGAAATCTGCGGCTGCTGTCGATCACGGCGCGCGGCCCGGCGAGCACCGCGCCGGCCGGCGCGCTCAGGCCCTTCGACAGACACAGGGAGACCGTGTCGCAATGCCTCGCAACCTCGGCCGGCGCCGTCTCAAGGGCGACTGCGGCATTGAACAGCCGCGCGCCGTCGAGATGCACCGGGACGCCACGCGCGGACGCCATGGCGTGCACGGCCTGCATATGCTCCAGCGGCAGCACGGCGCCGCTTGCGTTGTTGTGCGAGGTTTCCATCGCGACAAGGGCGGTCCTGAGCTTGAGCCCTTCGCCCTGCAAGGCGTCTTCCAGCAAATTCAGGTCCATCGCGCCGTCGCTACCGGCAATGGCGAGGTAGAACTGCCCTGTAAACGTCGCTGCCCCTCGTTCGGAGGTGTACATGTGGGCATTCGCTTCCAGCACGACCTGTTCGCTGCGCTGCGACTGCGCCAGCGTCGCCAACAGATTGGCCATGGTGCAGCTCGGCACGAACAGGCCGGCCTCCTTGCCCAACGCCGCAGCTGCAACGGCCTCCAGCTCCTGCGCCGTCGGGTCACCGTCCAGCCCGTCATCGCCGAGCGGAGCCGAGGCCATGCGGGCATACATCGCTTCGGTCGGCTTGGTGACCGTATCGCTGCGCAGGTCGATCGGTGGCAACCCTGCGCCCGCCGGACTCGTGTCGTGTTGATGTGCCATTGCGAGAACTTTCAGAGCGTTTGGCGCGTCATTCGTAGACTGCCGGGTCGCCGGAATCGGTCGGGTTGGCCAGCGCCCGCTTGAGCGCGGCGCTCATCGGAAAGTTCAGGTTGAGACCATGCGGCGGGATCGGTGAATTGAAATATTTGTCGTACAGCGCCGCAATCTGTCCGCTCTTCATCAGATCGATCACGGCCTCGTCGACCACCTTCTTGAAAGCAGGATCGTCCTTGGGTTCGACGATGCCGTAAGGCGCCATCTCGAGACCCTTGCTACCGATCAAATAGTCATCCGGCGTCCTGGACGAGGCGACCGTGGCATAGGCGAGACCGTCATCGTTGGCTGAGCCGGCCACCCGGCCCGTCGACACCAACAGGAAGGTCTCGGCGGTGTCCTTGGCCGGCACGACCGTGATGCCGAGATTGTTCTTGGCGTTGATCAACGTAATCACCTTGAAAGTCTGGCCGCCGGCCTGGGCGGAGATGGCCTTGCCGCGAAACGAAGTGGGGTCGTTGACATCGACCCCGCCATCCTTGCGCGCAACGAGGACGACCTGCGCAACGAAGGTGGTCGGAGCAAAGGCGGCAAGTTTATGCCGCTCGAGATTATTGGTCGTGTTGCCGCATTCGAGATCGATCGTACCGTTGGCGAGCAACTGAATGCGTGTCGCCGAGGTGATGGGGTTGTAGCGAGTCTCGAGCTTGGGGAGCTTGAGGGCCGTCTTGATCGCCTGCACCACCTGTTCGCAGATTTCCACGGTGTAGCCGATCGGCTTCTGGTTACCGTCGAGATAGGCGAAGGGCACCGAGGTCTCGGGATACCCTAATGTGATCGCGCCGGTCTCACGGATCTTGTCCAGCCTGCTCGCCCCCTGAGCCATCGCCCCGCCGGAAAGAAGAACCACAGCGACGGTCGCCGCTGCGAGTGCCTTGATCGTTGTCGCTTTCATGTCGTCCCTCTCTCGGCGAATGGTCTTGGCGAATGTTCTTGGCGAATGTCCGTGCCGCCGTCCGCGCGGGGTGAGCAACGACAGGGCAGCTCCGTGCGAACGGCTTCATGCTCTGGACTATCGTCCAAAAGCCCGATCTGATGAAATTCCAGTTTCACACTCTCCTATACGGATTTGATATGGCCACCAGGCGCATGGGCTTGAAGCATGTGGAGGCTTTTCGGGCGGTCTTCGTGACGGGATCGATGACGCAGGCGGCTCAGCGCATGCATACCTCGCAGCCCCAGATCAGCCGCCTGATCGGACAGCTGGAGGCGATTACGCAATTCCCGCTGTTCGACCGCAGCGGCGGCCGCCTTCGTCCCACCGTGGACGGATCGCGTTTTTTCCAGGAGGTCGAGAAGACTTTCATCGGCCTGGCGGGACTGGAGGCCAGCGCAGCCAGCATCCGTTCGTTCGGAATGGGCCGGCTCAGCGTTGCGGCGATGCCGCGGCTGGCCGGCGGCCTGCTGACGCGCATCGCTGCGCGCTTCAAGGTCGACTATCCGCATGTGATGATCTCGATCCGATCCGGCACGGCAAGCGCCGTGCACGACTGGGTCAGCTCCGGGCTTTGCGACACCGGGCTCGCAATGCTCTACAGCGAGGTTGCGGGGGTGCATGTCGAGCCGGTGCTCAAGACCCGTTGCGTCGCGATCATGCCGAAGGCGCATCGTCTTGCGCAGAAGAAGACGCTTCGCCCCGCCGATTTCACCAATGAGGCCTTCATCTCCTTTGCCACGGGGAGTCCGCTGCACGATCGCATCGATGCGATCTTTGCACAGGCTGCTGTCACACGCCGCGTCGTTGCCGAGACGGATCTGGGCGCATCGGTTTGCGCCCTGGTCGCGGCGGGACTCGGCATCAGCATTATCAACCCGATTGCCGCGCATGACGAAAGCTCCGGCGCCGGTCTGATCACGCGCCCCTTCAACCCGGCTGTCCCCGTTACGATCGCGCTGCTCTATCCGCCCTATGCCGCACGCGGCCGGTTGATCGATGCGTTTGGCGAATATGCACGCAAGATCATGAGCGAAGAGCTGGGCTATCTCGATCGGTAGTCGGGGGGCCCGTCATTGCGAGCGAAGCGGCGAAGCGAAGCAATCCAGAGATGCATCCGCGGAAAGATTCTGGA
Source organism: Frankia sp. RB7 (assembly GCA_030403585.1). Lineage (GTDB taxonomy): Bacteria > Pseudomonadota > Alphaproteobacteria > Rhizobiales > Xanthobacteraceae > Bradyrhizobium. The sequence goes on from JAUEPE010000008.1 coordinate 17,974, forward strand.
TTGCTTCGTCGCAAGAGCTCCTCGGAATGACGGCGGAGAGAGCGCGCCTACGCCTTCAACTCCACCGTCTTGAACTCCGCAGGCAAAATTACCTCCAGCAGTTCGACGTCGTCCGAGTAATCCAGGATCATGTGCTTGATCTTCGGCGGCTGGGTCCAGGCGCTGCCTTCTTTCATCAAGGTCTCACCCTGTCCGTCCATGTAGGTCTTCACCCAGCCCTTGAGCACGTAGACCATCTGGAAGTCGACGTGGTGAAGGTGCAGCTTCGAGACCTCTTGTGGGTCGCAGGGGCCTTGCAGGCGGATGACGTGGGCCTGCGCGAGGCCGTGGCTGGCAGCGGCAATGCCGAGGTCGCGATACTTGGCGTAGGTGCGCAGGCCATCGGCTTTGAAGTCTTCTTCGCGGTGATGGCTGATGGCGATCCGTTGCTTCGGGCGGACCGGTTTCTTCGCAGCGGACTTGGCTGTTGTCGCGCGTGCCTTCGACTTCACGGCCTTGCGTGCGAACGATCCCGCAGCCGCATTGGCGCCGCTCCGCTTCTTCACTGCAGTCTGGGCTGCGCTGCGCGATTTTGTTTTTTTGGCCATGGGCGGCCTCCCCTGTTGTTGTGGAAGGACGCTAGCACAAAACAGGTCTCGCAGGGGCGGGCAAAGCGGAGCGTGCCCACCCTTGCAAATGGAAGCGCGTTCGTAGGATGGGTAGAGCACTTGCGAAACCCATCATCTCACGGCTTAAGGCGATGGGTTTCGCTGCGCTCTACCCATCCTACGCATCGCGTCTCAATTCAGCCGGAACACGCCGTCCACAGCGCGCAGCTCGGCGGGCTTGATCAGCTTGGAATGCGCCACCGTCACCGAATGCAGCGGGCCTTCGAGCTTCTCCGTCCAGAACGCCAGGAAATCCTTCAGCGCCGGAAATTTCGGAAACATGTCGTAGTTCTGCCAGACGTAGGTCTGAAGCAATGAGGGATGATCCGGCATCCGGTAGAGAATTTGCGCCGTCGTCAGCCCGTAGCCCAGCAACTGTTTCCGGAAATCCTCGGAAACGGCCCCAACCCGCATTCCCATGCCAACCTCCTTTGCAGGAGCGCATTCAGGGGGTGGCTTGATCCGGTACCCGTTACGAGCCACCCGGTGGAGATGCGCTCACATGAGAGAAATGTGACGCAAACTGACAATCCATCTCAAGCCTAAAAGTTTAACAAGCTGTTGAAATTCAATGCTTTAGCAGCAGACATGACTCCGTGCTAATACGGTCAACAAGACCGGTTAACGATGGTAAAGAGATTCTGGCAGACAGGCCCTATGAGTGCCGATTTATCTGCTAGAAGGCCTTGCCCCCGCAAAAATCCTGTCCTATTTGAGCTATACCCGCACTGGCACTCGCGGGCATCGACTGCTAACACCCTGAAATCATCAACCCAAGCAATTGCTTAGGAGGACTGCATGAAATTCCGTCCGCTTCACGACCGCGTCGTGGTCAAGCGCATCGACGCAGAAGAGAAGACCGCTGGCGGCATCATCATTCCCGACACGGCCAAGGAAAAGCCCTCTCAGGGCGAAGTCGTCGCCGTCGGCCCCGGTGGCCGCGACGAAGCCGGCAAGCTGATCCCGATCGATCTGAAGGTCGGCGACCGCGTGCTGTTCGGCAAGTGGTCCGGCACCGAGGTCAAGATCGACAATGTCGACCTGCTGATCATGAAGGAAAGCGACATCATGGGCGTCCTCGACGTCCCCGCTTCCAAGAAGAAGGCGGCCTAAGAGCCCCTCTCTCACCCAGCTAATCACCTCAAGGAAAAATCCAGATGGCAGCTAAAGAAGTTAAATTCGGCGTTGATGCACGCGACAAGATGCTGCGTGGCGTCGACATCCTCGCCAACGCCGTCAAGGTGACGCTCGGCCCCAAGGGCCGCAACGTCGTCCTCGACAAGTCGTTCGGCGCTCCCCGCATCACCAAGGACGGCGTCACCGTCGCCAAGGAGATCGAGCTCGACGACAAGTTCGAGAACATGGGCGCACAGATGGTGCGCGAAGTCGCTTCCAAGTCCGCTGACGCGGCCGGCGACGGCACCACCACCGCAACCGTGTTGGCCCAGGCGATCGTGCGCGAAGGCGCCAAGTCGGTTGCCGCCGGCATGAACCCGATGGACCTCAAGCGCGGTATCGACATGGCGGTGGAAGCCGTGGTCGCCGACCTCGTCAAGAACTCCAAGAAGGTCACCTCGAACGAGGAAATCGCCCAGGTTGGCACCATCTCCGCCAACGGCGACGCGGAGATCGGCAAGTTCCTCTCCGACGCCATGAAGAAGGTCGGCAACGAGGGTGTCATCACCGTCGAGGAAGCCAAGTCGCTCGAGACCGAGCTCGACGTCGTCGAGGGCATGCAGTTCGACCGCGGCTACATCTCGCCCTACTTCGTCACCAACGCCGACAAGATGCGCGTTGAGATGGACGACGCCTACATCCTCATCAACGAGAAGAAGCTCTCCTCGCTGAACGAACTGCTGCCGCTGCTTGAGGCCGTGGTGCAGACCGGCAAGCCGCTGGTCATCGTCGCCGAGGACGTCGAAGGCGAAGCGCTCGCGACCCTGGTCGTGAACCGTCTGCGCGGTGGTCTGAAGGTCGCGGCCGTCAAGGCTCCGGGCTTCGGCGATCGCCGCAAGGCCATGCTACAGGACATCGCGATCCTGACCGGCGGCCAGGCGATCTCGGAAGACCTCGGCATCAAGCTCGAGAACGTCACGCTCGCCATGCTCGGTCGCGCCAAGAAGGTGATGATCGACAAGGAGAACACCACGATCGTCAACGGCGCCGGCAAGAAGGCCGACATCGAAGCACGCGTGGCCCAGATCAAGGCGCAGATCGAGGAAACCACCTCGGACTACGACCGCGAGAAGCTCCAGGAGCGTCTTGCCAAGCTCGCTGGCGGCGTCGCGGTGATCCGCGTCGGCGGCGCGACCGAGGTCGAGGTGAAGGAGCGCAAGGATCGCGTTGATGACGCGATGCATGCGACCCGCGCGGCTGTCGAGGAAGGCATCGTCCCGGGCGGCGGCGTCGCCCTGCTCCGTGCTTCCGAGCAGCTCAAGGGCCTGCGCACCAAGAACGACGACCAGAAGACCGGCGTCGAGATCGTGCGCAAGGCGCTCTCCGCGCCCGCTCGCCAGATCGCGATCAACGCCGGTGAAGACGGCTCCGTGATCGTCGGCAAGGTGCTGGAGAACAAGTCGTACGCTTTCGGCTTCGACTCCCAGACCGGTGAATACGGCGACCTCGTCAAGAAGGGCATCATCGACCCGACCAAGGTGGTTCGCGCGGCGATCCAGAACGCAGCCTCGGTTGCGGCGCTGCTGATCACCACGGAAGCCATGGTCGCCGAGTTGCCCAAGAAGGGCGGCGCCGGTCCGGCAATGCCCCCGGGCGGCGGCATGGGCGGCATGGACTTCTAAGTCCGGCCATTCAGGCAAAACACAGACTACGAAACCCCGGCAGCGATGCCGGGGTTTTTGCTTTTGGGGGCTCGTCATTCCGGGGCGCGCCCGCTTTGGGCGCGAGCCCGGAATGACCGGAGCTACCCCACCTTCCCCATCCGATCCGGGCGCAGCTCGCCTCGGGAATCGAGCGACCAGAATATCCGCGTCACCTTGCCGACCAGATTGTCCATCGGGATGAAACCCATGGCCGATTTGAAGCGGCTGTCGGTCGAGTTGTCGCGGTTGTCGCCCATCGCGAAGAAATGGCCCGATGGCACGGTGAAGACTTCGGTATTGTCGGCATAGCCGTTGTCGACACAGTCATACGTGACGTAGCTCGCGCCGTTCGGCATCGTCTCGCGCCAGCGCTTGACCTTTGCACCGAACTCGCCGCCGCAGGCGGCGCCGGCGGACACCTCCTTCAGGGCGACGCGCGCCACCGGCTTGTCGTTGAGGAAGAGCTGCCCCTGCTGCATCTGGATGCGATCGCCGGGCAGCCCGACCACGCGCTTCACATAATCGACGGTGGTGTCCCTTGGCGTCCGGAATATGACGACGTCGCCATAGGCGGGATCGGTGGCGCCGAAGCGGCCCGATATCCATGACGGCGCGAAGGGGAACGAGTAGCGGCCGTAGCCATAGGCATATTTTGCGGCAAAGATGTAATCACCGACGACCAGCGTCGGCATCATCGAGCCGGACGGGATGTTGAACGGCTGATACAGGAAGATGCGAAACAGGAAGGGTGGCGACCACAGCACGGGCACGAGCAGGATCAGGACGACGATCGCTTTCCATTCCCGGGATCTGGCCCGCGGCCGGATGGTGTTATCGAGAGTGGCCATTGCCTGTCTTGCCTGGAATTTTCGTCGCCACAGGATTGCGCAACCTGCGCGGGCGCGCAATCCCAAGCTTGCCTGACTTGGTCGTCGAGCTGTCGGGCTACGTTCAAAGTGGACGCTCAACGGCGATCAACTCTGCGACATGTCCTGGAAACACGCCCTCACCCAGTCGATCGTCACGCGGGTTGCGGCGTCGCGCTTCAGGTGGTTTTGCACGAGCAGCCAGACGTCGCGCCGCTTCGGCAGCAGCGTCGCGCGCAGGCGGCGATCGCCGAGCAGATCCGCGCAAACATACTCCGGCAACACGCCGGCGGCCTGATACGCGCGGATCAGGTTGCGGATGACGCGAACGTTGTCGGTGACGCAGCGCGCGCGGGCTTGCTTGGTGCGCAGGAATTGCATCTCGGGAATGGCACCGAGTTCGTCCGGATAGGCGCACAACATCGGCTCGCCCTCGGTCGCAACGGGCTCGAAATAATAGATGCGGATATCGCCGAGTTTTGAGATCGCGAAGTCGCCCTTGTCGGGTTTGCGCAGCCGGATGGCGAGGTCGGCCTCCCAGCGCGAGAACTTGACGTTCTCGCTCGAGGTGAGGAATTGCAGCGTCAGGCCGGGATTGGTGCGCAGGAAGTCGCTCGCGCGCGGCGACAGCACCTCTTCGGCAACCGTGTTAGTGGAGGCGATGCGCAGGCGCCCCACCGGACCCGCCATGCTCGCACCGACGCGACCGATCTCGGCGGCATGCGCCGCCATCGCCTCGACATGCGCCAGCACCGCCTCGCAACTCCTTGTCGGCCTGCGCACGCCGTCGGCTGCTTCGAACAGACGCAAACCGAGCGCACGCTCGATGCGCGACAGCCTGCGCCCGACCGTCGTCTCGTCGATGCGGAGCCGCGCGCTGGCGCCGGCGTAGGTGCCCTCGTCCCTGACGGCAGCGATGATGCGCAGATCGTCCCAGTTCATTGCCGGAGGTTATACCGATCGGAAGCAGCCTGCAATATTGCAGCCACCCGCTGCAAGATCCCTGCATATAGGCAGGCAGTCGCGCGGCTATGCTTGGGCAGCATTTCGCCCGGAGATTCCAAAAATCATGACGAACGCAAAGACCCTGCTGCAGCTCGCCGGTGCCGATCTCAACCCGCCGCGTCTTGGCGACGCCGCGCTGGTGCTGATCGACATCCAGAACGAATATCTCGCAGGCCCGCTCGCTTTGCCCGACGCCAAGCCCGCGATCGCGCAGGCAGCTGCGCTCCTGGCGCGGGCACGCGAGGCCGGCGCCGCGATCATCCATATCGCCCATCGCGGCAAGGCCGGCAGCCTGTTCGATCGCGGCGCCGACCGCGGCGCCATCGTCGCCGAGCTCAGTCCCCGCGCCGGCGAGCTGGTGATCGAGAAGGAGTTGCCCAATGCGTTTGCCGGCACCGATTTGCAGGCGCGCCTTGCCGCGACCGACCGCAAGAACATCGTGCTGGCCGGTTTCATGACGCATATGTGCGTCAGCTCCACGGCGCGCGCCGCGCTCGATCTCGGCTTTCGCACGACCATCGACGCCGATTCCTGCGCCACGCGCGACCTGCCCGACGGCCGCGGCGGCACGCTGGACGCCAGGACCATCCACGAGGTCGCACTCGCCGAGCTATCCGACCGCTTCGCGATCATCGCGCGCGGCGATGCGTTGAAATAACGGAGTCACGCGATGCTGCAACTCTATTTCTCGCCGATGGCCTGCTCGCTTGCGAGCCGCATCGCGCTGATGGAAGCCGGTCTCGATGCGCGCTATCACCTGGTGCATCTGGGGACCAAGAAGGTCGCGGACGACGACGGTGACTTTCGCGGCATCTCGCCGAAGAGCGCGGTGCCGGTCCTGGTGCTGGAGAACGGCGAGCGGCTGACCGAAAGTGCGGCGGTGCTGCAATACATCGCCGACCTGAACCCTGAGCGAGGCCTTGCGCCGCGACCGGGAGAAGCGGATCGCTACCGGCTGCAGGAATGGCTGAGCTTCATCGGCACCGAGATCCACAAGGCCTTCCTGTTCCCGACCTTCTGGTACAAGGACGATGCCTCGCTCGCCAAGCCGCGTGCGAGGATCGCTCAGACATTGTCGGTGCCGGCGGCGCATCTCGCTGACCGTGAATTCCTCGTTGGTCAACGCTTCACCGTTGCGGATGCCCATCTCACCTGGGCCCTGCTGCTGCTCCGTGCCGCCGGTGTCGACGTCGCGCAATGGCCATCGCTGGTAGCCCATCTCGAACGCATGCAGGCGCGGCCCATGGTGCGCGAGGCGATCGCAACCGAGATGGCGCTGCGCAAGACCATGGCGGCAAGCGCGGCGTGAAACAAAAAAGGCCGCAGCGAGCGGCCTTTTGATGTGATCTCGAACCGGTCGGGCCTAGTCGACCCGCGCCACCACGGCCAGCCTGCGGATGCCCTTGTTGCGATAGGCGTCGAGGAACGCGTAGTAGTCCTTGAACGACACGCAGCCGTTGGAATCGCCGTTCGGTCCGAGCATGAAGGTGTGCGCGAGCAGGCCATCGCGGCCGTAGATCGCATTCTCACCGCCGATCGGCGTCAGCCGCAGCGCGGGCACGCCGTGGAACAGCGCTTCGCGTGGCTTCAGATCGTAGATGTGCGGCGGGGTCACGCCGCGCATGCGGACGCGGGACGAACGCGGATCGTCGAGATTGGAGCCGAGGCCGGAATGTGCCTCCAGCTTGGTACCATCGGGCAGATACACGGTCTTTGCGGTGATGTCGTAGACCGCCGTCGAACGGTCATACGGTGCCGAACCGCCCATCATCGGGTTCTGTTCCTTTGGCGCGATGCTCGCGGTCACGCTGGCATCTGCCGAGGCATAGGCAAGCAGGCCGCCGGACGGCTCGCGTTTGCCCCAAAGCTTCTCCACCATCGACTGGCGCGGGCCGGTGATCGACATCACCGCGGCCTTGGCGCGATCGGCAAAGGATTTCGGCCTGGCGTCAGGCGCCGGCACGATCTCGGCCGGGTCGGCTGAAGCGAGCTGCACCGGTGCCTCGGCACGCTTGGTCTTAGCGGCGTCCGCGATCTTCTCGACGACCTTGGCCGGGCTCTTCAAGACTTCCGCGACCTTGGCGACGACGGTCGGTTTCGCCGCGTCCCTGGCTTCGGCGACCTTCGTCGCAGGCGCAACGCTTGCCGCGTTGGAGTCGACGCCCTGCGTCGCCGCCGCGGCAAAGCGCTCGTTGAACATCTCGCGTGAAATCGGTGCAGCCACCTGCAGCCGGTCGGGCAGCAGCGCAAAGGTCTCCCGGATGGCCTCGCCCGCCTCGCGCAGCGCGACCTTGGGCGCACGCTTGACCACGGGCTCGTCGTAGCCGGAACTGCCGACAGTCGGAAAGGCGCTGGCGGCGAAGATATTGTTGTAGACGGTCCAGCCGGCAAGCACGACGCAGCCGATCACGGCCGCGCCAAGCACGTTTTGGGTGGTCATTTTCCGGGAAGACTTCCGATGAAAATGCTTGTTCGGATTCTTGTTCGGATTCTTGGGCTTGCGTGCCGCGTAACTTTGCGCAGCGATACTCGTACTCATTCGCCTTGCGTCCAGGACGGTGTCACTCAGTCCCCCTTCGAAGTGCCGCTGGTCACGTTCCGGGACCAGCATTTCGCAGAGGGTCGGAGCGTCATTAAGGCGACTTTTAGTTAAATGCGGATTAAGTTCTGGCGGATGTAGGGCAACTCGTTAACGCTGTACCATTTCGAGAAAAAAGCCCGCAGAATTACGGACTTAGGCGAAGCTGTTAACCATAATTCTCGGCCGGTCCGGCACGGTCGGCGGACCTCTCCGGCCGCATCTCTAAACGCATCAACCAAGTCGTTTTCGTGGTCATCAATATCCGGAAGATAGCGGGGAAGCGTTGCGCGAGGCTGGTGCAGTCAACTGCAGATGTCAGCAGAACGGCGGCAGCACACACATCGCGCGGAGCGCTCACGCCGCACGGCGCCATGACTGAAAGTTGATCACGCCGGTCTGGAAATTGCCGCAGCGCAAAAATAACTAATCAACCCGGCACTTTTCAGCAGCCTCTGCGCGTGATACGGTACCGTATCAACGTCGCCTCGAATTGTGCCGAGCACGCAAACGGAGGCTGGCATGAGAGGGATTTCGCGCGCCGGGTTTGGCGTCCTGGCGTGGTCATTTGTGTTGATCGGATCTGCGACTGCACAGCCGGCCGCCAATGCGGGCTGCACGGCATCACCATCGGCCGCAGGAACGCAGACCTGGCGCTGCGACAACGGCATCACGATCGTTGCAGAAAGTGGAGCCAGATTTGAACTGAACGACGCCAACCGCGACGGACATATTGACTCCGTGGAGTTGAGCAGCAAGGCGCTCCTCGTCGAGGTGCCAAAGAAGCCCGGCGGCAATCCCTTCAAGGTGCTGACGCCGCAGGCGATCGCCGCTGTACGCGGAACCAAATGGGCAGTCGATGTCGCCGAGGCCAAAACGTCCGTGTTCGTCGCCAACGGCCGGGTCGGTGTGACAAGCAGGGCGGCGCGTGGACGTGGCGTCGTGCTGGCAGCCGGCGAAGGCGTCGACGTGGAAGCGACCGGTCCGCTGACCGTCAAGACTTGGGGCCAGCCACGCGTCGACGCGCTGATGGCAAGACTGGGTCAATAGGACTGGGGCAATGAGGCTCGGCCAATAAAACTCGGTCGTCACGACCTGCCCAGGCAGGCCCCGACAACAACAAGAAGATTGCAGTACGAAGGCATGAAGAGACGCGTTCAAATTCTGGCGGCCCTTGTCCTCACCGCGCTGTGGGGCGCGGGCATCTATGCGGGCCACGCCAACGGCCATCTCCGCTTTCTCGATCGGCTCGAGGCGACGCTGACGGATTGGCGAACGCAGGTCCGCGGCGTGCAAGCTCCGCCAGATCTCGTCACCATCGTCGCCATCGACGACACCGTGGTGAAACGCGGCGGCAGCTACCCGCTGCCGCGCGCCGATCTCGCCCGCGTGGTCGACACCATCGTGCAGTTCAAGCCGAAGGTCGTCGCGATCGACCTGCTGCTGGTCGACCGCAGCGCCGCGATCGGCGACGCCACGCTGGCCCACACGCTCGCCACCGGCCCCATGGTGCTCGCAGCCGCGGCGATCTTCCCGAGCGCGAGCGAGACCGTGGCGCCCGCCAGCGCCGGCCCCCTCGCCGCCCTGCCCCAGGCCGAGCGCTTCTTGTTGCCATTGCCGGCCTTCGCCGAACACGCCGATGTCGGCATCGTCAACGTCGCTACCGGGCAATCCGGCTCGCCGCTCTCGGTGCCGATGCTGTTCCGGACAGACGACAAGATCGAACTGTCGTTTCCGCTGCGGGTCGCAAGCCGTGCACTCGACAAACCGCTGACGATCGCGCCCGATCATCTCATGCTCGGCGATCGCGCCGTGCCGACCGACACCGACTTCGCGCTGCCGATCACCTATTACGGCCCGCGCCGCACCATCCGCACCGTGAGCGCACAGAGCATTTTCGACGGCACACTGGATCGCAAGGCGATCGAGAACCGCATCGTCGTGATCGGCGCCGCCGTTGCCGGCGGCGGCGACTTCTTCCCGACGCCATTCGATTCCCTGATGCCCGGCGTCGAGGTGATCTCGACTGCGATCACGCATCTCGTCGCCGGCGACAGCGTCGTGCGCGACCGCAAGGTTCACATCGCCGATGCGCTCATCGCGATCCTGCTGCCGATGCTGCTGGTGGGCCTGCTGGCCTGGCGACGGAGCGCGCTCGGCTTCGTCGCGGCAGCCGCGATGATGGTCGCCTGGGCCGGGCTCAATCTGTTCGCCTTCACGCACGGAATCTGGCTCGATGCCGCGACCACGCTCGCAGCCGCGGTGCCACCGGTCGCGGTGTTCGTTGGCGTGCAATTGTGGGCAGGAGGCCGCCGCACGCAATATCTCGCCGCCAAGAGCCGGTCGCTGGCGCAATTCCAGGCACCGGCCGTGCAGGAGTGGCTCGCACGCGATCCCGATTTCCTGGCGAAGCCGGTCCGGCAGGATGCGGCCATCGTGTTCATCGATCTCTCCGATTTCACCGCGCTGAGCCAGCGGATCGATCCGGACGAACTCCAGGACATCCTGCAAGCGTTCCACGCGCTGATCGACCGGGCCGCGGTGGATTGCGGCGGCATGATCACCAGTTTTCTCGGCGACGGCGCCATGATCCTGTTCGGCCTGCCGAGTGCGATGACGGATGATGCGGCGCGTGCGCTGAAATGTGCGATCGACCTGCATCGCGGCGTCGAGCGCTGGATCGCATCACTGCCATCGGCGATCGGCGGCCAGCTTGGGTTCAAGATCGGGGCGCATTTCGGCCCGATCGTCGCCTCCCGTCTCGGCGAGAGCCACCAGCACATCACGGCAAACGGCGACACCGTCAATCTCGCCAGCCGGCTGATGGAGGTCGCCGCGCAAAACGATGCGCGGCTCGCATTGACCGACGCACTGCTCGATGGGGCCGACTTTCACGGAGCGCCCGACGGTGTCCTGTCGGGTCCCCTGCTCACGCGGATCCGCGGCCGCTCCGGCGTCGTCACCGTCTGGTTCTGGCGCGACCAGGACAGGCCGAGCCAGGCCGCAGCCAAAGCCGAGATGATCGACTGAGGCCGCCAGCGCTTCCGCCTATTGCGCCTTGCGCTTCAGCACGCCCAGGCCGCCCAGCTTGCCGCGCGACATCAACTCGCGGAAACTGTCGTTAAGGAGGACCTCGTCGACCTCCTCCGAGATCAGCTGCGCTTCGGCCTCGCTCATGACGCTGGACGTGAACACACCGCTCACCTTCATGGCGTTCAGCACATCCTTCACCAGGGGGGCGCCGTAGGACGGGATTTCCGGCGGCTGCCAATCAAGATCCTCGATCACGAACAAGCCGCCCGGCTTCAGCGAGGGAAACAGCACGCTGAGCGTCAGGTGTTGGTGCACCGAGGCGTGAGAGCCGTCATCGATGATGATGTCCAGCGCGTTCTCCTTGCTTGCGAGCTCCGCCAGCGTCGTCCGGTCGCCCTGATCGACACGATGGATCCTGACTCGCGGATGGGAGAACCAGCTGAAATCCTCGATATCGACGCCGATGACCTCGGCATTCGGGAAGTAGTCCAGCCACATCTGCAGCGACGGCACCTGATCCTGAGTCCAGCCTTCGACCCGTCCCCGGCACAGACCGATTTCCAGGATGCGAATGGGCTCGAGCGCCTTCGATCGGAACAGCTCGTGATAGATTCGCGTATAGTGATGGGCAAGTTGGCCCTTGTAGACCGCGCCCTTATCGGAGTCGTATTTCGCCGCAAGCTGCGTCAACCAGTTCGGCTCGAGCACCAGCTTCTTGAGATAGCCGGCCACGCTCTGCTCGGGGACCGCATCGAAGCGCAGCCCCCTCTCGGCCCACATCTTTCCCCAGAGATGGACACCCGTCACACGGGGATCGCTCAAGAGATCGAAGCCGGCCCGGCCTTCGGCGGCAAACAGATCCACTTCACGCCAGTCGATCGCGTTGAAGGTCGTCGGCGGCAGAATTGACGATTGCAGATCCTCGTCGCCTGCGACCAGCAGATATTCACTCAGCAACAGCGGCCCCACCGCGCCGTATTCGACGCGCTTTTCGCTGAACAGCCGCTGCAGGGACAGCGCATACAGATTGGCCATGTGAACCGAGCCCTTGGGCGCGCGCATCACGTCGCCGACGCACACATGCCCGTTCTCGACTCCCGACCATTGCGCGGAAAACACGTGCTCCCTGCCAAAATCCAACGGCTTCACGAGCACGATGTCTGTATCGAGCCACCAGCCGCCGAATTCGTGAAGGACGGCATAGCGAAAGATGTCGCTAAAGTAGCGGATCTCGCTATTCAGGACGGCATGCTGATAGATCGCACCCGGCACGAGGTTTGCCGCATCGACCACCATGACGCCGGGCGGCACGCGTGCCTGCATCGCGCCGACATTGTCGTAAGTATACAGCTTCACCGGATGGCCTTGGCGGACCATCGACTGAAGCGAGAGGCGCGACATCTCGCTCAGCGGGGCATTCGACCAGAAGCAGTGAATGGGATCACGGGCTTCTGTCACCCCCAGGCGACTTTGAAGATGCGGATTGAACTGCGCTGTCAGGGCATTCCAATCGCTGCGAGGGACGGAACGGCACGCCGCAAGGAATGGCAATTTCTGATACGCGCGCGCGATCAGAAAGCAAAGGCTCGCCTGGTTGGCATGCCCCGTCCTGTTCAATGCGTTGCCAAAATTCTCCCAGATTGAGGGGTCAACGGGGTCGAGCGCCACCGCACGCTGAAACGCCTCCAGCGCCTCCGCATGGAGCCCCTTGCCTTGCAGAGCCGTCCCGAACGTTGCGAGATAAGTCGCCTTCATCTCATTGGTGAGGGCGCGACCGGCCCACTCGAGGGCAGCATCGTAATTCCCGTTGAGCAGAGACACACCGGCCATCAGATGAAGCAAGCCGGCATGGTTCGCGTCCGAGGCCAGTCCCTCCCTGCAACGGGCTTCGGCCTGTTCGAGCTCGCCCGTCCTCAGGTGTCGAAGGCAGATCTGGTAATATTCATCCCGCGTCGGCGAAGACGGCTCTGTCGAAATCTCGTTTGTTCTTGCGAGAGTGCCGTCATGATAGTTCATCGGGGACCATCCAGATCATGGGAGAGCGGGCAGCAACCCGATTCCCGAGACTGCGGGAAGGTTGCCGCTTCTCAATTATCCCGTGGAGCTTGCTCGAAGCTGGACACTGCTCTCGCCTCAGCGCGCCTGCGCGTGGCGAATCAAGGGGGCCGTTGATATGCCTCGACCGGCGATCGACGCTTTATCCGAACTTTGAATCTGGTCCTTGCATGAAGAACTTTGTCGTCAACCTCGACCGTCAGCCGGAAAAGTACGAAAGCTTCTTGCGACTGAATGCCGGGTCGAAGATCGCCTTCGAACGATTTGAGGCGTCCGATGGCGCATCGTTCTCATCGCAGGATGCGCTCGGGATGAACCTGGTCGTGCCCGGCGCACAGTTCACGCCCGGTGCGGTCGGTTGCGCGGCCTCACATCTCCGGATCTGGCAACAGACGACTCAATCCGACGTGCCGGCGCTCGTATTCGAGGACGATGCGATTGTCCGCAACGACATCAGCGAACGTCTGGGCTTCCTCAGGCGTCTCAAGGACTGGGATTACGTCGCGCTCGGCTACAATACGGACTCCATTCTCGCGCTCGAGCTGACGCCCGGCTTCAAGTCCGAGATGGTGTTCACGCCCAAGCAACCAAGCGACGAAAGTGCGGCAGTTTTTCAGAGATCAACCGCGGAGGTCGCCGCGTTTCGGCTCATCAACTGCTTCGGCACCGCAGGTTATGTGGTTTCGCCCCGAGGCGCCAAGAGGCTCCTGGAGCTATGTTTTCCGATGGAAAACCGGTTTCTTCGGGTTGCCGCACTCAATCGCACGATCGCGGTCATGGGCGTCGATGGCATGATGAACTTTATCTACAATTCGATCGAGGCGTTCGCCTGCCTCGGTCCGCTCGTCATTCCAAAAAACAACAACGCTGTCTCGACAACCGTTCCGACCGGCGAAATCCCGCGCTGGTGAGTGCAGCCCGCACCGCAGGGTGCGGCCGGTTCAGGGCAAGAGTTCAGGCGGCGGCGAGCGGTCCAGCACATCGCCCTTGGCACCCTCGAGCAGATCGATGCCGTAAGTCTCGACCACGAGCGGCCCGCGCTTGCGCTGCAGCTCGGCGACACGGGTCACCTGCGTGAAGAGGTCGTTCAGGAACGGATGGCCGTCGGGACGCAGCTCGTCGACATAGATCAGCTTACCCGCGAGCAATATTGGATCGGGCTCGGGCATGTTGGCCCAGCGGATGCGCTGGTTCTGCTGTACCACGCAAGTGCCGCGCGGCAGATAGAAGGCGAGCCAACCCGTCGTGCCGTAATCCGGCGTGAGCACGCAGGTCGCACCGCTGCGGACACGTGCCGCCTCGATACCGGCGGCGAGCTCGCGCCAGCCGACGCCGACGCTGCGCACGGTCGCATCGCGGCGATAGCCGGATAGCCACCCCGTATTGGCCTGCAGGATCAGTGCGGCAAACATCACGATGCCGGTGGGCGCGGCCCAGCGCATGCAAAAATCCACCAGGCGCCGTGCACGCGGTTTCCACTGTACGAGGTTGGCCGCGGCAGCGGCGGCAACGACGAAGGGCGGATAGACCGGCGCAAACCAGTTGGCCTCGACGCGGGCGTGCAGCGAATGCCAGACGAAATAGGCAACGATGGTCCAGAACATCGTCTCGATCAGCACGCGCGAGGCGAGCGCGCCGGCCCTCCGCCAGGTCAGCGCATGCAGCCCCATCGCACCGAGGATGAAAACCAGCGGGGTCGCAAATGCGATCTGGGTCGGGATCAGCTCGGCAATGAAGACCGGACGAAAATCCTCGATCCTGGCGCGCCCGAGCTGTTTGACGAATGAGACCCAGTGATGATCGGCATTCCAGACGATCACCGGTGAAAACAGCGCGAGCGCGACGAGGCCGCCGAGATAAGGCCAGGGCGAGAGGAACCAGCGCCGCAGTTTCGGCACGGAAGCGAGCCAGATCAGGATCGCCGCACCAAAGAACATCGCGGTGTATTTCGACAGCAGCGCCGCGCCGACGGCGGCGCCGACTGCAAGCCACCAGGCGCCGCGGCCGGTCTCCAGCACTTTGGCGAGGAAGAACAGCACGAAGCTGGAGGCGACCAGCAGCGGCGCGTCCGGCGTCACGATCAGCGTGCCGACCGAGGCCATCATCGTCACGTTGAGCAGGATGGCGCTGGTTGCCGCCACGCGGGCACCGCCGAACAAAATCGCGGCCGAGCGATAGATCGCATAGCTCATCGGCAGCGCGAGCAGGATCGAGACCAGACGGACGCCGAGCTCGGTATCGCCGGCGATCAGGGTGCCGGCGCGGATGACGTAAGCCACCATCGGCGGGTGGTCGTAATAACCGCCCGCCAGGTTCTTCGACCACATCCAATAATAGGCTTCGTCGAAGGTGATCGGCGTGAAGGCGGCCGCGACCAGCCGCAATGCGACCAGCGCAAGGACCACCAGCGCCGTATTGCGCACGATCCGCGCGTCAGCCCCGCCCATACAAGCTTCCTTGCAAGCCTTGACGCGCTATTTCTTGCGCCAGACGAACAGTCCGGACATCGCGTAATTCCACACCACGCCCATCAACGCGCCGGCGAGGCCCGCCAGCCACCAGATCGGCTCCTGGTCGTAGACCGAGAAGGCGACGCCGACATTGGCGAGCAGGCCGACGCTGCAGACGATGTAGAACATGATCAGGCCGCGCAGGATCCCGAAACCCCGCAGCCGCTGGTCGCGATAGGTGAGGAAATTGTTGAGGATGAAATTGGTGGTCATGGCGACGATCGCGCCGGCCGCCTGCGCCTCCGCGAACGGCGCCTTGAGCAACTGAAGTCCGATGAACAGCGTGGTGAGATGCACCGCGAGGCCGATACCGCCCACCATCGCGAACAGGATGAAACGCAGCGAGACGATGTCGTTGGTCAGCTTCGCCAGCACCAGGCCGAGGAAGTCGAGCGCGACCATGGAGTCGAGCTTGCTCTCGCCGTGCTGGCGGGCGCCGAACGTGTAGGGAATCTCGACCGCGCGCAAATTGCCCTGCGCGCTCGCGACGAGATCGAGCAGGATCTTGAAGCCGTGCACCGACAGCTTTGGCGCCAATTGCTCGAAATGGTCGCGGCGGACCATGAAGAAACCGCTCATGGGATCGGCGATCTCGACCCGCAGCATCTTCTTCGCGACCTCGGTCGCGAGCGCACTGGCGCCGGCGCGCTGCTTGTTGAAACCTTCGCTCTTGTAGCCCTCGATGTAGCGACTGCCGACGACGAGGTCGGCCTGATCGCTTGCGAGCAGCAGCAGCATCTTCGGCAGCTGCGTCTCGTCGTGCTGGAGGTCGGCGTCTATCACCGCGGCGTAGGGCGCGCTGGAGGCCAGGATGCCCTCGATGCAGGCGCCCGACAGGCCGCGGCGGCCGATGCGTCGGATGCAGCGCACGCGGCTGTCCTGCTGCGCCAGCGCACGCACCACGTCCGAGGTGCCGTCGGGCGAATTGTCGTCGACGAACACGACTTCCCAGGCGACATTGACGAGCGTCGCCTGCAGCCGCCGGTACAGCACCGTGACATTGTCGCGCTCGTTGAAGGTCGGGACGATGACCGACAGTTCCGGCCCCTCTTGGGCCTGGCCATCGACGCCCGGTCTGATCGCTTCATTCATGACGGCAGCGTATAACCGCCACGTCTTGCGATGCCAAGGTCTTGCGATACCAACCCGTGGGTCTGGGGGAATGGCCCAAAGGGGGCCCTAAAATGCAAACGACCCCGGAACGGCGGACCGCGCGTACATCCGGCGCGAGCCCAAGCTATTCCAAGGTCGTCTCAACAACGGAGATTGTGACTCAACGTTGCCGTTATCAACCAAATGGGGACGACACGGCCGCTTCGCAAGGGGGGCCAAGAGGTCTTTTTCTGGCCGTTACTGGTTCGGGACTTCCCGGATCACCGGGCCCCGCGGCGCCGCAGGGACTGCAGGCGCCATGGCGGCCGGGGCCGGCTCGACCTTGGCCGGCTTCGGCGGCTTGCCGTACTGCCCGATCGGCCCGAACACGACGGCGACCGCAAGCACGACCGCCGCGACGATCGCGCCAAAGATGCCACCTACCGACTCAGACGACATGTGAACCCGCCCCTGTTCCAGATCAGCCCAATATTACCATGGATGAACGCGCGGCCGGAAGGGCTCTCCGCGGAGGGGCGAATAGCGAGTCGAATGAGGAAAATCGGCTTTCCCACCCTATTCGCTATTGGCCATTCGCAACTCCCCTATTTCTGCGGCGGCCGGTGCTTGACAAAGGCGGTCACGATGTCCTTTTGCGCCGCCTCCACCGCCCTGTTCGCGGTCGCGAGATGGGCGCCGGATTCGATGGTCGGATACTGCGAGGTGAGATAGTCGAGCAGCGCCACCCGGTAATATTGCCGCTCCGACGGACAGGCCCCCGAAACCGACTTTCCAAAATCCTGTTCGGACATGCCCTGATTGCTGTCGCGCGAATATTCCCGCGCCAGGCAATGCCAGTAATCGTCGCGGCCCTGCATGGCGAGCTTCTGCGCGCCCTTCGCATCGTCATCGTCAGCCGAAGCCGCAGAATTCATGGCAGCAGATGTCATCATGACGAGCGCCGCTCCCAGCATCACCATCCGCATCTTGTTCTCCTTTTTGCGCAGATTTCTCCGTCAGCTTAGACGGGACACCGCAACTGGCCAATCACTTCTGGTTTGACTAGGATGCAGAGCCCCCTTCCCGTCGATGCGAGATCCCCCGTGGCCAAAGCAAAAACCGCGACCAAAAAATCCGGCAACATCTTCATCGGCATCGGCGGCTGGACCTTCGAGCCCTGGCGCGGCGTGTTCTATCCGGAGAAACTGACGCAGGCGAAGGAGTTGTCCTACGCGGCCTCGAAGCTGACCTCGATCGAGATCAACGGCACCTATTACGGCTCGCAGAAGCCGGAGAGCTTTCGCAAATGGGCCGGCGACGTGCCGGATGGTTTTGTGTTCTCGGTGAAGGGACCGCGCTTTGCCACCAACCGCCGCGTGCTCGCCGAGGCCGGCGATTCCATCAAGCGGTTCTATGATTCCGGCGTGCTGGAGCTCGGCGACCATCTTGGCCCCGTGCTCTGGCAATTCGCGCCGACCAAGAAATTCGACGGCACCGATTTCGGCAAGTTCCTGGAGCTGTTGCCGCGCAAGCTCGAAGGCCGCGCGCTGCGCCACGTGGTGGAGGTGCGCCACGACAGTTTTTGCGCACCCGACTTCATCGCGCTGATCCGCGAGTTCGAGACGCCTGTGGTGTTCGCCGAGCACGGCAAATATCCCGCAATCGCCGACGTCGCCGGCGATTTCGTCTATGCCCGCCTGCAGAAGGGCGATGACGAGATCAAGACCTGCTATCCGCCGAAGCAGCTCGATGCCTGGGCCGAACGCTTCCAGGCCTGGGCCGACGGCGGTGAGCCCGACGACCTTCCGAAGGTCGATAAGGCGAAGCCGAAGAAGGAACCACGCGACGTGTTCGCCTATGTCATTCACGAGGGCAAGGTGCGCGCGCCGCACGGGGCCATGGAACTGATCGCGCGCGTGAGCTGAGGATCATTCATGGCGAGGGCGAAAAAGCTCTTCACCATCGGCTATGAGCAGACGCCCCCCAAGGCCGTGCTGGACGAGTTGGAGCAGGCCGGCGTCAAGCTCGTGGTCGACGTGCGCGCGGTGACGTCGTCGCGGCGGCCGGGCTTTTCCAAGAAGCAGCTGGCCGCAGGCTTAGATGAGCGCGGCATCGCCTATGTCCATCTCGCAGCGCTTGGTACGCCCAAGGAGGGCCGCCTTGCCGCACGCAGCGGACAATACGACGTGCTGGAGAAGATCTTCTCAAAACACCTGAAGGCGCCTGAGGCCAGGGAAGCGATGGACGAGCTTGCCGCGCTGGTGAAGAAAGCCGGCCCGGTCTGCCTGCTCTGCTACGAACGCGACCACACCCACTGCCACCGCCAGATGATCGCGGAGATCATCGAGGAGCGCGACGGGGTGATGGTGAGCAATCTGGCGGGGAGGCAGGTGTAGCCTCCCTTCGGGCGGGGAGAGACAAAACAACTTTAGCCGTAGCCGTCATCCTGAGGTGGCCGCTTCTTCAGCGGCCCTCGAAGGACGACGGCGTGCCACTGAGGCCGCACCTCGGCCGTACATCCTTCGAGGCTCGCAAGGGCTCGCACCTCAGGATGACGGGTCTATCCGCGGAATAAGTCCGGAATGACGAGTGGAGAGTGCCTACCCCTCCCCCGCGAGCTTAAACGTCCCCTCCATCATCTGCACGCAGCTGCCGCCGACATGGGCGGAGACGATCTTGCCGTCCTGCTTGCGCACGCGCGTCAGCAGCAAGCTCGGCCGGCCCATGTCAAAACCCTGGCCGACCGTGAGCTTCAATTCACCGTCACGCGTGGGATCGAGATCGGCGAACAGCGCGGCGGCTGCGACCGTCGCGCTCCCGGTGGCGGGGTCCTCGGCGAAACCGCCGGCGCCGCGCATGAACATCCGCGCCTGCCGCTCGCAGGGCGCCTCCGTCGCGGGCACGTCGCGCGTGTAGAACCATACCGAGCGGGCGTCGTCGCGCGGCAAGACCCTGCCGAATGCAGCCGCGTCGGGCCTCGCCCGCTTGAGCGCATCGCGCGAATGCAGCTCCGCCACCAGGAACGGCGTTCCGACGCCGACGACCTGCGGCGCGTGGCGATCGACCTTGATGTCATCGGCGGTCAAAGAGATGCAGGCCGCAACGTCAGCGGCGGAAACCTCCGTCAGTCGCGACAGCGGCTGCGGCGCGGTGAGCTCGGTGCTGACCACCCTTCCTTGCTCCCGCACGATATCGACCGGGACCAACCCGGCGATCTCCTCGAACAGCAATCGCGGCTTCGGCTCTTTCGCGAGGCTCGCCAGCACGAAGGAAGTGCCAACATTCGGATGGCCGGCGAACGGCATCTCCCTCACCGGCGTGAAGATGCGCACCTCGGCGTCGTTGGCCTTGTCGCGCGGCGGCAGCACGAAGGTCGTCTCGGAATAGTTGAACTCAGTCGCGATCGCCTGCATCTGCTGCGTGGAGAGTCCGCCCGCGTCGAGCACCACGGCGAGCTGGTTGCCGCCGAAGGCGCGGTCGGTGAACACGTCGACTGTGATGTAGCGGCGCTGCATGCAGTATCCTCACGCAAATGGCGACCGCGACCGGCCGCCTCGCGCAGCACTCTACAAGCCCAAAACATCGCCCGTCATGCCCCAAAATTCGGAGCAATCGGAGCAATCGCGCTCGCGTGTCAGAAGCGGAAGAGTGGTCGCGGCGATGCCAGAACTTGCGCGCGTTCTCGCTCATCGACGATGAGCGTGTCGAGGAATTGCCGGTTTTTCGCGTAAGCCTGCGTCGCCTCGAATTGCGTATGCGGCCAGTCGCTACCCCACAGCAGACGATTGAGCCCATAGGCGTTACGCAACAACGGATAAACCTCCTTCGCAAAATTTTCGCCCGCGGCACCATTGCGATACGGCGCGGAGATCTTGACCCAGACGTTCTTCGTCGCCCCTAACTTCAGCACTGACTGAAAGCCGGGATCGGTAACACCGAGCTTTGGATCAGGCAGCGCGTAGTGATCGAGCACGACAGTGATGCCGAGATCGAGCAGCTGCGGCGCAAGCACGGCGAGATCGGACGCGTTGCGCTGGATCTCGACCTGCCAACCCATTGCCTTGATGTTCGCGAGCAATCCCTTCCATTCGCTCGCCGCGAGATCGGGCAAAGGCTGGCCGACGAGATTGAGGCGAATGCCGACGATGCCGGCTTTGTCGAGCGCACGCAGCTCGTCAACAGAGACAGCCGGTTCGACGACGGCAATGCCGCGCAGCCGGCCGTTGGTCTGCTTCAGGCAGCTGACGAGGTAAGAATTGTCGGTGCCGAGAAAGCTCGGCTGCACCAGCACGCCATTGGTCATGCCGTTGTGATCGAGCTGCTCGAGATAGAGCGACAGCGGCGCGTCGTAGTCCGGCGCGTAGCGCCGGCCCGGCGCGAGCTTGAGCTCGCGATGAAAGACATGGGCGTGGGTGTCGATAACAGGCAAGGCCGCCTCACTCCTGGCTCTGGTTGCAGTCGCTGCCGCGAAGGACGCCAGGCCCACGCTGAACTGACGGCGCGTGAGGCCGCGCTGGGAAAATGTCATGATTACTTCTCTCCATTCCCATCAGACGCGCGCAGTCGCGGCCTGCTCGAACACCTTGCCGCGGGTTTCGGGCAACAGCACCACCGCGATCAGGACCAGCGCATAGGCAAACGCGGCATCGATACCGATCGCGGGCCCGAGACCGATGCGATCACTGAGGAAACCGACCAGGAAGGGAAACGCGGCGGAGACGACGCGGCCGAAATTGTAGCAGAAGCCGACGCCGGTGCCGCGCACGCCCGCGGGATAGAGCTCGCTGAACAGCGCCGCCATGCTGGCGGGAATACCAGCCGAGAAGAAGCCGAGCGGAAAGCCAAGCACCAGCATCTCGCCATTGGTCAGCGGCGCGAAGATATAGACCAGCACGGTGGCGATGCAGGCGCTCGCGAAGAACGCGACATTGGCTCTGCGGCCGATGCGGTCGCTGATGATCCCGCTCGCGACGCAGCCGCAGAAGAACGCGACGATGATGACGGCGAGATAGAAGCTGGAACCAAGCACCGACAAGTGCCGCACCTCGCGCAGATAAGTCGGCAGGAACGTCGTCAGCGCGGCATAGCCGCCGTGGGCGCCGATGCCGAACAGGCCGCCGACCAGGGTCGAGCGCAGCACGTCACGATGGAAGATGCCGGACAGTGTGGCGAAGAACGGCGCCTTGGCGTCGGCTGCCACCGCACGCACCGGTTCTTTCAGTCCCCGCCGGATGTAGAGGATGAGCAGCGCCGGCAGCAGCCCGATCGCAAACAGGATGCGCCAGGCGACGTCCGCCGGCGCGTAAGTGAAGACCAGCGCCGACAACAGCACCGCCGCGCCCCATCCGATCGCCCAGGCGCTCTGCACCGAACCCAGCGCCTTGCCGCGATGCTCGGGGCGGATGATCTCGGCCATCAGCACCGCGCCAACAGCCCATTCCGCGCCGAAGCCGAGGCCCTGGATCGCCTTGAGCAACAGAAGCTGGGTGTAGCTCATTGCGAATGCGCAGGCGAAGGTCGCGAGCGCAAAGGTCAGCACCGTGATCTGGAGCGCCTTGACGCGGCCATAGCGATCGCCGAGCGCGCCGCCGAGCCAGCCGCCGAACGCGCCGAAGAACAGCGTGACCGAGCCGAGCAGGCCGGCATCGGCCTTGCTGATGCCGAAGGCCGCGATCAGCGCGGGGATGGCGAGGCCGAACATCTGGACGTCGAGCGCATCCAGCGCCCAGCCGCCAAAGCTTGCCCAGAACGTCCGCTTCTCGAGCGGCGAGCATTCGCTGTACCAGTTTGACATTGTTTCCCCCTTGAATTGTTTATTGCTTGATGTTGTTGAAAGTCGCGGTCACCGGATCTCGGCGTGATACCGGAAGCGATCCGCCGGCCCGCGCGAGCGGCGCCATTCGATCGGCCGCCGCTCCAGATCGAGCGCGAGGCGCTCGATCACGATCAACGGCGCGTGGGCCTCGAGCCGCAGCAGGCGCGCCTGCATCTCGTTGGCGGTCTCGACCGTCAGGATTTCCTCGGCGGAGACCACGACCTCGCCGCAGCGCTCCTCGTAGAGCGGATACAGCAGGTCGCCGAACTCGGCCGTGTCGATCTCGAGGATTCTTGCGAAACGCGATTGCTGGAGCCAGATTTCTTCAGCGAGCAGCGGCAAATCGTCGATCAGCCGCAGGCGCGACAGGCTGATCACGGGCTCGCCCACCGGAATACGCAACGCCGATGCCACGGCGGATGTCGCCGGCACACTCTTGCGCCTGATGATGCGGCTCTTCGGCACGCGCCGCTCGCCGTTTTCGGACTGGAAGCGGAAGAAGCGGAACAGCGAGGAGTTGAAGCGCGCGCGGCGCACGAAGGTGCCGCGGCCCTGCTGACGCTCCAGTACGGCGTCCGCGACGAGCTGGTCGATCGCCTTGCGCACAGTGCCGATGGCAACGCCGTAATGGGCGCCAAGCTCGGCCTCCGACGGAATCGGCTCGCCCGGCCGCCATTCGTTGCGGTTGATCCGCGCGGCGAGGTCGTCGCGCAGGCGCTGGTAGCGTGGGAGGCGGTCGTCGCGCGGGGTTGAATTCATATAGTCGTATAGATGACTAGATGAAAACGGAGTCAAGCACTACTAAAATACCAACAGAAGCGCGGGCTATCGACGCGCATTTGAAGGAACCTTACCCCAGTTGAAACACCGCGACCGGTTGCTCGTAACCGCGCACCGTGACCTCGCCGAGCGCGACCGCATCCTCGCCGTCGTCGCCCAGTGCCTCGCGCACGGACGCGGAGATCAGGAGCTGCGAGCCGAACTCCTTGTTGAGCGCCTCCAGCCGCGAGGCAAAGTTCACGGTGTCGCCGATCACGGTGTATTCCTTGCGCCGGGGCGAGCCGATATTGCCGGCGACGACCTCGCCGAAATGGATGCCGATGCCGATACGCAGCGGCCAGCTCGTCTGCGCATTGATGTGGCCCATCGCGGTCAGCATGTCGCGGCCTGCGGCGACCGCGCGGTGCGCAGCGTCGGAGGCTTCCAGCGGCGCGCCGAACAGCGCGA
The DNA here is from genome assembly GCA_030403585.1 of Frankia sp. RB7. GTDB lineage: Bacteria > Pseudomonadota > Alphaproteobacteria > Rhizobiales > Xanthobacteraceae > Bradyrhizobium. The sequence goes on from JAUEPE010000008.1 coordinate 41,621, forward strand.
GAAAGCCGTCGCCGAGAAACTTGTTCACGATGCCGCCGTGCTGGTCGAGAATATCGACCAGCACGGCGAAGGCGCCGTCGAGCCGGTCGACCACCTCCTGCGGCGTGCGCGACTGCGCGCCGGCGGTAAAGCCGCGGAAATCGACGAACATCACGGCGATACGACGAAGATCGCCCGCGGCGCTCGTCCCCTCCGCCATCAGCCGCTCGACCACCTGCGGCGAGACGTGCTGGCCGAACAGATTGGTCACCCGGTCGCGCGCCGTGGCAGCCGCAATGCTCGCCGCAAATTGCCGCCGCAACTGCGCGCCGACGGAGCCCGCCAGCACGCCGCAGACCAGAATCACAAAACTACGCACAGCGTGGAAATAGATCAGCGGCTCGCCGGAATCGCTGACTGAATTGTAGTACAGCGCGACAGCCAGGAGTTCGACAGCGGCGACAGATCCTGTGAAAGTGGACAGCCAGAAATCGAGCCGCAGCGTCGAAAGAATGACGAAGATGAAATAGACCAATGGCAACACGAAACCGAGCGCCTGGTTTGCACCCATGCTGCGGATCTGGAGGATCAGGATGAGGGTCGGCAGCGACGTCTCGATGAAGGCGCCGATATAGCGCCTGATCACCGGCAGGTCGCGGTCGAGCTTGAGGTTGCGCCTGATCTGGCTCAGGACCCAGACCTCGAACAGCATGAAGCCCGTCAAGAGAGCGTATTCGCGGACCATGCCCTCGGTCCCGCGCCATATCCGGTTCGAGATGGCAGGATCGATCACGAAGGTTGCCGTGAGCATGGCCATCATGACGCCCCCCGTGGCGATCAGCGCCTTCACCCGTAACAGCTCGGTGCGCAGCACTTCGCGCGTCAGCTCGCGCTCGAACTCCTCCGACAAGACGGCTTTCTGCCGGGCTTTCCCGCTTGCGACGCTGACCATTCCGCCCCCTCGATTCCGGGGCAGTCTGCCTCAATCCAGCGTGCGGCGGAAGCGCGTCACGGCGATGGTCATGGCGACGAGCATCAGGACGGCGAGCGCCGCCGCGTCAAACCGCAGATTTGGCATGGAGGCGCCCTTCAGCATGATGGCGCGGACGATGCGCAAGTAATGCGTCAGCGGCAGGCATTCGCCGACATATCGCGCCCAGTTCGGCATGCCTGCGAACGGAAACATGAAGCCGGACAGCAGGATGCTGGGCAGGAAGAACATCATCGACATCTGCATGGCCTGGAGCTGGTTTTGCACCAGCGTCGAGATCGTGTAGCCGATCGCGAGGTTGGCGGTGATGAACAGCGTCGAGAGCAGCGCCAGCAGGAACAGATTGCCGAGCACGGGCACGCCGAACAGGAATACGCCGATGCCGATGATCAGGAAGGCCTGGACGAAACCGACCAGCACGTAAGGGATGATCTTGCCGAACATCACCTCCACCGGCTTGATCGGCATCGACAGCAGGCTCTCCATAGTGCCGCGCTCGACCTCGCGCGTCACCGAGAGCGCCGTGAAGATCAGCATGGTCATGGTGAGGATGGTGCCGACCAGGCCCGGCACGATGTTGAGGCTGGAGTTCGCGGCCGGATTGTAGCGGGCGTGCGCGCGGATCTCGAACGGCATTTCCGGGGGATTGCCGATATAGAGATCGTGCGCCAGCGCAGTCTGCACGATCATGCCGAGCGAACCGAGTGCGGCGCTCGCCGCGACCGGATCGGTGGCATCGGCCGCGACCAGCAGCGCCGGCTTGTCGCCACGCCGCACCGCGCGTTCGAAGCCGCGCGGGATTTCGACGCCGAACAGCACCTTGCCGGACTTCAGGAGGTTGTCGAATTCATCGACGTCATGGACCTCGTAGATGAAGCGGAAATAGGCGGTATTCTCCAGCGCCTTCAGGACCGACCGGGCGAGATCGGACTCCTCCTGGAGCAGCACCGCGCTCGGCAGATTGTGCGGCGTGGTGTTGATGGCATAGCCGAACAGCAGCAGCTGCATCACCGGCAGCATCACGATCATCGCGAACGACACCCGGTCGCGCTTGAGCTGGATGAACTCTTTGATTAGCATCGCATAGGAGCGCTTCCAGAAGCCAAAACGCTCCCGGATTTCGTGCGCTGGCGCGGGATGATCGACGGCGCTCATTGCAATCTATCCTTGAAAATTGTCCTTGGAGCGGCCCATCAGCTCGATGAACACGTCTTCCAGCGAGGGTGCCGATTTGTGCCAGTGCAGACCGCTGTTGTCGCGCCACGGCGCGATGCTGGCTTCTAACGCGGCAACCTCGCGCCCTGAAACATGCAGCGACGTGCCGAACGGTGCCACCATGTCGATTCCGGGCTTGCCGGTAAGCGCGGCCGTGAGGTCGTTCAAATTCTCACCTGTTACGGTGTAGGTCGTAAGCGCAGATCCCGCGATCACCTCCTCCACCGTGCCGTGCGTCAGCAAATGGCCGTAGGCGATGTAAGCGATCTCGTGGCAGCGCTCGGCCTCGTCCATGTAATGGGTCGAGACCAGCACGGTGAGGCCGTCGGCTGCGAGCGCGTGGATCTCGTTCCAGAAATCGCGCCGCGCCTTCGGATCGACGCCGGCCGTCGGCTCGTCGAGCAGCAGCAGCTTTGGGTTGGGCAGCGTGCAGGCACCGAGCGCAAGGCGCTGCTTCCAGCCGCCGGAGAGCTCGCCGGCGAGCTGCTCCTCGCGCCCTGACAAGCCGAGCCGCTTGATCATGTCGCGCGCAGCGCCCCGCGCATCGCGCATGCCATAAAGCCTCGCGACGAATTCGAGGTTCTCCCGCACCGACAGGTCCTGATAGAGGCTGAAGCGCTGCGTCATGTAGCCGACCTGACGCTTGATCTTTTCAGCGTCCTTCAGGATGTCATAGCCGAGGCAGGTGCCCTCGCCGCTGTCGGGCGTCAGCAGGCCACAGAGGATGCGGATGGTCGTGGTCTTGCCAGAGCCGTTCGGCCCGAGGAAGCCATAAATCGAGCCGCGCTTCACCTGCATCGACAGATCGTGCACGACCTCGCGGCCTTTGAACGACTTGGTCAGGCCTTTGACGTCGATCGCGATGTCGCTGCCGCCGCTCATCGCTTGTCCGCCACCGGGGTTTTTGGATTGAGGTAGACGTCGATCGGTTGTCCCACCCGAAGCGCATCCGGCCGCGACGGCCGCGCCTGGATCAAATAGACGAGCTTGTTGCGCTCTTCGAGGCTGTAGATCACCGGCGGGGTGTATTCGGCAGAGGTCGCGATAAAATAGATCCTGGCGGTGAGGTCAGCCGCGCAACTGTCGCAGGCGACCCGCACCTCGTCGCCGATCGACAGTTTCGGCAGTTCCCTTTCCGGCACGAAGAAGCGCAGCTTCATGTTGCCGGGCGGCATGATCGAGAGCACCGGCCGCTGCGCCGCCACCATCTCGCCCTCGCGAAAATAGATCTGCTGGATGGTGCCGGCGACCGGCGCAAAACCCTTGCGCCGCGCCAGCCGCGTCTCCGAGGTCACCACCCGCGCTTGTGCGACCCGTAGATCCGAGACGGCGGAGTCGAGCGCGGCTTGCGTGCCGGAGCCAGTCTTGCGCAGGGAATCCGCGCGATCAAACACCTGCTGTGCATTGGCCAGTGTCGCCCTGGTCTGGTTGAGATCGGCAAGCTGGAGATCGTCGTCGACCGAATACAGGGCGTCGCCGACCTTCACCGCATCGCCTTCGCGGATATCCAGCCTGGTGACCCGGCCCGCCTCGTCCGGGCTGACATAGATCATGTCGGCCTCGACCCAACCCTGGAAGCCGGGATCGCGCTTCTCATTGCAGCCGGCCAGTCCGGTTGCGAGCACCAGCACCGCGATCGAACAAAGGCGCGCCAGATACCTCTGTCGATCCCTCACACTGAGGAGCCACAAAGCGGCATCCGCGCTCCTCATGACGAGGTAAGAAATGGTTTGCGACGACCTCATGTCGTGCTCCGTTCGCCAAAAATCAAATCGAGATGGACGCGCAGCATGTCCTGCGCGTCGAGCGGCGCGTGCCGCGCAAACAGGCTCTGCCAGATCACCGCGATCATCGCCGGCGCAATCAGGATCTGCGGATAGCGCGCGAGGTCCTTTTCGCGGATCTCGCCGCGGGCGATGCCGAGCTCGATCAGCGCCCGCATGCCCGCCATCCCGCGCGAGACGACCTCGCGGTAGTAGAAATCGGCGACCGACGGAAAGCGCGGCCCTTCCGCCACGATCAGGCGGACGAGATCGCCGCGCCGTGTGCCGATCACCTCTTTGAGGAAATTGCCGGCAAAGGTTTCGATCAGATCGCGCACCGAGCCCGTCGGCGGCGGCAAGGCGTTGAGCCGCGCCACCACCGGCACGATCACGGTGCGCACGAGCTCCTCGAACATCGATTCCTTGTCTTTGAAGTGCAGGTAGATCGTCCCCTTCGCGACGCCGGCGCGCTTCGCAATGTCGTCGAGCCGCGTCGCGGCAAAGCCTCGTGCGATGAACTCCTCCATCGCCGCCTCGACGATCGCATTGCGCCGCTCGGCGGCGCGTGTGGCGCGGTTTGATGCCGGAGCAGAGGCTTCCCCGCCGGCTTCGGGCTTGTGAGTGGCTGCCTTGGCCACAGCCGCTCTGATGGGCTTCTTTGTCATTCCTCATATATGACTGACTAGTCAGTCATAGTCAATTGCGACATGGACCGCCATACGTGAACTAATTAGCATTGACTAATGAATTAGCTGTTGCTAATTAATCGATATGATCGAAGCCGCCCCAAATCCTGTCACCGCCGTGATGCGCGCCCTCGCCGATCCGACCCGCCGCGCGGTGTTCGAGCGCGTGTTCGAGAGCAAGGAGATCAGCGTCGCCGAACTCACGCGCGGCAGCGGCGTGACGCAGGGCGCGATCTCGCAGCATCTGAAATCGTTGAAGCAGGCGGGCCTCGTCGCCGAGCGCGCCGAGGGCCGCAACGTCTATTACCGCACCGCTCCGCAAGGCCTCGAGCCGCTGGTGACCTGGATGGATCATTACGGCGTCTTCTGGCGCGAGCGCTTCGAGAACCTGCGTGACCTCTTGAAGGAGATCGACCCGTGAGTGCAGCCGAGTTGAAAACCGAGACCCAAGAAAACATCCGAGACATCGTGCTGGACGACGTCTTCCCTCACGCGCCCGAAACGATCTGGAAAGCGCTGACCAGCGCCCAGTTGATCGCGCGCTGGCTGATGCCGCCGACCGGTTTCGAGGCCGTCGTCGGCAATACTTTCACCTACCAGACCAAGCCGGGTGGCAATTGGGACGGCGTCATCCATTGCCGCGTTCTGGAGGTCGTACCGAACCGGCGTCTCGTCTACGCCTGGAAGGGCGGAGACGAACGCAACGTTGGTTACGGCGCGCCGCTCGATACCGTCGTGACGTGGTCCCTCACCCCGGTCGAAGCCGGCACGCAGATCCAGCTGATTCATGCGGGCTTCGTGCTGCCCAGCAACGAGAGTGCCTACACCATCATGAGCGGCGGCTGGAAGAAGGTCGTCCGGCAACTCGACGAAATCAGCGGCCAAGAGAGTAAAGAGAGTTAGGAGTAATCACGATGACCAAGCCCTATACCGGCGGCTGCGCCTGCGGCGCGATTTACTATTCGATCACGAGCGAGCCCCTGTTCAGCAATCACTGCCAGTGCCGGGACTGCCAGCGCGAAAGCGGCACCGGCCACGGCTCCTACGCCACCTTCGCCCGCGCCGGCGTCACGCTGACCGGCGACGCCAACACATGGGACATGGTCGGCGACAGCGGCAACGTGAAGACGCGTGCCTTCTGCCCAGAGTGCGGCGTGGCTGTCTACATGACCTTCGCGGCGATGCCTGACATCTTCACCATCCGCGCCGCGAGCCTCGACGAGCCCGCCCGCTACAAGCCGCAAGTCGTCACTTACGCTGCGCGCGGACATGAGTGGGATCAGCTCGATCCGGGGCTGACCAAGTTCGAGACGATGCCGCCGGCGTGAATGATTAGTGGGCTCCCTCTCCCGCTTGCGGGAGAGGGTTGGGGAGAGGGTGTCTCCACAACTGGACAATCCCCCAGAGGAAAGAACCCTCACCCGGCGCTGCGCGCCGACCTCTCCCGCAAGCGGGCGAGGTGAAGACAACTGGCACCCGACTTCAGCTATGAAACTTCAATCCGTCGACGATCTTGTCGATCACCTTGCGATCGGCGCGCATCGCGATGCCGACGAGATTGAGGTCAGTGCGCGCCACCGCCTTCACCGCCTCGCGATTGGCGGCATCATGCGTGGTCTTGAACATGTCCTCGGTATAGACCGCCGGCGTGACGTCGCGCGTGAGTGCACGATCGAGTGCACGCGATAGGGCCGGACCATCGGCACCATAGATCAGGATCGGCTGGCCGATCAGCGCAAGATATTTCGTAGCCGAACCGTCCTCATAGGCATCGCCGATGCACTCCGGAAAGGCGGCAGCGACGCCGCTCGTCAGGAACGATGCGACATTGAGCTTCTGCCAGGTCTCGAGATCGTTGCGAATGACAACGGCGATCTTGGTGTCGAACTGCATGATTTCTCCCAACACACATCCAAGCGTCGGGAAAGAAAGAAGATTCCCCGCGCAAATGGCGCGGACATGAACGTAACCCGGATTGACCCATCGATCACAGCTCGGAAATTTCAATGGAGATGCGACGGGCTGCGCTTCTCCCCGCGGATCAACTCGGGTATATGTCGGCGCTCCGTCACCGAACTGTCATAAAGCGTGCATGTCCGAAACTGGCGCCATCAAGCGAGCCCTCGAACCCGTACACCGGCTTGCGAAGGCCAACGGCCATTCGGTGCCGGAGGACGGACAGAAATTCCTCGCTGTTCCCGCCGGTGAAGCTCCCGGTTCCGCGTTCCCTGACAACGCGCCTTCGCACAAACAGCCTGCTCAAGCCGGCCTCTTCGCTGATGAAGTTCGTGCAGAGGTAACCGCGTCGGAACCGCCGCCTTCCCGCGATGCCGTGCCGCGCACCACCGAAATCGAACTCAAGCTGCTCGTGGCGTCCGATCGCCTCGCGGCTTTCAACGATGCGCCGATCATCGCGACGAATGGGCGCAACAAGGGAACACGCAAGCATCTCAAGGCCGTGTATTACGACACGCCCAAGCGCGCGCTCCGGCGCGACGGTTTCAGCTTCAGGGTTCGCCAGAGCGGCACGCGCTTCACGCAGACGGTGAAAGCCGAATTCGGCAACGATCCGCTGCGCCGTGGCGAGTGGGAGGCAACCGTCCCGTCGATGACGCCGGACATCGCGCTGGCCCTGCCGCTGGTTTCAGACAAGCTGCGCGCGGATCTCGAACGTCACCCGGTCGAAGCCGTCTTCAGCAGCGACATTCACCGGCATCAGCGCCTCGTCGACCTGCCGTCCGGCACCATCGAGGTCGCCTTCGACCAGGGACATCTGACATCCGGCGATCGCTCGCTGCCGGTGAGCGAGATTGAGCTGGAACTCAAGAGCGGTAGCCCGTCCGCTATCTGGGAGCTGGCGCTGCGGCTCGCCGAGCATGGTTCGGTGAAACCTTCGATCCGCAGCAAGTCAGCGCGCGGCTTTGACCTCTCGGCCGATACGCCGCCGCGGGCACCGAAGCCGCCAAAGCTTCGTCTCGATCCGTCGATATCGCTCGACGAGGCATTCTCCGAGATCCTGCGGTCCTGTCTTTTGCATCTGCTGCAGTCGTTGCCCGCCGCCGAGGACGGGCGCGATCCCGAGGGGATGCATCAGCTTCGTGTCGCGCTGCGGCGCCTGCGATCCGCACTCGACCTGATGCGGTCAGTGGTGTCGTTGAACAAGCTCGACCTGCTGCGCGCCGAGGCGAAGTGGCTTGCGACAAGTCTCTCCGGCGCGCGTGATTGGGACGTGTTTCGGCAGGAGACGTTGCGGACCATCGCGGACGGCTGTCCGTCGGTCACAGGCTTCGACACGCTGGGTGAGCTCGCCGACGAGCGTCGCGCGGCCTGCTACGACAACGCCCGCCTCGCCCTCGCCGACCGGCGCTGTCAGTATTTTTTGATCGGGCTCGGCGCCTGGATCGAAGCGCGCGGCTGGCGTAGCGAGGTTGCTCCCGAAGGTCTTTCGCAGCTGGCCGAACCTGCCATCAACTTTGCGCGAAACATTCTGGCGGCGCAACACACGAAGGTGCTGAAGCGCGGCCGTCGCTTCAAGTCGCTGCCGACGGAAGAGCGGCACCGGGTCCGTCTCGCCGCGAAGAAGTTGCGCTACGTCGCCGACTTCCTGCTCCCGCTATGCGGGCAGCGCAAATCCGCGCGGCGGTTCTCGCGCAGGCTCGCCGACCTCCAGCAGGAGCTTGGTGTCTACAACGACATGGCGACGACGACGTCTTTGCTTGCGGATGTCGAGGCGGGCTCGACCGGCAGCGGCATGGCGGCGGCGGCGATCGCCGGCTGGCAGGCCCATGCCATGGTCGGCATCGAAGCGCGCCTGCTCAAGGCCTGGTCTGAATTCACCGGGGCCAAGGTGCCTTGGTCGGTGGATGCGCAGGAGCAACCGGCAAAACTGGTGCAAACCAACACGGGATGGCTGCGCTAGCCCGTGTTCAGCCCTTGGCTCAACCCCTGGCTCAACCCTTGGCGTCGCAGGCCCAGGCGCGGATCACGCATTCCTTGCCGCCAAATTTGTAGCATTCGCGCGTCGCGGCATTGAGCGTGGCCGAGATCTTCGGCTTCACCGCATAACCATAGGCGCCGCACGGGTTGGCCATGTCGACCGACATCGCCGCACAGGCACGCTTCATCGTCACCGTCGTGCAGTCGCCCTTGCACTGCTTCTGTGCGGCGGCACGCGCTTCGTGCTCGGCACCATAATCAAAGGCCTGGCCGTAGGCGCCGCACTTGCCTACGGCAAACGCGCCGGCCGCATGGGCCTCGGTCATATGACGGGCGCCGGCGACACAAACCGACAGCGCAAAGAAAAACATCGCGCAGCGGCGCGCGACGACGTTCGAAATCATGGAAAAGCCCCTCCCCCCAAGGCAGGTGAAGCGGACTCTAAGCTGCGGTCGTTTCCAGATGGTGAACGAGGGGTTGAAATTGGGGTGCCGTAGGGTGGATTAGCGAAGCGTAATCCACCTCTTTTGTTTCGGCCGGGACACAGTGGTGGATTACGCCTTCGGCTGATCCACCCTACGGCACCGTCATCCCCGTCTTGCTGCTTCCAGCGCCTGCGGCGTGTCGATGTCGAGAAAGGCGCCTTCGCCGTCGACGAGTACTTCGGCGACAGCTTCCGTATGCCTGGTGATCAGGTGCCGCGCACCGATGTCGCCGTCTAGCGTCATCAATTCCTTGAAGAAACGGCGCGACCACAGCACGGGATTGCCGCGGCGGCCGTCGCTGACGGGCACGACGATGAGATTGCCGCGATCGGGCGCAAAGCCGTCGATGAGGCGGTCGATCAGGCCGGCATCGATCAGTGGCATGTCACCGAGGCAGACCACGGCGCCGTCGCTCGCTTCAGAGACGGCCGCGATACCGGCCTTGACCGAACTCGCAATGCCGCCGGCGAAATCCGGATTCTTGACGAAACGCACTTTCAGGCCCCTGAGTGCCTGCTCGACCAGCTCGGTCTGGTGGCCGGTGACCACGATGACCTCGGATGCTTTGGAGGCCAGCGCCTGCTCGGTCGCGATCCGGACCAGCTTCTTGCCGTCGAGCTCGGCCAGCAGTTTGTTCGGCCCGCCCATGCGGGTCGAACGGCCAGCCGCCAGCACGATGGCTGCGACGTTATTGCCCTCGATCTCCGGCTTGGCGCGCGGCTGCGGCCGCGTCACGATCTCCATCAAGAGGCCGCCGACGCCCATGCCCATCAGCTCGGAGCGCGTCACCTTGATGCCGGCAAGCAATCGCATCAGCACCCAGTCAAAACCGTTCTCGACCGGCGAGCGCGCACAGCCCGGCGCGCCCAGCACCGGCACGCTGCCGGCACGCGCGATCAGCAGCAGATTGCCGGGATCGACCGGCATGCCAAAGTGTTCGATCTCGCCGCCGATTTCGGTCACGGCCGCCGGGATCACATCGCGGCGGTCGGCAATCGCCGACGCGCCGAACACGATCACGAGCTCGGCGCCGAGCCCAAGCAATTCCTTGATCGCCGCCGAGAGCGCGGGCTCGTCGTGTTGAACCCGCCGCTCCGCGATGATTTTTGCGCCGGCGGGCTCAAGCCGGTCGGCAGTGACGCGCAGCGTCTTGTCGACCACCTTGGACGACAGGCCCGGCAGCAGTGTCGAGACGATGCCGACGCGCTTGATCACGTAGGGCGCGATTCTGAGCACGTCCTTGCCGGCAGCCTTCACCGCGGCATCGCGCAGATTGCCTTCGACGCCGAACGGGATGATTTTGACGGTGCCGACCATCTCGCCTTCGACCACCGGCTTGTAGGCGGCGAGCGTGGCGAAGGTGATGGCCTCGTCGATATTGTTGATGCGGTCGACCGCGGCGCGGTCGACCGCCAGCAGACCCGGGCGCGCGGCAAACAGATTGGCGCGGCCGGTGAAGGCGCGCTCGACATGAATGCCCTCGCCGCCGATCGCAAGCGCAATGCTGGCGGCCGCAACGTCCTCGGAGACGTCGCCGGCCTCCATCCGCACCACCACGAGGTCCTTGATGCCGGCGCGCGTCAGCGCCTCGACCTCGGCGGGACCTATCGTCGTGCCTTTCTTCAGCACCAGCGGACCCTGGCGCAGGGTGTGAACGGTCACCCCGCCGATCGCATCCTCGGGGCTCGCCGGGCCGAACTTCATGCCGCTTCTTCTTTTTCTTTGGGTGGTAGCCGAAGCACCGCCGTGATCTCGGCCATGATCGACACCGCAATTTCGGACGGCGAGACCGCGCCGATCGCAAGCCCAATGGGCGCGTGGATGCGCGCGATGTCGGTGTCCCTGGCGCCCTGCGCCCGCAGCCTGTCGCCGCGCTTGGCGTGCGTCTTCCGCGAGCCGAGCGCGCCGATATAGAAGCAGTTGCGCTCGAAGGCGTGCAACAACGCCGGGTCGTCGATCTTCGGATCGTGCGTTACCGCGACGAAGGCGGTGTAGGCATCGACATTGAGCGGCGGCAGCGCCGTGTCCGGCCACTCCGCGACCAGGGGAATATCGGGGAAGCGCTCGGGGCTCGCAAAGGCCGTGCGCGGATCGACCACGGTGACGTCGTAGCCGAGCGAGCGCGCCAGCGGCGCGAGCGCCTGGCTGATATGGACTGCGCCGATGATGACGAGCTTTGCGGTCGGCGCGTAGACATTGAGGAACATTTTTTTGCCGCCGGCCTCGACATTGGCGCTCTTGCCCATGCGAAGCTGTTTTTCAAGCTCGGCACCCAGCGGGTCTTTGGCAAAGTCTTTCGCCTTCACCAGACGCTGCTCACCGCTCTCGGTGTCGGTCACCAGAATCACGGGCCGGCGCGCGGTGCGCTCGGCATTGAGTTCGTGCAGGATTGCGAGCTTCACGGCTAGCCGACTTTCTCGACAAAGACGCGGATGGTACCGCCGCAGGACAGCCCGACATTCCAGGCGGTCTCGTCGGCCACGCCGAATTCCAGCATCCTCGGCTTGCCGCTCTGGATCACGTCCATGGCCTCGGTGACCACGGCGCCCTCGACGCAGCCGCCGGAGACCGAACCCAGGAACGTGCCCTCGTCATTGATGACGAGGCTCGAGCCCGCCGGGCGTGGCGCCGAGCCCCAGGTCTCGACAACGGTTGCCAGCGCGACGCCACGGCCGGCCTTCTGCCAGTCCTCCGCCGCCTTCAGAATATCCTCGTCGCGATCGAGCATGGCTTTGCCTCTCAGGCTGCGGGGCGGATCAGGCTGCGGTGATGCGGCGGCAGCGGCCGGGACAGCGTGGTGATCAGCTCCTGGATAGAGCTCAAATTATGCACGGGGCGAAATTCGTCAACGTGCGGGAGCATCATTTTGATGCCCTGGGCCTTGGCTTCGAAGCCACCGAACCGCAGCAGCGGGTTCAGCCAGATCAGCCGCCGGCAGGAGCGATGCAGCCGGTCCATCTCGAAGGCGAGCTTGGAATCGGCCTCCCGCTCCAGCCCGTCGGAGATCAGCAGTACGATCGCGCCCTGGCTCAGGACGCGCCGCGCCCACAATTTGTTGAAGTTGTGCAGCGAAGCCGAGATCCGGGTACCGCCGGCCCAGTCCTCGACTGCCGCCGAGCAGCTCGCCAACGCCTCGTCGGGATCGCGCTGGCGTAACGCGCGTGTCACATTGGTGAGCCGCGTGCCGAACAGGAATACCGAGACCCGCTTGCGCGCGTCGCCGACGGCATGCAGGAAATGCAGGAACAGGCGGGTGTACTCGCTCATCGAGCCCGAGATATCGAGCAGCGCCACGATCGGGGCCGGCTTCTCGATCCGCCCGAGGCGATGGATGTCGATGATCTCGCCGCCGGTGCGCAGGGACGCGCGCAGCGTGCGGCGCATGTCGAGCCGCAGGCCGCGCGGATCGGGCCGGTGCCGGCGCGTCAGCAGATCCGCCTGCGGCAGCCGCATTCGCTCGATGGCGCGCAGCGCTTCCGCGATCTCGGCTGCGCTCATCTGCGCAAAATCCTTCTTCTGAAGGATTTCCTTGTCGGAGACCGACAGGCGCAGATCCTGCTCCTGGTGCTGCGGCGTCTCCGTCATCCGCGGCTGCGACATTGCCTCCTGGACGCGGCGCGAGGCGGCCGGCGGTTTTTTCTTGGCGCCATCCGGCAGCGGCACCGAATCCAGCATGTGCTTCCACTCTTCGGAAGCGCGGAAGAACAGGTTGAAGGCCTGCTTGAAGATCAGCGAATGCTCGTGGCGCATGACGAAGATCGATTCCAGCGTGGTGAAGACATCGGCGCGGCTGCCGATGTCGATCACCTGCAGCGCATTCATGGCATCGATCACCGCGCCCGGGCCGACCGGCATGCCGGTCGCACGCAGCGCACGGGCAAAGCCGACGATATTGCCGGCGAACTGCTCGGTCTGCTCAGGTGCCAGGTGGTTGATGGCCATGGTTCAACACTCTTGCTCGTCCCGTCGCGCCGGATGACGAGCTCAGTCGTGACGCGAGATCAATTCTCGCTCGTGGCTTCCTTCAGCACCTTCTGCAGGGTGTCGCCCTGCATGCGGATGATGTCGTCCTGGTACTTGAGCAGCGCGCCCAGCGTGTCGCCGACCACTTGCGGGGTCAGCGAGCGGGCGTCGAGCTCGGACAGAGCGGTGGCCCAGTCGATGGTCTCGGCGACACCAGGCGACTTGTAGAAGTCCTGGTTGCGCAGCGCCTGCACGAAGCGCACGACCTGCTGCGACAGCTTTGCCGAGATACCGGGCACACGCGACTTGACGATCGCGAGCTCGCGATCGGCGGTGGGATAATCGACCCAGTGATAGAGACAGCGCCGCTTCAGTGCGTCGTGGATTTCGCGGGTACGGTTGGAGGTGATGATGACGATCGGCGGATGCGGCGCCTTCACGGTGCCGAATTCGGGGATCGTCACCTGGAAGTCGCTGAGGATTTCCAGCAGATAGGCCTCGAACGCTTCGTCGGCGCGGTCGAGCTCGTCGATCAGCAGCACCGGCGGACCGGCCACGTCGGGCTCCAGCGCCTGCAGCAGCGGCCGCTTGATCATGTAGCGGTCGGCGAAGATGTCGGAGGAGAGCTGATCGCGGTCGGTATCGCCGGCGGCTTCCGCCATCCGGATCGCGATCATTTGCGCGGCGCTATTCCACTCGTAGACCGCGGAAGAAACGTCGAGACCTTCGTAGCACTGCAGACGGATCAGCTTCCGCCCCAGCGCCGCCGACAGCACCTTTGCGATCTCGGTCTTGCCGACACCGGCCTCGCCTTCGAGAAACAGCGGCCGCCCCATACGCAGCGAGAGATACGTCACCGTCGCCAGCGACCGCTCGGCGAGATAGCCGCGCGAGGTCAAAAGTTCGAGCATCGCATCGACCGATGCCGGCAAGGTCGCTGAAGTCATGAAAGAGCCAGTCTCGCTACGCCCTCACAAGGGCAAGTTTGGCCGAGAAGTGAGATCACCTCACTCCTTGGCGTTGGCGGCGTCGAGGGCGCGCCGCGTCAGCACGCCGATGAGATGGGCGCGGTATTCGGCGCTGCCATGGATGTCGCTGTTCAGCCCCTCCGCCGGCACTTCGATGCCATCAAGCACCTTGGACGAGAACCGCTTCTTCAGCGCTTCCTCGAAGGCCTCGACACGGAACACGCCGTCCGAGCCGGCGCCGGTCACGGCGACGCGCACATCCGAGGGACGCCGAGCCACGAACACGCCGACCAGCGCATAGCGCGAGGCCTGGTTGCGGAACTTGATATAGGCGGCCTTCTTCGGCAACGGGAACATCACCTTGGTGATGATCTCGTCGGCCTCCAGCGCGGTCGTGAACAGGCCCTGGAAATACTCTTCCGCCTTGAGACGGCGCTTGTTGGTGACGATGGTCGCGCCGAGTGCGAGCACGGCGGCCGGATAATCCGCGGTCGGGTCGTTGTTGGCGAGCGAGCCGCCGATGGTGCCCTTGTGGCGCACGGCGGGATCGCCGATCAGGCTGGCGAGATTGGCCAGCGCCGGGATCGCCTCGCCGACGATGGCGGAGGTCGCGACCTCGGCGTGCTTGGCGGTGGCGCCGATCACCAGCGCCCGGCCCTTCATCTCGATCGTGTTCAGCCCCTCGATATGCGAGAGGTCGACCAGATGCGGGGGGCTTGCGAGCCGCTGCTTCATGACGGGAATCAGCGTGTGGCCACCGGCAACCAGCTTGGCGTCTTCGTTCTTCACCAGGAGGTTGGCAGCCTGCCGCACGGTCCCGGGGCGATGGTATTTGAATTCGTACATGGGGTGTCCTGATCGCGGGATGCGTGCGCGGGTTACGCGAGATCGGATTTCGCCATCGCCTTCGCGCCGGCGGCGATCGAGGCGACGATGTTCTGGTAGCCGGTGCAGCGGCAGAGATTGCCTTCCAGCTCCTCGCGGATGGTGTGATCGTCGAGCTCGTTGCCCTTGCGATGGACGAGGTCGATCGCGGTCATGATCATGCCGGGCGTGCAGAAGCCGCATTGCAGGCCATGGTGCTCACGGAAGGCCTCCTGCATCGGATGCAGCGGCGCGCCATCGGCGGCCAGTCCCTCGATGGTCTTGACCTCGTGGCCGTCGGCCATCACGGCCAGCGTGGTGCAGGACTTCACGGCCTTGCCGTCAAGATGCACGACGCAGGCGCCGCACTGCGAGGTGTCGCAGCCCACATGGGTGCCCGTCAGCCGCAGATTCTCGCGCAGGAACTGCACCAGAAGGGTACGCGGGTCGACATTGCCGGTAACAGGATTGCCGTTCACGATGAGGGAGATTTTTGCCATAAGCACTCTCTATCAGCGCCCCGACGGGTCCCGTCGAAGCGGTTCTTTTTTATAATTATTCCAACCCATCATATGGGCCAATATGCCCGGGGGCAACATAGCCCCGGGCGCAAGCCGCCATGACAAAAGTCGATAGGCTCAGCCCTGTACCGCCTTGGCGAAATTCGCGAAAAACTCGTCGGCCAGCTTCTTGGCGGTGCCGTTGATCAGGCGCTGCCCGAGCTGCGCCAACTTGCCGCCGATCTGCGCCTCGACCTCGTAGGACAGCAGCGTGCCGCCGTCCTTCTCCGCCAGCTTCACGACCGCGCCACCCTTGGCGAAGCCGGCCACGCCGCCCTCGCCTTCGCCTGATATCTTGTAGCCGTTCGGCGGGTCGAGATCGCTCAGCGTGACCTTGCCCTTGAAGCGCGCCGAGACCGGGCCAACCTTCATTTTCGCCGTCGCGCGAAAACCGCCGTCGTCGGTCTTCTCCAGCTCCTCGCAGCCGGGGATGCAGGCCTTCAGCACCGCGGGGTCGTTCAGCTTCTCCCACACGGCCTCGCGCGGCGCCGCAAGCTGGACTTCGCCGTTCATTGTCATGGCCATGGGGTGCCTCCGGGGATATCGAACTTGGATCGCGTCAGAATAATATCGCTCAAGTAACGCACGGAGGCCGCAAAGGAAAGGGCAGCCCCCGGTCACGTGCAATGCATATTCGCACCTGCAAAATGGCTTGTGGGGTCAGTCAGGGATTGGCAGAGCCGAAGCATGGTGATTAGGTCCGGCGCAACATGAGCACAGCCCTCTCCCCCCTGCTTGCGCCGATGCTGTCGAGCGCAGCCATGCGCGCCGTCTGCGACGACCGATCTACCCTGCAAAACATGCTCGATTTCGAGGCAGCCCTGGCCCGGGCTGAGGCCGCCACGGGCGTGATTCCCGTATCCGCAGTGGGCCCGATCGAAGCCGCCTGCAAGGCCGACACCTTCGACATGGCTGCGCTGGCCGAGGCCGCGACCCGGTCGGGCAATCTCGCGATCCCCCTGGTCAAGGCGCTGACCGCCCATGTCGGCAAGGCCGACGTTGAAGCCGCCCGCTACGTGCATTGGGGCGCGACCAGCCAGGACGTCATCGACACCGCGACCATGCTCGGCTTGCGCGCCGCGATCGATGTGCTGGACGCTGATCTCAGCCGCGCCATCAAGGGCTTTGCGACACTTGCCCGCGCCCATCGCAACACCGCAATGGTGGCACGGACCTGGCTCCAGCACGCGCTGCCGATGCCCTTTGGCCTCAAGGCCGCCGAATACGCATCGAGCCTCGCCCGCGCCCGCTGCCGCCTGCGGCGGCTCCGCCGCGAGGGCCTTGCGCTACAATTCGGCGGCGCCGCCGGCACGCTCGCAGCCCTCGGCGACAACGGGCTCGCGGTGGCCGAACGGCTGGCGCAGGAGCTGAACCTGCCGCTGCCCGAAGCGCCCTGGCACACCCATCGCGACCGCATCGCGGAGGCCGCTTCGAGCTTCGCGATTCTCGCCGGAAGCTGCGGCAAGATCGCGCGCGACGTCTCGCTGATGATGCAGACCGATGTCGGTGAAGCCTTCGAGCCCGCCGGTGAGGGCCGCGGCGGCTCGTCGACCATGCCGCACAAGCGCAACCCGGTTGCGGCTGCAAGCGCGCTTGGCTGCGCGACCATGGCCCCACAACTCGCCGCGACGATTTTTGCGGCCCAGGTGCAGGACCACGAGCGCAGCGCCGGCCCCTGGCACGCGGAATGGCCGACGCTGCCGCAATTGATGCTGGTCACCTCGGGCGCGCTCGCGGCCATCGTCGACATCGCCGAAGGGCTGGAGGTCGATGCCGCGCGCATGCGCAGCAATCTCGATGCGACGCATGGGCTGATCATGGCTGAAGCCGTCACTTTTGCGCTGGCCGACAAGATCGGCAAGAGCGACGCGCATCATCTGATCGAGGCCGCCAGCAAGCGCGCGGTTGCCGAGAAGAAACATCTGCGCGAAATTCTCGCCGCCGATTCGCAGGTCACTGCGCATCTGACGCCCGAGAAAATAACGGCATTGTTTGAGCCGATGGCCTATCAAGGGGCGTCGCAGGCCTTGATCGACCGGCTGCTCGACAGCCTCGACCGCGAATAGAGCAGCCTTGAGCGGAAATAAACTTGAGCGGAAATAAAACGGAGACGCCGCATGCCCATGATCGATGCCGACGGTTGCCTGATCAACGTCTCCGTCGAGGGCCGCGACGGCGGACCGACCTTGATGCTCTCCAACTCGCTCGGCTGTACGCTGCAGATGTGGGAGCCGCAGATGAAGGCGCTGACGCAGGTGTTCCGCGTCATCCGCTACGACCGCCGCGGCCACGGCAAGTCAAATGTAGCCCCCGCGCCCTACACGATGGAACGTTTCGGCCGCGACGTGCTCGCGATCCTCGACGATCTCAACATCGAGAAGGTGCATTGGTGCGGCCTGTCGATGGGCGGAATGGTCGGGCAATGGCTGGGCGCCAACGCGCCGGAGCGGTTCGGCAAGCTCATCCTCGCCAACACCTCCTGCTATTACGCCGAGCCGACCAAATGGCTGGAGCGCATCGACGCCGTGAAGAAAGGCGGCATCGCAGCGGTCGCCGACGCCGTGATCGCCGGCTGGCTCACCCAGGATTTCCGCGAGCGCGAGCCCGACATCACCGCCAGGATGAAGGCGATGCTGCTCGCGACCCCGGTCGAGGGCTATCTCGCCTGCTGCGAGGCGCTGTCGACGCTCGACCAGCGCGCGCTGCTGCCTGAGATCAAGAGCCCGACGCTGGTGATCGCCGGCCGCCACGACCAGGCAACCCCGATATCCGCGGGCGAGCTGATCCGCTCGAACATTCCCGGCGCGAGCATGACCATCATCGACGCCGCGCACATTTCCAATGTCGAGCAGCCGCACGCGTTCACCGACGCTGTGGTGGGATTCCTGACGCAACGCTAATCACACAACGCCGTCATTGCGAGTCCGCTGCGGCAGACTGGATTGCTTCGCTACGCTCGCAATGACGGAGGGAGGAAACAACATGGATGACCAGAAGCGCCGCGATGCCGGCATGAACGTGCGTCGAAAAGTGCTGGGCAATGCCTGGGTCGACAAGTCGATCGCCAACCGTAACGCCTTCAACACCGACTTCCAGGACATGATCACCCGCTACGCCTGGGGCGAGATCTGGAC
This sequence comes from Frankia sp. RB7, assembly GCA_030403585.1. Classification (GTDB taxonomy): domain Bacteria; phylum Pseudomonadota; class Alphaproteobacteria; order Rhizobiales; family Xanthobacteraceae; genus Bradyrhizobium. The sequence continues at coordinate 60,165 of JAUEPE010000008.1, forward strand.
GCGGCCGCATTTCGACGAGCGCACGCGGCGGGTTCTGGTGATCGGCACCATGGTCGCGCTAGGGCAATGGGACGAATTCCGCCTGCACGTGCGCGCGGCGCTCGCCGAGGGCGGCTTTACCCCCGACGACATCAAGGAAATTTTGCTGCAGCAGGCGATCTATTGCGGCGTTCCGGCGGCGAACCACGCCGTCAAGGAAGCCTCAGCGATTGTGCAGGAGCTTGGCCTGCTCAAGACCTAGCTAGCGGCTCAAGACTTAGCGGCTCAAGACCTGGCGGCGCAGTGTCCGCAACGTCGACGGTCTTCGGCGCAGCCGCCGGCCGCTCGATCACCAGCACGATTGCAGCACCGAGCAGCAGCAAAAGCTCGGTGGCGTGCAGCCGAAGCGCGGCCATCTCGCCGACCTTCGAGGCCATCACCATGCTCACAAACGAGATCAGGCTGCCGATCGCGAGCGCAATGCCGAGCGCCTCGTCGCTGGCCCCGCTCTTGCGGGTGCGCGGAATGGCGAGCAGCGCAAGGTAGATCGCGAAGAACGCCACCACGGTCAGACGCCCGAGCGCCAGCAGCCAGGCCGCCCGCACCGTGCTCAGGCCGGACATCTGAAGCTGATCGCTGAGGAACAACGCCACGGCCACGCTCGGCCGCTCATACAGGCCGTGCACCGGCGCCACCATGATGTTGAAGGCGACCATGGTCCAGGCCGGGATGAAATAAGCCGCCAGCAGCGCGCCGTTGACCGAACCGATCCGCCAATTCCTGAACATGCCGCTTCCCGCTTCGCCTGCTACCCGCCTTCGAGGGAAGGCTTTGCCGGGAGCTAACTCGCATCGGACTATGGCGGCAATTTAAACCCTTTGTTTACCTTAACCGGCCCGGTGGCAGCGCGCCCAAGAAAAGGCCCCGCCTTGCGGCGGGGCCTCGTTCATCCCGGGGGGCACAGATCTGGTTCCCAGATTTACTTGTTGTCCTGACGGGGCTGGCCGCCCTGCTGCTGACCGGGCTTGTCGCCCTGGCGCTGCGGATCCTGCTGCTGCTGACCGGGCCTTTGGCCACCGCCCTGCTGGCCGGGGTTCTGGCTCTGCTGGCCCGGCTTCTGGTTCTGCTGGTTCGTCATGGGGGACTCCCTTGTTGGACGTCAGTGCGGAAATAACCGTCGGCATCGACTTTGGTTGCTCCGCGAACCCGGTTCCTCGCAGTTGCGGAACTGGACATGACACCCGTAACCGAAATGACCCCTGTACAAGCCCTTATGCCGAGACATGGACAGTTGCAGCCGCCAGTTCCCTCCTGTTACAAAAAGGGGAAGAACGCTCGAGGGCTGCCGGGGCCCGAGAAGAAGCTTAAGCACTCTCTCGAAGACCTCCCTTTGAGTCGCGTCAGGTTTGGGTAACGGCAGCCTATGGATTATTTCGCCCAGCAGCTCATCAACGGCCTCGTGCTCGGCTCCATCTACGGCCTGATCGCGATCGGCTACACGATGGTCTACGGCATCGTCGGCATGATCAATTTCGCCCATGGCGACGTCTTCATGATCGGCGGCTTCATCGCGCTGATCACCTTCCTGATCCTGATCTCGCTCGGCCTGACCGCGATCCCTGTGATCCTGCTGATCGTGCTGCTGGTTTCGATGGCGATTACGGCGCTCTATGGCTGGACCATCGAGCGCATCGCCTACCGGCCGCTGCGCCATTCCTTCCGCCTCGCGCCGATGCTGTCGGCGATCGGCATGTCCTTCGTGCTGACCAATTACTCGCAGATAGCGCAGGGCGCCCGCGTCAAGCCGATCCCGCCGCTTATCACCGGCGGCTACACGCTGCATGAGAGCGCGGACGGCTTCGTGATCCGGCTGTCCAACGTCCAGATCGTGGTGGTCATCACCACCATCGTGTTGCTGGCGATCTTCACCTGGCTGGTCTCGCGCACACGGCTCGGGCGCGACATGCGCGCCTGCGAGCAGGACCAGACCATGGCGGCGCTGCTCGGCGTCGACGTCGACCGCACCATCTCCATGACCTTCGTGATCGGCGCTGCGCTCGCCGCGGTCGCCGGCCTGATGTACCTGCTCTACTACGGCCTGGTCGATTTCTTCATGGGCTTCGTCGCCGGCATCAAGGCCTTCACCGCCGCCGTGCTCGGCGGCATCGGCTCGCTGCCCGGCGCCATGCTCGGCGGCCTCGCGATCGGCCTGATCGAGACGTTCTGGTCGGCCTATTTCTCGGTGGAGTACAAGGACGTCGCCGCGTTCTCGATCCTGATCGTCGTGCTGATCTTCATGCCGACCGGCCTGCTCGGCCGTCCCGAAGTCGAAAAAGTCTGACGGATCGCCACGCGTGACAGTCACCCCGCACGAGACCACCAAAGCAAGTCGCACCGCCGACATCCCCTTCCTTCTGAAGACCGCTTTCATCAACGCGCTGATCGCGCTGGTGCTGTTCTCGCTGATGATCGGCATTCGTACCGAGGCGGGCTCCGACGGCCAGCTCACTTATTGGACGCGCTTCGGCGACCTCGCTTCGATCGTCGCCGCGGTGTTCGGCGGATCGATCGTGATCGAGCTGCTCAGGCAATGGATCGGCCCGACCGGCGCCGAGAAGCTGGTGCCGCCGGCCGTGCAGAGCGGGATATCGTTCATCGGCCACTACCTCGCGCCGGCGCTCCTGATCTTCACGCTGCTGGTGCCCGTGATCTTCTATAACCAGCGCTACATCCTCGACCTCGCGATCCTCGTGCTCACCTATGTGATGCTGGGCTGGGGCCTCAACGTCGTGGTCGGGCTCGCGGGCCTGCTCGATCTCGGCTACGTCGCCTTCTACGCGGTCGGCGCCTATTCCTACGGGCTGCTCGCCACCAGTTTCGGCTGGTCGTTCTGGATCTGCCTGCCGCTCGCCGGCATCCTTGCCGCGTTCTGGGGCGTGCTGCTCGGCTTCCCCGTACTGCGCCTGCGCGGCGACTATCTCGCGATCGTGACGCTCGCCTTCGGCGAGATCATCCGTCTCGTCATCATCAACTGGCAGGATCTGACCGGTGGCCCGAACGGCGTCTCCGGCATTCCCCGCCCCACCTTCTTCGGCATTCCGCTCGACAACAGCGACGACGGGTTGGCTGCAAAACTCGGCATCGAATACTCGCCGACCCATCGCATCGTCTTCCTGTTCTATCTGATCCTGGCGCTGGCGCTGCTGACCAACTGGGTCACGATCCGCCTGCGCCGCCTGCCGATCGGCCGCGCCTGGGAGGCGCTGCGCGAGGACGAGGTCGCTTGCCGCGCGCTCGGGATCAACACCACGACTACCAAGCTCACGGCGTTCGCGACCGGCGCCATGTTCGGCGGCTTTGCCGGCGCGTTCTTCGCGACCCGCCAGGGTTTCATCAGCCCGGAATCCTTCACCTTCCAGGAATCGGCACTGGTGCTTGCCATCGTCGTGCTCGGCGGCATGGGTTCGCAGCTCGGCGTCGCGCTTGCGGCACTCACAATGATCGGCGGCTTCGAGCTGTTCCGCAGCCTCGAGAACTACCGCATGCTGGTGTTCGGCATGGCGATGGTGCTGATCATGATCTGGCGGCCGCGCGGCATCATCGGCCATCGTGCTCCAACCGTGTATCTGACCAAGGCGCAGGCCATCTCCTCCGACCTCGTCAAGGAGGGGCACGGATGAGCGGCGAGCCAATTCTCAGCGTCGAGCAACTCACCATGCGTTTCGGCGGCATCGTCGCCGTGCAGGACCTGTCGTTCGCGGCCGAGCGGAAAAAGATCACCGCGCTGATCGGGCCGAACGGCGCCGGCAAGACCACCGTCTTCAACTGCATCACCGGCTTCTACAAGCCGAGCGGCGGCGCCATCCGCCTCACCCATGACGATAGCCGGCAAATCGCGCTGGAGCGGCTCAACGATTTCCGCATCGCCAAGCAGGCCAAGGTCGCCCGCACCTTCCAGAACATCCGGCTGTTTCCCGGCATGACGGCGCTCGAGAACCTGATGGTGGCGCAGCACAATGCCCTGATGCGCGCCTCGGGCTTTACGTTTCTCGGCCTGATCGGCGTCCCCACCTATCGCGACGCCGAGAAGCAGGCGATCGCGCTCGCCACCGACTGGCTCAAGCGGATCAATCTGCTCGACCGCGCCGATGACGCCGCCGGCAATCTTGCTTATGGCGACCAGCGCCGGCTCGAGATCGCGCGCGCGATGTGCACCGGGCCCGCGCTGCTCTGCCTGGACGAGCCGGCCGCCGGCCTCAATGCGCGCGAGAGCGCCGCGCTCAGCGAGCTTTTGCTGTCGATCCGCAACGAGCTCGGTACCTCGATCCTCCTGATCGAACACGACATGTCGGTGGTCATGGAAATCTCCGACCACATCGTGGTGATGGACCATGGCGTGAAGATCGCGGAAGGATCGCCCCGCGCGGTCCGCGACGATCCCAAGGTGATTGCCGCCTATCTCGGCACCGACGAGGAAGAGGCTGTGGCCGTGATGGAGAGCGGGTCGTGACGTCCGCCCCCACTCCCCTGCTCGCAATTCGCAGCTTGCGCGCCGCCTACGGCAAGATCGAGGCGCTGAAGGGCGTCGACGTCGAGATCAATGCCGGTGAGATCGTGGCGCTGATCGGCGCCAACGGCGCCGGCAAATCCACGCTGATGATGACGATCTTCGGCAAGCCACGCGCCCGCGCCGGCCAGATCCTGTACGAAGGCCGCGACATCACCGACGTCCCCACCCACGAGATCGCGCACTTGCGCATCGCGCAGTCACCGGAAGGCCGCCGCATCTTTCCGCGCATGAGCGTGGCGGAAAACCTCCAGATGGGCGCGGACGCCACCGAATGCACCGATGCGGAGCGCGAGGCGACGCTGGAGCGCGTGTTCACGCTATTTCCGCGGCTGAAGGAGCGATACGTCCAGCGCGGCGGCACGCTGTCCGGCGGCGAGCAGCAGATGCTGGCGATCGGGCGCGCCCTGATGAGCCGCCCGCGCCTGCTCCTGCTCGACGAACCCTCGCTCGGGCTGGCGCCACTGATCGCCCGCCAGATATTCGACGCCATCCGCACTTTGAACCGGCAGGATGGACTGACCGTCCTGATCGTCGAGCAGAACGCCAACCATGCGCTGAAGCTCGCCCATCGCGGCTATGTCATGGTCAATGGCCTGATCACGCTGGCCGGAACCGGCACCGAGTTGCTGCAGCGCCCCGAGATTCGTGCCGCCTATCTCGAAGGCGGCCGACACGGCTGACCGGGCCGAAGTGCGGTCGAATGTGGCGAATTTCGCCGCAGTGCCCGTATTTTGCCGGTGACTTCTCCCGGGATTCATTCAAGAATGGCGCCGGTTTGAACCGGGCCAACCCGGCAACTTCCACAGGCGATCACCCACGAGGTATCTCATGAAATCACTGAAGCTCATCGGTCTGGCATTCGGCGCTTCGATCGCGCTGTCGAGCGCGGCATTCGCGCAGGATGTCACCATCGCAGTCGCAGGCCCGATGACAGGCACGGAGTCCGCATTCGGCCGGCAGATGAAGAACGGCGCCGAGATGGCCGTGGCTGATATCAACGCCGCCGGCGGCGTCAACGGCAAGAAGCTCGCGCTCAACGTCGAGGACGATGCCTGCGATCCCAAGCAGGCGCGCTCGGTCGCCGAGAAGATCGCTGGGGCCAAGATCCCGTTCGTGGCCGGGCATTATTGCTCGTCGTCGTCGATCCCGGCGTCGGAAGCCTATGCCGACGGCAACGTGCTCGAGATTACACCTGCGTCGACCAACCCGCTCTTCACCGAGCGCAAGCTCTGGAACGTGGCGCGCGTCTGCGGCCGTGACGATCAGCAGGGCCTGATCGCGGCGCAGTACATCGCCAAGAACTTCAAGGGCAAGAACATCGCGATCCTCAACGACAAGACCACCTACGGCAAGGGTCTGGCGGACGAGACCAAGAAGGCCCTCAACAAGGCGGGCGTCACCGAGAAGATGTACGAGTCCTACAACAAGGGCGACAAGGACTTCAACGCGATCGTCTCGCGCCTGAAGCGTGACAACATCGATCTCGTCTATGTCGGCGGCTACCACCAGGAAAGCGGCTTGATCCTGCGCCAGATGCGCGACCAGGGCCTCAAGACGATCCTGATGGCCGGCGACGCGCTTGCCGACAAGGAGTACGCCTCCATCACCGGCCCTGCCGGCGAAGGCACGCTTTTCACCTTCGGTCCCGATCCGCGCAACAAGCCGACCGCGAAGAAGATCGTCGATGCCTTCAAGGCCAAGAACATCGACCCCGAGGGCTACACGCTCTACACCTACGCAGCGATGCAGGTCTGGACGCAGGCAGCCAAGAAGGCCGGCACCACCGACGCCAAGAAGGTCATGGAAGCGATGAAGGCCGGCAAGTGGGACACCGTGATCGGCCCGATCGAGTATGACGCCAAGGGCGACATCAAGCAGCTCGACTACGTCGTCTACAAGTGGGACGCCAAGGGCAACTACGCCGAGATCAAGGGCAACGGCACCTGAGACAGGACGCCTGACCCTTTAACCAGACAGACGTCAACGCCCCGGTTCGCCGGGGCGTTTTCTTTTGCAGTCCGATCAAACGGCTGCGGACAATTCGCCGCCCGCAGCCTCTTGCGCCTTCCGGAGCGCTTGCAGCAGGTCGTTCGGCCGAAACGGCTTTTGCAGACAGACCACGCCGTCAAGGCCGGGCGCCTCGCCGATGAAGTCCAGCGCCGTCATGCCTGATACCGCCACGATCGGAAATCCGGGGACCCGCTCGCGGATAGCGGCCATGACCTCGATACCGCTGGTGTCAGCCAGGAAAATGTCGACCATCGCTGCGTCGAAAACGTTCTCGTCGAAGGCCTTCAGGCCGGCCGCGCCGCTCTCCGCTTCAACTACGTCATAACGGTTGACCCGAAGGACGATCGAGACCATGGCGCGGACGTCCTTCTGGTCGTCGACAACAAGGACACGGGGCATGGGAACAACTCCCGGATTCATATCATTAATTGGTTCAATTCAACGGCGACGTGCGCCAAGGCAGTATGGGTCGATCCAGTAAAGCCAACCTTACCGATTCCCTATTCCGATTTCCTGTCCAAGTTAAGTAAGCTGTAACCCTCGGTTGAGTCGCGGGCGAGTGCCCCCAAGACACGCGCCCGGAGCCGGCTACCATGAAGACCAAGGCCAGCCGGCTAACGAAGTCATGTGGACTGCCCATGCCGACCCAGCGAGAGGTCAACGTGCACGCAAAGACCGACCGAAGCACCTTCCTTTCGACCTTACCGGCCACGCACAGCGATCGCACTGCAGCATTGGCAATCGTCGCCATCTCCGCGATCCTGTTCGCGCTGGCTGTCCCCTTCGCAGGCAAGCCGCTGATCGAGGTGCCGGCCTTCGTGGCCAGCTACCAATCGGCGCTCGCCGTCAGTGATATCATCACCGCGGTTCTGCTGCTGTCGCAATTCGCAGTGCTGCGAAGCCGTGCGCTGTTGCTGCTGTCGACCGGGTATCTGTTCACCGCGGCAGCCGCGGTAACCCACGCCCTCACCTTCCCAGGGCTGTTCGCACCGACCGGGCTGTTGGGCGCGAGCTCGCAGACCACGGTCTGGCTCTACATGATCTGGCACGGGGGGTTCCCGCTGTTCGTGCTGGCCTATGGCTGGCTCAAGGACGGCAACGGCGGCAACAGGATCGAAGGACCGACCGGGCGTCCCATCGTGCTCGCCGTCCTCGGCGTGATCGTCGCGATGGTCGTCATCGCCTGGATCGTCACGGCGCAGCACGATCTGCTGCCGGTCCTGCTCAGGGACGGCCGCTACACCAACACCATGATCGGCGTGGTGTCGTTCGTCTGGTCCTTGAGTTTCGCCGCGCTGATCACGCTTTGGTTCCGCAAGCCGCATACGGTGATCGACGTCTGGCTGATGGTCACGATGTGCGCCTGGCTGTTCGACATCGCGCTGTCGGCGATCGTCAACGTGGCCCGCTACGATCTCGGATTCTATGTCGGCCGGTTCTATGGCCTCTGCGCCGCGAGCTTCGTGCTCGCCGTGCTCCTGATCGAGAATGTCCGCCTCCAGGCGCACACGGTGGGCCTCGTCGGTCGGTTGCGCGAACAGTCGGCGTCCGACCGCGACTACTACGGCAAACGCCTCGCGCTCTACGGCGCCGTCGTCGAATCCTCCAACGATGCGATCATCACCGAGTCGCTCGACGGTATCATTACCGGCTGGAACAAGGCTGCCGAGCACCTGTTCGGCTATTCGGCCGCCGAGGCCGTCGGCCAGTCGATCTACCTCGTGGTGCCGGAGGACCGGCGGGCCGAAGCCAGAGGCATTCTCAACCGCATCAGCAGCAACGAGTCGATCGCGCAGCACGAGACGGTGCGCATCTGCAAGGACGGCCGTCGGCTCGACGTCGTCCTGAACGTCTCGCCGCTACGATCGGACAGCGGGCAGATCATCGGCGCATCCAAGATCGCCCACGACATCACCGAGGAAAAGCAAGCGCGCGAGAAGCTGCGCCGCGAGACCGAGGAACGCCAGCGCATCTTCGAAACCTCGCGCGACCTGATCCTTGTCACCGACGGTTTTGGCAATTTCATCCAGGTCAGCCCAAGCGTGAAGGACATTCTCGGCTTGAGCCCGGAGGACATGATCGGGCACAGCGCGACCGACTTCATCCATCCCGACGACCTCGAGAATACGCGCAGCGAGATGCGCGCCGCGCGCCGCGGCCAGACCAAGCGCAGCTTCGAGGCGCGCTACTATCATGATGACGGCCACGAGGTCACGCTGAACTGGATGGGCACCTGGTCGGAGCCGGTAAAGCGCCATTTCTTCATCGGCCGCGACCTCACCGAGAAGCAGGCTGCGGAGGCCCAGTTCCGGCAAGTCCAGAAGATGGACTCGATCGGCCAGCTGACCGGCGGCGTCGCCCACGATTTCAACAATGTGCTCACCGTCATCACCGGCACGATCGGCATCTTGGCGGATGCGGTCGCCGACCGGCCCGACCTCGCCGCCATCACCAAGCTGATCGACGATGCCGCCGAGCGCGGCGCGCAACTGACCAAGCATCTGCTCGCCTTCGCCCGCAAGCAGCCGCTTCAGCCGCGCGAGATCGACGTCAATGCGCTGACGCTCGAGGCGGCCAAGCTGCTGCACCCGACACTCGGCGAGCAGATCTCCATCATGCCGCAGCTCACGGAGGATGCCTGGCCCGCTCTGATCGATCCGGGCCAGCTCTCCACCGCGATCCTCAATCTTGCGCTGAACGCGCGCGATGCCATGCCCGACGGCGGCACGCTGGTGCTTGAGACTCGCAACATCTTTCTCGACGACGGCTATGCCAGCATGAATCCCGACGTCGTCGCCGGCAATTACGTGATGATCGCGGTAAGCGACACCGGCTCGGGCATTCCGGCGGCCCTGATCGAGCGGGTGTTCGATCCCTTCTTCACTACCAAGGAAGTCGGCAAGGGCACCGGCCTCGGTCTCAGCATGGTGTTCGGCTTCGTCAAGCAATCCGGAGGCCACATCAAGATCTACAGCGAGGAAGGCCACGGCACGAGCGTGAAGATCTACCTGCCGCGCTCCACCGGTGTGCAGGAGACCGAGTACGAGGCGCTCCAGAACGTGCCCATCACAGGTGGCGACGAGAGAATCCTCGTCGTCGAGGACGACGCGCTGGTGCGGCAGTATGTCATGACCCAGGTCAAGAGCCTCGGCTATACCGCGCTCGAAGCGGCCAACGCCGCCGAAGCCCTCGTCATCATCGATGCCGACAAGGACATCGACCTGCTCTTCACCGACGTCATCATGCCCGGCAACATGAACGGCCGCCAGCTCGCCGACGAGGCGGCGCGGCGGCGCCCCGACCTGAAGACGCTGTTCACCTCGGGCTACACCGAAAACGCCATCGTCCATCACGGCCGGCTCGATTCCGGCGTGCTGCTGCTGGCAAAGCCCTACCGCAAGTCGGAGCTCGCCAAGATGCTCAGGACGGCGCTGGCGAGTTGAGCGTACGGCTCGCCTGCGCTATCGCTGAGGCGATGCAGCGGAGTGCCGTCCTTGAAAAACCTCCTCACCGATATCGCCGGCGTCCGCGTCGGCCACGCCCATGACGCAAAACTCGCTTCGGGCACGACGGCGATCGTGTTCGACCAGCCGGCGGTGGCGGCGATCGACGTTCGCGGCGGCGGTCCCGGCACGCGCGAGGACACGTTGCTGGACCTTGCGAGCACACAGGATCGCGTCGATGCGATCGCGCTGTCCGGCGGTTCCGCCTTCGGGATCGAGGCCGGCGGCGGCGTGCAAGCCTGGCTCGTCGAACAAGGCCGCGGTCTCAATATCCGCGGCGCGCTGATCCCACTGGTGCCGGGTGCGATCCTGTTCGACCTGCTCAACGGCGGCGACAAGGCGTGGGGCCGCTTCGCGCCCTATCGCGATCTCGGCTACGCAGCTGCTGTCTCCGCCGGCACAGAGTTCGCGCTCGGCAGCGTTGGCGCCGGCTTCGGTGCCACCACCGCGACGTTCAAGGGCGGGCTCGGCTCGGCGTCCGCCGTCACCAGCAGCGGGATCACAGTCGCGGCGCTCATCGCCGTCAATGCGGTTGGCAGCGCCACCGTCGGCGACGGACTGTGGTTCTGGGCAGCGCCGTTCGAGGTCGACGGCGAGTTCGGCGGCCGCGGACTGCCTGACAAATTCACCAACGACATGCTCAGGATGCGCATCAAGGGTGGTCCCGCCGTAACCGAGCGCGAAAACACCACGATCGGCGCCGTCGTCACAGACGCGGTGCTGACCAGGCCCCAGGCCAAGCGGCTGGCGATGATCGCGCATACCGGCTTCGCGCGCGCGATCTATCCGGTGCATGCCCCGACCGATGGTGATGTACTGTTTGCCGCCGCGACATGCGCGAAGCCAATCGATCCGATCGTCGGCCTCACCGAGCTCGGCATGGTCGCCGCCAACGTCGTCGCGCGCGCGATCGCACGCGGCATCTACAGCGCGACCGCGCTGCCGTTCCCGGGCGCGCAGCCGGCGTGGAAGGACCGGTTTGGCTAGGGCTTCTGAGCGCGCTTACACGCTCATCGACATTGAGGAAGATGCCGAGGCGGCGGATGATCCCTGCCCTTGGCGCTGCATCATCTGCGCAAACCAGTCATAGGGCGAATTGCCTGCGCCCGATCCATTCGAGGAACTGGAAGCGCCCGGCACTGTCGTCGTCATCTTGAAGCCGTCGGCATAGGTGACGGTGGTGGTGGAGGAGCCGTCGGCGCCGGTCGTCGTGGTCGAGGTCGACCCGCCGCTCGACGATGACGACGAGGAATCGGAGTCGCTGCCGGACGCATCGTCCGAACTGCTCGCGGCCTGCGCGTGATGGTGGCCGCCATGATGGCCGCCGGCGCTCTTCAGCGCCTTCGACATCTCGTCGAGGCTGACGCTGCCGTCGGAATTGCTGTCGAGCTTGGAGAACACATCGTCGGCCTGCGCCGTGTTAGTGCCGCCGGCGCCAAGCGCGTTCTCGAATTCCGACTTGGTGATCTGGCCGTCGCCATTGGCGTCGATCTGCGAAAACAAGTCCTTCAGCGCGTCGTCCTGACTCGTCGATGTCGACGATGTCGAGCTCGATGACGTGGAACTGCTGGCGGCGCTCGTGCTGTCGGACGACTGGCTTTGCGCGGCGATCAACGCGCTCATCGTCTCCGGCGAGATCTGCGCGCAATTGCCGGAATTGACCGATGAGGTCGCACCACTGCTGGTGCTGTTGCTGCTGGTGTCGATCGCGAACGGATCGGTCGCACCTTGCGACGATCCGGTCTTCTGGGTCGACGATGACGATTTCGAATTCGTCAGCGATTGAATGGCATCGAGCGCACTCGAGACGGCGCCAAGCGCAAACAACATTGCACAACTCCAACCCATGCGGCATGCCGCAGCCAATGTTCTGGCTGTAAGGTCAGCAAGCGACGTGCCAGCGCGAAAAGCTCAATGAAATCCGTGTCGGCCGCACTTTGCGGGACCAGGGAACATCGGCAATTCATGCCGCCGGCGGCAGAATTTTCCGCCCACAGGAAGCTCGCCCTCCCTGCATTGCCCGGCTGAGAAGCCCATGTTAGGCGAGGCCATTCGTCCCTTCGGCCGCCACGGGAAACAGCGCCATGACCCAAGCCTTCGCCCCCCGCCCCCTGGCAATCGCGCCCTCGATCCTGGCCTCGGATTTCTCGAAGCTCGGCGAGGAGGTTCGCGCGGTGGACGCCGCGGGCGCCGACTGGATCCATCTCGACGTGATGGACGGGCACTTCGTTCCCAATATTTCCTACGGCCCCGACGTCATCAAGGCGATGCGCCCACACACCAAGAAGCTGTTCGACGCGCATCTGATGATCTCGCCCTGTGATCCCTATCTCGAGGCCTTTGCCAAGGCCGGCTGTGACCACATCACCGTGCATGCCGAGGCGGGTCCGCATTTGCACCGCTCGCTGCAGGCGATCCGCGCGCTCGGCAAGAAGGCCGGCGTCTCGCTCAATCCGGGCACGCCAATCAATGTGCTGGAATACGTGCTCGAGCTGGTCGACCTCGTGCTGGTGATGTCGGTCAATCCAGGCTTCGGCGGCCAGGCTTTCATCCACTCGGCGATCGGCAAGATCCGCGACATCCGCGCGATGACGGCCGGCCGGCCGATCGACATCGAGGTCGACGGCGGCGTCGGCCCCGACAATGCGGGCGCGCTGGCGGCCGCTGGCGCCAATGCCTTCGTCGCCGGCACCTCGGTGTTCAAAGGCGGCACGCAGGACGCCTACAGGACCAACATCGCGGCGATCCGCAACGCGGCGCTCGGGGCCCGCGGCGAAGCGATCTGAAGCACCGGGACGCGCCCGCAGATCTGCGGTACTTACGGGTGTTGCGACGCGCAACGCCTAAAATTGCAACCATGACCCGTACTCCTCCGGGCTTCCCTGATTCGTGCAAATCACCGCTAGTGATTCCTGCCTGATTGGACAGGAGCACATCATGACGACGACCCTGGTTTGGACTGGCGTGGCGTTGTGGATCGGTTTTTGTGCGTTCGTTGTGTTCGGCCCGTCGGCCGGACCGGTAAGGGTCCCGGCGCGTTCGACCCGCATCATCGGTCGCGACCGCTATCCGGCCTGATGCCATGCAGATATCCCTCGTGAAGCGTCAGCCGAAACGCAGGTGCCGCATCCCGCGCCGCCCGCATCCGAACCTCGACTATTTCTTCGGCCGGCTCGAACACACCGAAGGCGAGATGCACGATGATCCCGGCGCCGAGACGGCGGACCTGGATCACCCGTTCCGGTCACCTCGCCGGCATTGAAATCTTTTCTGGACCAAGCCTGATGAAACCGCACTGCCCCAACTGCCTGAAGGAAATGACCAAGGCGTCAGCGTCGCGTAACCTCTTCAACTGCGAACCCTGCCGCGAGATCATTCAGTACTTCGGCGGCAGTGCGGATCACGGCGAGCCGGGGCCCCAGTTCTCCTGGCCGATCCGCCGCAAGCGCTCGGTCCACACCGCGCACGCGGCCTGATCTTTCCTAGCCCCACACCACGCCGGCGTCTGGTTTCGCAGCAGCCATCCGCGGCGGCCGCACCACGGTGACGGTGCAGGTGGCCTCGGCAGCCACCTTGGCCGAGACGCTGCCGAGCCAGGTACGCCTGAACGAATTTTGCCGCGCCCCGATGATGAGATGGTCGACCGAGTTCATCTCGGCGAATTCCAGCAGCGCCGTGGCGGGATCGACCGCCTCAAGCACATGAACCGACAGCCGGCTCTCGTCGAGCTTTAGCGGCGTGGCCCAATGCCGGAGCGCTACCAGACGGTCGATGTGCTTGTTGGAACCCTGCTCGTCCAGCGTCTTGTCGACGGCAATGCGATTGAGCTTCAGCACGTTGACACAGGCGAGCCGTGCTGACGGCAGGGTCGCTAGGATGCGTTCGGTCGTCACACGTAGCGCCTCGTTCAGCTCCGGCTCACCTTCCACCGTATCGAGCGCAACCGCGAGGATCGGGCTCGAAGCGATCTGCTCGGCGACATCCGACTTTGCCCGCGGCTGCATGGCGTCCTGGTTGAAGCGGCGCCGCCACGCCACGCTCCAGGGATCGCGCTTCATCCGCTCCGAACGCGCGGTCAGCCTGACCTGGTTCGGATGGGCGAGATCGAAGGCGAGCTGCGCCGCGGTCGGATAGCGCCGGACCGGCTCGATCTCCAGGCACCGCAACACCACCTCCTGCAACCAGGGCGGATAGTCGGCGCGCAAGCCTCGCGGCGGATGCGGATCGCGCCACAGCCTCCGCCGCATCGCGCGCAGCGTTTCGCCCTCACCGAAGGGGCGTTCGCCGGTGGTGAAGAAATAAAGCAGCACGCCGAGCGAAAACAGGTCGCTGCGCGGATCGTCGCGCACACCCAAAAGCCGCTCCGGCGCCATGTAAGGCGCCGTGCCGTAAGGCAGGCGGAACTCTGCCTGCAACAGGTCGGGCAGATGATCGTGGTGCGACAGGCCATAGTCGATCAACACCGCTTCGCCGCTCTCGCGGAACATGATGCTGCTCGGCTTGAGGTCGTGATGGATCACATTCTGCCGGTGCAGATCGGCGAGCGCGGCCGCGATCTTCGCCACCAGCAGCCGCGCCTCCTCGTAAGGCAGCGGCAGGTCAGGCAGCCGCTTGTAGAGGGTTGTCCCGGAAATGCGCTCGATCACCGCATAGGCCTGATGCGCGAAATCGCCGGTGCCATAGCAGTGCGGCACATGGGGTCCTGTCAGCCGGGGCAGGATCATCATCTCCATCTCGAAGGAGACGATCGCCGCCGGGTCCTCACCCTCGGACGCCTTCGGAATCTTCATCAGCAGCGGCGTGTCGATATCGGCATGGGTGACGGTCCAGAGCGTCGCCATGCCGCCGGCATGCACGCATTCGCCGATGGTGTAGCCATCGACGACGGCGCCGGGTTTGACCAGGGGTTTCGGCATCGGCCTCTAGCGCCCTTCCGACAGCCGGTCGGCAAGCCAGTGCGGCAGGCCGTTCTCGCGAATCCGGTTCGCCGCGCTCGCGACGTCATAGGGGGCACGGCAATAGGTGATCTGGCACGAGACCGTATCGAACAGCACGAACGCCGCCGACGGATCACCGTCACGCGGCTGGCCGACCGCACCGAGCACGGCCAGCCATTGCCGCCCGCGCAGGAGCGGCACGGAAACATCGGTCTTGGGCACGAGGCCCGTCATCTTCGCCGTCACCGACATCGAATAGAGTGCGGGACGGTGAATGTGTCCGCAGAAGGTCACGTGGGCGGGGGTCGATATCAGGCTCTTGGCAGCGTCCGCCGTCGAGCGAATGTAGTGCCAGCGCTGGGGTTGAGAGGCTTCCGAGTGCACGAACAGACGGTCGCCGTCCTCGACGATCATCGGCAGTTCCGCAAGAAACCGGCGCTGCGCGACGTCGAGCCGTCCGCGCGTCCATTCGATCGCAATCTGGGCCTCATTGTTCATGGTCTCGGACGAGGAGTTCACCGCCTGGTCGTGATTGCCGCGGACGGCGACGGCGCCCTGAGCGACCAGCTCCATCGCGGTATCCACGACCCATTCCGGATCGGCGCCATAGCCGACGAAATCGCCGAGCATGACGAACCGCGCCGCGCCCTTGGCGCGGGCCGCCTTCAGGCAGGCCTCGAACGCCTGCCGGTTGCCGTGGATATCCGAGAAGACAGCGAGAAGCACAGACCCTCCACCCTCAAATTCTTAATTGACGCCGATAAAGCCAATTTGAGGGAGGCGGGCAAGATGCGCCAGCGCAGGGCGGTTGGCCAGCGCCGCGCTTGCGCAATGGTGAAGAGCCTATTGCTCGTCCTTGGGCGGCATCCGGGGCGGCGGCAGCGGCGTGAACACGGCGCTTTGTGCGCCGGCCGGCGGGGCATTGAACTCGCCGGTCGAGGAATCGCCGCCGCTGGTCTCAAGGATGACCTTGGGCGTCACATATTCCCGCACCATGTCGATCAGGCTGCCCTCGCCGCCGCCAAAGTCCGCCGCGCGTCCGCCTTGCGGGTGGCCTGCAGCGATCTCATTCTCGGCCGCATGGGTCTTGTCGGCCAGGGTGTCGTTGTAGGGGACGCGGAAGGCGCGCGGGATGCCGCTCGGACGGTGATCCTCGTCGAGTTCCTCGACCCACAGATAGATCGAGCCGGGATCGCCCTCCAGCGAGTGCGGCTCGACGATGCGCGCCTTGAGCAGCTTGAACGCGGTGGGAAGCCGATCCGTGCTGGCCCAGCCGAGCAGCCCGCGCATTTCCGTGAAGCTGACGATATAGAAGGCGCTGGTCACGACCACCGCGACCGCCTTCAGCGACCAGTGCAGCCGCGCATAGACCAGCACGACCAGCAGAAGCGCGCCAATCACGGCATAGGCGACCGAGAGCGTGAGGATGACCGTTTGCAGATTAATCACGGCGGATCCTCGTGGCGTTCTTGCTCACGCCGGTCCTCGGATCGAGATCGGCCCCGTTGCGCCAAGTGCTGCGGAAGGTCTCCATCAGCGATTTCGGCCTTTGGCTGACATCGATGACCTTGCCCTCGCCATCGAGCCGGAACCGCACCGCGGTCTTCTCATCGCCGGTATGGTCGAGCGTGAATTTGTTGTCGAAGACCACCTGCGCCGTCGGATTGAGCTTTTGCACCTTCACATTGGCGGTCACGGGCTCGCCGGTCGTGGCGACGAAATGCGAGACGTTGACGGTGTATTCGCCGGGGACGATACCGCGCAGCGTGACGATCTCCTCGCGAATGGGAGAAGCGATCTTCTTGCCGTTGACCATGATGAAGTCATTGGCCCCGCCCCTATCGTCGCGATCGAGCGTGAGGAAGCCGGCCTCGCGGTGTCGATACCAGGCGATGTTGCCGGCTGGATCCTGCACGAACAGGTCGAGATCGTCAGGGTGATTGTCCGGCCAGTCCAGCGTGATCATGAACTCGGCCTTGGAGTCGATCTTGCCCTCCTTGGCGTCGGGAGAGACCGCGAGCAGCGCGAGGAAGAACAGGAAGGCGACCACTTGGAGCGCCTTGAACAGCATCACGCCCAAGGGATCGAACGGCTCCTCGCGCGGATAGAGACCGAAATCATCCATCATGACGGCGTTCCAGCGCCTTTGCGCTCGAGAACCGGCGTCACATAGGTCTCGGTCAGCACCACGGCATCGGAGAACACCCGCTGGGTCGCAGAATCGAGCATGTAATACTGGATGCGAACCAGGATGGAACCGACGAGACCCGCCAGCGTCGTGTACATCGCAACCGCCATGCCGTCGCTCATCAGCCCCATCGAGGAGCGCATCGCGACCTTGTCGGCGGCATCCAGTCCGGCAATCGGCGCCAGCATGATGATGAAGCCGATGATGGTGCCGAGCAGGCCTAGCTTCATCAGCGTGTCGGAGACGAATGCGCCGAACCCGTTGGAGCCGCGCAGGCGGTCGGCAAGCGTCCGCAGCAAGAGCGTCTGATCGACCGGGCGGTAATCCTGCGCGGCCGCTTTCGTCACGAGGCTGTCGATGTGGTCGCGCACCAGCCCGTGCGGCAGCGTGGTCGTGCTTGCGTCGAGCACCTTGCCGCCGTCTGGCGCCGCCAGCACCGCGCGGCAGCGCCGCGCGGCGGCACCTTCACGCGCGATCGCCCGTGTGCGCAGGAAGCAATGACCGCAGGTCAGGATATAGAGCACCGCGATCACGCTCGAAATATAGGTCCGGTCCGAGGTCAGCATCAGATGGATCAGGCCGAACCGCCACAGCAGTACGACCGCGAAGATCGATAGCCCCGTAAAAATCATCCAAAACAGCAGCGCGCTGCGCTCGGATGGGTCGGTCGCGGTGTTCGCGATCGGTCCAATCGTTATCGAACTCATGCTGCACTGCTCCTGACCTGCGATTCCACCCCAATTAGATCAAAGCCGCCGCGCCCGGTCCAAAGACCCATGCCCAATCCGGCTTGGGAAAATTGCCCGAGCTGCATTCCTGCCATTCCCTGCAATTGGCAAGGCGCGGCTGCGTTGTTAGGCTGAGCTTATCAAACTTTGGGTGATCGTATGCGCCTCGTGCTTCAGCTTGTCGCCCGTCTGCTTCTCATCGTTGCGCTGTGCCTGGGCGCGGCGACCGTTTGGGCCACGTTCGATGCCTATCGCAGCGTCGACCGGGCGACTGCAGCCTCCGCGCAGCGGGTCGCGCAGGCTCTTCAAGCGCTGTATTGGCACGAGCTCTTGCTGCGCAGCAGCAGGATGCGCGAGCATCTCGTGCCGGTTCCGGAGTGGCGGACGCTGGAGACGATGAAGCTGATCTCGCCCGGCGTCTGCGTCGAGTTCCAACCGGCGACCGCGTTCGAAAGGCCGCTTTGCGGCCAGAGCCAGGGAATCGGCAGTACACCGCCGCGCTGGTTCGCGTCCATCGTTCCGACCTTCCTCGGCAGCCACGCCGAGGTGGTGCGGCCGGTCAGCCCCCGCGCCGCCGCTGCCGGAACGGTTGTCGCGACGCCGGATGAAGCAGCCGCAATCTCGCTCGCCTGGGAGTACATTCTCAACGTGATCGACGTTGCACTGCTGATGGCGGCGGCGATCGCGCTGCTGGCTTCGCTCGCGATCGCGCACACGCTGGCGCCGGCGCGGGCCATCGTGACGGCATTGCAACGCATGGCGCGCGGCCAGTATCGCACAAAACTGCCGCGCTTCCGCTCCATGGAGCTTGAGATGATCGGCGGCGCCGTCGAGAAACTCGGCAGCCGATTGGAAGAATCCGTCGAACAACGCGCGGCGCTCACGCGGCGCCTGATCGAGATCCGCGACGACGAGCGGCGCGCGCTCGCCCGCGAGCTGCACGACGAGTTCGGGCAAAATCTCTCCGCCATCCTCGCTTTCGCCAACACGATCGAGACGGCGAGTACCAAAGACAAGGATAACGGCATCGCGCAGGACGCGCGCATGATCTCGCAGGCCACGCACCATTTGATGGCCTCGCTGCGCGACGCGCTGAAGCGCCTGCGCAATCCCCTGCCCGAGGAGTTTGGGCTGGAAGCGAGCCTCGTCAACCTCGTCGACAGCTGGCGCTCGCAGAGCGCGACCCAGCCGACGATCCAGCTCGACCTCAAGGGCGATCTCACCGACATCCGCGGTGCGGCCGCCACGACCGCCTATCGCGTCGCCCAGGAATGCCTGACCAATGCGCTGCGCCACGGCGCGGCCCGCGAAATCTCGTTACACGTCGAGCGGTGCGCGGGCGGGGACGATGCGCTTCTCATCCGCGTCGAGGACGACGGCGGCGGCGATGCGGCGCGTGTGGCGCGCTCGACCGGCTTCGGCCTCACCGGCATCCGCGAGCGTGTCGCGGCCGCCGGCGGATCGTTGTCGATCCTGCCCGCGAGCCGCGGGCTCAGCGTCGCCGCGACCATCCCGCTTGCTGCGTGAGGCCGTCATGAGCGATGTCGCAGCAACAGGCATCTCGGTGCTGCTGGTCGACGACCATCCGATCGTCCGTCAGGGCTACCGGCGCGTGCTGGAGAGCCAGGGCGATCTCCACGTCGTGGCGGAAGCCGACAATGCCGCGGATGCCTACGGCGCCTTCAAGAAGCATGATCCCGACGTCGTGCTGATGGACATTTCGATGCCCGGCGCCAGCGGCCTCGAGGCGATCCGCAATATCCGCGCTCGTAGTCCCCGCGCGCGCATCCTCGTCTTCACCATGCACAACGAGGCCGTGCTGGTGAAAGCCGCTTTCAATGCCGGCGCCTCCGGCTTCGTCACCAAGAGCAGCGCCCCCTCCGCCGTCGTCAACGCCATCCGCAGCGTCGCCCGCGGCGAGCGGGCCATGAGCGACGACATCGCGCACGTGCTGGCCGAGGACAGCCTGTCGACAGGCTCAGCGCTGGATCAACTGGGTGAGCGCGAGATCGAGATTTTGCGCCAGTTCGCCGGCGGCGCCACCACCGAAGAGATCGCCGCGCATCTCAATCTGAGCGTCAAGACGGTCCAGAATTATCACTATCTGATCAAGACCAAGACCGGCACACGCACGGACGCGCAGCTCGTTCGGCTGGCGGCGAGTTGCGGGTTGACGAAGATTTAGATCGGCGTAGTCAAGGGCCTTCTAGGCGTTAGGCGGCCTTCAACCCGCGCAGCAACAGCGCGAGCGTGGCATCGACGCGCGCGGGCAAATCCGCATCCTTCCACTCGTCGGCATGGGCCGGATGATGGAAGCGGACGGTCGCATCGAAAATCGCGCGTGCGGTAATCTTGACGTCGTCCACGGCGAACACGCCCTGCTTCACGCCGTCGGTCAGGATAGCCGCGATCTGGTCGATCATGGTGTCCTTGTGACACTTGACCGCCGCGCAGGCCTCGCGGGCCAGCGTCAGATAGGTCTCGAACATCTCGGGATCGTCGAGCACGCGCGAACGCTTCGCCGCGAACAGCGTGCGGAGCCAGCGGTCGAGCCGCACAGGCGCAGGGCCCTGCTCCCGGGCGATCGCCAGAAGCGGCGCATCGATACGGTCGAGCCAGCGTTTGGCGACGGCCTCGCGGAGCGAAGCCTTGCTCGGAAAATGACGATAGACGCTGCCGTGGCTCACATCGAGCGCGCGGGCAACATCGACCACTGTGGCCTTGGCAAGTCCGTAGCGCCGCAAGACGTCCTCGGTGACTTCGAGGATCCGCTCCGGCGTCAAGACAACGGCTTCGTTCATGCCAGCACCATGTTCCCTTTAGGGGCTCAGTTACCCGGCGATTGGGCTGCTTCCGAAGCGCCCGTGCCGGCCGTTTCGGAAAGCTCTCGCCTCAATGAGGCAGTTTTGCAGCCTGCGCCGCGATCTGGCGCGCAACCAGTAAATTGAGCCAATGCCCAATCGTCCCGGTGAGATGGATGATTTCGGTCGTCATTGTCGTAAGTCTCCAATCATTGGCGGTCCCCATTGTTCAATTTCGACCCTCGATCCCCATTTGCTAGGACGTAGGGCTTCCGGGAAGCCGCCAGACGCCCAATCGGAGCGTCCGACAACGGATATACACGTCTCGCTGACAGATTTCAATATCTGTCAGTCAATGATCCGTGATTGACAGTTAATAGTTGAAGCGCCCCCCTAGGTCGCCGGGCCATCACCCGTCAGGTCCCGGCGGGCGATGATACCTTTCAGCCCGATCATCCCCCACCACGTTGCCCCGCCGCTTGTTTCGCGCTCCCCCTTCGCCAAATCACGGCGTAAAAAGCATTTTGGCCCGCGCGCCCCACCTCCTCGGCGGGTCACGCTACGCTCACCCGCCCTACGAAGAAGAAACGGATCCTCCCCATGCCCATCGTCAATCGCATCGCCGCCCTCTCCGACGAAATGGCCGCCTGGCGCCATGACTTCCACGAGAATCCGGAGCTGCTCTACGAAGTCCACCGCACCGCCGGCATCGTCGCCAACAAGCTTCGCGAGTTCGGCTGCGACGAGGTGGTGACGGGCATCGGACGCACCGGCGTGGTCGGCGTGATCCGCGGCCGCAAGTCCGACTCCGGCAAGGCGATCGGGCTCCGCGCCGACATGGACGCGCTGCCGATCGTGGAGACCGCCGATGTGCCCTACGCCTCGAAGATCCCAGGCAAGATGCACGCCTGCGGCCATGACGGCCACACCGCGATGCTGCTGGGCGCCGCAAAGTACCTCGCCGAGACGCGCAATTTCGACGGCACCGCGGTCGTGATCTTCCAGCCCGCCGAGGAAGGTGGCGGCGGCGGCAAGGCCATGGTCGAGGACGGGCTGATGACGCGCTGGAACATCGACCAGGTCTACGGCATGCACAACATGCCGGGCCTCGCCGAGGGCCACTTCGCGACCACGCCGGGTCCGCTGCTCGCCTCCTCCGACAACATCCGCATCACCGTCCACGGCAAAGGCGGCCATGCCGGCGCCACCCCGCACCAGGCGATCGACAGCGTCCTGATCGGCTCGCAGATCGTCAACGCACTGCAATCGATCGTCGCGCGCAACGTCAACCCGCTGCAGTCGGCGGTGATCTCGATCACGCAATTCCACGCCGGCACCGCCTTCAACATCATCCCCGAGACCGCCGAGCTCGGCGGCACCGTGCGCACGCTCGATCCCGACGTGCGCGATCTCGTCGAACGCCGGATCGGCGAAGTCGCCGAGAGCGTCGCCCGCGCCTATGGCGGCTCGGCGGAGACGCAATACACGCGGATGTATCCGGTGACCCTGAATCATGCGCGCGAAGCCGGCGTCGCCGCCGACGTCGCCCGTGACATCGTCGGCCCCGAGCGCGTCAACGACAAACTCATCCCGATGATGGGCGCGGAGGATTTCTCGTTCATGCTGGAAGCACGCCCCGGCGCAATGATTCTGGTCGGCATGGGCGACAGCCCGGCGTGCCATCACCCGGCCTATGTCTTCAACGACAACATCCTCGGCCACGGCGCCTCGTTCTGGGTGCGCCTGATCGAAACCGCGATGCCGTTGGGCTAACGTAGATCTCGGTCTCGTGGGCAGAGCGACTTGTCCGCCATAGCTCGAAGAGCGACGGCGGAAGCGCGCCCACCACAACGACCGCACCTGCGAACGGTGGGCACGGCGCTCCGCGCCTTTGCGCACCCTACGCGCTTGTTCTCGCCCCTCAGCTACGCCTGCACCACCTCGTGCCGCATCACGAACGGTGCGAGCAGCGTGTGCACCTCGCCGGCGACGCTTTCGCGCTGGTCCGCCGGAAGCCCTGCAAGCGTGACGGTTGCGATCGAACCGTGGCTGCCGTGGGCGCCGACCTTCACCTTGCAGTCGATGCCGCGCGCGATCAGCGGCGTCAGCACCTTGGTGAACACACGCTGCGCCGCATCCCAGCGCAGTTGCGGCTTGAACACCTTGCCGACGCCGGTCACCGGCATCGGGTCGATCGGAATGACCTGCACCGGAACGGCGGCGCGCTCCGGCGTACGCTCGCGCACCCACGTCTCGAGCTCGCCGGGCTCGACGGACGCGCCCGGCTTCAACTGCACGTAACCGACCGGCAGCTCGCCGGCGTAAGCGTCGGGCTGGCCGACCACCGCAGCGAAACCGACGGCGGGATGACGGAACATGATCTCCTCGATCGGCGCCGGATCGATGTTGTGACCGCCGCGGATCACGAGGTCCTTGGCGCGGCCGGTGATCCAGAGATAACCATCGGCATCGAGCCGGCCGAGATCGCCGGAATTGACCCAGACCTCGTCGACGAAAGCCCCCTTGTTGTGGGCGTCGTTGAGATAGCCGCCGAACACGCCGGGGCCGGCCATGATGACGACGCCGATCTCATCGGGCTTGCAGTCGCGGATCAGGTTGCCATCCGTATCGAGCTGCACGATGCGGACACGCGCGTAAGGCATGGGCAGGCCGACCGAGCCGAGCCGGATCGGCCGGCTGGGATAGGCGAGCGTGTGCACGCT
Organism: Frankia sp. RB7; assembly: GCA_030403585.1. Taxonomy (GTDB): domain Bacteria; phylum Pseudomonadota; class Alphaproteobacteria; order Rhizobiales; family Xanthobacteraceae; genus Bradyrhizobium. The sequence goes on from JAUEPE010000008.1 coordinate 83,604, forward strand.
CGAGGTCTCGGTCATGCCGTAGACCTCGACCACCGGAAGCTTGAGTTTTTCCTGGATCGCAGATCCCACCGCGACTGGAATCGCCGAGCCGCCGCCGGCTGCATATTTCAGGCTGGAGATTTCGGCATTCCCAAGCGGCACCGCGAGCGTTGCGGCGAGCACCGTCGGCACGCTCGACAGCGCCTCCGGCTTGAAGCGCTCGACCAGGCCCCAGATGTTCTTCACGGAGTTCGGATTGCGCCAGCCGCTCGGCGAGAGCACGACCAGCGAGCCGCCCGCGGACAGCGTCAGCAGCACCTGCGTCAACGATCCCCCGACGTGAAACAACGGCATCCCGAACAGCATGTTGGCGCCGGGCTTCGGCTTCAGCAGCAGATTGAGCGCCCAGGCCTGGTAGACCTGGTTGGCGTGGGTGTGCCGCACCAGCTTCGGCGTGCCGGTGGTGCCGCCGGTATGGAAATAGGCGGCGATGTCGCTGCCCAAAATCTTGCGCCCGCTGATAAGCCGGTCGGACGGCTGCTGCTTGATCAGGTCGTTGAACGCGAAAATTCCGTTGGCGGGATCGCCGCCGCCGGCCACCTGCACGATCGCCTTGAGGTGCTTGAGTGAGGGGCGGATCTGCTCGACCTTCTGCCAGATGTCGGTGCCCGGCATCGGCCCGAGCGCCACCAGGATCTTCGTGTTCGCCGCTTCCAGAATTTCCGCGATCTGGTGCGGCTCGAGCAGCGGATTGACGGGATTGGCGATGCCGGCGGCCTCCGCACCGAACAGCGTCGCGAAGGCATCGGGCAGCAGCGGCAACATGAAGGAGATGACGTCGCCCTTTTCCGCGCCGAGCGCGTGAAACATGTTGGCGGCCTGCGTCACGCGCGCGATGAAGTCGCGGTAGGTGACCACGAGCGGCGTATCCGCCGGATCGGCATTTTGCAGAAACTGGATCGCCGCCCCGTCGGGGTTGCGCGCAGCCCCGAGCTTGATGGCATCATAGGTGCTCTCTGCCGCGACACGGTCCGCGTAAGGGACCCGCTCGAAAGCCCGGACCTCCTCGTCCGTCAAAAGCTGGGGATAGTCGCTGCCGATGAGCCGATCGAGCGCGTGGATGCCCGCCATGGAATTCCGTCCTCCCTCAGATGCATTTCCTCGCCGCCTGTCTTTTGACATTTTGGTTCGGCGAGACCTCGACCGGTGGCCGGTCGAGCGCGGACAGAATGATGGATGATTGGGCGTTCGTCCATGGCCGGATGCAACCGACCGCTTGCGGCAAGGCGCTGTTGGCACGACCGACTTATGGGCGATCCGGCGTCCACCCTATCGCGTTGAAATCGGTTGGTGCTGGCATCACCTCAGGCTCCGCAGTTGCCTTTCGCAGGATTGCGTGTGCACGATTTGAAGCCGTGACCTCGATCGGCACGCTCGTCCCGCTCACGGCAAGTATGCCTGTCAACGCCGACGGTGCAGCCATCACATAGCTGCTGGCCGAATCGATCAGCCGCAGGGCCTCATCGCGAATGAAAGCCGCTGTCCATTCAAGTGGTAGTCCCCTCACCGCAGCAAACTCCTCGGCCGGGATCGACAGCGCATGGCGGCGGATTTCGTCGAGGGTTCGCCCCGGGGAGAAATTTGGCGGTTTGCCGGCAGCGGCAAGCACGAGCGGTCCGAGCGGACAATAGTCGCGCCCAATGGCCACGAGGTCGGCGATATCGCGCGCCTTCGAGCGGCCGGCTGCCGCCAGCACCTTGTTGACGGCCAGATCCGCCTGATGGAGCCGCGCCCCCCACTGCTTGTCCTTGACGAGCGGAAAGAACCGAAGTCGTGTTTCGGCAAACCACTGGATGATCGTCGTTTCAGAGTCGCGCGAGATCGTGGCGTCGACGCAGCCATAGATGATGTAGTCCCGATGCGTCTTGAAACCGGCAGCATCGAGGACGGCGAGATCAGCCTTTGCGCTCTCGGTTACCTCTTCGTCGGTGTCGTGAAAAATGTCGATGTCGTCGGATCGTCGCTCCCAGTCCTTGTTGAGCATCAAGCCGCCGGCAAGATAGCTGCTGTCCGACCGGTTCTGGGCGAGCAGCCGGAGAATCTCGCTCTGCAATTTGCTAAGAGCCATCTCAGTTCTCCGCCGCGCTAACGCGATCCAACATCTTCTTGCCCATCGCAAAGGCTCTGGCGTCGCCACGATCGATCATGGCACGGGCCGCAACTGCGGCGCGCGAGCGCAGATCGGGAAGTCGATCGAGATCGACATTGTCGAGGATGCGCGGTCCGTAGAGACGGAGTGCATTGTCGAGCAGCAATTGCAGCTCCTTGGTCCGCCGGTGCTCCGCGCGTATGCGCGAGGCGAGGGCCAATATCTCGCCGCGCGCCGCCGGTGGAATCAGCACCTCGACGCGCACGAGATCAGCCGCACCACCTTGATTTCGATATTTCCTGACGCGCTTGTTCGCAGGGATCATTGGCCACCTCGCTCCGCGAGGCACTAACCTTATCACGCGTATCCCGGTTACGCAAATTTGTATCCCGGTTACGGATTTAAGATACTGATATAATAGTACTTTTCAAAACATCCATAGGGCGGAATGAACCTCTTTGCATGAGTGGCGGACCAAGGACTGGCAGCGGCTTAACGCGACAGCGCCGCGCCACCACAAGCGAGGACACCCATGACCAAGGCACTGAGGAAGCGAACCGGACGGCTCCCTCTCATGCTTTCGATCGTCATCGCGATCGCCATTCCGCGCGCCGCGCTCGCCGATGGTCCGATCGACAAGATGCGGGCCAAGATCGCGGCCTTCGTCGGCGACAAGATGCAGACACTGGGCGGGTCGCGCATCATCTACCAGGTGGACAGCTCTGGCCTGCGCGAGAGCGTCGCCACGGATCTGCGCGACGACGTCTACAGGAATTTGCACGACGGCCATATCGCCTTCTCCAATCTTGCGATCCGCGACGGCGGCGTCGACGTCAAGATCGCGGACGCCAAAGGCCGCGATCAGCTCGCGCGCAAGCTCGCCTCAGCCGCGGACGGACTGCCCTCGCATGCGCTCGCCGTGACCGACGGTAGCGATGGAGCGGTCAGGCTCGCGCCGACCGATGCCGCATCCGCGGCACGGCTGAATGAGCTCGTCGAAGATTCCATCGCCATGATCGAACAGCGCCTCAAGGATTCCGGCGTCAAGCTTGTCAGCGTCGTCCCTGACGGGACCGACCGCATCCGCATCTTCCTGCCTGGTGTGACCGACCCCGAGCGCATCACCGCGATCTTCGACCGGAAGGTTAAGGTCAGCTTCCGCCCGATCGATGCTTCAATGTCGCCGGAGCAGGCGCAATCCGGCACACCGCCCGAAGGCACCGAAGTCCTGCTCGGCTTCAAGGACAAGCGGCCCTATCTGGTCGCCAAGGACAGTGTGCTGGACGGCGAGGACATCAACTATGCGGCGCCCGGCTTTGGGGCCGGCACCAAGGACCCGGTCGCCTCGTTCCGCTTCAACGGACGCGGCACGCGGCGCCTTGCCCACGTCACGGAAGAGAACGTCGGCAGATCCTTCGCCATCGTGCTCGACGACAAGGTGATCGCCTCCCCCGTGATCCGCGAGCCCATCACCGGCGGCTCGGTCCAGATCTCCGGTAATTTCACCCTTGAGGAGGCCAACAGCGTCGCCATGCCGCTGCGTGCCGGGGCGCTGCCGGGACACCTGACCCTCGTCGAGCAGCAGGTCATCCAGCCCACCGCCAAGCCCTGAGGCGGAGATCACCCCGCGCCCCCGCCACGTCGGGGCGCCCAGGTCCGTCCAAAGTTCGTCCAAAGTCCATCCACGACGCCCAAGCCCGCGCCCCGGCGGCCCCGAATCACGGGCCGCACAGAGGCCATACGCGCAACCAACGGGCAATTGCCGAAATGCCCGATCAGGCTAAAATTTGCCTCTTGCAGCATGACGGCCGAAGGCTTCATTCAAGCGGTCGTCATTCGATTTCGGCTATACGAATACCAACCAGGACTGAAGGCCTTACGCAGGGATAGTACCATGCCGTCCGGCAGCGCAGACATTTCCTCGATCCTCGACCGCATTCTGGATGCGGCGACGGATAACCTCAGGATCGCGAAGATCCTGGTCCAGATGGGCCTCGATCCCAACAACGTCACCTACGACTCGATCTTCAACCGGTTGCTGGAGATCTTCGTCCATAACATCACGCTGGCCAACATGTTCGCTACGGTTGGCGCCGGCTTCTTCGTCGCAACCTTGCTGATGCGGACGATGGTTCCGCTGCGCGTCGCCAACATGATCGGCTGTGCGTTCTTCGCCATTTTCGGTGCGCTCTCCGCAAATGTCTCGACGTTCGTCCTGTATCTGCTGCTGCTGCCGATCAACGCCATCCGCCTGCGGCAGATGCTCAAGCTGGTCAAGAAGGCGCGCCATGCGGCCGAAGGCGACATGTCGATCGAGTGGCTCAAGCCGTTCATGACCGAGCGGAAATATCGCCACGGCGACACGCTGTTCAAACTGGGGGATCCGGCCAAGGACATGCTCCTCACCGTCACCGGCAAGTTCCTGGTCAAGGAGATCAACGTCGAGATCGGGCCCGGCGCACTGATGGGCGAGCTCGGCTTCTTGACGCCGGACAACCGGCGCACCGGAACGATCGAATGCGTCGAAGACGGCCAGGTGCTGACGATCACCTATGACCGGCTGCTCGAGATCTACTTCCAGGATCCGCAGTTCGGCTATTATTTCCTCGTGCTGACCAGCCAGCGCCTGCTGCAAAACATCGATCGGTTGCAAAAGCAGCTGGCCACGGCGCGGGCGCCGACCACGAACAGGACCGCGTGATCACGGCTCAACTCAGCAGCAGCGCCATGCCGGGATCGCCCTTTTCCATCGCGCGCCGGTAGGCCGGACGCGCACCGATGCGGCCGAGATATTTGACCACGTTCGGGCTGCGCGCGAGATCATAAGGCTGGAAATAGCGCATCGTGGTGAGCGAGAAGCCCATCATGATGTCGGCCGTGGTGAAGGTCCCGCCCGCCAGATATTCGGCATCGCGCACGCGCGCATCGACCAGGTCGAATGCGCGATCGACACGCGCTTTGCTCGCGGCCAGCATCGGATTGTCATCGGCGAGCTTGAGCCGGTTCAAGAGCATCAGCCGGCCCATGCCGGCTTGCAGTGTGCCGTTGGCGAAATGAAACCAGTACAGGAATTGCGCGAAGTCGGGCGCGTCCGGGCCAAGCGCGAGGCGGCCGTTGCCGTATTTGGCCATGATGTAATCGACGATGGCTCCGGACTCGGCGAGCACGAGATCGCCGTCGGCGACGACGGGCGCAGCCCCGATCGGATGCAGCGCCTTGTAGTTGGGCGGCGCCAGCATGGTGACGGAATCGCGCGCATAGCGCTTCAGCTCATAGGGAATCCCAAGCTCCTCGCAGAGCCAGACGATACGTTCGGATTGCGATTTGCCGAGGTGATGAACGGTGAGCATGCGGCCTCCTGACGAGATAAAGCAAAACTGACGCCACATCATACTCCGTCATTGCGAGCGTAACGAGGCAATCCAGACTATCGCCGCGGAGAGATTCTGGATTGCCTCGCTGCGCTCGCAATGACCGTATGGAGAGTGTGCCGCGCCCTACCGCGCTTCGTCGGTCACCATGCGCGCCACGACGCGGTCGCGGCGAACGAAGTGGTGCCAGAGCGCCGCGACCACATGAACCGCGATCAGCGCCAGCAGCACATAGGCAAAGAAGATGTGGCGGTCCTCATAGGCGCCCGCCGCCGCTTTGTCCGGAGTGGTGAATTGCGGCACGTTGAACAGGCCAAAGAAGTCCGAGTAGTTCGGCGTGCGCGCGCCGGAATGCGCCCAGCCCAGCATCGCGACAAGGATCACGACGAGATAGAGCGCGCCGTGGCTGACATGGGCTGCGATCTTCTGCCAGCGCGACGTCTCAGGCGGCAGCGCCGGTGTCGGGTTGAGGGCGCGCCAGACCAGGCGCAGCACCGTCAGCAGCAGGATCAAATAGCCGATGTCGGCATGGATCGAACGGTAGAAGAACCGATCGGGCCGCGCGGGAAAATGGTTCATCCACCAGCCAAAGGCGATCATGCCGATGATCGCCAGTGCCAAGCCCCAGTGAAACCACCGGGCGACGCTCCCCCATCCGGTCGTCGTGTTTCTGATCATGTCGGCTCCCGAAAATTTGCGGATGTCCCAACCGCAGCGCAGCACGGCTGCAAATAGCGGGAACATGCGGCAAAGGTGAAATTGAATCGTTCCAAACTGCGCGCCGGCCATCCCCGCCGCAAAACCGCCCAAAAAACCGAATGGTAACCATGGCGCCTTAAGGTAACGACGTGACCAATTCTCCGACGATCCTGGTATTCGACTCCGGCCTCGGTGGCCTCACCGTGCTGCGTGAAGTCGTGGCCGCGCGCCCGGACGCCCATTTTGTCTACGTCGCCGACGACGCCTTCTTCCCCTATGGCCATCACAGCGAGGACGAGATCATCGCCCGCGTGGTGCCGCTGATGGGGGAGCTGATCGGCACCCATGATCCTGACCTCGTCGTCATCGCCTGCAACACGGCTTCCACCCTGGTCCTATCGTATCTGCGCGCCGTTTATTCCGTGCCCTTCGTCGGCACGGTGCCGGCGATCAAGCCGGCCTGCGCACGGTCGAAGACCCGCCGCGTCTCGGTGCTCGGCACCAAAGGCACCGTGAAGCGCGAATACACCAAGGCTTTGATCCGTGATTTCGCGCAAGGCTGTGAGGTCACGCTGGTCGGCTCGCCCGAGCTGGCCTCGCTTGCGGAGCGCGAGCTCAGCGGCCACCCGATCAGCGACGGCGATATCCTCACTGAACTCACCCCCTGTTTCGTCGGCGATGCCGCAGACGCGGGCACGCGCACCGACACGATTGTCCTCGCCTGCACGCATTATCCGCTGCTGCTCGACCGGATGAAAAAGCTCGCGCCATGGCCGGTCGAATGGATCGACCCGGCGCCCGCCATCGCGCGCCGGGTCTCGGATCTGCTCGGCTCGCACAACGGTGACATCGTGCAGTCCGGCGCCGAGATGATCTTTACGTCTAACCGCGCGCATGGGCTCGGGGCGACCCTGACGCCGTTCTTCGGCGGCCGCGCGCTGGCCTGACTTTTCGCAGACACGGCGCGCTGCTAGGCTTCGCCGTCGTCATCTCGCGCAAGGTCATCACATGCCGGTCCCCGCAACGCCGCTCAATCGCCTCCGCCAATTGTGGAACGAAGGCCGCCCCGCCTTCGGCGCCATCGCAACGATGCCGAGCGTGCAGCTGGTGCAGATCATGGCGCGCTCGCTCGACTGGATCATCGTCGATCTCGAGCACGGCCCGATTGGACTGACCGAAGCGCATGCGATGATTGCCGCGACAACGGGCACGCCGTGCACGCCGCTGGTGCGGATCGCGGCGAACGAGCCGTGGCTTGCCAAAGCGCCGATGGACATCGGCGCCTTCGGCATCAATTTCCCGATGATCACGAACCGCAGCGAGGCAGAGAAGGCCGTGCGCAGCGTCCGCTATCCGCCGCGCGGCGATCGTCTGTGGGGTCCTTTCCACGCGCCGTTCCGCTGGGGCCAGTCGATGCCGGACTACATGGCGTCAGCCGACGACGAGATGATCTGCATGATCACCATCGAGCATGTCGATGCCGTCAACCGCATCGACGAGATCATGGCAACGCCGGGCATCGACGTCGCCGTCATCGGCCCCGGCGATCTCGCCACGTCGATCAACAAGCGCGGCCAGATGGACGATCCCGAACTGCTCGAACTGGTCGCCCGCGCGGAAGCCGGCATCCTCAGAAGCGGGGTGCCGATCGGCGGCGTGGCCCGAACCGCGGACCAGGCCAACGCCCTGGTCGACCGCGGCTACCGCGCGATCGCGCTCGGCTTCGACTGGTCGCTGTTCCAGCGCGGCATCATGGCGGCCTTCGACGGTATCAAGCGCTGAGGCCCACCTTGCCCGGCACGGCAAATCCCGGCAGGGGTCGCGCAGCGCACATCGCCAAGGCTCATGGTGATAAATAATTGAAAATACTTATAATTTTCGTCATCAACAAGATCGAGCCGCTGACCTCGCCGGCACTTTGATAGGGCCGAACCGATCGGGTCCCAAGCGGGTTGGTTCGTGCTAGAGCAGCAAACGGCGAGCGGCGCCCCCTCGCTGTCGTCCAATTCAGTCCTCGGGAACCGGAGAACGATGCGCGGTCAACCTAAGAACATTTCGCTGCCGCGCCGCCTGATTATCGACCTCATGCGCGCCTCGATGGGCGTGCCGTTCGTCTCGCTGTCCCGCTCGCTCAATATCCGGCCCCTGCTGGAGGCCCGCGCGGGCGCGATGGCGCCGGCCGGCTGGGCCGCGATGTTCGTCAAGGCGTTCGCTCTGGTCGCCAGGGACGAGCCGGTCCTGCGCACCGTCTACGCAAAATGGCCACGGCCGTCGCTCTACGAGCTGCCCAATAGCGTGGCGTCGGTGGCGATCGCCCGGGTCGAGGACGGCGAGGAATGCGTGATGCCCCAGCGAATCGCGGCCCCGGAGGCCATGACGCTGGCGGCGGTCGATGTCGAGATCAGGCGCGCCAAGACGGCCCCGGTCCAGGACGTTGCCATGTTCCGCAAGATCATGCGGGTGACCCGGCTGCCGCTGCCGCTGCGGCGGCTGTCCTGGGCTGTGGGCTTAAATTTCGGCCGGCAGCGGGGCAATTGGTTCGGCAGTTTCGCGGTGAGTTCGGTGGCCGCCTACGGCGGCGGCGAACTCAACCCCATCACGCCGGGCCCATTCATCGTCAGCTATGGCCTGGTCGCGCCCGACCAGACCATCCATGTCGTGATCCGCTGGGATCACCGGGTCACCGACGCCGCCCCAATTGCCCGGGTCCTGACCCGGCTGGAACAGGTGCTGAACACTGAAATCGCTGCCGAATTACGCTCAGCCGGCGCCAAACCAATCCGGGCCGTCGGGACCTGATTCCGGGGCCATTCGCATTGACAAATCGGCCCAAACTCTCCTAAAAGCCACCTGCTCGCGGGCCGATTTCGGCCCGCGAAGCGTTTCGCGACCCGTGGTCCTCTCCCTTAAGCTTTGGGGATCGGACCTGTCAGTGCCGGGCTAGCCCGTCACCCAGGAGGGCGCGTTTCCTCAAACCATGCAACCGAAGAGGACGCGATGACTAAGCGCAGTGAGGCGAAGTACAAACTCGATCGCCGTATGGGCCAGAACATCTGGGGCCGCCCGAAGAGCCCCGTCAACCGCCGCGAATACGGCCCCGGCCAGCACGGCCAGCGCCGTAAAGGCAAGCTCTCCGACTTCGGCGTGCAGCTGCGCGCCAAGCAGAAGCTGAAGGGCTACTACGCCAACATTTCCGAGCGTCAGTTCCACGGCGTCTACGTCGAGGCGAGCCGTCTCAAGGGCGACACCGGTGAGAACCTCATCGGCCTGCTCGAGCGTCGTCTCGACGCGGTGGTCTACCGCGCCAAGTTCGTCTCGACGATCTTCGCCGCGCGCCAGTTCATCAACCACGGCCACATCAAGGTGAACGGCCGCAAGGTCAACATCTCGAGCTACCAGGTCAAGGTCGGCGACGTGATCGAGGTCAAGGAAGCCTCCAGGCAGCTCGCTCACGTGCTGGAAGCCAGCCAGCTCCCCGAGCGCGACACCCCCGACTATCTCGAAGTCGACCACGGCAAGATGACCGCAAAGTACGTGCGCATCCCGCACCTTTCCGACGTGCCGTTCCCGGTGCAGATGGAGCCCCATCTGGTCGTCGAATTCTATTCGCGCTGATAGCTCGGCGGATCAATCGCTCAAAGGCCCCGGTTTCCGGGGCCTTTTTGTTGTGGTAACATCTCTGCCGATGTCCCAGACGACCGATCAGCTCGCCAATATCGCCCCCTCGGCAACGCCAACCGAAGCCGAGCTTGAGGCATGGGCCAAACTGCCTCGCGACGAGCAGGTGCGCCGATATCAAGCGTTGTTCGCTCAGCCTGATTGCAACACCTTCACCTCGGACACGCCAGACGACATCCTCGCCGCCGCGCGCCAACGCGTCGCTCAGCGCCGCCATGGCTGAGTACCGGTTATCGGAGCGTACCCGAGCCGATTTGATCGATATCTACGACTTCAGCGCGAGCCGATTCGGCAAATATCAGGCTGAAGCCTACTACGCCGGCCTGATCCGATCCTTCGGGCTTCTCGCGGATTTCCCCCTGATCGGCCAGCAAGTAGATGAGCTCGCGGCAAGTTATCGGCGTTTCCGCTTCCAATCCCATCTGATTTTCTACACGGTGCAACCCGACCACGTCGAAATCCGTGCCATTCTTCACGGCGCGCAAGACATTCGACCGCAATTGTTCGACTAGATAATGAGACCTACCATGCTCTACACCCCTCCCCCGATCGATCCCAAGGCGCCGACGGTGCGCATCAATCTGCTCTCGGACACGCAGACCAAGCCGACGGCTGCGATGCGCGAGGCGATGGCGCGGGCCGAGGTCGGCGACGAGCAGGTCGGCGACGATCCGACCGTGAACGCGCTGTGCGAGCGCGTGGCCGAGTTGATGGGCAAGGAGGCGGCCGTCTATATGCCGTCGGGCACGATGTGCAATGTCACCGCAACGCTGGTGCATTGCCGTCCCGGCGACGAGATCCTGGCGCACGAGACCGCGCACATCATCGCCCGCGAAGGCGGCGCGCATGCCGCGATTGGCGGCTTCCAGGTGACGCAGCTCAAGGGCGCCGACGGCCAGTTCACGCCGGAGACGTTCCGCAAGGCGTTGCATCCGCGCACGCGCTACCAGCCGACGCAGACGGTCGTCAGCGTCGAGCAGACCGCCAATATCGGCGGCGGCACCATCTGGAAGAAGGCCGCGCTCGACGAGATCGTCGCAATCGCCAAGCAACACGGCCTCGTCACCCACATGGACGGCGCGCGCCTGCTCAACGCTACCGTGGCGAGCGGCATCTCCCCGCGCGACATGACCGCAGGCTGGGATTCAGCCTGGATCGATTTCTCCAAGGGGCTGGGCGCGCCGATCGGCGGCGTGCTCGCGGGCTCCCGCGCCTTCATCGACGCAGTGTGGCAGTGGAAGCAGCGCCTCGGCGGCTCGATGCGGCAGGCCGGCGTCTGCGCCGCGGCCTGCATCTACGCGCTCGATCACCACGTCGACCGCCTCGCCGACGATCACGCCAATGCACGGGCTCTGGCCCGCGGCCTGTCGCAGATATCAGGCGTCGAGGTGCAGCAGCCCGAGACCAATCTCGTGTTCTTCAAGCCCGACGGCGCCGGCGTCGCCGGCGACAAGATGGTCGCCGCACTGCGCCAGCGCGGCGTGACGCTCGCGATGATGGACGGCCGCATCCGCGCCTGCACCCATCTCGACGTCAATGCGAGCCAGATCGAGGAAACGATCGGCTTTGTGCGCGAGATCGTGCGCGGGGCGTAGGTCCCGTAGCCCGGATGGAGCGCAGCGAAATCCGGGCTACGCAGATCAAACGTCAGTGCTCACCGCCCCATCGCCTGATAGATCAGCGTCTTCAGCGCGAGCTGAATCCGGCCGCGCTGTGACGGGGTCTGCACCATGAAAATCCCGAACAGATCATCCTCGGGATCGATGAAGAAGAAGGTGCCACCGACGCCGTCCCAGCGATATTCGCCGAGCGGCCACGACGTGCCAGGCGGCACCGAGGTGCGCACGGCGAGGCCGAGGCCGTAGCCGGAGTTCTCCCCCGGATAAAAGTTTTTGTCGCGCTCGACGTGGGTTTCGGGACCGACGTGATCCGACGCCATCAAGGCGATGGTCTCCGGCTTGAGATAGCGCCGGCCGTCGAGCGTGCCGCCGTTGAGCAGCATCTGCGAGAAGCGCGCATAGTCGCCGACGGTGCCGACCAAACCGCCGCCGCCCGATTCCCACCTCAGCGGTTTCCGGGGATCACGGACCTTTGTCATCGGGCTGATCGCGCGATCCTCCGGCATCGGCTCGGCGAGCCGCGGCCACTTGGCGGGATCGGCGACATAGAACGCGGTGTCCTTCATTCCGAGCGGATCAAGCAGCCGCTCCTTCGCGAACTGGAACAGCGATTTCCCCGATATCACCTCGATGACACGGCCGAGCACGTCGGTGGAGTGGCCGTAATCCCAGATCGTGCCGGGCTGTTCGGCGAGCGGCAGCGCGGTGATCTTCTCGACGAGTTCGGCGTTGGTCGAATCCTTGTTGTCGAACAGACCGGCGTCGGCATAGACCTTGTTCACCAGGCCCCCGCCGTAATAGCCGTAGGGGATCCCGGCGGTATGGCGCATCAAATCCTCGATCGTCACCGGACGGTTGAGTGGCTCCAGCTCCAGCGAGACCTTGTTGTCCTCGGCCTTCTTCTCGACGCCGACCTTCATGCCGGCGAAGGCCGGAATGTACTTCGAGACGGGATCGTTGATCGCGAGCCTGCCCTCCTCGACCAGCATCATCGCCAGAACAGAAGTGATTGGCTTCGACATCGAATAGAGCCGGAAGATCGTGTCCGCGCTCATCGAGATTTCGGTCGCGACGTCGCGGACGCCGAAATTTTCGTAGTAGACCGGCGTGCCGTGCTGCTGGAGCAGCAGGATCGCGCCCGGAATCTTGCCCGTCGCGATCTCGTTCCTGATGTAATCGGAGACTTTCGCCAGGCCCTCGGGCGTAAAGTTGTGCGCGCGGCCTTCGGAGCCTGCTTGCGCCCCGACGACGCCGAACAAAAGCACAAACGCCGCAATCAGTCCGCGGCGCCCGCGCATGTCAGTTCTCCATGGCTTCATAGACCAGTTGCTTCAATGTCCGTTGGATGCGCTGGCGCTCGGTCGGGGTCTGTTCCAGCAGCACAAAGAACATGTCCTGCTTGGGGTCGATCACGAAATAACAGCCGGAGGCGCCGTCCCACTTCAATTCCCCGAGATCGCCGGGCGGCGGCGGTTTTGCGTTGCCGGGATCGGTGCGGATGGCAAGCCCGAGTCCGAAGCCGAAACCGTCGCCGGGGAAGTAGAAATAGTCGCGATCGACGCCAGAGCCGGGGCCGACCTGGTCGGTCGTCATCAGCTTGAACGTCTCGGGCTTGAGGATGGTCTTGCCGTCGAGCGTGCCGCCGTTGAGCAGCATCTGGGCGAAGCGCTCGTAATCGGCCATCGTCGTCACCATGCCGCCGCTGGCGAACTGGATCTTCTTGACGACCGTCGGATCGTTGATGCGGCCAACCCGGAAATCGCTGTCGTTCGGCACCGGCTGGGCGAGAAGCTTTTGTTTCTCGGGGTCCGTGACGAGGAAGCCGGTGTCGACCATGCCGAGCGGACCGAGCAGCGTCTCCCGCTCGATATCGAGCAGCGGCTTGCCCGCCGCGACTTCCATCACGCGCGCCAGAATGTCGGTGGAATGGCCGTATTGCCAGAGCGCGCCAGGCTGATTGTGCAGCGGCAGTTTTGCGATGCGCTCGGCGAACTCGGCGAGGTCGAAATCGCCGGCATAGATATTGGCGTCGCGATAGGCCTTGCGGACCAGGGTGTCGCCATAAAAGCCGTAGGTGACGCCGGACGTGTGCGTCATCAGATCCTTCACCGTCATCGGCCGGTTTGGCGGCACGAGCTCGAGCGACTTGGTGCCGTCGTCGGCCTTCTTCTCGACGCCGACCTTCACATTGGCGAAGGACGGGATGTATTTCGAGACCGGGTCGTCGAGCTTGATCTTGCCGTCCTCGATCAGTTGCATCGCGGCCACCGAGGTGATCGCCTTGCTCATCGAGAATAGGCGGAAGATCGTCTTGTCGGTGATCGGCGCCTTGCTGACCACGTCTTGCACGCCAAAGGCTTCATGGTACACCGGCTTGCCATGCTGCCTGATCAGCACGGTTGCGCCCGCGATCTTGCCGGTCGCGACCTCGTTCTTGAAGAACTCGCTGATCTTGCCGAGCTTGTCCCGATTGAAATGCGCGCCGGCCGGAATCTCGTAGGTGCCTTCCGCGCGCGCGAGCGACATCGTGCCAAACGATAAAAGCGCGCCGCAGATGAACGCGCGTAGTCCAAAACGTAAAATCATATCCCCTCCCCGGAGCATGGCCGGGCGGAGTTTACTGACCGCGTCATCAGGCACAAGGGCTGCCGTACCGCGCCAAAACGTCCGTATGGAGGGCAGCGCTTCTGACGCGGATGGCACCGTCCACGTCGGCCCCGCCAACGGGCGACGTGTTCGCGGCGTTGACGATGGCGTCAACGCCGCGGGGCGCGATGTCAGCAGTCATGATTTCGAGCCGAACGCTGCCGATCCGGCGCGTCGGCACCGTCACGGTCAGGCCGCGACCGCGACGCCCTTCTCGGAGAGAAGCTGCTGCAATTCGCCGGCCTGGAACATCTCGCGGATGATGTCGCAACCGCCGATGAATTCACCCTTCACATAGAGCTGCGGGATGGTCGGCCAGTTCGAGAATTCCTTGATGCCGTTGCGCAGCTCGGCGGATTCAAGGACGTTGAGGCCCTTATAGCCGACGCCGATATGGTCGAGGATCTGGACGACTTGGCCGGAGAATCCGCACTGCGGAAATTGCGGCGTACCCTTCATGAACAAAACCACGTCGTTCGACTTCACTTCGTTGGCGATGAATTCCGCGATGTTCATATCCATGTCCTTCTGGGGCAGAGCCCTCACCTATCATTCCGGGCCGGCTCAGCCGATCTAACCCGATACCTGGCTATATATGTAGCCCAAACCGTTGTGCATCCAAAGTAAAATGGCGGCGAACAGCCACGGACCGCCGGTCTGGGCAGCCCTGAACCCATTGCATGATGGCACGAATATCATCGCCGGGGAGGACTTTCATACCGTAACGGAGCCCCTATCTAGGACGAACCTTGGTTTTGGAACCGGGTATCGCCAACAACGTTCTCTTGTTCTGTCTGGAGAAAAACGTGACGAAACAAGCCTCCGCAACGGCCAGTCCGCCGCTTTCGTCACCCTCTCCCGACCAGGGCAGCCTGGCCCAGCGGCTTGAGGCCGCTTTTGTCACGGTCCGCAACGAGACCGAGCGCCGGGCCGCACCGCTCTCGCCCGAGGACCAGCAGATCCAGTCCATGCCGGACGCAAGTCCGGCGAAATGGCACCGGGCCCACACCACCTGGTTCTGGGAGCAGTTCTTGCTCGGCGAGCACGCCCCTGGCTATCGGCCCTTCCACCCCGACTTCGCTTTCCTGTTCAATTCCTATTACGTCAGCGCCGGCCCGCGCCATGCCCGGAATCATCGCGGCGACATCACCCGGCCCAGCGCCAACGAGGTTGGCGCCTATCGCAGCCATGTCGATGCGGCGGTCGTCAAATTCTTCCGCGAGGCCGGCGAAGACAAGGTCCGCGCTGTGGCGCCACTGGTCGAGGTCGGGCTGAACCACGAGCAGCAACATCAGGAATTGATGTTCACCGACATCCTGCACGCCTTTGCACAGAACCCGATCTATCCGGCCTACGACAAGGACTGGCACTTTCCGTCCGCGGCGCGCACGGGTGAGGATTGGCTGACGCTGAACGAAGGCATCCACACCGTCGGCCATGTCGACGACAGCTTTCATTTCGACAACGAAAAGCCCGCGCATCGCGCCCTCGTCGGCCCCGTCAAGATCGCCCGCAATCTCGTCACCAATCGTGAATGGCTCGCCTTCATGCGCGACGGCGGCTACCGAACCGCAACGCTGTGGCTGATGGACGGCTTCGCAGCGGCCAGCAAGGAAGACTGGCAGGCTCCCGGCCATTGGCGCGAGGTCGATGGCGCGTGGCAGGTGATGACGCTCGCCGGCCTCAAGCCGGTCGATCCCGACGCCCCGGTCTGCCACATCGGCTATTACGAGGCTGACGCGTTCGCGCGCTGGACCGGAAAACACCTGCCGACCGAGATGGAATGGGAGGTCGCCGCGCGCGCCGGCCAGCTCAACGACGCCTTTGGCATCGTCTGGCAGTGGACGCGTTCTTCGTATTCACCCTACCCCGGCTACCGCGCCATCGAGGGTGCGCTCGGCGAGTACAACGGCAAGTTCATGGTCAACCAGCTAGTGCTGCGCGGCTCCTCGCTCGCGACGCCGGACGGTCACAGCCGTGTCACATATCGCAACTTCTTCTATCCGCATCACCGCTGGCAGTTCACGGGATTGCGGCTCGCCGACTACGTCTGAAGTTTCATCCGACGACAAATGCGCGCCGGACAGCGCGTTCAGGAGAGTATCATGAATGTGCACGCCAGCGCTTTGGCCGAAGCCCATCTCCCCGACGAGCAGACGACTGCCTTCGCCCGCGAGGCCATCGAGGACCTCTCGCAGCAGCCGAAAAAACTGTCGCCGAAATACTTTTATGACGCGACCGGATCGGAGCTGTTCGAGGCGATCACGCGCCTGCCGGAATATTATCCGACGCGCACCGAGCTTGCGATCCTGAAGGAGCGCGGCAGCGAGATCGCAAAGATCATTCCCGAAAACGCCGCGCTGGTCGAGTTCGGCGCCGGCGCGACCACAAAAGTCCGCCTGCTGCTCAACCACTGCAAGTTCGCGGCCTATGTCCCCGTCGATATCTCCGGCGACTTCCTGAAGGCACAGGCCAACGGGCTGAAGCGGGATTTCCCCTCGCTCGGCATCTATCCGGTGGCCGCCGACTTCACCACGCCGTTCGAGCTGCCCAAGGCGGTGGCGTCCATGCCCAAGGTCGGCTTCTTCCCAGGCTCGACCATCGGCAATTTCGAGCCGCATGAGGCGCAGGCCTTCCTGAAGAGTGCCCGCCAAATTCTGGGCCGGGGCGCACAGATGATCATCGGCGCAGACCTGGAGAAAGAGGAGCGCGTCCTCCACGCTGCCTATAACGACGCGGCCGGCGTCACCGCGCGTTTCAACCTCAATGTGCTAGTCCGGATCAACCGCGAGCTCGGCGGCAATTTCGATCTCTCCGCCTTCACCCATGGCGCGATCTACAATCACGACCGCCATCGGATCGAGATGCATCTGATCAGCCGGAAGAGCCAGACCGTGCGCCTGCTCGGCACCAGCTTCTCGTTCCGCCCGGGCGAGAGCATTCATACCGAGAACAGCTACAAATACAGCATCGAGCGTTTTGCTGCGCTGGCCCAAGGCGCCGGCTGGCGGGTGCGCGAGAGCTGGACGGATACGGCCAAGATGTTCTCGGTGCATGCGCTGGAGGCAGCGGAGTAATCACTCCAGCGCTGCATGCGGCGCATCCTTCGAGACGCCCGCTTAGGCGGGCTCCTCAGGATGAGGACGGAGTGCGCGGCAGCAGCTTCAACGAGCACCGGTGCTGATGAGCCTCATCGTGAGGAAACTGCGGAGCGGTCGTCTCGAAGGACGAGGCGCGCGCTCCGATTGCGCTCTGGCTAGCCGGCGGCTCAGTGCTCCCCGGCCTCTTCCGGCTTCGACCCCAGCGACACCGATTCCCACACCGCCACCACGATCATGATCACGCTCGTCGCGACCGACAGCCAGAGTGGCGAGAGATCGGCGGCGAACCACCACAGCGCCAGCAGCAGGATGATGCCGATGCCGTGGGAGAGCTGCAGGAAGCCGCGGATCGAGTGCTTGAACAGGACGGTGCCGACCAGAAACACCAACGGCCCGCCGATCGTGCTGACGATGGTGCGGATGTCGGAATGGCCGGTCGGATGTTTCAGCACCAGTTCGTCCGAGACCGCGGTCAGGATGATGCCGGCGACGATCGGCATGTGCAGATAGGTGTAGGCGAGCCGCGCCAGCCGGCCGGATTCGGCGCTCTTCGATATCCGTTCGGAGCCGGCCTCCGCGCCCTTGTGGAAATAGACCCACCACATCGCGATGGCGCCGACCAGGCATGAGAGGAAGGCCAGGATGTTGTCCGCGGTCCAGTCCAGTTCGGCAAAGGTCGCGCCGTTGACGACGACGGCTTCACCGAGGGCGATGATGATGAAGCCGGCGCAGCGCTCGGCCATGTGGTTGCCTTCGACCGCCCAGGCCTCGACCGACGAGAAGCCCAGCTTCGGCACCCAGAAGCGCACCGCGGGCGAGACGTATTCGATCGTCAGCGCCACGATCCAGAACCAGAGCCTCTCCTCGCCATGGGCCAGGCCGCCGAGGATCCAGAAGATCGCGGAACAGGAGAGCCAGGCCAGAATGCGGATCGCATTGTGGCGCACGGCGGTGCGATGGCGCGGGGTCGCAAACAGCCAGAACGCGGTGCGTCCGACCTGCATCGTTGCGTAGGCGATCGCAAACCAGAGGCCGCGCCCCTCGAAGGCGCCCGGGATGGTCGTCGACAGCACGAGGCCGCCGAGCATCATCAGGAAGATCAGGATGCGGACCGGCGTCAGCTCGGGGTTGAGCCAGTTGGTGACCCAGGCTGTGTAGACCCACACCCACCACACCGCCAGGAACAGCAGCGTGACCTCGACCGCGCCGAGCGGCGTGAAATGGTGCAGCAGCGCATGCGAAATCTGGGTGACGGCGAAGACGAAGACGAGGTCGAAGAACAGCTCGGCATTGGTGACGCGGTTGGCCTGGTTCGGCACGATCACACGAAACATCGCGCCGCGCGGATTGTCCGCCGCCATCATCGTCCCCGTCGCGCGATCAGGTCAGGTGCAATTTCTTCAAGGACTTGGTACGCCGGTTTGCAGCGCCAGCGCATGCAGCACGCCGCCCATCTGGCCCTGCAGGGACCGATAGACGATCTGGTGTTGCTGGACGCGGGATTTGCCGCGGAAGGATTCCGAGATCACGGTCGCGGCATAGTGGTCGCCATCGCCGGCGAGGTCACGGATGGTCACCTCGGCATCGGGGATCGCTGCCTTGATCATCGCCTCGATATCGTGGGCGTCCATAGGCATTCTGGTCTTGCTCCTGTCTCGGCGTCGAATCGCTTTGCCGGGGTCCCCTCGCCAGCAAGGCCAAACTTAGCGTGAACAGTCTTCTACGTCACGCCTCCAGGCACTATATCCCTGATCCCATCAGGATAAAGGCACGACAAAGTGCCGCGCGCGGTAGATTGAACGAAAAGGCGTGAAATCATGAAACTTCCCGGGCCGGACCACCCCATCACCATCACCCAGAACCCCCGGCGCGTCCGGGTCACGGCGGGCGATATCGTGATTGCCGAGAGCACCAGGGCGCTGACGCTGAAAGAGGCCAAATATCCGGCGGTGCAATATGTGCCACGAGCGGACGCCAACATGGCGCTGCTGGAGCGCACCGAGCGCACCACCCACTGCCCCTACAAGGGGGACGCCAGCTATTACAGCATCAAGGCCAACGGCAAGACGCTCGACAACGCGATCTGGACCTACGAGACGCCATTCCCCGCGATGACCGAGATATCAGGCCATCTTGCCTTCTATCCGGACAAGGTGAAGATCGAGGAAGTCGGCTAAGCTCACTGGCGCTGTGATGCCGGGGCGATCGTCAGGTCGCCTGCTCCCAGTCGACACAAAGCACGAGATGCCGCGCAAGGCCGCAAGACTGATTGGGGTCTCGTTGCTGGGATTGGCCGGCGTCCTCATTGTTGTGGCGGCTGCCGGTCTGGGCTTTCGCACCTATCGCCAGCATCTTGCCGCCGAAACTCTCGCGATCCGCTCCCCCAACGGCGTGCAGGAGGGCGCGTTTGTCGATATCGGCGGCATCAAGCAATGGATTCAGATCCGCGGCGAGGATCGGGATAACCCGGTTCTGCTGTTCGTCCATGGCGGGCCCGGAGGCTCAACCTTGGCCATCTCGTCGGGCTGGCGCGGCTGGGAGAAGCATTTCACCGTGGTTCAATGGGACCAGCGCGGCACCGGCCGCACCTATGGCGCCACCGGAGACGAACTCGCGCCAACCATGACGCTGGAGCGCATGATTCAGGATGGCATCGAGCTCGCCGAATATCTGCGCACGCATTTGCACAAGGACAGAATTGTCCTGGTCGGGCATTCCTGGGGCTCGTTTCTGGGAATTCACATGGTGAAGCAACGCCCGGATCTGTTCTTGGCCTATGTCGGCACGGGACAGGTGGTCGGCAGGGCGACGTTCGAGAAAGCTTTCGCGCTCACTATCGCACGCCTGCAGCAGCTGGCGACA
Organism: Frankia sp. RB7; assembly: GCA_030403585.1. Taxonomy (GTDB): domain Bacteria; phylum Pseudomonadota; class Alphaproteobacteria; order Rhizobiales; family Xanthobacteraceae; genus Bradyrhizobium. Next base: position 103,708 of record JAUEPE010000008.1, read on the forward strand.
ACCGCCCATAATCGCGAGACCTTGGTGGAATTGGCACCGATCGCGTCACAACCGACCCTCACCCCGGACAATCGCCTGATTGCAGACAAATGGAGCAAGGCGCTGGGTCTGCCCCCCGCCGACGGTTTCCAGTTCGCGGGTCCCGTCCCGCCGCTCTTCATGCCGGATGTCTCGCTGCTCGATCTCTTCAATTGGCGGAGGGGTGCTGCCTTCTCGGCCAAATATTTGACCGGACGGAACGGGCCGATGTTTCAAAGCGACATGGCCTCGATCGGGTTCGAATTTTCGATCCCGATGTTCTTCATCCAGGGCGATGCGGATGGTGTGACGCCGGGCGAACCCGCCGAGCAATATTTCAAGGAGATCACCGCCCCGCATAAGGAATTCGTCTGGATTCGCGGCGGCGATCATTTCATTCCGTTCGATCGTCCCGACGAGTTCCTGGCGGAGCTGGTGGCCCGCGTCATGCCGTTCACGCGCAATTGAGCGAAGCGCTACGGCCCGCTACGCCCGGAAGATCGTGAGCCCGAGTATCAGCAACACCAGGAAAATCACGACGAAGATGTAGAACAGGAAGCGGGCGACATCGGCGGAGGCGGCCGAGATACCTGTAAATCCGAGCACGCCCGCCACGATCGAAATCAGCAGGAAGATCAGTGCCCATTTCAAGATTGTCATCGCCAGCTCCGCGACAGCGGCCACCGCAATCAGTGGCCCTCACCTGTTTCGGAAACGCTAACCGCGTTGCGCGGAACTGGTTCCTAAACGCACAACGGAAGGTTTTCGTGGCACAAACTGCCCTTGCTGAATCGGGTTCCCGGCGGCAGAGTCCGGCAGCGACAAAGGCACAACCGGGGCAACCATGAGCACGATCTCACAGTCAGCGACGATTGGCGCCGAAGCGCGTGCTGCGCCAAAAAGCAAGACGCGCAACCTGTCGCTCGATCGCGCCCGCACCTTCCTGACGCTGGTGGTGCTGCTGCACCATGCTGTCATCCCCTACACTTATTTCGGCCACACCGACCCAACCTCCTGGATCGGCTTCGACATGATCGTGCTGGCGACCGACAGCTTCTTCATGGCGATGTTCTTCTTCCTGTCGGGACTGTTCGCGTGGTCGGGAATCGCTCGCAAGGGGTCGGCGAGCTATCTGGCCGACCGCGTCCGTCGGCTCGGCATCCCGTTCGTGATCTGCGCATTCACGGTTATTCCGCTCGCGTATTACGCCATCTCGCTGCGGCTCAATCCCGAGATCGGATTTTCGCAGTTCTGGTGGACCACGATCACGAAAGGCCCGTGGCCAAGCGGGCCGATCTGGTTCCTCTGGGTCTTGTTCGCCTTCGACCTGATCGCATGCCTCCTGTACCGCCTGTCGCCCAATCTGCTCGACCCTATCAACCGCCTCTCGCTGCGCGGGCGACGCCGACCCACGGAGTTCTTCGCGGTCATGTTGGCCGTCAGCGCCGCGTTCTATGTACCCGGGCTGATGTATTTCGGACCAAGCAACTGGTTCGAGTTCGGGCCGTTTTCGGTCCAGCATGGGCGGGTGATGCTCTACGCGACCTACTTCTTTTTCGGCGCCGGCATCGGCGTTGCAAGTATGGATCGCGGACTGCTCTCGGCTGACGGCAGGATGGCGAAGGTGAGCTGGGAGTGGTTGGTCCTGACAATCGTTCCGTATTGCCTGCTCTGGGTGCTGATCTTCATCAAGCGAGAGATACTGGGGAATCCGTCGCCGCTGCCGAACTGGTATGAAGGAATTTACGCGCTCTGCGTCACCATCTTCAGCGTGGCCATCATGTTTCTCATCCTGGCCTTCTTCCAGAGGTTCAAACAATCGGGTTCGGCCAGACTCCTCGATCCGATGCAGGCGGATGCCTTTGGCATATTTTTGGTGCACTACCCGATCGCCCTTTGGCTGCAATACTGGCTGTTCGATTATGACCTGCCAGCGATCGTCAAGGCGACGATGGTATTCGTGCTGACCGTCGCGTTCAGCTGGGCGCTGACGCGCGCCTTGCGCCAAATCCCAGGGGCAACGAAGGTGCTATGAGTTTGTGAAGGCGGCTTACGCCGCCTTCCCGCCCATATAATCCGGCAACCAACGCTCGTGCGACGTCCGCAGAGCGTCGATCGACACCGGCGCCTCGCCCGCGATCGCGATCGCATCGCCACCGGTGGTGCCGATGCGCACGCAGGGCACCTCGCAGCCGCGCATCTTGGCGAGGACGCGGCCGGCTTCCGTTTCCGGTACGGTGACGAGATAGCGCGCCTGGTCCTCACCGAACCAATAGGCCTGCGAAACAAGCGAGGTCGGCGCCGCCAGCAGCTTTGCACCGATGCCGCTCGCCATCGCCATTTCGGCGAGCGCGATCACCAGGCCACCGTCGGAGAGATCGTGCACGGCGGTGGCGGTGCCCGCATGGATCATGCCGCGCACGCAGTCGCCGTTGCGCTTCTCGGCCGCAAGATCGACCGGCGGCGGCGCGCCCTCCTCGCGACCGCAGATGTCGCGCAGATAAACCGACTGGCCGAGCCAGCCATGGGTGTCGCCGATCAGCAGGATCGCCTCGCCCTCGGCCTTGAAGGCGAGCGACGCAGACTTGGTGAAATCGTCGAGCAGGCCGACACCACCGATCGAGGGCGTCGGCAGGATCGCGCGGCCGTTGGTCTCGTTGTAGAGCGAGACGTTGCCGGACACGACCGGGAAGTCGAGCGCGCGGCAGGCTTCCGAAATGCCCTTCAGGCAGCCGACGAACTGGCCCATGATCTCGGGCCGCTCCGGATTGCCGAAATTGAGATTGTCGGTGATTGCGAGCGGCCTGCCGCCGACCGCGGTGATGTTGCGCCAGGCTTCCGCCACCGCCTGCATACCGCCCTGATAAGGATCGGCCTCGCAATAGCGCGGCGTGACGTCGACGGTCAGCGCCAGCCCCTTCGGCCCGTCCTGCACGCGCACGACCGCGGCATCGCCACCGGGACGCTGCATGGTATTGCCCAGGATGACGTGATCGTACTGCTCCCAGACCCAGCGCTTGCTGCACATGTCGGGCGTGCCGATCAGTTTTTCCAGCGCGGCTCCGACGCCCATCGGTGCCGGCACCTCGCGCGCATGCACGACCGGCAGCGCGGCAGAGGGAACATGCGGACGGTCATAGAGCGGCGCTTCGTCGCCGAGCTCCTTGATCGGCAGATCGGCCATGACGTCACCGCCATGCTTGACCACGAAGCGCTTGCTCGGCGTGGTGTAGCCGACAACGGCGAAATCGAGGCCCCATTTCTTGAAGATCGCCTCGGCTTCCTTTTCCTTCTCGGGCTTGAGCACCATGAGCATGCGCTCCTGGCTCTCCGAGAGCATCATCTCGTAGGCGCTCATGCCGATCTCACGGGTCGGCACCGCATCGAGATCGAGGTCGACGCCGAGATCGCCCTTGGCGCCCATCTCGACCGCCGAGCAGGTCAGGCCCGCCGCGCCCATGTCCTGGATCGCGATTACGCAATCGGCTTCCATGATCTCGAGGCAGGCCTCTAACAGCAGCTTCTCGGCGAAGGGATCTCCGACCTGCACCGTCGGGCGCTTCTCCTCGGATTTGTCGTCGAATTCGGCGGACGCCATCGAAGCGCCGTGGATGCCGTCGCGGCCCGTCTTGGAGCCGAGATAGACGATCGGCATGTTCACGCCGGAGGCGGCCGCATAGAAGATCTTGTCGGTGTCGGCGAGGCCGACCGCCATCGCGTTGACGAGGATGTTGCCATCGTAGCGGGTGTGAAAGCGCACCTGGCCGCCGACCGTCGGCACGCCAAAGGAATTGCCATAGCCGCCGACACCGGCGACGACGCCGGAGACGAGATGCCGCGTCCTGGCATGTTCGGGCGCGCCAAAACTCAGCGCGTTGAGGCAGGCGATCGGGCGCGCGCCCATGGTGAAGACGTCGCGCAAAATGCCGCCGACGCCGGTGGTCGCGCCCTGATAGGGCTCGATGTAGCTCGGATGGTTGTGGCTCTCCATCTTGAAGACCACGGCCTGGCCGTCGCCGATGTCGATCACGCCGGCATTCTCGCCGGGGCCCTGGATCACCCACGGCGCCTTGGTCGGCAGGCCTTTCAGATGGATGCGCGAGGATTTGTACGAGCAGTGCTCGTTCCACATCGCCGAGAAGATGCCGAGCTCGGTGAAGGTCGGCTCCCGCCCGATCAGCTTCAGGATGCGCTCGTACTCGTCGGGCTTGAGCCCGTGGGCGGCGACCAGTTCGGGGGTGATCTTGGGTTCGTTCTTCATGGATACGGGGCTTTCGGCGGGCGTTTGGCCGTTCTTAGGAACATCGGGGGCTGACGAAAAGCCCTTTATGGCGCATTTTCCCGCTGTCCCACGTTTTGCAAGGAGGGACGGCGGGAACAGGAATTGCAACGCGCTGACGGATCGGATTTAAGGGCTAAAGACCCGTAATTGAAGGCCCATTTCCTTGCATGAATTGACCAAAGTCGCCGCCACCCGCCGTCCCGACCTGCACGTCGCCACCGAGGGCGAGTTCAGCGGTTGGCGGACCTGGATTCGCGACAGTTTTGAGAGCCATATCGGCCCGTTCTGGCACAAGATCGAGGACGACGGCAGCGTCCGCTCGGCGTTCCGGGTCGAGAAAAAGCACCTCAACGGCTCCGGCAACGTCCATGGCGGCTGCTTCATGGCGTTCGCGGACTATTGCCTGTTCGCAATCGCCACCCACGAGCTGGACGGCCCGGCCGTGACCACCAATTTCGCCTGCGATTTCCTCGACGCAGCGCGCGAGGGCGAGCTGGTCGAATGCACGGGTGAAGTGTCCCGCGCGGGCGGCTCGCTGATCTTCCTGCGCGGCAAGCTGACTTCGGCCGGCCGGCCGCTGTTCACGTTCTCCGGGACGATCAAGCGGGTGAAGCGGAAGCCGGCGCCGCAGGCCAACGCATAGCTCCGCTAGCGCGAACCGCTACTACTTGGCGTCGTCCGCCAGCAGCTTCCGGTATTTCTCGACGTCGCGCGTCACGAGCTTTTGCAGAACCTCAGGCGTGTGCTCGTCGGGATCGGGCGCGACGGTCGAGAGCTCGGCAAAACGCTTCTTCACCGCGTCGGTTTCCACCGCCGTGCGCGCCGCCGCGTTCAGCCTGGCGATGATGGCCGGCGGCGTGCGCTTAGGCCACGAACGAAATCACGCGGCCTTTTCCAGATGCGCTGTGAGGCCCGCGAACAGGCCGCGGCCATCGGTGCAGCCCATGATGTCTTCGACGTGGTTTTCCGGGTGCGGCATCATGCCGAGCACGTTGCCCTTGTCGTTGACGAGGCCGGCGATGGAATGCGCCGCACCGTTGATGTTGTGGCTCTCATCGACCGCACCGTCGGCCGAGCAGTAGCGATAGAGCACGCGCCCCTCGCCCTCGATCCGCTTGATGGTCTCTTCGTCCGCCTCGTAATTGCCCTCGCCATGCGCAACGGGCACGCGGATCACCTGGCCGGCATTGTAGCCGCGAGTGAACGGCGTATCCGAGCGCTCGACGCGCAGGTGCACGTCCTTGCAGATGAATTTCAGCCGCGCATTGCGCATCAGCACGCCCGGCAGCAGGCCGGATTCGCACAGGATCTGGAAACCGTTGCAGACGCCGAGCACGAGGCCGCCCTTGGCCGCATAGTCGCGCACCGCATCCATCACCGGCGCCCGCGCCGCAATCGCCCCACAGCGCAGATAATCGCCGTAGGAGAAGCCGCCGGGCACGACCACGAGATCGGTACCTGCAGGCAGCGACGTCTCGGCGTGCCACACCATCGCCGGCTCATGGCCCGAGATGAGTTTCAGCGCGCGAGCCATGTCGCGCTCACGATTGATTCCGGGGAAGACGAGGATGGCGGCTTTCATCAGAGCAGTTCGACCCGATAATTCTCGATCACGGTGTTCGCCAACAGCTTGTCGGCGGCATCCTTCAATGCCGCCTCCGCCTTGGCCTTGTCGGCGCCGGCGAGCTCGATGTCGAACACCTTGCCCTGCCGGACGCTGGCGACGCCGTCGACGCCGAGCGACTTCAGCGCGCCTTCGATGGCCTTGCCCTGCGGATCGAGGATGCCCGTTTTCAGGGTAACGGTGACACGTGCCTTCACGTCGAAATCCCCTTAGCTCTTCACCAGCACCGGGCCGGAGCCCTGCGGACGCTCGTTCTCCATCAGGATGCCGAGGCGTTTTGCAACTTCCGTGTAAGCCTCGAGCAGGCCGCCGAGATCCCTGCGGAAACGATCCTTGTCGAGCTTCTCGTTCGACTTGATGTCCCACAGCCGGCAGCTGTCCGGCGAGATCTCGTCCGCGACGATGATGCGCATCATCTCGTTCTCGAACAGCCGGCCGCACTCCATCTTGAAATCGACGAGACGGATGCCGATGCCGAGAAAGAGCCCGGTGAGGAAGTCGTTGACGCGGATGGCGAGCGCCATGATGTCGTCGATCTCCTGCGGCGTGGCCCAGCCGAAGGCTGTGATGTGCTCTTCCGACACCATGGGGTCGTTGAGCTGGTCGTTCTTGTAGTAGAATTCGATGATCGAACGGGGCAGCTGGGTGCCCTCCTCGATGCCGAGGCGCTGCGACAGCGAGCCGGCGGCGACGTTCCGCACCACCACTTCGAGCGGCACGATCTCGACCTCGCGAATCAACTGCTCGCGCATGTTGAGCCGGCGGATGAAGTGGGTCGGCACCCCTATGTCGTTGAGGTGCTGAAACAGGTACTCCGAGATCCGGTTGTTGAGGACACCCTTGCCCTCGATGACCTGATGCTTCTTCGCATTGAACGCGGTCGCGTCATCCTTGAAGTGCTGGATCAGGGTGCCGGGCTCCGGACCTTCATAGAGAACCTTTGCCTTGCCTTCGTAAATGCGACGCCGACGGCTCATTGGGATGTACCGTGTTTTGTTGAAATCCATGTATTTGGTGTGCTCCGGTTACCAGGTTACGACCCACAGCGGAGCTGCCGTGAACGACCTGGAACCCCATCCGAATCCAAGAAAAACGCCAAGGAAACAGAACGGGAACCAAGCCTTTAGGCAACCTATCCGATTGGCTGTCCCAGCACAATCGATCCGGCCCATCCGACGCCGACTTATACCACCTTGCCTGCGGCTTTACGGCTCGTTGTTTCGCCGATTCGTGCTCCCTATCTAGGCATGCGCAGGGGCCCTCGCAACGAGGCCCTCACATCGGCAGCCCCAGGGGAATTGGAAGACGCATGAGCGAATTCAACAAGCGCGAGGAAGGCTTTGAGAAGAAGTTTGCCCTCGACGAGGAGCAGAAATTCAGGGCGGAAGCCCGCCGTAACCGGCTGCTGGGGCTATGGGCCGCCGAAAAGCTCGGAATCACCGGCGAAGCCGCCACCGCTTACGCCAAGGAGGTCGTCGCGGCCGATTTCGAGGAGGCCGGCGACGGCGACGTCCTGCGCAAGGTCATGACCGATTTCGCCGCCAGGAACGTCGCCCTCACCGAACAGGCGATTCGCGGCAAGATGAGCGAGCTGATCGCGGTCGCGGCCGCGGAGGTGAAGGCCGGAAAATAGGCCCGCTGGGAGCGGCGAATGGCGCGGTCAACCCCGTTCGCCGCTCGCTCCATGACGGCTTGCGGCGGGCCCCCGGCAATGCCAAATGAGCGGCATGTCCCAAGATCACGCCCAAGATCACATCTCCAACGTCCTCGCCCAACGCTATGCCTCGCCCGCCATGCGCGCCATCTGGAGCGGCGAAGGCAAGGTTCGCCTCGAACGCGACTACTGGATTGCCGTGCTGAAAGGTCAGCGCGATCTCGGCATTCCCGTACCCGATGGCGTGATCGAGGCCTACGAGCGGGTGAAGGACCAGGTCGACCTGGCCTCCATCATGCGGCGCGAGCGCATCACCCGCCACGACGTCAAGGCTCGGATCGAGGAGTTCTGCGATCTGGCCGGTCACGAGCACCTGCACAAGGGCATGACCAGCCGCGACCTCACCGAGAACGTGGAGCAGTTGCAGGTCTACCGCGGGCTGCAGCTGATCGAGACCAAGAGCATCGCCGCGCTGATCCGTTTTGCCAAACACGCAAAACAATTGCGCGACATGCCGTTCACGGCGCGCACGCACAACGTGGCCGCGCAGGTCACGACGCTCGGCAAGCGCATCGCCATGTTCGGCGAGGAGATGCTGGTTTCGCATCAGAGCCTGGTCAACGTGCTCGACACCTATCCCGCGCGCGGCCTGAAGGGCGCGGTCGGCACAAGGCTCGATCAGATCACGCTGTTCAATGGCGATGCCGGCAAGGCCCGCGCGCTCGAACAGCAAATCCTCAAGCACCTCGGTCTGCCCAAGAGCTTCGATGCGGTTGGCCAGGTTTATCCGCGCAGCCTCGACTTCCGCGCGGTCAGCGTCCTCACCGAGCTCGCCAGCGGTCCCGGTAATTTCGCCAAGACCATTCGGCTGATGGCGGGCCACGAGCTCGCCAGCGAAGGATTTGCCAAGGGCCAGGTCGGCTCGTCCGCGATGCCGCACAAGATGAACAGCCGCTCCTGCGAGCGCATCAACGGCCTGCATGTCGTGCTGAAGGGTTATCTCGCGATGGCCGCAGGGCTTGCCGGCGATCAGTGGAACGAAGGCGACGTCTCCTGCTCGGTCGTCCGCCGCGTCATGCTGCCCGATGCCTTCCTCGCCATGGACGGCCTGCTCGAAACGCTGCTGTCCGTGCTCGACCAGATGGAAGTGTTCGACGCCGTCGTCGCGACCGAACTCAACCGTTATTTGCCTTTCCTGCTCACCACCACGGTGATGATGGAAGCGGTGAAGAAGGGCTCGGGGCGCGAAGGCGCGCATGAGGCGATCAAGGAGCATGCGGTCGCGGCCATCCGCGACCTGCGCACCGGCAAGATCGTGCAGAACGATTTGCTGCAGCGTCTCGCCGCCGATCAGCGCCTCGGCCTCAGCGAAGCCGAACTGCAGCGCGTGCTAGATCACGGCCGCGCCAATTCCGGCGATGCCGGCGCCCAGGTCGATTACTTCGCCGAGCAAGTCGATGCGCTGGCGAAGGCGAAGCCTGAGGCGGCCAGGTACACGCCGGGCGCGATCCTGTAAGCGAATAGTGAGTGGCGAGTAGCGAGTGGAAAGACTCCATTCGCTATTCGCCATTCGCCCCCTCACTCTTCCTTGAACCCATACTCCGGCACATTGCCGCTGGCGCCGTAATATTTGTACGGCAGGAACTTGCCTGACATCGTGATCTTGACGCGGTCGCCCTTCGGGTTCGGCAGGCGCTCCATCACCATGTCGAAGTCGATCGCCGACATGATGCCGTCGCCGTACTCCTCCTCGATCAGCGCCTTCCAGGCCGGTCCGTTCACCATGACCAGTTCGTAGAAGCGATAGATCAAGGGATCGGTCGGCGGCATCGGCATGCCGCGCATCGGCGTCTCGTTGAGCATGGTAGTCTCGGATTTCGACAGGCCGAACAGTTCAGCCGCGTTCGCGGCTTGCGGCTTTGTCAATTTCATCTGGCCGAGGATCGCGCCTGTGATCAGCACCTCGGAATAACCGCCGATCTTTTCGCAGATGTATTTCCAGCTCCAGCCCTTCTCGCGCTTGATGTCGAGCAGCTTTTCGGTGAGGTCTTCGCGTTTCATGTCGGGGTCTCCCTTGGCCAGGTACCGTGTCGGTCCTGCCGCTTTGGGAGGCACGAAACGTGCCAAAAAATGAGGCTTAAGGCTTCGCCCCACTGTGCGGCAAAACCTCCATGAATCGCCTGACCGCCTCCAGCACCGGCTGCTGATCGCCGGCAAAGAACCAGTGATCATGGCCGTCGAGCTCGACGAATTGCGCACCATTGATGCGGCTCGCCACATCGCGGCCGGCCGCGATGCGCACGGCCTTGTCGTCGCGCCGGTGCAGCACGAGCGTCGGCACGGCGATTTGCGGCAGCAGGTCTCGCACGTCGGCGTCGCGAAACGCCCCCAGCACGGCCGAGATGCCGCCGGGACTGGACGCCGCGCGCAACAGCCCCGCCCACCAGGCGCGCGCCTGCGGATCGCCCGCAAGGCTCGGCGCAAAGGTTTCGATCCCGACCGGGCCGCCCCATTGTGCGATGAGGTGCTTGCTCCAGGCATCATACTGGCTGGCCCGCAGCGCATGCGGATAGTCCTCCGCCCAGCAGCCTTTTGCGAGTGCGCCAAACAGGATGAGCCCGGCGACACGGCGGTGGTCATCGACTGCAAATTTGACGCAGGCCGGCCCGCATTCAGAGGCGCCGAACAGCACGACGCGGCGCGAATCTACAGCGCGCAGCACGGTGCCGATATCCTCCGCGGTGACATCGATGCTCGGCGCCGAGCCGACGCGGTCGGACAGCCCGATGCCGCGGCGGTCAAACACAATGAGGCGCCCGAGCTTCATCAATGACGTGAGAAAAGCCCGGCTCGCGGGATGCTCCCAGGCGCGCTCCACATGCGAGACGAAACCGGGCATCACCAGGATATCGAGCGGGCCGCTACCATAGGTCTGATACGCCAGATGCACGCCCGCGCCCTTGACGTAGCGCGTCGTCGGAAGCGGATGCGGTGCGGCGGCGGGGCTCATCAGTGCTTCGGTCTCAACTTCCGGCGCAACACCAAGCTCGTCGCGCAGCCGCCGCGCCAAGGCCGCGTGGTGCCGTTCCGCGCCGCTGCGATCGCCTGATAGCAGCAGGCTGCGGATCAAATGCCGGCCATAGACTTCGCTGAGCGGATCGAGCTCGACCAGACGCCCCGCATGCGCGGTCGCGGCAAAATGATCACCGGCGGCATTCTTGTCCTGCACCAGCCGTTCCAGCGCATGCACGAGCCGCCCCCGCAGCGCCTCGCGGCGAAAGAACGCCCAATCGTCGAATTCGGGAGAGCCCTCCGGCGAGAAGCCCGCCAGGAAGTCGCCGTGATAAATCCGGCAGGCGTCTTCAAACGCGCCGCGGTCGCAGGCGCTCTCGAACAGATGTGTATCGACCTGCAGTTCGATGTCCGGCGACCATCGCACGCTGGTGCGGTCGGTCTCGAACACCGGCTCGCCAAGCGCGAGCTCGATGCGATGAAGCAGGCGCCGCAAGCGCGCGAGCCCGGTCTCGCGGTCGGCCTCGGGCCACAATTGCGTCGCGATCACGTCCCGCGCGACGGCGCCCCTGACCTCCGCGAGATAGACCAGCAACGCGAGCCCCTTGCGCAAGGCGAGCTTGATCGGGCGGCCGTCGGCATGGACCTCGGGGAACCCGAACGTCCCGAGCGAGAAAGCCGTCATAGGCACCCTTCCTCCCCTCGCCACGTCCCCGGGGGACGCACAGGGGACGGTCGCGCTGTAGCCATCGGGCCAGATCGAGCCCCCTCGCCTGCGAGCGATTCAGGCTCCTGCATGCGGCCCCGCTGGTGCTGGCACAATAGGAAAAAACATGGTCTCGCGCGTCCTGATCCTGCTCTACGCCCTCGTGAGCTACGCCCTGTTCACGGTCTCATTTCTCTATGCGCTCGGTTTCGTCGGCAATTATGTCGTGCCCAAATCAATCGACAAATCGATCGAATTCGGCATCTCCTCGAGTTTGAGCGAGGCCATCGTTGTCAACCTGCTGCTGATGAGCCTGTTTGCGATCCAGCACAGCGTGATGGCGCGCACCGGCTTCAAACGATGGTCGGCCAAATTCCTTGCCCCAGCCTGCCAGCGCAGCACCTATGTGCTGCTCTCCGGCTTGATTCTCCTGTTGCTGTTCTGGCAATGGCGTCCGATCCCGACAGTGATCTGGCAAACGGACGGACTGGCAGCCTGGTTGCTCATCGGCGCGTATTGGCTCGGCTGGCTGATCGCGTTCGCCTCCACCCACATGATCGATCATTTCGATCTGTTCGGCTTGCGGCAGGCTCTTGTCGCGTTTCGCGGGGCCGAGATATCAGGTCAATCCTTCAGGACGCCGCTGCTCTACAAGATCGTGCGGCATCCGCTCATGCTCGGCTTCCTGCTTGCGTTCTGGGCGACGCCCGTGATGACCACCGGTCATTTGCTGTTCGCGCTCGCGAATACCGCCTACATCCTGGTCGCGTTGCAGTTCGAAGAGCGGGATCTGATCGCCGAGTTCGGCGCGACTTACCAGCAATATCGCCAACGTGTTCCCATGCTGGTGCCGCGTCTGTTCGTGCGCCGCCAGACAGAAGGAGCACGGCGATGAGAGCCGTGCTTTGCAATTCTTTCACCGGACCGCAGGATTTGCGCCTCGGTGAGATCGCGGAGCCGAAGCCGGCCGATGACGCGATTCTCATCGATGTCCATGCGGCCTCGGTGAGTTTTATGGACCAGTTGCTGGTCTCGGGCCTCTACCAGATGCGGCCATCTCTGCCCTTCGTGCCTGGCACGGAGGCCTCTGGTGTCGTCGTCGCCATCGGCGACAAGGTCACACAATTCGCCCCCGGCGATCGCGTCGCCTGCAGCAGTTGGACCGGCGGCTACGCCGAACGGATGATTGCCAAGGAATCGAAGAGCGTGCGCCTGCCTGATGGGGTGGCCTTTGAGGCGGCGGCCACGGTGCTGCACAATTACGGCACCGCCTATTATGCGCTGGTCGAGCGGGCGCGGGCGCAACGCGGCGAAATCGTTCTTATTACGGGCGCCGCTGGCGGTGTCGGGCTCGCTGCCGTCGACCTCGGCCGCCATCTGGGCCTGCGCGTCGTCGCGGGTGTCGGCTCCGACGACAAGGCCGCGCTGGTGCGACGTTACGGCGCCAGCGAAGTCATCAATTATCGCAGCGAGGATCTGCGCGACCGGATCAAGTCGATCACGTCAGGCCAAGGCATCGATATCGGCTTCGACAATATCGGCGGCGCGATCTTCGAGCAGATGGCCCGGCTGATGAACTGGGGCGGGCGGCTGATGCCGATCGGCTTCACCAGTGGCGCTATTCCATCGGTCCCGATGAATCTGCCGCTATTGAAGAACTACTCTATCATCGGTGTCTTCGCCGGCGCCTGGGCAGAGAAATTCTCCGCAGAGGCCACGCGCATGAACGACACGCTGATGCAATTGCTGGCTGACGGAAATATCCGCCCGCATATCGATCGCATCCTCCCTTTGGATGACGCCGGCGAAGCCATGCAAGCGATAGCTAATCGGACGGTTCAGGGAAGAATTGTTCTCAAGATCCGATAGAGTGCGCGTGCACTGGCAAGACAGGAAGACAAGTTTTGACCGAGATCATCATCGACAAACGCTATTGCGGTCCTCCGAACTCCGGCAACGGCGGCTATGTCTGCGGCCGGCTGGCCCAGCACATTCCCGGCGGCGCCGAGGTGACACTGCGCGCGCCGCCGCCTTTGGATGCGCCGCTCGCCGCGATCGCGGCGGGCGACGGCACATGGGAGCTTCGCGACAGCGCCAAGGCTGTTGCGACGGGGCGCGCGGCAAGCATCGAGCTCGCACGGCTGGAGACCGCCACTTTTGAGGAAGCCTGCGCCGCAGAGTTGCTGACGCCGGTCAAGCCGCACGAGCATCCGCTGCCGACCTGCTTCGTCTGTGGCCCCGCCAGGGCGAAAGGCGACGGCCTGCGCATTTTCGCCGGACCGCTCGGACGTCACACGCACACTCCCGTTCTCGCAGCGAGCTGGACACCGGATCCAAATCTCGCCGCCGAGGACGGCCTGGTCGCGCCCGAATTTCTCTGGTCAGCGCTCGACTGTCCCACCGGCTTCGCCTGCAATTGCGATCCGCAAAGCAACGCCGTCGACAAGACGCCGCTGCTGCTGGGCCGGATGTCAGCGCGGATCGAATCCCGGCCGCGCCCCGGCACGCGCTGCATCATCACGGCATGGCCCACCAGCCGCGACGGCCGCAAGCGCATGGCCGAGGCCGCGCTGCATGATGAGGATGGAAAATTGCTGGCCGTGGCCAAGACGACATGGATTGCGGTGGAGCGCGAGGTGCAGCTCGGGCGCGGATGACGGTCTCGTGGCGTGGGTGACGGTCTCGTAGCTTGGACAAAGGCGCGTAGCGCCGTGCCCACGACTCCTGCCTCAGCTTCGTTGATCGACATGGTGGGCACGCTTCGCTTTGCCCACGAGACCTGTGCGCTACGAGACCTACGCGCCTTGCTCGATCATCGCCTGCAGCCGCACCAGCTCCGCCTCGATATCACGCTCAACATCCGCAGCACGAATGTCGATCACGCGATAGTCGCGCGCCTCCAGCCACGCGCGCCGCCCTGCGCGATCCGCCGCGATGGTGTCGCCCTCGCCCGGGTTGACCAGCTCGATCGCGATCCGGTGCGGGAACGAGACGAAGTCAGGGATGTGGCGGCCGACCGGGGTCTGGCGCTTGAACCCTCCTGCGAAGCGGCGATCGCGGGTCAGGGCCTGCCAGAGCAGGCGCTCGGCATCGGTCGGGTTGCGGCGGAGCAGGCGCGCCAGCCCGCGCACGGTCGAGCCGCTGTCGGGCACGCCGCCGCCCTGGCCGTGCTCGGCCAGCAGCGCGCGCAGGCGCGTGGCCTGCTCGCCGTCGAGCACGCCGCCCTTGGCTGGACCCTTGCGCCCTTCCGCGATCGCCATCACCACCCCGTGGAGGGTGTGCATGTCCTGCTTGGTCGGCTCCATCCGGCTGAAAATGTTGCGCAGATTGACCAGCATGGTGTCGCGCTTCTCGGCCGGGCGCAAAAATTCGACGCGGTCGAGCTCGCGGATAAGGTTGTCGAAGAAGGCCTGCATCTGGTGCTGCGAGGCGCGCTCGGAGCGCTCCGGCATGGCGTGCGGCAGCTCGCCCGAGGTCGCGCGCTTGAACCATTCATAGCCGACCAGCAGCACGGCCTGGGCGAGGTTGAGCGAGGCGAAGCCCGGATTGACCGGGAAGGTGATGATGCGGTTGGAGAGCCCGACCTCCTCGTTGGTCAGGCCCCAGCGCTCCCGGCCGAACAGGATGCCGGCCTTGCCGCCTGTGGCGACGTGCCCCGAAATCTCGCTCGCGGCGGCTTCCGGCCCCACCACAGGCTTGGCCTGGTCATGGGGGCGCGCGGTGGTGGCGAACAGCAGGTCGAGGTCGGCGACGGCCTCGCCGACCGTGCCGAACAATTCGGCCTTTTCCAGAATGTGGTCGGCGCCTGCGGCCGCGCGCTGGGCGGCGATGTTCGGCCAGCCGTCACGGGGGTTGACGATCCGCAAGCGGCCCAGGGCAAAATTGCCCATGGCGCGCGCGGCCATGCCGATGTTTTCCCCGAGCTGCGGCTCGACCAGGATCACGATGGGACCGTCGAGGGCGAGCCCTGCCTTGGTCTTGTCGGTGCCGGACATCTCATTCAACTTTCTGAGTCAGCGTTCTTCTCGTTCAGCTTCCGAAGAGTTTGAACTCCTGTCTGAAGACGCTGATCCAAGCCTTCATCCACGCGGCCGGCCCGCCTTCCGTGCAGACCAATTTCTGCAACGGAGATAACAGGGTTAGCAGCATTTGCTAATCCGCAATCGGCATCTCAATTGGGGACGATTTCTTTCGCCAGCTTGTGCGCGCTTTGCTTTCGGTTATGGCTATCAACCACAACTAAAGCGAAGCCGAAAGGGCGGAGCTAAAAACGCAATTCAGGGGGGTGGTGATGCGCGGTCGATGGACGTTGGCAATTCTCGGAGCGGTCTTGATCGTGGTGGGCGGGCTCATCGCCCATCTGACGCAGACCGCCGGCGGCATCCGGATCCAGGATGTCAGGTTCAAGGGCGCCAAGGGCAACACCATGAGTGCCCTGCTCTACGTCCCTGCCAATGCCACCGCGCAGACCCCGGCACCGGGCATCCTCGCCGTCCACGGCTACATCAACTCGCGCGAGACCCAGGACGGCTTCGCCATCGAATTCGCCCGCCGCGGCTATGTCGTGCTGGCGCTGGACCAGACCGGCCACGGCTATAGTGACCCGCCCGCCTTTGCCAACGGCTTTGGCGGTCCTGACGGCCTCGCCTATCTCCGCAGCCTCGACATCGTCGACAAGGCCAATATCGGCCTCGAGGGTCATTCGATGGGCGGCTGGACGGTGCTGGCCGCAGCCACCGCGATGCCGAATGACTACAAGTCGATGGTGCTGGAGGGCTCCTCGACCGGTAAGCCGTTCGCAGCCGACGGCACCCCCGGATGGCCGCGCAACACCGCTTTGGTGTTTGCCCAGTACGAGGAATTCTCCACGTTGATGTGGGGCGTCGATCTCGCCCGCGATGTCACCAAGAGCCCCAAGCTGTGGGCGATGTTCGGCACACAGGAGCCGGTCGAGCCGGGCAAGGTCTACGGCGACCCGGCGGCCGGGACCGCCCGGGTGCTGTACACGCCGGCTATAACTCACCCGGCCGAACACATCTCGCATGAGGCTATCGGCTACAGCCTCGACTGGTTCGCCAAGACGCTGCAGGGCGGCACGCCGCGGCCGGCCGACGACCAGATCTGGTTCCGCAAGGAGCTCGGCACGCTGATCGCGTTTGCCGGTTTCGTCGCGCTGTTGATCGGCACTTTCGACGGCCTGCTCGAGGCGCAAATGTTCTCCCGTCTGCGCCTGCCGGCGGTCCCCGACGGCACCATGCCGCCGCATCACGCCGCCACCGGCCAGCGTTGGACCGCGGCGTTCATCCTGTCCGCCTTCATCCCGGCGCTGACCTACTATCCGGCCTTTGCGCTGGCTGGCACCTTCGTGACGCCGACGGCGTTCCTGCCGCAGGGCATCACCAACCAGATCCTGGTCTGGGCCATCATCAATGGCCTGATCACGCTGGCGCTGATGCGCCTCGCCCCGAAGCGCACCGCCCGGACCGGACTGGTTGGCCAATCCGTGGCGATCGCGGTCGCTTCGGTCGCAGTCGGCTATGCTGCGCTATGGCTCGCCGACCTCGCCTTCAAGATCGACTTCCGGTTCTGGATCGTCGCCTTGAAGCTGATGAACCCGAAGCAGTTTGTGATCTTCCTGATCTACTTGATTCCGTTCACGGCGTTTTTCGTCGTGGCCCTGCACGTGCTGCACCGGAATTTCTCGACCATGGAGGCGCCGCGGCTCGCGCTCTATCTGACCAATATCCTGGCGCTGACGTTCGGCTTCATCGTGCTGCTGGTCCTGCAATATGGCACGCTCTGGCTGACCGGAAAACTTTTCAACCCGCTGCCCGATCCCGGCTTCGTACCGCTCTCGACCATCGTCGCCATCCAGTTTGTGCCGCTGCTCGCGATCGTCGCCGTGATCGCGACCTTCACCTGGCGACGGACCGGATCGAGCCTGCCGGGCGCCCTGATCTCCGGCCTGTTCGTGACCTGGTACATCGTGGCCGGCACGGCCACGCAGGCCGCCTTTTAGAGGTGTTCTTGAACGGCATTGGATCGCCCGAGGGACAGGTGCCCAAACAAGGTGCGGCAGCCGTCATTCCGACCTCGTCGGAATGGCGGTTCTCGGCGAAAAGATGGGCTGAAACTGCATAACCGCTCCGCTTCCGCCCGCCCCCGGGCGGTGCTATAGCGCGGGAGATTTCCACCGCGGCCGCCAAAAGGCGCCGTTCCCAAGAGGGCTTCTCCGATCATGGCAAAAATCAAGGTATCCAATCCCGTCGTCGAACTCGATGGCGACGAGATGACCCGGATCATCTGGCAGTACATCAAGGACAAGCTGATCAACCCGTTCCTGGATGTCGAGCTGCAGTATTTCGACCTGGGCATGGAGTACCGCGACCACACCAACGATCAGGTGACGATCGACGCCGCCGAGGCGATCAAGAAGGTCGGCGTCGGCGTCAAGTGCGCCACCATCACTCCGGACGAGGCCCGGGTGAAGGAGTTCAACCTCAAGCAGATGTGGAAGTCGCCGAACGGCACCATCCGCAACATCCTCGGCGGCGTGATCTTCCGCGAGCCGATCATCTGCAAGAACGTGCCGCGCCTGGTTCCCGGCTGGAGCAAGCCGATCATCATCGGCCGCCACGCCTATGGCGACCAGTACCGCGCCACCGACATCAAGTTCCCGGGCAAGGGCACCCTGACGATGAAGTTCGTCGGCGAAGACGGCACCGTGATCGAGAAGGAAGTGTTCAAGACCCCGGGCGCCGGTGTCGCCATGCAGATGTACAATCTCGACGATTCCATCATCGACTTCGCCCGCGCCTCACTCAATTACGGCCTGCTGCGCAACTACCCGGTCTATCTCTCGACCAAGAACACGATTCTGAAGGTCTATGACGGCCGCTTCAAGGACATCTTCCAGGACATCTACGACCGCGAGTTCAAGACCGAATTCGAGGCCAAGGGCCTGACCTACGAGCACCGCCTGATCGACGACATGGTGGCCTCTGCGCTGAAATGGTCCGGCGGTTACGTCTGGGCCTGTAAGAACTACGACGGCGACGTGCAGTCCGACACCGTCGCGCAGGGCTACGGCTCGCTCGGCCTGATGACCTCGGTGCTGCTCACCCCGGACGGCAAGACGGTCGAAGCCGAAGCCGCTCACGGCACGGTGACCCGCCACTACCGCGAGCACCAGAAGGGCAAGGAGACCTCGACCAACTCGATCGCGTCGATCTTCGCCTGGACCCGTGGCCTGTCGCACCGCGCCAAGCTCGACAACAACGCCGAGCTCGCCAAGTTCGCGAACACCCTGGAGAAGGTCTGCGTCGACACCGTCGAGGAAGGCTACATGACCAAGGACCTCGCGCTCCTGGTCGGCGCCGACCAGCGCTGGCTGTCGACCACCGGCTTCCTCGACAAGGTCGCGGAGAATCTCACGAAGGCGTTGGCGTAAGCTCGCCAACCGCAATTTCGCCCGACTGGGCCAGACATCATCACGGGCCGCGCCTCAAGCGCGGCCCGTTCGCTTTTGAGAGCCCTTCGCGGAGATGCGACCATGTCGATCAAGCTTGCTGTCCCTTGCCTGCTGCTGCTCGCCGTCATGGCCGGGCCCGCCTCCGCAGCGGAGACACTTCCCGCTGCCATCGCCGCACCCGGCGAGACCACGGTGCTGAGCGTCCACGCCGAGGGCGCGCAGGTCTATGAGTGCAAGGCCGGCACCGACGGCAAGCTCGTCTGGGCCTTTCGCGAGCCGATCGCGACGCTGCTCTCCGAAGGCAAGACCATCGGCCGTCACTATACCGGTCCGAACTGGGAGCTTGCCGACAGCAGTGCGGTCGTCGGCAAAGCCATCGGCAACGCGCCTGGCGCCACGCCCGCCGATATCCCCTGGCTGAAGCTCGAGGTCGCCTCCCGCCGCGGCAGCGGCGTGCTGACGCCGGTCACCACCGTCCAGCGCATCAACACCCATGGCGGCAAGCTCGACGGCGCTTGCGACAAGGCCGGCGAGTTCAAAAGCGCGCCCTACTCGGCCGAGTATATTTTCCTGAAGAAGGGCTGAGGAACGAGACACACGGCGCCTACGCGCCCGCCATTGCTTTTTCGATCGCCGCCAGCGCCTCGGTCGCCTTGGCGCCATCGGGGCCGCCGGCCTGGGCCATGTCGGGCCGGCCGCCGCCGCCCTTGCCGCCGAGCGCTTCGGAGGCGACGCGCACCAAATTCACGGCGTTGAAGCGTTCGGTGAGATCGGCGGTGACGCCGACCACGATTCCCGCTTTGCCGTCCTCGGTGACGCCGATGATGGCGACCACGCCGGAGCCGATCTGCTTCTTGCCGTCATCGGCAAGGCTCTTGAGATCCTTCATCTCGATGCCCTCGACCGCGCGCGCCATCAGCTTGACATTGCCGACCTCGCGCACGCCGCTGGCTGCGCCATTGCTGCCGGCCGACGCGCCGCCGCCCATCGCCAGCTTCTTGCGGGCATCGGAGAGCTCGCGCTCGAGCTTCTTGCGCTCCTCCATCAGCGCGGTGATGCGCGCCGGGACGTCGTCGATCGAGGTGCGCAACTCGTTGGCCGCAGTCTTCGCCAGCGCCATGGTCTCGTTGGCGTGTTTTCGCGCGTAGTTTCCGGTTAAAGCCTCGATGCGGCGCACGCCAGAGGCCACCGCGCTCTCGCCGGTCAGCGTGATCAGGCCGATGTCGCCGGTACGCTTCACATGGGTGCCGCCGCAGAGCTCGACCGACCAGCCGAGCGCGTTGACGCCGCGCTCGCGCGCAGTGCGGCCCATCGAGACGACGCGAACCTCGTCGCCATATTTCTCGCCGAACAGCGCGCGCGCCCCGGCCTCGCGGGCTTCGTCGACGCCCATGACGCGGGTGGTGACCTCGTCGTTCTCCAGCACCACGTTATTGGCGATGTCCTCGACGCGGGCAAGCTCCTCCGGCGTGATCGGCTTCGGATGCACGAAGTCGAAGCGCAGGCGATCCGGCGCGACCATCGAGCCGCGCTGGGCGATGTGGTCGCCGAGCACCTGGCGCAACGCCTCGTGAATGAGATGCGTTGCCGAATGATGCGCGCGGATCGACGAGCGGCGGCCGTGATCGACCTCGAGCTGCAACGCGGTGCCGACCTTCAGCTCGCCGCTCTCCAATGTGCCGACGTGAACGAAGAAATCGCCGAGCTTCTTCTGCGTGTCGGTAACGCGGAACTTGATGCCGCCTTCACCTGTCAGCACGCCGGTGTCGCCGACCTGACCGCCGGACTCCGCATAGAACGGCGTCTGGTTCAGCAGCAGCGCGCCGGTGTCGCCGGCCTTGAGGCTGTCAGTTTCCTTGCCGTCCTTCACCAGCGCGGACACCACGCCTTCGGCGCTCTCGGTCTCGTAACCCAGAAATTCGGTAGCCCCGAGTTTTTCGCGCAGCGGGAACCAGATCGCCTCGGAGGCCGCCTCGCCGGATCCCTTCCAGGACTCGCGCGCCTTGGCCTTCTGGCGCTCCATCGCGTCGGTGAACGAGGCCTGGTCGACGCCGATGCCGCGCGACTTCAGTGCGTCCTGAGTCAGGTCCAGCGGAAAGCCGTAGGTGTCGTACAGCGTGAAGGCGACGTCGCCGTCGAACATGTCGCCCTTCTTCAGCGAAGCGCTCTTCTCGTCGAGGATGGCAAGGCCGCGCACCAGCGTCTTGCGGAAGCGGGTCTCTTCCAGCCGCAGCGTTTCCTCGATCAGGTTTTCCGCGCGCATCAGATCAGGATAGGCCTGGCCCATCTCACGCACCAGCGCCCAGACCAGGCGATGCATCAGCGGCTCCTTCGCGCCCAGCAGCTGCGCATGGCGCATCGCGCGGCGCATGATCCGGCGCAGCACATAGCCGCGGCCCTCGTTCGAGGGCAGCACGCCATCCGCAACGAGGAAGGCCGAGGAGCGCAGATGGTCGGCGATGACGCGGAACGAGGCCACGGTCTGCTCGTTCGGCCCGCTGCCCAGCGCCGACGACGTCGCGTCGATCAAGTGACGGAACAAATCGGTCTCGAACACGCTGTCGACGCCCTGCATGATGCTGGCCATGCGCTCCAGGCCCATGCCGGTGTCGATCGAGGGACGCGGCAGATCCACGCGCTCCTCTTTCGTCACCTGCTCGTATTGCATGAACACGAGATTCCAGAATTCGAGGAAGCGGTCGCCGTCCTCTTCCGGCGAGCCCGGAGGTCCGCCCCAGATGTGGTCGCCGCGGTCGATGAAGATCTCCGAACACGGGCCGCACGGACCGGTGTCGCCCATCGCCCAGAAATTGTCCGAGGTCGGGATGCGGATGATGCGGTCGTCGGAGAAGCCCGCGATCTTCTTCCAGAGCCCGGCCGCCTCGTCGTCGGTGTGGTAGACGGTGACGAGCAGCTTGTCCTTCTTGAGCCCGTATTCCTTGGTGATGAGCTTCCAGGCCAGCTCGATCGCGCGCTCCTTGAAATAGTCGCCGAACGAGAAGTTGCCGAGCATCTCGAAGAAGGTGAGATGACGCGCGGTGTAGCCGACATTGTCGAGGTCGTTGTGCTTGCCGCCGGCGCGCACGCATTTCTGCGACGTGGTGGCGCGCTGATAGGGCCGCTTCTCGACGCCGGTGAAGACGTTCTTGAACTGCACCATGCCGGCATTGGTGAACATCAATGTCGGATCGTTGCGCGGCACCAGTGGCGAGGACGACACGATCTCGTGGCCGTTCTCGGCAAAGAAGTTCAGAAAGGTCGACCTGATCTCGTTGACGCCGCTCATGTTCATCCAATCGGGTGTGCTTGGGCCCGCTATACGCCATCCAAACCGCAAGTTTGGGCTGATATCTGCGGGCCAAAGCGCTTTTAGACAAGGCCAGCTTCGCTGTCCAGAAACTGTGCAACGTGATCAGTGAGTTGCCGCAGGTGCGCAATCCCGTTGCAATCCCTTTGGAAAGCCGGAAAGGGCTCGTTGACAGGCTTGGCCGGGCTGTGGTCTTTACCCATCTGTATCGTACGGCCACGTCGGGAGAGACCGGCTTTGGGTAGCCGGCGCCGAAGGAGCAACCGCCCCGGAAACTCTCAGGCAAACGGACCGCGTGGCTTTGACAGCATCTGGAAAGAGGCGCCGACGGGCTTAGGTCCGGACAGCGTCCGCCGACGGGATAATACTCTCAGGCACAGCGACAGATGGGGCTTCGGGTGGTGTCCGCGGGGAATTGTCCTCGGGAACCGCCGAGGGCCCTGTGATGCTTTCGCGCGACGACCAAAACTCCCTTCAGCGTACGCCCCTTCACGGGCTGCATGTGTCGCTCGGCGGCAAGATGGTGCCGTTCGCGGGTTATGACATGCCCGTGCAATACCCGGCGGGCGTGCTGAAAGAGCACCTCCATACCCGCAAGCTAGCCGGCCTGTTCGACGTCTCCCATATGGGCCAGATCGCGCTTCGGCCGAAATCGGGCAAGGTCGATGACGCCGCCCGCGCGCTGGAGCGGCTGGTGCCGCAGGATGTCTTGGCGATTGCACCGGGGCGGCAGCGCTACGCCCAGTTCACCAATGAAGATGGCGGCCTTCAGGACGATCTGATGGTCGCCAATTTCGGTGATCATTTGTTCCTGGTGGTCAACGCCGCCTGCAAGGCCGAGGACGAGGCGCATCTGCGCGCGAATCTCTCGGACGCCTGCATCATCGATTCGCTCGCCGACCGCGCGCTGATCGCATTGCAGGGACCGAAGGCCGAAACCGTACTGGCGAAATTATGTGCAGAAGCGCCCGCCATGAAGTTCATGGATGCGGGCCCGCACAAGGTTGCCGGCCTCGCCTGCTTTGTGTCGCGATCCGGCTACACCGGCGAAGACGGTTTTGAGATTTCGGTCCCCGCTGCGGATGCCGAACGCCTCGCCAAGACGCTGCTGGAAAATCCTGACGTGATGCCGATCGGTCTTGGCGCCCGCGACAGCCTGCGGCTGGAGGCCGGGCTCTGCCTCTACGGCCACGACATCGACACCGCGACCACGCCGGTCGAGGCTGCACTTGAATGGTCGGTGCAGAAGAGCCGCCGCACCGGCGGCGCCCGCGCCGGCGGTTTTCCGGGAGCCGAAAAGGTCCTCGCTCATTTCGATCACGGCGCATCCCGCCGCCGCATCGGCCTGCGCACTGAGGGCCGCGCGCCGGTGCGCGAAGGCGCGCTGCTGTTTGCGCACGAAGCGGGCGGCGAGCCGATCGGAAAGGTCACCTCGGGCGGTTTTGGCCCGAGCCTGAATGCGCCGGTCGCGATGGGCTATGTGCCCACCGCATCAAGCGCGCTCGACACAAAACTCTTTGCGGAAGTGCGCGGGCAACGTCTGCCGCTCACCGTCGCCGCCATGCCCTTCGTGAAAAACACCTACAAACGCTGAGGACCAAGAAAATGACCACGACGCTGTACACCACCGACCACGAATGGCTCGCGATCGACGGCGATGTCGCCACCGTCGGCATCACGGATTACGCGCAGTCGCAGCTCGGCGACGTCGTGTTCGTCGAACTGCCCAAGGTCGGCCGCAGCCTGAAAAAGGCCGAAGCCGCCGCCGTCGTGGAATCGGTGAAGGCTGCCTCCGACGTCTACGCGCCTGTGACCGGCGAAGTGCTCGAGACCAACGATGCGCTGACCGCCGAGCCCGCGCTGGTGAACTCGAACGCGCAAGACGCAGCCTGGTTCTTCAAGATCAGGATTGCCGACAAGAGCGAGCTCGGCGGCCTCATGGATGAAGCCGCGTACAAGGCGCATACGGCTTAAAGACGATGGAGCAAGCGATGACCGCGCACCGCAAATCCAATGGCGACACCGCCACTTTCGTTCGCCGCCACATCGGCCCGTCGGCGCGGGATGTCACCGCAATGATCGAGACGGTCGGCGCCAAGAGCGTCGATGCACTGATGGCGGAGACCCTGCCGGCCTCGATCCGGCAGGCAGCCCCGCTCGATCTCGGCAAGCCGCTCAGCGAGACCGAGGCGATCGCACACATGGCCGAGCTCGCGCGTCAGAACCAGGTCTTCACCTCGCTGATCGGCCAGGGCTATTCCGGCACGATTTTGCCTTCGGTGATCCAGCGCAACATCCTCGAAAATCCCGCCTGGTACACGGCGTACACGCCCTACCAGCCCGAGATCAGCCAGGGCCGGCTGGAGGCGCTGTTCAACTTCCAGACCATGATCTGCGATCTCACCGGGCTCGACGTCGCCAACGCCTCGCTGCTCGACGAGGCAACTGCCGCGGCTGAAGCCATGGCGCTCGCCGAGCGGCACTCGCGGGTCGAGGCAAAGGCCTTTTTCGTCGACAAGGACGTGCATCCGCAGACGCTGGCTGTGATGCGCACCCGCGCCGAGCCGCTCGGCTGGTCGCTGGTCGTCGGCGATCCCCTCACCGATCTCGCGAAGTGTGACGTGCTCGGTGCGCTGCTGCAATATCCGGGCTCATCGGGCGCGGTGCGCGACCTAAGGCCGGCGATCGCCGCGCTGAAGGCCAAGGGTGCGCTCGCGATCATTGCCGCCGATCTGCTGGCGCTGACGCTGATCGCCTCGCCCGGTGAGTTAGGGGCCGACATCGCGATCGGCTCGGCGCAGCGTTTTGGCGTGCCGATGGGCTACGGTGGACCGCATGCAGCCTATATGGCGGTGCGCGATGCGCTGAAGCGCTCGCTGCCCGGCCGCATCGTCGGCCTCTCCGTGGATTCACGCGGGATGCCTGCCTATCGCCTCGCGCTGCAGACCCGCGAGCAGCACATCCGCCGCGAGAAGGCGACCTCCAACATCTGCACCGCGCAAGTGCTGCTCGCCGTGATCGCGGCGATGTATGCGGTCTATCACGGCCCCGAGGGGCTGGCACAGATCGCGCGCAATGTGCATCGCCGCGCCGCCGTGCTCGCGGCCGGCCTGCGCAAGCTGGGCTTTGCACCGACCAGCGAAACCTTCTTCGACACCCTCAGCGTCGATGCCGGCGCCAGGCGCGCCGAGATCATCGCGCGCGCGACCGCCGAGACAATCAATCTCGGCGTTGGTGAGACGGCGCTCCGCATCGCACTCGACGAGACCACCACGCCGGCAACGGTCGAGGCCGTCTGGCGCGCGTTCGGCGGCCAGCTGTCCTACGCCGAGATCGACGCCACCACGCGCGAGGCCCTGCCGGAGTCTCTGAAGCGCACCACGGCGTTCCTCACCCATCCCGTGTTCCACGCCCATCGCTCGGAAACCGAGATGCTGCGCTACATGCGCAAGCTCAGCGATCGCGACCTCGCGCTCGACCGCGCAATGATCCCGCTGGGATCCTGCACGATGAAGCTGAATGCGACCACCGAGATGATGCCGCTGACCTGGCCGGAATTCGGCTCCTTGCACCCGTTCGCCCCGCGCGAGCAGGCAGCCGGCTATCACGCCCTGTTCGCGCGGCTGGAAAAATGGCTGTGCGACATCACCGGCTATGACGCGATCTCGCTGCAGCCGAACTCCGGCGCGCAGGGCGAATATGCCGGCCTGCTTGCGATCCGCGGCTATCACGGCGCACGCGGCGAGACGCACCGAAAAATCTGCCTGATCCCCTCCTCTGCCCACGGCACCAATCCGGCCTCGGCCGCGATGGTCGGCATGGACGTCGTGGTGGTGGCCTGCGAGGCCAACGGCGACGTCGACGTCAACGATCTCCGCGCCAAGGCGGAGAGGCATTCTAACGATCTCGCCGCGGTCATGATCACCTATCCCTCGACGCATGGCGTGTTCGAGGAGCACATCCGCGAGATCTGCGACATCGTGCATGGCCATGGCGGCCAAGTGTATCTCGACGGCGCCAACCTCAATGCGCAGGTCGGCCTTAGCAGGCCCGGCGATTACGGCGCCGACGTCAGCCATCTCAACCTGCACAAGACTTTCTGCATCCCGCATGGCGGCGGCGGCCCCGGCATGGGACCAATCGGCGTGAAGGCCCATCTGGCGCCGTTCCTCCCCGGCCATCCCGCGACGCAAGCCGATGCGCCGGTGGGTCCGGTGTCGGCCGCGCCATTCGGCTCGGCATCGATCCTCACCATCTCCTACATCTACATTCTGATGATGGGCGGTGAAGGCCTGAAGCGCGCCACCGAGATCGCCATCCTCAATGCCAACTACATTGCAGCACGGCTCGATGCGCACTTCCCGGTGCTCTACAAGAACGAGAAGGGCCGCGTCGCGCATGAGTGCATCGTCGACCCCCGTCCGCTGAAGATCACGTCCGGCGTCACCGTCGACGACATCGCCAAGCGCCTGATCGACTACGGCTTCCACGCTCCGACCATGAGCTTCCCGGTGCCGGGCACGCTGATGATCGAGCCGACCGAGTCGGAATCGAAGGCGGAGCTGGATCGTTTCTGCGACGCCATGATCGCGATCCGCAAGGAAATCGCCGAGGTCGAGGCCGGCCGCTTCAAGATCGAGGCGTCACCCCTGCGCCACGCCCCGCACACCGTG
Source organism: Frankia sp. RB7 (assembly GCA_030403585.1). Taxonomy (GTDB): domain Bacteria; phylum Pseudomonadota; class Alphaproteobacteria; order Rhizobiales; family Xanthobacteraceae; genus Bradyrhizobium. Next base: position 130,455 of record JAUEPE010000008.1, read on the forward strand.
CACGACATCGCCGATGACGACTGGAAGCGCGCTTACACTCGCAGCGAGGGCTGCTTCCCCGCCGGCTCCTCGCGCACCGACAAATACTGGTGCCCTGTGGGACGCGTCGACAACGTCTACGGCGACCGCAATCTGGTGTGCTCGTGCCCGCCGGTGAGCGATTACGCGGAAGCGGCGGAGTAAGACGCGACAGAGGTTTTGCAGGGTGGGCGTAGGATGGGTAGAGCGAAGCGAAACCCATCACTGCACTGTCCGCCGGCGATCGAAAAGCGATGGGTTTCGCTTCGCTCTACCCATCCTACAGTATACGGCACCGAACGCGCCTCTAGGGCGCAACCAACAATCGGGTTTCGCGATCCCAGCGCCAGAGCCGCTCGTTGGTCAATTCAGTACCGCCCCACCAGCGCTTGATCGGGTTGTGGCGCCACAAATCGTCTTCTCGGGCGACAAGGGAACGTCCGAGTTCAGTGAGCGTGACCTTCCACTCGCTCCTGCCGAAGTAACGGTCCTCATTGTCGAACGATGGATCGCCCAAAAGAATGGGTTGGACCGGATGCTCCGCCAGTTCGATCAAGGCGTCTTGCGCGTCGGATCCGTCGAGCACATCGCGCAGCCACCTCGCCTCGCCGACCCGCCTCGGGTCGGTGTTCCCGTCGTTCACGAAATCCAGCAGATCCATTTCGCTGGCACCGAGTCCCGTCACCCTGTCCGGAAGCTCCTCAAGCACCGCAATCAGCGCCGATCGAAGTCTCGGCAGAATCGTCAGATCCGTCATCAGCAGATCGAAACATGGTTCTGGCGTGTCAGCCCGATAGGCTTGCCAGGCGCGGCTTGCCGTCACCAGATGGTTGTCAATTACCTTGAAGGTCGGCAGCTTCCATTTTGCGACGGACTCTGGAGCATAGTTTTCAACCTTGTCATCTGTATGCACCAGACTGAGCTTCGTCGTGATCTCCTTGTACGGGCGAAGGAGGTCGAGCAGCCAGACAAGGACGAGCTGATCGTTGGGCAGAGGATCGGCCCAGATTTCAATTGAGTCGAACTTTGCACAGAGCTCGAAGAAACCGATATCGCGCGTGCCGAAGCCCTCCACCGAGCCACGACAAACGTCGTCGAGCCAATGATCGCCAGGATTGCAGTGCTTTGCCGATCGCCGCTCCAGCCCCATCAAAAGCTGCTCCTCGGAAGGCAATTTCCTCCAGACGAAGCGTGGATAGAACCCGAGCGCGAGGTTCGCGACACCGGACTGCCGAAGCACGTCTTCCGCCAGATCATTCGTGGCTAAAATCAAATGGGACACGATTGCCTCTCAAAATTGATACGCAATACAGGAACACTCTGAGCAAATACGCGTGCGTTAATCAGGCGCGACCAATGAGCGGGTTTCGCGGTCCCATCGCCAGAGCCGCTCGTTGGTCAGGTGGGTGCCGCCCCACCAGCGGTCGATCGAATTATAAAGGCGAAAATCCTCGTCACCCGCCAACACGGCCCTTCCGAGTTCAGTGAGCGACAGTCGAGATTCCTTGTATCGTGCGTGACGGAAGGTATCGTTGTGCATGTCGAGCGTGAATGGCCCTTCCTCCAGCCCGGATACGGCCGGCACCGGACAACGTGCGAGCCCATCAAGCAACGTCCCTACTTCCAAATAGTCGAAGACGCGACGCTCGTTGCGCTTCTGATGTCCCGGGAAGACATCGAAGGGCCGCACGTCGCCCGGCCCAACCAGCTCCAAGATCCGCGTCTCCGTAGCTCCTAGACCAGTTGTGATGCCCGGAAGTTCTTCGAGCAGCTCAACGGCGGACCGCTCAAGCTGCGGAAGCAGACTCAAATCCGTATTGAGGAGGTCGCCCCAAGCCTGCGGCGTCGGCGCGCGATAAGCCCGCCAGGCGCGACCGGCCAGCTCAAGGTGATCTTGCGCCAGCTTAACAACCGGCGGATTTTGCTTCGCAAGTCGGTCTGGATCGGCACCAATAGAAGTGTCCAGCTGACGCATCACAGACTTGGAGACCGCCGCCGCTCTCTCACTGGCACAGTGATCGAGCAGCCAGAGCAGGATCAATTGCGCATTTGGCTCCGGCCCTAGCCAAAACTCGACCGTATCGTATTCCGCGAGCATTTCGATGAATCCTCGATCCTTCACATCCGACTCCTCGATACGCCAGGACGGCGTGTCGTCGAGCCAATGAAGCTGTTGAGGCTGCGTCGTACGCGGCGCGAAGAACGCATCGAGCTCTGCATTGGAAGGCAATAGTCCCCAGACCAGCCGGCGCTCGATCGCAATCACGAGGTCGGCAAGGCCCGCCTGTTGAATGGCGCCGGCAGTGGACGAGTCTGTCGTGACTATGAGCCGCGTCATGTTCGCGCACCTCAGGGCTTCGTTAAAACAGCGCCGTAGCGCCACAGCCGATCGTTGGTCAGGTGGGTGCCACCCCACCAGCGATCGATCGGATTGTGGCGGCTGAAATCTTCCCGATGCGCCAGGACAGCCCCTCCGAATTCGGTCAACGACAGCCGGCTGCGGAGATAAACCTTGTGCCGGCTCCGAGATTGCCAAGGTCGACGGTACGTAATTCGTCGCCCAGCCCGGACACAGCTGGCTTGGGGCCGAGGGCCAAGCCTTCGAGCAAATATCCCAGTTCGACCTCTCCGAACACGTAAGTGTCCCGTAGCGACCGCAAATGGAACAACGCATTTGTGTTCGCATACCAGGCAAGCATCTCCAGAAATCGCATCTCGGTCGCACCGAGCCCGGTCGATGGAGACGGAAGTTCCGCCAGAAGCTCGAGCAAAGCCGGCCGCAGCATCAGCAAGGCACTCAGATCGCGGTGAAGCAGATCGATGCAGGCCTCCGGGGTCGGCGCGCGGTAGGCCGACCACGCCAATTTGGCAATCTCGAACTCTTCTGTGCCGACATCCGCGACGGGAATATGCGGCTCGGCCTTAGCGAAATCATAATCGGGACTGAACATTAGATCGGAGTCCAGCAATCGCAGCCCGATCTTCTGCGCGAGCGCAGGACAGCTGCCAAGGTGGTCGAGCAACCAGACGAGTTGCAGTTGGTCTCGGGCAGTTGCTGCGAACCAGAGTTCGATCGAGTCGTACGGCTCGCAAAATTCGACCAGCGACAATTCGCGACCCTTGGCGCCTCGCGGCCAGCGGACCCAATCGACCAGTGATCGGCCGTGCCAAGATCCGTCGTGTAAGCAGCGAAATAAGCCGAGAGTTTTTCCGCCCGCGGGAGCGCCCCCCATGCAAATTGAAAATGGAACGGTATGACGATCTCGGCCAAGCCCGATCGAGCAAGCTCACTCCCGCCGCCCCAGCCAGCCAAGATCAGACGCTTCATCGCCCCACCCACTGTCACGCTCAACACGAAAACGGGCACTGACGACGTCGGCAACTCAACGTCCTCAGCGCCCGCTCCTCGCGAAAAACTCTCCGCGGTAAGTCTTACTCGTCCGCCGGCTCCTCGCCGTCGGCGTCGCGCTCGGGACTGCCGGCGAGAATTTGCTCGGCGATCAGGCCGGAGTTCTGGCGGATCGAGGTCTCGATCTTGGCGGTGATGTCGGGGTTGGCTTTCAGGAACGCTTTCGAGTTTTCGCGGCCCTGGCCGAGGCGCTGGCTGTCATAGGAGAACCAGGCGCCGGACTTTTCGACGATGCCGGCCTTGACACCGAGATCGAGGATCTCGCCCATCTTGGAAACACCCTCGCCGTACATGATGTCGAATTCGACTTGCTTGAACGGCGGTGCCAGCTTGTTCTTCACCACCTTGACGCGGGTGGTGTTGCCGACCACTTCGTCGCGCTCCTTGATCGCGCCGATGCGGCGGATGTCGAGGCGGATCGAGGCGTAGAATTTCAGCGCATTGCCGCCGGTGGTGGTTTCCGGCGAGCCGTACATCACACCGATCTTCATGCGGATCTGGTTGATGAAGATCACCATGGTGTTGGACTTGTTGATCGACGCTGTGAGCTTGCGCAGCGCCTGGCTCATCAGACGGGCCTGGAGGCCCGGCAGCGCATCGCCCATCTCGCCCTCGAGCTCGGCCTTCGGCACCAGGGCCGCGACCGAATCGATCACCAGCACGTCCACCGCGCCCGAGCGCACCAACGTGTCGCAGATCTCCAGCGCCTGCTCGCCGGTGTCAGGCTGCGAAATCAAAAGCTCGTCGATGTTGACGCCCAGCTTGCGCGCATAGACCGGGTCGAGCGCGTGCTCGGCGTCGATGAAGGCGCAGATACCGCCCTTCTTCTGCCCTTCCGCCACCGTGTGCAGCGCCAGCGTGGTCTTGCCCGAGGATTCCGGCCCGTAGATCTCGACGACACGCCCCTTCGGCAGGCCGCCGATCCCGAGCGCAATATCAAGCCCCAGCGAGCCCGAGGAGATCGCCTCGACATCCATCGAACGGTCGTTCTTGCCGAGCTTCATCACCGAGCCCTTGCCGAACTGACGCTCGATCTGGGAGAGCGCGGCGGCCAGAGCTTTACTCTTGTCCATGGAGGATCCTTCGACGATACGCAGGGCAGTGGTGGACATCGGGTCGTGCTCCTTATGGCGAGGATTCGGGTGCGGGACAAACGATTGGCGCGGCGGCTCGTCGATAAAAGCAATGTACACTATTTGTTCTCAGTTCGCAATATGTTCTTTTGTGGATGAGACATTCGGCGCCCTTAACCTGAAATCAGGGCGGCCTCATTTTACCAGAGCGTGTATTTTTGAATGATGCTCATTATTCAGACAGGACGAGCCAAGCGGCTCCGCAGATACTCGATCGCACTTGCGATTCTCTACGCCCTGTCCGGGGCTTTCGCAGCTCTTCTGACGCTGCGTTGGTACGTTGCTCCGCCGAAGAAGTAAGCCGCCTCAGTTGACGGAGGCCGGCCCCTTCGCATTCCCCAGAATCAGCAGCGCCCCCGCCCTCCGCAAAATGTGAGGACGCGCTTCCTGCGAAGATGATCCGCATCAAAGACGCGCCGTCATCATTCCGCAATCCTGTGGCACCGAACTTTTCCGCGGGCCCAGACTTGAAACGGGGCCGCCACAATGGGGGACTGGATCATGACGGAAAATACGCAAGCCGGTGCTGTCAGGCGCAATTCCATGCTCGAGGCCGCGCTCGAGGAGATGGCGAAGTTCGAACGCAAGGAAATCGAGTTCCGCAAGAGGGACCGCGCCGAGCGTGCCGCCGATCTCCGCCTGCCGCTGGACGCGATCAAGGTACACTAGGAAACGCGAGCCGAAACAGGCGGTTGCCTACTGTGCATGGGGTTGTTTTCGCGTTTCGGTTGGCGCGTGCCGGCCGAGCCGCCTCTCACATCAGCGCCAGCAGCAGGATGCCGATGACCAACACCACGAAGCCAGCCGCCGTCGCGGCGGCAAATGACCGCTCTACCTTGTCCATGAAGCCACCCCGCTAGCAGCGCGCCAATTTTCCCCCATGGCTTCGCCGTGCCCGCAAAGTGTCGCCAACGGATGTGTCTGAAGTTGTGCGACCGGATGTCTGAATTGGGACCGTGAGAGCGGCTCTAAATCTGGCTGCAAGCTCCGCACAAGCTCGCGTAAGGCGCCTGTCAGCCGAATGATCTAGTCTCGCCCTGCCCGGTGGACCAACACCGGGCCTCCATACCCAGTCGATGACCCCGCTCTGCCCCGAGCGGGGTTTTCTGTTTTCGGCGACCAGATGCGCTGCCGATTCCTGGAATTAGACTCTCGCGGTCCGATCCGTCGCGGTCTGTCAGGCTGTCGTAAGCTGAGCGGGCTACGGTTGTCTGGCTATGGTGTTGCAGCCCAGCACCTCAGCCTCCAATAACCTCCTACCCCGCCCGGCTCTCCCCTGGCGGGGTTTTTTCTTGCGCGCGCATGGATCCCATCGCGTGCTTCCTGCGTATCTGTCCGTGGTTCTCCGACCATGAACAGAGTTCCTGGCCGGGCGCTAAGGTGCTGTGAAAACGCATCCATCGGTTCCATCTTTCGGAATCCGATTTCGCTTGTTTCGAACGGCGCGCGCTTGCCAAATTCCGATGAACTCTCCACGACTTAACGACAATTTTTGTTTGTCGATGGAATTTTACGACGCCCAACATGTTACCCGACATGGCAAGGTGAATCGTGGAGGTGACCATGAATCACAGGGGCGTTGAGTTCACGGTTGCAAAGACGGCGATCCCTGGCGTCTGGCAGTGGCAGTTCCGGATCGGCGACGAGACCAAGACAGGCAAGACCGAGACGAAGATCGACCTGCTGGCGATCCGTCGCGTGCAGCTGCGCATCGATCGGGAGCTGAAGGCCATCGGGCGCAAGACGGCCTGAATAAGACAGCCTGAAGAAGATGGCCTGAACCGGCAGGTCGAGAGGGCGGACCGGGGCTAGTCGGCGCTGGGCAGCCGCCGCATGGTGAATTCGATGTCGCCGCCGGGCAGTTCGCGCCAGTTCTCGACTTCGCTCATGTAGCCGGCCTTGGGATAGCGCGCGAAGAAGGCCTGCGCCCTTGCCCGTGCGGCCGCGCGAGGCAGGGTAAAACTCTCGCGCAAATAGCCGTCGCCGGCCTTGTCGCCCGCCCCGATGGCCGGCTTGCGCCGGCGCCCCATCCGCTCGGCGAGGTCCCGCGGGCGATCCGCCATATCCTGCCTCCTCAACGCAACATTGCGAGGGAATGTAGGATCAAGGCCTGCCGAAGGGGAGTCCCGAAAGGAGGCGGCGTCACTCGCCTTGCGGGGCCGCCCGTCAATTGGCGGCGGTACCGGCCTTGGTCTTCTTGGGCGCGCTGGTGGCGGCCGCGGCCTTCGGCGCGGGCTGCTTCGGCGCGTCGGCGCGCATGCCGCCCCAGGGATCGCTGGACGCCTTGGCGTCCGGAATCTTCTTCAACGTCTCCTTGTAGGCTTTTTCGCGCGCGGCATCCGCGGCCTTCTCGTCGTCGGTCTTGGAGGGGCCGTCCGCCATCAGGTTGATATGGGGCGATTCCTGCGCGAAGGCCGGTCCAGCCACCAGCGCCAGCACCGCCGCCATACGAAAAAGCTTCATCATTCACTCCTTGATCATCGATAGAGGTGCGGATGACGCACCCCTGAACTTGTTCACGGCTCCGAGCGCCGCTTCAATCCGCTAGAGCCGGTCCGATTTGCACGATTTCGGCTCGTGGAGCCAATCGTCCCAGATCGGGCCGCACCTGGTGCAACCGTTCAGCGCCAGACCAAGCGCGGCCAGGCAAATCACAAGGACACATCGACGCAACATCGTCCACCCGCTCCCAAGCGTGCCATCATATCGGGCGAAGTCGGGCATTTTCAAGCCGACGGATCCCGGTGACTTTGCCGCGCCCAAGCGGGCAGAATGAGCGAAACACCCGGCAACAGAGGGAACGACAGCCATGCCACCGCAGCCAGACGCCGAGTTCGACATCACCGAGGCCAGACGCATTCTCGGCGAGGTCTTTGCGCCCTGGGTCCAGGATCTCAACCTCTCCGTCGAGCGTATCGAGCACAATCCGCCTGCCAATGCGTCGGACTGGCAGCCTGGCGCGCTGCTCCGCATGCCGTTCTCGGAGCGGCTGTGCCGCAACGGCGGCGTGGTCTGCGGCCAGGCGCTGATGGCGCTCGCCGACACCGCGATGGTGATCGCGAACCTCGCCGCCAATCGCGGCTATCGTCCGATGACGACGGTGGACCAGACCACGCATTTCATGCGCGCGGTCTCCTCGTCCGACGTGCTGGCGGATGCGCGCGTGGTGCGGCTCGGACGCACCATGAGCTTCGGCCGCGTCACCCTGCTCTCCGCCACCGACAACAAGCAGGTGGCGATGGTGTCGAGCGCGTTCGCGATGCTGCCGGGCTGAGCATCATCCGAAACGAAGAGAGCCGCGTGAGCGCAAAACGCACCGCGGCTCTCGATGACGTCGAACCGAGACCGAGGCGCGATCGCGATGACGCCTCGGTCGACACTCTTCGAAGATTACTTGCCGAGCACTTCGTCGGCGGCGGTGACGATGCTGACGTTCGGATTGGTGCCGCAATAGGTGCCGAACTTCTTGGCGTTCTCGACGAACACGTCGGTGTCGATGATCGCGTTGTCCTCGTCGCCCTTGTACCAGCCGTCCATCCAGGTCAGCACCATCTTGATCGTGTCGTCGCCGCTCTCGAGGAACTGCTTGCAGCTCATGGTCGCGAGATCGAGCTTGGCGGCATGGGCGGGCATGGACGACAGCGAGAGCGCTGCGGCGAACAGAAGCGAAAGCGTGGTCTTCATCGGAATCTCCATCGGCGCGTAACGCCATAAAGGAAAGGCTTGCGGGATAAACTCGGCGGGAAGTAACTCGGCCGCTTCAACGTCGTAAACGAAGTCTGAAGCGCTGCGCAAGTAGCGCCAGTATTGAGTTTATTTCAACGTAATTTCTATGCACTATTTCACAATCGTCATTATGGATTAATGCCGATGATCGAGAAGCGTGCAGCGCAACGATACCGGGTTTTCAAGGGCGGCACGATCACCTTTGAAAATAGCGGTGTCGCGTGCACCGTACGCAACATGTCTGACAGCGGCGCGGCGATTGATCTCGATAGCCCTGTGATATTGCCGCAATCGTTCACGTTGTCGATTTCACGCGACAATTTCGTACGGAATTGCCGCACGGTGTGGCGCAACGACAAGCGCATCGGGCTCGCCTTCGTGCAATAGCGCTCACGATGTGAATGACTGTTCGCATCGCATGCACGCCAACATCATGTCGAGCTGATACGACGACGTCGACGACGCCAGCGCAGCGTAACGATCATCAGCGCGACAATCGCGAGCGCGATCGCCGACATTGGCATGGCCGGCCTCGATGCCGTCCCGCTTGAGCGGCTCGAAGGTCCAGCGCAGATCACCACTGCGCGCGTCGAACGCGCGCACGACGCCGCTCGGCGCATCGACGCGGCAGTTGTCGCCGATCGAGAAGCCGACCACGACAACACCGCGGCCAACCGCCGGTGGAGACGTGATCTGGAATTCGCCGGGCCACTCCAGCGGCATGCCGATATCGAACTTGATCTCGCCGCCCTTGCCGAAATCCGCACAGGGAAGACCCGTCTTGGCATCGAGTGCGATCAGGCGAACGCGGATGAGTTTGCCGACATTGTCGGACGTGATCTCGCGCAATGGCGAGAAACGCGAACCGGCGGGATCGCCACCCCAGCTCTCCCAAGCGACGCACGGCCGAGCAACGAGCAGAACGACGAGGCCAACCAGACATGGCAGCCGGTCCGCCAAGACGCGCCTCGCGCTATTTCGGCTTCTTGGCTGGCTCGCTCGGACGCGCCCCGCTCCACGGATCATACTTTTCCTTGGGATCCGGAATGCGCTCGAGCGCGGCCTTGTAGGCCTTCTCGTCGACCTTGGGCTTGGTGTCCGCCTTCTGGCCGCTATCCTCTTTGTGGTGCCGGCCGCCGCCCATCTGTGCCTGCGCGGAAGCGACCGTCAGTGCCAGCACCGCGGCCGCCACGACCAAAATTCTCATTGGTGCGATCCCCCTCGTCTGGGATACAAACTAGCCTGCAATCCCGTAATAGCAAATGTGGTGGGTTCTACCCCTTCAGCAATTGTTGATCGGCCCGGACTTCGTCCCGTCGAATTTGCGCTTATCTGTTGGCCCGCAGGGGACCTTCACGAATGTTGCGGATTGTTGCTCATGTGGCGCTGCTCGCCGGCGCGCTCACGCTCGGCGCGTGCGGCTTTGCCGACAGCCGCGCGCCCGTGCCCGACTTCATGCGCCTCAAGGAAACCGACGAGCCACAGCCCGAACCCCCACCTGACGTCAAGCGCGTGGTCCGCGAGCAGATCGAAATGGTCTTCCTCAACACCTCCTATCCGCACGAGGTGCAGGTCGCACTGCCCCATCACGAGGTCCGCGGACCTGGATGGACGGCCTGCGTCCGCGCTCAACTCACCTCAGCCACCGGCTCGGCACTGGGTGCCCAGACCTACATCGTGACGATCAACGGCGGAAAGATCATCGACAGGCGGCGCGCGGAAGCCGATGACATCTGCGGATCGGAAGCCTACGAGCCGATCTAGCAATCGATCGCACCACGACAATCCGGTGCCAAGAAAAACCTGCAAATCAGCCGGAACGATCACGGCCTCCCATGCCTCAGGACTCGAGCGGATGAACCGGCGCAGCGATGCGGGTCGATGATTGCAGCCGCGCGATGAAGCGGGCAAGCACCATGCCGGCGCACATCGCGGCGACGAAGATGACGGCTGAGATCGAGCCGAAGCCGAGCGCGGTCATTGCCGGTCCCGGACAGAAGCCGGCCAATCCCCAGCCGATGCCGAAGATCGCGGGTCCAACGATGATTTTTGGATCGATGTCGCTGCGCGTCGGCACGTAGAAGCGTTCGGCGAAGAAGGGATGCGCAAGCTTCAAGACATGCCTGAAACCGACGAAGGTCACCGCGACCGCGCCGGCCATCACGAAGGCGAGGCTCGCGTCCCATGTCCCCGCCGGGATGCCGCCGAGGTCGAGGAAGTTCAGCACTTTCGCCGGATTCGACATGCCGGAGACAATGAGCCCGAGGCCGAACAGCAAGCCGATCGCGAATTGAACGAGAATGGTCATCGCCGTCAGCTCCAGTGCCGGATCACGAAGACGGTGGCGACGCCCGTCGCCATGAAGGTGACGGTCGCGACCAGCGAGCGCACCGACAATCGCGACAGACCGCAGACGCCATGGCCTGAGGTACAGCCACTGCCCCACACCGCGCCGAAGCCGGTGAGCAGCCCTGCGACAATCAGCAGCGGCGTTCCCGCGGCGATCGTCTGCGCCGGCAGGCTTCCGGTCACAAGCCGCACCAACACCGGTGCGGCAATGAGGCCGGCGACGAAGGCGAGCCGACCGCCAAATTCGCGGTCTTCGTAGGGCGGAAACAACCGCGCCGCAATGCCGCTGACGCCGGCGATCCGTCCAGTCGCCCACATCAAGAGCACGGCGGACAGGCCGATCAGCGCGCCGCCCAGCAGCGAGGCAATCGGCGTGAAAGACGTGGCGGCCATTTTGATCCTCCGGATCGAGACAGCATCCGCCAGCGAGGCGGCCGGATGCTCAATGAGACGTTAACAATACCACTCGAATTGAAGCGGCGTCCCAACGGGATTTTCCAATCTTTGCGCTAAGCATGACCGCGTAACGCCGGCTGTTGGCTGGCGTGAACGGGGAACGACGGGACGTGGTCGACATCGCGCATCAGGCTGCGATCAATCCGGCATCGGCAAACGATGCAACGCCCGCGCTCGTCCCGTTGACGGCGATCGAGCCCGGCCAATGGCGCGCACTGGCGCAGCGGGCGATTGAGCCGAACGGCTATTACCTGCCAGCCTGGGAACTCGCCGTCAGCGCAACCGCGCGCGATCGTGTCGGTGCCTCGGCCCTGTCCGTCTGCGGCGGTGCCTCGACGCGGCTGATCGGGTTGATGCCGGTGGTCTCGCTTTGGCAAGCCTGGAAGATCCCCCTGCCCGCGCTGGTGAGCGCGCATCCCTATGGCACACTGTGCAGTCCGCTGATCGACCGCGACGTTTCGATCGAGGCCGCGACGCGCCTGCTGCAGCGGGCGCGCGAGGCCGGCGCACATGCTCTGATCCTGCGCGACGTCGCGCTTGACGGCGCAGCGATGGCATCGCTCAAGCAAGCGCTCGGCCGGGCCGGGCTGAAGCCGCGCGTGCTCGGCTCTTACATCCGTGCCGGCCTCGATGCGACACAGGATGGCGACAAGCTGCTGCACGAGGCTCTCGGATCGAAGAAGCTCAAAGAGCTGCGCCGTCAGCGCCACCGTCTGGAGGCACATGGCGCTATCAGCTTCGAAGTTGCGCGCAAGGTGGATGAGATCAAGCTCGCGCTCGAAACGTTCCTGCAACTCGAAGCCAGCGGCTGGAAGGGCAAGCGCGGCACCGCGCTGATCCAGGACGCAGGCGATGCGACTTTCATCCGCCGCGCCGTCCCCGCACTCGCCGAGACCGCGCAATGCGAGATCGTCACGCTGCGCGCCGGCGTGACGCCGGTGGCCGCCGGCATCGTGCTGCGCCATCAGGACCGCGCCTTCTTCTTCAAGCTCGGCATCGACGAGCGTTTTGCCAAATATTCGCCGGGCGTGCAGCTCACGCTCGATCTGACGCGTCATCTCTGCGCCGATCCGTCCATTGCGAGCGCGGATTCCACTGCGAGTGCCGACCATCCCATGATCAACCCGATCTGGCGCGGCCGCTTCGCGATTGGCGACGTGCTGATCCCGCTCAGGCGGAATGATCCGATGGTGGCATTGATCCACGCGGCGCTGATTGCTCGCAACGTCGCGCGCGACACAGCACGCCGCGCGCTTCGTCGTCTCCGCAAATAGCCGAGCGCTACTCCGCCGCCTGCGCGTTGATCTCCGCCGAGACCTCGCGGATGGCACGCGCAAGCAGGTTCGGATCCTGCGCGCCGGAGACGGCGTATTTCTGCGCGAACACGTAGGTCGGCACGCCGGAGATGCCCTTTTCGGCAGCTTCCTGCGCGTCCGCCGACACCCGCGCGACGTCCTCGTCGCTGGCAAGGCGCTTGCGCACGTCATTAGCATCGAGGCCAACATCGGCTGCGGCCTGCACCAGCACGTTAACGTCGGTGAGATCGCCGCCGTCGCGGAAATACAGTTCCATCAGACGCTGCTTCATCTCGGGCGCCTTGGCGACCGCCTCGGCCCACAAGATCAGGCGATGGCAGTCGGTGGTGTTGGGCTGCCGCGCGACCAGCTCGGGCTTGTAGACGAGACCCTCTTCGCTGGCGGCCGCGACCACGCGCCCCGCAATGCCCTTATAGGCCTCGACCGAGCCGAACTTCTGGGTGAGATAATCCTCGCGGCTGATCCCCTCGCGCGGCACCCAGGGATTGAGGAAGAACGGGCGGAAATTCAGCTTGACGGGAACTTCGGGCACCAGCGCGAGCGCGCTCTCGATCCGGTGCTTGCCGATATAGCACCACGGACACACCACGTCGGAGACGACGTCGATCTGGAGGGGTTTCAGCGTGCTCATGAGCGCCTCCTTCGGGCGGTGCGGTTTCGTCGGAAGATAAGCCGAACGCCGCCCGAGGCAAGGGCGCCAGAGGGTGCTAGGTCACTTTTGCGGCCGTCTGTCTCAGCCATTCGGCGGTGCGCTCGTCCGCCGGAAAGAACGTCTCCAGCGCCAGCTCCGACAAGGTGATATCGACCGGCGTTCCGAACACCATGGTAGTAGAGAAGAAACTCAGTATTCCACTGTCATGGCGCAGCTTGAAGGGGATCGCGACATTGTCGCTCGACAGCGGTCCCGAGCGCGCCGGAATGGGGTAGCTCTTGAGGTCGTGATAGAGCTTGATCAGCTCGGGATCGGCCGTCGCCTCGCATTGCCGGTGCAGCCGCTCCAAAAGGTGCGCACACCACTCCGCAAGATTGACGGTGCGCGGCGCCAGCCCCTCCGGATGAAAGGCGAGCCGCAGCACGTTGAAGGGCTGGCCGAGCAGCCGTTCCGGAACGCCTTCGAGCAACGGCGCCACCATGCGGTTGGCGGTCACCAGATTCCAGTGTCGGTCATAGGCCAGCGCCGGATTGGGCTCGTGGGCCCTGAGCACGAGGTCGATCGCCTGCCGGGCTGATTTCAAGGCGGGGTCCTCCAGCGGACGCTGCGGAAAGGCCGGCGCGAAGCCTGCGGCGACCAGCAGCACGTTGCGTTCGCGCAAGGGCACGTCGAGACGCTCGGCGAGCCGCAACACCATGTCGCGCGACGGCGCGGCACGGCCGGTCTCGACGAAGCTGAGATGGCGTGCGGAAATCTCCGCTTCGCCCGCGAGATCGAGCTGGCTCATGCGGCGGCGCTGCCGCCATTCGCGCAAATGATCGCCGATATGGACCGGCTGGCTGGGTTCGGCGCGTGCCGTGGATGCATGTGCGTTCATGGTCGAAAACCTACCACGTGCATTTCGGCCCATCCATTACCCCCGAGGTAATCGAATTGGGTCCCCGACCCGCGCATCTTCCTGAGCACAGGAGATAATCATGATCGCGCTGCTGCTCTACCGCACCCTTGCAGACCACCTTCTTCCCTGGGCGATGACGCTCGCGACCCGCATGCTGGCGCGCAGCCTCAACATGCCGGAGCCGCTGGTGCATTCGACCGGCGACTACGTCGTCGCGCACGTCACCGCCTTCGAGCACAGCGTCGGCAGGAGCCTCTGCCCGTTCCGCCTCGCCCGCCTCCTCCGCGCCTGGTGGCGCGGATGGCATTAAGTCCCCCCAAGCCAACCCAACCATGGAGACTCTGATGATTGACGCATCCACCTTCCTGCGCCGTGCCCTGCTCGCCGACGCCGCGTTCAGCGGCGTCGCCGCGCTCGGCTTCACCTTTGGCGCCGGCGCGTTCGCGACGCTGTTCAACCTGCCCGAAACGCTGTTGCGCGAAACCGGCATGTTCCTGATCGCCTACACCGCACTGGTTGGCTGGCTCGCCTCGCGCACAGCAGTACCGAAGCCGCTCGTGCTGCTCGTCGTGGTCGGCAATGCCGCCTGGACGGTCGGCAGCATCGCGCTGCTGTTCTCGGGCGCGGTATCGCCGAACCTCCCCGGCGAGCTCATGGTCGTGGCGCAAGCGATCGCGACTGGCGTGTTCGCCGAGCTGCAATATGTCGGCTTGCGGAAGAGCGGGAGTGTGGTGGTGGCGTGAAACTCTCGCGTCCCGGACGCCGCGCTGCAGCGCTCTCGCGTTGCTGCGTCCGGGGCACGAAAGGTGAGTGATGCGCACGCCTTCTCCCCGCGTCATTGCGAGCGCAGCGAAGCAATCCAGACTGCCACCGCGGAAAGACTCTGGATTGCTTCGCTGCGCTAGGAAGAAACGTCGAGCTAACCCATTGATTCCATTTGTGTCGCTAAACGTCGTTTCATTCAGCGCGCGTCGGCCCCTCAAGGCCGGTCCCAACTCGCAATGACGGAGCAAGGCGCGGCATCGTCATCCTCCAATAGACATTTCGACTTGCTGACACACGTCCCCGTTCTCGCGGCGCGTTTCGCCCGAGCTTTGCTTCGGTTTGCCGCCCTCTTTCGAAGAGGGCGCAGGAAAGGCCGGGCGCCGGCGGCACCCGAGATCCGTGCGCTGGGAAAATGCACACGGGGTGGATCACAGGTGATGCCGGTCGCCCGGCCTTCCCTGCGCGGATGGTTTTAACGGTGTCCTTCGTGCTCTCCCCGGGGAGCGATGCACTATTGCCCCCGTCGCTCTGCGGATAACTGATGCGCGCGCCCCGGTCGGGCCGCCACATCACCGCAAGGCTTGACGCACAGACCCCGGGCGTCAGGACCACACGGCTTGCCACCCCCGGAAATTCGCGTTGTTTTCGCTGCAGATTTTGCCTCGATTGGCTAATCGTCCTCGCCAATTAGACAAACTCAGGTTCTTACTTCGTGCCCGCCTCACGCGCCGCGCTTTGTGCCGCGATCAGTTTCGAGATCGCCACCGCCGCCGCCTTCTTGCGGTTGGCGGCGTCGATGTAGATTTGCAGCTCGCGCAAATCCTTGTGGCCGCTGATACCCTGCATCTCGATCACGTTGCATCCGCATTCGGCCAGCCGCACCAAGCACAATTTGCGCAAACCATGCGAGGCGATGTTTTTGCTCTTGCCGGTCGCGTCGATCATCGGCGGTACTTTGGCCTCGTCGCACCAGTCGCGCATCCGGCCGCCGAAACCTTTCACCGTGTACGGCTTGCCGTGCTCGGTGAGCAGATAGGTGTCGGCACCGATCACTGGCATCGCCGCAATCGCGGCGACCAGATCGGGGTGCAGCGGCACCGTGACGTGACGGCCGCCAGTGCGACGCGCCTTGACCGGCTGATAGTCGTCGAGCACGCCGTCCGGATACTCGGCGGTTTTCTTCACATGACGCGGACCGACCTCGACCACGTCGGAACGGCGCAGCGACAGGCACAGCATGATCTGCAAGGCGAGATAGGCTCTGGTGCCGATGGGATGCCGCGCGACATACTGATCGACCTCGTGCTCGGTCCACGGACGGAAACCACCCGTGTTGATGATTCGGCCTTTCTTCACACCAGCCGAGACGTCGCGCTTGATCAGATTTTCCTTGACGCAGAACACCAAGAATTTGCGGATCGCGCGCAAAAAATTCCGCTGGACCGTTGGGGACGCCTGCTTGTTGATGAAGCCCTGCACATGCTCGTGCGCCAGTTCGCGCAGCGGCCGGTCGCCGCGACCGTCGCGCCAGCGCTCCAGCAAGCCCTTGTTCTGCTGGCGCACGTCTTTCGGCATCGCGCCGTAATCGTCGCTCAAATAATAGCGCACCAGCGCGGCATTGAGGCTGCCCTGCTTGGTGCGGGCCGCGCCGATCATCGGCTTGTCCCGCCCGGCGCTCGCCTTGGCGGCGTCATAGGCCGCCATGAACTCGGCGCTGTACGGCAAACCCGGCAGCGGTGCCGGCGGCCGCGCGTGGCGATAGTAGGTCCGCACCACGCCAGTGTGGTCCACGTACCGCTTGCAGCCGGGCGGCAGCTTCAGCCCTACAGATCGTCGTCCCATTCGTTCGGTCCTTTGCCCAGCACTGACTCGCCGGGCGCCATGGGCACCACGCTGATGGTGCCGTTCCTATCAATCTCGACCCGGAAGTTTTCCAGACCGGCCTCTTTCGCGGCCTTAATCGCTGCCTTCACATCGCGCTGGCGAAACGTGCAATCATCACCGGGCTTCCGCGACATGGCGCAAATCCTCTCATTCCTTCGCGACCCGCTCGTGCTTCAGCATGTCGGCGCGAAGCACGCGCAGCCTGTCGAGCCCGGCCTGCAGTTCGCCGTCTGACTTGGCCGCCAGCACATTGTCCACCGCGCGCAGCAACGGCCCACTGAGTTCGTCCGAGGTCAGGCGCGAGCCAAATCTCGCGAGTAGGATTTGCGTATCGTGCAACACCTGCTCTTGAGCGCGGGCCGTTTCCAGATTCGGAATGCTGGCCAGCAAATTGATGATGGCGCGGTTCAGCGGCCACTGCTCCTTGGCGGCCTTCGCCTCGACGAGCTTCATTACATCCTGCGGCAACTTGATGTGAAGCGGATGCCCTTCTCCGGGCGCTCTCTTTTTTTTGCGTGGCGGAGCCATGGCTCAAAACCTTCGGACACCAGAGGGGATGAAACGGCACGGACATTAATGCATCGAGAACGGGTTGTCGATAGACGCAATTCGCCGTATCGTGACGCCCGGTTTCGCGTCGTGTCCGGAGGTGCCGAGATGATGAGGTTGAGCCCTAAACTTCGCGCCCGCTTCTACTATTCGATCCCCGTCGCCGGGGCACAGGTCGGCTGGGGGCGCAGCGAGGCCTATCGCGCCGCCCGGCGCGGCGACATTCCGACTGAAGACGTGGGGCGGTTCAAACTGGTGCCGCGCAAGCGGTGGAATAGCGAGAGGAAGCATTTCCTTCGCGGGCCGGCGATAAGGACCCGACGATCTGGACGCGAGGCCGCGAGCGCAGAGGCCTGACAACGACGACCCCGGACTGCGGCCCGGACAGACTTTAACCGGCGGGCAAGCCGAAATCCCTCGAACGCGGATCGCTTCCAGATTGCTGCTTGACGACACCGCCCCGGCCTTCCGGGAACGGGGCGGCGCGTCTTCTGCATAGGCACTGCCTTGGACGGGCGGTGCCGGTGATAGCGCGAAACCCACCGGGCTCGCAACATGCCGGACACTACCGACATCGACACCGACCGTTCGAGGTTGCTCGCGTTGCGGCTCGCCTTGTTGCGAGGTGGCTACGTCCCGATCCCCCTCTATGGCAAAGCGCCGCCGGTTTACGGCAAAAACAACAGTCACAAGGGACTCGGCAACTGGCAGAAGCTCGAAACTGTATCGTACGAACAAATTGAGATGTGGGGTCGTACATGGCCCGATGCCATCAATAGCGGCGTGCTAACGCAACGGACGCCCGCGCTTGATCTCGATCTGCTCAACGAGGACGCGGCCAGAGCCGCCGAGGATTTTGTCCGCGAGCGATATGAGGATCGCGGCTATGTCCTGACCCGGATTGGCCGGGCACCGAAGCGGGCGATTTTATTTCGTACGGACGAACCCTTCGCCAAGATCGTCGTCAACCTGACCGCACCGAACGAAAGCACCGAGAAGATCGAATTCCTCGCCGATGGTCAGCAAGTCGCCTGCTTCGGAATCCATCCAGACACCGGCAAGCCCTATTCGTGGCACGGCGGCTCGCCCGGCGAGATCGCGCGGGAGGAACTGCCCTACATCCGGGCGGCCGACGCGCAGGCGCTGGTCACCGAACTGGTCGAGCTGCTCGTGAAGGAGCACGGCTACATTGCCGCACCGACGCGGAAGACCAAGGCGACCGGCAACGGTCAGGACACCGGCAACGCTGGGGGCGTCGAAGACTGGGCGCTGCTGATCGCGAACATTCTGGCCGGGCAACAGTTCCACGACTCCTTGCGCGATCTCGCGGCCAAGATGATCAAGTCCGGCACCAACGAAGGCGCAGTCGTCAATCAGTTGCGTGCCCTCACGGACGCATCGAGCGCGCCGCACGATGCGAGATGGCAGGAACGCCGCGCCGAAATTCCGCGACTGGTCGATAGTGCCGCTGCAAAATATCGACAGTCATCCGCCGAGCCGCCGCCCCCTGGCGGCGGCGCACCTCAACCCAACATCGATCCGGTCGATCTCTGGGGCAATTTCGAACCGCCGACGCTGCCGCGCGGCCTGCTGCCCGAGCTGATCGAGAAATACGCCTTCACGCAGGGCGAGACGATGGGCGTCGATCCCGGCGGCGTCGCAATGGCGGCGCTCGCGGTATGTGCTGGCTCGATACCCGACAGCATCGAACTGGTTATGAAGCGGCACACGCGGGATTGGACAGAATCGGCGCGGTTGTGGGTTGGACTTGTCGGACTGCCAAGCACGAAAAAATCGCCGATCATCAGCGCGGCCATCAAGCCGTTGACGAGGCTCGACGCCGGATTGCTCAAGGACTTCCTGTTCGAGATGCAACGCTTCGATCAACTCGACAAGGACGAGCGCAAGAAGACAAAGAAACCGGTGCAGATGCGGCTGCGTCTGGAAGACACCACCATCGAGGGCGCGCAGGAGGTACTCGCTGGCAGTCCGAACGGCGTGCTGTTGGTGCAGGACGAGCTGTCGGGCTTCTTCGGTTCGATGGACAAGTACAGCGGTCATCGCGGCGGGGCAAAGGATCGCGGCTTCTGGCTGCAATCGTACAACGGCGGACCTTATGCACTCAATCGCATCGGACGCGGGGCTGGGATTATTCCGAACCTGTCGGTCAGCCTGCTTGGCGGGATTCAACCGGACGTGATCCGCCGGTTGTCGAGCGAATCTTACGACGATGGATTTCTTCAGCGCATGCTGCTGATCGTGCTGCGCCCCGCAGGAATCGGCAAGGACGTGTCAACGCCGAGCGTATCGAAGGAATATGCCGGACTGATCGAACGGCTGACCCAACTGCGGTTGCCGGTTTCCGGCAGCAATAATGACGACGACGACGGCGTGCTGCGCTTCGACAATCGCGCGCAGGATATGCGAGGGAAACTGGAAGCCGATCATCTCAAATTGATGCAGATCGAGGCCGTCAACCGCAAATTGGCGGCACATATCGGCAAATATGATGGCCTGTTCGGACGCCTCTGCGTCGCCTTCCACTGCATCGAGCACGCCTTCGACAGCTTTATCCCGGAGTTCGTGACCGAAGAGACGGCGGAGCGTGTTGCTAAAATCATGCGTCAGTTTTTGCTGCCGCACGCAACCGCGTTCTATAGCGGCGTCCTGAAGCTCGCCGACGATCATGATCGCCTCGCCGCAATCGCCGGATACATCTTGGCGCGTCAGAGCGAGCGCATCACCAATCGTGACGTTCAGCGCGGCGACAGAACCATGCGCAAGCTCACGCGCCACGACACCGAGAGCACATTTGAGCAACTTGAAGCCTTGGGCTGGCTGACGAGAACCGCAGGGCCACGTCGCACCGATCCGCCGCACTGGATCGTCAATCCCGTCGTCCATCAGAAATTCGCTGCGCGGGCGAAAGAGGAGCGCGAACGTCGGAATGCAACGGCGATCCTGATGAAGGGGCTGTCCTGATGACTGTCACCATTGTCCCCATGTCCACATTGTCCCTTGCGGGTGCGAGTAAGAAGGAAAAAACGACCTTCTTTTCTATTTTCTTCTCGCACGCGCGCAAGGGACAACGGCGACACTCACCCACCATTTTAATCGTACGAACCAAAACCTTAGCAACAGGAGGATGACCTATGGCCAAAAAGCAAAACCTCAAGCGTTCAACCGTACGAACGAAAAAGCTCGGCAACCGTGTCAAGGTCTTGCCGGTCGAGAAAGCCGATAAGCCGAGCATCGACGAGTTGCTCGACGCCGCCAGCGAATTGCTTGACGACCCGGCCATCAGCGCGCTGACCGAGAAGACCGACGCGCCGATCACGGTCGCCGAATACAGCGGCTTCCAGCAAGCGTTCGATTTTCTCAATGCAAAACTGTTCGATGGCATGCTGCAGAACGTCATCATCCTTCTCCAGCGTCGAGCGCATTCCGGCGGCCATTTTTCGCCGGATCGGTTCACCTACCGGATTCACAACGGCGTGCGGGAGCATGAGCTGTCGCTTAACCCCGATGCGTGGGTCGGCAGGACCGACGAGTGGATCATTTCGGTTCTGCTGCACGAGATGTGTCACCTATGGCAGCACCAGTTCGGCAAGAAGCAGCGCAAGAACTACTCCTACCACGACAAAGAATGGGCGATGCGAATGGAGTCGCTTGGCCTGATGCCGTCGAATACCGGCGCGGTTGGCGGCAAGCGCACCGGCCAGCAAATGCAGCACTTCGTGATTCCCGGCGGAGCCTATCAACAAGCCTTCACCGCGCTCGCCGCTGGCGGCTGGGAACTGAAATTAGAAAGCACGATCATCGCGGGCGCGGACAAGAAGCCGAAAAAGGACAAGACAAAATACACCTGTCCATCGTGCGGTCTGAATATGTGGGCCAACATCCCCGATGCAGACATTAGCTGCAATTCGTGCCGGTGCGTCATGCCAGCCGAGCGCCCGGCTGTTCAATCGTACGATCAAGCGGCCGAATAATGTTTCGTCGCCCGCCACGTCGCCCCCGCAAACCGCCGCCGTCACCGGACGCACGGGCTCGGAATGATCGTGAACGACAGCGCCGCTGCCGCGCTCGCAGCAAGGCTGGCGAGAAGCGTTATGTGATCGTCGTGCGTGAAAACCGACTCATCGCGTCCTTGCAGCTCTCCGGGCTCATGAAGGAAGCCGATCTTTCGAATCACGCGCTGGTGGAGGCGGCGCTCTCTCGTCTGGTCACCGAATGGATGGCGCGCTGGCTCAAATAAGTGTCACACAGTGACACTCGCGCTACGTTTCTCGCGGTACGTTGGAGGGACAAGGACGCAAGTGAACAATGTCGAGACCCTAAACCGAGGCAAACCATCATGCCCAAGTACACAAGCCAAGATGAGGCAAGAATACTTGCCCAAGCGCGCAAGCATCTTATGGGTCATCGCACAGAAGCCTTGCGAAAAAAGAATGCGCTGTTGCTCGAAAAAGCCAAAGTGGCTGAGCGTCAAAAAGCGAGCGAGCGGCAACAGGGTTCGCGAACTTCGGGAGCGCCCGAGTACGATCGTGATCTGCTGGTCGATCTTATAGCAAGGGGACTTGCTCTATTCCTTAGGAGGCAATTATGACTGCCACAGAAAATGAACTCGTTTCGCGAAAGCCCGACACGGTCGAGCAGACGTTTGGATTGGGGCCGGTGGAGGGGTTGCCAGCGGCGCTCGGTGCAGCACTGCTCGACCTTTCGAAGCTGGCCGCAACGATGCACCCTGACGACATTTCCCTCTCGCTCGATCTTCCTGCTGGAATTCTGACGTTCAGAGCTTATCGCCGAGAGCGAGGGTGATCCCCTTGGTAGGCCATTGCCGGTATTGCCGATCGATGCGACGGAACGGGAAAGGGCTATGATCCTACTTTGTAGGCGCAGGATCGAGAGAGGCGACTGCTCACAACAGCTTGCGATTAGGCATAGCTGAGGCGCTAAACGTCCGGCCGGAGGGGCCAACGGGTCGATTCGGCAAAAAGGGGATGTTAACTCAAGGGCTTGCGATATTGTGTGCGCTCACGATCCGTGGTTGAAAACAGGACTCGGAAGGCGGGCCAGCCCGACTTCCTAAGGCGCGCAATACCAAGACTTTGGGGCCGAACTCTATGAACGCCGTTGAGATTGAGGAGGCCATCTCAGCTCTCGCCGAGCAGCCGTTCGACCCGGCCGAATTTCCTTTCCTTTTCCTTCAAGCATTCGGGAACAAGGATACGACGATCAAGCGGCTGCGCTGGGGCGTTTCGAATAAGTCCGATCTAGGTGGCGTCTTGCAGACGAACAACATCCACATAGTGGCCTGTTCACCCGGTGAGGTCACCAAATCCCTCGCCGCCCTCAAAGCAAGCCCGGCGACGGTGAAGGCGAAGGCGCGGTACATCCTCGCAACTGACGGCGAGATACTCGAAGCTGAGGACTTACAGTCAGACGATCCACCGATTGCTTGTACCTATCGAGACTTCCCTGACCATTTCGGTTTTTTCCTGCCGCTCGCCGGGATCACGACCGTCAAGCAGGTTCGAGAAAGCTCCTTCGACATCCGGGCCACCAGCCGCCTGAACAGGCTCTATATCGAACTGCTCAAGGACAACACTGAGTGGGGCACGGCCAACCGCCGTCCCGATATGAATCATTTTATGGCGCGGCTAATCTTCTGCTTCTTTGCGGAGGACACCGACATATTCAACGGAAAGCGTCTCTTCACGACTACCGTCGAACACATGAGCTCTCGCGATTCGTCCAATACTCATGAGGTGATCAGCGAGCTGTTTCGCGCAATGGACACGAGGCGCGATGATCGGGCGGCCGCCGGGATCGCTCGGTGGGCCGACAAGTTTCCCTATGTCAACGGCGGGCTTTTCGCTGGCAAAATGGAAGCGCCGCGTTTCAGTCGGATCGCCCGATCCTACCTCCTGCATATCGGTAATCTCGATTGGACGAAGATCAACCCAGATATTTTCGGGTCGATGATCCAAGCGGTCGCTGATGACGACGAACGTGGCTTACTCGGCATGCATTACACTAGCGTGCCAAACATCCTGAAAGTGCTCAATCCGCTTTTCCTTGACGACCTGCGCGCAGGGCTTGAGGAGGCGAGCGATAATTCTCGTACGTTGCTCAACCTCCGCAAGCGCCTATCGAAAATCAGGGTATTCGATCCGGCTTGTGGCTCCGGCAACTTCCTTGTGATTGCCTACAAGGAGATGCGTGCAATCGAGGCCGAGATCAACCGGCGGCGCGGCGAAGCGGATCGACGCACAGAAATTCCGCTCACCAACTTTCGCGGCATCGAGATACGCGACTTTCCAGCCGAGGTCGCGCGCCTTGCGCTCATCATTGCGGAGTTTCAGTGCGATGTTCTCTATCGCGGGCAGAAGGAAGCGTTGGCTGATTTCCTGCCGCTCGACGCGCAGAACTGGATCACTTGCGGCAATTCGCTGCGCCTCGACTGGCTGAGCATCTGCCCGCCTACCGGGACAGGCGTAAAGCATAATGCCGAAGACCTGTTTCACACGCCGCTGGATCAAGCCCAGATCGACTTCGAGAATGAGGGCGGAGAGACCTACATCTGCGGGAATCCTCCGTATGTCGGCGACAAATACCAGACAAAGGAACAGAAGGATGATCTAAAGACTCTAGCTTCAAAAGACGTTCGTGCGGTTGACTATATCACCGGCTGGTTCTGGAAGGCTTCCGACTACATTAGGCATGGGGGACGCTTTGCCTTCGTCTCTACCAATTCCATATGCCAAGGCGTTCAGGTTCCGTTGATCTGGCCGAAACTTATCGCTGCTAAACAGGCAATTTTTTTCGGCCACAAGGATTTCCTATGGGGCAATAACGCCGCCAAAAATGCGCAGGTTACGTGCATTATCGTCGGCGTGGCGAGTGCAGAAGCCAAACCGAAATACATATTCGATGGGGAAGAGCGCAAAGAGGTCGAAAACATCAACTTCTATCTGGCACCCGGCAAGAACGTCATCGTCGAAAGGGCGAATGAACCGATCTCCGATGTCGCGATCATGTTTGGCGGCAACATCCCACGGGATCAGGGAAATCTCCTGCTTGCGCCGGATGAGGCGAAGGACCTGACGGCCTCATACCCAGCGGCGGCGGCGTTGATCAAACCGATCTTGGGTTCCAGCGAATTTATCAATGGTCTGGAACGATATTGCCTTTGGATCACTGACTCTCAGGCACCGCTCGCTAGTTCTATCCCGCCCATCAAGACGCGGCTTGATCGTATACGCGAATATCGCTTGCATGGCAGCGAGCGCGGACGTGCGGGTCTCGAGACGCCTTACAAGTTCGAGCGAACGATCATCGGGAATAACCATACGATCATCATTCCCAGCGTTTCATCGGAACGTCGCGCCTACCTTCCGTGCGGCTTGTTGCCGGCCCATGTGCGCGTCTCCAACCTCGCGCTCGCTCTCTACGATGCGCCTCTCTGGAACATGGCATTGATCGCTTCGCGCCTTCACCTTGTCTGGATCGCCTGTGTGTGCGGCAAGATGAAAACCGACTTCCGCTACTCCAACACCCTTGGCTGGAACACCTTTCCCGTTCCCACACTCACTGAGAAAAACAAGGCTGACCTGACTCGCTGCATCGAGGACATCCTGCTCGTACGCGAAGCGCATTTCCCGGCGACGATTGCCGATCTCTATGATCCTAACGCCATGCCCGCCGATCTGCGTGATGCTCATGAGCGCAATGATGAAGTACTTGAACGCATCTATATCGGCCGCCGGTTCCGCAATGACACGGAGCGGTTGGAAAAGCTATTCGAACTCTACACCAAAATGATCGCGGGATCGGGAACGACCAAGAAACGCAAGGCGGGAACAAGCGTATGATCGACGAAAAATCAATTCCCTCCGTTTCGGTGTCCTACGCCCGTAACGGCAGCTCGACGAAGGCCAACACACTTGGCATGCGGCCGATGCAGGAACGCGCCTATGGGCGGCGTGGCGAGCAATATCTGGTCATCAAGTCCCCACCCGCATCAGGCAAAAGCCGGGCGTTGATGTTCATAGCCCTCGACAAGCTGAGCAATCAGGGACTCAAGCAGGCTATCATCGTCGTACCCGAGAAGACCATCGGCGCGAGCTTCAATGACGAGCGGCTGACCGAGTTCGGCTTTTGGGCCGACTGGCGCGTCCAGCCGAAATGGAACCTGTGCAATGCGCCCGGCTCGGACGATGGAGGAAAGGTTAAGGCAGTCGGGGCATTTCTCGAAAGCGATGATAAGCTACTGGTCTGCACCCACGCGACCTTCCGCTTCGCCGCAGACAAATTCGGGATCGAGGCGTTCGATGATCGGCTGATCGCCGTGGACGAGTTTCATCACGTCTCCGCCAACCCCGACAATAAACTTGGCCTACATCTGAGCCAATTGATCACCCGCGACCGCGTTCATATCGTGGCGATGACTGGCTCCTATTTTCGTGGCGACGCTGAGGCGGTGCTCTCTCCACATGATGAGGCGAAATTCGATACCGTCACCTACACTTATTACGAACAACTGAATGGTTACGAATATCTAAAGCAGCTTGATATAGGTTATTTCTTCTACTCCGGTCCCTACGCCGACGACATTCTCAAGGTGCTGGACCCGACCGAGAAAACGATTGTCCACATTCCGAGCGTAAACTCGCGCGAAAGCACGAAGGACAAGATCAGGGAAGTCGAGCACATCATCGAAGAATTGGGCGAGTGGCAGGGCATCGACCCTGTGACCGGCTTCCAACTGGTCAAGACGCCAAGCGGCCACTTGAGGATAGCTGATCTGGTCGATGACGATCCAGCCAAGCGCGACCGGGTCTCCGCTGCGCTAAAAGACCCGGCGCAGAAGAACAACCGCGACCATGTGGACATCATCATTGCTCTTGGCATGGCGAAGGAAGGCTTCGACTGGATTTGGTGCGAGCACGCGCTGACGGTGGGCTATCGATCAAGCCTCACTGAGATCGTGCAAATTATCGGTCGCGCGACTCGCGATGCACCGGGCAAAACCCGCGCGCGCTTCACCAACCTAATCGCCGAGCCCGACGCCTCCGCTGAGGCCGTTACTGATGCCGTGAACGATACCTTGAAGGCCATTGCGGCCAGCCTCCTCATGGAGCAGGTGCTCGCCCCGCGCTTCGAGTTCAAGCCCAAGAACCCGAATAACAGTCCGACGCCCGGCTTCGACTATGGAGAGGGAGGCTACGACCCGAACAAGTGCAATGTCGGATTCAATGACGAGACGGGGCGTATCCAGATCGAGATCAAGGGGCTCGTCGAACCGAAGAGCAAGGAAGCGGCCCGCATCTGCCGGGAGGATTTGAACGAGGTGATTTCCGCCTTCGTTCAGGACAAGACGGCCATCGAGCGCGGCTTGTTCGACGAGGAATTGGTGCCGGAGGAGCTGACT
Organism: Frankia sp. RB7; assembly: GCA_030403585.1. Classification (GTDB taxonomy): domain Bacteria; phylum Pseudomonadota; class Alphaproteobacteria; order Rhizobiales; family Xanthobacteraceae; genus Bradyrhizobium. The sequence goes on from JAUEPE010000008.1 coordinate 157,049, forward strand.
GTTGTTCGCATGGGCAAGATCGTCAAGGACAAATATCCCGAACTCGACCCCGAGGATCAGGAGGCGGTACGCCAGCACGCGGTTGCCGCCCTCAATCTAACACAACAGGCCAAGCAGACAGCGGCTCAAGTCAACGATAGCGAAAAAATGATTGCCAATACCGCCTTGATCGACGGCGTTCGCAAGTTTGCAATGGACGTGCGCGAACTCGACATTGATCTCATCGACCGGATCAATCCGTTCGGCGAGGCCTATGCCATCCTAGCCAAGACCATGAGCGAGGACAGCCTGAAGCAGGTTGCAGCGGCGATTGGTGCCAAGCGCATCAGTCTGACGATTGAGGAAGCCCGCGAGCTTGCCAAGCGGGCATTGACGTTCAAGAAGGAGCGCGGCCGTCTGCCCTCTATCACTTCGCCCGACGCTTGGGAAAAGCGCATGGCCGAGGGCGTGGCCTTCCTTGCCCGCATGAAAGCGGAGGCGGCGCGTGACTAGATTCACCGACGACGACGACGCCCTTCTAAAGGAGCTTGGCGTCGAGGTCGTAACGAAGAAGGAAACGGGTCGGACCCCCCACGAGGAACGGACCATCGCAGGCTTCAAGGAAATTCAGCACTTCGTTGAACAGCATGGGCGCGTGCCCCATCACGGTGAGGATCGCGACATCTTCGAGCGTTTGTACGCTGTGCGCCTCAACCGTCTGCGTGAACTGGCCGACTACCATGCCCTGCTCGGACCCCTTGATAATGGCGGGCTGTTGCGGGGTGCTGGCCCTGTCGCAGCCGCCACCGTCGATGAACTCGACGATGATCAGCTTTTGGCAGAACTTGGAGTGGATGCCGCCCCGACCGAAATCACTGAACTCAGGCACGTTCGTTCGGCCGCAGACAAACGAGCGGCCGAGGAAATCGCCAATCGCAAGAAGTGTGAAGATTTCGACCGATTCAAACCGCTCTTCGTTCAGGTCAGACACGATCTGGATGCCGAGATTCGCCAGACGAGGCCCTTCCAAACAATGGCCGAAATCAAGGAGGGCGAATTCTTTATCGTCGGTGGTCAAATCGCCTATGTCGCGGAACTCGGCAAGGAATTCACGACGGAATATGATCGTCGGGACAGCCGGCTGCGCGTCATCTATGACAACGGTACCGAGAGCGACGTGCTGCTACGCTCGCTTCAACGCGCGCTTCACCGTGACGGGGCCGGGAGGCGTATCACCGATCCGGTTGCAGGCCCATTGTTTGCCGGCGAGAACGCCGAGGGCGACTTGGCCAGTGGTACGATCTACGTTCTTCGCAGTAGGTCCGATCACCCGGTCGTCGCGGCCCATCGCGACGTTCTGCACAAGATTGGCGTTACTGGGGGTAATGTTGATCAACGCATCGCCAACGCGAAACTCGATCCCACGTTCTTGATGGCCGACGTGGAAATTGTCGCGACATACGAACTGTACAATATCAATCGCGCGCGGCTTGAAAATCTCATCCACCGCATCTTTGACCCTGCTCGACTCAATATCGAGATCAAGGATCGATTTGGCAATCCGGTGATCCCGCGCGAGTGGTTTCTAGTACCGCTATTCGTAATCAATGAAGCAGTTGATCGGATCAAGGACGGCTCTGTTACCGAGTACACATATGATCCTAACGCGGCGGCATTGGTGCGTGCCAAGAGGGCGTAATGACCGACACACCAAGAGTGCTGTTGACCCTCGAAAACGGCAACATCATTGCCGCGCTACAGTTGGCTCTCTGGCGGATTGATCGGGATTGCTGCTGTGTGATGACGGGTCAATAACACTGTTTTGCGAAAACGCGCGAAGCAAATCGTCCCTTCGGTTCATGTCTGTAAAACAAAATGACGGCGTGATAATTTGGACCGCCGAAGGCGGCGGGAATGGGGAGCATTGACCATGAAATACTTCTCGAGGATCGGAGCCGTTGCCGCACTGATTTCATGGGCTAGTGTCGCACAAGCTGAACCGAAATGGGGCTTCATGGGACTTGGAGCTGGCGGCTGTCCTGACTATGCCGTCAATTTCGAAATCCCCACCAACTCTAAGGAGAACTTGCTCGGCTTTTTCTCATGGGCACAAGGTTATATGAGTGGGCTGAATAACTTTTTGACCCCCAAGAGACAGCTCAACGGGATTTCCGAAAAGGCGCAGAAGACCGAGCTGTACAAGTACTGTGTGGCACACCCAGAAAAGACGTTCTCTGCGTCCGTCAAAAATCTTTACGACAACCTACCTGAACTAAATCCGTGATCGGCGCATCAGCGTATTTAAACATTGCGGTCGCGACCTGCGCGACCCATGGCACTTTTCATGGGAAACGCACCAGCGAAGCCCGCAAGCCCATCGTAGGCGGCTTTTGGGGCCGGGGGCGGTTCCGAAAAAAAGGACTGGGCAGGAATTCCCGCGCGGGGCCGCTCCAAACCTGCAACGTCCTGCTGCAGACGTTCCTCGAAGACAGTGGCTTTATGCTATGATCAGCCCCTAATGACCGGGAGCCGATCCCCATGCCTCGCCAAGCCGCTGCCAGCGCCGAATTCTCTGCCAACGGCTCGACCCGGTCGCAGATCGTGCCGCCGGCCGACTTGAATGCGTTGGAGCGCGCCGAATTCGTCGCGGTCGTGCTGGGCTCGCCGGCATCGCATTTCCTCCCGGCCGACATCGCGACCCTTGCCGCCTATGCCCGCGCGGTCGTCGCCGAGCGGCGCGCAGCCGGCGAGCTGGACGCCGCGCCCGTCATCACTAGCCCGACCGGCGACAAGCCGAGCCCGTGGTTGCCGATCTGGCTGGGACAGCTCCGCGCCTGCACCACCTTGGCGCGGCGGCTCAACATCAATCCGGCCGGTCGCGTGGCCACGAAGCCGAGCGAGCCGGATGCGCCAATCAGCTATTACGAACGCATGGGCTTGCTGGAGAGCCGCGCCGATGACGAAACCAACTGACAAGGCCCTGACCGCCGCCGACGAAGACGCGCTGACGCGCGCCCTTGCCGTGTCCCGCAGCGAGAGTGCCAGCCGGCGCAAGCAGATCGACGCCATGCTGGCCGACGACACCCGAACGTGGCAGTCGGTCTCCGTGTTCGCGGCGTTCTGCGCGCAAAGCCGTTCGCTCAATCTGATGCCGTGGCAACTGCCGCCCTATTGCGCCGGCCTTCGCGACTTGGATCAGCCGCCCGGCGACGTGAGCGGCCGACGCGAAAGCGCCGAGCTGAAACAGCGTCTGATCGATGCCGGGCTGAGCATATTCGAGCCCGATCCGCTTGCCGCGCTGGCGCGCGTCGAGGCTGAGCAGCGGCAGGGCGCGAGGTGATGTCCCCGCCGGGGAAGTCTGCCGTCTTCCCACAATGGGAAAATAGAAAATGATCTCGCTCAGCGATTCCGAACTCGCCGCCATCATGGCCGCCGCCGCGCCGCTGCAGCCGCACGCGCGCTCCCAGTTTCTGCGCGATGTCAACGCCGAGCTGGCGCGCTATCCGGAGATCGGCGCCGGCATCATCCATCGCGTCGTCGCCAAGATTCAGCGCGAGCACCTTAACCCGTCACGACTCCACCATCACGGCGTCAGCAAGTTCGGCTGGTGACCAAGACACCGGGCCGGTACCTTGTGTAAGATACCGGGCTGGTACCTTAGAGGGGCGCCTGACCCGAAGACCTTGCAAAGGTACCGGGCCGGTATCTTACTCGGTCGTGGGCTTCTTTTCTGTTTCGCCCTGAGCCTCCGCTCGCACCTTGGTGCGAATCTTCGCCATCTCGTCATCGCTCAGCTTTGCTTGCTTGGCGATGGTCGCCGCCATGGCGGCGAAGTATTCGATTTCGCGCTCGGCCCGGTCGCGTTGTTCGGTGAGTAGCTCGACCTGTGCCTCCAACGCCACGTATTGATCCAATAGCGTGACGCCTTCCCGGCTCTTTTTCTGGCGGCGCATCGGCGGGCGGCTGGCAACGGGATCGCCGAGTTCGCGGCGATGCTTGATGTAGGTGTCCCAGACCTCGCGCGGATTGTTCAGCCGCTGGCGTTGCTGCGGCGTCAGGCTGGAGCGCCAATCATCGATCTCGTCCCAGTACGGCAACAAGCGGACGGCGGCGGCGCGGTCGTTGTGGTTGATGAAGGCAAGGCCGCTCTTCTTCAGGAATTCGCTATTGGCGCGAATGTAGAGCGGCGTTGCGGTGTTGCCGCCGCTGGCCTTTTTTGCATGCTGAGAACCAATGTAGAGCGCCAGCGCGATCTGTCGCCAGCCCGTCCATAACAGCTTCGGTTGTCGTGATGATGCGTGGATGGCCATCGCGGTTCGGACCGTCATCAGTTCATCTTCGGTCAGGCTGAATCCCATGTCGGCGACCGACCGCGCGTCAGGGAGTACAGGCGGCGGGCGCACACTGTCAGGGTAGATGACAGGCTGGGGCTTCGCCTTGGCTTTCTTTGCCATATTCAGCGGCCGCGAGTCTTCAGCACTTCCGGCCGCGCATCCAGCACCAAATACGTCAACCGGCCGTCCGGCAGTTCTTCCCGCTGCGAAGCAAAGGCTCGATCGCCGATCTGGATCGCGAGGATGGGACGCCCCTCCGTCGCCAAGCGGAACGGCTCAGGCAAAGGTCTCCAGCGATTGTCCGTATACGAGCGCCAGCAGATTTCGCCGATCTCGCGAAGCGGCAGCGGCTCGATGCGGCACCACCAGTCGACCGAGTTGGATTTCATTTTGCGCCCGACGCGCTCCAGCCGCTCGACTTGATCTGGCGTCCACGACGGATGGCGTGCCAACACCTCCGACCACGGAAAGAACTTGTCGCGCTCCAATGTGAATCTGATCTGCCGCACCCGCCCACTGCGATAGCCGTCAGCGCGCTCCATGGACGCCGATCCATCGCCACGCGGATCGCTGGTGGCCCAGAGGAAGTCAGGCGACGGATAGCCGCCGATCCGGTTGCGACCGGGCCTGAGTTGGCCGCTATCGACGATCCACGGCAGCCGAGCTGTATCGGTGAAGTGATAGAGCGGTGTCATCGCCCCAACGCTACTGGCCAAAAGCCAGCGCTGTAAATTCTAGGCCATAATGGCCTATACGAAGGCTATGGGAGGCCGCCCGGCTGGGACACAAGCGGTAGGAGGGCGCGAAATTATTGCGGCAGCACCGAAGCCGTCGAGACTCTTCCGATCACCGGATGACCCGATAGACCTTCGCCCGTTTCCGTCGCAGTGCGGGCTCAGGCTCGTCGGCGCGTTGTCGGCGGCCCCGCGACGGCTGACCAAGCTGTGAATTGCGGGGGGTTGTAGGACTATCGCTGATTGCTAGGGCCCGCAACTGCTACCATCCCCTCATTGCGAATCACCCCGAGGGGAAAATGGATAATAAGCTCCCATACCTTCACGTCCCGGGCAGTCTCCCTAAAATTCTCACCAAGATTACAGAAGTGCGGAGGCCTGATCGCTTCACACAGGATTACCTTGAAACGATCATCGGCTTTCGTGGCGGCAATTACCGCGCCATCATTCCACTGCTGAAGCGGATGGAGTTCTTGAACGGCGACGGCTCTCCAACAACGCTTTTCGACCAGTATCGGAACGACGATACACGGGCCATTGCGCTGGCTACAGGCGTGAGGAATGCCTTCTCGGCCATCTTCGACCGCAATCAGTTCGCTTATGCCCTTCCTCGCGACACGCTCGCTTCACTGGTTACGGAGATAAGTGGCCTACCGAAGTCAAACTCCGTCGCCAAGCTAATCGTATCAACCTTCTGGACGCTCAAGGATGGTGCGAACTTTGAGAGCAAGGATGAGCGGGAGGTCGTGGTGGTTGAGAAAAAAACGTCTGATCACGATTCACCGCCTCCACCTCCACCCCCTCGGACCGATGACGAAGTGCAATTCCGCGTGGGCTACACCATCAACCTAAATCTACCCGAAACCACCAACCCGGAAGTCTTCAACGCGATCTTCAAAGCGCTGAAAGAACATCTGTTGAGGAATTAGGATGAAGAAGGTTGATGCAGTCCGGCTCTTCGGCCTCAACAACGTCAGCATAGAGACGGAGATTCGTCGCGTCGAGGTGGATCAAGGTATCGACTTCGGGCACAAGAAAGAGGTCGTGAAGCAGGAAGAAAAATTCTATCCGCAATTTTCCGAGAAGCTGCGCCGAGAGGCGGAGGATATGGCTCGCCAATACGTCATTTTTTACTGCTTGGAAAACTCCATCCGTGAACTGATTTCCGAGCGGCTCCACGAGCTGAACGGGGGTGACTGGTGGGACAAAGCCAACATCCCCGGCGGCGTGCGAGAGAACTGCAAGAAAAACCGCGACCGCGAGTTAGCTTCGGGTATCACGCCACGCTCGGAAGCGATGCTTGATTATTCAACCTTTGGAGAGCTGGGCGACATTCTCAGCGCCAACAGTGAAATCTTCGGCGACATGCTTCGCGATCTGAAGGCAGTGCAGCGGATTTTCACCAACCTGAACACGCTTCGAGGTCCGATTGCTCACTGCAAGCCGTTGGCGGAGGATGAGGTGTTGCGTCTTCATCTGGGCTTACGCGACTGGTTTAGGCAGATGAGCTAGACGCGCCCACGTCTTCGAGCGCGCGCGGTCATACGCAATACCAGTTGTCGCCTCGACGCTCTGGCGAGCCCTTGAGGTGCGCATTATAGGCGGTGCCGCCTTTCTCTTCGACGGTTGAGGTCAATCTAGCGATGCATGCAATTTCGCTACCGCCCCAGAACGTATCCATGATCCAGACACGCCAATAGTTGTTGCCCCTATAGGCGCAGCCGTAGGGTTTTGCCACACCGGGGCGCGTTTCGATGATGTGGAGTAACGCTTCTTTACAGTCCCGAACAGATTTCCAATCGTTCCATTCCCATTCAAGCTGGTTAGCGTCTTTGTTGTAGACATAGCCAATCCATGGCCGAGGGTTGCTATCCTCCAACAAATCACAACTACCGAGCGTGAGAGCCATAACGCACGCGAAGGCGGCCTTAGGCATTTTCAAAGCCGACGCTGCAAAGGCGGGACGTGGTAGTACGTTTGGTAGCCTCCGCCACCGTGAACGGACTGCAATTCGCCATTTTTCACCATCGCGTTCAACGCTAATCTAACCTCGTCCTCCATTTGTTTTGAGAGTTCGACCGCTACTTGGCTCACCGTCAGCGCGTTCTCGCTTTGGCGCATGATTGTGCGGAGTTTTTCTTCTAAGTTCATCCCGGCCCCCTAAGCTAGCTTGGTCGTGCCCGCCCGGCAAAATGATTGGATCGAAAAATCGCTTGGACCACGGCTCTGCGTTACTCTAGCAAAAAATCTCGGCCGTTGCTGCTTTTGACCGCGACCCGACCCTCGTTCCTTTGCACCGGGCGATGGTACACACCTTCCTACGAAGTGATGCGATTGCTCCGGATGTGACAGTACATTCGTCTCAAGCAGTTAGACAAACCGGGAAAAAGCCTAAATGGATCAGTGCAGGGAGAACGCCATTTAGACAACGCATCGCATTGATTTTATTGGGAAGTGGCAGAACCACACCACTTCTCCGTCCGCGGACGGCCTCGCCGGACTTTCGAGGGCTGGCGTGTGCTCACTCTCGATGCCAACGAGACCGCAGTTACGGCGCCGTGTCGTGCCGCGGATCGTAACGTCTCACGGGGTTGCCCGCCCTGCCGTCACGTCGCGCGCCGGCGCTGCCGCGTCCACCGCACCCCGGCCTGCGTATCGTGACGATCGCGAACGCCCCTCTGACGGGCCAGGATGGAAACAGTCATGCCATAAAACCGAAATTCTGTAAATACGAATATTTGAGGCCAAACGCTTGACATGGTGTTTCGTCCGTCGGGTACGCAATGGTTCCGCGCCTCCCGGAAGAACTTGTGCTTCGTATGATTCGCGTCTCATCCGGTTCGGAACCAGAAGCGCGGCAGGAGGGTTGGAATTCCTCATCTGGATTTTGGAGTTGTGGTGGCCGCCCCGGATTATACTTTTGATCACGACAGGCTCCAGGCGCTGGCGCAGTTCGATATTCTCGACACGCCTCCCGAGCGCGGATTCGATGATATCGTCGAGTTGACGGCGCAGATCTGCAACGTTCCAGTCGCGCTGGTCAGTTTCGTGGCGGACAATCGACAGTGGTTCAAGGCCAAGGTCGGCATCGGCGATCGTGAGACGGATTTGAACAGCTCGGTCTGCGCGCATGCCTTGATCGAGCCTGATTTGCTGGTCGTCCCCGATCTCACGCTGGATATCCGTACCCGTGACAATCCCCTCGTTCGGGGAGCCCCCTTCATCCGGTTTTACGCCGGAGCACCGCTGCGAACGGCACCAGGCCATGTGCTTGGCAGCCTGTGCGCAATCGATACCGAACCAAGGCCGGGCGGGTTGACCGACGCCCAAGCCGGGGCGCTGCGAAATCTCGCGCGTCAGGTGATGAGCCAGCTGGAACTACGCAGGGCGGTTGCTCAACGGGACATGCTGCTGGCTGGCCAGAAAGAAGCAGAGACCCGCCGCAACGGGCTCCTGCACATTGGCGATCGGTTGCGAAACGCGCTTACAATCGGCGACGTCACCCGAGCAGCCACGGCGGTCATCGGCGATAGTCTGAAGGTTGATCGCGCCGCATTCGGACATTTCGACAGCACGGGCGAATTTGTCGATGTGGAGCCCGACTGGACGGCCGCAGGCATCGCATCGATTGCCGGACGTCATCGGCTGGCCGACTACGGTCGCGAACTGCAGCGCGGCCTTCTTGAAGGTAATGCGTTGATCATACCTGATGTGCTGACCGATCCGATGACCGCTGATCATACCGAAAGACTTTTGAGTCTAGACATTCGCTCGGTGGTCAATGTGCCCGTCATCGACCGCGGACGCACCACCGGGATGCTGATCGTCCATACGAAGCAGCCGCGGTCCTGGTCCGACGAAACGCTGGTTTATCTCCGCAATATCGCCGATCGGGTCGAGGCCGAAATCGCCCGGATTCGGGCAGAGACTCAGCAACGGGTTCTCAATCACGAGCTCAGCCACCGCATGAAGAACACCATGGCTCTGGTGCAAGCCATCGCCTCGCAAACGCTGAGAAACATTCCAGAACAAGAGCCGGTCAAGGCCTTCGCGGATCGGTTGATGGCCCTCAGTCTGGCGCATGACGTCCTGCTTCAGCAAAACTGGAGTTCCGCTCGCGTCGGAAAGGTCGTCGAAACCACGGTTTGCACTTTCGCCGACATCGCGCGCTTCGACATCTCGGGTCAGGAGGTGGCGCTCGGGTCACGAGCCACGCAGTCCCTGTCCCTCGTCCTGCACGAACTGACGACGAATGCCCTGAAATATGGCGCATTGTCCAATGATGTCGGGCGGGTCGAGCTAAGCTGGAAAGTCGACGACGAGGAGGACGGTCCGACGTTTCACCTGGATTGGCGCGAAGTCAGAGGGCCGACGGTGATCGCCCCGACACGCAGGGGCTTCGGCACGCGACTGCTTAAAATGGGTCTCGGAGGAACTGGAGGCGCTCAGCTTGCTTATCATGCTTCGGGCTTCGAGGCGATTTTCGCAACACTCCTTGCTGACCTGGACGGGTAAGGAGGATCAGTTGATATGCAGAAGCCGATGGTGCTGGTGGTCGAGGACGAGCCTCTGCTGCGAATGAATACGGTCGATATGGTCGAGGAAGCCGGCTTTCCTACCCTGGAGGCGGCAAACGCGAAACAGGCGATCGAGTTCCTCGAAGTCCGGACCGATATCAGGATCATCCTCAGCGACATCGATATGCCGCCCGGCATGGATGGGATGGCACTTGTCGCGATGGTCCGTCGCCGCTGGCCTCCCGTCGCGATCATTCTCGTATCTGGACATGTTGCTTCAGCGGACGTCGTCATTCCAGAAGGAGGCAGGTTTTTCACCAAGCCTGTTCGTCCGGCGGAACTGGTTGCCACGTTGGAGAAGATGGCGGCCTAGCCTTTGGTCTCAAACCAAGGCTACCCCTGCGTCCTGTCGTGCCCGACGCGAAGATCGCGCGCGATGCGTTCATTCGGTGACGAGGTCCGCGGCGCGGCGCGCTTTCTTCCGGGTACTCTCCACGGTCCGTTCTCCCGCCTTCTCGGCCTCGGCGCGCGTCTCGCATTTCGAGCGGATCTCGTCGAGTTCGTCGTCGGTCAAATGCTCGATCCCGACGAACGAGTTGTGCACGGCGCTTACCCTGATGAGCTCGTCCAGCTTGACCTGAATGGCCGCGCTGTCGCGGTTCTGAGAATTCTGGATCAGGAAGACCATCAGGAACGTGACGATGGTGGTGCCGGTGTTGATCACCAATTGCCACGTGTCGGAGTAGTGGAAGATTGGCCCGGTGATCGCCCAGATGATCACGACAGCGGCAGCGATCATGAAGGTCAGCGCACGGCCGGCGGCCTGGGATGTGCGGTTCGCGATGTCGCCGAAGAGCTTTGCGGCATGCTCGCGCGAGAGGCCGTTGGAGGCTGTGTCACCGCGTCTTTCCGTCATCGCCGACATACTTTATCCTACCACCTGCCGAGAACTTCGGGAGATAACGGCCATGGAACCTTGAAGTTCCAATGGCGGAGATGAGCGCCCAACAGAGCGGTTGAGCGTGAGGCCGTGCTCACTCCGTAACACACGAGAAAAGGCGACACTCTAGCCGCTGGAGCCACCAGCGAGAGCGAGCGGAAATTCGGCCGTGAAGATGGTTTGCTCGGCCGTCGACGTCACTTGGATGGCACCACCATGGGCGCGGGCGATCTCCTGCGAGATGTACAGCCCCAACCCCAGCCCCTTTTCGTTCGGCATGACTTCGCCGCGATGAAAGGCCGTGAAAAGCAACGGCATGGCCTCGTCCGGAATGCGCGGCCCCTTGTTCGCGACGCTGATTTCGAAGCCGCGCCCAGTCGTCCTGGCAACGACCGCGATCGGCGCATTCGCATCACCATAGGCAAGTGCATTTCCAAGGAGATTGGACAGAAGCTGGTCTAGTCGCCCCGCATCTATTCTGACTTTTCCTGGCACAGCCACGTTTGACGTGATGCGGCGGTTCGGATGCACGTTCTCGAATTCCGCAATGATATGTCTGATATGAGGCTCGAGCGACTCTTCCTTGAGTTTGAGCTGCATCCCTCCGCCCAGGCGCGCCCGTGCGAAGTCCATGACGTTGTCGATCAACCCCGACATGCGATTGACGCTAACCTGCATCAGGTTGAGCCAGTCCGCGCCCTCGGCGTCGACCTTGTTCCTGAGCAGGCGCAAGCCACCCGCGATCGACGCAAGCGGGTTGCGCAGATCGTGACCCAGGACGGCGATGAACTGCTCGCGCAGCTCGGCGGATTTTTGCTCCAGCGCGAGCTTGCTCTCGCTGACCTCGACCTTGTCGGCGGCATCGAGGTGAAATGCGATCAGCTCCGCAAACAATTTGAACATCCCGATCACCTCGGGCGTATTCAGCTTTCGCGGCTTCGGATCGATTGCGCAAAGGGTGCCGAAGAACGAGCCGTCCGCCATGATGATCGGCATGGAAATATAGCTCTTGAAACCATACTGCGCGGGCGTGTGGTGGCTGCAGAAGACAGCATCCTGGTCCACGTCATCGATGATGACCGATTCCCGATTCTGCCGGATTTCATGGCAAATCGTGGTCTCGACCTTGAGCTCATCGCCAGGCTTCAGACCGAATGCCAGTTCATCACGCGAGGCGCACGTGATCCACCTGTCCTCGGTCACCCGCGCGACGGCGGTGAACCCCATGCCGGTGGTCCGGCTGACAACGTCCAGAATAGTGGGAACGGCGGCAATACCGCTGACTTTGGCAATATCCCTATCGAAACTCATCCGCTCATCCCGTGCGGACAGATGCTAGTGTTTGGCAAGAAGCCGTTCAAGTCTCCTACGCGAGCAGAAGCATCCACCCCACGGGCGCCAATGCTGCTTTCACTGCTTCCGAGAGACCTCGAAGATGAATTTCACCTGCATCACGGGGCCAAGGCCGTCTCTCACTTCAATCGTCATTCGGTGGCTTTGCGCGCCTGTGAAGTTTCGCACGGCATCCCATGAAAGCCCTGCCAAAGCGCGAGCGGCCTCTTCCTGCACGGCGGCCAGATCGCGCAACTCCATGCCCTCTTGGTCCGGCACAATTTCATCGCCGTCGTGCAGATCGAAGTAGTAAACTCCCATGATCGGCACTCCTGACTGCAGGCGGGAGCGCGCGTCTCTCTCAGCCACCGGCGCCTAGGGCTGGGCGATGGCCGGTGATGGGACATCAATGAGTTGGCTGGCAGTTGGTTGCTAGGATCTACTCGGGCGGCTGCAGCCCGGGCGACCGCAGCCACTCGCTCATGTGCGAGCCTGTCTCGGCTTGTCTGGCTCTGCGGAGTGCGTCCTCGCGTTGAGGACCGGGGGGAAGGGATTTGGCTCTTTCCCGGAGGCGTTGCGCCTCTTCGGCAAGGCGTTCTTCAAGGGGAACAGTCTGTTTGAAGCGGCGTCGGCGCTGCATGACACAACCTCGTCTGACGGATCCTAACCGTTGGATTTGAGTTCCAGCAAAATCAATATGCAGAAGGCGCGGGGTCTGTTCCAAAGTGAACATCAAAAATCAGGGCGCCGCACCAACGTTTGTTAGGAAGGCCCACCTTCGTTGAGGATGAGCCGGAGTTCTTCGACATTGATCTCCCTCCCCTCCATGTCCCGGACCGACAATTCTTCGGCGCTGTCTCTCATGTCGTCGTATAGCCTTATCGCTGCCGGCAGCGTGGGGGCAACGATGAGAAGCGATCCTGATCTCACCTGATAGGGCATAGGTAAAATATGCCCGCTCTTTTGGAATTCGAATGTCCAAAAGTGAACACAGGCATCAGCAGCTTCAAGGCCCCGGACACTTCGGGACCCACGCCGCGATCGAGGTGGATCACAGGATTGACGGTGCGGATCGACGTCGCGCGGCGAACGGAATCTACGCCTTCGCGCGGCCGACCTTGCCGGCAAAATGCTTGCCGTTCAGCTTCTTCTTTTTCGCCGCGGTGGTCTTCGCGCCGGCCTTCTGCGCCTTGCGCTCGGCGCGCGCCTTCACCTTGGCGCGTTCGGCACGGGCCTCGGCACGCTGCTTCTTGCGCTTGTTCTCACAGGAGGGGCACTTGCAGCCGATCGGCTTCAGATAGGCCTTGAAATAGTCGGTGCCGTAATCGTAGTTGATCTCGTCGCCAGCCTCGATGTTCTTGATGGCGCGGATGAACACCTTGCGTTCGCGCGGACGGACGTCGGATTCCGCGTTGGGCCGGCAGGAATGGTTGATGTAGCGGGCGACGTTCTTGCGCACCGAGCCGTCGATGGTCCAGCGGCCGTTGAGCTCGAACAGATATTTGTTCTCGATGTCGTCCTGCGCGGGAATTCGGCAGTCCAGGATCGGTCCGAAATAACGGATGATCCGGGTGCCCTTCTTGATCGGCATGGTGGCGAAGAGGCCGAGTCCAGTCTTGGAACGACCGACGCGATAGGATTTGCTGGGAGCGATGACTGGCATGATCAAGTGTAATGAGGACGCGAACGAGGCTGCATGAGCCCAAGCGAAGCCGTTCTTCTAGAATGATTCCTTGCCGCTGTCAGGACCATCGGAAGCGCGTTTGAACCTTGCCCACAGTGAAGATGCGTGATGCGCGCGAGTTCCGCATCATCACGCGCCTGCGCTGGTCTCGATCTTCCGCCAATGCCCAATCCTTGGGCGCGACAGCTTGCTCGGGTCGAACGGGCAAGCATGACGAGAGTTGCGAATTTTTCGTTCGATCAGGTGGGCGGCAGCTTTCCCGCCACAGTCGACTTCAGGATCGCTTCCAGCAGCTGCTCGGCCGACGTGCCTGCCGGCAGCCGTTCCAAAATATCCTCGAGCCGCCCGTCGAGCAGCAGCATGGTGAAGCCATGCACCATCGACCAGGCCCGCGCGATCGCGGCGCCCTGCTCGATGGTCAGCGCATCGCCGCTGATCGGCTCCTGCCGCATCGCGCCGATGGCGTTGGCAAGTCCGGCAAACGAGGATTCCGCGGCCTCATGCAGCGAGGGCCTGGAATAGTCGAGCCGTTCGGTACGGAACATCAGGCCGTACATGCCGGGATGGGCCTGGGCGTAGGCGACATAGGCTTTGGGCCGCGCCAGCGCCCGCTCCAGCGGCGAGGTGGCCGCGTCGCAAGCAGACGCCATCGCCGCGTTGAACCGGCGGAAGCCGATCGCGGCAAGCTCGCTGACAAGCCCGGTGAGATCGCCGAAATGATGGGTCGGTGCCGCATGCGAGACGCCCGCCTCGCGCGCCACCGCGCGCAGCGTCAGGCCGGCGAGCCCATCGCGCTCCAGCACCCGTTCGGCCGCCTCAAGCAGCGCCTCGCGCAAGGCGCCGTGGTGATAGGGCGTCTCGGTCTTCGCGTTCGCCGGGCGGCGCGCCGGCCGGGATGCTGGCGATGTCTTTTTCGGGGCGCGCGCGAGGCGCGCCGTTTCGCTCTTGGTATCGGCAGTGGTGTTGCTCTTGGCCATTTACAAGCTATATGACGCAATATTTACAGTGTAAAGATTTCACTTGACGAAAGCCGCGCCTGGCCCTATTCCATCTTTACGATGTAAAGATAAGGAGGGATATGCCGTGCAGCAGGACGCCGTCACCGAGCGCCGCAACAATATCGCGCCGATTCCGTTCGAGGCGGATGCGCCTTTCCTCAAGATCGTCGGCGAATTGCCGCGCGAGCTGAACGGTACGCTCTACCGCAACGGCCCCAATCCGCAGTTCGACGCCCCCGGCGCACACTGGTTCGTCGGCGACGGCATGCTGCACGCCTTTCATCTCGAAGAGGGGCGTGCCTCCTACCGCAACCGCTGGGTCCGCACGCCGAAATGGCTTGCCGAGCACGATGCCGGCCGCGCCCTGTTCGGCGGCTTCGGCCGCAAGCTGCCGGATGCGCCCACCCATCTCACCGACGGCGGCGTCGCCAACACCAACATCGTCTTTCATGCCGGCAAGCTGCTCGCGCTGGAAGAGGGACATCTGCCGACCGAGATCGAGCCGGGCACGCTCGCAACCCGCGGCTATCAGAACTATCAGAACCGCATCGCCGGCGCCTTCACCGCGCATCCGAAGGTCGATCCGATCACGGGCGAGCTGGTGTTCTTCGGCTACAATGCGGCGGGACCGCTGACACCCGCCCTCTCCTACGGATCGATCGATGCGAGCGGCAAGGTGACGCGCTTCGAGCGTTTCGAGACGCCTTATGCCAGCATGGTGCACGACTTCATCGTCACCGAAAATCACGTGCTGTTTCCGATCCTGCCCATCACCGGCAGCATGGAGCGCGCGATGAGCGGCAAGCCGCCCTATGCCTGGGAGCCGGAGAAAGGCGCTTATGTCGGCGTGATGAAGCGCAGCGGGACAGCAAAGGGCATCGTCTGGTTCCGCGCGGAGGCCTGCTATGTCTTCCACGTCATGAACGCGTGGGAGGACGGTGACTGCATCGTCGCCGACGTCATGCAGTTCGAGGAGGCGCCGCTGTTTCCGCATCCTGACGGGCGGCCGACCAATCCCGAGAAATCCTTTGCGCGCCACTGCCGCTGGACCTTCGATCTCTCAGGCAATACCGACCGCTTCCAGCAGACTTATCTCGACGACCTCACCGGCGAATTCCCGCGCATCGACGATCGCCGCGCCGGCTTGAAAAGCCGTCACGGCTGGTACGCCTGCGCCAATCCGCGGCTGCCGATGTTCGGCGCGCTGTCCGGCATCGTCCACGTCGACGGCACCGGCAAGCGGCTCGGGCAATATCTGCTGCCGGCGGGCGACACCATCTCCGAGCCTGTCTTCGTCGAACGATCGAAGGATGCGGCGGAAGGCGACGGCTGGCTGCTGGCGGTGGTGTGGCGCGCGCGGGACAACCGCAGCGACCTCGCCGTGTTCAACGCCACCGACATCGAGGCCGGTCCCGCCGCGCTGGTGCAGCTCGGCCATCGCGTGCCCGACGGCTTTCACGGCAATTGGGTGGGAGCGCAATAGCTCCCTCCCCGTCGCCGCGGATGCATCACCAGGGAGGCCTCGCATGCACATGCCCTCGATTACGGCGAACTATCTCGCGATCCTCGCGCTGATCTACGCCGCGCTTGCGCTGCAAGTCATCCGGCTGCGACGGAGCAGCAATGCCCCGTTCAACGATGGCGGCAACGAGGGCCTGCGCAGCGCGATCCGCGCCCATGGCAATTTCATGGAATACGTTCCGATCATCACGCTGATGGTCGCATTTCTCGAAATGTCGGGCGCATCGCCCTTGCGCATTCACCTGCTGATGGGTGCGCTGGTGCTGTCGCGGCTGTTGCATCCGCTCGGCATGTACGCAACGCCAGGCTCGCTCAAATTCCTGATCTGCCGCGGCGGCAGCATCTTCCTGACCGTCGGCCTGCTGATCAGCGCCGCGCTGACCATCCTGTCGCGTCTGCCCTGGGCGGCCGTCGCCGACGAGATATCGGATCAAGCCATTGCTACAATTGAGTTTCTACAGGTAATTCACGTCATTTTGACACTGTAAAGATTATACTTGACCCGGCGCAGGCCCTCAACTATCAATCTTGACACCGTAAAGATTGAATCGACCGAGGCGACCATGACGATTTTCCTGATCCTTGCCCCCTACGGCGTCTACACCTTCCTGATGATGGTGACGTCGGCCACGACCAGCGTGTTCGTGGCCTCCGCGATCTGCCTCGGCACGATCGCGATCGACGTGGCCTGCGGCCGCTCGGTAAAGATTTTGGCCGCGGGCTCGGCGATCCTGTTCGCATGCATCGGCCTCACCCTCGTGCTGTTCGATCCGAAGCTCGGCAGCCTCGGCGTCAAGCTCGCGGTCGATATCGGCATCTTCGTCATCTCGCTCGGCTCGATGCTGGCGCGCCGGCCCTTCACGCTGCAATACGCGATCGAATCCGTGCCCGCCGAGACCGCGGCGATCCCTGGCTTCCTCACCGCCAATTACATTGTCACCGGCGCATGGACCGTGGCCACTCTGCTGATGATGGCCGCCAACATCGTGCTGCTCTACTTTCCGGGCTTGCCGGTCTGGCTCGGCCTTGCGGTCGCCTTCGCCGCCCGCAACAGCGCGATCTATTTCACCAAGTGGTATCCCGAATATCGCCAGATCAAGTATGGTGCGCCGGCTGGCGCGCTGCCCGAAGCCCAGTGAGACAGGACCGACAATGAAGGACGTATTCGCCCGCCTCGCCTCCGATTTCCTGTCGGCCATCGTCTTTCTGGTGATCTATCTGGTCACCGACAACGTCATCCTGGCGACCTCGGTGGCGATTGCCGGCGCGATCGCGCAGGTGATCTACACCCGCGTCAAAGGGCGTGAGCTCGGCTACATGACCTATGCGAGCCTCGCGCTTGTCATCGTTCTCGGCACCGTCACGCTGCTGACCAACGATCCCCGCTTCATGCTCGCCAAGCCTGCGATTGCGCATTTCGCGATTGGCGCGATCATGCTCAAGCGCGGCTGGATGCTGCGCTACATGCCGCCGATCGTGGTCGAGACCGCTCCTGAATATGTCACCGCTGCGGGCTATGCCTGGGCCGCGCTGATGTTCGTCCTCGGCGCCGGCACGATCGCGGTCGCCGCCACCGGCGATCTGAAGCTGTGGGCGTTCTACATCTCGGTGGTCGCGGGCGGCGCCAAGGCCCTCGCCTTTGCCGTGCAGTACGTAGTGTTTCGGCTGGTCGTCACCAGCCGCCGGCGTGCCGCCGCTCGCGCCTGAATGCCCTTATGGGCGCGTAGGCAGCCGCTACGAGTTGCGCTATACGCTCCGCCCAGGACTGGCTGCGGATCGTCGCGGCCCGCCAGGATTTGTTCGGGAGACGCGAATGGCCGTGGACGGCAACTGGAATCTGACCATGACGACGCCGATGGGCGAGCGCCAGGCGACACTGACCCTGCTGAACTCCGGCGGCACGCTCACGGGCACCCAGGGCGCGGAAGGCAATACCGCCGAGATTTTTGACGGCACCGTCAGCGGCGACGCCGTCAATTGGAAGGTCTCGATCACCAATCCGATGCCGTTGACGCTCGAGTTCATCGGAACGGTTTCCGGCGACAGCATGAGCGGCGAGATGGGCATCGGCCCGATGGGCAGCTTTCCGTTTACGGGCGTGAAGGCTTGAGCCGACTCTGACGGATACGCATCTCGACGTCGTCATTGCGAGGAGCTCTTGCGACGAAGCAATCCAGACTCTTCCCTGCGGAAAGATGGATTGCTTCGCTACGCTCGCAATGACGGAGCGTGAAGGTATCAGCCTCTGCTGGGAAAGGAGGATGCCTCCTCAGCCCAGATTCAATTCCTTGAAGAAGTCGTTCCCCTTGTCATCGATGATGATGAACGCCGGGAAGTCGACGACTTCGATGCGCCAGATCGCTTCCATGCCGAGTTCGGGATATTCGAGCACCTCGACCTTCTTGATGCAGTGCTCGGCGAGGTTCGCCGCCGCACCGCCGATCGAGCCGAGATAGAAGCCGCCATATTTCTTGCAGGCCTCGCGCACCGCAGGCGCGCGGTTGCCCTTGGCCACCATCACCATCGAGCCGCCGGCGGCCTGGAACTGATCGACGAAGGAGTCCATGCGGCCCGCCGTGGTCGGGCCGAACGCGCCGGAGGCGTAGCCTTCGGGCGTCTTGGCCGGGCCGGCGTAGTAGACCGGATGGTTCTTGAAATAGTCCGGGAGCGGCTCTCCCTTGTCCAGGCGCTCGCGCAGCTTGGCGTGCGCGCTATCGCGCGCGACGATCATGGTGCCGCTCATCGAGACCCGCGTCTTGGTCGGGTACTTCGAGAACGTCGCCAAAATGTCCTTCATCGGCTGGTTGAGGTCGATCTTCACGACCTCGCCGCCGAGCGACTGCTCGACCTGCGGCAGATATTGCGCGGGGTTGTGCTCGAGCTCCTCGAGATAGACGCCGTCTTTGGTGATCTTGCCCAACACCTGGCGGTCGGCCGAGCAGGACACCCCAAGCCCGATCGGCAGCGAGGCGCCATGACGCGGCAGGCGGATCACGCGCACGTCATGGCAAAAATACTTTCCGCCGAACTGCGCGCCGACGCCGAGCGACTGCGTCATCTTCAGAATTTCCTGCTCCATCTCGAGATCGCGGAAGGCGTTGCCGTCAGGCGAACCGTGCGTCGGCAGCGCATCGAGATAGCGGGCCGACGCCAGCTTCACCGTCTTCATGCAGAGCTCAGCCGAGGTGCCGCCGATCACGATGGCGAGGTGATAGGGTGGGCATGCCGCGGTGCCCAGCGTCAAGACCTTCTCCTTCAGGAAAGCGAGCAGCCGATCCTTGGTCAGCACCGAGGGCGTCGCCTGGAACAGAAAGCTCTTGTTGGCGCTGCCGCCGCCCTTCGCCATGAACATGAATTTGTAGGCCGAATCTACTTCTGAAGAGCCGCCCTCGGCGTAGATCTCGCACTGCGCTGGCATGTTGTTGGCGGTGTTCTTCTCTTCGTACATCGAGAGCGGCGCGACCTGCGAGTAGCGCAGATTGCGGCGCAAATAGGCATCGCGCGCGCCTTCCGACAGCGCCGCCTCGTCGTCACCGTCGGTGATGACGTTGCAGCCCTTCTTGCCCATGATGATCGCGGTGCCGGTGTCCTGGCACATCGGCAGCACGCCGCCGGCTGCGATGTTGGCATTCTTCAGGAAGTCCAGCGCCACGAACTTGTCGTTCGGGCTCGCCTCGCCGTCCTCCAGGATCGCGCGGAGCTGCTTCAGATGGCCGGGGCGCAGATAGTGATTGATGTCGCCGAAAGCCGCCTCCGACAGCGCCCGCAGCGCCTCGCGCGACACCACCAGCATGTCCTTGCCCAAGACCTTCTCAACGCGAACGCCCTCGGCCGTGATCTTCTTGTAGGGCGTCTCGTCCTTGCCCAGCGGGAAAAGCGGGGTGTGCTTGTAGGGCGGGACGGGTTTTGAGGCGTCGGGGAAAGCGGTGGGAGCATTCATGGGGGCGATCTCGGGGTTTTGGAGCCCTCGCGGGCCTCTCAGCATAGAAGCGTTCTAAGCTTTTTTGCCGCAAAGGGAAGGCGCAGAAGGGCCCGACACCAGTACCCGTTGCGCATAGGGACGCCGCCGGCCGACCCCTAAGGGTCCCGCTCCTGCGCCCCGTGAAAGACCGCCGCTATTACAACCCGACTGTGCAGCTCATCGACCTGGTAGACCACGACATAAGGCAATCGAGGCACCACCCACTCATAGGTACCTGCGATTTGACCAACATGGCCCATAAATGGAAAAGAGCTCAGCAACTCGACGCTGCTAAAAAGTCGATCTGTGACCTTCTTCGCGACCGAAGGACTGTCTTGAGCGATCCAGTTGAAAATGCCCTCGAGATCAGCGATAGCCTGATCGTCAAAGACAAGCTCCATCGACATCTACGAGCCGAAGCGTTCAACGCGGGCGCGTGCCTCTGCAAGCGAGACTAGCTTGCGGTTCGGATCGGCGATCCGACGACGCACTTCTGCAACCTGCTCGTCCGTCAACCGGATCTCGTTCATATGCCGGACGTAGTCCAACAAAGCTCCAGCTGCGGCGTTCTGCTCGCCTTCCGGGAGCTGCTCGACCTGACGGATGGCCTCTTCTAAGAGCTTTGTCATAGAACTAGCATAGCACGCTGGAGGGGACAGAACAGCCACTCTGCACGTGGAAATGCGCCCGTCCACCCTTGCACTCCACGTCCGCCGACGCTTGAATGAGCGCTCCAAGGGGCTTTTATCATGTCATTGAACTCGAACGTCCGCGGCGCGCTCCTGCTTGCCGCCGTAATCATCGGCCTTGTGACCCTCGCCGTGCCGGCGCGCGCCGACCAGTGCGACGACATCGCCAAGCAGCTCGCTGGCGGCATCGACGGGCTGAAGGTCAACTTCAAGGCCGCCAACATCATCTACCTGACCCATCCGGCGGCGAAGGAGCTGTCACTCGGCTGCCGTTCGCAGGGACAGACCTATTCCAACGAGCTCTACGCCAAGGGCGATCGCAAGCCGACGCCGCAGTTCTATGATCTGGTCGCCTCCGCGGCCGCGATCATCTTCACAGTGACGAAGGACGACACCACGACCGGCGCAACGCGCTGCCTCAAGCGCATGGGCCTCTTGCGCGGGGACAAGGTGACGATGCGCTACAAGCGCCTCAACATGGAATGCACGCGCACCAAGACGGACGCCGCAATCTCGATCACGCGACCGAAGGACGAGTAGGCGCGACGCTTTCCACACTCTCCGTCATTGCGAGCGGAGCGAAGCAATCGGGCGTCTTTCCGCGGCGACAGTCTGGATTGCTTCGCTCCGCTCGCAATGACGAGGAAAGAGCTGGCGTCTTCCCAGAGAGCGCGACTACGGAAGCGAAAGCGGCACATCTTTCGCACCGGATCCCTCGCATTTTAACGATTGGCTTGACGGAGCTTTCGTGCGCTTCGGGGCAGGATCAATTGTTTCAATCTGTGAGGATTTGTGGATGAGCGTTTCCAGCGTTGCGCCGCCGCCTGTGACGGTCGTGGTCCCGAGCTACGACACGACCAAGCAGTCGGACGACCAGACCAAGACCAAGGATGCCGACCCGACCTATAAGCCGACGCCGCCCGCTCCGCTGCCGCCGGGCCAGGGCACGCGGATCGATCAGCTCGCCTGATCCGGCTTGCCTGCGATGGATCGCCCGGTCCGGTTGACCGGGCTTTTCGCGCGTGCGGATTGGGCAGCACGGCCAAATTCGAGCGAGAACGCGCTTTTCGATGGGCGCAATCGTATGATGCAACACGTGGTTGCGAATCGTCCGCGGTTCCCCGCGCGGCTCGTGGCGGCCTTTACACCGCCCATCAAGATCTGACGCCAACCCTGTCGCGCCGGCCGCTTGTTGGTCGGCAGCATGCTATCAATGGCTCGGCGCGTGATGGAGCCGGATCGAACATGATCGCACGCCTGCTGTTGCAGAACACTATTCTCACCGCCGGGATGGGCGCGCTGCTGTTCGCCGTCGCCGGCACGCTGCATTGGCCGGGCGCGTGGGTGTTTTTCGTCACTTCCGTTGTACTCGGCCCGCTCTGCGGATGGTGGCTCTACCGGATCGATCCGGCCCTTCTGGCCGAACGTCTGCGTCCCGTTCTGCAGAGCAATCAGCCCGCCGCGGACAAGGTCTTCATGGTCGCATTCATCGTGGCGATGCTGGGCTGGCTCGTCACGATGGGGCTCGACCGGCGTCATCTTGCATCCCACATGGCCATCGCATGGCAGGTGCTCGGTTTCGTGCTGTTCCTGGCCTCAACACTGTTCACGCTGTGGGTGTTTCGCGAGAATTCGTTCGCAGCGCCCGTGGTGAAGCTGCAGACCGAGCGTGCACAGCGCGTGATCTCGACCGGACCCTACGCCCATGTCCGCCATCCCATGTACAGCGGCATGATGCTGTTCTTCGCCAGCGTGCCGCTGATCCTCGGCTCGTCATGGGGATTGGCGATTGCGCCGCTCTTCCTGGCGCTGCTTGCGGTCCGCATCCGCATCGAGGAGCGCACGCTCGTCGCGGGCCTGCCTGGCTATGCCGAATATGCGGCGCGGGTGCGCTACCGCCTGCTGCCCGGACTGTGGTGAGTCACGCATCCAGCTCCTTGTAACGGCGGAAGATGCCCTGCTCATTGAAGGGAATGCGGCGCTCGCTTGCGAGATAGGCCTTGATGTTCGGTCGCGCGGCGACACGGTCGTGCAGGCCGACGAGGCCAGGAATATTTTTCTCAAACGCCTTCATGCGCTTCGGGAAGGCATAGCGCAGGCCATCGACAATCTGGAACAACGAGAGATCGACGTAAGTCAGGCGCCGACCGGTGACATAGGCGCCACCATTGTCGTCGAGCAGCTGCTCGAAATAACCGAGATATTTCGGCACGCGCTCATCCCAAAAATCGGCGGTGCGCTTCTTCGCCGGCGGTTTCTGGTCTTCGTAGTACATCGAAGGCCCGAGCGGATGATGGGTGTCATGGATCTCGAGCACGAAGTCGGTGATCGTCAATTGAAGCTGGTGCAGCCAGAGTTTTCCGGCTTCGGTCTTCGGCGCGAGGGCGTGACGGGCGCCGAGATAGAGCAGGATGTTGGCGGTCTGGCCGATGACGAGCTTGCCCGCTTTCAGGAACGGCGGCGCAAAGGGTGGCGTGCCCTTATGGGCCTCCATCATCTTCATCATCGCAGCCGAGCCACGCGGACCGCGTGCGACATCGCCGTAAGCCGCCCCCGCCTCCTCCAGGGCCAGCCGCACATATTCACCGCGGCCCTGGATCTCGGGCCAGTAGTAGAGCTCGTATTTCATGGGAGGGGGTCCGTGAGCGTCGGGGATGGTGGACCCAATGTAGCACGCAGCCGAAGGTTCCGTCAGTGAGCGCAGATGCTCAAGCCCCACACACGTCATTGCGAGCTCAGCGGCGCAGCGAGCAATCCAGACTGTGGCCGCGGGAAGACTCTGGATTGCTTCGTCGCTACGCTCCTCGCAATGACGGAGGAGAGAATTCAGCGCCTCAGTTCGCCGCGAAGCAATAAAGCAGGCCATCGCCACCAGTGGTTTTCAAGTCGGCCTGCGAGCAGCCGCCGTCTGGACCACGCGAGGGGTGAGAGCTGTTCCAGGATCTTGATGGCTCGTCATCGCGCAGGCCTTGACGATCGGCATGGCCGAGCATTGCCGCGCCTTGCGTGCTCGACGTCCAGTTCTTGCAGGTCTTGTCGTCCCCTGCGGCAAACGCGGTGCCGTCGGCTTGCGATCCCGTGAGGATGTCATGCCGGTTCGGCGTGTCGCCGCGGCCGTTGATGACCTCGCCCTTCTCGCTGAGCGCGGCCTGCTTGGTGAGATTGTTGGCCGCGCCGTGCAGGTCGGCCACGTCCTTGGCGACCACCACGGCCTTGGCGTTCTGCCACGGTCCCTTGCCGATGCGGTCCCTTGCGTTGACGGCAGGCTTGCCGTCGGCCGCTTGCGTCGAGAGATAGGCGCGCCAGGTCTTTGCAGCGGCGCCGCCAGTCTGCGCCAGCTTTTGGCACTGCGCATCTGCGCCATCAAGGCCGCCGAGATCGGCGCCCTTGCCGGGACCGTTGGAAGTTACGAAGAACGTCATGCCGGCTGATTGCGCCTGCGCCGATGACGCGCCGAGCAAGGCTACAGCGAGCGCGAGACCTGACATCGTCACGGATCTTGCGATGCGGATCATCCTGTCCTCCCAGTTGTGATTGTTGTTGGTCGCCTGATGTCAACCCGAGGCGCGGCCGCTTATTCCGATGCGGCGATGCGAGACGTCCAAAAGAAAAAGGCGCCGTGCTGGAAGCACGACGCCCTGGTTTCTCTTGTTGCGCGCGATCAGTTGGTCTGCTGGATCGCGGACAATTCCCAGGCGCTGCCCGGGCGGCGGGCGAAGGTCCAGACTTCGGTGACTTCGCCCGGCTGCTCGCTACCGGCGACGAGCGCGCCGCTGTTGCGGTCGACCGTCTTGTCGGTGAGCGCGAAGCGCATCGCCACCGTGGCGTAGTCGGTCTCGCCTTCGCGCCAGGCTTCCGCGAGGTCGCCCTGCAACAGCTTGACGTTGGTCACCTTGTTGACGGAATTGCGCGCGCGGTTCTCGGCGAGATCCCTCTCGAAATACGAAACCATTTCCGGTGTCGCGAGCGTATGCAGCTTGGCCACGTCCTCGTTCGACCACGCAGCTTGGACGTCGCCGAGCAGACGCTCAAATGCTTCGTAGTCGTCCGGCTTGATCTCGAGCGGCGCATTGTTGGCGCCGAAGCCGAAGCCGCCGCCAAGACTTGAGCCAAGACCCGAACCAAGACCACCACCGAGGCCGCTGCGATAGCTGGTCTGCGGTCCCGGACCGGCGCCGGCATCAGCACCGGCATAGGCCGCCTGCGGCGCGTTGCGGCGCTGCCACCACGACATCGCGAGCCGCACCACAAACACGACGAGCACGACCTGGATGATCAGGCCCAGGATCGAGGACAGGCCGCCGAGGCCGCCGAACAGTCCGCCACCGAACAACATGCCCAGAAGGCCTGCGCCGAGGAAGCCGGCCGCAAGGCCGCCCAGGAAACCGCCGCCGCGACCGAACAGGCCACCGCGCGCGGGCGCCGATGCAGCCGAGTTCATACCTGCGCCCGGCTGGGTGAAAGTGCGGTTGAATTGCGAGGTCGAGCCCGGCGCAGTCGTGGTCGACGGCGGGGCCGAGAAGGTTCGCGAACCGCGCGAACCCGACGAAGAACCGCCGCCGACGCGGGCGTCAGCGGACGAGATCGCAAGCGCCGTCGGCAGCGCGAGCGCCAGAACGACGGCAATCGTCTTCACGAGGGTGCGGGACCATTGCGAGAAATTCATGTTCGTTTCCCAAATCCCCAGCATGGGGACGTGCTCCTAAGATGGGCAGCCTTTACCAAAAGGGAAGCCGGTTTCGGAACCCCCGGCTGCGGCCCTCAGTCGCGGGGATGTGGCAAAAGCCCATATTTGTCGGGGGTTTGGCCGGATACGGTGGGAAATGTGGTCGCCGGGTACCGGCGGTTTATACGCGATATCTCCGCGATGTCTTCCTGGCGAAAGCCAGACGACAGTACTCACCCCTGCTTCGTCATCGTCTCCTTCACCGCCGCCACGAGCTGGCTGAGCGTGAACGGCTTTGGCAGGAAGTCGAACTGCTGGCCCTCGGGCAGGCTCTTCTCGAAGGCATCCTCGGCATAGCCGGAGACGAAGATGAAGCGGATGTCGGGGTTCTTCTCCCGCATCGCCTTGAGCAGCGTCGGCCCGTCCATCTCCGGCATCACGACGTCGGAGACGACGAGATCGATGCCGCCGCTTTGCTCTTCCAGCATCTCCATGGCCTCGACGCCGTTCTCGGCCTCGACCACGGTGTAGCCGCGCGAGCGCAGGCCGCGGGCGTTCAGGGCGCGCAGGCCCTCTTCGTCCTCGACCAGCAGGATGGTGCCCTGCCCGGTGAGATCGGTGCGGGGCTTCGTCTCCACGGCCGCAGGCGCGGCGTCCTTCGCAGCGCCATTCGTCGCGCTCGCTGCGGGCTGCTCGACCTGCACTTCCGGCTCGGCGTGATGGCGTGGCAGGAAGATGTGGAACGAGGTGCCCTGCCCCGGCTCGGAATCGACGTAGATGAAGCCGCCGGTCTGCTTGACGATGCCGTAGACGGTGGACAGCCCGAGGCCGGTGCCCTTGCCGACTTCCTTGGTCGAGAAGAACGGCTCAAAAATCTTGTCGCGGATGTCGGCTGGGATGCCGGTGCCGGTGTCGGCGACCTCGATCCGTACGTAATCCGCGGCCGGCATACCCTTGTAGGCGAGCTTGCCCGCCTCGTCGGTCGCGACATTGGCGGTGCGGATGATCAGCTTGCCGCCGTCGGGCATGGCGTCGCGCGCGTTCACCGCGAGATTGACGATGACCTGCTCGAACTGGGAGACGTCGACCTTGACCGGCCAGAGGTCGCGGCCGTGGATCAGGTCGAGCTTGACCTTCTCGCCGATCAGCCGGCGCAGCAGCATGGTGAGATCGGACAGCGCGTCGCCGAGATCGAGCACCTGCGGCCGTAGCGTCTGCCGCCGCGAGAACGCGAGCAGCTGCCGCACCAGGGTCGCAGCGCGCGTGGCGTTCTGCTTGATCTGCATGATGTCCTGGAACGACGGATCGGTCGGCTTGTGCGCGTTCAGCAGGAAGTCGTTCGCCATCATGATGGCGGAGAGCACGTTATTGAAGTCGTGAGCGATGCCGCCGGCGAGCTGGCCGACCGTCTCCATCTTCTGCGACTGGTTGATCTGGTTCTCCAGCGCGCGCCGCTCGGTGGTCTCGAGCATGTGCACGATCGCGGCCTCAGCGTCGTTCTCGGCCGCATCGACCGGCGTGACGAAGAACTGGCCCCAGCGATCCTTCGCGCCCTCCAGCGCCACCTCGACCGGCGCGATGTCGGCCTGGTTTTCGGCGGCCTGGTTGATAGCTGCGATCAGCAAATGCCGATCGCGCGCATTGACCGCGCGGAAGATCGATTTGCTGGCGCTGTCGAGCCCGAGGCCTTGCCCGAGCTTGGCGTAGCGCGCGTTCGCCCGCACCACGTTGCCACCGCGGTCGACGGTCGCGATCGCCATCGGCGTGTGGTCGAAGAAGCGCATGAAGCGCACTTCGGCGGCGCGGTCGGGATCGCTGCGCTCGTCGCGGGCACGGCTGATGACGAGCGTGCGCGACGGCCCCGGCGCGCCGTCGGCGCCGAAGGCGAGCTTGTGATAGAGCCGGACCGGCATGGTCTTGCCGGTGCGCATACGCAAATCGATGTCGAAGACTTCAGTCTTCACCTCGCCCGGCACCGCCACGATCGAACTCAGCAGCGAAGCGCCGTCGCCGGAGACGATGTCGGCGAGCTTCAATCCGCCCGAGCCGATCTCGGCGAGATCATGGTCGAGCCAGTTCGCCAGCGTCGCATTGACATAAGCGAGCTCGCCGGCGGGATTGACCGAGAAGAAGCCGCACGGCGCGTGATCGAGATATTCGATCGCGTGCTGGAGCTCCTGGAACACATCCTCCTGGCGTTCGCGGTCGCGGGTGATATCTGCGATCGACCACACCGCGTATCTCGTTTCGCGTTTGCCGGTCCCGAGCGGGCGCACCCGCATCCGCAACCAACGGCCCTGACTGCCGTCCTGGCCGGAGATGCGCACCTCTTCCTGCTGCCGCTTGCCCTCACGGGCGGCTTTGAGCAGGCGAAACACCGCCTCGGAGACGTCGGGGTTCCCAATGAAGACGCGCTCGACCGGCCGCACGTCCTGCGGGCCGGAGGCGCCGGTCAGCGTCAGATAGGCCGCGTTGGAATAGACCACGTGGCCGCGCGGATCGGTCACCGCGAGACCATCGAAGGCGTGATCGGCGATGCGTCCCATCACGGGATCGTCGAGATTGCGGTCGACGAAGCGGATGATGCCGGCCGCGAAAGCGAATAGATTGAACAGGCCGATCATCGCCAGCACAGCGAGGATGCCGAGGATATAGGGCTGTGCCTGCGCGCGCCCGAGCGTCATCAGCCCGATGGCGACCGCGACGAGGCCGGTGGCCACCAGGAGCACCAGCGCAATGCTGCCCGAACGCGGCGACGGCTCATGCGCCGCAACGGGCTCGCGTGACAGGTCGTGGTCAGTCTCGGCGGTCATTTCACGCTGGCATGGCCTGTCGGCAGAGAATCAACGCGCCACGGGGCACGTGGGGTCCTCCCTGCCTGAATCGGACCCGCGGACGCAAGGGCGGCAGGGGCGAAAGGTACGCTGATTCCCAGTTTACAGCCATTTCCGGTACTTTTCGGGGTTTTATTGCCGCGCGGCGCTAAAACCGCGCTTTAGCCGGATGACGTAGCCGATGACTTCGGCGACCGCATGGTAGTGTTCGACAGGGATTTCCTTGTCGATTTCGGCGGTGGCGTACAGCGCGCGGGCCAGCGGCACGTTCTCGACGATCGGAATGTCGTACTCGCGCGCGATCTCCCGGATCTTGAAAGCGAGGTTGTCAACGCCCTTGGCGACGCAGATCGGCGCCGACATGCCGCGCTCGTAGGACAGCGCCACCGAATAGTGGGTCGGGTTGGTGATGATCACGGAGGCCTTGGGAACCGCGGCCATCATGCGCTTCTTGGAGCGCTGCTGGCGCAACTGCCTGAGCTTGCCCTTGATGTGCGGGTCGCCTTCGGACTGCTTGAACTCTTCCTTGATCTCCTGAAGCGACATCTTCTGCCGCTGGAACCAGCTGCGGTACTGGAAGAAATAGTCGCCAATGGCGATGATCGCGAGTGCAGCAACCACTGCGCCGAGCAGATGGACCGTCAGGCTGGTAATGGCGCCCATCATTGCGGCCGGATCGAGCTTGACCATCGCCTCCATGCGATGCCGCTCCGGCCACAAAATCGTGGTCATGACCACGCCGAGCACGACGAGCTTGCCGATGCCTTTGAGAAAGTTTGCTCCCGCCTGCTTGCCGAAGATGCGCTTGAAGCCGGCGGCGGGCGAGAGCTTGCTGAATTTGGGCGTGAGGGATTCCGCCGACCATACCAGTCGGTGCTGCAGCATGTTGCCGGCGATGGCCGCGATCACAAGCATCAGGAGCGGCACGCCGACCGCAGCGAACACCGCGACCTCGATCTGCTTCATCAGCGCGAGCAGGTTCCCGCCGTCGGTCTTGATCATCCAGGAATTGGCAAGCAGGTTGCGCAACGGCATCGTCAGGCCGCTGCCGACCGAGTCGGAGAAGGTCGAAACCACGAGCGTGGCGCCCGCTATCATGAACCAGGTGTTGATCTCCTGGCTTTTGGCAACGTCGCCGCGTTCGAGCGCTTGTTCGAGACGCTTTTGCGTCGGGTCTTCTGTTTGACTCTCTGGATCGTTGTCTTCCGCCATCGATCCCTCTTATTTCAACGGCAGCATCTGGTGCATGACACCGATGAAGTAGTCGAGATAGGTGCCCATCATCGCCGTGAGCACCAAGGCCAGCACCATGAACCCCACGAAGATCGACAACGGCACGCCGACGAAATAGACCTGCATCTGCGGCATCAGCCGCGCCAGCACGCCGAGCCCGATATTGAAGACGAGGCCGAACACCAGGAACGGCCCCGACAGCTGCAAGCCGAGCAGAAACGCGGCGGAGAAAGCCCGCGTAGCGAGCGAGGCGATGTCTCCGCTCGACACGGTCTCGCCCGGCGCGAAGATCGCATAGCTGTCGTTCAGCGCCGCGATCACCAGATGATGGCTGTCGGTGGCGAACAGCAACGTCACACCCAGCATGGTGAGGAAATTGCCGACCAGAACGCCCTGCTGCCCTTGCGTCGGATCGACCGAGGTCACGAAGCCCAATCCCATCTGCTGCGCGATCACGGCACCCGCGACCTGGAGCGCCGACAGCGTCACGCGCGCGGTTGCGCCCAGTACGATGCCGATCACGATCTCATGCAGCATCAGCACCAGCATCGGCGCGAGCGAGCCCATGTCGACCTGATAGGCGTTGCGATGCAGCGGCAGGATGATCAGCGTCAGCAGAAGCGCGATCGACAGCTTCACCCGTGTCGGGATGTTGGTCTCGCCGAGCCCCGGCAGCAGCATCACCATCGCGCCGACCCGGGCGAAAGCGAGCATGAAGGCCGCGGCAAGCGCCGGCAGCAGCGAGACGTCGATGCGCATGGTGAGCGCATTGTGCCTTACCCGCCGATGATTCGCGACGAGATCCGCATCATGTGGGAATGAAGCGCGTCGGCCATGAACGGCAGCGCCAGCAGCATTGTGGCGAAGATGGCCAGGATCTTCGGCACGTAGACCAGCGTCTGCTCCTGGATCTGGGTCAGCGCCTGGAACAGCGACACGATGACGCCGACCACGAGGCCGACCACCATGGGCGGCGACGACACGATCACGATGGTCCAGAGCGCATCGCGGGCAACATCGAGGGTCTCGGGTCCGGTCATTGCAGAATTCCTTTGTTAAAGCTTCATCCCCGCCGCTCCGACGAGGACCACACTGCCCTACCCCGTCATTACGAGCGAAGCGAAGCAATCCAGACTGCCTCCGCGGAAAGACTCTGGATTGCTTCGCTTCGCTCGCAATGACGAAGGAGGACGAAATCAGATCGGCATCTTCATGATGTCTTCGTACGCCGCGATCACGCGGTCGCGGACCGAGACCAGCGTGGACACCGCAACGTCGGTGTCGGCGACCGCCGTCACCACGTCCATCACGTTGGCCTTACCGGCGGCCATGGCGACGGTCTGCGCGTCCGATTTGCGGCCGGATTCCATGACGCTGCCAACGGCGTCCTTCAGCAGCGAAGCAAAGGACTGCCCGCTCGCCTCGCTGCCCTTGCCGGCGCCGGTGTTTTCCAGCACGCGCGCAAGGTTGGCGTAAGCATTGGCCGCGATTGTCGGTGTTGCCATGGCTTAAGGCTCCTGTTCAGCTCTTGAGGATGTCGAGCGTGCGCTGGATCATCCGGCGCGTTGCACTGATGATGTTGACATTGGCCTCGTAGGACCGCTGCGCGTCGCGCATGTCGGTCATCTCGACCACCGAATTCACGTTGGGATATTTGACGTTGCCGGTGGCATCCGCCGCCGGATTGCTCGGCTCGTATTTGACGCGGAAGTTGGACTGGTCGGGCTTGATCTTGCCGAGCGTGACGACCTGCGCGTCGAGCGTGCGGTCGAGCGCCGAAGAAAACGTCGGCACCTTGCGCCGATAGGGATCGCCGCCTGCGGTCGGCGCGGTCGAGTCCGCATTCGCGATGTTTTCCGAGATCACCCGCATGCGCCCGGCCTGCGCCCGCAACCCGGAGGTCGCGATCGCCATCGAGCGGGCAAAATCACTGCTGTCATTCGCCATGATACGGCTCCTCTAGCTCTAACCTTTGCCGATCGCGGTCTTCAGAAGATGCAGGCTCTTCGAATAGAGCGAGGTGACCGCCGCATAATCCATCTGGTTGTTGGCGGACTTCGTCATCTCTTCTTCGAGATTGACGGCGTTGCCCGCAGGACGGGTCTCGAAACCCGCATTCTTGTTCTGGTCGAAGCTCGAGGCCGCGCCTGATGGCGTCATGTGGGAGGCGCTGGTGACGGTCATGGCCAGGGGCCCCATCGAGCCCGCCGGAGCACCGGTCTTCTCGAACTTCGGCTCGACCAGCTCGCGCGGCCGGAAATTGGGCGTGTCGGAATTGGAGACGTTCTCGGACAGGACGCGCTGGCGTTCCTGGTGCCACTGCATCTTGGTGCGAAGCGCCGACAGCACCGGAAGATCGTTGATGGACATCGTTGCGGCTCCTTCCGCCTCTTGCGGACCTCGAGGTCCGAAGCTAGGCAGAATTTGCCGCGTGTATGGTTAACAGGTGGTTAAGGCGCGGCAGATGCACGTTTCTAATTGAAACATGCAGTGCTCCCCCGTGATTCTACGCATTCCAAAACCCGCATTAACCCAACCGCTTGGCGGCCCCCGCACAGGCCAAGAAGTCGTTTTGGATCGGGCGATTCATAGGTTATTAAGGGTTGGGGACGGCAAAACTTGCCGCGGGACGTTAAGAGATCGCAGTTTTTGGGGCATCGCACGCCGGTGGTCGGCGTATCCGACCATAGGCACGAAAGAAGCGCCATTTACCGGGGACAGGTATGAACGGTAGCCCTATCACTTTCATCGTCGCGTTCATCGTCGTGCTGGCGTTGATCGGCGTCGCGGCGTGGCTGGTCCGCCGATTCGCGACCACCCGACTCGGCGCCAACACCCAGCGCGGCAGGATGCCCCGGCTTGCGGTGATCGACGCAGCCGCGGTCGATGGCCGCCGGCGCCTGGTGCTGGTGCGCCGTGACAATGTCGAACATCTCCTGATGATCGGCGGCCCGACCGACATCGTCGTCGAACCGAATATTGTGCGCGCCGCAGCCGGCCGCGACCAGATTCCGCAGCGTCCCAGCGCAGCCGAGCCGCCGCGCCTCGCCCCGATGCCCGATGCCGGCAGTTGGACCGACGAGGCGCCGCGACCCGAAGTGCTCGATCATCCCGAGCCGCAGATGCCCGAGCCGCCGCCGCGGCCCGCACGTCCGTCCTTCGCCGACGAAGTCCGCCGGCCGCCCGTTCTGACTGAGCGCCGCAGCGAACCGGCGCTCGGCGGCTTTTCGCCCGAACCGATGCCGCCGCGTCCCGAGCGTGAGCCCCGCCCCGAGCCGATGCCGCCGCGCGTTGCGCGCAGCGAGCCGCCGCTGATGCCGCGCCCGCCGCGCGTAAGCGAGTCGGTGAAGGTGTCGCCGGTGCGCGCCGAGCGCGCAGCCGCGCCACCGCCCCCTCCGCCGCCCGTGCCGCAGGCTCCGCCCGTTCCGCCGCCGGCCGCTGCTGCCGCGCCGTCGAATGCCGAGCAAAATCTCGCCGAGATGGCCCAGCGCCTCGAGGCGGCGCTCCGTCGTCCGGCCGGCGAGACCATTGCGCCTCCGGTTGCGCCGGATCCGCCCGCCGCTCCGCCGCGCGCCGCACGCGTCGAGGCGCCGGCGCCGCCGGCCAGGCCGACTCCGGAAAAGACCAGCTTTGAAAATCTCGAAGACGAGATGGCCTCGCTGCTCGGCCGTCCGAAGCCGTCTTCGTGAGGCTGCCATCATACCCGCGTAGAGTTCTTGTCCCTTCTGTTCTGATCGCCGCGGCCTTGCTCGCCACGGGTTTGCTTGCCTCCCCTGCGCATGCGCAGGACATCAGCATCAATCTCGGCGGCGGCGGTGCTGGCGGTGGCGGCGTCACCGAGCGCGCGATCCAGCTGATCGCGCTGCTCACGGTGCTGTCGATCGCGCCGTCGATCCTGATCATGATGACGTCGTTCACGCGCATCGTGGTCGTGCTGTCGTTGTTGCGCACCGCGATGGGCACGGCGACCGCGCCGCCCAATTCGGTGATCCTGGCGCTGGCGATGTTCCTCACCTTCTTCGTGATGGGGCCGGTGCTGCAGAAATCCTACGACGACGGCATCCGTCCGCTCGTCGCCAACCAGATCAGTGTCGAGGACGCGCTGCAGCGCGCCTCCGTCCCCTTGCGCGGCTTCATGCAGAAGAACGTGCGCGAGAAGGACCTGAAGCTGTTTCTCGATCTCTCCGGCGACCCGCCGCCGGCGACGCCCGACCAGCTCGCGCTGCGCATCCTCGTCCCCGCCTTCATGATCTCCGAGCTGAAGCGCGCCTTCGAGATCGGCTTCCTGCTGTTCCTCCCCTTCCTGATCATCGACCTCGTCGTCGCCTCGGTGCTGATGTCGATGGGCATGATGATGCTGCCGCCCGCGACGATCTCGCTGCCGTTCAAGCTGATCTTCTTCGTGCTGGTCGACGGCTGGTCGCTGGTGGCGGGAAGCCTGGTGCAGAGTTACGGGGGATAGCGGGCCAGTGGGGCGCGACTGCGACATCGCATCCACTCCGCCGGCAGCGATAGCCTCCGTCCCCTCCCCGTCATTGCGAGGAGCTCTTGCGACGAAGCAATCCAGACTGTCGCGACGGCAAGATTCTGAATTGCTTCGCTCCGCTCGCAATGACGAAGAATGAGGCGAGTCATCCGGCCGCGCGTTGCGCGGAACGCCAGCTCCCGCCCCTACCCCTTCACGCCGTATTGCTTGCTGAGGTGATCGCCAATCTGCACCAGCATGGCGACGCTCTCGGGGAAACCGGGCTTGTCTCGCATCGCTTGGTCGGCATCGGCGCGGAACTCCCAACTGTCGCCGTCGCGGACGATTGAGATGGACATGCCCTCGGGGCCGTCGGTATGGACCTTCAACTCGGCGCGAGCCATGGCGATGAGTTCGGCTTCGGTCTTGGCAGGCTTGCGCATATCGTCGCTCTCCCGGCATAAAGGGGCACAGGTTGCCGTCTCGCCCGGCACCTGTCGAGAGGCCAGAAGTAGCAGGGTTCCTACCGCGACATCTTGATCTGCCGCACGACGGGGATCGTCGGCAGCGAGCCGGTATGATCGGTCTCGTCCTTGGCCTGTGGGGCGGCGGGTGCGCGGGCGGTGGCGTCGGGGAAGCGCTGCTTCATCTCGCGGAGGAAGCCGTCGAGCGTGTCGACGCTTGCGGCGAGTTTTGCAATGTCGGCGAATTCGGCGCTGGAGCCGGCGGCCGGCTTGCTGGCAATGTCGAAGGCGAGCCGGTCGGCGCTCTCGCTCATCAAAGGGGCGTATTTCTCGCGGAAACGCGACAGCCCGATCGAGTCGTCGGCGAGCGCGTAGCCGACGGCGGCGCGGATGATGTCGCTCTTCTCCACCGCGTTGAGCGGCTTGAAGTCGCGGAAGCGCTCGCCGTAATAGAGCTCGATCTGCTCGGCGGACTCGCGCCAGCGTCGCGCTGCCCAGAAGATGTCGGACCGCAGCCGCAGCACCTCCCGCCCACTGACGTTGGAGACGATGTCGAGCGCAAGATCATGGCGGCCGACGTCGCTCTGTGCACGCGCTTCCAGCAGCAGGCGCTGCTGCCGCAACTCGCCGGAGAGGTCGCTGATGCGGCTCGCGCGTAGCGCCGTGATCGCCATGTCGGGCTTGCGGTTGGCGAGATAGATCATGGCAAGACGCGCGGCGACCTGCGCGCGCGCGGCGCCTTCGAGACGGTGGTCGACCTGATATTGCAAGAGCTCGGCGGCCTGGTCGAGCAGATCGATCGAGGCGAGACGATCGGCCAGACGGCGGATCAGCTCGTCGCCGCGGCGGCCGATCGGCGTCAGCTCGCGGAACTCGTAGAACATCCCGAGCGCCTCGACCGGCGGCAACTCGTCGCCCTTCGGCCCCAGAAAGATCTGCGTGAACAGATCCGACGCCAGATCCTGCGCCTGACGTGAGGCTTCCGCATTCGGCTGCAGCTTGGTCGCGGTGCGCGCCGCGGTGAGCGCGTCGCGATAGCGCCCGTTCTCCGAGTAAAGCTGCGACAGCATCTGCAGCGTCTTGACCTCGACCGCGTCGCCGCGCCAGGTCATCGACAACGTCTCGAGCTCCTTCAGCGCGTCTTCCTTGCTGATCTCGTCACGCTTCTGCCGCAGCGCCACCTCGAGCTGCTTGGCTTCCGCTGCTGCCGGCCGGTCGTTCGAGGCGATGGCGAATTTGTAGTCGTCGAGCGCGTCCTTGTCGTGGCCGAGCGCCTCGGCGAGCCGGCCGCGCAGCACGGCAAAGCCGGGCCCGGCCTCCGGCGAGACGCCGACCACCTCGATCTCGCCGCGGCGCTTGGAGGCGCCGGCATAGTCCTTCACCTCGAGCGAAGCGCGCATCGCATCCATCGTCACGATGCGCTGGATGTCGAGCGGCAGCGAGGCGATGGCGAATTCGACATTCTTGAATTTCTCGCGCGCATCCGCCCATTTGCCCTGGCGCGCATAGGCGAGCGCCTTCCAGAGCTGGGAATCGTGACTGTTGCCGATCACGGGATTGGCGAGATCCTTCAGGCCCTGCGCCGGCCGGCCGATCAGGATGCTCGAGATCGCATGCATGATCAGCGCGCTGCTCTCCTCCTTGTTGAGAGGATCGCTCAGCATCAATTCGGTCACGGACTTGGCTTCGTGATACATCGCGCGAGACATGTAGAACTGGGCGAGATCGAGCCGCGGCAGCGAACGCTGCGCCGGCTCGACGGCCGAGATCGCCATGATCAATTCGCTCTGGCGCGTCCAGAAATCTTCCGCCTGGCCCTTGCGCCAGCCCTCGGGATTGAAGACCGGCCGCACTGCAGTCGGCGCCCGCTCGGCCGAGACGTCGACCGGCGACAGCGTCAGGCCGCCCTTCTTGCCGAGAATGACCTTGTCCGATCCGACCTCGACGCCGACGTCGTCGGAGTTCGGCCGGATCGCGATGCCGTGCGCGGATTCCAGCAGTGAGACATCGACGAGATCCTGCCGCTTGATGAAGCCGCGGACCGGCCGCTGTCCAGTGACGACATAGAGCATGTCGCCGGCATCAGGATCGGTGAGCTTGTGCAGCAGGCCCGGATTGGCAAAGGGGATGGCGATGTTGGCGAGCGCGGGATCGGTGATGTTGCGCGACATCATCAGCGGCAGCGGCGTTGCCTGGATCTTGTCGGCGAGCGTCAGCAGCCAGTTGGTCTCCTTGCCGACCTCCTCGCTGGTCAGCGAATAGACCAGCGGACGGGTGAGACGAATGCGCACCGCCTGCCCCTTCTCGAGCGGCACGCGGCTGACCTCGCCGATCATCGCGCCGCCCTTGGTGCGGATCGCCTCGACGTCGATCGGCTTTGGCGAGTCGAACACCAGCCACACCGTGTCGCCGCGGCGGAACGCGGCCGCGGGCGTTGAGACCTGAAGCGGGAACGTCACGCGCAGGCCGTCGCTGTCGCGGCGCACATCGACGCTGGCCGCCGCGGGCAGTGGCGAAGCCTGGGCCTCGACGGGCGCAGGCTTGGGCGCTTCCTTGGGCGCTTCCTTAGCTACTTCCTTGATCGCTTCCTTAGGCTCTTCCTTGACCGGCTCCTTCGCAGATTCCTTCACGACCTCTTTGGGTGCTTCAGTCACGACGGGCTTGGCAGAAGCAGCAGGCGCGGCGGC
>JAUEPE010000053.1 GCA_030403585.1 Frankia sp. RB7
CGAGCTGGGCGCCGAAGGCCTTGCGCACTTCATAGACGGATCGTCCGTGGACGATGGAATCCGGACGGGAGAAGTAGATGTATTCGAAGATGCAGGGCCGCGGCGCGATCGGCGGGAACGGCTTGTGGATGTCCTGGCCGCTCTCGTCGAACACGATGACTTCGCCGGGTTCGATGTCGCGTACGAAGCGCGCACCGATGATGTCGAGGGCGCAGGTCTCCGACGTCAGGATCGGGCAGCCGTCGAGGTCTCCGAGCACCAGTGGGCGGATGCCGCGCGGGTCGCGCGCGCCGACCAGCTTCTTGTTGGTGAGCGAGACCAGCGCGTAGGCGCCTTCGATCTCGCGCAGCGCGTCGATATAGCGCTCGATGAAACGGGCGCGCCTGGAGCGTGCGACCAAATGCAGGATCACCTCGGTGTCGGTGGTCGACTGCATCATCGCACCGTGCTTCACGAGATCGCGGCGCAGCGTCAAGCCGTTGGTGAGGTTGCCGTTGTGTGCGACCGCGAGGCCGCCGGCATTGAGCTCGGCGAACAGCGGCTGCACGTTGCGCAAGATGGTCGCGCCGGTCGTGGAATAGCGGACATGGCCGACCGCCATGTTGCCCGGCAGGCGGTCGATTACCTCGCGGCGGGAGAAGGTGTCGCCGACGAGGCCGAGGCGGCGTTCGCTGTGGAAGCGGCTGCCGTCGTAGGAGACGATGCCGGCGGCTTCCTGGCCGCGGTGCTGAAGGGCGTGAAGACCGAGTGCGGTGATGGCCGCTGCATCCGGGTGGCCGTAGATGCCGAAAACACCGCATTCCTCGCGGAGCGTATCGCCCTCCAGGTCGTCCTGAAGCTCTAGCGCGGCGGGGCCGGTATCGAGATCAAGTTGGGCGTCCTGGTCAGGGTGTCGCATCTCGTCCGCGCCTCTCTGTTGGCTCAATCAACGCGCCGCAGGTTTCTCGATCAGCTTCTTGAGGCTGTCACGAGCAGGTTTGCTGTATCCGTCGCCAGTGCCCGAAGGCTGCTGTTCCGTATCAGCTTGATCATCATCTGGTTTGTTTTTCTTGAATCTCTTCAAGATGGTGTTCTCGGGGTCATCCGGCAAGAGGGACATCAGCCAATCCCCGGTTCCCTGGAGCACCACGCGGGATTTTGCCCCCGAGACCCAGTCCGGACGCTGCTTGTCTGGCACCAGCCAGGTGAAGAACAGGAAGGCCACTACGACGATCAAAAGCCCGCGGGCCAGCCCGAACAGGAACCCAAGGGTACGGTCCAGCGCGCCAATGCGCGAATCCAGGATCATGTCGGAGATCCGGACCGTGATCACGGAGACTACGACCAGGGTACCGACGAACACACCGGCGACCACGACCACGCTCGCGACGGTGTCGTTGTTGAAATAGGTCTTCGCGGTCGGCAGCAGCTTGGAGAACGAGTACAGCGTCACGATCGCCGCCGTGCCCCAGGCCGCGATCGAGAGGATTTCGCGCATGAAGCCGCGAACCATCGCAAGCAGGCCCGAGATTAGCATCACACCGAGCAGGATCAGGTCGAGGAGTGTAACTGGCATCGGCTGGTCTGGTCCGCTCGTACTCTCAAAGGGTGCTCAGCGAATCGGTGTTTGGCCGCCGCCCTAACTGAAGGCCAGACGACGTTCCCGGCAAGGCCGTAACCACGCAATCCCATGCTGCTTTTGTGACGGCTGTATAGCGGTGGGGACGCTTGACGTCACCTCCAGCTACCCCTCTCCACGGCGGAATCTTGCCGGTGTGGCATTTTTCTCGGCAGGCGGGTTCGAGTCGCCGCGGCGGGAGCCCTTGGAGGCGATTTCAGCGACCAGCGTGGTGAGGCTGTTGACCGCGTTCAGGGTCAGTCCGGCGTCACCGCCGTTATCGCCGCCGCGGGCCGATTCGGGCAGCACGGCGCGCTTGAAGCCAAGCTTGACCGCTTCCTTGAGCCGGGCCGGGGTCTGCGCCACCGGGCGGATGACGCCGGAGAGCGAAATCTCGCCGAAATAGACCGCATCGGTGGGTAACTGCGCATTAACCAGGGACGAAACCAGCGCGGCCGCAGCCGCCATATCGGCCGCCGGCTCGTGGATGCGCAGGCCGCCCGCGACGTTCAGATAGACGTCGTGGCCGGACAGCTTGACCCCGCAATGTGCTTCCAGCACCGCCAGCACCATCGAGAGCCGGCTCTGATCCCAGCCGACCACGGCGCGGCGTGGGGTGCCGAGCGAGGTCGGGGCGACCAGCGCCTGCAATTCGACCAGAACGGGCCGCGTGCCCTCGATCCCCGCGAAGACTGCGGTGCCGGGCGTGCCGAGGTCACGCTCGGACAGGAACAGCTCGGACGGGTTGGTGACCTCGCGCAGGCCGAGCCCGGTCATCTCGAACACTCCGATCTCGTCGGTCGGCCCGAAGCGGTTCTTGACGGCGCGCAGGATTCGGAATTGCTGCGAGCCTTCGCCCTCGAACGACATCACGGCATCGACCATGTGCTCGACGACGCGGGGGCCGGCGATCTGGCCGTCCTTGGTGACGTGGCCGACCAGGATGATGGCGGCACCGGTCTTCTTGGCGAACCGAATGAGGGCCTGCGCTGAGGCGCGCACCTGGGTCACCGTGCCGGGCGCCGATTCCACCGTGTCGGTCCACATGGTCTGGATCGAATCGATCACGATGAGCCGGGGGACGGCGCCTTCCGACAGCGTCGAGACGATGTCCTCGACCGAGGTCTCGGCCGCGAGCTGCACCGGCGCATCCGACAGCCCGAGACGCTCGGCGCGCAGCCGCACCTGGGCGATGGCTTCTTCGCCGGAGATGTAGACGATACGGTGCCCGGCGCGGGCCATCAGGCTGGTCGCCTGCGTCAACAGCGTCGATTTGCCGATGCCGGGATCGCCGCCGACCAGCAGCACCGAGCCGCGCACGAACCCGCCTCCGGTGACGCGGTCGAGCTCGGTCATGCCCGAGGACAGGCGCGGCGCGTCAGGGCTTTTTCCCGCGAGGCTCTCCAGCGCAAACGTCCGGCCCTTGCGCTTGGAGCGGATCGAGACCGGCACGCTGCCGGTCGCGTCTTCCTCGGCCAGCGTATTCCACTCGCCGCAGGACTCGCACTTGCCCTGCCAGCGGTTATAGGCCGCGCCGCAGTTCTGGCAGACGAAGGAAAGCGTGTTCTTGGCCATGGGATGGTGAGTCGGAGGTTTCTGATTTGCTGATAGCATGGAACGGCGGGCCGCGCGGGCGCCCGTGAGCGCTCCAATTAGCGCAATTCCGTGCCGCCGATACACCCTTTGTTAGCTCTACGCCGCCGCACCACGCCGGACTTTGCCAAATGTTAGCGGACGCGGGTGCAGTTTCGGAACCAAGACGGGGTGGCTAAAAAGAATGACGGCAGTCTTACGGATATTGCTCGCTGTGAGCATGGCCTTTGGCGTCCTCGCGCCAGCCGGCCGTGCTGTTGCGGCTGATGCCAAACCACTCAACATTGTTTTTGTAAGCCCAGGCAAGACTGGCGAGGTCTACTGGGACATGGTCGCGCAGACCATGCAGGCCGCCGGCCGCAAGCTCAATGCCAATGTCGAGGTGCTGACCAGCGAGCGCAATTACCGCACCATGCAGGAGCTCGGCCTCGGCGTTGTCGCGCGGAGCGACAAGCCCGACTTCCTCATCCTCTCGAACGAGGAGTCCGCCGCCGTTCCGATCCTGGAGGCGGCGGAGATCGCAGGTATCAAGACGTTGCTGCTGTCGAACACGCTGATCGGCAACGACGCTGCGCGTCTCGGACAACCCCGGCAGAAACTGAAGACCTGGCTCGGCGACATCACGACCGATCTGACGACCGCGGGTGCGCGCATGGCGAATGCGCTGATCGGCGCGGCGCGTCACGAAAAGTGGCAAAGCCCCGACGGCAAGATTCATCTTCTCGGGATCGGCGGTGACGAGATCACGCCGGCTTCGATTGCCCGCAATGCCGGCCTCCAGCTCGCAGTCGCGGCAGCGCCCGACGTGGTCGTGGACCGGATGCTGTTTGCCAATTGGACGCAGTCGGAAGCGGAGCAGGTCGCGGCCAATTATCTGGGCTGGGCGCAGCGCAAGGGCATTCGTCCTGCAGGGATCTGGGCCGGCAACGACCCGATGGCGCTTGGTGCGCTCAAGGCGGCTACCGCCGCGGGACTTGAGCCCGGCCAGGATATCCAGGTCGTCGGCCTCAACTGGTCGGAGGACGCGTTGCGCGAAATCCAGGCTGGTCGTCTGCTGCTGACCGATGGCGGCCATTTCCTGCTCGGCGGCTGGTCGATCGTGCTGCTGCGCGACTATGCAGACGGTTGCGATTTTGCGGCCGCTTCACCGCATATCGAGGTCAAGACCTCGGCGATCACGCGCGACAATCTTGCCTCCGTCGCCGCGCTGATCAAGACCCGGGCGTTCGACCGGATCAATTTTGCGCGGTTTAAGGCAAGGCCTGGACGTTGCGGCCAATACGACTTCTCGGTGGATGCGCTG
Organism: Frankia sp. RB7; assembly: GCA_030403585.1. Classification (GTDB taxonomy): domain Bacteria; phylum Pseudomonadota; class Alphaproteobacteria; order Rhizobiales; family Xanthobacteraceae; genus Bradyrhizobium. The sequence goes on from JAUEPE010000053.1 coordinate 4,494, forward strand.
ATCTCGTCCCTGTTGCCCCCAAGCGGCGCCGGTGAATGATGCGGGACGCTGACGGGATGAACGGTCCGATCAAGCCGGCTGCATCGCGCTCGGTCGTTCGCGCGATGATCTGGGCCACCGTGCCGGTGCTGCTGCTGGTGCAACTGCTGGCGTCGGCCGGCGTCGAGGTCTCGAGCTTCTGGTCGCAGATCCGGCAGCTCGATGCCCGCATTGCCCGCGTCGCCGAAAGCCGCGCCGATTTGATCGCCGAGCCGCTCTGGAAGATGCGCTACGATCAGGTCACGGGCGTGCTCAACGAGATCATGCACGACGAGACCATCGCAGCCGCCGCAGTCTACGACGACACCGGCGTCGTGATCGCCCGCGTGGTGGCGCGGCCGACGGTGCAGGCGCTCACCGAGGTCTCGCGTCCGATTGCCTACAGCAACGGCAACATCGCCGTTCAGGCCGGCCGCATTGTGATCGCCTATTCCTACGCGACGCTCTACGTGGACACCGGCAGCAGGCTCGGACTGCTTCTCGTCGTCGGCCTGCTCGGGACGCTCGCGACCGTGATCGCGATGCGGATCTCCGCCAACACCTTCATCGGCAAGCCGCTGGCCGCGATGATGTCGGCGATCCAGCGCAGCAAGCAAGACGGCCGCGCTTACCAGGCCGATGTCAAATCGTCCAACGAATTCGGCCAGCTCGCGAACGCCTTCAACGCGATGCAGCACACGACGTCGGGTGCGCTCGACAGGCTCGGCCACATGGCTTCGCACGATCCACTCACAGGGCTGCCCAATCGCCGCTCGCTGTCCGAGCGTCTGGTGACCTTGAGCAGGGATGCCCGCTCGCCAGACGCGCTGATCGCCTTCAGCTTCATCGATCTCGACGATTTCAAGGGTATCAACGACACCTTCGGTCACGATGCCGGCGACAAGTTCCTGGTTCATATCTCCGAACGGCTTCGTGACACGGTCGGACCTGAAGATTGGGTCGCGCGGCTCGGCGGCGACGAGTTCGTGGTCATTCGCCCCGAGGTCAGCAATGAAGCGGCGGCGCAGGCTTTCGCGCAGCAATTGCTGGAGGCGATTTCCGCGCCGATCCTGCTGCATGACAAGCAGGTCGTGCCGCGTGCCAGTATCGGTCTTGCCGTGCGCCGCGCCGGCGACCCTGAATTGTCGCATTTGCCGGCGCTTGCCGACATCGCGCTCTATCACGCCAAGAGCAAGGCACCCGGCACGGTTGCCGTGCTCGACGAAGCACTCCAGCACGATTATCGCCGCCGCAGGGATCTCGAACTGGCGATCCCGACCGGCTTTGCCGAGCGGCAATTCGAGGTCTGGTATCAGAGCCAGGTTGACCTGGTGACTCAGGAGGTCATCGGCCTCGAGGCGCTCATTCGTTGGCGTCATCCCGAGCATGGCGTGATCGGCCCCGGCGAATTCCTGCCGCTGATCGAGCGCAGCGGCAACAATGCGCGGCTGACGCGCTATGTGCTGACCGACGCCTGCCGCGCGCTGCAACGCCTGTCCGCTGCTGGCAGGCCGCAGATCCGGATCGCGATCAACCTGCCACCGTCCGAGCTTGCCGACCATTCGCTGGCCGCCGAGTTGCGGGAAACGTGCGAGCGGTTCGGCGTCGCGGCCTCGTCGCTCGAGCTCGAGATCACGGAAGGGTCGCTGATCAACAACATCGCCAGCGCATCAGAGACGCTGCGCCGGCTGCGGCGCCTCGGCGCCACCATTGCGCTCGACGATTTCGGCACGGGCTACAGCTCGCTCGCGCATCTGCGTCGGTTTCCGCTCGACAAGGTCAAGATCGACAAGGCGTTCATCCGCGAAATCCCTGATAGCGCCGAGGACAAGGCGATCGTCGGCGTCATCGCCTCGCTGGCGGGCACGCTGGGGCTCACTCTGGTCGCCGAGGGCATCGAGCGCGCCGAGCAGGCCCAGGCCATGCGTGAGATGGGCGTGAGGCTCGGCCAGGGTTTTCTCTATCACCGGCCGCAACCGCTCGATGCGGTGTTGCGAGAGCTTGCGAAAGCCGGCAGCAGCGGAGAGCGAGTGCTGGCAGACGGCCCGTCGATCGTGCCCGAATTCGCCGCTTGAGCGTTACAGCTACGGCTGCGTCGCGTTCCAGAGCATCGAGAGCCCGGCTGCGATCATGATCGCATCCATCACCATGCGGAACATCTCGGGTTTCAGGTGCATGATGAAGCGCTTGGCGACGAAAGCGCCGGCCATCAGCGAGGAGCCTGCGACCACGCCCTTGATGAAGACATCCTGCGTCAGCGCGCCGAAACGTTCGAAAGTCACGGATTTGGCGAAGTAGAGGCCAAGCGAGGCGGCGGCTTCGGTTGCGAGAAAGGTGCCTTTGGAAAGGCCGTAGAACAGGAACAGCGGCACGCTGAGCGGCCCGGTCGAGACCACGATGCCGGTGAGATAGCCGATGATCGCGCCGCCGATCGCGAGATGCCAGAGATTGGCCTTGAGATCGTGCCGCGCCAGCCAGTGCCGCACCGGCACCATTGCGATCAGGAAGATGCCGATGGCGAGATCGACGGCGTGCGAGGGCAGGGCGAGCAGCGTCCGTGCGCCCAGTACGGCGGCCGGAATACCGGTGACCGAATAGGCCGCGCAGGCCCGCCAGTCGACATCGCGCCACCACGCCAGAATGCGCGAAAAATTCGCCATCACGGAGGCGACCGCCATGATCGGCACGGCCTCCTTCGGCCCGTAGGCATAGACCAGCACCGGCATCAGCATGATCGACGAGCCCGTGCCGACGATGCCGGAAATGGTGCCTGCGATCAGGCCAACGCTGAGGACGAAGAGAAAGGCCAAGGGGAGCTCCGGGAATCGGGTGAGTTTAGCCGGAGGAGGGGGAGAGCGCGAATGGGGATCCGGCCGGCCTCTAGTTAACCGCTGGTGTCACGCCCGTCGCCAATCCGACCAGTTCCCCGGTCTGATCCTTAGAATTTGAAGCGTATTGATCGGAGCGTCGCTCAAAGAATTTGAGGTCCGTGATGCCCGACCACCATTCCTTCTCTGCGCTCGACCGCCATGCGGTGCTCAGTGAATCCGACAAAGGCTTTCCGTGGTACGCTGGTGCGATGCTCGCGGTCGAAGCGAGCGAAGTGGTTCGGCTTCGCTGCGAGAAGCTCAGCCATGCCGATGAGGCTGCCGGGCAAGAGGCTGTGCTGATGGTCAGCGAGAAGGTCGCCGCCGCCTTCGAGGCATTTGCGAGCCTGCTCTCGGGCGCAACGCCGGCTGCGGTTGTTCAGCGCTATCGCGAGCACGTGGCCGCCAACGCCAAGCGCCTGTCCGCGAACTAACGCCTGGCAGCAACGCAACTGGCCGCCAATCGGACGTGAACCCGCCGCGCGGTGGGGGCGACAGAAGATGGATGATGATGCCGCGCTAGCGCCTGCAGCTACCCACGTCCGTTCCGCCGATAGACGCGTGCGCCTGGCACCCACCCTGTCGGAGGCCATTTTGAGTGATACCAAGCGGCTGGATTGGGCGGCCCGGACTATTGCGCTCCTGGCAGTGATTTTTGTCCTCGCGGGAGGGCTGTTGTTGCTCAATGCGCCAAACCGCGAACGCCGGACTGTGATTGCGACCGGTTGTAGCGAATTCGAGGCCGACGCCCAGAAGCTGTTCGGCGAGGGCGATACTGCGGTCCTCAGCGCATCATTCGCGTCCGGCGACCATTTGCATCTGGCGATCGATTTCAGGGGCGTCGGTTATGTCTGGGAGCTGACCGGCGTGTTGGCGACGGCCAAAAAGGACGTGACCGGCTCCGGCTCGTTCACGACGGTCACCAAGTCCAGATCGACATCCACCGCAGCCACATCCAGCACATCGACCATTTCCCATGGCGAGATCAGCGGCTTTGCGACGCTGGATGTGGAGAGCGACCTCACGGCTGCCGGGGATGGCGGGATCGTGATCACCAACACCAACAGCTTGCCGCCGTTCGCGCCGCCAAGGGTCGCGAGCGCAAGCTGCGAGCCCTCGAAAGGGCGCGCTCAATTGTCAGCCCATGCGGCGGCGAGCCCAAAGTGAGCAACGCTGCTGATCCGCTGCTGACAGCATGTTGGCAGCAGGGCCGGGCTATGACCACCTCCTGACAAAACGGAGAGCGGGTCATGCCGATCGAGGCAAGCTGTCATTGCGGTGAGACGGTATTCGAGGTGACAGAGGCGCCTTCGAGCGTGACGCGCTGCACCTGTTCGCTCTGCGCCAAGCGTGGCGCGCTGTGGGCCTATTACACGCCGGCGCAGTTTCGCCTGCTGTCGCCCGCCGACAATGTAGTGACCTATCGCTGGGGTAGCCGCACCGTCAAACATCATTTCTGCGCAAGCTGCGGTTGCGGGACTTTCTCGGAATCGCCGGACTGGTCGACGGGAAAACCCGACTTCGACAATCCCAAGGTCGGGGTCAACGCGCGCCTGTTCGACGATTTCGATCTCGACGCGGTGCCTGTGAACGTGATCGACGGCAAAAATCTGTGGTGAGCATGCGGTCCGACGCATATCTGCTGGCACGCCCGTCCCCTTGAGGCGGTCTAGGAAAGCTGATTTGTTTCCGTCCCAAGAATAAGGGGAGGAAGCCATGATGCGTCTTTTTGCGCGAGTGATGCTCGCGATGTGTCTGACCGTTGCAGCCGGCCTCAATGCGCAAGCGCAGACCAAGCCGAAGGTCACGACGCTCGGACCGGACTTTCCCAAGGCCGCGCTGTTCGTCGGCAACAGCTTCTTCTATTACAACAACGGTATGCCTGGGCATCTCTCCTTCATGGAGCGGGCTGCGGATGATGCCAACAAGGCGGCCTATCGCAACACCATGGCCACGATCGGCGGCTCCGGCCTCGACTGGCACGATATGGACAATCTGCTGCGGCCGGGCGGTCTCGGTGCTTATTCCTTCGACGACCACAACGTTGTCGTCTTCAACAAGCCGGGCAGGCAGTTCGACGCGGTCGTGATGATGGATTGCAGCCAATGTCCGATCCATCCGCAACTGAAGGACGCGTTCACGACCTTCGCCAAGAAGGACAGCGAGATCGTTCGCGCCCACGACATGCGGCCGGTGCTGTTCATGTCCTGGGCCTATCTCGACAAGCCGGAAATGACGGAAGGGCTGGCCGAGGCCTATACGATTGCCGGCAATGCGAATGATATGCTGGTCATTCCCGCAGGCCTCGCCTTCGCGCGTGTTCGCAAGCTGCAGCCGGAGCTCAATCTCTATGCGCCGGACAAGCGGCATCCGAGTCCCGCTGGCACCTATCTCGCGGCCTGTGTCACGCTGGCCGCGCTGACCGGCCGCTCGCCGGTTGGCAATTCCTACACGATGGGGATCGATCCGGGGACGGTGCAGCTGCTGCAGAAGGCGGCCTGGGATACGGTGCAGGACTATTACGGACGGTGATTATACCAGGCGATCAATCGTAGTTTGTAGGGTGGATTAGCGCAGCGTAATCCACCACCTTTGTCGCTGCGAGAGAAGAGGTGGGTTACGCTGCGCTAACCCACCCACGAGATTATCGCTTATTTCAGCACCACCCAGGCCGGAGCATGATCGCTCGCACCATCCTCGCCACGAACCTTCTTGTCGACGCCGGCCTTGGCCATGCGTGAGACGAGCGCAGGGCTGAGCAGCAGATGATCGAGCCTCAAGCCCGCATCGCGCGGCCAGCGGTTTCGCTTGTAGTCCCAGAAGGTATAGATGCGCTTGTCTCCGTGCAGCTCGCGGATCGCATCGCACCAGCCTTGCTCGACAAGCGAGGCGAACGCCGCTCGGCTTTTCGGCTGGATCAGCGCATCCTTGTCCCATGACCGCGTCGGATAGATGTCGATCTCATCAGGCGCGACGTTGAAGTCACCGGCGAGCACGACGGGCAGATCCTGCTTGATGAAGGTCTTGGCGTGGCGCTTCAGCCGCGCAAGCCAGTCGAGCTTGTAATCGAACTTCGGCCCGGGCTGCGGATTGCCGTTCGGCAGGTAGATGCTGGTGACGATGACGCCGCGCACGGCGGCCTCGATGTAGCGCGCCTCGTGGTCGTCGGGCCGTCCCGGCAGCCGGTCGCGCGTCAGCACCGGCTCGGCGTTGCGGGCGAGGATGGCGACGCCGTTCCAGGTCTTTTGTCCGCGCCAGACTGCGCCATAGCCGGCCTTTCCGATTGCCGCTGCCGGAAATTCGCCATCACTTGCCTTCAACTCCTGAAGCGCGACGACATCGGGCTTGGCCGCGCGCATCCATGCGAGCAGATTGGGCAGGCGGCGGTTGATGTTGTTGATGTTGAATGTCGCAATCTTCATGTAGAGCTGATCGCCTCGTACGTACCGACACCGGAGATACAATGTCCAAGTTGAGCCTTGCCGCCATCGCATTCGTTGTCGCACTCTCCGGGGCGACTTCCGCACAATCGGCCGATCCACGCGGCGCATGCAAGGCGGACTACGACAAATTCTGCGCCGGCATCGCGCCCGGAGGCGGCATCGTGGCCTGCCTCAACGCCAAGCGCGACCAGCTCAGCACGACCTGCAAGGCCGCGCTGGACAACAGGAAGAAGAAGTAACCGGCCGACAGCTCAGCTCGGCAGTGGCGGCGGGTTCGCCGGCTGCTCGATCGGCGGCGGGGAGGGCGGCTGTTCGGCCGCCGGCGCGGGCTCCGGCTTTGCCAGCGGCTCCACGACATTGCCGCCCTTGTAGACGCGGGCGTAGCGGTGGCCGAGGCTGGTCAAGACCTCATAGCCGATCGTGCCGAAATGATGGGCCAACTCGTCGACGGTGATGCCGTCGCCGAGCAGCGTCACCATGTGGCCGCGACGCGCCGCGTTTGGTGGGAGGTCGGTGATGTCGATCGCGATCAGGTCCATTGAGACACGGCCCGCCACCGGACAGCGCTTGCCGGCAACGATCACCTCGGCGCCGCGGGTGCCGTCATTGGAGCTGGCTGCGCGGAAATAGCCGTCGGCATAGCCGACCGCGATGATCGCGAGCTTGGTCGGCCGCCGTGCGGTCCAGGTGCCGCCATAGCCGACGCTTTCGCCGCGCTCGATGGTGCGGGTCTGCACGATGCGCGCCTTGAGATCGACCACGGGCTGCATCGGATTGTCGGCCTCCGGCGTCGGATTGACGCCGTAGAGCGCAGCGCCCGGCCGGACCAGGTCGAACTGGAAGGGCGCGCCGAGAAAGATGCCTGAGGAGTTGGCGAGCGCCGCCGGCACGCCGGAGAATTCGCTGGCGATGCCGCGGAAAGCCGCGAGCTGCTTGGCGTTGACGGGGCTGTTCAGCTGCTCGGCCGAGACCAGATGGCTCATCACCAGCGTGATGCCATGATCGCCGGCATTGATGCGGGGGATGATGGCCTGCGCTTCCGAAAGCGTCAGCCCGAGCCGGTTCATGCCGGTGTCGATATGGATCGCGGCGCCGCCGGACCAGCCGGTGCGGCGGCAGAACACGTCCCATTCGGCGAGCTCGTTGAGATCTCCGATCACGGGACGGCAGTTGATCTTGGCGTAGTGCTCGCCGGTGTTCTGGAAATAGCCGCCGAGCACATAGATCGTGGCGTCCGGTACCGCCGCGCGGGCCGTGCGCGCCTCCTCGATGGTGGCGACGAAGAAGATCTTGCAGCCGGCCTTGTTCAGGGCGTGCGCGACCTGCGCGGTGCCGCAGCCGTAAGCGTCGGCCTTGATCACTGCCGAGCACTCGGCCGGCACGGCGGTCTTCTCGAGCTTGCGCCAGTTGGCGATGATGGCGTCGAGATCGACGGTGAGCACGCCGCCGTGGGTTGCGAGCGCGGCAGCCTGGTTGGCCTCCGCGGAGAGAAGGCCGGATTGCGGGATCATGTTCGGGTCGGACGCCATTGTCATGGCGCCGTTTTACGCAAGAGGCAGGCCTGGTTCAAGGAACTCAGTAGTCGTTGCCGCTACGATCCGGCAATTGAGCGTCAGACGCGAGGTCGCCGAACCGCGTGACCGAGGCTTCGAAGGCCAGATCGACGGTGCCAGTCGGGCCGTGGCGCTGCTTGCCGATGATGACTTCGGCCTTTCCGTGCGCAAGACTCATGTCAAGCTGCCACTTCTCGTGTTCAGGCGTACCCGGGCGCGGCTCCTTCATGGCGAGGTAATATTCCTCGCGGTAAACGAACAGCACGACGTCGGCGTCCTGCTCGATCGAGCCTGATTCACGCAAGTCGGAGAGCTGCGGCCGCTTGTCGTCGCGCGATTCCACCTGACGCGAGAGCTGCGACAGCGCGATCACAGGGACGTTGAGCTCCTTGGCCAGCGCTTTCAGGCTGGTCGTGATCTCCGTGATTTCCTGGACGCGGTTTTCGCTCCGCTTGCCCGAGCCCGACAACAGCTGGATGTAGTCGATCACGAGGAGGTCGAGGCCTTTCTGCCGCTTTAGCCGGCGGGCACGCGCCATCAGCTGCGCGATCGACAGACCGCCGGTCGCATCGACATAGAAAGGCAGCGATTGCAGCTCGATCGAAACGTGGCGGATCTTCTCGAAATCGCCCTCCGTGATGCCGCCACGGCGGATGTGGGAGGAGGAAATGCCGGTGCGTTCGGCCACGATACGCGTGGCGAGCTGGTCGGCCGACATTTCGCAGGAGAAGAAGCCGATCACGCCGCCATTGGCGGCCTTCATGGTGCCGTCCGCCTGCAACTCGGGCACATAGGCCTGGGCGACGTTGTAGGCGATGTTGGTCGCCAACGACGTCTTGCCCATGCCGGGGCGTCCGGCCACGATGATGAGGTCGGAGTGCTGCAGGCCGCCCATCTTGGTGTCGAGATCGCGCAGGCCCGTTGAAATACCCGACAGTTTACCGTCGCGCTGGAACGCCTTTGCCGCGAGATCGACCGCGACCGCCAACGCCTGCGAGAATTTCTGGAATCCGCCGTCATAACGGCCGGACTCGGCGAGCTCGTAGAGCCGGCGCTCAGCATCCTCGATCTGCGCCCGCGGCGCGAAATCCACCGGTGCGTCATAGGCGACATTGACCATGTCCTCGCCGATGCCGATGAGGTCGCGCCGCAGCGCAAGATCGTAGACAGTGCGGCCATAGTCCTGGGCGTTGATGATGGTGGTCGCCTCAGCCGCGAGCCGCGCCAGATATTGGCCGATGGTCATGCCGCCGACGTCGGTGTCGGCGGGCAGGAACGTCTTCAGCGTTACGGGCGTGGCGATCTTGCCCATCCGGATCAGGCTGCCGGCGGTCTCGTAGATGGTCTGATGCAACGGCTCGAAATAGTGCTTCGGCTCCAGGAAGTCGGAGACACGATAGAATGCGTCGTTGTTGACCAGAATCGCGCCCAGAAGGCTCTGTTCCGCCTCGATATTATGCGGAGCGCTCCGATAAGCGGGAGTTCCGGGTTCGGGCGCGAGTTTGAGGACGTTCGAATCAGTCAGGGCCATGGTCGAGCGATAGCAATTTTCTGGGGCGGATGCGGGGCCGGGATAAAGCGCCGCCTCAAGCCAAAGCGGAAGCAAAAGCTCGTCGCTATCAACCGATCTTAAAAGCGGTGGATGATTAGCAGCCGCAGCGTGCGCCACGCTTGACGGATTTTCGCGGAACTCAGGCCAGAGCGGAAGTGACCGCGTTCGCGCCACGGAAAAATCCGGATGCGGTGAACCTAATGAATTGAGCTACAGACGTATTTTGAGAGCGCGCGAAACGGCGCGCTGGCGCTTCCAGCGCGTGTTCAGACCAGCAGGAGGTAGACCAGCGCAACCAGGGCCGCGCCGACGCCGGTGGCGATCAGGGCGTAGTCGGTGCGGAGGTCGTCCTGCACGTCGAATGAGGTTTGGGTCTCTTTGCTCATGGCGACGGTCTAAGGCAGGGCCGTCGAGAGGAATGTGAACCAGATCACATCTCCCCGGATTCTTTCAGGGGTAGGACAGGGAACAGGCGGGCGGGTCTGGGATTGTCCCCGGAACCCCGAAACGGAGACGAAGCAAGCGATGCGGCCAGAACGGCAGCCCCAGATGTGGCGTAGCGAGGCAGGCAGCCGGCTTTGGCTGTCCGGGCTGATCGCGGCCATGGAGCATGCCGCGCGGCCGGAGCAGCGGCTATCGCCGGTCGCACCCGAAACCCTCGCGGAATTGCGCGCCCAGCTAGCGTTACCGGCCTCTTTCCGGATCTCGCCGATTTCAACCCTGCGTCATTAGAACTCATTCACCAGCAAGCTTGAGCTTCGGCCTGGCGCTGCCCTCGAGCGCGCGCAGCCGGGCTTCTTCATGCGCGATATAGTCGCGGGTCATGGGGACCACACCCTGGCGCCGCGTGAGCTGGAGCTGGAAGTTCATCATATCCTGCTTGCGGAACGTCATCTCGCAGGCGGCGAGGTAAAACTCCCACATCAGCGCGAAGCGCTCGTCATAAAGCTGCACGGCTTCCTCGCGCCGAGCCATGAAACGTTCCCGCCAGGCCTTCAGCGTCTCGGCGTAGTGCAAACGCAGGATCTCGACGTCGCAGACCAATAGACCGGCGTCCTCGATCGCGGGCAGCACTTCCGACAGCGACGGGATGTAGCCGCCCGGGAAGATGTATTTGGCGATCCAGGGATTGGTTGAATCCGGTCCCTGCGAGCGGCCGATCGAGTGCAGCAGCATGACGCCGTCCTTGCTGAGCAGCTCGGCGCAGCGCTTGAAATAAGTGTCGTAGAATCTGGCTCCGACATGTTCGAACATGCCGACCGAGACAATGCGGTCGAATGGGCCGTCGATGTCGCGATAGTCCTGGAGCAGGAAACGCGCCTGTCGCGTCAGCCCTTTTTCGGCGGCGCGCGCATTGGCGACTTGCAACTGCTCCGTCGACAGCGTCACGCCGGTCACATCGGCGCCTGCGATCTCGGCGAGATAGAGGCCGAGCCCGCCCCAGCCCGAGCCGATGTCGAGCACGCGCTGGCCGCGACTGACCAGCAGCTTTGCGGCGACGTGCCGCTTCTTGGCGAGCTGCGCGTCGTCGAGCGTCGTTTCCGGCGTCTCGAAATAGGCGCAGCTATATTGCTTGTCGGCGTCGAGGAATAATGAATAGAGCCGCGCATCGAGATCATAGTGATGTGCGACATTGCTCCGCGCGCGTGCCCGCGAATTGAACTGCCTCAGGTGCCGGACGAGATAGCGCAGGTGCCACCAGGGTTTTGCCCAGTGCGGCAACAGGTCGGCTTGATCGAGCAGGATCGCGAGGGCATCAGCGATGCTGCCGCGCTCTACGACGAACTCGCCGTCCATAAAGGCCTCGCCAAGCCCGAGCTCGGGATTGATGAGGACTCTCCGTTGTGCGTCGGCCGTGACGAAGCGGACTTCGACGGGCTCGCCGGAGCCATCGCCGACAGTGAACTTCAGTCCGCCCGCCGTGGTCACGGTCATCGACCCGCGGCGGATGAATTGGGACAAGAACTTACGCAACAAGCGGTCCATCGACACACACCTCTCGAGCGAACTCGAAAAGAAGCGAACAAACCCGGCCGTCACACATTCACATCTGGGACACTATATCGGTTCCCATGCGTTCGCATGTAAATCTAGGCAACCTATTCCCGGGCCGCTAATGCGTTGTGTTCAAACCCGATATTCGAAAAACGCGTGATCACATGCTTGATGAGTGCGCTTCCATTCGCAGCGCAATCGGCTAAAAGGTGACCGCCGCCGCGCCCCCACGCCGGCCGTATCTGTCGGATTTCAATGGAGATGATGGGAATGTCGAGCCGAGCGCTCAGCCTCGCCACGGTGCTGTTTCTGATCGGCTTCGGTGCCTCCGATGCCGTCCTGGCGCAGGCGACGAACCTCGAGGCCGGCAAGGCCCCATCCCAGATCTTCTCGCAGACCTGCAATGCCTGCCACAAGAGCCCGCGCGGGCTGTTGAAGACGGTCGCGCCGGGCTCGCTGCCGGGTTTCCTGCGTCAGCACTACACCACCAGCCCTGACATGGCCGGCGTGCTGGCCTCCTACCTCGTCTCCAACGGTGCCGCCGACGCCCGCTACCAGTCCAAGGACGGCGGCAAGGACGGTAAGGACAAGAAGGACGGCTCCAAGGAGAAGGACGCCAACACGAATCCCGGGCAGTCGCCTGAGCATCAGGGTCGCCGCCAACGGTCGCAGGAGGCCGCCAAGCCGGAGGGCGAGGGCGGCGCTGCTAACCCGGCGCCTGAAGGCCGCCAGAAGCGCGCAGCTCGTCCGAGCGAGGAGGGTGCCAAGGAAGGCGCAAAGCCTGAGGCTTCCACTGAACAACCGCCCGAGGGCCGCAAGGGCAAGCGCATGAGCAAGCGCGGCAAGCCGGAGACGGACGACGCGCGGGCGCCGAAGGGTGAAGCGAAGATCGACTCCAAGACCGAACCCAAGACTGAACCAAAGAGCGATAGCGCCAAGGTCGATTCCGGTCGCGACGAGTCCAAGCCGGACAGCGTCAAGCCGGCCGAGAAGCCCGCAGAGGCCAAGCCGGAGAGCGCCAAGGTCGAGCCGCGCGCCAGCGAGACGCCGGCTCTGCGCCCCGATCCGGTGCCGCAGGTGACACCGGCTCCGCCGGCGGCCGCAAAGCCAGCCGAACCGGCTGCGCCCAAGCCTGCGGAAGCGGCCGTCTCCAAGCCGGCCGAGCCCGCGCCCAGCTCCGAACCGGCGGCCAAGCCAGCAGAGCCGGCACCGTCCGCGCCCGCCGCGGCGCCGTCACCTGCACCCGCCGAGCCCTCCGGTCCGCCGGCGCCGCCGATCTCGCGCTAAGCAACAATTTCGTCGATCTGCGAAGGCCGCGCCCAACGCGGCCTTCGCGTCGTCTTGACCGCCATTAGAGTAGTCCTCTAGAGTATTACTCTAGGAGATGGCGATGTCATCCGGCGTTCGCGACGATTTATTGGCTGCGGGGCTCGCGGTGTTCGACCGGTCGGGCTTCGACGGCGCGACGGTTGCCGCGATCCGCGCCAAGGCCCGTGCCTCCAACGGCAGCTTCTTTCATGTCTTCGGCTCCAAGAAAGAGCTCGCCGGCGCGCTGTTCCTGGAGGTGCTACGGCACTATCACGCCGCAATGCTCGCCGCGCTCGATCAGGCGCTCGAAGCGGAGCAGGGCATCGATCGCCTGGTCCGCGCCCATCTCGACTGGGTCGTGCTGAGCCGCCGCGAGGCGCGCTATCTCTTCGAGATCTCGCGCAACGAGTGGGGTGAGGACGTCCGCGATGCCCAGCGCGCGCAGAATGCGCGGCTCGCGGAAGGCATCGAGCGCTGGCGCGCGCCGCTCATTGCGCGCGGCGAGCTTCTGCCGATGACACCGGTGATGTTCGTCAGCCAGCTCATCGGCCCCGCGCAGATATTCTGCCGCGCCTTTCTCTCCGGGCGCGATCGCGCCGATCCGCGCGCTGAAGCCGACACGCTGATCGCCTGCGCCATCCGTGCGCTGGTGCCGTCGGGGCGCATCAACAACAGGGAAGGAGTGACGCCATGAGCAACGAAGCCGATCCCGAGTTCGCAGCCGTTGCCGAACGCATATATGCCAATGTCGGCCGGCAGGGCTTTATGAACCTGGTCGGCGCCGAGCTGTCGGAACTGTCGCGGGGCACTTGCACGATTGCGGTCGAGCGTCGGCCGGAGCTGTTGCAACAGCACGGCTTCTTCCATGGCGGCGTCACCGCCTTCCTGGTCGACAATGCCACGACCATTGCGGCGGCGACCTCGCGCGGGCAGGCGGCCCTGACCGCGGAATACAAGCTCAATCTGCTGTCGCCGGCGGTCGGCGAAAAATTGATCTGCCGTGCCAGGGTGATCAAGCCGGGTCGTCAGGTCTCGGTGGTCGCGGCCGACGTGTTCTGCCTGATCGACGGCGTCGAGAAGCATACCGCAACGGCGCTCGCCTCGATCGCCATGCTGAGCGAGGATGTCGCGCTAAAAACGAAAAGCCCGGCTGCCTGAGGCAGCCGGGCTTCGCAAGCTTGCGCGAACGCGAAGCTTACTTCTCGGTCTCTTCCGCAGCCGGCGCGGGCTCGTCGTCCTGCTGGGCTTCCGGATCGAAGAACTCGCCGGCGGCGGCGATCGCCTCGGCGGCCGCATCGCGGTCCTCGTTGCGGGTCGAGATGTCCTCGCCGCGGTTGATGCGCTCGGCTTCGTCCTGGCTGCGCGCAACCGTGACGGAGACCTCAACCTCGACCTCGGGATGAATGGCAACGGTAATCGTGTGCTTGCCGATGGCCTTGATCGGCGCGTCGAGCTGCACCTGCGCCCGATCGAGCGTAACGCCATCGGCCTCGAAGGCGACAACCACGTCACGCACCGTGACCGAGCCGAACAGCTGGCCGGCTTCGGACGCCTGACGGATCACGATGATGTTCTTGCCCTGGATCTTCTCGGCAATCTTGGATGCCTCGCCCTTGGACGCGAGGTTGCGAGCTTCGAGATCGGCCTTCATGCCGTCGTACTTGGCGCGATTGTCGGCGGTGGCGCGCAGCGCCTTGCCGCGCTTGAGCAGGAAATTACGGGCATAGCCGTCGCGAACCTTCACGACTTCGCCCATCTGGCCGAGCTTGCTCACGCGTTCCAGCAAAATGACTTCCATATTCGTTCTCCTTTGAAGTGCTCTGGGTTTTCAGTTTTCGGGTTGGACTTAAGTTGTCGGCAATGGCGGCGGTTGCCGGTTGCGCTGGAAGCGCTCGCGGAAGCCGAACACGGCGTCCGCAAGCCCAAGGGCGGTCAGCAGGATGAGGCTCACGCTGAACATGAAGACGATGGCGTAGGCGGTGGCGAGCCAAATTCCGCGATTGGCGAGGTCACGCGTGATGGTGTGCAGGACCGCAAAGCCGACCAGAGCATAGGCCATCATCAAGACGGTCGTGACGACGACGGCGAGAACGCCGGTCATTCCACTGAAGAAGCTGAAGGCAAGCGCGACACAGAGTGCCACCAGGGTCATCGGCGGCAAGCTCGTGCTGCTGAGGTCCGGCCAGGGCCGATGCAGCCGACCGGAAACAGCCGCGACCTTGGCGGCAAGCCAGAGATTCAAGGTGAGCGTCGCCATCTGCGATGCGGCGACCAGAACCGGAATGACCGCGACCATCAGGCCGACGCGGGGATCACTCTCCGTAACGGTCGTCTCGCTCACCAGTGAAAGAATTTTGGCGAAGCCGCGGCGCATCGCATCGCTGATGGCCGACGCATCGCTTCCCAGCGAATACAGCGATCCCGCGGTCAGCAGCGTCGCCAGCGCCGCAATCCAGAGCAGGATACGTCCAAGCGGATACCATTCGACCTGGGGCGAAGCCGTATCCGAGCCCGCGATGCCGCTAGCAACGGGTCTTCCCAGCATGGCGAGATGGCCAAGCCACCAGGCCGGCAGCGCGAATGCGAGACCGTAGCCGAGGGCGAGGGGCGGGCTGAGCGCGCCGGCGATGACGAGCGTCGCGACGACGCCACCGAGTGCGCCGCAGAGCGGTCCCCAGGCGATCGCGGCAAGCATCAGGGGCAGCGGAGCGAGGTAAACCAGGACAAGCGAGATCAGCGCGCCCGAGACGATCGAGGCGAACATCAGGGCCGACGCAGCGCCGGCGATCAGGGCTATCAGTCCAAATACCATCATCAGCTGTCCCGCTCCCTTCGAGCGGTTAGAGGCGCTTTGCCCCAACCATCGGCGACCGGACGACCCGGAAGCCTTATGAGTTCAGAAAGTCGCGACCGGCGGCGTGATCGCCGCCGGTCGAATTCGTCTTAGCGAATGACGTAGGGCAGCAGGCCCAGGAACCGCGCGCGCTTGATGGCGCGGGCGAGCTCACGCTGCTTCTTCGCGGACACCGCGGTGATGCGGCTCGGCACGATCTTGCCGCGCTCGGAGACGTAACGCATCAGCAGCTTGGAGTCCTTGTAGTCGATCTTCGGAGCATTCGCGCCCGTGAACGGGCAGCTCTTGCGGCGACGGAAAAACGGACGGCGTGCACCAGCTTCAGCCATTGATCTTACTCCGCATCCGTCGTGGTGGTTTCAGCTTCGTCGCGCGGACGGCGCGGGCCGCGATCGCCGCGGAAGCCGCCACCATCACGATCGCCACCACGGAAACCGCCTTCGCGGTCGCCACGGAAGCCGCCGCCTTCACGATCGCGGAAGCCGCCGCCACGGTCGTCACGCTCGCGATCGCGGTCGGCCTTGCGCATCATCGCAGACGGACCTTCCTCGAGCTCTTCGACGCGGACGCTGAGATAGCGGATCACGTCTTCGCTGATGCGCTCCTGGCGCTCGATCTCGGCGATCGCCGCGGAAGGCGCGTCGATGTTGAGCAGCACGAAGTGCGCCTTGCGGTTCTTGTTCATGCGGTAGGTGAGAGAGCGAACGCCCCAATTCTCGGTCTTGGTGACCTTGCCGCCGAGACCCTCGACGATTCCGGTCATCTGCGCAGTCAGCTCTTCGACCTGCTGCGTGCTCGCGTCTTGGCGCGCGAGAAAAACATGCTCATAGAGAGCCATAGTCGTCCTTTCCTCGTGTTGGCGCATTGCCCGGCGTCAAGCCCTTAAGAGACCTTCGGAAAGGACTCTGGGATTAAGCTCAGAAGGCGGAAACACGGGACGACGGGCCGACTGGCCCTGCCACACCATAATCACGAATGATTTGCTGAGACCGTCCGTTCAGCTCCCGGCCGGGGTCTGCGGATGCGCGCGTTATACGGATTTTAGCCGGCTTGGCAAGGTTTGCGGCCGTGTTTTTGGCCCGGATTGTCCCGGTAGGGGGTGACCGGTCCTCCCATACCACATCCGGCTTGAACTATTTGTTTGTATGTCATACAAGTAAATCAGGGAGAGGATCCGATCGTGGAAAAGTCGGCCCAGGAGCCGTTTGAGGCGGCTGGCGACCCCAAACATGCCGCACGGGCGACCCGCTCGGCCGGCCGCAAGATGCGGTCCCTGCTGCTGGATGCCGCCAGCCCGCTGTTTCGGGAGCGGGGGCTGTCGGGCACCGCGATCACCGATATCGCAACCGCGGCGGACGCCTTCCCGAGCCAGATCACCTATTACTTCCGCACCAAGGAGGCGCTGTTTGTCGAATGCGCCTGCCGCGAGCTCCTTTATCTGGCGCGCGCGACCGAGCAAGCGGCGTTGAAGGCGCGCATACCGCGGGAATACACCCATGCGCTCGCCGAAACCGTGACGGCAAGCGATTCGATCGCCTTCTTCGCCGAGGCGCTGACGCTGACGCGGCGGCGACAGGATCTGGCGCCACTGGTCGAGCGCACCATCGAACGCCTGCACAGCGAAGGCGCACGCGCTTATGCGGGCCAGGTGGCCCGCCATGGCTGGCGCTCGCTACGCGCGCCCGACGAAAGCTCGCGACGGTTCTGGGCCGTCGCCATCGGAATCATCCTCGAAGGCTACGCCATGGGCCGCTCGCCCGAGGCACTCTGCGAAGAGATGCTGCGCGTGCTTGGCGAGCAGGCGAAATCCGCAGGCGATACCGCGCGCCTGCGCCTCGTCGACGAGCGCGGCACATCAACGAATTCGAACGGGGAGGGGTAGGCCATGACCGCGCTTCGGATGCGTGCCCGCGATTTCCTGACCGACGATCAATTGGCCGACGTGCGCCAGCGCGTGACCTGGAAGGGCGTCGCGATGATCGCCCACGCCTGGGCGCTCATCATTGGCGCAATCGCCTTGGTCGCGTGGTGGCCCAATCCGATCACCTATGTTCTCGCCGTTGCCATCATCGGCTCGCGCCAGCTGGGCTTGGCGATCCTGATGCATGACGGTGCGCATGGCTGCCTGTCCGCGGACGAGAAGACCAATCTGACGCTGAGCCAGTGGTTCTGCGCCTATCCGCTGTTTGCCGAGACGCGCAGCTATCGGCGCTATCACCTGCAGCATCATGCACGCACGCAGCAGGAGGATGATCCTGATCTGGTGCTGTCGGCGCCGTTTCCGATCACCAAGCTCAGCTATCGCCGCAAGTTCATTCGCGACATCACCGGCCAGACCGGCTACCAGCAGCGCAAGGCGCAATTGCTCAACGCGCTCGGCCCGAGGGACTGGCCGTGGCGGCAGCGCGCCGCGCATTTCTGGGACAAGCTCGGCCCGCAATGCCTCGTCAACACCGCGATGTTCGCCGCGTGCGCGGCGGCCGGCGTATGGTGGGCTTATCCGCTGCTATGGCTGGTGCCGCTATTGACCTGGATGATGGTCATCACGCGCATCCGCAACATCGCCGAGCATGCCGTCGTGCCCGACAGCAGCGATCCCTTGCGCAACACCCGCACCACGCGTGCCAATTTCCTCGAGCGTCTGTTCATCGCGCCGTATTACGTGAACTACCACCTCGAGCATCATCTGCTGTTCTACGTGCCCTGCTACAATCTGCCGAAGGTCCACCGCCTGCTCAGCGAAAGCCGGCATGCCGAGCGGATGGAGGTGCAGCCGGGCTACGCAGCGGTGCTACGGCTCGCCACCGCCAAGCCGAACCGCGACGATCGGCCGGGGCAATTGGTCAACAATGCGCGCCGTGCGCAGGCCGGAGCCGAAGTTGGTGTCGATCAGAAGGCCGGCGGCTTCTAGCAAGCCAGGGCGGGAGCTTTCGGCGCGGGGAGAAAGGCGGTCGCGTCGGGGACGAGTGTGACCGCGTCCGCCGCATTGCCATGGATCACGAAGGCGCCCTTGCCGCCGCGCTTGGCGTCGTACATTGCGCGATCGGCGGCGCTCAGCAATTCGTCGGCAGTCACGCCGTCGCGCGGCGCCGACGCGAGCCCGATGCTGGCTCCGACGCGTGCCACCGGCGCAAACTCGAATGGCTCCGCCACACGCGCAACGATCCGTCGAGCCACTGCGGCAGCTTCGTCTTCCGTGATGTCGGGCAGCAGAATGACGAATTCATCGCCGCCGATACGGCACACGACATCGCCATCGCGCACGCTGGCGCACAGGCGCTTCGCGACTGCGACGAGAACAGCATCACCCGTCGCATGTCCAAACCTGTCGTTGACGCCCTTGAAGCCGTCGAGATCGACGCAGAACACGGTGAGCTTCGAGGAGGCCGACGCCGCATCCGGCCACGGGCCGTCGAGCATCTCCACGAAAAGTTTCTGGTTGAGGGCGCGATTGGGCAGACCTGTGAGCAGGTCGTGATGCGCCATCATACGATTGTTGCGCTCGGAATGGTGGAGGTCGAGCAGGATCTTGTGGTTCTCCAGCAGCAGGAAGATCATTCCCACCGTGTACACCGGGGTTTGCAGGCCGATGACAAACAGGAAGGGCACCGGCGACAGCATCGTAGCCACTGCAAACGGCAGCGTCAGGATGCAAATCAGCAGAATGCCGTAACGTGGTGTCGCGGCGTTGCGCGAAGCGATGCCGCCGACGAGATTGGCGAGGCCAATGCCGGCCATCAAGATCAGTGGCATGATGCCGGAGGCGACGCATTGATAGCAGCCGGCAGAAATCAGAACGACGGATGATAGTCCGGCCCAGACCGGTGCCACGTTCACCGGCGCCCGCCGGTCCCGCCTCGCCTTTGCGAGGGCTCGCATCATCAGGCAGATTCGCGTGCCGCCGAGGACGATCTCCGCCAACACCCAGGCATAGGCCCATGCAGCGCCGGTTAGCGCAGCTGAGAGCGACGCGATCAGCAGCGACGCCGCCACAGCCACCACCAGCGTCCTGGTCTTGTTGGTTCGCTGCTGGAGAAATTCGTTGTGGATGTCGTCCGGCTGCGGACGCGGGCCGGCGAGAAGCCAGTCGACGCCAGCCTGGAAAGAAAGCCGATGCCGCTGCGGTTGCCCGGCGGAAGCGGAAACTGTCGATGCCTGTCCGACCACGATTGCCATGATCGGCAACCTAGGTGGGTGGTATTTAAGGCCGCTTAAGTGATGGAACCAAGTTCCAGATAACGTAAACGCTTTATCGGCGAGCAGCGCCCCCCAGGTCCGATTGGTGCAAGGCAACTGACGACCTTTTGGGGCGCAATGGCTGCGACCGGGTCACCATGGAAAGCCTTTCGCGGCTTGACAGCGCGGCCCCGGACAGTGTCTACGGCCCCTTTCGGAGCATGGTCGGGAACCTAGGCTCGGGCCGGACGTCATCGGCTGCCGGGTTCTCGAAGCACACGGCTCGAGCGATCCAGGGAGCGCCGATGACGGCAGCATTCACATTTCCGGGGCAGGGTTCCCAGGCGGTTGGCATGGGCAAGGCTTTGGCCGACGCCTTTCCGGTGGCGCGCGCCGTGTTCGACGAGGTCGATGCCGCGCTTGGAGAGAAGCTGACGGCGACGATCTGGGATGGCCCGGCCGAAACCCTTCAACTGACCGAGAACGCCCAGCCGGCCCTGATGGCTGTGTCTCTGGCAACCCTGCGGGTGCTGGAGGCTGAAGCCGGATTTTCCGTGGCGCGGGATGCGGCGTTCGTCGCCGGCCACTCACTCGGCGAATACTCGGCGCTTGCTGCGGCCGGCAGCCTGACGATCTCGGACACCGCGCGCCTGCTTCGCACCCGCGGTCTCGCAATGCAAAAGGCCGTGCCGGTCGGTGCCGGTGCGATGGCCGCGCTCCTCGGCCTCGACTACGACGCGGCCATCGAGGTCGCCAAGGAGGCGGCTCAGGGCCAGGTCTGCCATGCTGCCAATGACAATGGCGGCGGGCAGGTGGTCGTCTCCGGCGACAAGGCTGCGGTCGATCGCGCCGTCGAGATCGCCAAGACCAAGGGCGCGAAGCGCGCCATGCTGCTGCCGGTGTCCGCGCCGTTCCATTGCAAGCTGATGCAGCCCGCTGCCGATGCGATGGCCGAGGCGCTGTCCAAGGTCACGATCAAGGGGCCGGCTGCGCCGCTGGTGTCGAACGTGCTGGCCAGCGCCACCACCGATCCCGACGAGATTCGCCGCCGCCTGGTCGAGCAAGTCACCGGCACGGTGCGCTGGCGCGAGTCGGTCGCGTATATGGCGGGGCAGGGCGTCACCCGTTTCTTCGAGATCGGCGCGGGCAAGGTGCTGACGGGACTCGTCAAGCGTATTGCCGATGGCGCCGTCGGCGTTGCCGTGGGCGGTCCGAACGACATTGCCGCCGCCAAGGAAGCATTGGCCGCTGCGAAGCAGGGCTAGAGGAGTTTTTCCATGTTCGATCTGACTGGCAAAAAGGCGCTCGTCACCGGCGCGACCGGCGGTATCGGCGGCGCGATCGCGCAGGCGCTGCACGCGCAGGGCGCCACCGTCGCGATTTCTGGAACGCGCAAGGAAGTGCTGGATGAGCTTGCCGGCAAGCTTGGCGAGCGCACCCATGTGCTGCCCTGCAATCTCTCCAAGGCCGACGAGGTCGAGGCGCTGGTGCCGGCTGCCGAAGCCGCGATGGGCCAGGTCGACATTCTCATCGCCAATGCCGGCATCACCCGCGACAATCTCTTCGTGCAGCTCCGCGACGAGGATTGGGAGGAGGTCATCAACATCAATCTGACCTCGACCTTCCGCTTAGCGCGTGCCGCGACCAAATTGATGATGCGCAAGCGCTTCGGCCGCATCATCGCCATCACCTCCGTGGTCGGCGTCACCGGCAATCCCGGGCAAGGCAATTACACCGCGTCGAAGGCCGGCCTGATCGGCATGATCAAGACGCTCGGTGCCGAATACGCCAAGCGCGGCGTGACCGCGAACTGCATCGCGCCTGGCTTCATCAAGACGCCGATGACGGATGCGCTCAACGACAAGCAGCGCGAGACGATTCTGACCAAGGTTCCGGCCAACCGCCTGGGGACGCCCGAGGACATTGCGGCGGCCGCCGTCTACCTGAGTTCGAACGAAGCGGCCTACGTCACCGGCCAGACCATCCACATCAACGGCGGCATGGCCATGATCTGACACGTCGTTCCGCACTGCCCACATGGGCGGGGGCAGGATGCGGCAAACGGCCGTTTCCGGAGCGAATTGAGGCGTGTAGTCAAGGCAGTTGAAGTATGATAACCGGACCTTCAACGGATGGGCAAAGAACGCCATTGCAGGTTTTTGAAACCCTGTATATTGGCGATGCGGAGCCTTGGCCGTCATTCGCCCGGCCTCCATCGGTTAAGGTGGGGCCAAATCAAAGTTCGTAAGCGAAGGCAGTCAACGACCACGACGGCTCGTATCGTCCCGGGGGGTCGGGTCTACAGGGAACAACACGAGGTTATGCAATGAGTGACATTGGCGAGCGGGTTAAGAAGATCGTGGTCGAACACCTTGGTGTTGAACCCGAGAAGGTTGTCGACGCAGCGAGCTTCATCGATGACCTCGGCGCCGACAGTCTGGACACCGTCGAACTGGTGATGGCGTTCGAAGAAGAATTCGGGTGCGAGATTCCGGACGACGCCGCGGAGACGATTCTCACCGTCGGCGACGCCACGAAGTTTCTCGAGAAGAACGCGAAGAGCTAAGGCTCTTCATTTTCGCGGGGACAACATTGAAACCGGACGGGCCGCTTTTCAGCGGTCAGCCGGTTTCTTGTTATTGGCCGTGAATCTTTCGATTCGGAGTTTTCGGATATGAGGCGGGTTGTCGTCACTGGTCTCGGCATGGTGTCGCCGCTCGGCTGCGGCGTCGAGCCGACCTGGAAACGCATCCTCAACGGCGAAAGCGGTGCGCGCAGGATCGAGAGCTTCGATGTCTCCGATCTTCAGACCAAATACGCTTGCACCGTCGTGCGCGGCGACGGCTCGAACGATACCTTCAATCCCGATATCTGGATGGAGCCGAAGGACCAGCGCAAGGTCGACGACTTCATCATCTTCGGCATGGCCGCGGCCGGCCAGGCGCTCGATGATGCCAACTGGCATCCCGAGTCCGAAGAGGACCAATGCGCGACCGGCACCATGATCGGCTCGGGCATCGGCGGCCTCAACGGCATCGCCGACACCGCCATCCTGCTGAAGGAACGCGGCCCGCGCCGGGTGTCGCCATTCTTCATTCCGGGCCGCCTGATCAATCTCGCCTCCGGCTATGTCTCGATCAAGCACGGGCTGAAGGGGCCGAACCATTCGGTGGTCACGGCCTGCTCGACCGGTGCCCATGCGGTCGGCGACGCCGCGCGCCTGATTGCGCTGGGCGACGCCGACGTCATGGTCGCCGGTGGTGCGGAATCGCCGATCAGCCGCATCGGCATTGCCGGCTTCAACGCCGCCCGCGCGCTCTCGACCGGTTTCAACGAGACGCCCGAGAAGGCCTCGCGCCCTTACGACAAGGATCGCGACGGTTTCGTCATGGGGGAGGGCGCCGGCGTCCTCGTCCTGGAGGAGCTCGAGCACGCCCAGCGCCGCGGCGCCAGGATCTACGCCGAGGTGATCGGCTACGGTCTGTCGGGTGACGCCTATCACATTACGTCGCCGTCACCCGATGGCAATGGCGGCTTCCGCAGCATGTCGGCCGCGCTCAAGCGCGCCGGCCTCACGGCATCCGACCTCGATTACATCAACGCGCACGGCACTTCGACGCCGCTCGGCGACGAGATCGAGCTCGCCGCGGTGGAGCGGCTGCTCGGCAACGCCGCCTCCAAGGTTGCGATGTCCTCGACCAAATCGTCGACCGGCCATCTGCTCGGCGCGGCCGGCGCGATCGAGGCGATCTTCGCAATCCTCGCGATTCGCGATAACGTCGTCCCGCCGACCATCAATCTGGACAACCCGTCGGTAGAGACCGCGATCGATCTCGTCCCGCATAAGGCAAAGCAGCGCGAGGTGAACGTCGCGTTGTCGAATTCTTTTGGTTTCGGCGGTACCAATGCCTCGGTCATTGTCCGGCGCCTGACCCATTAGTTTGTGTTTGCGACGAATCCACCGTTTTGCCGTATTCGGCGATAGTCATGTCTGTGGGCGCGTGCATTTGGCTCGGCAAGTGATTGTCAGGCTGCGATTGAACCGGCAGGATTCAGGTTGCATCGATGAGTGAAAGGCCGCCCATTTCGCCCCGGAGTCCGCGGGCAGCGCTCGAGCCCGAGCAGGTCCCGCCGCCGCCGAAGCGTTCGGAGCGGGCCCGCAACCCCTTTGTCGTGGTCGGCAACGCCATCATCACCCTGCTGCTGATCGGCATGCTCGGCGCCGGCGGCGCCTATTATTACGGCCGGCAGGTGCTCGAGGCGCCGGGACCGCTGAAGGAAGACAAGATCGTCAACATTCCGCAGCGTGCGGGCAAGCGCGACATCGCCGAGACCCTGAACAAGGAAAGCGTGACCGACGTCAATCCGTGGGTGTTCATCGCCGCGGTGGCTGCGCTGAAGGCGAGCTCGGACCTGAAGCCGGGTGAATATTCGTTCCAGAAGAACGCATCCCTGCGCGACGTCATCGCCACCATCGTCGAGGGCAAGGTGGTGCAGCATGCCGTCACGATTCCGGAAGGCCTGACCTCCGAGCAGATCGTGGCGCGGCTCACCGACAACGACATCTTCACCGGCAGCGTGCGCGAATTGCCGCGTGAAGGCACGCTGCTGCCGGAGACCTACAAGTTCCCGCGCGGGACCCCGCGCGACCAGGTGATCCAGCGCATGCAGCAGGCGCACAAGCGCGTGCTCGCGGAGATCTGGGAGCGGCGCAGCCAGGACCTTCCGGTCAAGACCCCGGAGCAGCTCGAGACGCTCGCCTCGATCGTCGAGAAGGAGACCGGCAAGCCGGACGAGCGTAGTCGCGTCGCTGCGGTGTTCGTCAATCGGCTCAAGCAGAAGATCAAGCTGCAGTCCGACCCGACCATCATCTACGGCCTCGTCGGCGGCAAGGGTACGCTCGGCCGCCCGATCAAGCGCAGCGAGATCACGCAGCCGTCGCCCTACAATACCTATGTGATCGAGGGTCTGCCGCCGGGCCCGATCGCCAATCCCGGCCGCGCCTCGCTGGAGGCGGCCGCCAACCCGGCCCGCACCCGCGACCTGTTTTTCGTCGCGGACGGCTCCGGTGGGCACGCCTTCACCGAGACCTACGACGCGCATCAGAAGAACGTCGCCAAGCTGCGCGCGATGGAGAAGCAGATCCAGAACGACACGGTCGAGCCGGCCGACGACGCGCCGGCGCCGGCCGCCGCCGCGCCCGCGGCCGCAGATACGGCGCCAACCGCGACCACGCCGGCCCGGCCAACCCAGCCGAAGAAGCCGCCGGCAGCTCGGCCCGCCCGGCAGGGCGCTGTGCAGCCAGTGCCGCCGGTGATCCAGCGCTAGCGCAGGCCTGCCTACGGGACTTTGCGGATTACACTTTCCCGCAAAATAGTCTTAAGATTCGCGTGGCCTGATGGCCTCGCGAATCCCATGTTTCCGGAGAATTTGACCTGATGGCGCTGTCGTCCATGACCGGCTTTGCCCGAAGCCACGGCGCTAGCGGGCCGTATACGTTCGAATGGGAATTGAAGTCGGTCAACGCCAAGGGCTTTGACCTCAGGGTGCGGCTGCCGCAGGGGTTCGACGAGCTCGAGGCCTACGCCAAGAAGCGCGCCGGCGAGCTGTTGTCGCGCGGCACCGTCTACGCCAATCTCACCGTCAAACGCGCCAATGCCGCGGCCTCCGTCCGGGTCAATGAGGACGTGCTCAACGCCGTCCTGAAGGCCGCCGCCGTCATCGCCGGCAAGGTCGACGCGGTCGCGCCGAGCGTTGACGGCCTGCTCGCCATCAAGGGTGTGATCGAGGTCGCCGAGCCCGAGGGCGACGAGGAGGAGGACAAGGCGGCGCGTGCCGCTGTTGCCGAAGCCTTCGACAAGGCGCTCACCGAACTCGTCGAGATGCGCAAGCGCGAGGGTACCTCGCTCGGGCAGATCCTGGCCCAGCGGGTCGACGAGGTCGAGCAGCTGGCGAAGAAGGCCGAAGCTGCCCCCGGCCGCAAGCCGGAGGCGATCAAGGCGAGGCTCGCCGAGCAGATCGCCGCGCTGCTGGACACGTCCGACCGTTTCGATTCCGACCGGCTGATGCAGGAGGCGATCCTGATCGCGACCAGGGCCGACATCCGCGAGGAGCTCGATCGTATCGCCTCCCACATCGCGCAGGCGCGTGAGCTGATCGGCAAAGGCGGCCCGGTCGGGCGCAAGCTCGATTTCCTGGCACAGGAGTTTCACCGCGAGGTCAACACCTGCTGCTCGAAGTCGAACGACATCGAGCTGACCAATACCGGGCTCGCCATGAAGAACGTGGTCGAGCAATTCCGCGAGCAGGTCCAGAATCTGGAGTGATCGATGACGACGGGCGGTCACGGAACTGACGGTGTCGAGCGGCGCGGGCTGATGTTCGTGCTGTCCTCGCCATCGGGCGCGGGCAAGACGACGCTGTCGCGTCTCCTGATCGACCGCATGCCCGGCCTGCGCATGTCGGTATCGGCGACCACGCGCGCGATGCGGCCCGGAGAGGTCGACGGCCGCGACTATCGGTTCGTCGACAAGCCCAGGTTCGACGCCATGGTGAAGGGCGACGAGCTGCTGGAATGGGCGACCGTGTTCGACAACAGCTACGGCACGCCACGCGCGCCCGTCGAGGCCGCGCTGTCGGCGGGGCAGGACGTGCTGTTCGACATCGACTGGCAGGGTACGCAGCAGTTGCGCGAGAAGGCTCGCGCGGATGTGGTCAGCGTGTTCATCCTGCCGCCGTCGGCTAGCGATCTCGAGAAGCGGCTGCATTCGCGCGCGCAGGATTCCGACGAGGTGATCCGCAAGCGGATGAGCCGCGCCAGCCACGAGATGAGCCACTGGGCCGAGTACGACTACATCGTCATCAACCACAATGTCGATGACGCCTTCGCCGAGGTGCAGTCGATCCTGAAGGCCGAGCGCCTCAAGCGCGAGCGGCGGACTGGCCTCGTGAGCTTCGTGCGAGGGCTGCAAGGTCAGCTTCAAGGCTAGCGAGATCGGCTTCAGGGCGAGGCTGCGTCAGCCGCGGTCCTTCCGTCGCCAGCCGCTCCAGCATCGCCGTGATGATGTCGATGTCGGCCGCACTTTCGTCGCGCGCATGTTCGCCTTGCGCGTCCGCGTCGTGCTCCTCAGGCTCATCGTGGTGGATGTCGTCGGCCGCAAGCTGAGGCGCCGGGGGCTCGATCTCGAACTCGCCGTCGAAATAGTCGATCTCGGTTTCGTCAGGCTCTATTGTCGCAACCTCGACGGAACGGCCCTGCGCAGCGATCCCGCTAATGGCATTGGAGAATGCGGCGATCTGCGGGGCTTCCACACGGATGGCGTCGAAGTCCACCGGACGTGGCCGTTCGACGCGCGGCGCCGGCTCGGCATGCCAGGGCGCGCGGCCGTCGTCGTCATCCTGCCGATGATCCCAGTTCACGCGGCGATCGGTCGCCTGGACGCGCATGCGTCCACCGGCGAAGCGATAAATCACGCTGGCGAGGAGGCCGGCGAGCGCCAGCGCGCCGCCGATGACGAGCAGCAGCATCTGCAGCGATCCGGTGGGCTTGTCGGCGGGCGCGTCTGCCGCGGCGAGCGTCACCGGGGCAGGGGATGTGGCCGGCTGTACGGACGCCGCGGCAGGTGCGGCGGCCGTTGCGGCTGATGGCTGCGGTGCAGGCGAAGCGGGTGCGGCATCGGGCCAACGCGTGGCGACGGCGGGCTGCGCTGCATTGGCATCCGTAGGGCTGGGAGCCTGCGGCGTTACGGCTGCGGCCGGCGCCGGCGTGCTCGCTGCGGCACTGGTCTGCGGCGCGATGTATTCAGCATGCGCATTCTGCACCGATTGCGGCGTGGCTGGAGCTGCATTCGGTGTATCGGCCGCGGCCTGCGCGCTCTGCGTCGCCTTGGCGCCTTCGGCGCGCAGATACCAGCATTGCCGCTTGGTCGCGCGCTCGAGGCGATAGAACCAATGCTGGCCCTGCGGCGCGACACCCTTCGGCGAGGCGAGGCAGTCGGCTGCAGCATTCGCTGTGCTTGCGGTCGCGGGTGCGCTTGGCGCGGTCTGCGAAACAGCGGCCAATGGTGCGCCCGCAATGATGCTGCCTATCAGCGCGGATATGAACTTCGCGGTGCGGTTGCCCATCCTGGTCTCCCGTTTACGCATGACGCAACTCGTTACCTTCCCTTTCTCAACAAAGAGTTAGGTGGCAATGAGCCGCAAATCCGGAGAGGATGTGGCCTGAATTGGGCCTGCGCGGCGTTCGTTCCGCCGCGAATTCAGGCTTTTTGCCGGCGCTTAGGTCGGCCTCGCCGTGAAGCGCGCCACGTCAGGCATGCGGGCGAAGAGCGGTACGACATCCTGGGCATGGGACCGCGGTGCGTACTGACAGGCGAGGACCATGGCTCCGCACCCTCGCGACCCCGATGGCCCGAGCTTTGCGGCAACGCCCGCGCCCAATAGAAGCCAAAGGGCGCAGGGAAGGCCGGGCGCCGGCTGGCACCCGAGATCCGTGCGCTTTGGAAATGCACAGGGGGTGGATCACAGGTGATGCCGGTCGCTCGGCCTTCCCTGCGCGGATGGTTTTAACGGTATCCTTCGTGCTCTCCGCGCGGAGCGATGCACTATTGCCCCCGTCGCGCAGTGGGTATCGGCCAGCCTGCGCTGGGGCTGGCCCTCGGCCGCAATGACGGCGTCGAGGCTACCTCCACATACTCATCAGCTTCAGCGCCAGCAGCCCGAGCACGCCGCTGATCAACCCCACGATCGCGTAGGACTCCGCGAACACGCCGGTCCGGATGAAGACCTGGCACGCGATGGCGACGCAGATGGCGGCGAGCAGCATGCATGCGCAGCCGACGATGATCGAGAGATAGCGTATCGCGGTTGCGACGGGCCTGGCGGGAGATGTGGAATCGGTCATGCCGGACGACAACGGCGCAGCTGGCGGTGCGTTCCGCCATCTTCGCGCGCGTAAAAGACCATCACTTGCTTGCGCAGCAATCGACAAGCGCGCGCCAGATGCGCTGGATCTCGACCGTCCGCTGAAGCTCGAGGACGTGGTTCACACTCGGCTGCGGGGAAGCGATTTCAGAGCGCGTCTGTCGCGGTGCGATCCAGCGCTCGGATATTGGATCGTACCATTGGCCAAAATGAACCAAGGGCATGGCTCCTGCGCGGGCGCAATGCTGTCAGCGGACGCGGTTCGCCGTTCCATCATTGGGCTCAGGCTTTTCGTTGCCCTAACGAGAGACAAAGGCGCTGGAGGTTCGCTGCGTTCCAAATAAAGGGTTCGCTCGAGAGCGCCTGCCTATCTTTGTGATATTCCGCGTGCGTTAGCGAAATCGCCGGGTCACCATCGCCAGCACGAACACTGGCTCGGTGCCGTCGAACACGCTGCGCGTGCTCGACGTCGCGGGAGAGGCGGACCGCTTCCCGCCACGCGGCCTCGTCGTCGGTGAGCGCTTCACCTGTGGTGTCGGTGTGAGGCTGCTGGCCCTCGAAATGAAAAAAGTACCGCGGCATGTCCGGCAATGCGGGCCAGTCGAATATGTTCCGGACCGCGCGGGTCGGCCGCTCCGTCAGGGGTGGCCCAGCACTTCGCGGAAATGCTTCTTCACTGCGACGTTGCAGGCGCAGGCGCTGGCCTGAAGCGCCGGTCCGTCGAGGATCAGGATGGCGCCGCGGCGCGTTGCGAGGATGCGCCTTGCCTTCAGCATCTGGATCACGCGGCTGGCATAGCTGCGGGAGACGCCGAGCATGCCGGCGAGCTGCTCGTGGGTGAGGGGGATCTCGTCGACGCCGATGTGCTCCTGCGTCGCGATGATCCATTTCGCCGCGCGCTGCTCGATCGAATGCGCGGCGTTGCAGGCCGCGGTCTGCAGCAGCTGCGTGAGCTGGCAGGCGGCGTAGCGCGCGAACAGATCCTGCAGGCTCGCCGATCTCTGCTGCGCTTGTTCGAGCGCCCGCAATGGCAGGCGCAGCACCGTGCCGCCCACCTTCACGACGATGCGGGCATAGGCCAGCGACGGCCCGCGTCCGGAGGGAAGACCGACCGCGCCCTCGCGGCCGACCAGCAGGCTTTCGACCTCGCGATCGTCCTCGACCGGCACCGCGAACGATACGAAGGCGGGGCCGCAGGGGAAGTGGACGACAGCGATGCTGTCGCCGGCGTGATGCAGGATGTGGTTCGCAGCGAGGTCGACCGACTGCAGATGAGGGGCAAGCAGCTCGAAATCGTGGGTGCTGAGCTTCTGGAGGAGCTCGTTCTTGGGCCGGCCGGTCACAAATGTTCTCTTACCTGCCGGGAATCGGCACCGCGGAGAACCCTACGGTTCCCAGCAGAAACCGACGGTTCCAAAGTGCACACAAGGAGCTACGGAAAATCGAAAAATTGAAGCCGAACGCAGAATAGCCTCCCGCGTTGCACGCGAGCCATGCCTCGAACTTTGTTCTTGGCCGGAGAACCACGGAATTTCGAAATTGCGCGTGCGCTCTGTTCAGGAGTGAACGCAAGCCGTGTTCGGATCGGATTAGCGTCCTCGCTGCCGAGTGCGCGCCCCGTGCGCTCTGCCCGACGGACCGCCGGTCTTTACCGATATTGCCGCCGCCAGGCCGGCGGGTCCAAGGGCATTGCCCGGCGCCGCTAGCCGAGGCGTGCCGCGTGTGCCGCCGATAGCCGGTTGAAAACCATCTGGTCGCGGTAGGCGTCGATCGCCGTGTTGGCGAGCATCAACGGCCGGCGCTCGCCGGTCTTCAGCTGCGCCTCGATCGCATCGAGAAGGATGTTCGCGGAATTGTCGGGCGGGCCGAGCTCGCCGCTCTTCTCGAGGAAGCTCCAGGCTATGAAGAACGCGCTCTCGACGGTGCAGCGAATGGACATGGGCTGCCAACGCGGTGCAGCCGTAGCTGTTCCGCGCGCCGGGCTTCGCGCGAAAGCGTGCTCTACTTCAGCGACGAACTGATCGAACCGAACTTCAGCTTCAGCGTCGAACCGAGATTGTTGACCACGGCGATGATGGCCAACGCGATGCCGGCGGCGATCAGACCGTACTCGATCGCAGTCGCGCCGGATTCGTCGGCCAGAAAGCGGCGAATGGTCTGCATGGTCACACCAAAATTCCGAGAAGGGGCTCGCGAGGATTAATATCCGCTGGCCGCAGGTTCCCCTATGTGGAACACCAGCTTTCGTCAATTTCGAGTTAATCGCGCCGATGAGAGCGTTGGCGGCAAGACGTCGTCCTGCCGCCACGCGAAAACTCAGTTCTTCAGTGCTCAGTTCTTCAGCACAATTCGGCCGACCACGTGGCCGGCGCGCAGCTCGCCGATCCATTTCTGGACATCGCCCATCGGCTCTTCGCGCATCGGCGTCGGCTTGATCTTGCCGGCGCGGGCAAGCGCCATCAGCTCGTGCGCCTCGGCAAGCGTGCCGACCATGAAGCCCTCGACGGTGAGGCGCTTGTAGACCCATTGCACCATCGGCAGCGTGAACTGGCCGCCCATCAGACCGGAGACCACGACCTTGCCGCCGCGCGCGGCAACCGCGACCGCGAACGCCATCGATTTTTCGTTGCCGGCGAAATCGACCACCTCGTCAAAGCCGCCGTCGGTCTCCTTCAGGATGCGCTTGATCACGTCAGGCTCGGACGGATCGTAGGCGTTGGCCGCGCCGTTCTTCAGCGCAGTCTCGCGCGCGGCCGGCGAGAGGTCTGCGACCGTGATCGGCTGCTTGAACATCGCCTGTGCGAACGACAGGCCCATCATGCCGACGCCGCCGAGACCGATCAGCAGCAGATTGCGCTGACGTGGGCGGTCGACCAGGCGCTTGAGTGCGCCATAGGCGGTGACGCCGGAGCACATCAAGGTCGCGGCCTGGTTGACCGGCAGCGGATCGTAGTCGAGCAGATATTTTGCGTCGGGCACCAGCACATGGGTGGCGAAGCCGCCGTCGATGGAGACGCCGAGGAAGCGCTGCCTGGCGCAGAGATTCTCATCGCCGTTCTTGCAGTCGCGGCACTGGCCGCAGCCGATCCAGGGAAACACCGCCTTCTTCGAACCGACGAGACCCGCCGGCACGTCGGGGCCGACTTCGTCGACGACGCCGGCGATCTCGTGGCCAAGCGTGAAGGGCAGCGTCATGCCGCGCGTGGTGTCGAGCTTCTTGCCGGCGCCGAGATCGGCATAGCCGTCCTGGATGTGCAGGTCGGAATGGCAGAGGCCGCAGCGCTCGATGCTCACCAGCACCTCGGCTCCCTGCGGCTTGGGCGTATCGACGATGGTCTCGCACAAGGGCGCATCGAACTTGACCAGCGACTGCCGACGCATCAACGCCATATTCCTTCCTCCGAAATTCCGATTATCGAGCCTCGCTGCGTATATCCGCCAATTCACGCGCCATGGCAACAAAGCCGGAGATGGGAATGGTCTCGGCACGCCGCGTCGCATCGACGCCCGCCGCCTGCGCAAGCCGCGCGGGATCGACACCGAGCGATTTCAGGCTCTGGCGCAGCATTTTCCGGCGCTGGCCGAAGGCCGCCGCCGCGACCTGTTCGAGCATCTTGCGATCGCAGGGCAGAGGCTGCGCGCGGGGCACCAGGCGCACGACGGAGGAGGTGACCTTCGGCGGCGGCACGAAGGCGGACGGCGAAATGTCGAACAGGATTTTGGTCTCGCAGCGCCAATTGGCGAGCACGCCGAGCCGGCCATAGGCCTCCTCGTCCTCACGCGCGACGATGCGCTCGCCGACCTCGCGCTGAAACATCAGCACCATCATGTCGTACCAGGGCGGCCATGGCTCGGTGGTGAGGCAGCCGATCAGGAGTTGCGTTCCGATGTTGTAGGGCAGATTGGCGACGATCTTTGCGTGCCCGCCGCCCAGCAGTGGCCGCGGATCGAAGGTCATGGCGTCGCCGTGCACGATCTCGAGCCGGCCGGGATAGCGCGCGGAAATATCATTCAGCGCCGGGATCGCGCGCTCGTCATGCTCGATCGCGATGACGCGTTTGGCGCCGAGCGCGAGCAGCGCGCGTGTCAGCCCGCCCGGGCCCGGGCCGATCTCGACGATGGTGCTGTCTTCGAGTGGCGCTGCGGCGCGCGCGATGCGCGCGGTGAGATTGAGATCGAGCAGAAAGTTCTGGCCCAGCGATTTGCGGGCCGTCAGGGCGTGCTGGCGAATGACCTCGCGAAGCGGCGGGAGGTCGTCGATCGCGCTCATCAGCTGTTTGCAGCCGCCATGCGGCTGGCAAGCTTGAGTGCCGCGATCAGACTCGCGGGATTGGCCCTGCCGGTGCCGGCGATGTCGAAGGCGGTGCCGTGGTCGGGCGAGGTGCGGATGAAAGGCAGGCCGAGCGTGACGTTGACGGCGTCGTCGAACGCCACCGTCTTGATCGGGATTAGCGCCTGGTCGTGATACATGCAGACCGCGCAGTCATAGGTGTTTCGCGCGGCCTCGTGGAACATGGTGTCGGCGGGTAGCGGTCCCCTGGCGTCGATGCCGTCATTGCGCAGGACTTTCAAGGCCGGGGCGATCACGGTCTGCTCCTCATGTCCGAGCGAGCCGTCTTCGCCGGCATGCGGATTGAGGCCGGAGATCGCGATCCGCGGCCGCGCAATGCCGAAGCGGGATGCGAGCTCGCTCGCGACGATGCGCACGGTCGAGACGATGAGCTCGCTGGCAAGCTGGGTGAGGGCCTCCCGCAAGGAAACATGGATCGTCACCGGCACCACGGCGAGCCGCGGCGACCACAGCATCATCACCGGCTGCGGCAGGCGGCCATCGATACTCGCGAGCTCGGCGAGGAATTCGGTGTGGCCGGGATGACGGAAGCCCGCGCGGTAAAGCACGCTCTTGGCGATCGGGTTGGTGACGACGGCGCTGGCGCGGCCGGCATGGACGTCGCTGACGGCCTGGCGGATCGAGGCAAGGGCTGCCGGTGCACTCGAGGCGTCGGGCTTACCGGGCGGAGCGGTCGCACGCTCACCGGTCGCAACCACGGGCAGGGCGTCGGCAAAGGCGGTCTCGGCTTCGCCCGGGCTGACCGCGGCGATCCTGATCTCGGCGCCGAGGGCTTTGGCGCGCTGCGCGATCAGCACCTCGTCGCCGAGTAAATAGAAGGCGGGAAGGCCGAGCTCACGACGCCTGAGCCAGGCCGCGATGGTGATGTCGGGGCCGATGCCGGCGGGCTCTCCGAGCGTCAGTGCAAGGGGCTTTGCGGGAGCGGCCATCAGTGGTTGCGATATTCGATCATCGCCGCTTTGCGGAGCTCGTCGAGATAGGCTTTCTGGGTCTTCTCGTACTTCTCCGCATACATCTTGTCGCGGATTTCGCGCTTCTTCGGCGTATCGATCGTGGTCGGCTTGCGCGAGCAAAGCACGACCATCTCGATGCCGGACTTGGTCACTTCGGGTGCCGTGAGGTGGCCGATCGCGGTGTCGTCGAGAACCTTGCGCAGCGCCTCCGGCAGGTCGGCGGTGGTCTTGGTGACGCTGTCGCGGATGGTGGCGTTCGGCGTCGAACGGAACAGCGAATTGGCTTCCTCGCAGCTTCCGACACGCGAGCGATATTGCTCGGCTTCTTTCATCCGCGTCTCCTGGAAAGCGGCGGACGAGCCGCGCGGCACGATCAGCACGATCGGCTGCATCTTGTATTCGGTGCCCTCGATCTGAAGCTTCTCGTCGCCGCCTTCGCGCACCTTGTCGGCGACGTCCTTCTCGCCGACTATCAGCTTCTCCTTGAAGCGGCCGCGCACGAGGCTGGTCCAGACCATCTCGGACTTCATGCGACTCTTGAGAGTTTCGGGGCGCACGCCCTTGCTCTCGAGCGATTTGGTGAGCATCTCGTTCGAGATGCGCATGCGCTGCGCCATGCCCTCGAAGGACTGGTTGATGTCGGAAGCGGTGGGATCGACGCCGTACTTCTTGCCTTCCTTCAACTTGAGCTTGTCGTCGATCAATGTGTTGATGACGTCCTGCCGGCTCGGGATCTTCTGCGTCGTCAGCTGGTCGAGCTTCGAGCGCTGCTCGATGTCGAAATCGGTGATGGGATCGCCATTGACCATGACGACGATGTTCTGCGCACGCGCGGGTGCGCCGGCGAGAACCAGTACGAAGGCGAGCAGGGCGCCCAGCACGAGGAGGGTAAGGCGGAAGACTGGCAATCGGGTCGTCATGGTTGTCGCTCGCATGTCAGCCGAGATGATCCTGCGATCGGGAACAGGCGGCCGGCAATTCAAACAGGTTCACTGGAGGCCGGATGAGCTGGACCCGGTCGAGGTCGCCAGCGTGCGCAGGCCGATCTGGAACATGAACGCGTGGCTCAGTACGGGCGGCGTGGTGCCCGCGGAATAGCTATACGAAGTTACATAGTTCGCCGCCAGCACGAAGCAATCGTCGACATAGCCGGCGCCGAGCACATATTGGTTGATCTTGTTGGCCTCGAGGTCCCAGCGCGCCGAGCCCGTCACCACCCAATTGGTCGCGACCTTGATCGAGCCTGAGGTCAGGATGCCCTCGCGGCGGGTCAGATAGCCGAGTTCCGGCTGCGCCGCGTAATTGCCGTACATCATGCTGACCGACCAGCGATTGAAGTTGGCGCGGCCTTCCGCCTCGAAGCGCTGGATGTTCCAGGTCTGCTCGTCCATGCGGGAGCGGACGCTGAACGTATAGGTGCTGTTCGGCGAGTAGGCGGCGCTCGCCACGTAGTCCGAGCGCGGCTTGTCGAGGCCGGAATTGATACCGGTATTGATGGAGTCCTGCACCGCGTAGGAGTTCATGCCGAACAGCTGGTAGGACTGGCCGAACAGCACCTTGACGGCGCCACCCTTGTCGAACTGCGTGGTCGCCTGCACGCCGACATTGGCGCGGCCGCCGCCTTCGACGCGGTCGTAGCCGGAGAACTTGTCGACGCTGAACAGGTTCGAGGCGTCGAACACCATGCTCTGCGCATCCTCGTTCGGGAGCTTGCCGGCATAGGTCTCGTTCGGGCGGATGATGATCTGCGCGATCGGCTCGATGGTGGTCGAGCCCCAGGGCTGAACGTTGATGAAGGGATAGCGATATTCGAGGCCGACGGTCGGCATCAGGCGGAACGCCTGGGTGTTGCCGACGGGCAGGTAGTTCGACACGCCCGGCTGGTTGGAGACGTCGGAGTTGATCGCGTCGGCACGCAGGATCGCGAACGGCGTCCAGATCTCGCCGAACGGATCGGTGAAGGACTTGCGCCACTGCGCCTCCGCCGTCAGGCGGGTATAGGTGCCGGGGAAGCCGCGCAGCAGGCACTGCGACGGCGTGCGCGCGAGCGGATCGGCCGAGGTCGTCGTGCACAGGCCGTTGGTGTTGGCCGTCGTCGTGATCGGATCGAACACCGCGTCGTTACGCGTCAGATTGACGAAGTTCGTCTTGTAGGAGACCTCGCCGCCGAAGATCGGATAGTTGAGCACGTTCGAGTAGTCGATCACGGGATAGACAACCGGAACCTGCTGCTGGTTGCCCGAGAAGCTCGTCCAGTACATCGTGCGCGCGTCGAAGAAGCTGCGATTGCCGACGCCGGTCAGATAGAGCTGCGACAGCGCATCCGTCGGCAGGTTCAGAAACGAGCCGAGCGGATCGCGATAGGCCGACAGGCGGTAGTCCGACATGAAATAATAGTCGGAGAGCAGGACGCCGTCCCAGCCCCAGACCCATTTGTCGTTCAACGCGAACTGGCCCTTGGTCTCGATGCCGCCGCGGAACTGGC
The DNA here is from genome assembly GCA_030403585.1 of Frankia sp. RB7. GTDB lineage: Bacteria > Pseudomonadota > Alphaproteobacteria > Rhizobiales > Xanthobacteraceae > Bradyrhizobium. Next base: position 40,971 of record JAUEPE010000053.1, read on the forward strand.
GGTCGCCCGGCTGGCCGGCGAAATTGCCGGGGTTGAGCTGGTCGATGCCGTAGACGCGGACCTGGTAGGCGCCGTCCATCAAGCGCTGGCGGAACTCAGCCTGGAACAGCACGCCCTGCTTGGAAGTGATGCGCGGGCTGAAGGTCGCGTCCATGTCCGGCGCGATCGCCCAGTAGAACGGGACTTCGACGCCGTAGCCGAACGCCGTGTAGGAGGTGAAGCCCGGCATCAGGAAGCCGGTCTTGCGCTTCACCGTCGGATCGGGTGTCGAGAAATAGGGCATGTAGGCGAGCGGCACGCCGAAGAATTCGAGCTGCGCCGTCTCGAAATACAGCATCTTCTCCTGCTGGTCGTGGATGATGCGGGCCCCCTTGACCTGCCAGAGCGGGGGCTTCTTCGGATCGTCCTTACACGGCGCGCAGGCGGTGTAGACGCCGTTCTCGAACACCGTGTAGTTGCCGCTCGAGCGGTCGGCGCGGGTCGCGGCCATGCGGGTCTGGTCGGCGGTGTCCACGCGCAGCGAATCGACGAAACCGTCGCGGTAGTCGTCGGAGAGATCCAGGATCTCGGCATAGGTGATCTTGCCGTCGGCATCCGTCATGCGGATGTTGCCTTCGGCATGGAGCCGCTTGGTCTTCTGGTCGTAGATGACCCGGTCGGCCTCGACGCTGGTGCCGTTGTAGAACAGCTGGACGTTGCCGACCGCCGAGATGCGCGAATTGTTGTAGTCGTAGTCGACCTCGGTCGCCTGCACGAGCATCTGCCCATCATTGGCGGCCTTCGGCGGCCGCGGCCGCGGCGGCAGCGGATTGTAGGTGTAGCTCTGGGCGGCAGCCGGCGTCACCGCGGCAAGATCGATCATGCTGGCGAGCGATACGGTCGCGATCAGGGCGAGCACGAGCCTGCGGACAAACAAGCCGTATCCGTTCGCGCGCACGGGGGTGCGCAACGCCAAACCAGATACGTGTCCTCGGCGGACGGCCGTCACTATCCGTCCTCCTGATACAGCAAGGCCAAAAAGCCGGTGAGGCCGCCCACCACCACGGGCAACCACGCCGCAGCGATCGGATGCATCAACTCAGCCTTGCTCAAGTCTTCAGTCACTTTCGACAAAACGTAGAGCAGAAAGCCTGCGCCCACGCCACTCAAAACCATCTTCTGTACGCCGCCCATCCGGAAGAAGCGCAGCGACACGGAAGCCGCGAGCATCACCATTGCGGCGAGCAAAAACGGCTGTGCCAGCAGCTTGTGATACTGGAGTCGATATCCGGCTGTCGCGAACCCCGAACTCTCCGATGAGCGGATGTAGCTCGGTAGTTGCCAAAAGGACACAGTCTCGGGTGTGGAAAAGCTGTTGCGGACCTGCGCTTCGGTCAACGTCGTCGGAATCTCGAGGCTTGCCTGGTCGATCGGCGGGGCATCGAGCGAGAAGCGGCGCACGTCCTTGAACAGCCAGTGGCCGGCCTCGAGCGTTGCCTCGCGCGCCTCGACCCGCTCCTTGAAATGCTGCTCTGTGTCAAACCGGAACAGCGTGAGCCCTGTCAGCCGGACGCCCTGCTGCTCGCTGCGCGCCGCGTTGATGATGGTCTGGCCGTCGCTGGTCACCTGATTGAGCCAGAAGCCCGAGGCGTCCTGGATGCCGCCGCCGGGCGCCGAGCCGAACAGCTCGGCTTCCATGCGCTTGGAGAGCTCGCGGAGATTCGCCGACATCGGATTGTAGGCGACGGTGGCGATCACGCCGATCAGGAGCGCGCTGCCGAGCGCGGGCGAGATGAACTGCCAGGCCGAGATGCCGGCGGCGCGCGCCACCACGAGCTCGAGCCGGCGGGAGAGGGCAAGATAGCAGGTCATGGCGCCGATCAGCATGCAGAACGGCGTCAGCTTCTCCAAAAGCTGCGGCACCCGGAACAACGACGTTTCGGCCACCATGATCGCGGACGCCGACGCGAGCCCCGAGGTCTTGCGCACCATCTCGATGTAGTCGACCAGCACCAGCAGCAGGAAGATGCTCGCGAACACGCCGAGTGCGGCGACCACGAAGCGGCCGGCGAAATAGCGCCCGAGCGTGTTGGTGAGCATGCTCATGCGGCGGCCGGCCGTCCGAACAGCCGCGTGATCCGCGCATTCGATCTGTTGATGGCTTCCATCACGCCGGCAGGCGGCTCGACCACGATGCCGCCGATGATCATCCACAGCCCGACGCCGATCGCGCCCAAGACCATCGCGTATTGGAACAGCACCGGAGCGGGCGACTTCACGGCCATAACCGAGCAGGCAAATCCCGCCATGCGCAGGCCGAACACGGCGATCACCGAGCCGCCGATCGAGAAATTGCGGCTCTGGCGGGTGGTGCGCGGCGCGCCGAGGAAAGCGAAGGTCAGCACGGCAAAGGCGAAGGGATAGATCGGCGCGAGCAGGCTGTCGTGCAGGGCCGAGCGGAACTGCCCGGGAATCTGCTTGTAGACCGGATCGTCCTCGGACGGCGAGAACAGCTCCCACAGATAGCGTTCGCGAATGCCGAGGGTGACGTCGTGGCCCTGGTTGCCGAACTTCGACATGTCGAAGGCGTTGCTGACGAATGTCACCAGTGCAGGGTCGCGCTTGCCCACCTCGAAACGCTGGAGATTGCCATCTCTCAGCACCAGGAACGTTCCGTTGTCGTTCTTCACGACATCGCCGTGCTCGGCAACGATCGAGACGCGCTCGTTTGGATCGCGGCGGTCGTCGATGAAGATGCCGGCGAGGATCCCGCCGGGCAGCCGCTCGCGAATCCGGATCGTGAGATTCTTGTCGAGCTGGGCGAAGCGGCCGGGCTGCAGGATGTTGGTGAGAACGTCCGCGGTGATTTCGGCGTCCCACTGCTTGATCCGCCGCATGCCGTCGGGAGCGAGATAGGCGGCGATGAAGGCGACCAGCAGCGCCACCACGCAGGTAGCGTAGAAGAACGGATAGAACAGCCGGAACGGCGAGAAGCCGGCGGCATTCATCACGATGATCTCGGAATCGGTCGCGAGCTTGTTCAGCGTGTGCGAGATCGCGATCATCAGCGCGATCGGCGAGATGATCAACACCAGCGCCGGGATCACGAGGCTGGTGATGCCGAGGAAGGTCATGATGGTCTGACCCTGGCTCGTCATCAGGTCGATGCCGCGCAACGCCTGCGTAATCCAGATCACGCCGGTGAGGCTGACCAGCACGAGCGCAAACGACGCCAGCGTCGTGCGGAAAATATACCTGTCGATTGACCCCATGCGCTACCGCACGAATCCCACCAAAGCCCCAACGCGCGCACCGGAATTCCTCCTCACCAACCAATCCCCTGACAGGGGATCCCCAAGGTCGGCCAGGCAGCTCTTCCGGAGGCTCACTGTCTCACTACCATCCCTTTGATCCGTCAACAAAATGGCTGACCCATGGCACCCTCAATATATGGTTAATATTTCCCTCGTTGTGGCGTCCCTGCCACGGGCGGTGCTTGGCATCCACCGCGCTTCTCGCCCATAGTGGGCTAAGACGAGTGAATCGCCGTTCAGCTCTGGCCCTCCGTTGAGCCCGTTGATCGGCCAAAGCCCTATGTTTTCGAGGAGTTACCCATGTCCGATGCCATCAAGGTCGGCTTCGTCCCGTTGTCCAGTGCCGCCCGTGGCATCCTGATTGTGTTCTGTGACGACACTCTGAAGGTCGGCGCGGCGACGGCCAAGGCGCTCGGCGGGGCAGCCGAGCTCGTGAAGCGGGCGGCGGCGGCCGCCTCATTCAAAGGTAAAACCGGTGCCGCCCTGGACATCCTGGCGCCTGAGGGCCTGAAGACCGAGCGCCTGATCGTGATCGGGACCGGCAAGGCATCGAGCCTGAAGGCCAACGATTTCCTGAAGTTCGGCGGCATGGCCGCCAGCAAGCTCAAGGCGGGAACCGTTGCCATGACCATCATGGCGGAACTGACGACCGGCGCCATGACCAGCGAGCAGGCGGTTGCGATCGCCTCGGGCCTGCGGCTGCGCGCCTACAAGTTCGACCGCTACAAGACCAAAAAGAAGGACGGCGAGGAGGGCGCCGTGCGCGCCGACGTGTCGCTGGCGGTCGGCGATGTGGCCGCGGCGAAGAAGGCCTTTGCCTCGGCCGGCGCGGTCGTCGACGGCGTCATCATCGCGCGCGATCTCGTCAACGAGCCGCCGAACGTGCTGTTCCCCGAGGAGTTTGCGCGCCGCGCCAGTCAGCTGCGCAAGCTCGGCGTCAAGATCGAGGTGCTCGACGTCAAGGCGATGCAGAAGCTCGGCATGGGCGCGCTGCTCGGCGTCGGCCAGGGCTCGGCGCGGCCGAGCCGCACCGTGATCATGCGCTGGGACGGCGGCAAGAAAGGCGAGGCGCCGGTCGCCTTCGTCGGCAAGGGCGTCTGCTTCGACACCGGCGGCATTTCGATCAAGCCGGCCGGCAGTATGGAGGATATGAAGGGCGACATGGGTGGGGCTGCCTGCGTCGTCGGCCTGATGCACGCGCTCGCGGCGCGCAAAGCCAAGGTCAACGTGGTCGGCGCCATCGGTCTCGTCGAGAACATGCCTGATGGCAACGCGCAGCGGCCGGGCGACATCGTGACCTCGATGTCGGGCCAGACCATCGAGATCATCAACACCGATGCGGAAGGCCGTCTCGTGCTGGCCGACGTGCTCTGGTACGTGGCCAAGAAGACCAAGCCGAAATTCATGGTGGATCTGGCGACGCTCACTGGCGCGATCGTTGTCGCGCTCGGCGTCGATCATGCCGGCATGTTTTCCAACAATGACGAGCTGGCCGAGCGCCTGCTCGCCGCCGGCATCGAGAGCGGCGAGAAGGTCTGGCGCCTGCCGCTCGGCCCCGAATACGACAAGCTGATCGATTCCCAGTTCGCCGACATGAAGAACACCGGCGGCCGTCACGGCGGCTCGATCACCGCGGCGCAGTTCCTGCAGCGCTTCGTCGACGGCACGCCCTGGGCGCATCTTGACATCGCCGGCACCGCCATGGGCACGCCCAAGACCGACATCAACCAGAGCTGGGGTTCGGGCTACGGCGTCCGGCTGCTGGATCGCCTGGTGGCGGATCATTACGAACGCAAATGACCTGAGATGACCGAAGTACTGTTCTACCATCTGCAAAACATGACGGTTGAGACCGTCTTGCCGCCGCTTCTCGAGAAATCGCTCGAGCGCGGCTGGCGTGTTGTGGTGCAGTCGACCTCGCCGGAGCGCGCCGACGCGCTCGACGCGCATCTATGGACTTATCGCGACGATTCCTTCCTGCCGCACGCGACATGGCGGGTGGCTGACGTGGCCGAGCAGCCGATCGTGCTGGCGATCGAGGCGGACAATCCGAACGGCGCCAATGTCCGCTTCCTGGTCGACAACGCCGCCCTGCCGCAGGACACGGAGGCTTATGAGCGCATGGTGCTGCTGTTCAACGGCGACGATCCGGATGCGCTTGCGGCGGCCCGCAGCACCTGGACGGATTGCAAGACGCGCGGATTTGAGGTCACCTATTGGCAGGCGGACGAACGGGGCCGGTGGCAGCGACGGAATTAGCGGTCGTTCGCAATTAATGATAATTTGGACTTTCGGGGCCAAACTGGTTTCGGCCACCTTCGTGCCGCAAAGTGATGTTGGGACAAGCGCTTAGGGCTACTCCTTGACGTGGGGAATTTAGTTTATCGTGCGACATCAAAAGCTTCCAAAGTCGCTCATAGTTGCGTTGGCCGCTGTCGCGCCGCTGATCGCGGGTTGCTCGGGCGGGACAGATCTGCTGGCGTCTGCCAAAGATGCCGAATGGTTCAACAAGCCGAGCCGCCTGTTCATCAAGAACATCTCGATCGAATCGCCGCCGTTGACCCCCGACAAGCCGG
>JAUEPE010000054.1 GCA_030403585.1 Frankia sp. RB7
GGCGGCCGCGACCGGCAGTCCAAATCTCCCTGGATTCACGCTTGTCCTCCCCTGATCCGGCTCGTTGGCCGAAAGTTGCCTGTCCCCGGGTACGGCCCGGCTGAATTGGTTTCTTTTGCAACTATTTTGGGGTGGGCGTCAATCTCAGGCGGCGAAGCGGATCTGCCCGGCGGGCGAGGGATCGTAGCCGGTCAGCTCCGCGGCGCGCTGGCGCAGCCGCCGTTCGCTGAGGAACCGGATCAGGGCCTGCATGGCGGGGCGGAAATAGCTGCGCTGCCGCATCGCGAGGTCGAAATTCTCCCAGACCAGCGGCACGAAATCGAGACCGGCGGAGCGCGCCGCCGCGCGCGTTGCAACGCCGCAATCGGCTTGACCTGCGCGGACCAACTCGGCGAGATCCGGCCCGGCAAGAGCCGGTGTCTCCACCCGGCGCAGATCGCGCATCGAGGCGCCCGCGCGCGTCAGCAGCACGTCGAGCAGCATCTGCGCGCCCGTGCCCTGTTGCCGCATCGCCATCCGCGAGCCGAGCGCGAGCACGTCCGCGAGACCGCGCAGCCGCTTCGGATTGCCCGGCGGCAGCACGAGACCCTGCTCGCGGCGCACGAAGGCAACCAGCAGCGCGTCGTGCAGGTCAGGTGCGTCCCGCAGCGCCGTTGCGCTGGCGTCGGAGGCGAGATTGCCCTCGGCATCAAGGCTGTGGAAGTGCATGGCGACTGCCATGACCTCGTCGCGCTGCAGCCGCTCGAGCCCGCGCGCACTGCCTTCCGTCATCGATCCCAGGCCGGAGCCGGATTCACGCAGGCTCCAATCCAGGAGCTCGTCCTGGCTGCCGCCCACGACCGGCGGCGGCTCCGCCGTCAGCATGCCGGCCGGACGCGCCATGCCCGACAGCACCCAGAGATCGAGCTCGTGCCGCGGGAACAGCCATTTGCCGGTCACCTTGGTGCAGGGGATCGCGCCGTTGGTGACGAGTTCGTATAGCTTGCGTTCGCCGAGACGGAGATAGTCCGCGGCTTCACTGGTCGTCAGGAATTCCATCCTGCATTCCTATGCAATTTCTTGCTTCTTTTTGACGTTCAACGCAGGTAGGAATTCTGCACTTCGATTTTTGTCCGCGCGAACCATGCCTGATGATCTCGTTGCTTTGCAACACATCCTGACGCGTGTTTCGATTTTGGCTGACGATCTTGGGAGGCTCGAATGGTGCGGGCCTTGCGGCCGTTGCGCTCGTGATTGCAATCAACGTGCCGGTTGATTGATTGCCGAAACTTCCCGAATGGCTCGTCCCAGCGCGGCCGCGGGCGTGTCGTGAACTTGCCTTTCGGTAGCGGTCAAACCCAAGCTCTATCTCCTGTTGCCGTCGCGAGGGGCGCGGCCGTCACGAGTGCGGCGCAATCGACCATCATGATCGCATCGTCTCCAATGGGAACCCGTCATGGCCGCTCGTCGACTGACCGTTGCATTTGCGCTTCTCTGCGGCCTCGCCGGAGGCATCGCGGCCTCGTCTGCCGAGCAGCGTGCGATTGTCCTGGCCTCGACGACATTGACGCAGGGCTCCGGCCTGCTCGACTATCTGCTGCCGATTGTGCGCGACAAGACCGGCATCGAGGTGACGGTGATCGCGCGCCACAGCGACGAAGTGCTCGACGTTGCACGACGGGGCGAGGTCGACGTCGTGTTGATGCATGCCAGGCCGCAGGAGGAGAAATTCGTCGCCAACGGTTTTGCCACCAAGCGCTACGACGTGATGTACAACGATTTCGTGCTGATCGGACCGAAGGGCGATCCCGCCGGCGTGAAGGGCAAGGACATCGCAACCGCGCTGAAGGCGATCGAGGCCAAGGGTGCGCCGTTCATAACGCGTGGCGATCGTTCCGGCACCCATGCGGCGGAGCTTGCACTCTGGATCGTTGCCGGCATCGACATCGCGAGCGTCAAGGGCGCCTGGTATCGTGAGAGCGAGCAGGGCATGACCGCAGCTCTCGACGCCGCACGCACGGCAAATGCCTATGTGCTCGCGGACCGCGCCAGCTGGATCGCCTTCAAGGAACGCGGCGATCTCGACATCGTCGTCGAGGGCGACAAGCGGCTGCTCAACCAATACGGCGTGATGCTGGTGAATCCTGAAAAGCATCCGAACGTCAATAAGGAGCTGGGCCAGACCTTCATCGACTGGCTGATCTCGCCGGAGGGGCAGGCCGCGATCGCGGGCTACAAGGTCGACGGGCAACAGGTATTCTTTCCGAATGCGGACAAGCCGGGCGGCTGATTGGTCGAGGCGCGAGCGGTTGCCAAACCGCGCGATGCGTGATCCATCATGAGGCATGACCCAGCGCCTGCCGGCCTCGCTGACACCGCTCGACACCGCGCTCGCCGCGCTGCTGCGTGGCGTCGGTCCGATCTCGCCGGTCGAACTGCCGGCGGCTGAAGCGATCGGCTGTGTCGCCGCGGGGATGCCGCAGTTCGCAGCCTATCCGCCGCGCGACATTGCAGCCGCCGATGGCTGGGCGTTGCGCGCCAACGATCTCGTCGGTGCGTCCTCGTATTCGCCGTTGCCTCTGACCGAGCTTCCGGTGTGGGTCGATTCCGGCGATGCGATGCCGGCAGGACGCGACTGCGTGCTTGATGCCGGCGCGGTCGAGATGTCGGGCCCGCTCGCCCAGGTTCTGGCGGAAGGCGTGCCCGGACAAGGCGTCGGGCGTGCCGGTGGCGACATTGCCGATCGCTCGGCCGCGGTCGCAGCGGGATATCCCATCGATGCGGCGGCTCTGTTGCTCGCGCGTATCGCCGGTGTCGAAAGGCTGAGCGTCAGGCGTCCGCGGCTGCGCATCGTCAACGTGCCGGGCGCAAGTGCGACGATGCAGATGATCACCGACCTCGCGTGCGCGGCAAGATTGGACGTGATCGCGCATGAAGCCGGCTCACGCGATGCGACCTCGATTGCGGAGGCGCTCGATGTCTCCGTCTGCGATTTGCTGCTGACGATCGGCGGCAGCGGCGTTGGTCGCGCCGATGCCGCGGTGACGGCGCTGACTCAGCGCGGGGCGGAGTTCGCCCACGGTCTTGCGCTCCAGCCCGGACGCACAGCAGCCACTGGGCGGCTCGGAAAAGTTCCCGTCGTTGCCCTGCCCGGGGCGCCCGGTCCGGCGCTCGCGGTCTGGTTCGCGCTGGTGCTTCCGCTCATCGACAAGATGGCGGCGCGGCAACCGCGCCGCACAGTGACCTTGCCGCTCGCGCGAAAAATCGCTTCCAGCGTCGGCATTACCGAGATCGCTCTGCTGGCCGAGGAACATAAAACGTGGATGCCGCTTGCAGTCGGTGAATGGCCGCTCCACGCCATTGCCCGCGCGGATGCGTGGCTGCTCATTCCCGCCAGCCATGAGGGATTTGCGGCGGGTGAGCCGGTCGATGCTTATTTGATGCGGGAATGATATGGGTTCCGGCATGACGATGATCCCAAAAGCGCCAGATCGCAGCGCGCTCGAACAGGAGCAATTCCTCAGGATACTTTCGCGTGAGGAGGCGCTCGCGCGCTTCGAGGCGGCCCTGTTTCCGCGCGCGATCCCCAGCGAGCAGCGCAGGCTTGGCGATGTACTCGGCACCGCGCTCGCCGAGGACATCACTGCGCCGATCGACGTTCCGCCCTTCGACCGCTCCAATGTCGATGGTTTCGCTGTGCGCTCGGCGGATCTTTCCGCTGCTGGTGAAGGCGCACCCGTGCGGCTCGTGCTGAACGGCGAGACCATTCACTGCGGCACCGCGCCCAGGCTGCAAGTCGCGGTGGGGACCACAACGCCAATCGCCACGGGCGGTCCGTTGCCGCGTGGCGCCGATGCTGTGGTCATGGTCGAGCACACCCAGCCGGCCGGCCCCGATGCGATCGAGGTCAGTCGCGCCGTCTCGCCTGGGCAATTCGTGTCCTACGCCGGATCAGACATTGCGCGCGGCGAGGTGCTGCTGCGCGCCGGCACGATCATAGGCTCGCGTGAGATCGGCATGTTGGCGGCCTGCGGCATCGCCGAGGTGAAAGTTGCGCGGAAGCCGCGCGTCGCGGTGATCTCCACCGGCGACGAACTGGTGCAGCCCGGCGCGGCGCTTGCGCCGGCCGCGATCTACGACACCAACGGTGCCATCGTCGCGGCCGCGATCGACGAGAACGGCGGCGCGGCGACTTTCCTCGGCGCCATTCCCGACGACGAAGCCAAGCTCGAAGCCGCCATGCGCCAGGCGCTGGCGGATGCCGACATGCTGGTACTCTCCGGCGGTACGTCGAAGGGGGCGGGCGATCTGTCCCATCGGATCATCGGCCGGCTCGGCCAGCCCGGCATCATCGCGCATGGTGTTGCGCTCAAGCCGGGCAAGCCGCTGTGTCTGGCGGTGTGCGACGGCAAGCCGGTCGTGATCCTGCCGGGCTTTCCGACCTCCGCGATGTTCACCTTCCACGACATGATCGTGCCGGCGCTGCGCAGGATGGCCGGCCTGCCGCCGCGCTCCGATGCCAAGGTGAACGCGACCGTGCCGGTGCGCATCGCTTCCGAGCTCGGGCGCACCGAATTCGTCATGGTCTCGCTGGTCGAGGGGAAGGACGGCCTGATCGCCTATCCCTCCGGCAAAGGCTCCGGTGCGATCACGTCCTTCGCGCAAGCCGACGGCTTCTTGCGCATCGACGCGCTCGCCGACCAGATGCCGGCGGGGACCGAAGCGGAGGTCACTCTGTTTACGCCGCATGTGCGGGTGCCTGATCTCGTCATCGTCGGCAGTCATTGCACCGGCCTCGATCTCGTCACCGCGCCGCTCGCGCATGCGGGCCTCACCGTGCGCTCGATCGCCGTCGGCAGCCTCGGCGGACTTGCGGCAGCGAAGCGCGGCGAATGCGATCTCGCGCCGATCCATCTGTTCGACGACAAGAGCGAGGCCTACAACACGCCTTACCTCACCGAGGGGCTCGAGCTCGTGCCGGGCTGGCGGCGGATGCAAGGCATTGTCTTCCGCAAGGGCGACAGGCGTTTTGAGGGGCTCGATGCGAAGGAGGCGGTTGCGGCTGCGCTCGCAGACCCTGCGTGCATCATGGTCAATCGCAATCAGGGCGCCGGCACGCGCATCCTGATCGACCGGCTGCTCGCTGGCGCGCGCCCGGAAGGCTATTGGAACCAACCGCGCTCGCACAATGCGGTCGCTGCGGCCGTCGCGCAGCATCGCGCCGATTGGGGCATGACCATTGCGCCGGTCGCCCATGCGGTCGGCCTCGGTTTTTTTCCGCTCGCGGAAGAGCATTATGACTTCGCGCTGGTCACGGCGCGCAAGCAGCGGCCGGCTGTGCAGGCGTTTCTCGACGCACTCGGCTCGGACGAGACCAGAGCGGCACTGGAGCGAGCCGGCTTCCGGCCCGCGTAGACGATAAGCGACGACGCGGCATTCAAGCCGCGCGGAAGACAGAGTGGGGGACGCGATGGCAAGGCCGCTTTCGGTTGCGATTGTCGGTGCCGGCATGGGCGGGCTCGCGACCGCCGCGGCGCTCAGGCGCGTCGGAATCGACGTGATGGTCTACGAGCAGGCCTCTCAGTTCGCCCGGATCGGCGCCGGCATCCAGATCGGCTGCAATGCGATGAAGGTGCTGCGCGCGCTCGGGCTTGAACAACGGATGCGCGAGCACTCGTTCTATCCGCGGTCCTGGAACAACCGCGACTGGAAGAGCGGCGACATCAAGTTCGACATGATCTTTGGCGAGAGCGCGGAGGAGAAGTTCGGTGCGCCCTATCTGCTGGCCCATCGTGGCGATCTCCACGCAGCGCTGGCGAGCGCGGTGCCGAATGAGCTTGTGAGGCTCAACCACAAGCTCGTCGGCCTCGACGAGACCGGCGAGGGCGTCCGGCTGAGCTTTGCCGACGGCACCAGCGCTGTCGCCGATGCCGTGGTCGGCGCCGACGGCGTTCATTCGGCGGTGCGCGACATTCTGTTCGACACCGCGCCGGTCAAATTCACCGGCCGCATCGCCTACCGCACCACCTATCCGGCCGCGCAGCTCGGCGGGAAGATCGACGACTACACCAAATGGTGGGGCGAGGACCGCCACATCGTGATCTATTACGTCAAGCCCGATCGTAGCGAGGTCTATCTCGTCACCAGCCAGCCGGAGCCCAACTTCCGCATCGAGTCCTGGTCGGCGAAGGGCGACGTGCGCGATCTGCGCGCCTCGTTCGAAGGCTTTCATCCGCAGGTCGGCCATGTGCTGGCGGCGTGTCCCGACGTGCACAAATGGGCGATTATGGATCGCGATGCGCTGGAGCGCTGGGCCGATGGCAAGGTGACGCTGCTCGGCGACGCCTGCCATCCCATGACCCCCTATATGGCGCAGGGTGCGGCGATGGCGATCGAGGACGCCGCGGTGCTCTCGCGGTGCCTCGACGGTGTCGATCGCGACGGCGTCGTGGATGGCTTCCGCCGCTTCGAGGCGACACGCAAGGTGCGGACCACGCGGGTGCAGGAGACCTCGCGCGCCAACATCTGGCTGAAGGAGCGGACCGATACGAGCTGGGTCTACGGCTACGACGCCTGGTCGGTGCCGCTGGCGGCTTGAGCTTGATTACGTTGCCGCATCCAGCGCCGCGAGCCGTTCGGCTTCAGTGATGTCCTCGACCGTGTTGGCATTGAAGAACGGATCGAGCGGTTCGGTCGGCCAGGTCACCGTCGCGAGTGGATAGCGCGCGGTCCAACGGTCGATCTTGCGGAGATCTTCGACGACCAGCGCGTGACGCAGCTCGTTGCGCAAGCCGACGCGCCACAGGCCGATCACTGGATGCGTCTGGTCGCCGGATGCGGCGACCGCAAGCTGTGCGTTCTCCCGTGCCCGCGCCTCATGCAGCCGTGCGACGAGGTCGCGTGGCAGGAACGGGCAGTCGCCGGCGGCGCTGAGCACCCATTCGACCTCCGGCCGGTTCGTCGCGGTCCAGTCGAGAGCCGCGAGAATGCCGGCGAGCGGACCGGGGAAGCCGGGCACGTCATCGGCAATGACCTGCAAGCCGAACGCGGCGAAGCGCGCCGGATCGCCGTTCGCATTGAGGATCAATCCGTTGCATTGGGGCTTCGTGCGCGCGATGACGCGATCCAGGATGGTGCGGCCGCCGATAGTCCGCATCGGTTTGTCGCCACCGCCCATGCGGCGTGCGAGGCCGCCGGCGAGCAGTACTCCAAGAGTTGATGGAATGCTCGTGGCCGGAATTTCAGTCGTCACCACCTTCGCCCTTGCGCTTGTGCTTCGCCGATTCCTCCTCGACGTAGTCTAGGTTCTGGTCGTAGACGATCCGCTCCTCGCCGGCGAGTGCGATGAAGCGCTTTCCGCGTGTGCGCCCGACCAGCGTCAAACCGACTTGCCTTGCGAGATCGACGCCCCAGGCGGTGAAGCCGGAGCGCGACACCAGGATCGGGATGCCCATCCGCACCGTCTTGATCACCATCTCCGAGGTGAGACGTCCTGTCGTGTAAAGGATCTTGTCGGACGCATCGACGCCGTGGCGATACATCCAGCCCGCGATCTTGTCGACGGCGTTGTGGCGGCCGACATCCTCGGTATAGCAGAGCGGCTCGCCCTCTTTGCACAGCACGCAGCCGTGGATCGCGCCGGCTTCCAAATAGAGCGAGGGCATGGTGTTGACGGTCTGCGTCATCTGGTAGAGCCAGGAGGTGCGCAGCTCGGCTTTCGGCAGCGCGACACTCTCGACCGCCTCGAGCAGATCGCCGAAGGCGGTTCCCTGCGCGCAGCCCGAGGTCTGCGTGCGCTTCTTCAGCTTGGCTTCGAAATTGGTGTGGTGCTCGGTCCGCACCACCACGACCTGAAGGTCGTCGTCGTATTCGACCTCGGTGACCGCGTCATTATATTTCAGCATGTTCTGGTTCAGCAGGTAGCCGAGGGCCAGATATTCAGGGTAATCGCCGATCGTCATCATGGTGACGATCTCCTGCGCATTCAAATAGAGCGTCAGCGGTCGCTCCATCGGCACCTTGATCTCGACCTTGGCGCCGGTCTGGTCGGTCCCGGTCACGCTCTGGGTCAGGCGCGGGTCGACCGTATCAGGAACGATCAGGGGTACCGGGGCTTTGTCGATCTTCATCATGGGTACGACGTTAGCATGACATTCGGGTCAAGCCGATATAAGCATGCGCACGACAATGGAGAAGGCGGTTCCGGCGCGTCATGCGGCCGGCGGAGATCGAGTTGCGATGAAAGTCATCGGCCTTGCAGGCTGGAGCGGTGCGGGCAAGACGACGCTGTTGACGCGGCTGATCCCGCATTTCAACGCGCAGGGCCTGCGCGTCTCCGTCATCAAGCATGCGCATCACCGGTTCGACGTCGATGTGCCCGGCAAGGATTCTTGGCGCCATCGCGAAGCCGGTGCGGCCGAGGTGCTGGTTGCCGCTGCGAACCGCTGGGCCTTGATGCACGAATTGCGCGGCGCGGCCGAGCCGCGGCTGCCGGAGCTCCTGAGCAAGCTCTCCGCGGTCGATCTCATCGTGGTCGAAGGTTTCAAGCGCGAGCCGCATCGCAAGATCGAGGTGCACCGCGCCGGCAACGACAAGCCGTTGTTGTTCCCCGACGATCCCGGCATTGTCGGCATTGCGACCGACGTCGCGGTTGAAACCCGGCTGCCGACCGTCCATCTCGATGACATCGAGGCCGCTGCGGCATTGCTGCTGCGGGCGGCGATGCCGGTCGAGGAAGCGGTTGCAAGAAGCGCGGCGATGCGCTGACGAGGCACCATGGCGCAACTGTCGGACGATTGCTTTGCTTTCGGCGGACCGATGATGTCGGTCGATGAGGCCGTTGGCCTGATCACGGCCCGCGTCAGCGCGGTTGCCGATCTCGAGACGGTTGCGCTGGTCGATGCCGACGGACGCGTGCTGGCGCGCGATATCGCCGCCCCCCTGCCGCTGCCGCCCTTCACCAATTCGGCCGTCGACGGTTACGCGGTCGGCAACACCGACCTCCCGGCGAAAGTGGAGCAGGCATTCCCGCTCGATGGCCGCATCCAGGCCGGCGGCGTTGCACAAGCACCGATCAAGCCCGGCCACGCCGCGCGTATCTTCACGGGCGCGCCGATGCCGCCGGGGGCCGAGACCGTCTTCATGCAGGAAGACATCCGCGTCGATGAGGCCGGCAAGATCGTGCTGCCACCCGGGCTGAAGCCGGGCGCCAATGTTCGTCCGGCAGGCGAGGACATTCCTGTCGGGCACGTCGCGTTACGCGCCGGCCAGCGGCTGCGGCCCCAGCATGTCGCGATTGCCGCAGCCTTCGGTCTTGTCAGGCTCGATGTCGTCAGGCGTATCCGTGTGGCCGTATTCTCCACCGGCGACGAACTGGCCTCACCCGGCGAGCCGCGTGCTATCTCGCAGCTGTTCGATTCCAACCGCTTCATGCTGATGGCGATGCTGCGGCGTCTCGGCTGCGAGGTCTCCGATCTCGGCATTCTGCGCGACGAGCGCGCCTCGCTTGCCAGCGGATTGAAGCAAGTTGCAGGCAAGCACGATCTGATCCTCACCACTGGCGGCGTTTCGACCGGCGAGGAAGACCACGTCAAGGCAGCGGTCGAGAGTGTCGGCTCGCTCGTGCTGTGGCGGATGGCGATCAAGCCGGGCCGGCCGGTGGCGATGGGCGTCATCGACGGCACGCCGTTGATCGGGCTGCCTGGCAATCCCGTCGCAAGCTTTGTCACATTCGTCCATGTGGTGCGGCCGACCGTGCTGGCGCTCGCCGGCAGTCTGCCGGAGCCGCTGTTGCCGATCCCGCTGCGTGCGGCGTTTACCTACAAGAAGAAGCTCGGCCGCCGCGAATATGTGCGCGCATCGTTGCGGCGCGCAGAGGATGGCGCCCTGGAGGCGGTCAAGTTTCCGCGCGAAGGCGCTGGGCTCTTGTCGTCATTGGTCGAGACCGACGGCCTGATCGAACTGGGCGATGACATCACGCGGGTCGAGCCGGGCGAGAGCGTAGGTTTCCTGTCCTATGCTGATCTGCTCTAGGCCCGTTGCATTGACGTCCTCGACCCCTCCCGCCATGTTTGCGCCCATGACAAGAGCAACGACCAGAACAACGCTTGATCTCACCGGGCTGAAATGCCCGCTGCCCGCCTTGAAAACACGCAAGGCGTTGAAACCATTGCAGCCGGGCGATCAGCTCGAAGTCCACTGCACCGATCCGTTGTCGGTGATTGACATTCCGAACCTGATCCGCGAGACGGGCGACACGGTGGAGATCACCGAGCGCAACGAGGCGCGCATCGTGTTCTTGATAGAAAAAGCGAATGGTTCGATAGACGCTGCCAATGCTGCGCTGCGTTCTTGAGCGCGTTACCGCGCTGATACCGACCATTTATCTATCGACATCGATCACGGCTTCTGCCCCAATTGACTTTGTCCGTGCAGGCGCGGAGGTTGAGTCTTGTCCGTGATGCGCGGATCAGCGGGCCGGTTACGAAGCCTGCGAATCGTATCGGGCATAGAGCCCCGATCAAGGGGTTAACTTTTCAGACGCGCGTGACGATCCTGGCGCGCGTCGGGTGATTGTGCGGGGCAGCAGGGACAATAGCTGCACCGCAATGGGCTGAGGACCAGGATGTTAGCGGCAGGCTGCTCAGAAGGGCGGCTGCAGGGGAGGAATGCATGGCTACAGTTGAAAGCGCTGGGAGGATTTCGGGCGCTGGCGCGGGAATTCTCGATCGCGAGCATACGGTCGCAAAGGCCGGCTTTAATCGCTGGCTGGTGCCGCCGGCCGCGCTGTGCATCCATCTGTGTATCGGGATGGCGTACGGCTTCTCCGTGTTCTGGCTGCCGCTGTCACGCGCGATCGGATTGACCGCGCCAAAGGCCTGTCCGGATATCTCGCTCTGGACGGAGCTTTTCACGACGACATGCGACTGGAAGGTCGCGAGTCTCGGGTGGATGTATACGCTGTTCTTCGTCATTCTCGGCGTCTCTGCTGCGATATGGGGCGGCTGGCTCGAACGTGCCGGCCCGCGGAAGGCGGGCTTCGTTGCGGCGCTTTGCTGGGGTGGTGGACTCGTGATTGGCGCCTTCGGCATCTACGTCCATCAGCTCTGGATCATGTGGCTCGGAGCCGGCGTGATCGGCGGAGTGGGCCTCGGCCTCGGCTACATCTCGCCGGTGTCGACGCTGATCAAATGGTTCCCGGATCGCCGCGGGATGGCGACGGGCATGGCCATCATGGGCTTCGGTGGTGGTGCCATGATCGGTGCACCGCTGGCCAACCTGCTGATCAACCACTTCAAGAGTGCGACGGATGTCGGCGTCTGGCAGACCTTCGTCGTGATGGGCGTGGTCTACTTCGTCTTCATGACGATCGGGGCCTTTGCCTATCGGGTCACGCCGCCCGGCTGGAAGCCTGAGGGCTGGACGCCGCCGAACGAGAAGAAGTCGATGATCTCCGAGCATCACGTTCATCTCGACAATGCGCACAAGACGCCGCAATTCTGGCTGATCTGGTGGGTGCTGACACTGAACGTGTCGGCGGGCATCGGCGTGATCGGAATGGCATCGCCGATGTTGCAGGAAATCTTCGCAGGCAAGCTGATCGGGCATCCCGAACTCGCCTTCGGCCAGCTCTCGGTCGAACAGAAGTCGGCCATTGCCGCCATTGCGGCGGGCTTTGCCGGCCTGCTGTCGCTGTTCAACATCGGCGGGCGATTCTTCTGGGCCTCGCTGTCTGATCATATCGGTCGCAAGAGTACCTACTACACGTTCTTCCTGCTCGGCATCGTGCTCTATGCGCTCGCGCCGACCTTTGCGGCGATGGGCTCGAAGGCACTTTTCGTGCTCGGCTTCGGCGTCATTTTGTCAATGTATGGCGGAGGCTTTGCGACCGTGCCGGCCTATCTCGCCGACATGTTCGGCACGCAATTCGTCGGCGCTATCCACGGAAGGTTGCTGACGGCGTGGTCGACTGCCGGCATCATCGGTCCCGTCGTGGTCAACTACATCCGCGAGTTCCAGCTCGCAGCCGGCGTGCCGCGCGACCAGCTCTACAACACCACCATGTACATCCTGTGCGCGATGTTGATCGCGGGCCTGATCTGCAACTACCTGATCAAGCCGGTAGATCCTAAGTGGTACATGAGCGAAGCCGAGGTGACGAAGACGCAGGCCTCGACTGCCGGAGCAGGTGCGGGACAGCAGACCGGCTCGTTCGGGATCGGCACCGGTGGCCTCGACGGCAAGGCCGCGCTGTTCTGGCTGTTCGTTGCAGTCCCGTTGGCCTGGGGCGTGTACAAGACGCTCGAGAGTGCGGTGAAGATCTTCTGATCACAAATTCACACGCCGCGGGAAGCTCGCGTTCAGCTTCCTGCGGCGTTCGCCGGCCAATAATCGAGAATGGGACTTAGGGGGATTTCAATGCTTCGCACTCGTATCTGCCTCGCCGCCATGCTGCTGGCCGCGGGCCTTCATACCGCGTCTGCGCAGACAGCGACGGCACCCGCGACCCCGGCACCTGCCGCGACGACCGATGCCAAGCCGCCGGGCAAGATCAAGCTCACCATGCAGAAGCTGAAGGACATGAAGGCGAAGTGGACCGCCAACAAGCCGAAGCTGAAGTCCTGCCGCGGCGAGGTGAAGTCGAAGGGACTCACCGGTGATGACCGCTGGTTCTACATCGAAGAGTGCATGAACAAGACCTGAGGCGAGGTTTTCGCGTCGGGTTTGCGTGAGGGGGCATGGCAGGGCGGCTGCCTGCCCCCTAGAGCATTATAGAGACGTTCTAAATTCTCTCTTGCCTCTGGCATACCAGAGACTAGAGTCTGTTCGATGAGGTTCGGTCCGCGGGGCGCGCGGGAGACGCGGTTCCCGGATTATTGAGCTTGGAAATGAGGGCGGATCGCAATGGCAGTCCCGCGCTGAGGTCATGGCGCTTTTGAGGAGAACGCGACGTTTCCATGAGCAGCAACGACGACGTTCACAAGGTCAGAGAATTCGAGCATCCGGGCGAGGGCCGCCGGCGCGCCAAGTCCACGCCCAAGGGGCGGCAGGTCGATCCGGCCGCCGCACGCGAGATCGAGAAATTGCTCGGCGACAGGCCGCGGCGGCGCGATCTCCTGATCGAATATCTGCACCTGATCCAGGACAAATATCACCAGATATCGGCCGCGCATCTTGCCGCGCTCGCCGACGAAATGAAGCTCGCCTTCGCCGAAGTGTTCGAGACCGCGACCTTCTACGCGCATTTCGACGTGGTGAAGGAAGGCGAGCCTGATATCGCGCCGCTGACGATCCGCGTCTGTGACTCTCTGACTTGCGCGATGCTTGGCGGCGAGAAGCTGCTGCAGGATCTGCAGAGCGGGTCGGGCCCCGGCATTCGCGTCGTGCGCGCGCCCTGCGTCGGCCGCTGCGACACGGCGCCCGCCGCGGAAGTCGGCCACAACTTCGTCGACCATGCGACCGTCGCCAATGTGATGGCGGTCGCGAAGGCTGGCGACACGCATGCGCATTTACCCAAATATATCGACTACGACGCCTATGTCGCCGGCGGTGGCTACAAGCTGCTGGGTCGCCTGCGCTCGGGCGAACTGTCGAAGGACGATCTGCTGAAGGGGCTCGACGACGCCTCGTTGCGCGGCCTCGGCGGCGCCGGCTTCCCGACGGGGCGTAAATGGCGCGCCGTGCTCGGCGAACCCGGTCCACGCCTGATGGCGATCAATGGCGACGAGGGCGAGCCCGGCACGTTCAAGGATCGCGTCTATCTCGAAAGCGATCCGCATCGTTTCATCGAGGGCATGCTGATCGGCGCGCATGTGGTGCGGGCGCCTGAGATCTACATCTATCTGCGCGACGAATATCCGGCCTCCCGCGAAATCCTCGAGCGCGAGATCGCAAAACTTCCCGCGGGCGGTCCGACGCTGCACATGCGGCGCGGCGCTGGTGCTTACATCTGTGGAGAAGAGTCGTCGCTGCTGGAAAGCATCGAGGGCAAACGCGGCCTGCCCCGGCACAAGCCGCCTTATCCGTTCCAGGTCGGCCTGTTCGGCCTGCCCACGCTCATCAACAACATCGAGACGCTGTGGTGGGTGCGCGACATCGTCGAGAAGGGCGCCGACTGGTGGAAGGGTCATGGCCGTCATGAACGCCATGGCCTGCGCAGCTTCTCGGTCTCGGGCCGCGTCAAGAACCCCGGCATGAAGCTCGCACCCGCCGGCATCACCGTGCGCGAGCTGATCGACGAATATTGCGGCGGCATGGCCGACGGCCATCAGTTCTACGCTTACTTGCCGGGCGGCGCGTCCGGCGGCATCTTGCCGGCGGCGATGGACGACATCCCGCTCGATTTCGGCACGCTGGAGAAATACGGCTGCTTCATCGGATCGGCCGCGATCGTGATCCTGTCGCAAAAAGACAGCGTGCGCGCGGCGGCGTTGAACCTGATGAAGTTTTTCGAGGACGAAAGCTGCGGCCAGTGCACGCCGTGTCGCGTCGGAACCCAGAAGGCGGCGCAGCTGATGCAGAAGCCGGTCTGGAACCGCGCATTGCTGGAAGAATTGAGCCAGGCGATGCGCGATGCCTCGATCTGCGGGCTCGGACAAGCGGCATCGAATCCGCTGGCCACCGTGATCAAATATTTCCCTGACGAGTTCAAGGAAGCGGCCGAATGACCAGAATTACGTTCGAGCTCGACGGCAAGCAGCTCGAGGCCAATCCCGGCGAGACGATCTGGCAGGTCGCAAAACGTCAGGGCCGCGAGATTCCGCATCTCTGCTATTCACCGGCGCCCGATTATCGCCCCGACGGCAATTGCCGCGCCTGCATGGTCGAGATCGAGGGAGAGCGTGTGCTCGCCGCGTCCTGCAAGCGCACGCCGTCGGTCGGCATGAAGGTGAAGACCGAATCCGCGCGTGCCGTATCTGCGCAGAAAATGGTGATGGAGCTGCTGGTCGCCGACCAGCCAGCACGTGAGACCTCGCACGATCCGGATTCGAAATTCTGGCACTGGGCCGAAACCACGGGCGTCACCGAGAGCCGTTTTCCTGCCGCAGAGCGCTGGGAAACCGACGCCAGCCATCCGGCGATGCGCGTCAATCTCGATGCCTGCATCCAGTGCGGCCTCTGCGTGCGCGCCTGCCGCGAGGTCCAGGTCAATGACGTCATCGGCATGGCTTATCGCAGCCATGGTTCGAAGATCGTGTTCGACTTCGACGATCCCATGGGCGAGTCCACTTGCGTCGCCTGCGGCGAGTGCGTGCAGGCCTGCCCGACCGGCGCGCTGATGCCGGCCGTGATGCTCGACGACAAGCAGACCCGTGTCACCTATGCCGACCGGAAGGTGGATTCGCTCTGCCCGTTCTGCGGCGTCGGCTGCCAGGTGACCTATGAGGTCAAGGACGAGAAGGTGATTTATGCGGAAGGCCGTGACGGCCCCGCCAATCACAACCGTCTTTGTGTGAAGGGGCGCTTCGGCTTCGACTACATCCACCACCCGCATCGCCTGACAAAGCCGCTGGTGCGGCTGCCGAATGCGAAGAAGGATTCCAACGACCAGGTCGATCCCGCCAACCCCTTCACCCATTTCCGTGAAGCGAGTTGGGAAGAAGCGCTCGACATTGCCGCCAAGGGTCTGGTCAAGATCCGCGACGAGAAGGGCGTCAAGGCGCTGGCCGGCTTCGGTTCGGCCAAGGGTTCGAATGAAGAGGCCTATCTGTTCCAGAAGCTGGTGCGCACCGGTTTCGGTTCGAACAATGTCGATCACTGCACTCGGCTGTGCCACGCCTCGTCGGTGGCGGCGCTGTTCGAAGGTTTGAGCTCGGGCGCGGTGTCGGCGCCGTTCTCGGCGGCGATGGACGCCGAAGTCATCATCGTGATCGGCGCCAACCCGACCGTGAACCATCCGGTTGCCGCGACCTTCATCAAGAACGCCGTCAAGCAGAACGGCGCAAAGCTCTTTGTGATGGACCCGCGCCGGCAGTCGCTGTCGCGTCACGCCACCAAGCATTTGCAGTTCAAGCCCGGCTCCGACGTGGCCATGCTGAACGCGATGATCAACACGATCATCACCGAAGGCCTGACCGACGACCAGTACATCGCCGGCTATACCGAGGGGTTCGAGGACCTCAAGGAGAAGATCGAGGAATTCACGCCGGAGAAGATGGAAGCGATCTGCGGCATCCCGGCGCAGACGCTGCGCGAGGTCGCGCGGACCTATGCGCGGGCAAAATCGTCTATCATCTTCTGGGGCATGGGCATTAGCCAGCACGTCCACGGCACCGACAACGCGCGCTGCCTGATTGCGCTGGCGCTGATCACCGGCCAGGTCGGCCGTCCCGGCACAGGCCTGCATCCGCTGCGCGGCCAGAACAACGTGCAGGGCGCCTCCGACGCCGGCCTGATCCCGATGTTCCTGCCGGACTATCAGCCGGTCGGCCGCGACGATTTGCGCGGGGCGTTCGAGAAACTTTGGGGCCAGGAGCTCGATCCCGTCCGCGGCCTGACCGTTGTCGAGATCATGAATGCGATCCATGCCGGCGAGATCAGGGGCATGTATATCGAGGGCGAGAACCCCGCGATGTCCGACCCAGATCTGCAGCATGCGCGCAAGGCGCTCGCAATGCTCGATCATCTCGTGGTGCAGGATCTCTTCGTGACCGAGACCGCGTTCCACGCCGACGTCATCCTGCCGGCATCGGCCTTTGCGGAGAAGGAGGGGTCCTTCACCAACACCGATCGCCGCGTGCAGCTCGCGCGCCAGGTGATCAAGCCGCCCGGCGATGCGCGGCAGGATCTCTGGATCATCCAGGAGATCGGCAAGCGCATGGGCCTGCCGTGGAATTATGCCGGCCCGGGCGAGGTCTACACCGAGATGGCGGAGCTGATGCCGTCGCTCAAGAACATCAGCTGGGAGCGGCTGCTGCGCGAGGGCGCCGTCACCTATCCGGCCGACGATCCGAACAAGCCCGGCAACGAGATCATCTTCACCACCGGTTTCCCAACCGCCAGCGGGCGGGGCAAGATCGTGCCGGCCCATGTCATTCCGCCGGATGAAGTGCCCGACGACGAATACCCGATGGTGCTGTCGACCGGGCGCGTGCTGGAGCACTGGCACACCGGCTCGATGACCCGCCGTGCCCAGGTGCTCGACCAGATCGAGCCGGAAGCTGTCGCCTTCATGTCGCCGAAGGACATGCACAGGAAGAAGCTGGTGCCTGGCGATTTCATTCGGCTGGAGACCCGTCGCGGGGCGGTCGAGGTCAAGGTTCGCTCCGACCGCGACGTGCCGGAGAACATGGTGTTCATGCCGTTCTGCTATGCGGAAGCGGCGGCGAACTTGCTGACCAATCCGGCGCTCGATCCGTTCGGCAAGATCCCGGAATTCAAGTTCTGCGCGGCGCGGGCCGAACGCGCGGAGATGCGGGACGCGGCGGAATAGCAGTCCGCGAAAAACAACCCCATGCACAGTAGAACGGGGGTTGAAAGGCTTGGGGAATTTTCGGTCTTACCGAAACGACTTACGGCGTCGGGCAAAACACCTGTATCAATGCATGATCACCAACAGCGCCCGGATTCGCCGCTCGCAACGATGGTGGCAAACGTAACCATGTCCAAAGTCACCCCAGCCACCCGCGCGCTCACAGCCGCCGGCGTTGGCTTCACCGTCCACGCCTACGATTATGATCCGGAGGCTGAAAGCATCGGGCTGCAAGCGGCCGCCGCGCTCGGTGAGGATCCGGCGCGCGTCTTGAAGACGCTGATGGCGCTGGTCGACGGCAAGCCGGTCTGTGTCATTGTTCCGTCCGACCAGGAAGTCTCGATGAAAAAGCTCGCCGCTGCCGCGAATGGTAAGTCGGCGCAGATGATGAAGCCGCCGGAAGCCGAGCGTGTCACGGGCTACAAGGTCGGCGGCATCAGCCCGTTCGGGCAGCGCAAGCAGGTCGGCACCGTGATCGAGCAGAGCGCGCTCGCCCATGACCTGGTCTATCTCAATGGCGGTCAGCGTGGCCTGCAGGTGCGGATGAAGCCAACCGACGTGCGGGATGCCCTGAAGGCGATCGTAGCGGACGTGCTCGCGTAAGCTCTCGCTCTACTGTTTCTGCAACAGCTTGAGCCGGCAACGCAGCGCCTCGCGGATGTGCGCGCGCGCAAGCTGCTCGGCCTTGTCGCCGTCGCGGGCCGCGATGGCGTCGATCATGGCCTGGTGCTCACCGTGGCTGGTCGAGGGCCGGCCCGACACCGTGAAGGTGGTGGGACCGAGCAGGGCGATCCAGTCCTGCAATTCGCCTGACGCATTGTCGAGATAACGGTTGCGCGCGGCGCGGCAAATCGCCTCGTGGAAGGCGCGGTTTAGCCTCGCCATCTCGGCAGCGTCGGTCTCGGACGCCTCGACAAAAGACTGCTCGATATCCCTGAGCGCGTCGACCTCCGGCGAAGACGCGTGCTCCGCGGCAAGACGTGCGGCTGCGCCTTCCATGATCTCGCGCATGGCGTAGAGCTCGAGCACCTCGGAGATGTCGAGGTTGCGGACGATCAATCCGCGTCCACCGGCGGGCTCGACGAAGCCGCGCGCCGCGAGTCGGCCCAGAGCTTCGCGAACCGGCGTACGGCTGACCTTCAGTCGTTGCGCGACTTCCTCCTCACGCAGGCGGTCGCCGGCGCGGTAGCTGCCGGCCTGCAGCGCCTCGCAGAGCGAGCGGAATACCGCTTCGCCCAGCGCCACGCCACCGCCGCGTGCGATCGATCCGCCTGCCTTTGCCGGGCGTCTGGCCATGAATCCTCACGCTCGCAGTGCGCATCCTGCCCATGCAGAGATGCCGCTTGCACAGCTTCCGTATATCTTTGTATACAATCGTACGCAATGGCGGATCGGCTTGACCAAGTCTGCCTACGCGCAGAATGTCTCTAACCTCGTCGCAGCGGACAGACGGCATGGGCAGCAAATACGATGTGCTGGTGATCGGCGGCGGCAACGCGGCGTTATGCGCGGCGATCGCGGCACGACGGGGCGGCGCGTCGGTGCTGGTGCTCGAAGGTGCGCCAAAGTTCTATCGCGGCGGCAACACCCGTCACACCCGCAACATGCGTTGCGCCCATGACGCCGCCACCGAAATCCTCACCGGTCCCTACATCGAGGAGGAGTTTTGGGAGGATTTGCTGCGCGTCACCGGCGGCCAGACCGACGAGGTGCTTGCCCGCCACATGATCCGGGAGTCCAAGGACATCCTGAACTGGATCGTGGAGCAGGGCGTGCGCTGGCAGCCCTCGCTCGGCGGCACGCTGAGCTTGGGCCGGACCAACTCCTTTTTCCTCGGCGGCGGCCGCGCGATGCTGAACGCGCTCTATCTCACTGCCGAGCGGCTCGGCGTCGACGTCGAATACGACGCCGAGGTCACCGACCTCGTGATCGAGGACGGCATGTTCCTCGCCGCGCGCCTGAAGCGGCCGATCGACGGCGAGACCGAGATTCGCGCGACCTCGCTGGTCGCTGCCGCCGGCGGGTTTGAGGCCAACATCGAATGGCTGAAGCAATATTGGGGCGAAGCCGCCGACAATTTTCTGATCCGTGGCACGCCCTATAACCGTGGTTCGATCCTGAAGATGCTGCTCGACAAGGGCGTGCAGGAGGTCGGCGATCCCACCCAGTGCCACGCGGTGGCGATCGATGCCCGCGCGCCGAAATTCGACGGCGGCATCATCACGCGACATGACTCCGTCGTGTTCGGCATCGTCGTCAACAAGCATTCGCAACGCTTCTACGACGAGGGCGAGGACATCTGGCCGAAGCGTTACGCGATCTGGGGCCGGCTGGTTGCGGCGCAGCCCGACCAGATTGCCTACATCATCTTCGACTCGACCGTCGTCACGTCGTTCATGCCGACGCTGTTCCCGCCGATCGCTGGGCAGACCATCGCCGAGCTCGCCGGCAAGCTGACGCTCGATCCGGTCGCGCTGGAAAAGACCATCACCGAATTCAACGCCGCGGTGCGGCCCGGAACCTTCGACCACACCATTCTCGACGATTGCGTGACCGAAGGCATCACGCCGCCCAAGACGCACTGGGCGCGCAAAATCGAGACGCCGCCCTATCTAGCCTATCCGGTGCGGCCGGGCATCACCTTCACCTATCTCGGCACGCGGGTGAACAAGGAGGCACGAATGCTGATGGCTGACGGCAAGCCGTCGGCCAACATGTTCGCAGCCGGCGAGATCATGGCCGGCAACGTGCTCGGCAAGGGCTATGCCGCCGGCATGGGCATGACCATCGGCAGCGTGTTCGGACGGATCGCAGGACGGGAAGCGGCGAAACATGCACGGAACTAGAATTCTGGACGAGGCCGACCGTCTGATGACGGTCTGCAATTCCTGCCGCTATTGCGAGGGGCTTTGCGCGGTGTTTCCCGCGATGGAGATGCGCCGCGCCTTCTCCGACGGGGATCTCAATTATCTCGCCAACCTCTGCCATTCCTGCGGCGCCTGCTACGTCGACTGCCAGTTCTCGCCGCCGCACGAGTTCAACGTCAACGTTCCCCAAACGCTGGCGGTGGCGCGCGCCGAATCCTATGCCGCCTACGCCTGGCCGCAGGCGCTGTCCGGAGCCTTCGCACGCAACGGCCTCGTCATCAGCATCGTTGCCGCGCTCAGCATGGCCGCCTTCATCCTTGGCTTCGCGGCCCTCAACGACCGCAGCGTATTGTTCGGCGTGCACACGGGTCCCGGCGCCTTCTACAAGCTGATGCCGCACAATGCGATGGCTGCGCTGTTCAGCGCCGCTTTCCTCTATGCGATCTTCGCGATGACCATGAGCGTGCGCGCATTCTGGCGCGACATCGGCACGCCGATCGGTGGCCGCGCGGATGGCGGCTCAATATTCCAGGCCATCCGCGACGCCGGCGAGCTGCGCTATCTCCATGGCGGCGGGGTCGGCTGCTACAACGAGGACGACAAGCCGACCGACCGGCGCAAGCTTTTCCATCATCTGACGTTCTACGGATTCCTGCTGTGCTTTGCCGCGACCTCGGTTGCTACGCTGTACCATTATCTTCTTGGCCGCGAGGCGCCGTATCCGTGGTGGGATCTGCCGGTCGTGCTCGGCACGCTCGGCGGCATCGGCCTCGTCGTCGGCCCCATCGGGCTGTTCGTCGCCAAATCGCGCCGCGCGCCCGAACTGCTCGACGAGACCAGCTACGGCATGGATGTCGGCTTCATCGCCATGCTGTTCCTGACCGGGGTCACGGGCATGCTGCTGCTGCTCCTGCGCGAGACCGCCGCCATGGGGCCGCTGCTGGCGCTGCATCTCGGCGCGGTGTTCGCGCTGTTCGTCACCATGCCCTATGGCAAGTTCGTGCACGGCATCTACCGCTTCGTGGCGCTGGTGCGTTACGCGCAGGAGCGGCGCATCGAAGCGGGCTCTTGAAGGGCAGCAATCGCATATGGCATTTTGCGGGATCACAGCGCGCGCCTCGTCCTTCGAGACGACCGCTTCGCGGTCTCCTCAGGATGAGGCTAAGCGGCATCGGTGCTCGTCAAAACGACGGCCGCACACTCGGTCCTCATCCTGAGGGCCCGCCAACGGCGGGCGTCTCGAAGGATGGCTACGGGGAAATCGCTCCCATATGCGATTGCCCTGGCTCTTGAGGGGCGGGCTACGTAGCTCTGAGTAGCACCACGCTGTCGCACCGTGCATGCGTCGGTGCGACAGCCGCCGGCTGCGCATCACGCAACCTCGCGCTCCGGTGCCGTCGCCTGTTCGCGGGCGATCGTCGTCGCGGTGACGTAGTCGGTCTTGCCGGTGCCGAGCAGCGGCACCTTGTCGACCACCATGATCGTCGCGGGCACGGTCAGCTCGGAGGCGCCGATCGCCTTTGCCTGGGCCTGCATCGCGCTGCGCTCAGCGTTCTTCTCCGTCGTCAGCAACACGATGCGCTCGCCCTTGCGCTGGTCGGGGATCGACACGGCGACCGATGCTGCCTGCGGCCACAGCGTCGTCGCGATGCTCTCGACCGCCGACAGCGAGACCATTTCGCCTGCGATCTTGGCAAAGCGCTTGGCGCGGCCCTTGATGGTGATGAAGCCGGCCGGGTCGATCGCCACGATGTCGCCGGTGTCGTGCCAACCCTCGGCGAGCGGCTCGAGCACGCCGGGATTTTCCGCCCGCAAGTAACCGAGCATCACGTTCGGTCCGCGCACCGAGAGACGTCCGCCTTCCTCGATGCCGGGGACCGGATCGAGGCGGCTTTCCATCAGCGGCGAGAGGCGGCCGACGGTGCCGGGACGATTGGCCATCGGCGTGTTCATCGCCAGAACCGGCGCCGTCTCGGTGACGCCATAGCCTTCGAGGATGCGGATGCCGTAGCGCTCCATGAACACCTGCCGCGTGCGGTCCTTGACCGCCTCGGCACCGGCGATCACCAGCCGCAAGGTGCGGAAGTCGTAGGCGTGCGCCGAACGCGCATAGCCGGTGAGGAACGTGTCGGTGCCGAACAGGATGGTGGCGCCGGTCTGATAGATCAGCTCGGGCACGATCCGGTAGTGCAGCGGCGAGGGGTACATGTAGATCGGAATGCCCGCGAGCATCGGCATCATCATGCCGCCGGTCAGCCCGAAGGAGTGGAACACCGGCAGCACGTTGAACACCTTGTCATTGGCGTTGGCATCGACTCGTGCCAGCGCCTGCGCCGCGTTGGCGAGGATGTTGCGGTGGGACAGCACCACGCCCTTGGGCGTGCCTTCCGAGCCGGAGGTGAACAGCACGACGGCCGGATCGTTGGCCTGACGAGCGACTCGCGGTGCGGTGCCTGCAAGCAGGCCCTTGATCTTGTCGGACGAGCCGATCGAGGCGCGGACATCCTCGAGATAGACGACGCGCACTTCCGCGGAGATCGCTGCCATCAGCTTGTCGAGCTTGCCCTTCTCGATGAAGGCCTTCGACGTCAGCACGGTCTTGACCTGCGCAGCCTTCATGGCGGCGAGAACATTGACCGGGCCGGCGGAGAAGTTGAGCATCGCCGGAACCCGGCCGATGCTCTGCAGCGCCATGAAGACCACCGCGACGCCCGCAGAATTCGGCAGCAGCACGCCGACATTCTCGCCGGCCGTCGTACCGGTCTCGAGCTTGCGGCTCAGCACCTGTGCGCCGAGGATCAGCTTGCGATAGGTCAGCTTGGTGCCGAGCGCGTCCTCGACGATGACCTTGCCAGTATCGCGGTCGCGATAGGCGTGGCCGAGCGCCTCGAACAGCGTGTGGTCGAGCATGGCGTTCTTGACCATCGCGTCGATCATCACGTCCTGGAGCGCGGCGCCCGCAGCATTGCGGCGCGCCTTGCCCTTCAGCGCCGGATCGACCGGAAGCTTGACCGGCGGCAGGATCGTCACCGTCACCCGCGGAAACCACGAGCGCTTGATCTGGCTGCCGTTGAGATAGCTGAGATGCGAACGCTGCGCACCTTCGATGCGAACCGGGACGACGACGGCGTCGGCCTTGTCGGCGATCATCGCGGTGCCGTCATAGACCTTCATCAGCGAGCCGGACACCGTGATGCGTCCTTCCGGGAAGATGACGACCGGTTCGCCGGCCGCGACGAGCTTGATCAGGTCGCGTGCGGCCAGCGGCTTGCTCGGGTCCATGGTGTAGTGCTTGACGACGCGCAGGAACGGCTTGGCCCACCAGGCCTTGGCGATGCCGGTATCGACCGCGAAGCTCGCGTCGATCGGCAGCACAGCGTGCAGCAGCGGGCCGTCGATCAGGCTGACATGATTGGGCGCGATCAACATGCGGGTGCCGGCGGGCGGCAGGTTCTCGAGCCCGCGCACTTCGGTGCGGAACAGGGCACGGAACAGCAGCCCGCCGAAATCGCGCACGCCTTCCTTGCCCCATTTCGTCAGCACGAACCACACCGCGCCGAAGCTTGCGACGCCCAGGCCGAGGAAGATCCAGCCGACATGCAATCCGGCCGCCTGCAACAGTGCGACGAACAGCGAGCCGGCCACCATGAAGGCGGCCTGCAGCACGTTGCCGGCGGCGATGATGCGGGCGCGCTCGTTCGGAGCCGACCAGGCCTGCACCGCGGCGAAGGACGGAACGACGAACAGGCCGCCGCCGAACGCGAAGACGACGAAGTCGATTAGCATGCGCAGACCCGCGAACGAGGTTGCGAAATCGACCGCCGCGATATCGTTGCCCTTCACCGTGACGCCGATGGCCCAGGCAAGGTCGATGCCGGCAAATCCCATCATGATGGCGCCGATCGGCACCAACGCGAGATTCGGGCGAACATGGCTCAGGCTGGCCGCAAACAGCGAACCGATCGCAATGCCGATCGCGAAGACCGCCAGACACAGCGTCACCACGCCTTCGCTGCCACCGACGACGTCCTTGACCAGCGCCGGCAGCAGCGACAGCACGATCGCGCCCACCAGCCAGAACCAGGAGACGATCACCGTGCCGTCCCACAGCCGGTGGTCGGCATAGAGCGTCTTCAACAGGCTGAGCGTCGAGGTCCAGGGATTGGCGTCGACGGGCAGATCAGGTGCGGAGGGCGTTGTTTGCGGAATGCGGGAGGCAAAGGCCCACGACAGCAGCGCCAGCACGACCACGGCCGAGGCGACCCAGCCCATATGGGCGGAGCCGGCCACGAACTGGCCGCCCGCGACGGTGCCGAGCAGGATGGCCATGAAGGTCGCGCCTTCGACCAGCGCGTTGCCGCTCGCGAGCTCACCGAGCTCGAGCTGGTCCGGCAGCATGGAGTATTTCACGGGGCCGAACAGGGCAGCAATGATGCCGAATAGCGCAAGCGCGGTGAACAGCAGCGGCACCGAGTGCAGGAAGAAGCCGGCGGCGGCGAACGCCGCAGCGAAGATCTCGGCGAATTTCAGCCGCCTTGCGACGACCGATTTGACGTATTTGTCGGCGAGCTGGCCGCCGAGCCCGGACAGGATGAAATAGGGGAAGATGAAGACGGCGCCTGCCACCGTCACCAGCGCATCGCCGTGGCCGGTCGCAGCGCTGTAAAGCAGGATGATGACGAGTGCGTTCTTGAGCACGTTGTCATTGAGCGCCGAGAAGAATTGCGCCCAGAACAGCGGCGCAAAGCGGCGTGACGACATCAAATCCCTGATCATGACGAGTCCTGTTTTCGAAAGGCAGCTTGAGGTTGTTGTGTTGTCGGTGAAGCGTCACGACCGGAAGGGTGTGGGAGGAGTGATTGCAGGACAGTCGCCGGACTGCTGTTTCCCCTCGATCCCTCTCCGATCTTGTTGGTCTCCAAGTGGTCTTGTTAGGTTCGCAAATATCTGGTTGCGGCCGTAGTTTCGGGCGGAATTGCCGCGCTTAGCGGGATATCGCCCTGGCCGATAAGCAAAAGCTGAATCGCATCTCTGACATCAGCGGCATCGGCCGCGAACGTCCGGACATAGTAAGTCCTTTGTTGCGGCCGGTCCTTGCATTCGAGTGGACCCGCATGCGCACCGGCTTCGCCTCAGGTGAGGTGGGCGAGGTGGCGAAAGGGGTTGAATCGGCCGAGCAGGCTGAAGCGGCGGCGCTCGTGGCGGGCACGGGCGCGGCTGGTCCGCCACATCCGGAAGGTTGCGCGGCGCTCAGCGAGGACGCCGGCGATGTCGCAGGCATTTGCAATCCGATCGATCGGGGCCATGGCGACCCGCAGCAGGGCGCGACTGAGGCCGCTCACGAGGGCCGCGGCGTCATCGACGAAGGTGGAGGCGATATCAACAGCGAGGGTTTGCATTTTGCAGGTCTCCGGGTTAAATGAACATTGTTCACGTGAGTAGCTTTAAAATGAACAATGTTCAAGAAGAATCGCTGCGGGACCAGAAAAAAAATCGACGGCGGCTCCAGATCCTGGAGATCGCACGCAGCATTATCTCGACTAAAGGCCTGAGATCGTTGAAGGTTCGGGACGTGGCCGAGGCCGCAGGCTGCTCGGTCGGCAGCGTCTATAACGAGTTCGGCGACTTCGACGGGGTGATCCTGACGGTCAACCGGGAGACGGTTCAGGCGCTGACGGAGCGGCTGGACGGGGTTCCGGCTGAGGATCCGGTCCGCCAGCTCTATGGTCTGGCCGAGACCTATCTCGAATTCTTCGC
Source organism: Frankia sp. RB7 (assembly GCA_030403585.1). Lineage (GTDB taxonomy): Bacteria > Pseudomonadota > Alphaproteobacteria > Rhizobiales > Xanthobacteraceae > Bradyrhizobium. The sequence goes on from JAUEPE010000054.1 coordinate 26,074, forward strand.
CGAGAACGCCAATCTGTTGCGCTCGCTGTTCGAGCATCGGATGGAGGACGACCGTCCTTATCCCGACGATATTCTTCAGATGGTGATGGAGGCCTTCGCGTTGATGCATCCGCCTCTGGTGCGTGTGCTACCGGATGCGGATGACGTGAAGATCGCACTGTTGTCACGCACGCTGTTTTCAGCGGTGCATGGGATCATCTCGCTCGGCCTCGAAGAACGGATGATCGCCGTGCCGCGGCAGATGCTGCGCCAGCAGGTCACGCAATTCTTGGACGCGCATCTCCTCGGGCTCGGGATCCTGCCGGCGCGATAACGCTGTGGGCGCCGTTGTTGTCGATCAGCGCTAGACCAGCACAGGCTTGCGCACGCGACCGGCGTCGCCGAACACGCGCAAATAGCGCTCGATCTCCGAGGGCATGCCGGTCGCCTTCTCCGGATTGTCGGAGAGCTTGACGGCGGGATGTCCGTCGACTGACGACACCTTGCAGACCAGCGAGATGGGATCGAGATTGAACGAGCCGTCCGGCGCGCAGCCGACGAAATCGTTGGTGAGGTTGGTACCCCAACCGAACGACAGCCGTGAGCGACCGGAGAAGTGGTGATAGGTCTCCTCGATCGAGCCGACGTCCATCGCGTCGGAGAACACGAGCAGCTTGTCCCTGGGATTGCGGCCCTTCTTTTCCCACCAGGCGATGATCTCCTCACCGGCCTGGATCGGCGGTGCGCTGTCGGGGCGGAAGCCGGTCCAGTCGGCCACCCATTCCGGCGCATCGCGCAGGAAGGCTTTCGTCCCGAAAGCATCCGGCAGTGCGATCAGCAGATTGCCGCCATAGGTCTGGCGCCACTGGTCGAGGATGCGATAGGGCGCCCACCGCAACTCCTCGTCGTCCTTGGCGAGAGCGGCCGCGACCATCGGCAGTTCATGGGCGTTGGTGCCGATGGCTTCGAGATCGTTGTCCATCGCGAGCAGCACGTTGGAGGTGCCGATGAAGGACGAGCCCAGCCCTTCCTTCACCGCTTCCACGCACCAGCGTTGCCAGAGGAAGCCATGGCGGCGACGGGTGCCGAAGTCGGAGAGCTTTAAGTTCTCCAGCTTGCGCAGCCGCTCGACCTTGGTCCACAGCTTGGCCTTGGCACGCGCAAAGAGCACGTCGAGCTCGAAGCGGCCGCGCCCCTTCATCGCTGCGCGCGAGCGCATTTCGTTGAGGATGGCGAGCGCCGGAATCTCCCACATCGTGGTGTGGGTCCAGGGCCCATGGAAATGCAGCTCGTACTGGCCCTCGACCTTGCGCAGCTCGTATTCGGGAAGGCGGAATTCGGCGAGCCAGCGGATGAAGTCCGCCGAGAACATGTGGGTCTTGCCGTAGAAGGTGTTACCGGCGAGCCAGATCAATTCCTTCTTGGTGAAGCGGATGGTGCGGGCGTGATCGAGCTGGGCACGCAGCTCGCCCTCGTCGATGATCTCGGCAAGGCGGACATGGCGCGAGCGGTTGATGACCGAAAACGTCACTTGCTGGTTCGGGTATGCTTCCCGAATCATCTGTAACATCAATAGCTTATAGAAATCTGTATCAAGCAGGCTGCGGATGATCGGATCCAGCCGCCAGCTGTGATTGTAGGTTCGGCTCGCAATGTCGGTCACTGTCATGGCCGAATTCTAGCGTGGCCGCCCGCGCTCAACCAGTGGGTTTGGCGAGGGGCAGGCCACCGCTTGGGCGCTCGCCGATGCATTGCCGTTACCGCCGCTGAAACGACCCCTTAGTCCAGCGCAGCGGCGCGGTCACCCGCCACGAAGCTGTGGACCGCGGCCTGGGGGGCGGACGAGACGGTGTTCTTCGACGTCTGAAGTCTTACGTCTCTTCGCCATGCGACTGCGCCCGAAACGCGCGCGGTGACAGCCCGGTAGCCGCGGCGTAGACCCGGCTGAAATAGGCGGGATCCTCGAAGCCGAGCGCGTACGCAATGGTCGAGACGGGCAGGTTGGTATAGACGAGGTTGCGGCGTGCCTCGCGGATCAGCCGGTTCAGGATCAGGTGCGAGGCGGTGTCGCCGGTCGCCGCGCGCGTGACGCGGTTGAGATGGGTCGGCGTGATCGCCAGCGCGTTCGCGTAGTCCGCAACGGTCCAGCGCGCCAGATGATGCTGTTCGAGCAGGGCTTCGAAGCGGCGGAACAGATTTGTCTCAGAGCTGCTGCCGGTGCCGCTCTGGCCGGTCAGCGCGCGTGCCACGAGGCCGATCATGGCGGCCGACAACGCCCGCAGCACATGCGCGCGGCCGAAATCGCGCGCGGCGTGCTCGGCAAAGATCTGCTTCATCGTCACGCGGATCTGCGGCGTACCGCGAACGACGGCCGATCGTGACAGCACGCCGCGCAGGCCCTCGGCGGCGAGCAATGCCTCGTCCAGGATTTCCGCCGCGATGGTCAGCACCCAGCCTTGAGTCCCCGGCACGAAGCGGAAGCCGTGGACATGGCCAACCGGCACGTTGACGATCCGCATCGGCTTGAGCGGCACCACGCGTCCGTCGAGCGTCGCCTCGCCGCCGCCGCGCTCGATCAGCAGCACCTGGTGCAGCCGGGCGTGGCGGTGCACGGCGAGCGTCCAGTCATGCAGCACCGAGCGCGATGCAATCGTCTCGCAATGGACCACGTCCGGCAGGTCGCCGGCTTCGCCGAACAGATTGTAGACCCGGATGGCCGGGGCGGGCGCTGCGGTTCTCATGTTCGAATAGTACAAGACAATGGCGAAACCCTCCATCGGTCCGGCTTACGGAATCTGCAAAAAAGTGCCGACGGGAGGACGGAAAAATGAAAGTTCAGGTTTGCATCATCGGCGGCGGGCCGTCCGGGCTGCTGCTGTCCCAGCTCCTGCACCTGAAGGGCATCGACACCATCGTGCTGGAGAAATACAGCCGCGAGCACGTCCTGGCGCGCATCCGCGCCGGCGTGCTCGAGCACGGCTTTGCCCGGCTGATGCGCGAGGCGCAATGCGGCGAGCGGATGGACCGCGAGGGCGAGATTCACAATGGCTTCGAGATCGCCCATGACGACGTGCTCTCCCATATCGATCTGCACAAGCATTCCGGCGGCAATTCGGTGCTGGTCTACGGCCAGACCGAGCTGACGCGCGACCTCTACGAGGCGCGCGACCGGCTCAGTGGCAAGGTCGTGCACAACGCCGAGGACGTGACGCCGCATGATCTGACCTCGGACCGGCCCTGGGTGACGTATCGATCGAACGGCGAGACGATCCGCGTCGATTGCGATTACATCGTCGGCGCCGACGGATTTCACGGTGTCAGCCGCAAATCGATCCCGAAGGACGTGCTGCGTGAGTACGAGAAGGTCTATCCGTTCGGCTGGCTCGGCGTGTTGTCGCGCACAAGGCCGGTGTCGCCCGAGCTCATTTATGCGAAGCATGCGCGCGGCTTTGCGTTGTGCTCAATGCGCTCACAGGTGCTTAGCCGCTATTACGTCCAGGTGCCGCTGGCCGACAGGGTCGGGGACTGGTCGGATGACGCGTTCTGGGGCGAACTGAAGCGTCGCCTGCCCGATGACGTTGCTGGCCGTATGGTCACCGGCCCCTCGATCGAGAAGAGCATCGCGCCCCTGCGCAGCTTCGTCGCCGAGCCGATGAGCTATGGCCGCCTGTTTCTCGCCGGCGATGCCGCCCACATCGTGCCGCCGACCGGCGCGCGCGGGCTGAACAGTGCTGGCTCGGACATCTACTATCTCTACCACGCAATGCTCGCGCATTATCGGGATCGCGACGATTCCGGGCTGAAGGATTATTCCGCCAAGGCATTGGCGCGGATATGGAAGGCGCAGCGCTTCTCGTGGTGGATGACGATGCTGCTGCACCGTTTCCCCGATCGTTCCGAGTATGAAGACCGGCTCCAGCAGACCGAGCTCGAATACTTGTTGTCGTCCGAGACGGCGCAGCGGTTGCTCGCAGAGAACTATGTCGGGCTGCCGTTCTAGGCTACGCTAGCGGCCGGTAAGTTCTGCCGTCACTTCCCTTCGAGCGTATTCACCGGCGTCCAGTCGGCCGGCGGTGGATTCGCCGCAAGTATCCGCGCTCGCTTGGCAAAATATCGGCACGGCGGATCGTCGCCCGAGGCGCCTTCGAACAGCTCGGCCGCTTTGGCGAAGTCGCGCGCACGCCAGCAGGCAAGTCCCCTGGCATAAGTTGCCGCGCGGATGCCCTGCTCCTGCGTCTCCTGGTTCTTCTCGGCCAGCGGCTCGTACACAATAATGGGCTCGTCGCGTCCTTGCACCCTGACCAGGTCGAGCTCGCGCCAGGTGTAGGCGCTGCGGCTCTGGTTCACGGTCATCTCGGATGCCATGATCACGGTGCCGAAATATTTGTTGGCGCCTTCGAGCCGCGAGGCGAGGTTCACGGTGTCGCTCATGACGGTGTAGTTGAAGCGCCGGCGCGAGCCGATATTGCCGACCACGGCTTCGCCGCTGTTCAGCCCGATGCGGTGGGCGAGGCCGCGGCCGTGGAACGCGGGGTGGTCTTCGTTGAGCTCCTCGAGCCGGTCGCGACATTGCAGCGCGGCCGCGACCGCGTGGCGTGCATGATCGGGATCGTCGGCCGGTGCGCCGAACATCGCGACGATGGAATCGCCGATATATTTGTCGACATAGCCGCCATGGCTTTCGATGATGTCGGTCATGGCGGAGAGATAGTCGTTCATCAACGCGACCAGCTCGCTCGGCGTCATCTTCTCGGCGATCGAGGAGAAGCCGCTGAGGTCCGAGAAGAACATGGTGATGTCGCGCATCTCGCCGCCGAGCACGGGCATCTTGCCGGAGGCGACCATGCCGTCGATCACTTCGGGGGCGAGATAGAACGCAAAGCTCTTGCGCAGGAAGCGCTCCTCGCGATCGGCGATGACGAAGCGGTAGCCGCCCATCATCGTGAGGGCTGCGAGACCCGCAAGCACAGGCTCGGTCAGGGGGAGTGCGAGCCCATGGACGAACGTGCCGACGGCGGCGGCAGTATAGGCCGCTGAGAGTGCGAGCCAAATGATCAGCGCACCGCTCGGCGCCAGCATGCAGGCCGCGCAGGCAACGATCGCTGCGATTATGATCGCCACGAACGTCCGCAGCGGAAAGCCCAGCTCAGTGACGGCATCATGCTCGAGCAAGTTTCGGACGGCTGTGGCATGGACGAAGACGCCTGCGACGTCGCTGCGCGCCTTATGCGTGGCGCTTGCCGGCGCGGGCAGGGCGCACCGAACGGCTGGCGTCCCGTCATATCCACCGGCCAGCCGCATCGACGTGAGCTTGCGGTCCTCGAAATTGAGGATGCTGCCGAGCAGGACGACCTTGCCGTCAAAGGCGCGGCGGAAGAAGTTGGTGTCCCCCTTCTCGATGCAGGCGCGCAGGTCAGCGAATGAGTAGGTTGGGACGTCGCGGCCCATGCCGCGGAAGTTGAGTGTCAGCGTATTGGGCACGGCGCTCGGGATGGCATAGCCAGACAAGGTCGTCATGTCGGTGGGTCCGGTCTCGGGCGATGCGCCGAGAGCACGAGCGGCCAGCTCGACCGCCATGGCGGGTACCGGCTTGCCGCCGACGGAAAAGCTCAGCGGCATGCGCCGGATCACGTCGTCAGGATCGGTGTGAACGTTGAGGGCGCGGACATTGTTCTTGACTGCAAGCCGCTGTGCGGCGAAGGGCGCGTCTGGATGGTCGTTGCTCAGGACCTCGCCGAGCATCAACTTGCCGCCATCGGAGAGCTTTCGCAGGGCTATGAGATAGTCCCGGTCGAATCCTCTTACGCGGCTGCCGAACAGTGCGTCGCCAAAGGGAATCTCCGATTGCTCGATCGAGCTCGGAAAGATGACGTCGAACCCGATGACCTTGGCACCGCCCTCGGTGATGCTGCCGAGTACCCGGCCGATCTCACGCGTCCAGGTTAGCGTCGGCGATCCCTTGAAGGGTGGCGTGTCATATGTCTCCGCATCGATGGCCACGACGACGACCGGCGACGTCGCGGGATCGCGGTGGTCGCCGACGAGCTTCCAGCGCAACGCCGTCAGAATGTCGAGCGAAATACCTTGCAGTGTCAGGAGCGGTGGGGACGTGAACGCCACGCCCGCAATGAGCGCAATCAGGATCGCCGCAACGATGTCCCGCCTGCCGATCCGCCGCATCGTCGCTGTCGCGGGCCGTTTATTCGAGCCGCAGCAGGCGGCCGACGAGCGGCGTCGGCGACGAGGTCGCGCTGGCGTCGACCTGGAAAGCGTAGCGCTTGGTGCCGAGCTTCGCGAGATAGCTGCCGCCCGGCGTCAGCGACTTCCCGGCTTTCGAGAGGTCATAGAATTTTCCGGCGACCATGATGTCGCTCTTGAGCGGGAGGCTGATCGTGGGCTCCTTGCCGTCGGTGCGCTCGATCACCAGCGTGTTGCCGCTCTTGGCCTGAATCAGCGGGGCTGTGCCGTAGATCGTTGGCAGCTTGGCGGGGGCGCTGCCGGCATCGGTTCGCATGGTGCGGAACGTGGTCGCCGCGCTCTGGTTGGCCTCGCGCTCGGAGAGCTGTGCGGCGTTGGCGTCGCAGGGTACCTTGACGCGCTGGACGTTGCCGAGCTGGACGGTGCTTTGCTCCGCGCCGACCAGCACGACGCCTTCGGTGATGGTCTCGCGCAGGCAGGATTTGAGATAGCTGAGCGTGATGCCAGCTTTGGGGCCGAGCTTGATGATCTTGCCGGGCGCCACGTAATCCATGAATTCGATGCCGTCGACCTTGCCCTGCACGTCCTCGACGATGGCGGCAGGCGTCTCAGCAATGGCGGGAGCCGCGAGGCAAAACACGCCGACAATGGCGCCGATCAGGCTTCTCATGGGTTTTCTCATCCAGTTCCCTGTCCTGGTCACTGCCTAGCAGCGGATCGCCCAGGCAAATGTGATCACAATCACTCTTGTTAATTGGTGCAGGCTATCACGAAAGAGGTTCAAGCCTGTGATGGCAGAAAACGGAGCTTTGGCAAGTCGTTACTGGATTCGCGGTCAGGTCGCCACGGCTGCATCGGGGGCGGGGTTGAAGTGCGCGCCGGTCTCGGCCGCTCTCTCTATAATGAGTGAGATGTTGGCCTCGGACTTCTGCACGAGCGTCGCGGCTTGCCCGCCGGCGATCCCCACCACCTCATCCCAGCGCGACAGAAAGGCCTCGACGCAGGCCGGGTCGAACTGGCGTCCCTGGTTCTCGACCAGATAGTCGCGCGCCACCTCCAGCGGCATCGGCTCTTTATATGGCCGTCGCGTCGTCAGGGCGTCGAAGACGTCGGCGACCGCGACCACGCGTGCGGCGACCGGGATCTCGTCCGCCCTGAGGCCGTTCGGATAGCCAGCGCCATCCCACCGCTCATGATGGCCTGCGGCAATTTGCGCGCCGAGCTGGATCAGCTCGCAGCTCGAGTCGGCCAAAATCTTCTCGCCGATCGTGGCATGGGTGCGAATCACAGCCATCTCGTCGTCGGTCAGCCGGCCGGGCTTGAGCAGGATGTTGTCGGGAATTGCGACCTTGCCGACGTCGTGCAGCGGGGCGGCGAGATAGATGTCGCGGCAGAGCCGGGCTGGGAGGCCGAGCTGCTCCGCGATGATCCGGCTGTAGCGGGCGACCCGCAGCGTGTGCTCGCCGGTATCGTTGTCGCGGTATTCGACCGCGAGCGCGAGCCGCAGGATGATCTCTTCCTCGCGCTCGCCGAGCTTGCGTGTTGCGGCCGCGACTTCGCTGGCCAAATGTGCAGCGCGATCGTTGAGCTTGCGTACGGCTGCACCAAGATGAATTAGATTCCGCAACCGCACCGTCATCTCGACGCTCTGCGGTGCCTTGGGCAGGAAATCGGTTGCACCTGCCTGCAGCGCTTGCATTTTGAGTTCGTCGGTCTGCCGCGATGTGATCATCGCCATTGGAATGTCGGTGCATCCCGGCAGCGTACGAAGCGTGCGGATGAAGCTGATGCCGTCCATGTGCGGCATTTCGTAGTCGACCAGCACGAGATCGAAGACGCGCTCGCGCGCGCAAGCCAGCGCCTCGACGGGATCGAGGAACGTGGTGGCCTCGACGAGGCCTTCCGCTTCGATAAGACGTTTCAGGAAGTTGAGGACAGAGCGGCTGTCGTCAACCAGAAGCGCTTGGGTCAGCATCGGCGGCCGGACTGGTTCGGATGGCGAGGCATGACCTCAACGAATAGCCCGTGCGATTTAACGCGGAGCAAACATTCATGCCGCGGCAAACTGCCCCAACGTTGCGCGCAGCGCATGACATTCGAGCGGGCCATGCACGCCTGCATGCATACGCGAAGATTTTCGGTATGTGACCCGTAGTTGTACGGGGGGCCCCATTAGGGGTTTGCATACTCTCCACGCGAATAGTCGTCGTGCGGGATTCGCGCGATGCGTGCAGTGAATCCCGAGGAAATTTGGGGGACGAATGTCGTCTGATGTCACCGAGCCGAAGTGGTCCCTACGGCTGCCTGCGGATTGCAGCATCGCTGCGATCCGCAGCGTGTACGACCTGATCCGCGAAGCGTTCGGCCGGCAGGACCGGCTCGAGATCGATTGCTCCAGCGTCGACAAGGCCGACGTGACCTCGATCCAGCTTCTGCTGTCGGCCGCCAAGACCGGCGATGCCCAAGGCCGCCCGGTGGTCCTGACGTCCTTCTCCAAATCTCTGCGCAACACCCTTCGCCGCGCCGGTTTCGCCAGCGATACGATGATCGATCAGCACTTCCCGCAAAAGAAAGATGGCGTCTAATGGCCACGATTCTCACGGTCGACGATTCGCCCAGCATCCGGCAGATGATCAAGGTCGTGCTCGAGCCGGCCGGTCACAGCGTGATCGAGGCCGGTGACGGCGCGCAAGGCCTCGCCAAGGCGCAGGCCGGCAAGCTCGACCTCGTCATCACCGACCTTAACATGCCTGTCATGAACGGGCTGGAGCTGATCAAGGCGCTGCGCAAGCTGCCGAGTGCGGTGGGAATGCCCATCGTGTTCCTGACCACGGAATCCAATGACACGGTGAAGCAGGAAGCCAAGAGCGCCGGAGCCACCGGCTGGATCACCAAGCCATTCAAGCCGGAGCAGCTGCTCGCTGTCGTCGCCAAGCTGGTGCGTGCATGAGTGCGATGGACCCGACAGAGGTCTTTCGCCAGGAAGCCAGCGAGCTGTTCGAGGTCCTGGAAGGAGCCCTGCTCGACCTCGGCCAGCGTCCCGACGACCGCGAGCTGGTCGATTCCGCCTTCCGCGCCCTGCATACGATCAAGGGCTCGGGCGCAATGTTCGGCTTCGACAAGGTCGCATCGTTCACCCACGAATTCGAGACTGCGTTCGATCGCGTCCGCAAGGGCGAGATCAAGCCGACCCAGGAGCTGATCTCGGTCGCGCTCGCCGCCAAGGACTATATCCGCGCGCTGATCGAGGATCCGCAGTCGACCGACGATATCATCGGCGATGGCATCCTCGACGACCTCAAGCGCTTCGTGTCGTCGGATCAGCCTGCGGCTCCGGTCGCCGAGATTGCGGAGGCACCGCCGCTCGCACCCGTCGAGAGCAAGCAGGCCGGCTGGCACCTTTACCTGGAATTCGAATCCCACATCCTGCGCAACGGCTCGAACCCGCTCGACCTGCTGGAAGATCTCTGCAAGCTCGGTCCCTGCTTCGTCGTGCCTGTCACCGACGGCATCCCGTTCCTCGACGAGATGGAGCCGGAAGACTGCTATTTGAAGTGGGACGTCAAGCTGCACGCGGCCTGCGACAAGGACGCGATCGACGACGTCTTCATGTTCGTCTCGGACGAGATGAAGCTGACGCTCTCGCCGCTGGAGCATGTCGAAGCACCCGCGCCGATGCCGCTGTTCCTGCTTCTCGACGAGGAGCCGGTCGCCGAGATGCCCGCGCCGCTGGTTGAGGCCGCCGCGCCGCCAGCCGCCGCGGCGCCTGTCGCAAAGGCGGAGCCCAAATCTGAGGCCAAGTCGGAACCGAAGGCCGAGGGTAAGCGCGATGATCGCGGCATCGCTACCGTCCGTGTCCAGGCCGAGCGCCTCGACGAGCTGATGGACCGCGTCGGCGAGCTCGTCATCGCCCAGGCGCGGCTGACCCAACTCGCCGCCTCCGGCTCAGACCTCTCGATCAAGATGATCGCCGAGGAAATCGAGCGCCTCGCTTCCTCATTGCGCGACACCACGATGGGCGCGCGCATGGTGCCGATCGGCTCGCTGTTCGGCCGTTTCCGCCGCCTGATCCATGACCTCTCGCGCGACCTGTCGAAGCCGGTCGAATTCGTGACCACGGGTGAGGACACCGAGCTCGACAAGACCATGATCGAATGCCTGGCCGATCCGCTGGTGCATCTGATCCGCAACGCCATCGACCACGGCATCGAGGACACCGCGACGCGCTCCGCCAACGGCAAGACCGAGCAGGGCAGGATCGAGCTCGCGGCCGTGCATTCCGGCGCGCAAGTGCTCGTCACCGTGAAGGACAATGGCGGTGGCCTCAACACCGCCCGCATCCGCGCCAAGGCCGAAGAGCAGGGCCTGATCGCGGCTGGTGCCGTGCTTAGCGATCACGAGATCCATCAATTCCTGTTCCATCCGGGCTTTTCGACCGCGCAGACCATCTCGGCGCTATCCGGTCGCGGCGTCGGCATGGACGTGGTCAAGCGCACCATCGAGAACATGCGCGGCTCGATCGACCTGTCGACCAGGCCGGGCCAGGGCACCACGGTGACGCTGCGCCTGCCGCTGACGCTCGCGATCATTGAAGGCCTGTTGATCCGCGTCGGCGAGGGGCGCTACATCATTCCGCTGTCGGCCGTGGAGGAATGCATCGAGCTGACCGCCGAGGACGAACGCTCCCGCGGGCGCAACTTCCTCAACGTGCGCGGCAACCTCGTGCCGTTCCTCCGCCTGCGCGAGATCATGTCGTCGTCCGGGTCGCCCGATCGGCACCAGAAGACGATCATCATTTCGACCGGCGAAACTCACGTCGGGCTCGTCGCCGACCAGATCGTCGGAAACCACCAGACCGTGATCAAGTCGCTCTCCAAGCTGCATTCGGACGTCACGATCTTCTCCGGCGCGACCATCCTGGGTGACGGCACTGCGGCGTTGATCCTCGACGTCGCGCAGCTCGTCGCGCTGGCGCAGTCGAAGGTCGAGAAGCACATCAGCGAGGCGGCGTGATGAACCAGGGGCAAGCAGACCACCAGGCCGACGCGATGCAGGTCGTCATGATCGGGCTCGGCGAGGAGAAATTCGCGCTCGATGCCGGCCTCGTGCGTGAGATCATCGATCCCGTGCCCGTGACCAAGGTGGCCGGCGCGCGAGCTTTCGTTCCCAGCGTGATCAATGTGCGCGGCAACGTCATCCCGCTCGCGGATTTGCGCATCCGTTTCGGCATGCCACAGCCGGACGATTCCGCGGATACCCGCATCGTCGTCATCGAGATCGAGCTCGACAACGAGCCGGTTCTGGTCGGCGTCACCGCGGACAAGGTCTACGAGGTCACGGAGATCTCGCAGACCGACGTGCAGCAGACGCCGCGCGTCGGCATGCACTGGAAGCCGGAGTTCATTCGCTTCATTGCGAAATGGCGTGAAGAGTTCGTCATCGTTCCGAACATGGAACGCATTCTGAATTGAAACGAGGTCTCGGGGCGAGACTGGGTTAGGGGCTGGATATGAGATTTACGGTCAAGGCAAAGCTTGCCAGCGCGTTCGGCGTGGTCCTGTTGCTGTCGGTGGCTGCGGGCGGCCTCGCTTACGTCAAGCTGACCGAGATGATCGACACCGCGGACAGCCTGATCTTGCGCGCCAATCGGATGGAGCGTGCCGCCGAGCTCGAGAAGAACATCCTCCTGCAGGTTCGCGCCGAGAAGAACCTCATCGTGGCTCCCGAGAGCGAAGCGGAGCACTTTCTCGCCGAAATCGCCAAGCAGCGCGACATCCTCTTCAAGGTGAAAGAGGAAATTCAGGCGGTGGCTTCGCCCGAGGGCAAGAAGCTGCTCGATAATTTCGGCGCCGCTTACGGTCGCATGAATGTGGTTCAGGACGAAGCTCTGAAGCTTGCCCGGACGGACAAGGTGAAGGGGGCCGAGCGGTCGATGACCGAGGTCCGCAAGGCAGTTGGCGAGACCATGGAAGCCGCCAACGTCTATATCTCCAACGTCAAGAAAAACATGGCCGACCAGTCGGCCCAAGCTCATGAAGACGGCGGCCGGGCCCAATACCTGCTGATCTCGGCCGTGTTGGCGTCGCTGGTGGTCGGCCTGATCGCTGCGATCTGGATTTCGATCAGCATCACCCGAGGTCTCGGTCGTGCGGTTGGCCTTGCCGGCGCGGTTGCAAGCGGTGACCTGAGCCAGACGATCAATGTCTCCAGCAATGACGAGACCGGCGATCTCATCAAGTCGCTGAACGTCATGGTCGAGAAGCTCCGTCAGATCGTGGCCGAGGCGCTCACCGCCGCGCAGAACGTCTCCGCCGGCAGCCAGGAACTCTCGGCCAGCGCCGAGCAGCTCTCGCAGGGTGCGACCGAGCAGGCGTCGTCGGCCGAGGAAGCCTCTTCTTCCATGGAAGAGATGGCCTCGAACGTGAAGCAGAACGCCGACAACGCCAACCAGACTGAAAAGATCGCCGCGCGATCAGCCCAGGATGCCGAAGCCAGCGGTGTCGCCGTCGGCCGCGCCGTCCAGGCGATGCAGACCATTGCCGAGAAGATCACCATCGTGCAGGAGATCGCGCGCCAGACCGACCTGCTCGCCCTGAATGCCGCGGTTGAAGCGGCCCGCGCCGGCGAGCACGGCAAGGGCTTTGCAGTGGTCGCCTCCGAAGTGCGCAAGCTCGCCGAGCGCAGCCAGGCTGCCGCGGCCGACATAGGCACGCTCTCGAGCGAGACCGTGAAGGTCGCTCAGGAAGCCGGCGACATGCTGTCGAAGCTCGTGCCGGACATCAAGAAGACCGCCGAACTGGTGCAGGAAATCACCGCCGCCTGCCGCGAGCAGGACGTCGGCTCCTCGCAGATCAACCAGGCGATCCAGCAGCTCGACAAGGTCGGCCAGCAGAACGCCAGCGCCTCCGAACAGGTGTCCTCCACCTCGGAAGAGCTCGCCTCGCAGGCCGAGCAGTTGCAGTCGACCATCTCGTTCTTCCGCATCGAGCATGCCGGACGCGGTGAGAGTGCTGCGCCTGCGCCGATCGACCGCGCGGTCACCCAACTCCGCAGCAAGGCGGGGCAGATGCAGGCGGCAGATCGTGGCGCGAAGAAGCCTGTGCCTGCCCGCAAGCCGGCGCGCGCGATGAAGGTCGCCAATGGCGGCGGCTTCGCCTTCGACATGCATGACGGCGAAGACGATCGCGACGCCGAGTTTCAGCGCTGACATCAAGAACCATCTGATCCTGGACTGAGCAATGGCCGCAACCTCGCAATATCTGACGCTCGGGCTCGCCGGCGAGACGTTCGGCATCTCGATCCGCAACGTGCGGGAAATTCTCGACATGCGGCCGATCTCGCACCTGCCGCATGCGCCGGATTTCCTGCTCGGCATGATCGACGTGCGCGGCGCCGGCTACCCGATCGTGGATCTCCGGACCAAGCTCGGCCTGCCGGCCGTGGCAGCCACCGAAGCCACCCGCATCATCATCCTCGACGTGCCGATGAAGGAGCGCCTGGTCGGCGTCGGCTTCGTCGCCGACTGCGTGTTCGAGGTTACCGATATCGACGAGCAGGCGATCGAGCCCATCCCAGAGGTGGGGGGAAAATGGCAGTCCGATTACGCTGCCGGCATCGGCCGCAAGGGCGAGAAATTCGTCGTCATCTTCGATCTCGCCAAGCTGATGGCGAACGATGAGTTACCAGACGAGGCGCCTCGCGCCGCCTGAGTTTGCAAGCGTAAAGCGTGGTCAAGCCCAAGCACCCCAATTCGAACCAACGAGACCGATATGAGATTCACCGTCAAAGCCAAGCTTGCCAGCGCCTTCGGCGTTGTCATCCTGCTGTCCATGATTGCCGGCGCCGTCGGCTATCTCAAGCTGTCTGACATGGTCGGAACCGCCGAACATCTGGTTGCCCGCGCCGGTCGAATGGAGAAGGCCGCAGAGCTGGAGAAAGGTATTCTGGCGCAGGTTCGTGCCGAGAAGAACTCTATTCTGGCCTCCGATGCGGAATATGACCTGTTTGTCGCCGACCTGGTGAAGATGCGCGAGTCCTTGCAGAAGTCCAAGGACGAGATCTACGCTGCCGCCAGCGAGAGCGGGAGGAAGTTGCTCGACGGCTTTTCCGCCGCTTACGCCAAGATGAACGCCTATCAGGACGAGACCGTCAGGTTGGCGAAGACGGATAAGGCCAAGGCGACGGACCGGTCCATGCAAGACGGCCGCAAGGTCGTGGCCGATTCGATGGAGGCGGCCAATGCCTATGTGAATTATGTCAAAAAAGCCATGGCGGATGAAGCCGAGCAGGCCAGGCAGGATGGCAACCGTGCGGAGATCATGCTGATCAGCCTCGCGCTTGCCTCTCTGCTGATCGCCGCGGTGGCCGCGACCTGGATCGCGCTCAACATCAGTCGTGGACTGGCGAATGCTGTCGGCCTTGCCGACGCGGTGGCGATCGGCGATCTCAGCCAGAAGATCGAGTCCTCCAGCAACGACGAGATCGGCGATCTCATCAAGTCATTGAACGCGATGACGGTGAACCTGAACGCCACCGCGGCGGTCGCCAACCAGATCGCGCAGGGCGACCTCACGGTCGAAGCCAAGGCGCTGTCGGACAAGGATACGCTTGGCCTCGCGCTCGAGCGGATGGTGGAAAAGCTCCGTCAGATCGTCTCGGAAGCCCTGACTGCGGCGCAGAACGTCTCCGCCGGCAGCCAGGAGCTCTCCGCCAGCGCCGAGCAGCTCTCGCAGGGCGCGACCGAACAGGCTTCGTCCGCCGAGGAAGCCTCGTCCTCGATGGAGGAGATGGCCTCGAACGTGAAGCAGAATGCCGACAACGCCAACCAGACCGAGAAGATCGCCGCGCAGTCGGCCAAGGACGCCGAAGCCAGCGGTGCCGCGGTCGGCCGCGCCGTCAACGCGATGCAGACCATCGCCGAGAAGATCACGATCGTGCAGGAGATCGCGCGCCAGACCGACCTGCTCGCGCTCAATGCGGCGGTTGAGGCCGCGCGCGCCGGCGAGCACGGCAAGGGCTTTGCGGTGGTCGCTTCCGAAGTGCGCAAGCTTGCCGAGCGCAGCCAGGCGGCTGCCGCCGAGATAGGCACGCTCTCGGCCGAGACCGTCAAGGTGGCGCAGGAGGCAGGCGCCATGCTGTCCAAGCTCGTTCCCGACATCAAGAAGACGGCCGAGTTGGTCGAAGAGATCACCGCGGCCTGCCGCGAGCAGGACGTCGGCTCGTCCCAGATCAACCAGGCGATCCAGCAGCTCGACAAGGTCGGTCAGCAGAACGCCAGCGCGTCCGAGGAGGTGTCCTCGACCTCGGAAGAGCTCGCCTCGCAGGCCGAGCAGCTTCAGTCGACGATCGCCTATTTCCGCATCGAGCATGGCGGCAAGAGCCATGCGCCGGCGCCGATCGACCGGGCCGTCAATCAGCTCCGCACCAAGGCGGCGCACATGGCGGCAGTCGAGCGTCCCGCCAAGAAGCAACAGGCCAAGCCGGCGCGCGCCATGAAGGCCGCGGGCGGTGGTGGCTTCGCCTTCGACATGAACGGCGGTGAGGATGATCGGGACGCCGATTTTCAGCGCTGAGGTTTTCCGGAGATAGGTACGCCCGTCCGTCGGGCGGACCTGTTCTCTTCTGCTATTGTGTGAACGCGCAGGAATCAAAATGGCCCGGTTGGTCCGACATTCGTTGCATGCGGGCCTTCAGGGCCGGGGCTGGCGGCCATGATGCCCGCCATGCAGGATACGGCCGTGCATCTGTCGGACCGTCATTTCCGCACCATTGCCGAACTGATCGAAGGCCAGGTCGGCATCAAGCTGCCGCAAGGCAAGCGGTTGATGCTGGAGGGACGCCTGCACAAGCGTGTGCGTGCGTTGAATTTCTCCGACCTGAACGAATATGTCGATAACCTGTTCGAGGCCGATCATTTCGGCACCGAGCTCACCCATCTGATTGATGTGGTGACGACCAACAAGACCGACTTCTTCCGTGAGCCGCAGCATTTCACCTTCATGCGGGACATCGCCATCCCGGCGCTGCTCAAGTCACACGGACGCAGGAACGCAAATCTGAAAGTCTGGAGCTCGGCAAGCTCGACCGGCATGGAGGCCTATACCGTTGCCATGGTGCTGGACGACATGACGCGGAGCGGATCGCGGTTTCAGTACCGCATCCTCGGAACCGACATCTCGACCGCAGTGTTGCGCCTCGCCAAGACCGCGATCTACACCCGCGACGTGCTGTCGCCGGTGCCGGAGCCCTTTTTGAAGCGATATTTCCTGTCGTCGCGGGATCGCTCCCGTGGCGAGGTTCGCGTGGTGCCGGAGCTTCGGCGCATGACGCATTTCATGCGGATGAATCTCATGGACGCGTCCTATCCGGTGGATCGTGACGTCGATATCGTCTTTTGCCGCAATGTGTTGATCTATTTCGACAAGCCGACCCAGCGCAAAGTCGTTCAACAGCTCTGCAGTCATCTGCGGCCGGGTGGGTATTTGCTGGTCGGCCATTCAGAATCCATGATTCACAGTTCCGTCCCGGGTTTGAAGCAGGTTCAGCCCACTATTTTTCAGGTTTGATTGGAGCGCCGCCGGATATGCCGAAGGAGAAAGTTCGCGTACTGATCGTGGACGATTCGGCGTCGGTGCGCCAAATTCTCCAGACGATCCTCAACGACGATCCCGACATCGAAGTGATGGCGACGGCGTCCGATCCGTTCGTGGCGGCACGGCGTCTTCAGGACGAAATCCCCGACGTCATGATCCTCGACCTCGAGATGCCGCGCATGGACGGCATGACGTTCCTGCGCAAGATCATGGCGCAGCGCCCGATCCCCGTGATCATCTGCTCGTCGCTGACCGAGGAAGGCTCGAACGTGATGTTCGAGGCGTTCGAGGCCGGCGCCGTCGATATCGTGCCCAAGCCGAAGATCGACACAAGGCAGGCGTTGCTGGAGTGCTCCACGCGGCTGCGTGAATCCGTGAAGTCGGCGGCGCGTGCGCGTGTGCGGCCGCGCACGGAGCGGCGTGAGATCGAGAAGAAGCTGACGGCTGACGCCATCATCCCGCCGCCGGTGCAGGGCAAGGTTCGGCCGACGACCGAGCGCATCGTATGCATCGGTGCCTCGACGGGCGGGACGGAAGCGCTCAACGACGTGCTCGAGATGCTGCCGGCGAGTTGTCCTCCCATCCTGATCGTGCAGCACATGCCGGCGGGTTTCACGGCTGCCTTCGCCAGGCGCCTCGACGGCGTCTGCCAGATCCGCGTCAAGGAGGCAGAGGACGGCGAGCCGGTGCTGCCGGGCTGGGCTTATATCGCGCCGGGCGCCCGCCACATGCTGCTCCAGCGCATCGGCCTGCGCTACCAGGTCGCGATCAAGGACGGTCCGCCGGTGTCGCGGCATCGTCCCTCAGTCGACGTGCTGTTTCGCTCGGCGGCCCAGCATGCGGGCGCCAACGCGCTTGGCGTCATCATGACCGGCATGGGCGATGATGGCGCGCGCGGCATGCTGGAAATGCGCAAACTTGGCGCCTCGACCCGCGCGCAGGATGAAGAGAGCTGCGTGGTGTTCGGCATGCCCAAGGAAGCCATCGCCCATGGCGGCGTGGAGAAAGTCGTCTCGTTGAACCAAATCCCGCGCGAGATCATGCACTGGTACCAGGCCGGACATGCGGCGGCGGTGGGTTGATCGCGGTGACTGCCATTCCAATGAGCACGCTGATTGATGCGATCACCGCGGTCGAGGATGTCTCGTCGCGCATCGAGGATGTATTTGCGCGCGTCGGCCACGAGCTGGGTCGTGGCCACATCATCTTCAAGGAATTGAATCAGGGGCTCGCCTCTCTCTCCGGAGAGCTCTCCGGTGCCGAGATCGAGGGCGCCGCGACCGCGTTGCAGGAGATCGCGGCGCGACTGAGTGAGCTGGCGCGGGCTTTGCCGGCCGAGAGTGCGCTGCTCGCGATGATCGGCAAGAGCACGACCGAGGCGTCCGCGCTGCTGAAGCCGTTGTTCAAGCATATCCAGATGATCACCATCATCGCGCGCAGCGCGCGGATCGAGGCGGCGTCGCTCGACGGTGATCGCGAGGGCTTTCTCGCCTTCACGCAGGAAGCCTACGATCTCGGCAAGGCCGTGCAGGGTTCGATCGAGGGATGCGCGCGGGACCAGCAGCGTCTGTCGGAAGCGGTCGCCACCGCCTCCGGCCGGCAGAAGGAATTCGAGAGAAGCTACGGCGATCAGCTGGTCGCGGAGAGCGCCGAACTCGGTGCTGCCTATTCCGGCCTGCGCGATCAGCGCAGCAAGAGCAGCCATCTCGCCGATCTCGCCAGCGGTAGCACGCGGAAGATCGCCGAGACGGTCGGTGGCGCGATCATTTCCTTGCAAACCGGCGACAGCACGCGGCAGCGCCTCGAACATGTCTGCCACGGCTTACGCCTCTCGTCCGACTCCGAGCCGAGCCTCGTCCCTCAGCCCGTCGCTAGCGAAGACGGCCGGTATGCGATCCGCCAGTTGCAGGCGGCCCAGCTCAGGGACGCGCAGCGCGAGTTCGGCGGTGACATCGGCCAGATCATCCACGCGCTGTCGGCGATTCTGAATGATGCGGGGAGCGTCGTCGGTCACGGCCGCACGCTGTTCGGCGGCGAGAACGGTTCGTCCGCCTCGTTCCTGGCCCGCATCAAGCAGACGCTGGCACATGCCTCGACCCTGATCGCCACGTGTGAGAGTGCCGGACGCTCGGTCGACGAGGCGCTCGCGGTCGTCGAGGATACGCTGGCGAAATTCCGACAGGCCATTGCGGGGCTGGCGGAAGCCACGGTCGACATCACGCTGATCGGCATGAACGCGGGTCTCAAGGCGAGCCATCTCGGCAGCCGCGGCAGCGCCTTCGTCGTCATCGCCAACGAGCTCAAGGCGACCGCCGACCAGGTCTCCGCCGGCGCCGGGCGCTTGCGGCCCGTGCTCGACGGCATCGAGCGCTCCGCCAACGAGTTGAAGGAGCTCCGCGTCCAGGGCGATCCCACGCAACTCGCCAATCTGGAGCCGCAGATCCTCCAGGCGCTGCGCGAGGTCGAAGCCGGCAACGAACGGCTCGGCAAGCTGATGAGCCGGCTCGTCGATGAAGGCGCCGAGTTCGAAGGCTTGATGAATTCAGCGCAAGGCCTGATGAGCTCGCTCGGCGAGAGCTCTGCGACGTTGCCCACCGTTGCTGCGCGCCTGGAGACGGCAAGCGCCGGCACGCATCGGCCGCAGCCGCAGGACGAGGCGCTGCTCGACGATCTCTTCGCGCGCTACACGATGGAGCGCGAGCGCGACGTTCACCGGGAATTTTTGCAAGCCCTCGGGTTGTCGTCGAGCGCGGCCGCCCGCCGGGTCGATGCGGTCGAGCCTGTGGATGACGGCATAGAATTGTTTTGAGCTACCGCCGGCGGCGCGTGTTGCGGCACCGGCAATTTGACGAATTGGCTTTGCAGGGCGTTAACCGTGGCGAAATACACGCCGTGTCGGTCATTGTCGCGCCCCAGAGTTGGTTGCAAATACGTTTGAATATTACGACGGATGTATTTCATGCTGAGAGACGGCAAATACGCTGCCTGGTTCAGAACCCCGCGTGGCGAGGGCACAGGCCTTGTCGAATTGATCGAGGGGCGGATCTCGGGCCGCGACAGTTTTTTCACCTATGGCGGCTCGTATCAGGTCGATCAGCAACGCTTCACGGCTGTCCTGACCGTGAAGCGCCATGCCGGGGGCAATCCGAGCGTGTTTGGTCCTGACGAGGTCGAGGTCAATCTGACCGGCCTCTGCAGCGGCGCGGTGGCGACGTGCTCGGGCACGGCGCGAGAAGCGCCCGAGGTGAGCTTCGAATGCACGCTGATCTACAGCCAGGAAGAAGCGTTGCCGCCCGACGCCAAATGCGCGGTCCTCAAGCTCAATCCCGACAAACTGCCCAAGGGGATCGACGGCCGGTCTCGGCCGCGGCCGCCGTTGGTGCCGCCCAAACCCCCAGCGTCTTAGTTTTGAATTGACGCTGTTTACGCAAAAACCGGCGCAATCGCAGCGCGGCAACCGTGCCTTTAGGAGTGAAATCTAGGTTGAGGCTCTCAACAAAAGGCGGACAGGGACATGCCTCAAATCTGGATGACGTATCAGGAATTTGGGACACTTTGCGGCTTCAGTGCTGACGAGGCCAGATTGCAGGCGCAGCATTTGCTGCTCGATCGGCGTCGGAGCCGCGATGGAAACACCCGCGTCAAGCTGAATGCGGCATTGATCGCCCGGTTCTTGGAGACAATTCGCGAAGCCGAGCCTGATCTCGACGAGGCGATCGCTGCATTGCGTGATACCCATCAGCAAATGTCGGGCGGCTTCAGGCCGCGGAAGATGAGCTTCGGGCGCGGAGCTGCCTAGCCCGGATTTCTCACACGGCCAGTTGCTGTGCGACGAGGGATGGGAGGATTTTGCGAAGACGACGGTGAGCGGTGGCGCTGAAGGCGCGGCGGGCGA
>JAUEPE010000055.1 GCA_030403585.1 Frankia sp. RB7
CCGGATGCAGATAGGGGTCGTAGGCGTGAGCCGCGCCATCACTGCGCCAGGCGCCTGAACTACCCGAGTCGTAAGACATCGTCCGTCCTCCCAGGGAAAACTCCCGTGGCAGGACATGGGAACAGGCTATTCCCCTGCCAAGGGTGCGCAGGGGTTAACAAGCCGAAATATTCCGGCGATTCGGGGGCGGGGGAGTGTGATGGTCGAGATACCCTATCCTTGCGCCCGCAGCTTCTCCGCCGCCTTCGGCGCAAAATAGCTGAGCACGCCGTCAGCGCCGGCGCGCTTGAAGGCGAGCAGGCTCTCCATCATCGCGCGGTCGCCGTCGAGCCAGCCGTTGTTGGCGGCGGCTGCGATCATCGCGTATTCGCCGGAGACCTGGTAGGCGAAGGTCGGCATCGCAAACGTGTCCTTCACGCGGCGGACCACGTCGAGATAGGGCATGCCGGGCTTCACCATCACCATGTCGGCGCCTTCGGAGATGTCGAGCTCGACTTCGCGCAGGGCTTCGTCGGTGTTGGCGCTGTCCATCTGGTAGGTGCGCTTGTCGCCGGTCAGCGTCTTGGCCGAGCCGATGGCGTCGCGGAACGGGCCGTAGAAGGCGGAGGCGTATTTGGCCGCATAGGCCATGATCTGCACGTCGAGCAGGCCTGAGTGGTCCAGCCCCTCGCGGATCGCGGCGACGCGGCCGTCCATCATGTCGGAGGGTGCGATGATGTCGCAGCCGGCCTCGGCCTGCACCAGCGCCTGGCGCACCAGCACCGCGACCGTCTCGTCGTTCAAAATCTTGCCGTCGGAGATCAGGCCGTCATGGCCGTGGCTGGTGAAGGGATCGAGCGCGACGTCGCAGAGGATGCCGAGATCGGGAAACTCCTTCTTGATCGCACGGACCGCCTGGCAGACCAGATTGTTCGGGTTGGTCGCTTCCGAGCCTTCCTCGTCGCGCAGGGACGGATCAGTGTAGGGAAACAGCGCGAGGCAGGGGATCGTCAGCTTCATCGCGCGCTCGGCATCGCGCACGGCCTGGTCGACGCTGAGGCGCTCCACGCCGGGCATCGAGGCGATCTGCTCGCGCTTGTTGTTGCCGTCGACCAGGAACAGCGGCCAGATCAGATCGTCGGTGGTGAGCACGTTCTCGCGCACCATCCGCCGGGCCCACTCGGCCTTGCGGTTGCGGCGCGGGCGGACGGTCAGATCGAGGGCATGGGGCACCGCTGCACCAGCCCCGCGCGCGACCTCGCGCAGTTCGATCGGACGTCCGTATTTGATCGCCATCACTCTTCCTCCGGCTGGAATTATTCTTATACCAGCTTGCATGGTTCCCGTCACCGCGGCTTGACCTCCCGCGAGAGATGGGCTGCCGATTGATTTTGCGGGGCGAACCAGCCAGAAGGGGGCCATGTCCGAGATCTCCACCCGCGATGCGGCCCGCGACGGCGCCAATACCAGGGACGCCGTCCGAGACAGCGCCCGCGACAACGCAATGTCGGTGGCGGCGATCTCTTCGGAGCGCCCCGAGTCCGACGACAACGTCTGGACGCGCCGGCTGGTGCTGTTCCTGCGGGTGATGGCGCTGCTGTCGATCCTCAAGGGCCTCTATCACTGGGCGCAGGTCACGGGCTTCGTCGGCGGCGAGGACGAGGCGTTCGAGAACCAGTCGATGGCCTGGCAGGCCTCGACCATCTACTTCGCCGTGATCGAGCTCGTCGCCGCCGTCGGCCTCTGGCTCGCCACGCCCTGGGGCGCGGTGGTGTGGCTCACGACCGTGGTCTCGATGGCGGTGATCGAGCTGATGTTTCCCGGCATCTATGGCGGCAGCCTCGTTGTCGTCGGCGTCGAAGCCTTCATGCTCGCCGCCTATCTCGCACTGGCCTGGATGGCCGCGCGCGAACGGCCGCCATAGGCGGCAAACTCTCGTGCCCCGGACGCCATGCAGAGCGCCGCACTTGCGGCGTGATGCGTTGCAGAGCCGGGGCCCATGTCTCCACAACCTGCGCTCTGGCTTCTGGGTCCCGGATCTTCGCTGCGCTCGTCCGGGACACGAGAATGTTGCGCTTGGTTGACCACTCGTTGCGTAAAATTCGAGGTAACTTTTCATTGACCTAGCGATATCCGCCACAGCTCTTACGCGAGCGTTTCGAAACGGGGCGGGGCTGTTCTGGAATGCGACAATCGGTGCGGACGGAGGGTGAACAGGACCCTGCGAGGGTCAACAGACAGTTGCGAAAAGCCCTTGTGGCACAGGCTTAATCCGCAATTCACTGTCTTAAATTCATGATCTCTTTATTCTCTTATTTAAGCCGATCTTCAAACGCCCCCCTTAAGTTGCACCTATCAGACGGGACACAAGTTTCGTCGAATGAGTGTCGATAAAAACGACAACAGGGGAAGTGTCATGATGAAAGCCGTCGCAACTGCGGCAGATGCCGCAGAGCGCGTTTCGGGCCCGCAGGGTTCGGTGCAGTCGCTCTATCTGGAAGCATTGACTCTGGTGGAGCGGCTGCATCGCCGTCTCCTCGACGTGATCAAGGACGAGTTCGATCGTCGTGGCCGCGCCGACATCAATTCCGTGCAGGCGCTCCTGCTCTATAACATCGGCGACAAGGAGTTGACCGCGGGCGAACTGCGCACGCGCGGTTACTATCTCGGCTCCAACGTCTCCTACAATCTGAAGAAGCTCGTCGAGCTCGGCTTCCTCGATCATCAGCGCTCGCGCGTTGATCGCCGCTCGGTGCGCATCCGCCTGACGCCGCAGGGCCAGGAAGTCCGCCGCATCGTCGACTCCCTCTACCAGAAGCACGTCAAGACCGTTGAACAGGTCGGCGGCATCTCGGGCGAGGAGTTCTCGACCCTCAACAAGTCGCTGCACCGCCTCGAGCGGTTCTGGACCGACCAGATCCTGTATCGGCTCTGAGTTTTCGAAGGGACTTGGCCAAGCCGGCCCATAACAAGACCGGCAGGCCTTCCCGAACGTGCCTATACTTCCCCAAGCGCGCCGGCCCGGCTTCTGCCCGGACCGGTGCGTTTTGTCGTCTCGCGGTTGCGAAAAAATCGGCGGTCCGGGGGAACCAGTTCCCTGCCTCGCGGTTATCTCCCCGGATCGGAGGATGCGATGCTGGTCGAACGCGGGTTGCAGGCTATGAACGTCGAGCTCGTCAGCGATTCCTACGCGATCGCCGCGAATTACCTTCGCCGCTCCGGCGCGATCCCCGACACGCTCGTCACCAATGAGCGCCTGCTCGAGATCATCATCAAGCTGCTCCAGCGCGGCGAATTCAACAAGATCAGACTGGCCAACAAGGCCATCGTCAGGTTCGAGGCGCAGTCCGGTGCCCGAGCCGCCTGATCAAGACTCCAAAAATCCCAGCGAAACAGAGGGTGCCATGGAAGCCGCCATCGACCGCATCATGCAAACCTATGACCTGCTCGCCAACCGCACCTCCGCGGCGAGCGCAGAGGCGCGGGCCAAGGTGACGAACTACCTCAACACCTTGATGGAAGCCGGCGAGAAGGACACCCACAGGTTGACGGTGTGCGGCCTGACCTATCTGCGCCAGCTCGATGGAAGCGTGGACCCCGTGAAGGCGGGGTACACCGGGCTGTAGGGATTTCGGCCGGCGCCGGGGCGCCGTTTAGGGTCCGAATCGGGCCCTTTAGGGATGACCGGATCGGGGCGGTTCCATAAAGCCGTCTACGGCCCAAAATCCTTCAATCCCCACCATATCTTGCATAAATATCAGGCCCGACCCGCAACTACTTGGCCTGTTGCGGGCGATGTGGTAGATCGCGCTCGCCGCTTCCGATCACCACACCAGACCCGCCCGTAGCCCGCCAAAAGGCTGCGGCGGTGGAGATATTCGCAAGATGACCTTCGCCAAAACCGCCTCCGCGCCCGATTCGTTTTTCACCGCCACGCTCGAGCAGGCCGACCCGGAAATCGCCGCCGCCATCAAGGGCGAGCTCGGCCGGCAGCGCCATGAAGTCGAGCTGATCGCCTCCGAGAACATCGTCAGCCGGGCCGTGCTGGAAGCGCAGGGTTCGGTGATGACCAACAAGTACGCAGAGGGTTATCCGGGGGCGCGCTACTACGGTGGTTGTGAGTGGGTCGATGTCGCCGAAAACCTCGCGATCGATCGCGCCAAGAGGCTGTTTGGCGCCAACTTCGCCAACGTGCAGCCGAACTCGGGCAGCCAGATGAACCAGGCGGTGTTTTTGGCGCTGCTCCAGCCTGGCGACACCTTCATGGGTCTCGACCTCGCGGCCGGCGGCCATCTCACCCACGGCTCGCCCGTCAACATGAGCGGCAAATGGTTCAAGGCCGCGCACTACACCGTGCGCCGCGAGGACCAGATCATCGACATGGACGCGGTCGCCAGGCAGGCCGAGGAAGTTAAGCCGAAGCTGATCGTCGCCGGCGGCTCGGCCTATTCGCGCCCCTGGGACTTCAAGCGTTTTCGCGAGATCGCGGACTCGGTCGGCGCCTATCTGCTGGTCGACATGGCGCACTTCGCGGGCCTCGTCGCCGGCGGCGTGCATGCCTCGCCCGTGCCGCATGCCCACATCACCACCACGACGACGCACAAATCGCTGCGCGGTCCGCGCGGCGGCCTGATGCTGTGGAATGACGAGGCGCTGACCAAGAAGTTCAACTCGGCGATCTTCCCGGGCCTGCAGGGCGGCCCCCTGATGCATGTGATCGCGGCCAAGGCGGTTGCCTTCGGCGAAGCGCTGCGTCCGGACTTCAAGATCTATGCGAAGAACGTCGTCGAGAACGCCAAGGCGCTGGCCGAGACGCTGAAGAGCCACGGCTTCGATATTGTCTCCGGCGGCACCGATAACCATCTGATGCTGGTTGACCTCCGGCCGAAGGGCCTGAAGGGCAACGTCTCGGAGAAGGCGCTGGTTCGCGCCGCCATCACCTGCAACAAGAACGGCATTCCCTTCGACCCCCAGTCGCCGTTCGTCACGTCCGGTATTCGGCTCGGCACGCCCGCGGCGACGACCCGCGGCTTCGGCGTCGCTGAATTCCAGCAGGTCGGCGGCATGATCGCCGAGGTCCTCAACGCGATCGCGCAGTCCGACGACGGCAAGGCGCCGCTGGTCGAGGCCGCGATCAAGGAACGGGTCAAGACGCTCACCGATCGGTTCCCGATCTATCAGTAAGGCCAAGGTAAACGGATGCGCTGCCCGAACTGCAACAGTCTCGATACGCAGGTAAAGGACTCGCGTCCGACCGAGGATTCCTCAGTCATCCGCAGGCGGCGCGTGTGTGTCGCCTGCGAATTCCGCTTCACCACCTTCGAGCGCGTGCAGCTGCGCGAGCTCACGGTGATCAAGCGCAACGGCCGCCGCGTGCCGTTCGACCGCGACAAGCTCGTGCGCTCGGTGTCGATCAGTCTGCGCAAGCGGCCGGTCGAGCCGGAGCGGGTGGAGAAGATGGTCTCCACCATCGTGCGCGAGCTCGAGACCGGCGGCGAGGCCGAGATCTCCTCGGAAGTGATCGGCGAGACCGTGATGGAGCATCTGCGTACGCTCGACGACGTCGCCTATGTGCGCTTCGCGTCCGTCTATCGTAATTTCCGCGAGGCCAAGGATTTCGCCGACGTGCTCGGCGAGCTCTCCGGTGAGGAGGAAACGCGGCTCGCCGCGATCCGCAAATGATCTTCCGTATCCTGGAGGATCAGTTCGCCCAGAAGATCCGCGAGACCAAGGATTCCGATCGCCGCTTCATGCAGCTTGCGCTGTCGCTCGGGCGGCGCGGGCAGGGGCGCACCTGGCCCAATCCGGCCGTCGGTGCCGTCATCGTCAAGGATGAAGTCATCGTCGGCCGCGGCTGGACGCAACCGGGTGGACGGCCGCATGCCGAGCCTGAGGCGTTGCGCCGGGCGGGCGAGGCGGCGCGCGGCGCCACGCTCTACGTCACCCTCGAGCCCTGCTCGCATTTCGGCAAGTCGCCGCCTTGTGCCGACGCGGTGATCGCGGCAGGCATCAAGCGCGTGGTGGCGGCGATCGAGGATCCCAATCCGGAAGTCGCAGGCCAGGGCCATGCGCGCCTGCGCGCGGCCGGCATTACGGTGGATGTGGGCCTCTGTGCGGCGGAGGCTGCGTTCGACCATGCCGGTCATTTCCGCCGCATCCGCGATCGCCGTCCGCATGTGATCCTGAAGCTCGCGGTCTCGCCCGACGGCAAGATTGGTGCAGCCGGCGGCAAGCCGCTGGCAATCACGGGCGAAGCCGTGCGCAACCGCGTGCATCTGTTGCGCGCCGCGAGCGATGCCATCCTGGTCGGTATCGGCACCGTGCTGGCGGACGATCCGCAGCTCAATTGCCGCCTGCCGGGCATGGAAGCGCGTTCTCCCGTGCGTGTCGTGCT
The DNA here is from genome assembly GCA_030403585.1 of Frankia sp. RB7. GTDB lineage: Bacteria > Pseudomonadota > Alphaproteobacteria > Rhizobiales > Xanthobacteraceae > Bradyrhizobium. The sequence goes on from JAUEPE010000055.1 coordinate 6,374, forward strand.
CGACCGGAATTTGCGCATTCCGGCCGCGAGCCAGCTCGTTCATTCTGCGCGCGAGACACCGCTCTGGGTCGTCAGCTCCGAGCTCGCCGAAGCCGCCGCGGCGACACGCCTTGGCGCTGCCGGTACGCAAGTGCTGCGCGTGCCGCCCGGAAGCGCCTCCGGGCTCGATCTTCCGGCCGTGCTGCATGCGCTCGCCGAGAAGGGCATCACGCGCCTGATGGTCGAGGGCGGCAGCCGCGTTGCGGCTTCGTTCGTGTCCGCCGACCTCGTCGATGAGATCTGGCTGTTCCGCGGAGCGGAAGAGGTTGGTGCCGGCGGTGTCGATGCGCTCGATGCATTGCCCCTGTCGAAAATCACGCAGTCGCAGGCCTATAAGGTTCATGCTAGCGAGACATTCGATCACGATACTCTCATCATCTACGAGCGCGCCTAACATGTTCACCGGCATTGTCACCGATATCGGGGAGATCGTCAGCTTCAAGCCTGTGGCGCAGGGCCAGCTGCACCGGCTGCGCATCGCCTGCAGCTATGATCAGACCACCATTGCCGACGGCGCCTCGATCGCCAGCAACGGCGTGTGCCTGACTGTGGTTGCTTCCGGCGTCGCTGATGGCAAGGATTCTACTCGAAAGACCTGGTATGACGTCGATGCGGCGGCCGAAACACTGGCGCTGACGACCGCGAAGCACTGGAAGCTGGGCACGAAACTCAATCTCGAGCGCGCGCTCAAGATCGGTGACGAGCTCGGCGGTCACATCGTCGCCGGCCATGCCGATGGCATCGCAACCATCGTCAGCCGCGAGGACCTGCCCGACATGGCACGGTTCGAGCTCTCGACGACGCGGGAGCTGGCGCGCTTCATCGCCACCAAGGGCTCGATCACGCTCGACGGCGTCTCGCTGACGGTGAATACGGTGAAGGATGTGACCTTTTCGGTGCTGATCATCCCGCATACGCTTGATGTCACGACGATCGGCGGCTGGAAGGCGGGGACTGAGGTCAATATCGAGGTCGATCTGATGGCTCGCTATGCGGCGCGGCTGACGGAAATGACGGTTTAAAACTTGGCTTACTGGCCTGCGGCGACTACATAACGCGCCGAAGCAAGAGACGACTTCACGAACGGATTGAGACGATGGCAGACGCGCGGCGCGCCCCCCTGAAGGACCAGACCGACATTTCCGGCGCACGTGCGCTGATTGTCGAGGCGCGGTTCTATGACGATCTCCAGGACGCGCTTCTGGACGGCGCGGTCACCGAGCTGAAGGCGGCCGGCCTGACGCATGACGTCATCACGGTTCCCGGCGCGCTGGAGATTCCGGCGGCGGTCGCGATCGCGGTCGACGCGGCTGCGGCCAACGGCAAGCCCTATGACGCGGTGATCGCGCTTGGCTGCGTCATCCGCGGCGATACCATCCATTTCGAGATCGTCTCGCAGGAATCCTCGCGGGCGCTGATGGATCTTGCGGTGTCGCGCAAGCTGCCGCTCGGCAACGGCATCCTCACCGTCAACAATGAGGACCAGGCCTGGGCGCGGGCGCGCGCCAGCGAGCTCAACAAGGGCGGCGATGCCGCGCGCGCCGCGATCGCGATGCTGCGCATCAAACGCCGCATGGCGCGGGCCTGAGCGATGGCTGACACCAGGAAACCGGCGGGACCTGCGGAGAAGAAAGCCAACCGGCGCGGTGCGGCGCGGCTCGCAGCCGTCCAGGCGCTGTACCAGATGGACATCGCTGGCGCCGGCATCAACGACATCTTTGCCGAGTTCGAGAGCCACTGGCTCGGCAACGAGGTCGAGGGCGAGACTTATTTGCCGGCAGAAGCGGCATTCTTTCGTGACGTCGTCTCCGGCGTCGTCCGCGACCAGAAGAAGCTCGATCCCTTGATCGACGAGGCGCTGTCGAAGGGTTGGCCCTTGAAGCGGATCGAGGCGATCCTGCGCGCGGTGTTGCGGGCAGGGGCCTACGAATTGGAGCACCGCAAGGATGTGCCGGGCCGCGTCGTGATCTCCGAATATGTCGACGTCGCCAACGCCTTCGTCGACCGCGAGGAGACCGGCATGGTCAACGCCGTGCTCGACCAGATCGGCCGCCAGTTTCGCGGTGACGAGTTCGGGCGGGGGTAGTTGAGACGACGACTTCCGCCGTAGCCGTCACCCTGAGGTGCCGGAGCGAAGCGGAGGCCTCGAAGGGCGGCGGCGTGCCGCTGAGGCGCACCTCGGCCGTGCATCCTTCGAGGCTCGCAAGGGCTCGCACCTCAGGATGACGGATCTGCTGTTGTGATGCAGGACAAGAAACAGATATCCGCCGAAGACTCCCTCATTGCGCGCTATTTCAAGCCGTTGGCGACTGATCCCGGTGCGTTAGGGCTGGTCGATGACGCCGCGATCCTGTCCTCGTCCGGCGGCGACATCGTCGTCACCACCGATGCCGTGGTCGAGGGTGTGCATTATCTTGCCACCGATCCCCCCGACACCATCGCGCGCAAGGCGCTGCGGGTGAACCTGTCCGATCTCGCCGCCAAGGGGGCTGCGCCCGCCGGCTTCGTGCTGACGCTGGCGCTGCGCAGCAAGGAGGATGCCTGGCTCAGGCCGTTTGCGGATGCGCTCGGCGAGGACGCCGAGAGCTTCGGCTGCCCGCTGCTCGGCGGCGACACGGTGTCGACGCCGGGACCGCAGATGATTTCGATCACCGCCTTCGGCCGTGTGCCGAAGGGGCGGATGGTCGGCCGCACCGGCGCAAGGCCGGGCGACGTTATCCTGGTGACCGGCACGATCGGCGATGCCGCGCTCGGCCTCGATTTGCTCACCGGCGGCGCGGCGGCCACGGCGCTGACGTCCGATCCAGCTGCAAGAGAAGCGTTGATCTCGCGCTATCGGATTCCGCAGCCGCGCAACGTGCTGGCGCGGGCCGTGCGCGACCACGCGACAGCGGCGATGGACGTGTCCGACGGGCTCGCCGGCGACCTGACGAAACTCTGCGCGGCGTCCGGCGTCTCCGCCACAGTCAACGTGGCGAGCGTGCCACTGTCGGCTGCAGCGGCCGGCCTGGTCGCGCGCAACGCCATTTGCGTTGAGACGCTGCTTGCCGGGGGCGACGATTACGAGGTGCTGTGCACGGTACCGCCTGCACAGAGCGATGCACTGATGGACGCGGGGCGGGCGGTGGGTCTGGCCGTCACGGCGATCGGCACCATCGTCGCGGGCCATGAGCGGCCGCGTTTCCTGGATGAGCAGGGCCAGGAACTGGTCCTGAAGCGGCTGTCCTACAGCCACTTCTAGGAATTGCGCCAGGCCAACGGCCGGATGCTCAGGATTAGGTCTAAATACTTGCCGAGATCGGCTTTTTCAGCCTCATCCGGCGTTGCACCCTCAATTTGATTTTGGCAAGCTTGTGACCGACCAGGGCCACACCTTCGTGCAAGGGGCGGCCCTGTTCGACATAAGGGCGCCACACCGCTTGACGGAAAAACAAAAGGCGCCGGGGGTACGTACATCAAGGATCTGAGGCAAAAATCACATGACAGCATTATGGTTGATTGTGCTCTGCGGAGTGCTTTCCGTCGTCTACGCGATTTGGGCGACGTCTTCGGTGTTGAGTGCGGATGCGGGGTCACCGCGCATGCAGGAGATCGCGGAAGCGGTGCGTGAAGGCGCACAGGCGTATCTCCGGCGCCAGTACACCACGATCGGCGTCGTCGGCATCGTCATCTTCGCGTTGCTTGCCTATTTCCTCGGGCTTTATGTCGCGATTGGTTTCGCCATCGGCGCCATCCTGTCGGGGGCGACCGGCTTCATCGGCATGAACGTCTCGGTCCGCGCCAATGTGCGCACCGCCCAGGCCGCGACGAAGTCGCTCGCCGGCGGCCTCGAACTCGCCTTCAAGGCGGGCGCGATCACCGGCATGCTGGTGGCGGGTCTCGCGCTGCTCGGCGTAACCCTCTATTTCGGCTTCCTGGTCCATTCGCTGAAGCTCGCGCCCGACAGCCGCACCGTCATCGACGCCATGGTGGCGCTCGGCTTCGGTGCCTCGCTGATCTCGATCTTCGCCCGTCTCGGCGGCGGCATCTTCACCAAGGGTGCGGACGTCGGCGGCGATCTCGTCGGCAAGGTCGAGGCGGGTATCCCGGAGGATGATCCGCGCAACCCGGCCACCATCGCCGACAACGTCGGTGACAACGTGGGCGACTGCGCCGGCATGGCCGCCGATTTGTTCGAGACCTATGCGGTGACGGCGGTCGCCACCATGGTGCTCGCGGCGATCTTCTTCGCCAAGACGCCGATCCTCTCCAACATGATGACGCTGCCGCTCGCCATTGGCGGCATCTGCATCATCACCTCGATCATCGGCACCTTCTTCGTGAAGCTGGGGCCGAGTCAGTCGATCATGGGAGCGCTCTACAAGGGCCTGATCGCCACCGGCGTCCTATCGCTGATCGGTATCGCCGGCGTGATCTACTATCTGATCGGCTTCGGCAAGCTCGACGGCGTCGACTACACCGGCATGTCGCTGTTCGAATGCGGCGTGGTCGGCCTTTTAGTCACCGCGTTGATCATCTGGATCACCGAATACTACACCGGCACCGACTATCGTCCGGTGAAGTCGATCGCCCAAGCCTCGGTGACCGGTCACGGCACCAACGTGATCCAGGGTCTCGCCGTCTCGATGGAATCGACCGCGCTCCCCGCGATCGTGATCATCGCCGGCATCCTGGTCACCTATAGCCTGGCCGGCCTGTTTGGCATCGCGATCGCGACCGCCACCATGCTGGCGCTGGCCGGCATGGTCGTCGCCCTCGACGCCTTCGGTCCGGTGACGGACAACGCAGGCGGCATCGCCGAAATGGCGGGCCTGCCCAAGGAAGTGCGCAAGTCGACCGACGCGCTCGACGCGGTCGGCAACACCACCAAGGCGGTGACCAAGGGCTACGCGATCGGCTCCGCCGGTCTCGGTGCCCTGGTGCTGTTTGCGGCCTACAACCAGGACCTCAAGTTCTTCGTTGCAGATTCTGCGCATCATCCCTATTTCGTCGGCGTCAATCCGGACTTCTCGCTGAACAATCCCTACGTCGTGGTGGGTCTCTTGTTCGGTGGTCTGCTGCCGTATTTGTTCGGCGCGATGGGCATGACCGCGGTTGGCCGCGCGGCCAGCGCGATCGTCGAGGAGGTGCGCCGTCAGTTCCGCGAGAAGCCGGGCATCATGCAGGGCACCGAGAAGCCGGACTACGGCAAGGCCGTCGACCTGCTCACCAAGGCGGCGATCAAGGAGATGATCATCCCCTCGCTGCTGCCGGTGCTGTCGCCGATCGTCGTCTACTTCCTGATCTACGTTATCGCGGGCGGCGGCGTCGCCGGCAAGTCGGCGGCGTTCTCGGCGGTCGGTGCGATGCTGCTCGGCGTGATCGTGACGGGCCTGTTCGTCGCGATCTCGATGACCTCGGGCGGCGGCGCCTGGGACAACGCCAAGAAGTACATCGAGGACGGTCATTTCGGCGGCAAGGGCTCTGATGCCCACAAAGCGGCCGTGACCGGCGACACCGTCGGCGATCCCTACAAGGATACGGCGGGACCAGCGGTGAACCCGATGATCAAGATCACCAACATCGTGGCGCTGTTGCTGCTGGCGATCCTGGCGCACTGAACCTGGGACGCCAGTCCTGCGACAAACCCGCGGTGCAAGCCGCGGGTTTTTTGCTGTCCGTTCTAGAGGGGGCCATCGCCATGAAAATCGAAACGAGCAAGTGCATGCAATGCGGCTGCGACATGCTGATGGCCGATACCGTCTGTCCCACTTGCGGCAAGGTACAAACCGGTCTCCGGCAATCCGGCGCTCTCAACTCTCGCACTATGTTGGCGATCGCGCTGGCCGCAGCCGTCCTCTTCGCTTTCAACTGGTTTAAATCCCCGGTGCCGCACACAGAGCAGGCTACTGCACATCCATCTGCAGTCCTTCCTTCGCGATGATGCCGGCGAACTTCTTCGTCTCGGCGTCCACGAAGTCGGCGAATTGCTGCGGCGTGCCGTAATCGGCGCGGGCGCCCATGGCGACTGGCTGGTTCCGCTCTCGAATGGGCCATGATGTCATGGTGTCACTGTTTTGCCCGACGCGTCAAACGAAATTCGTAAAATACGAAATCAGTGCTTGCCTTCGTTGGCGCTCAAGCTGACGGCTCACATCGAGCTGCCGTGCAGCACTGCGGAATCCCCGGCCATTGCCCGTTTGCCGCTGATTTGCTCGATGCGACAATGGCTTACCGAATGGGCCTCGTGCCGGCGAGCAACTGTGGTTCTACTGTGCATGGGGTTGTTTTTCACTTTTTGCCGGAGGCGTGGCCCAGCAGGGAGGGGAGGGAGCATCGTGGCCTCGCTGCTGCTGGCAGAGACAGTCTGGATTGCTTCGTCGCTACGCTCCTCGCAATGACGGGGGCGGCGCCTACTGCACATCCATCTGCAATCCTTCCTTCTGGATGATGCCGGCGAATTTCTTCGTCTCTGCGTCCACGAAGTCGGAAAATTGCTGCGGCGTGCCGTAGTCGGCGCGGGCGCCCATAGCGGTGATCTGCTTCTTCATGTCGTCGCGATCGAGCATCGCCTTGACCTGGAGATTGAGCGCATCAACCACCGGCGCAGGGACCCCCTTCGGCAGAAACACCGAGAACCAGGACGACACGTCGAAGTTCGCAAGCTCCGGCGCGCTCTCGCGCATGGTCGGCAGGTTCGGCGCGAGATCACTCCGCTCGGTCGTGGTGACGCAGAGGCCGTTGAGCGTGCCGTTCTGCACCTGCGGCAGGCTGGGATAGAGATTGTCGAACAGGATCTGGATGTCGCCGGCAAGCGCGGCCTGCAGCGCAGGCCCGGCGCCACGGAACGGGATGTGCGTCATCTTCAATCCGGTGAGCTGGAGGAACCAGGCGCCGGTAAGGTGAGGGCTCTGGCCGACGCCGGAGGAGGCGTAGCTGAGCTTGTCGGGATTGGCCTTGAGAAAGGCAATCAGCTCGGCGACCGACTTGATGCCGGTCTTCGGATGCGCCGACACGATGTTCGGGATCCGGATCATGTTGGACACCGGCTGGAGCTGGTCCGGCTTGTAGCTGAGGTTCTTGAAGATGCTGTAGGCAATCGCGTTCGGTCCCGGATTGCCGATCAGGATGGTGTGGCCGTCGGCCTTGGAGCGAACGACTTCGGCGGTCCCGATCGTGCCGCCGCCGCCCGAGCGATTCTCCACGACCGCGGTCTGGCCCCAGGCGGACTGGAGATGGGCTGCGAGCAACCGGCCCATCACATCGGTCGAGCCGCCCGCCGCGGCCGGCACGATGACACGGATGTTCTCGGTGGGCTTCCAGTCGGCCAGGCTCGATCGCGGCAGGATGGCTGCTGCTGTCAGACCGGCGGCCCCAGCGAGCACGCGACGACGCGAAAGAACTTTGTTGGGCACGAATCCACTCCCTGCTTCTTGTTTTGCAGAGAGCCTATGGAACCCGGCGTGCAACGGCAAGTCGCGCGCGCCCGCAAGTGCCGCACGAAGGGCGGCACGACGCCGCAGGCTGAAGAAGCCTCAGTTGAAGCTGAGCAGCTTGAACAGTGGCGCCAGGTAACTCATCTCCTGACCAGAGGTCGGCGTGGTCCGGCTGATGGAGTCGAAGATCTTGCCGTCCTGGAGGCCGTAATTCGCAAGGCGGCGCACGCGCCGGTTCTTGTCGAAATAGACGGCGATGACGCGCTGATCGACCACCTTCTGGTTCATGAAGGCGACCATGCGCTCCGACCGCTGCGAGATGTAGTAAAACACTTCACCGTCCAGCGTCGCGACCGTGGATGGGGTGCCCATCACGATCAGCACCTGGTCCTGGCTCGCGCCGATCGGAATCTGCTCGAGCGCGCCGGGCGGCAGGATGTAACCTTTCTGGAACTGCTCGCCGGTGCATCCCGCAAGGGCGCCACCGACCAAAGCCACGGCCGCGAGCATGCGCAAGCCGCTCCAGCGTGCAAAAAGGCCGCGCCGCTTGTCTGCGCGCAGGCTGGTCTGGTTCGTTATCGTCATAGCGGAACTGATTCCGTCCCCTTGCGTCGCGCGAGGCGCTGAAGTACCGGGCGGAGGCTCTGAATGCAACTCGCGCGCGCCCGCTTGCGGAAACCACAATGCTTTGGCCGTTCAATCACTTCAGGAAACCCCGGCTAGCCCCGGCCGGCACCATTGAGGCCATCTATGGCATGATCGTGACGCAGGCGCGAGAACCCATATTTTACCGGGACTTGGGCGTGCCGGATACGGTTAATGGCCGTTTTGACCTGTTGCTGCTGCATCTCTGGCTGTTGCTGCGGCGGCTGCGGACCGCCGCCCACGGCGGGGTGGAGCTGTCGCAGGCCCTGTTCGACCGCTTCTGCGAAGACATGGACGACAATCTGCGCGAGATGGGCATAGGCGACCAGACCGTTCCGAAGCGGATGCGGGCCTTCGGCGAGGCCTTTTACGGCCGCGTCCAGGCTTACGACCAGGCGATCGACACCGGCCCGGAGGCGCTGGCGCAGGCGATTTGCAAGAATATCTTGAATGGCGCCGGGATGGACCACGCGCGGCGGCTAGCCGCTTACGCGGTGGCCGCGAATGCGGATCTCGGCCAGATCGACGATTCAGCGCTGTTGCTCGGATCCTTTAGGTTTCCCGCACCGCTTGCGGAGGATGAGACGTCATGAACCGACCGACGACCGGACCCGACCCTTGGCGCGTGCCCCTGATGGTGGCGCATATTCCCGATACTGGCCTGCACCGTGAGCTCGAAGCCTCGGCTGCGGAGCGACACACCATGGCTGACCTCGCGGGCGTGCGTGAGGTCCTGTCGGCCCATGCCGACCTCGAAATCGTGCCGAAGAGCGGCGGTCGGCTCCAGGTCACGGGCCATGTCCGGGCCCGGGTCGGCCAGACCTGCGTGGTCACGCTCGATCCGATCGAGAGCGAGATTGACGAGGAGATCGACCTGATCTTTGCGCCCGAGGCCGAGGCGCGGCGGCTGACCGACCTGATCGAAGAGGGGGAGGACGATAAGGCCCCCCCGGAGGTCGCTGATCCACCGGAGGCCATCGTCAACGGAATCATCGACCTCGGCCGGATAGCGACCGACGCGCTGTTTCTGGCGATCGACCCTTACCCCCGCAAGCCGGGGGTCGTGTTCGAGGCGGAGGTCACCGTACCCGATCCAGAGGACCATCCGTTCGCGGCGCTGAAGGCGCTCCAGGACAACAAGCAGGGCAAGAAGAAGGGCAAATAGCTGGGCACTCCCAGTAACACCGCTGTGCTACGGGGCGTGAGGTGTTTGCTGGACTAGTTTGAAAAGACGACTCAACTATCTGATTTTTCAGAAATTATTGTGAATTCGAACATCCGCCGGCGGATCGCCCTTAATCCAAAAGGCTGGGGGCAAGAGGTTGTTTCGGGATAACAAAACGCTATTGTCCGCCCGGTTCGGGCGCGGCGCGGCGCTCGGCCGGTCGCCATGTCCATGGCGAACCCATTTCGCGGTACCGCTAGCGGACGACCGCGCCAGACCAGGTTTCCGGGATTTTGATGCCAAGCAAGGTTCGTATCGCGCTTGACGCCATGGGGGGCGATGTCGGCGCCCCAGTCGTCATTCCAGGCGCGGCCATCTCGCTCGGCAGGCATTCCGAGGCTGAGTTCCTGCTGATAGGTGATCGCGCCAGGATCGAGCCCGAGCTCGACCGCCACCCCAGGCTCAAAGCCGCCTCCCGCATCATCCATACCGACGTTGCCGTCAGCATGGAGGACAAGCCGAGCCAGGCGCTGCGGCGCGGCCGCAAGACCTCCTCGATGTGGCTTGCGATCGACGCGGTGAAGAAGGGCGAGGCGGATGTCGCGATTTCCGCCGGCAATACCGGCGCGCTGATGGCGATGTCGCGCTTCCATCTGCGCACGCTGCCGGGCATCGACCGGCCGGCGATAGCGGGCATTTGGCCGACGATGCGCGGCGAATCGGTGGTGCTCGATCTCGGCGCCACCATCGGGGGCGATGCGCACCATGTGGTCTCGCTCGCGGTCATGGGCGCGGCGATGGCCAGCGTCTTGTTCAGCAAGCCGCGCCCTACGGTCGGGCTGCTCAATATCGGGACCGAGGAGGTCAAGGGGCACGAGGAGATTCGCGAGGCCGGTGAAATCCTGCGCGCGAGAAACCTGCCGGAGCTCGACTATATCGGCTTCGTCGAGGGGGACGGCATCGGCAAGGGGGTGGCCGACGTCATCGTCACTGAAGGCTTCAGCGGCAACATCGCGCTGAAGGCCGCCGAAGGAACCGCGCGCCAGATGGCCGAATTACTCCGCATCGAGATTCAGCGGAGCTGGATGTCGAAGCTGGGCTATCTCTTCGCCCGCGGGGCCTTCCAGGCCCTGCGTAACAAGATGGATCCCAACAAGTCCAATGGTGGGATGTTCCTTGGATTGAACGGGGTCGTGGTCAAGAGCCACGGCGGAATCAACGCCGAAGGCTTTGCCTACGCGATCGAGGTTGGCTATGAGATGGTCAAATTCGATCTCCTGAACAAGATCAATCAGATGCTCAACCGCGAAGGTGGTGCACTCAATTTCGTGCAACCCGCGCCGGAGGATGTTTCGTGACTCAAATTCGTTCGGTCGTGCTTGGCTGCGGCTCTTATCTGCCGGAGCAGGTTGTGACCAACGCCCAATTGGCGGCGCGCATCGACACCTCCGACGAGTGGATCGTGCAGCGGACCGGCATTCGCGAGCGGCACATCGCGGCCGAGGGCGAGTTCACCTCGCATCTCGCGATCAGGGCCGCGCAGGCTGCGCTCGCCGATGCCGGCCTGGACGCGCAGTCTATCGACTTGATCGTGCTTGCGACCTCGACGCCGGACAACACGTTTCCCGCGACCGCGGTCGCCGTGCAGCACGGGCTCGGCATCAATCACGGCGCTGCCTTCGATCTCCAGGCGGTGTGCTCGGGCTTCGTGTTCGCGCTTGCGACCGCCGATAATTTCCTGCGCTCCGGTGCCTTCAAGCGCGCTCTGGTGATCGGCGCCGAGACCTTCTCGCGCATCCTCGACTGGAATGACCGCGGCACCTGCGTGCTGTTCGGCGACGGCGCCGGCGCGGTCGTGCTGGAGGCGCAGGAGCAGCCGGGCAAGGCTGGAACTGACCGCGGCGTGGTGACCACGCATCTGCGCTCCGACGGCCGCCACAAGGCAAAGCTGTTTGTCGACGGCGGGCCGTCCTCGACCCGGACGGTCGGCCATCTGCGCATGGAGGGCCGCGAGGTCTTCAAGCACGCGGTCGGCATGATCACCGACGTCATCGTCGACGCCTTCGAGGCTACCGGGCTCAACACCGACAGCATCGACTGGTTCGTGCCGCACCAGGCCAACAAGCGAATCATCGACGCCTCCGCCCACAAGCTCCATATCGCGCCGGAGAAGGTGGTGCTGACGGTGGACCGTCACGGCAACACCTCCGCCGCCTCGATCCCGCTGGCGCTGTCGGTGGCGCGCAAGGACGGCCGGATCAAGCGCGGCGATATGGTTCTGCTGGAGGCAATGGGCGGCGGCTTCACCTGGGGCTCTGCGCTGGTGCGCTGGTAAAGCCACAATCGATAAAATTTTGCCGGAATTCGCCGCGATTATCGATGCGTCTGCATTGATGAGCGGTGTTGACCGCCGTAACGTAAGCTCATAATTTCAGACAACAATTGTTCGCCGTGATGTGGGACAGGGCGATGACCGATACAAGTAAAACCGTAACGCGTGTTGATCTCTGCGAGGCCGTCTACCAGAAGGTGGGTCTGTCGCGCACGGAATCGTCCGCATTCGTGGAACTCGTGCTGAAGGAGATCACCGACTGCCTTGAGAAGGGCGAGACGGTGAAATTGTCCTCGTTCGGCTCCTTCATGGTCCGCAAGAAGGGCCAGCGCATCGGTCGCAACCCGAAGACCGGCACCGAGGTGCCGATCTCGCCGCGCCGGGTGATGGTGTTTAAGCCGTCGGCGATCCTGAAGCAGCGGATCAACGCCCAGCATCGCACCAATGGCGATGCCAGCAAGGCTCAACCCGAGGCGTAAAGTCGCCCTGCGCGAAGGATTTGGCATTTGGACAAGGCGCCGGATGCGTTCCGAACCATCAGCGAAGTCGCGCAGGAGCTCGACATTCCGCAGCACGTGCTGCGGTTCTGGGAAACGCGATTCTCCCAGATCAAGCCGATGAAGCGCAGCGGCGGACGCCGCTATTACCGCCCCGACGACGTCGACCTGCTCAAGGGCATCCGCCGTCTGCTCTACGGGGAGGGCTACACCATCCGCGGGGTGCAGCGGATCCTGAAAGAGCACGGCGTCAAATCGGTGCAGGGCTTGGCCGACGGCTCGGCTGCAGTCTCGTTCGGGGCCATCGAGGATGCCATCGGGGCCAGCCTGATGGAGCCGGACGACGAGGCGCCCATCAAGGGCGTCACCGATGCCGACGAGGACGACTACCAGGGCGACGAAGAGGAGGGCATCGACTTCCGCTTCACGGAGGTCGACGACGAGGACATCCTCACCACCTTCCGCAAGGGCGGCACCCCCACCGCGGCCGTCGGCCCCAGCGCGATGGACCGGGAGCGCCTCGGACGGGTCCTCGCCGACCTCGTCGCCTGCCGCGAAATGCTCGATCAGGCGCTGAAGGACGGCTGAGGGGTCTTTTCGTCCTCTTTGTGCTCTGTTCCGGGCGCTTTCGGCGAAGACACCAAAATGGTGTGGCTCGCCTTGCGCAAAGCAGCGATCCTAGCTAATGGAACGACGTTCGGAGCGTGGCGCAGCCCGGTTAGCGCACTAGTCTGGGAGACTAGGGGTCGGAGGTTCAAATCCTCTCGCTCCGACCATTCATTTCACATTTTGCGGATGACCGATCGGTCGTGATCGCCCTTGGGGCGGTCACGGTCTTACCGACTTTGCAACGCCGGTCTCGCGATTTTGCTCCAGGACAATGCCTGACGTTCGGCATAGACCTGATCAGTGAGCCGATTTGGACCCAGCGTCAGATTGGGATTGGCCCTGCTGCTCCCTAGGCCGGCTGATGGCGTTTGAGATCGCAACGATCGAGACGACAAGAGCAAGGTAGGTGACGATCCAGAGCGTTGCCGGGACTGCAGGGCCTGAAAACTTGGCGCCGAAGGCTTCAAAAGAGAGATTGTCCCCGTCCTTCTGTGCTGGCGAAACGGCCTGGAAGACGCTGACGATCGCCGCGGCCGCGACCGCAGAGATCGGCAACCCAAACATGAAGAAGTAACTACCCAGCGAAAAGAAGTGATCGACGAACGAGAACGTTTTCAACCCGAAGTTTGACAGGACGTAGCAGATCGCTGCGCCCGTGTACGCGAACAGGCAAACGACCGCCAACCAGACTAGAGCTTCCTGAAATTTTTTCATTCGAAGTTCTCACGCTTCTCGAAATCGCCGCGCGTAATTTCAATCGGCTGCCAAAAATACACCCATCAATCGACGGCAATCAATAGTAGTGCAGCGCCTATTTTTCACCCCATCAGGTGACGAGTTTCGTGAGAGTTGCGGCGGACGATGGCGACCGCGCACCTACCTCAAAAACCCGGCCACCATCCTTGTCGTCTCGTCCACCAGCGTCCGCACCATCTTCTCCGACAGCATCTCGGCCTGGTTCAGCACAGTGTTGTGCGCGACCGCTTCGATTGAACTCACGCAGATGAAGGTTGCGACATCGAGATCGATCTTGCGCATTTCCTTGCGGTGGCTTTCGAAATAGGCGCGGACGAGACTGTGGACCTCGCGGTTGAAGGCTTCGACGTCGAGCTTTCCTGCGCGGGGGATCTGCTCGGCGAGAACGCGATGCAGTTCGGGATTGATGCGGTGCGCCTCGATCGCGACGGTGACGAGGCGGCGCACGGCTTTCTCGATCGGCATGTCCATGACTTCGTTGAGCGTCGTGCGGACGATGCCCATGATCTCCTCGTTGTGACGTTCGATCACCGCGGCGACGAGTGCCTCCTTGCTCGGGAAATATTGATAGAGCGAGCCGACGCTGACGCCGGCGATTTCGGCGATCCGGTTGGTGCTCGTCTTCTCAAAACCTTCGCGAACCAGAATGCGAGCAGTTGCCTCGACCAGCGCGTCGACCGTGGCGCGGGACCGCTCCTGCAAGGCATTTTTCCGGGGTTTTGTCGGTGGTTTGCGCGCCATGGTCCCTGCACTTCGAATGCGAGTAGGAAAAGCGAGTGAATGCTCGCATTATAAGCGGGGTCGGTCGCCGATGGATAGAAGCAAATTGGTGCCGGCCGGGCACAGCAAATGAGGGCAGGAGCATGAGCGTTGCGAAGATGCTGTCGATCGGGCGGCTGTGCGAATGCCCTTTTGCGTGGGCCAGGCCTTCAAACGATCCGGCGCCGAGTTTGCAGAGCCGCGCCTTCAACTTGCTGCTGCAGCAGCTCCCCTACAAGGAGCAGCTTGCCTCGGCCGAGACCGCGCAGGCGCATGTGCAGAAGCTTGCGTTGGAGCCGGTCTCGTTTGCGCCCCCTAATCTCGGACGTGGCGTCGAGGTCACGCTGACCAAGATGGGCGGATGGCCGGTCTATTACACGGCGCCGTCATCGGGGCACGAAGGCTGCAACCACGTGATGTTCCTGCATGGCGGCGGCTACATCAACGAGATCGTGCCGGCGCATTGGCGCTTCGTCGGCCAAATGACGCGCAAGGCGGGTGTCGTCTGCGTCGTGCCGATCTATCCGCTGGCGCCGCGCGCGACCGCGAAGGATGTCGTGCCGAAGACAGCGGAGCTGCTGCGGATGCTGCTGGAGGATGCCGGGTCGGCAAAGGTCACGGTGGTCGGCAATTCGGCCGGCGCGGGCCTGGCGCTCGCCGCATGCCAGTGGCTGCGTGACCGTGGGCATCGGCAGCCGAGCCGGCTGATCCTGATCTCGCCCGCAGCCGATGCCTCGGTGAGCCGTCCGGAACAGGTCGAGATCGCGGCGCGCGATCCAATTCAGGACATTCCGGGAATCGTCGAAGCCGGGCGGCTCTATGCCGGTGAGCTCGATGTCGGCCATCCCTTCGTCAGCCCGCTCAACGGTGCCTTTCGTTCGCTGGCGCCGATGACGATCTTCTCGGGCACGCGCGATCTGCTCTACCCTGATAGCGTCGATCTTGCCGCGCGGGCGAGGGCGGCCGGCGTGACGGTCGAGCTGCATCTGCTCCGTGGCCAGCCGCACAATTATGCGCTGATGCCGACGCCGGAAGGGCGGCAGGCGCGTGCGAACATTCTGCGTGCGGTGGCTTGAGGGGGCAGTAGCTTAAGGGGAAGGTGTGATCGTTGTCACGCAGGCGCGGCCGCAATGGGTCTGGCGCTGCAATCTCGCGCGGGGGAAGGCGGCCCCGGGCGTTTCCTCGATATCGGTAGTTTTGCGGGGCCTTTAGGCGTGACCCTTGATCTCGTAGTGACCCGGCACGCATTTGTAGCGGTCGAGGCGCCAATTGGTGTGATAGATCGGATGCTCGCCCATCCATTTTGCAAGCGGGGCCTGAGCACCGACTGCGCACGCCATCATCGACATATCGGGCGTCATGTTGCTGTCGGTCACGATTTCCTCGACGCAGCTGCCTGAGGCAGCAGCGCCAAGCCGGCAGAGCACGGCAACGACGGTTATGAACATTCCAGTCACCTCATTGGTAGTTTCGACCACGAGGAGGATGCAAGCCGAGTGCCAGAGCCTGTGACGCAAACAACACGCTGGCTGGGCCTGCTCGACCCAGTGTCCATCCATTTGGCGATTCGGATTGTAAAAAAATTGCCCTTAAACCGAAGCCGGGCAACTACGGGGCCCCCTTAACAAATGCGCGCAGGAATGAGCGATTGTGGGGGCAGCGCCGCGCGAACGGCCCTTCACAAGGCCGGCGCAGCCGATACGCTCGGAAGCGTGCGGATACTCGTCAAAAGAGCGGGACCGCAACAGGGCCAAAGGAAACGCGAGGACAGACCATGAAGGTGCGACCGACCGGCGTGATCCCGCCGATGACGACTCCGTTCCGGAAGGACGGCGAGATCGACTATAGGCTGGTGGCGCCGCAGGTCGACTGGATGATCGGCGCCGGCGCGCATGGCGTTGCGGCCGGCGGCTCGACCGGCGAGGGCCACACGCTCGACCACGAGGAATATCGCGACCTGATCCAAGCGACCGTGGATGCGGTGAAGGGGCGCATCCCCGTGATCGCCGGCATCATCGTGGACTCCACGCGCGATGCGATCCGCCGCGGCAAGCTCGTGCGCGACATGAATGTCGCAGCGCTCCAGGTCACGCCGGTGCATTATCTGTTCAAGCCCGATGACGACGCGATGGTGGCGCATTTTCGCGCCATGGCCGATGAGACCGGCATGCCCATCATCATCTACAACGTCGTGCCCTGGTCGTATTTGTCACCGGCGCTGCTGACGCGGATCATGACCGAGGTGCCGCTGGTCGTCGGTGTCAAGCAGAGCGCGGGCGACCTCAAGCTGTTCGCCGACCTCATGATGATGGCGCCAGACAAGCTGATCTACAGCGCAGTCGACGCCCTGATGTATCCGTCCTACACGTTGGGAGCGCACGGCTCGATCGCCGCGATCCTGACCGCGGCGCCGCACGCCTCAGTCGCGTTGTGGGATGCGGTGAAGGCAGGCGATCATCCGCGTGCGCTCGACCTGCACAAGAAGCTGCTGACGCTGTGGAACGCCGTCATCGCCGATAACCTTCCGGCCTGCACCCGCTACGCGCAGACCCTCCAGGGCCTGCCCAGAACCTATCCGCGTGCGCCGATGCCGGAGGCCTCGCCGGCGCAGCAGGCTGCGACCCGCAACGCGCTGGAGGCCCTTGGCGTGTTGAAGGGACCGCAAGTCGAGGCGGCCGAATAGTCCGCGCCCCGAAATAACTGATGTCGAACAGCAGCGCCGATCCGCTTTTACCTGCGGATGCGGCGCTGCTACATTTTGCGCGCGTCGCATGCGCGGCGCGCCAACGACGAAGAAACATGCCGATAAGGGGAGGGGCCGAAATCCCATGAAGGAATTTGCTGGAAAGATCGCCGTCATCACCGGTGGTGGCACGGGCATGGGGCGCGAGCTCGCCCGGCAGCTCGTTGCCGAGGGCTGCAACGTCGCGATGTGCGACGTCTCGGAAGCCGCGATGGCGGAGACCAAGCGGCTCTGCGAGGTCGAGAAGCTGCCGCAGGGCCTGCGGGTCACGACCCATGTCGCCGACGTCTCGATCGAGGATCATCTCAAGCGCTTTCGCGACGAGCTCGCCGAGCAGCAGAAGACCGACAAGATCCATCTGCTGTTCAACAACGCAGGGATCGGCGGCGGCGGCAGCCTGTTCACCAACACGCGCGAGCAGTGGGAACGCACCTTCAACATCTGCTGGGGCGGCGTCTATCTCGGCGTCCGCACCTTCCTGCCGATGCTGGTCAAGGCGGACGAGGCCCACATCATCAACACCGCCAGCGTCAACGGCTTCTGGGCCTCGATCGGCATGGGTCAGGCGCACACCGCCTACAGCTCAGCGAAGTTCGCGGTGAAGGGATTTAGCGAAGCGCTGATCAACGACCTGCGCTTGCACGCGCCGCACGTCAAATGCTCGGTGGTGATGCCCGGCCATATCGGCACCTCGATCGTCTCCAACTCACGCAAGGTGCAGAGCGGTGACGGATCGGAGCGTCTCAACGCCGAGGAGATCGTGCTGACCCGCAAGCGCATGGTTGCGGCCGGCGTGCCAGATGCTGACAAAAAGTCGGACGAGGAGATCCAGGCGGCGTTCGCCGAACGCGCCCGCACCTTCCTCGAGGATGCGCCGACGACGGCGGCGCAGGCCGCCAGGATCATCCTCGACGGCGTGAAGTCGGAACGCTGGCGCATCCTGGTCGGCGAGGACGCCAAGCTGCTCGACGAACGCGTTCGCGCGGCGCCCGAGCAGGCTTATGACCGCGCATTCTACGAAAGTTTCACCCAGGAAGTTGGCTGGCGGCTTGGCTGACTCTGTTTGGCTGAGACCGTCAACGATCGCGCGCAGATGTAGGTATGACAAGCATCATCGCAAGAGGTGCGCAGGTAATTAATTCAGGTCATTTACCTGCTTCGCGCGCGCGTTGGCCATCTTATGACGATACGGAATGTCACGCATGCGACATGTGAGATGCGTTCAAGCGATGGTGATCTCGAACGGGTCTCATTCGGCGCGCGGCAGCTTGGTTGGCAGACTGAAATAGTTTACTGAATCAGGGTAACGCCACGATAAAGCGTAGCTCCGATGATACCCGCATGCCTCTCCGACGACTTCATCCTCTGCCCGGAGAGAGAGGATATCTCTGCTGAATTCACGCGGCTGCTGGCGGCGGCACAGGAGGGCGGCGCCACCATTGCCGAGTGCCTGATGATTGCGCGGCAGTTGAAGCGCGACGACGAGCAGTCCTGGCATCGCGAGTGGAAGAAGCTGGCACAGGCCAACCGGCATCGCGCCGAGGCTGCATTTGCGGAAGGCCATATGGCGACGGCGCAGCGCAACTGGCTGCGCGCGATGAACTACTACGGTGCGGCCGCGATGCCACTCGATCCCGCCGACGAGCGCCGCTGGGTCGCGGTGCTCGCGATGCAGGAATGCGCCCGCCGTTTCCTCACGGCGCGCCGGCCGGCCGGCGAAGTCGTGACAATCCCGTGGGTCGAAGGACATTCGTTGCAGGGCTATTTCCTGCCTGCGCCTGCAGCGAACGGTCGCGCTCCGACGGTGATCTGCATCGGTGAGCCCGGCCACCGCAAGGAAGAATTCCTGTTCAAGCTTGCGCCCCATGCGCGCGAGCGCGGATTGTCGATGCTCGCGCTGGATCTGCTCGGCGACCAGCGCGACGATTACGCCGACATGCTCATGCATCGCCGGGATCTCGAAAGCTCGGTTGGCAGCGCGATGGATTATCTGGAGCGACGCGAGGACGTCGATTTCGATCGCGTTGCAATCGTGGCGGACGGGTGGGGCTCTTCGTTCGTGGCGCGTGCGGTGTTGCAGGAGCCGCGTCTCGCCGCGGCCGTCTGCGACGGCGGCCTGTGGGACCTGCACGAGCGATCGTTCTTTGCCAGCCGCTTTGCGATCCGCGACCTCAGCATCGTGCCGGTGCCGCATGCGCCACTGATGGCCTCCGGCGCCGAATGTCCGGTGTTGATCACGCTCGGCGAGGACGGGTGGCTCAAGGCTGATCGGGCGCGTCAGATCCTGCAAAAATCCCAGCTCGGCAGTTCGGATGTCGTGCTGAAAGTGTTCACCGCGGCGGAGACCGGCGCTGCACAGTCGCATGCCGACAATCCGAGCCTTGCCAACGAATACATTTTCGACTGGCTCGAATCGCGACTTGGTGCCGTCGGCAAGCGGATCTGAGCGCGGCCTCTGAGAGCCTTTCCCGTTCCGATGGAATCGCAACCGGGTCCTAGATTCTTGTTTGACACGTTTTCTTGACGCGAACCGGGATCCACTTCGCTCGAAAACGCTCTGGCTCAAGAACGGATGCGCGGCTCAGAAGTCGAGGGTGATCCTGACGCAGGCCTTTTCCAGCCGGGTCTTCAGCGTCGCGAGCTTGGTAGTGAATTCGGTCAGTTCGTCCTCGTCGAACTCCTGGAAGACGAATTCGCGAATCGACTTGTACTGCTCGTTGAGGCTTGCGATGTGCTTCTGGGTCTTTTCCACCAGCGACAGCCGTACCACGCGGGCGTCAGTCGGTGAGGGGCGACGGCGCAGCAGACCCTTCTTCTCCATCAGCTTGGACTGGGTGGTGACGAACGACGGGTCGACGTGAAGCAGCTTGGAGACCACGTTGACGGGGACGCCATCGTCCTTGTCGAGATCGGAAATCGCCATCAGGATCAGCCATTGCGGTCCGCTGATGCCGAGCGTCCTGGCCCAGAACTGACGCAGCTCCTCCAGATGCATGTTGATCGACGATATCTCCCAGGTGAATCGCCTGATGATGTCGAGATTGCCGCCGGAGCGGAGGCGCGCCCCTTCTTTCCTCGTCGCTGACACAGCGTCACTCCCGCAAGCTGATTTCTTTCCGGCTGATGTTCGCGGCGCGCATAGTCCACGCAAGCCTGCCCTGACGCAAGTGCAGAGCAGGGTAATTATGTCACGGAAATTACAAATATGATCCGGTCAGTATTTCGGGGCAGAGCCGGGGTGTTGCGCCGCAGACACAGAGTTAGTGAAACCGAAAAGCTTATCTAATAAACTATTTTGATTAACGGAACGGCGCAGGCATATTGATCCGTGACGGTGGGGGGTTCTCAATCGTCCCGTTGCAGGTGGTTCGCTCACGTCCCTCGCGTCTGAAGCGGGTGCGTCCGAAAGCGCGAAGCGGCCGAGCGGATTTGAAGAGACGGAGATCTGGGGGGCCTCACGGTCCGGTCTCCGCAAAATGTGCAACTTGGAGGTTTTAATATGAAAGTGGTGAAGAGCCTTTTGCTCGGCACTGCGGCGACCCTGATCGCCGTCGGTGGAGCTCAGGCGGCTGATCTTCCGGTCAAGGCCAAGGCAGTCGAATACGTGAAGGTCTGCTCGCTCTACGGCGCGGGTTTCTACTACATGCCCGGCACCGACACCTGCATCAAGCTGGGCGGTTATCTGCGTGCTGACGCACTTCTCGGCGGCACCGGCGACTATGGTTTCAACAACAGCACCACCTCCGCGAACGGTGGGTCAAACAACCGTCTCACCAACTACTATTACAGCCGTGCCCGTTTCGACTTCAACGTCGACACCCGCACGGCGACGGAGTACGGCGTTGTTCGTACCTACGCCGACATGGTCTTCAGCTACGACTCGACCAACGCCACCGGCAGCAATCCGTCGGCGATCTCGGCCAGCTCGGCTTCGCTCGGTCTCTACCACGCGTTCATTCAGTTCGCCGGCTTCACCTTCGGCCGCACGGTCTCGATCTTCGATGCTCCGTGGCAGAGCTATCCGGCTGGCGGTCCCGATACCATTCCGGGCGGCTCCAACCACGTCAACGGCGTGAACCAGGCTGCCTACACGGCTGACTTCGGCCAGGGCATCACCGCTTCGATCGCGTTGCAAGACGAGACGTCGGCGAACAACGGCCAGTCGAACCTCTGGAACGTGTCGTCGGGTACGGCTGCTCAGTTCGTGACGGGCGTCTATGGTGCCAACGATTGGGGTGGCACGCGTTCTCCCGACATCCTCGGCAACGTGCGCGTCGACCAGGCCTGGGGTCTGGCCCAGCTGTCGGTTGTCGGGCATGACCTCCATGCCGGCTACTACGGGGCGACGGAACCCAGCGGTCATCCGTCGGACAAGTGGGGCTGGGCTGTTCAGGGCTCGTTGTCGATCAAGAACATCCCGACCGGTGCGGGCGACGTCATCAACCTGCAAGCCGTCTACACGGACGGTGCAACTCGTTACAACTTCCAGAGCCTGTTCCCGCAGAGCTTCTTCATGTTCAGCGGTAGCGGCACGGCGTATCAGAGCACCGGTTTCGCCGGTCTTGCTGACGGCGTCTTTGGAACGGCTACCGGCATCGATACCGTCAAGACCTGGGGCGTCCGTGGTGGTTACACCCACAACTGGAGCCCGAACTGGGCGAGCGCCGTGTACGGTGGTTATGCCCAGCTGAAGTACGGCAATACGGGCAAGGCCCTGATCTGCACCAACTTCGCTACGATCGCCGTGGCCGGTTCGACCTGTAATCCGGACTTCAACTTCGGTGTCATCGGTGTCAACACCGTCTGGACTCCGGTCAAGAACCTGGCGTTCACGGCCGACCTGAGCTGGTCGCGTCTGGACCAGAAGTACTCTGGTGCCATCAACAGCCCGGGCATTGCCTCCGCAGCGAAGCCGGCGGCCGTGTACGAGCTGAAGGACCAGAACTCGGTGAGCATGCTGCTGCGCGCTCAGCGCAACTTCTAATATAGATCGCGCAAATCGATCAGAGAACCTCGGCGGGCAACCGCCGGGGCTTTTTTCTAATGCGGTGTCGATTTCGAAAAACCGAACTCTCCTCCGCGGGCGGCGAAGACGAGCTATGCGAATCGATCGCCACCAAACTTATTTACTTACCTGAGTTGCTCAGCTATATGTCTGTCAGCCGGTTCCAAAAAGATCGCGGCTCTTAGCTTCACGCTAAGCCTCCAGAAACCTCCGGTAGTGCCCTGCCGGAGGTTTTTCGTTGGGGAGCCAAGGGAGGACGGGCTTCAGCCGCGCATGACACGCGCACGCGAGTTCGGCCGGTAGGCGAGGCGGCTGTGGCCGGCGCAATAGGGCTGTCCGTCGTGCGCGGCGTTGCCGCAGAAGCAAAAATCCTCGGCACCGGGCGTCGAGATTGGCCAGCGGCAGTGGTTTTCGCCGAGCTCCATCAGCGAGCAGCGATTGGCCTCGTCGATCGGTCCAGTTACCGCGGGCGCGCCCGCTTCGCTGTAGATCGTGGCGAGCATTTCGAATTGCAGACGGGGCACCGCTCTTTGCGCGCGTGGGGCGGAATTCCTGTCTTGATTCCCGTCCTGGAGCCTGCGCTCGTCGACCGTGCGGCCGCGCGTGAGATTCAGGCGCGACAGCTTGCCGATCACGGCGTTGCGGCTGACGCCGATGTCGGCGGCGATCTCGCGGCAGGACAGACCAGCCTCGAAATGTTGCTTCAGAAGTTCAATTCGTTCGTTGGTCCAGGTTGGTGAGAGAACAGGCATTGTAACGGTCCCAGGTTGCGACAATCGACCAACCGCAGCTCGAGATCCGTCCGCTTCACGTTCGGCGTGCGCTCACGTCCTGCCATTGTCGCGAATCGACAAAAGCCCGTCCTTGATGGCGAGACGGATGCCTTCCTCGATCAAGGTACGTGCGACGCCAGGAACGCTGGTGCCGTGGGTGCCCTGTCTCACCAACTTCTCCAGGTAGGTGATGGTCGAGAGCGCCAAGGTTACGGGAATGCGGTCAGTCTCGGCTTTTTCGGTGGCCATGGCCCGAACGCTAGCCTCTTACTCGGGTACATAAAAGTAACGATTAAGACTCTATTTAGGTTCTGGGGCAGAAGTCAAATGCTGGCTGAGCTCATCGATTAGCTTGTTGGAATCGTGAGGGAAATCAGGCGTGATTCAGCGTGCCGCCCGGAATGGCCGGGCGGTGAGGAAGCGTGGAGCGGTCAGGAGCTGCCGGCGAGATCAGCCGTGCACGATCGCCTTTTCGATCATGCAATGGATGCCCTTGGAGCCGTTGACGGTCTGGGTCACCCGCAGATCGGCCGCGAGACTGCACAGTGTATAGGCGTCCTCGCGCGACAGGTTTCGCGTCTCGCCAAGCAGCACGATCATGTCGCGCAGCGCCCGCATCGCGCATTGGTCGAGGTCGGGGTCCATCGCCATGGTCATGTAGTGGCTCGGCGTCTCCGCGCGCGGATAGTCGAACCGCAAATCCTTGCGCAGCGTCAGACGGAAGCGGCCCTGCAGCGCCGTCTCGATCGCGGTGACGCAGACCTCGCCGTCGCCCTGCACGCCATGGCCGTCGCCGCAGGAGAACATCGCGCCCGGGACGAACACCGGCAGATACAATGTCGCGCCGGCGCCGAGCTCCTTGTTGTCGAGATTGCCGCCCATGGCGCGCGGAACGAGCGAGGAGATACGGCCCCAGGCCGCCGGCGGCGAAACGCCCATCACGCCGAAAAACGGCTTGAGCGGCAGGTCGAGGCCCCACGGCATCCGGCCCACCATTCGCGACCGGTCCAGCGGGATGTTGAGGATCCGGGTCTCGTGGAAATCGTCGGGCAGGGTACCGGACAACGGCTTGATCATGTTCCAGCCCCAGTCCTGGCGGAGCTGGACGTCGAGAATCTCGACTGCGAGCACGTCGCCGGGCTCGGCGCCCTCGACCGCGATCGGGCCGGTCAGGATGTGGCCGGGGAGCATGCGCTCGTTCCTGGCGTGAACCTCGAACATCTCCGGCGGAATGTGAAACTTGCTGCGGTCGGGCAGCACGTCCGGGCCGCCGCTGATGGTATCGACGGTCACCTCATCGCCACTGGCGATGGAGAGGACGGGCTTGAGCGCGGCTTCAAAGAAGCCCCAATGGCAGGTTTCGGGACTTGAATGCAGGTGATGATGGGTCATTTGCCGCGTCCAATCGGTTTCATCAGAACTTGTCATGAGATCTTGTTATGCCCGGGCTTGACCCGGCAATCGATCCTCTTCCAAGAAGATTTCTGAAGATGGGCGGGCGGGTCAAGCCCGCGCACCACGATCATTTCAGCGAGGTTTCTCCTGTTTTTCTTTCTTTCCAAGACGCTCGGTGCCGCATTGGTGCCGATCAATCTTCTGGTCGAACTCGGGATCATCTCGGTCGTGCTGATGGCAACGCGTTTTGCCGGGCTCGGCCGGAAGCTGGCCGCGACCGCGCTGATCCTGTTCGCGCTCGCTGCCTTTTCGCCGCTAAGCAATCTGCTGCTCTATCCGCTGGAGTCGCGCTTTCCCGCGTGGGATCCGTCGCGCGGTGTGCCCGACGGCATCATCGTGCTGGGCGGCTCGGTCGATACCGATCTGTCGGCAGCACATCACACGCCGGTGGTCTCGCACGCGGCCGATCGTTTTTTTGCGCCGGCCGAGCTTGCGCGCCGCTATCCGAATGCGCGTATCGTCTTCACGGGGGGCACTTCGAACCTGATCGCGACCGATGCCAGGGAAGCCGACTATTCCGCGCCGATCCTGGAAAACCTTGGCATATCCAAGGAGCGGTTGATCGTTGAACGCGATTCCCGCAACACCTGGGAGAACGCGATCTTCACGAAGAAGCTGGTTGCGCCGAAACCGGGCGAGCGCTGGCTCCTGGTCACTTCGGCCTTCCACATGCCGCGCTCGATGGGGATATTCCGCAAGGCCGGCTTCGACGTCGAGGCCTATCCCGTCGACTGGCGGATGGGCGGGCGCGATGACTTGTTCTCTTTCACCAATAACGGCCCGGACGGTCTCCGCCGAACCGACGTGGCTGTGCGCGAATGGATCGGCCTTTTGGCCTACCGCCTCATGGGCAGGACCAGCGAGTTGCTTCCCGGGCCGGCCAAGGACTAGAACAGGCCCGAGAGGCCCAACAATAGGCGTCGGAAACGGCGCGCCGGGAGGATGCCATGCAGCAGCCAGCCGCTGACACGATCGATCTTGCCGGCCTCGTGGCCGATCTCAACAACCTGTTGCGGCTGAAGACCACGGTGATCGGCATGAAGCTGTTCGCGCATGCCGCAGACATGGAGGCGATCCCGAAAATCCGGCGGCCGAATGCGGTCCACACCACCGACCAGATCGTCAGCATGGCCTCGCGCCTTGGGTGGACCGTCGGCATTACCGGCGACGATCTCGTCGGTGCGCAGTGCCGCGCGGTGATCGGGCTGAGCCCGCAGGACGAGAAATGGCTCGCCGGCGAAAATTATGTCGGCGTCTGGCACGGCACGGCGGAGGACGCGCGCAAGCGCCAGGAGGCGCTGGACGTGGTTCCGTTCGGCCAGTATCAGGCGCTCGCGGTGAGCCCACTGGCGAGCGGGCGGCTCGATCCACCCGACATCTGCCTCGTCTACGCAACGCCCGGCCAGATGATCATCCTGATCAACGGGCTGCAATATACCGGCTACAAGAAGTTCGAATGGGGCGTGGTCGGCGAAACCGCTTGCGCGGATTCCTGGGGGCGGGCGCTCAAATCCGGCGAGCCCAGCCTGTCCTTGCCATGCTATGCCGAACGGCGCTATGGCGGCGTGCCGGACGAGGAGATGCTGATGGCCTTGAAGCCTGCGCATCTCGCCAAGGCGATCGAGGGCATGAAGGCGCTGGCCAAGAACGGCCTGCGCTACCCAATCCCGCCCTACGGGATTCAAAGCGACGTCCGTGCCGGGATGGGCGTGAGTTACGCGAAGAAGTAAAGGTCGACCATGGGCTCTGCGAAATTCGACATCGTCGTCTACGGCGCGACCGGTTTCACCGGTCAGCTCGTCGCTGAATATCTGACGCAGCATTATAAGAGCGACAAGACACTCAAATGGGCGATGGCGGGGCGTAGCCTTGGCAAGCTGAAATCGGTGCGCGATGCGATCGGCGCGCCCGGGAATATCCCGCTGATTGTCGCGGATGCTTCGGACGCCGCCTCGCTGAAGGCGATGGCGGAGCAGACGATGTCGGTGATCACCACGGTCGGTCCGTATCAGCTCTACGGCGAGGAACTGCTCGCGGCCTGCGTCGCTACCGGCACGGATTATTTCGATCTCTGCGGCGAGCCGATCTGGATGCGGCAGATGATCGACAAATACGAGGCGGCCGCGAAGGAGAGCGGTGCGCGCATCGTATTCTCCTGCGGCTTCGACTCCGTGCCGTTCGAACTCGGTGCATTCTTCGTGCAGGAAGAGGCAAAGCGCGTGTTCGGCGCTCCCGCCGAACGCGTGAAGGGCCGTGTGCGCGACATGCGCGGCACGCTCTCGGGCGGCACCGCGGCGAGCGCCAAGGCGACCTTCGATGCCGTTGCCAAGGACATCAGCCTGATCGCGATCCTGAACGATCCGTTCGCGCTGACGCCGGGCTTCACCGGACCGAAGCAGCCGAAGGGTAACAGGTCGCTGCTCGAGGAGGATCTGCAATCCTGGGCCGCGCCGTTCATGATGGCGCTGATCAACACCCGCAACGTCCATCGCTCCAACATGCTGATGGGCTTTCCCTACGGCCAGGACTTCGTCTACGACGAGATGGTTCTGACCGGTCCCGGCGAGAAGGGCGAGGCCAACGCCAAGCGCGTGATGGCAGCCAACGCCGAGAAGACCGGTCCGAGTGCGCCCAAGCCAGGCGAGGGCCCCTCGAAGGAAGAGCGCGAGAACGGGCTCTTCAATCTGCTTTATGTCGCGATCGCGCCCGACGGCCGTGCGGTTCGTGCCGGTGTCACTGGCGACCGCGATCCCGGCTACGGCTCGACGTCGAAGATGATCTCCGAATGCGCGATCTGCATGCTGCGCGATGTGACCGATGTCGCAGCCGGCTTCTGGACACCGGGCGCAGCGATGCAGCACAAGCTGATCAAGCGGCTGGTCGATCACGCCGGGCTTAAGTTTGTCGTAGAGAGCTAGCTCGGTATCGTGGGCAAAGGCGCACGTGCGCCGTGCCCACCATCCCGATCTCGACCAAAATTAGTGGGCACGCTCCGCTTTGCCCACCGGCACCGTGCCATTACACCGCGCGTGCGTCATACGCGTACATGAAATCCATACTCTTCGATCCCAGCGGCAGCAGCCATTTCATCATCTGATTGCGGATGAAGGCGCCGGTGGGGCTGAATTCGCGCTTGCTGTTGCCGTTGCGCCGCGCCATCGCGACGATCTTTTCCGCGCGGGGGCGCCGCTCGGCCTCAAAAGCCTGGAAGGTGGCGGTCAGCTCCTGGCCCTCCTGCATCAGACGGGCGAGCCGCATCGCATCTTCCAGCGCGAGCGAGGCGCCTTGGCCGGCATGGGGGCTGGTTGCATGCGCGGCATCGCCGATCAGCAGCGAGCGCTTGCGTGACCAGGTCGGCAGGGTCGCGACGTCGAGCGTGTCGGTGACCGCGATGTTTTCGCCGGCCTCGATGATGGCAGGGATCGGATCGTGCCAGCCGCGATGGAAGCCGCGTAGATGCTGCTTCAGCGACTGCTGGTCGAGCGCGCGGAACATCGCGGCATCCATCCCGTGCGCCGGTTGCGTGCTCCACCACATCACGCCGTCGTTCGGATCCGGGCTGCAATAGCCGTAGCCGAAGAAGCCGCTCTGCCCGAACGTGGTCTCGACATGCCGGCTAATCGCCCGGTCCTCGAGAACGGCATGCGGCACGAAACCGCCGAACCCGATCAGGCCGGTATTGAAGGGGGTCGGCCCGTCCGGCACGACCTGGCGCCGCGTGATCGAATGCACGCCATCGGCGCCGATCAGGAAGTCGCCCTCGGCGGTGGTGCCGTCGGCGAAATAGGCGATGATCGGCTGGTCGCCGCGATCCTCGATCTTGATCAGGCGCTTGTCGAAATAGAGCGAGACGCAGGCGCACCAGGCCTTGTCGATCAGCATTTCGTTCAGCGTGGCGCGGCAGACATTGACCGCGGGCTGGCCGAACCGTCGCGCCATGTCGTGGTTGATCGAGCCGAGCCGTCGGCCCTCTTGCGAATAGAAGTCGAAGGACTCCGCGATCGAGCCACGGCTGATCAGCTCGTTCGCAAGTCCGATCTCGTCCATCACATGCATGCCGTTTGGCGCGATCTGGAGGCCGCCGCCGATACCTTTGGAGTAGGGCCAGGCTTCGTAGATCGCCGATTCGATGCCGGCGCGGCGTAGCAGGATCGCGGCAACGGGCCCGGCGATGCCGGCGCCGATGATCAGGGCCTTGCGGGGACGATGGGACATGACTTGCTCCTGACGTTTCCGTGGTGCTAGGAGGAATTACGGTCACTAAATCGCTTAGTGACTAAGATATATATCGACTAAGATATGAGGTGAGCCTTGTCAAGGACGAAGGCACGCACGGCGTTGCTGGGAGAATTGGAAGAGGCGATGCGGCGATCGTCCGCGCAGGGCGTGCTGTATGGGCAAACCGTTGCGAACGTGGCCGGAATTGCCAACTCCGACCTCGAATGCATGGACATCCTCTATCTCGAGGGACGCGTGACCGCGGGCCGGCTTGCAGAGGTGACGGGGCTCACGACCGGCGCTATCACCGGCGTGGTCGACCGGCTCGAGAAGGCTGGCCTCGTGCGCCGCGAGCGGGACGAGGCCGATCGCCGCAAGGTTTACATCGCCGTCGTGCCGGAGACCGCCATGAAGATCGGCGAGCTCTATGTTCCGATGCAGCAGGCGATGGAGAAGGTGTGGAACGCTTATTCCGACGAGGAACTGCGCCTGCTGCTGCGTTTTGCCACTGAGGGCTACAAGGGGGTGCTTGCCGCGACCGCTGCGCTGAAAGGCCTGCTCGACACGCCGCCGGAGAAACGGCCTGCGCTCAAGCTGAAGAAGCATCCTCGCCAGATCTGATCTTGTAGGCCTGTGCGGCCGCGATCATGCCCCACATCGCGCCCAGCATCATCCAGAAGTGGCGCCAGTGGTCGGTGTCGATCACGAAGCTCTCGCCG
Source organism: Frankia sp. RB7 (assembly GCA_030403585.1). GTDB lineage: Bacteria > Pseudomonadota > Alphaproteobacteria > Rhizobiales > Xanthobacteraceae > Bradyrhizobium. Next base: position 35,504 of record JAUEPE010000055.1, read on the forward strand.
ACGGTGCCGACGAAGGCCGAGAACACCGCGAGATAGGCGCGCTGCCAGGGCACGCGCACGAAGATGTGGCGGAAGCCTGTGATGACAGTGGTGAAGACCAGCGCGGGATAGCACACGCCGGAGAGCCAGCCGCCGGACATGAAGGCATTCAGGTAGGAATTGTGGGTATCTTCGGGAAAGAAGCGGTGGAATTGTAAGGGACCGATGCCGAACGGCAGGTCGAGCGCCATCTCCGCACCTAAGATGTGTCGACCGAACCGGCCGAAGCGGCCTTCGTCATAGCTCTGGTCGAAGCTTGCGCGCTGCTTGAACATCTCGGCGATGGAGTCGAACGACAACAGCACCGCGATCAGCGCGAGGCCCAGCACGACTGCGACGATGGCCATGATGATGATGCGCGAGCGCTGCGCATTGGTGCGGCTGGTCAGCACCATCAGTGCCAGCATGAAGGCCGAGGTCAGGACCAGCCCGCCCCAGGCGGCGCGGGAGAAGGCGAGCAGGATCGCCAGCGACATGATGCCGAAGGCGATGACGTTGCGGAACGCCTTGGCGAACTTGTCGGAGACGACGCTCTGGAGCGCGAACAGCGCCGGCAGGATCAGGAAGGCGCCGAGCACGTTCGGGTCCTTGAAGGTACCGCGTGCGCGCTCGTAGAGCGTCAGGAGATCGTGGCCGCCGGGAACGAGGTTGAAATAGCCGGCGATGGCCGAAAGCGAGGCGACCATCGCGCCGACCACGAGGCCGCGGCGCAGCATGTCGAGCCGTGCCGCCGTGTCCTCGGCGGTGACCATGGCAAAGAACACCACGGTCACCGCCATATACCACGAGGTAGCGATCCAGCTTGCGACCTCGGACTGGTCGAGCAGCGGGATCGCGCTGATGGTGTAGCCGAAATTGAGCAGGACCAGCGCCAGCACCAGCGGCATCAGCACGAGCTTGAGCCGCAAGCCGGTGGCGAAGAAGGCGACGGTGGCGAGCAGTGTCGCGAACTCGTAGGGGCTCGGCTCGATGAAGACGATCGCGCCGGACGCGCCGACCAGCCACACCAGTGCTCGCTGGAGGGCCAGCACGCCGGGCGCAGCCGGTGCGGCCATTTTCATTCCACCGGCTGTCGCCGCATACGCCATCACACGCTCACACGTTTACGCTACTCGCACATTACAAGCACAGCTGTCATCGCCCGGCTTGACCGGGGCATGACGGAAACTCAATACGCGTTCTCGTTCTTGGTCAGCAGCGAGAGCGGCGTTTTCAGGAGAATGACGAGGTCGAACAGCACCGACCAGTTCTCGATGTAGTACAGGTCGAACTCGACGCGCTTCTGGATCTTCTCTTCGTTGTCGATCTCGCCGCGCCAACCGTTGATCTGGGCCCAGCCGGTAATGCCGGGCTTGACGCGATGGCGTGCGAAATAGCCGTCGACGGCTTCGTCGAACAGGCGGCTCTGGAGCTTGCCCTGCACCGCATGCGGGCGCGGGCCGACCAAAGAGAGATTGCCGGAGAACACCACGTTGAACAGCTGCGGCAGCTCGTCGAGGCTGGTCTTGCGGATGAAGCGGCCGATGCGGGTGACGCGCGGATCGTTCTTGGTCACGACCTTCGACGCGGTCGGGTCGGCCTGGTGGTGATACATCGAGCGAAACTTGTAGACGTCGATGCGTTCATTGTTGAAGCCGAACCGCTTCTGGCGGAACAGGACCGGGCCGGGGCTGTCGAGCCTCACCGCCAGCGCCACCAGCGCCATCACGGGAAGCGCTACGAGCAACGCGAGGCTGCCGACGACACGGTCGAACAGCCATTTCATCACCAGATCCCAGTCGGTGATCGGCGCTTCGAACACGTCGAGCGTCGGCACTTCGCCGAGATAGGAATAGGAGCGGGGACGGAAGCGCAGCTTGTTGGTGTGCGCGGACAAGCGGATGTCGACCGGCAGTACCCAGAGTTTCTTCAGCATCTCCAGGATGCGCGTCTCCGCCGAGATCGGCAGCGCGAACAGCACCAGATCGACCCGGGTGCGGCGGGCGAATTCGACGATGTCGTCGACCTTGCCGAGCTTGCGTGCGCCGGCGCAGGTGTCGAGCGCGCGGCTGTCGTTGCGGTCGTCGAACACGCCGAGCACGTGGATGTCGGAATCCTCCTGCGCGTTCAGCGCTTCGACCAGCTGTTCGCCGTTGCTGTCGGAGCCGACGATGATGGTGCGGCGATCGAGCCGGCCCTGGCGCGCCCAGCTGCGCACCAGCGAGCGCAGGATAAGGCGCTCGGCGACCAGCGCGGCGAGGCCGAGGAAGTAGAAGGCGGCAAGCCACAGCCGCGACATCTCGCTGCCGAACTTGGCGAAAAAGGAGATGCCGATGAACAGCAGGAAGACGAACGACCAGGACGAGATCATCCGCGTCATCTGCCGGAGCTGCCCGCGGAACAGCTGCACTTGATAGATGTCCGCGGCCTGGAAGCAGACCACGGCGGCGACCGCGACGGCGATGATCTCCGCGGGATAGACCCAGCTGAAACCGGCGAGCGGCATGACGTAGCCGACATAAAGAGCGATGCCGACAAAGCTCAGGAGGGCAAAATCGATTGCGCGCGCAAAGCCGGTGATCACGATCGGCGAATAGGCGCGTGCGACCTTCTGGTTGACGACTTCGAGCGCAGCCGGCGTAAGCCGGCGACGGCGTTCGATGAATGCTGTTTCAGCCGGCTTGGCCGCGGCGCTGGTCGCGGCATCGAGCATCGAGCGTGCGTTGAGCGGTTCCACGGGCGTCCACGTCCATTCCAAAAACCCGTGGCGCGGCTTTGCACCCCAGGCAAGAGCATCCCCTAGGCTCATCGGATAACGGACAAATCGGAAGATTTTCTAAAGCGGCCTTAAGGATGGTTAATGATTTGCAAATGCATCGCGGTAACCCGCGAGCACGCCGTCGACCATCGCCTGCTGGGAGAAATGCGCCGAGATCCGTTCGCGCAGGGAGCTCGCGCGTTCGGCAATTCCCCCCGGATTGTCGAGCGCCGCCGCGATCGCCTCGGCCATGGCCTCTGCGTTGCTCGCAGCGAACAGGGCCGGGCTCTCGGGTCCAAAGATCTCGGGAATGCCGCCGACGCGCGCAGCGATCATGGGAATGCCGGCCGCGCTCGCCTCGATCACGACATAGGGCATGGAATCGCCGCGCGAGGGAACGACCAGCAGCCGTCCCTTGGAAAAGCCGTAGCGCGCCTTGACGTGGCCGATGAAGCGGATCGTATCCGTCAGGCCGAGCCTTTCGACCTGAGCCTTCAACGCCGCCGTCTCCTCGCCATCGCCGCCGAGCGTCAGCGTGACCTTCTTGCCGTTCTCATGCAGCCGGGCCACTGCGTCGACCAGGAGGTCGGCGCCCTTGATGTGCCGGAACTCGCCGACATAGGCAAGGTCGGTGGCGTCGTCGGCGATGACGACGGGCTCGAACTCCTCCGGCGTCACGCCGTTGAAGACGCAATGCACCACGCCCTTGGGCGTGCCGACGATGCGCTGATAGGTGTCGCGGGCAAAGGCACTCTCGAACAGGAACAGATCCGTCGCGTCCATCAGCGTGCGCTCGAGCCGCGCGTAAAACTCGCCCTTCAGGGTGTTGAGAGGATAGTGCAGCGAGCCGCCGTGCGGGGTGTAGATGCGGATAGTGTCGTCCGCGCGGCGCCGCATGCGCACGAAAGCGCCGGCCTTGGCACCGTGGCCGTGCAAGACGTCGGGCTTGAGCGTGGCGATCAGGCGGCGCATGCGCAGCCAGACCAGGAAATCCTCCGGCGAGGGTTCGCGGCGGATCGCAAGCCGATGCACGCCGAGCTTCAGCCGTGGCGCGAGCTCGGCCAGCGCCTTGTCCGCGCGTTCGCCGCCGGTGAGGCTGTCGGCGAGAATACCGACATGATGACCGCGATCGACCTGGCCGTTGGCGAGGTCGAGGATGTGCCTGAAGATGCCGCCGACGGGCGCGCGTACGGCGTGCAGGATGCGAAGCGGCTGGTCGGGAGAGGGGGGCATGATCAAAACCAGCGCTCGACGGCGAATGCCGAACAAAGTTCTCGAAATATCGAGATGGATTAAGGCTCCTCGTGGTTAACAAACGGTGACGAACGCGCTTGTGCTGCCGGCGAGACGTCGCGATTAACCCAGCGGCAACCTTAATGGAGTGTAATTGGCATCGTCGACGTACAAGAGTGGCGTTGCCCTGCGGGAGTGTTCGATGCGTTTAGCGTTCTGGCGTGCCGGCAAGGACAAGGCCGTCATCGAGCGGGCCGTCTCGAAGGCCAAGCACGAGGCCAAACCTGAGACCAGGCCCAGAGTTGAAGCCAGGCCCGCGCCGGTTGTTGCGCAGCCGGCGCCAGCCGAATCAGGTGACATCGATCTGCACGCGCTTGGCGGCGCGCTCGCGCGCAAGCGCGGCTGGATCATCGTGCCGACAGTGCTTGCGCTCGTCGCATCCGTTGCCGTCGTCAACTTCATCACGCCGCGCTACAAATCCGAATCGCGCATCCTGATCGACGGTCGCGAGAACGTCTTCCTGCGGCCGAGCAGCGACCGCAGCACCGAGGAGCGGCAGGCGCTCGACCCCGAGGCCGTCACCAGCCAGGTGCAGCTCGTGTTGTCGCGCGACCTCGCGCGCGAGATCATCAAGAAGAACAAGCTTGCGGAGCGCCCCGAATTCGATCCGGTGCTGCAAGGCGTCTCGCCGCTGAAATCGCTGGCTGCGATGGTCGGCATCGGCCGCGATCCGTTCTCGATGACGCCGGAAGAGCGCGTGCTCGATGCCTATTACGATCGCCTGCAGGCCTACGCCGTCGACAAGTCGCGCGTGATCGTGGTCGAATTCCAGTCGCAGGATCCCGAGCTGGCCGTGCGCGTCGCCAATTCGATCGCCGACGGCTATCTCGTGCTCCAGCAGAACGCGCGTCAGGAGCAGGCGCGCAACGCCAGCCAGTGGCTCTCGGGCGAAATCGAAAATCTGCGCAAGAAAGTCTCCGACGCCGAAGCCAAGGTCGAGGACTTCCGTTCCAAATCGTCGCTGTTCGTCGGCACCAACAACACCACGCTGTCGAACCAGCAGATGGGTGAGGTCAACACCCAGCTGAACAATGCGCGCTCGATGAGGGCGGATGCGGAATCCAGGGCGCGGCTGATCAAGGAGATGCTCCAGAGCGGCAAGCCGATCGAGGCATCCGAGGTGGTGAATTCCGAATTGATGCGGCGATTGTCCGAACAGCGGGTGACGCTGCGGGCGCAGCTCGCGGAGCAGTCGTCCACGCTGCTCGGCAATCATCCGCGCATCAAGGAATTGAAGGCGCAACTTGGCGATCTCGACAATCAGATTCGCGACGAGGCGGCCAAGATCTCGCGCTCGCTCGAAAGCGATGCGCGGATCGCCGGCGGCCGGGTCGACGGTCTGACCGCGAGCCTCGAGCAGCTCAAGAAACAGGCGACCTCGACCAACGGTCAGGACGTGCAGCTTCGCGCGCTCGATCGCGAAGCCAAGGCGCAGCGCGACCTGCTCGAGACCTATCTTGGAAAATACCGCGAGGCGAGCACCCGCGAGAGCATCGATTCCGCGCCGGCGGAAGGCCGCATCATCTCGCGCGCCATCGTCTCCAACACGCCGGCCTATCCGAAGAAGCTGCCGATCGTGTTGATCGCGACGCTGGCGACACTGCTGCTCTCGTCCGGTCTCGTCGTCACTGGCGAGCTGTTGCGCCAGACCGCGCCGCGCGCCATTGCCTCGTTCGTGCCAGCGGCGGCGGTGGCTCGCCGTGAGCCGGTCGTCGATCCTGTCGTGGAGGAGGAGCCTGCACCGCTGCAGCCAACGATGACGTCCGACGCCGGTGTCGACGAATTCGTCGAGATCGGACAACTGGCCGAAAGCTTGCGCTCTGCGGGCCCGGCCGCGAAGAAGGTCACCGTGCTCGGCACCGCATCGGGCGATGCCATCACGCTGTCGACGCTGACGCTCGCTCGGCATCTGGCGCGCGATGCGCGCGTCGTCGTGGTCGATCTCGCCGCATCCTCGCCGACGATTGCCGCGGTGTCTGTCGATCCGAATGCGCCCGGTCTTGCCGAGTTGATGCAGGGGCATGCCTCGTTTGCCCAGGTCATCACGCGCGACAAACTCTCGCGGTTGCACCTGGTCATGGCCGGCCGTGCCGGCTTCGACCGCAGCCTGCTGCAGTCGCCGCGGGTGACGCTCGCGATCGACGCCTTGTTGCGCGCCTACGACCACGTGCTCGTGGACGCCGGCAGCGCCTCCGATCTGCCGGCCGAACTGCTGACGGCGAATGCCCGCGCCGTCGTGGTGCCCGATGTTTCGATGGATGCGGATGCGCGCACGCTGATGTGCGAGCAGCTCAAGGCCGTCGGCTTCAGCGAGGTGACGATGCTGAGCCGGCCCGTGCAGCCGTCCGAAGGGATGGTGGAAGGGCCGCGCGTGGTGGCAGCGTAAGGCGGGGGAGCGCCTCGGCGCCTAACCGAAGGCCTGGCGTAGCCGTCGCGCCAGGTCGAACAGCATCTGGTTCTGTTTGACCAGGCGCTTGCCGTGGTTGAGTGAGGACATCGCCATCGCCGCGAGCTTGCCGCGCGAGGTCAGGGGCACGAAGCTGTCGAAAATGTCCTCGTCGTCCTTGCAGAACATGCGCTTGTACTCGTCCGTGCCGATGCCGAGGTCGAGCGAGCGATAGCCGCGCTCGGCGTAGCGGTCGATAATGTAGCGCATCAGGATCAGGCCCGGGCTGTAGCGGGCGTACTCCGACATCGTGTAGGTGTTGAACATCGTCGAGAAGCGCCGGCCGTCGGCGACGCCGGCGAAGATCGCGATCACCTCGTCGTCGCATTCGAGCGCATGGATGTCGATGACACGGCCTTCGCCGCGCGGCGCGAGGCAGGCGCTGCGGATGAATTGCTCGACACCCGGTTCGGCAAAGACGTTCGGCAGTTTCTGCTCCGCCATCCGTGCCGGCTTGACGCGGAAGAACCAGTCGAGCAGGCGGATGACGTCCGCGTCCGTCGTGGCAAGGTGGTAGCGATAGCCGGCGAGCGCCTGGAGTTTCTTCTCCTTGCTCTTGAGCCGGCGGCGGAAGGAGTTGCTGATCCGGGATGCGGTCGGGCCACCCGGCTCCATCGCCAGCAGCGGGCAGCCATTGATGGCGCTCTGCTGTGGCAGCAGCGCAAACGGATTCTGCTGATCATGCCAGCGCTTCGGCTGCTGCGTCAGCGCGAGAACGTCGACCTGGTCATGCAAGGGCGCGAACAGCACGTCGAGATCGGCGGTAACGGCCTGTGCTGCGAACTCGGCGTTCCACAGCCCCATGTTGAAGGTCGTGTGCTTGCCGCCCATGAAGCAGGCCGTGCGAACACCGTGGCCCTGGCGCAGCGCGAGCGGAAGCAGCGTGAGCGGCGTCTGTTCGGCGTCGCGGGCGATCACGACGAAGGGACGGGCGCCTTCGCGTTCCCCGACCGATCGCGCCCATGAGCCCAGAAGATCGAACCGCTGATAGGGCGTGAAGAGATGACCGGGCTCCTCGAGGGTGCGCCAGGCCGCCTCAGCCTCTGCAATATCGTTGATGAGGTCGACATGCGCGATACGGCTCGCTTTCGACCGCGCTGGCGATTCTGCCGTCCGGCTTTGCATCGCCGCAGCCATGGTCATCCGCGAAACCTGTCGAGAAAACGAAAAATACGTATTTCGGCCTGTGGCCGACCTTTGCAAATAAATGTCAACAAAGGGTAATGACTATGAACGAGGGAACAGGCCGCCGGCGAACGCGAAGGTGGGATATTGGCATCCGACGACAGACGGCTGGAGCGGTTGCGGCTCGAACTGGCCTGGTTCACCGGTCAGCCGCTGCTGCGCAGCCGTGGCGCAGGCGCGATCCTGCGCTTCGAGCGCGTGCGACCGCAGCGGAGCGGCGCATTCCAGCCGCTGCGCCAGAGCGAGATCACGCCGCAATTTCTCGATCGCGCCATTCGCGCTCTGAAGCGCTGGAATTATGATTTTCTCGGCATGGACGAGGTCTGCCGCCGCGCGGTGACGCTGCCGGAGAAGCGGCGCTTCGTGGCGTTCACCTTCGACGGTGCGCCTAAGGACTTCATCAGCTTCGCCTATCCGGTGCTGGCGCGCCACGCCGTGCCGTTCACGCTCTACGTTCCCACCGCCTTTCCCGATGGCGTCGGCGAAGCCTGGTGGCTCGGGCTCGAGCAGGTGATCGCGCGCGAGAGCCGCATCAGCCTGATGATGGACGACAAGGAGCAGCGCTTCACCGTGACTGGCAATGCCGAGAAGCAGGCGCTGTTTTCGCATCTCGAGACTTGGCTGCGCTCGCTGCCGCCGGCAGATTTGTCGGCGGCGATCGCCGATCTCTGCACGCGCTACCGGATCGATCTCGCCGCGCTCTCGCGTGACGCGTCGATGGATTGGGAGGATCTGGCCAGGTTAGCTGCCGATCCGAACGTCACGATCGGCAGCGCGACCGTGAACAATCCGGTTCTCGCCAACATGAAGGACGCAGCCGCACTGCGCGAGATGACGATGGGCAAGGCGGTGGCGGAAGCGGCCTTCCGCCGCGAGATCCGGCATCTGGCATTTCCGTTCGGCGATCGCGCCTCGTTCCGGCGCAGCCACGTCGTAATGGCGGAGGAGGCCGGCTTTGCCAGCGCGGTGTCGACCATTCCGGGAATCGTGGACGCGGAAGGCCGCACCAATCTGCGCGCGCTGCCGCGGATTTCCTGGGACGGAAGGGTGCGCTCGCTGCGCATGATGCACGTGCTGGTGTCCGGCGTTGCCTTTGCGCCGGTGAAGCCGACGGGCAGCGTTACGAGCTAGATTTGGCGCGATCGGGCCGCTGCATCCAGCTCACGATCGGCATGCCCGGCAGCACCCAGCCCATGCCGACCACCACGTAATAAATCGCCTGCCGCCAGCCGGACTCGGCGATCCACGGCATCTGCGCCGCCGCCATGCCGAGCAGGGCCCAGACCGTGGCCAGCACGAGGAGCAGGATGGCGCCGAGGAACTTGCGGGTGCGGATCGTCATGGCGGAATATTGCGGCTTTCGCGTAACTTGAACTGCGGGAGCGGGGGACTATAAGGGGCACGCAGTCCGGTTCAAGCTTTGGTTTTAACCCCTGAAATGACGACGATTTTCACCCCGACCAACCCGCATCGCGCCGTGCGCTGGTGGCTGATCTCCGTGGCCGCCCTGATCGCGCTGATGGTGCTGGTCGGCGGTGCCACCCGGCTGACGGAATCCGGTCTCTCGATCGTGGAGTGGAAGCCGGTCACCGGCAGCGTTCCGCCGCTGTCGGACGCGCAATGGACCGACACGTTCGAGGCCTACAAGAAGATCCCGCAATATCGCGAGCTCAATGCCGGGATGTCGCTCTCCGAGTTCAAGCAGATTTTCTGGTGGGAATGGAGCCATCGGCTGCTCGGCCGCTTCATCGGGGTTGCCTATCTGCTGCCGTTCCTGTTCTTCCTGTGGCGCGGCGGTCTGTCGGTTGAGTTGAAGCGGCGGCTGTGGCTGCTGTTCGGGCTCGGCGGCCTCCAGGGTGCGGTCGGCTGGTGGATGGTGGCGTCAGGGCTGTCCGAGCGGGTCGAGGTTTCGCAATATCGGCTCGCGACGCATCTGGTGCTGGCGCTGCTGATCTTCGGCGGTATCGTCTGGACGGTGCGCCGGCTCGCCGATCGGCCCCAGATTGCGGTTCCGGCGCGGCTGCGATTCACGAGCGCGGTGCTGGTGATCGTGACTTTCATCCAGATCTATTTCGGTGCACTGGTCGCGGGCCTGCGCGCCGGACGCGCCTACAACACCTGGCCGCAGATCGACGGCGCCTTCATTCCGTCTGCGGAACGGCTGTGGTTCGAGACGCCCTGGTGGCGCAACATGTTCGACAATGTGCTGACGGTGCAGTTCGAGCACCGCATGACAGCCTATCTGCTGTTCACACTGGCGGCGCTGCATGCGTTCGACGCGGTGCGTTCACGCGCGGGCTCGGCGGCAAGCGGTGCGCTCTGGCTGCTCGCAGCCGTGAGCGTGCAGGCGGTGCTCGGCATCCTCACGCTGCTCAACCAGGTGCCGATCGATCTCGCGCTCTCGCACCAGGCGGTTGCGCTCGTGGTGCTTACGCTTGCGGTGATGCAGGCTGAACGGCTCGCGCCTCGGCAATCGGCTGAGATGCAGCCGCGCGTGGTTCCCGTCGGTCAGCCCGGCTGATCAGCAATAGCCGTAGATGCCGCACGAGTAGGGCAGGCGCCAGAAATAATCGACCTGCTTCCCGCCGTAATACGCGCCCTGGTAGTCGTAGTCCCAGGGGCGGCCGTAGTAGCCCGGCAGTGTATGCGCGCCCGGCAGCAGCGGCGTGCCCGGCAGGTTGCGGATGTAGCTGCCGATGCCATAGGCCGGCGAGATCAGCGCATCCGGATCGGTCTCGACATAGACCTTTGGCGGCTCCTGCGGCGGAGCGGCGGCCCGCCGCTTCGGATTGGCCGGCAGATCGGCGGCAACAGCGGCGGAAACCGTCAGCATCACTGCCAGGGCAGGCACCATCCAGCGTGGCATTTCTCGGCTCCGAATCAAAAGGGCGATCCAAAGACGATGTATGCGGCAGATATGGTTAATGACTGTTAACCGCGACCCGTTCCGGGCGCTCTTTCACG
>JAUEPE010000056.1 GCA_030403585.1 Frankia sp. RB7
AGAACTAAAGGAACGCATCATGCTCGGCATCAAGGACGTCAATCGATATCCCGTCATCCACACATGGTCCTACAAACTCGCCGAGCCTGCCTGATATGATTCGAACCAAGGAAACGCTGACCTAGTCCGCGGGCTACTGCGTGCCGTGGTGCGGACGAAGGGAGCCCGCCGTTTCACGCATCTTTGCTAATTGGCGGTGCTGCCGCTCTTGGCCTTGGACGAGTGCTTCACAACCGGCTTGGCCGGCACGGCCGACTTCTTCGACGCATCATCGCCGCGGGCAGTTCCCCACGGATCGACCGGCTTCTGGTCCGGAACATTGTTGAGGGAGCGTTGATAGGCGCGCGCAGCCCGATCATCGTCCGCCTTCTGCGTCGCCGTCTTTTCCTTGGGCTCCTGGCCAGGCCCTAGAACATGGTCCTCCGCCAGCGCGGGGGCGGCCATCAGGGCAAGCAAGACGGCGACGGCGATTTTGTGCATCGAGAAACTCCCGGTTCTGCGACGATCATAGCAGCGCGCCGATTGCGGTAGCAATGCAGCCCAGCGTGAGTTGGGTATGACGTTGATCGCACGATGCGGCGCTAGATCTACTACCGGGCGTCGTGGGTGTTGGAAAGCCGATCGCTGGAAGGGGGCGTTGTCGCAGCCTATCAAGCCAGCGGCACCGCCGGAGCGTCGCTGGCGATCAATCCCGCCCTTGGCGGTTCGCAGTCAGCGACGACGCCTAAAAGAAGCTGAACGCATCGGGGGAGGAGTGCGACCTTCGGTCAGTGCAGCGTCGGTTGATCTGGTGTGCTTGGAAATCGCAACCGGGCATGGCAGGCGTCGATTTCGGATTGATGGGGCGCGGGAAGCGAAGCGAGATTATCCAGCGCTTCAATCAGTTCTGGTAGCCAGGCAGCGCTTGTGACAACGGCTCTCGAACCTGCGCCGCTTGCGCCCTGGGTCTTCATGCCAGGAATCGAAGCTGAAATGACGCCCCCGTAGATCGCATCCATAAGCATATTCAACATGATCGCCGTCCCCGTTATTGATTGGCAACGAGGCTAAGAGCGGATTGTTTCGGGCGTGCTTCGCCGCCCTACGAAATGGCTTCATGGGTAGCTACACAGGGCAGCGGGCAGCGCGCCCGGGAGTTCCGCTGCCGCGTAGATTGCCCGCGCGGGAAACTGAAAATGCGAGCAATATCAGTCACGCGAGCTATCCCAGTCGCATCCGCGAGCGTGGCGCCTTGGCGACCTCCCGTCGGACCAGCCGCTAATATCCCGGTCGTTGCAATTTCTTAGCCTTGGGCTGGGCCTGCTGCTTGAACCTCACGCGCGGATTGGTGTCACACGTCGTGTCCCACCGGCCGGATGCCGAAGCCATGCATTGCTCCCGGGTCTCGTACATGCACTCGCCCGGCCAGCCGAGATCGTCACCAACGACACACCAGGGATAATCGCGATCTGCGTGCGCAGCAGGAAGAGGTCCCACGAGGATCAGCAGGGCCAGGATCGTGGTGCGCATCTGGAGTCTCCTGGTATGACGTCCTCAAGGACAGCTTTGAGGGGAACTGAAGCCAACGGCAGGTTGGGGCCCTGGTTCCTGCGGAGCGGGGGCGCCGATTGCGACGCCCCCTTACGTCAATCGTCTTGCTTGAGATGGAGCCGAAACTCAAACGCCGGTCTGCGAAATGAATTTCGTGCTCAGATAGGCCTCCAGTCCTTCAGTCCCGCCTTCCGAGCCATATCCGGAATCCCGAACGCCGCCGAACGGCGTCTCGGTCAGGGCCAGTGCGAAGCTGTTGATCGACATCATGCCGGCATCGACCGCCGCTCCGATTGCGGCCGCCGTCTTGGCCGATCTCGTGAACGAATAGGACGCAAGACCGAAGGGCAGGCGATTGGCTTCCTCGACCGCCTCGTCGAACTTGGCAAAGGACGAGATCAGGGCAAGCGGAGCGAACGGCTCGTCATTCATCGCGCGCGCCGATTTGGGAACGTTGGTGACGACGGTCGGCTCGAAGAAATAACCCTTGTTGCCGACGCGGTTGCCGCCGGCCTCCACCTTGCCGCCCTTGCCAACGGCGTCCTGAACCATGTCTTCAATCGCAGCGACGCGGCGATCGTTTGCGAGCGCGCCCATCTTCGAGTCCGGATCGAGGCCGTTACCGACCTTGATGGATTTCGCCCCCTCGACGAAGTGCTGGACGAACTTGTCGTAAACGGCTTCCTGCACCAGGAACCTGGTCGGAGAGATGCAGACCTGACCGGCATTGCGATACTTCGCCGCGACCATGATCTTCGCCGCCGACTCGACATCGGCGTCATCGAATACGATGACCGGCGCGTGGCCGCCGAGCTCCATCGTGACGCGCTTCATATGCAAGCCCGCCATCGCCGCCAGATCCTTGCCGACCTTGGTCGAACCGGTGAACGAGATCTTGCGAATGACCGGGTGAGGGATGAGATACTCGGAAATCTCAGCGGGTATGCCGTAGACCAGATTGACGACGCCGTCGGGCAGCCCGGCATCGACAAAGGCCCGGATCAGCTCGGCAGGCGATGCCGGCGTCTCCTCCGGCGCCTTGACGATCATCGAGCAGCCCGCGGCCAGCGCTGCGCTGAGCTTCTTGACCACCTGATTGATCGGGAAATTCCAGGGTGTGAACGCTGCGACCGGGCCGACAGGCTCCTTGATCACCAATTGGTAGACGCCGGGGCTGCGTGCCGGGATGAGACGCCCGTAAGCTCTGCGCCCTTCTTCAGCGAACCAGTCGATGATGTCGGCCGCGTTCATCGTTTCAAGCCTGGCTTCGGCCAGAACCTTTCCCTGCTCCATCGTCATGATAGCCGCGATCTTGTCGGCGCGCTCGCGGATCAAATCGGCGGCCTTGCGCATCACCTTGGACCGGTCGAGCGGCGATACGTTGCGCCACAACCGGAATCCCTTTTCGGCCGATGCCAGCGCTTCGTCGAGATCAGACCGGTCGGCGTGCGGGACCGTCCCGACCGGCTCCTCCGTCGCGGGATTGATCACCTTGAGTGTGCGGCCGGTCGAGGCCGCGCGCCATTTGCCGTCGATATGCAATTGGACCGAGGGATAGCTCATAATTCCTCCAAGTTCGCCATCAACTGCGAGGGCAGTGGATCGCGGATAGACCCGACTTCTATTGGCTGGACGCCATGATTGGCGCTGCGAGGTGCTTATCGCGCATTTCTGCAAGCATTTGAACTGTCTCGTCGAGCGATGGTGATGTCGCAGCGGGCCATTCGACAATTTCGGAATAATAGCATGATGCCCCTGTTTTGCCCGACGCGTCAACCGGCTTCTGCGGCGATGCGCGAGGAGGCGCGTAAGGTCTTGATTCGACACGCGCTGGCTACTGTGCATGGGGTTGTTTTCGATGTTTTGGCGTGTCCGGCGCGGGGCACCCCGGTGGAACCTTTTCCTTGCCGTCGCGTTATTTTGCCATGACAGAAGATACCTCATTCCGACGCAAACCCCTGACCCCTGAACAGCGCCAGGCCCGCGATGCGACACGCCGGGTCGAGGCCGAAAAAGCCATGCGCGACCATGAGGTCGCTCAGAAGGCGTTTTATGAAAATCGGGAACGGCTGAGGGCCGAGCGGCTCGCCCGAGAGGCGGCTGCGGCCAAAGTCTGACGGCCAGCTAGGGCCGATCGGTCAAGCATCTCCAACCTGTTTCGCCGCGCGCCTCCGGTTCAGCACCGGGGGCGCGCGGTCGTTTGCGCTAGCGCTGCTCGCAGCCATAGCGAGCAGTTGGCGATTGATCACTCACTCAGCCTGCTTCCGCGCCGAGGTGTCGCTGAACCTGTCGACGAAGACGATCCCGATCGCCGAGACCACGAAGGTGAGGTGGATCAGCACCTGCCACATCACGCCGTTCTCGGTGAAGCTGGCGCGGCTCGAGCCGAGATTGCCGGCCTCGATGAAGGTGCGCAGCAGCGCGATCGAGGAGATGCCGATGATCGCCATCGCGAGCTTGATCTTGAGCACGCTGGCATTGACGTGGCCGAGCCATTCCGGCTCGTCGGGATGGCCCTGGAGGTCGAGCCGGGAGACGAACGTCTCGTAGCCGCCGACGATCACCATCACCAGCAGGTTGGAGATCATCACGACGTCGATCAGCGCCAGCACGCTCATCATGATCTCTTGTTCGGTGAAGTCGAGCGCGTGCGAAGTGAGGTGCCAGAGCTCTTTCAGGAACAGCACGATGTAGACGCATTGCGCCACGATCAGCCCGAGATAGAGCGGCAGCTGCAGCCAGCGCGAACCGAAGATGATCATCGGCAACAGGGCGAGCCGCGGCGAGGGCGGGCGGGGTCCGGTATTTTCAGGTTCTGCCGACATTCAGCGTCCGCCCATCTGGATGATCTCGCTATCCTGTAACCCGGCCCGATGGCTGGCGGAAGACGTGGCCATGCTATCGTGCGGCTTGAATCGGGAGGACGGCGGATGTCTCGCAGCTTTGGCTGGGCACTTGGGAAACTTGTGATCGCGGCCGCACTGATGCTGGACGCCGGCACGGCCCAGGTGTCGGCGACACCGCTGACGCCGTTCCGCTACGAGGCGCAGGCCCAGCGCCATTGCCCCGGCGACAAGGTGGTGTGGCTGGATTTCAGGAAGGGCGTCTATTACCGCAAGGGCCAGAAGCTCTATGGCCAGGGGTTCGATGGCAGCTTCGTGTGCCAGACCGAAGCGCGCGGCGGCCTCTATCGCAGATCGCCGCTGGGCTTGCGCTGAGCGGCGCGGGCTAGCTCTGGTTGGGCAGCTTCACCGGGACGTGCGGGGAGGTGCTGATGACCCGGGGGCTTCCGTCGGGATAGGTCCGGCCGCCGCGGATCAGCGATTCCAGAACCAGGAAGAATTTCTCGGCTAGCATCTGCGTCACCCTCGTTGGTGATGGCCTCGTGAAAATGAGTCGAGGCGCCGACGCGGAAATTCAATCAACTAAACGGGAGCGGAGCAATCCCCCGATCAAACCGGACGTGCTGCGTTGCAGTGGCGCAGCTGTCTGAAAGTACGGATTAGCCGAAGGCCAGGGCGACGAGGCTCGAGCAGAGCAAGACCAGACCGCCTGCGGTCAGTGCCAGAAAGCCGTCGGATACGAAGTCATGTTTGCGCATGGGACACCTGCTGCTCTCGTCTTCGATGCTCTGCCGGATTGATTAAAATTGTCCGAACGAGCCGTCATGAAGAGGTGATGCAATGTCGCCCGCGCGAGTGCCCTCAGGCCCTCGAGCGGTAGCCTTCAAACGCATGGGCCAGGAATATCCCCGCGCTTACCAGACCCATCAGTGCCGAAACCGTCTCGATCATCGTTAAATTCCAATCCCGCCCCTGCAGCCGAGAAAACGCGGGCGGCCTTGCACAGTCAAAAGAATTCCGGTGAAGCCGCCGACAATGGGGGTGGAGTGAGCTTTTGGCGCAACAGCTTGTGCGGGACTGGCACAAAGGAGGCGGTGTCGAAGCCCTCGCGCTCCGTAGATCAACGGAGAATGCCGAACGTCCTGTTTACCATCCCAGCGCGAACGCTGTGGGCTCCCCATTTCCGCCGTGTTCGGGTTGCGTTATCGTTACCGCCTCTGAGACGGTGGTGGGCCGCCTCGGAGCTTGAGGTCCGGAAGGCACTCCCCGCAGGCAAGCGGGTTGAGGCCGTCTCCGGCGAAATGGTATTTGGGGCGAATGGGGATCCGACGGTCAGATTCGGTGGTGCGGGCGGCGCGGTGCGTTGCGGCGGTCGGCGCCTGCCTGGCGCTCGCCAATTGCGCCTCGTCCAACAAGTTCGCCAGCCGGGTCGATCCCAAATACGGCGTGTCCTCGAGCCCGCGGGTCGTGGCCTTCGGCGATCCCGTCCCCAAGGGGGGCGGCACCTATCGCATCGGCAAGCCCTATGTGGTTGCGGGCCGGACCTACGTGCCGGAGGAGGACGTCAACTACCGGGCCGAGGGCATGGCATCCTGGTATGGCGACGATTTCCATGGCCGCCAGACCGCCAATGGCGAAGTGTTCGACATGGGCTCGCTGACGGCGGCGCATCCGACCCTGCCGATGCCGTCCTATGCGCGGGTCACCAACCTGTCGAACGGCAAGTCGCTGATCGTCCGCGTCAATGACCGCGGACCCTATCACGGCAATCGTCTCATCGACGTCTCGAACAAAGCCGCTGAACTGCTTGAATTCAAAGGCAATGGCGTCGCCAGGGTTCGTGTCGAATATGTCGGCCGGGCGCCGCTCGAAGGCTCCGACGACCGCCAGCTGATGGCGACCTTGCGCACCGGCGTTCCGGCGCCGTCGCCCTCGATGGTCCGGGTCGCCTCGGCCCGGCCATTCGTGCCAGAACTGACGTCGAGCCGCGGCGCCATCCGTGGCGATGTCCCGATGCCGGAGGGGCGGCCCTATAGCCTCGGCAACACGTCGGCCGACGTCGCCTCGCTCAATGCGACCTCGGAAATGTCGGCCTCGAGCCGCAGCCGGGGCCGGGCGCTCCAGAATGCTCGCCAGGTGTCCTATGACGCGGACGGGCGCTATGCCGCCGGGAGCGGTCCGGCCGCCGCCGATGACGGCGCAACCGAAGCCCGCAGCATCCTGACCGGCCGCGGCCTGTACTAACTGCCGCGCTTTAGAGCGAAGCCGCCTCACGCAGGAACTTCAGCAGCGCCGCGTTCACCTCGTCGGGCCGCTCCTGCTGCACCCAGTGGCCGGCGTCATCGATGATCAGTTTGCGCGTGAGATTGGGCAGCACGCGCTCCAGCTCGTTGACGCGCTTGGCGCCGATCAGGCCGGTGATGACGGCATCCTGCGCGCCGGCGATGAAGAGGGAGGGCTGGTGGATCTGCGCGTCCTGCCAGGGCGCGGTCAGCTCCCAATTGCGGTCGAGGTTGCGATACCAGTTCAGCCCGCCGCGGAATCCGGACTTGCGGAAGCTGTCGGTGAAATGGGTGAGAACGTCCTCGCTCAGCCAAGCCGGCAACGGCTCCTCGGCGCTGGTGTGGCCGAGAAAGCCCTTGCCCTCCTGCACGAACATCGCAGCGTTCGGGTCGGCAAGCCCGCGGCCGCCGAGCACGGTGCGCATGGTGTGGGCGACGTCGTGCTCGAACTCGGCCTCCGCGACGCCGGGCGCCTGAAAGTACTGCCAGTAGAAATTGGTGATGCCGCCCTGGCGCAGCAGTTCGAGCGGCCTGCCGCGTCCGCGGAACGGCGGCGGCACGCTCAGGCCTGCAACGGCCGTGAAGATATCGGGCCGGAACAGCCCCGCATGCCAGGCGACCGGCGCGCCCCAGTCGTGGCCGACCACCATCGCCTTGGTCGCGCCGAGCGCCTTCACCAGGCCGACGACGTCGCCGACGAGATCGAAGATCGAATAGGCGGTCACCTCAGGCGGCGCCGCGCTCTGGCCGTAGCCGCGCATGTCGGGGGCCACGACGTGAAAGCCGGCGGCCGCGAGCGCCGGGATCTGGTGCCGCCAGGAATAGGATAGTTCCGGCCAGCCATGGCACAGCACCACCAGCGGCCCCTGGCCGGCCTCGCGGATGAACAGGTCGATCCCGTTGGCCTTGATCACGCGGCTGGTGGACATCGCTTTTCCGCCTTGTTTCAGGGGTTTGGTCAGGAAACATGAGGTGCCACGATAGGGACGCGACGAGAATCGTGCAATCTCGGAGGCAAGCACCATCCTCGTGTTGTTCGCACCGGTTCCAACTGTTAGAACGCCGCTCTCAGGGCTTCGCCATGGCATTTCGGCTCATTTCGCTGCGTCTGACCTGGTTCACGGCCGGAGTGCTGGTGCGCGGGCTGGTCGCGGCGACTATTGCGGTGAGCCTCGGCTCGGGCGGGGTGCTTTACGCCGCCAACCAGAGCGTCCAGGGCGCCAAGAAGACTGAGGATGTCGGTTTTGACGGCGACGCCCCCACCGCGATCCTGATCGAGGCCTCCAGCGGCGGCGTGCTGTTCGAGAAGAACGCCGACGAGCTGCGCGCGCCCTCCAGCATGATGAAGCTCGTGACTGCGGAAGTCGTGTTCAACGCGATCAAGAAGGGCGACGTCAAGCTGACCGACGAATACCGGATCAGCGAGAACGCCTGGCGCAGAGGCGGCGCGCCCTCCGGCGGATCGACCATGTTCGCGGCCATCAACAGCAAGGTTTCGGTCGACGACCTCCTGCATGGCGCGATCATCCAGAGCGGCAATGATGCCTGCATCGCGCTCGCCGAAGGCATCGCCGGCAACGAGCGGATCTTTGCATCCGATTTCATGACCAAGCGCGCCCGCGAGCTCGGCATGACCAAATCGACCTTCGGCAACTCCAACGGCTTGCCTGATCCCGGCAACAAGATGACGGTGCGGGAGCTCGGCATGCTCGCCCGGCACATCATTCTGGACTTCCCCGAATTCTACAAACTGTTCGGCGAGAAGGAATTCACCTGGAACAAGATCCGCCAACCCAACCGCAATCCGCTGCTTAATTCGATGGAAGGCGCTGATGGCTTGAAGACCGGCTACACCAAGGAAGGCGGCTACGGCATGGTCGGTTCGGCCGTGCAGAACGGGACGCGA
Organism: Frankia sp. RB7; assembly: GCA_030403585.1. Lineage (GTDB taxonomy): Bacteria > Pseudomonadota > Alphaproteobacteria > Rhizobiales > Xanthobacteraceae > Bradyrhizobium. The sequence goes on from JAUEPE010000056.1 coordinate 8,562, forward strand.
CTGATCGTTGTCGTCAACGGGCTCGAGGACGTCGAGGACCGCGCCACCGAAGCCAAGAAGATGCTGGAATGGGGCTTTCGCAATTTCGAGACCCGGACGCTGATCGCGACTGATCAGCAGGTCGGCTATGCCAGGGTGTTTGGCGGCGAGAGCCGCTCGGTGAAGCTCGTTGCGAAAGAGCCGGTGAAGGTGATGGTGCACAAGAGCGGCGGCGACAAGCTGATCGCGCGCGTCGTCTATAACGGCCCGGTGCGCGCACCGGTCGAGGCCGGACAGAAGGTCGGCGTGGTCAGGGTCTGGCGCGGCGGCAACATCGCGGTGGAGACGCCGGTTTATGCCGCCGAGGCGATCGGCACCGGCTCGACCGTGCGGCGCGCGATCGACGGCGCCAGCGAGCTCGTGATCGGCATGTTCCGCGCAGGCGCCGAGAAGCTCTGATCATGAGTGAGACCACGGGACAGCGGCCGTCGGGACGCGGACGTTTCATCACCTTTGAAGGCGGCGAGGGGACTGGCAAGTCGACCCAGATCAAGAAGCTTGCCGACCGCCTCGGTGCGGCGAGGCTCCGGACCCTCGTCACGCGCGAACCCGGCGGCTCGCCGGGCGCCGAGATCATGCGCCATCTGGTGCTGTCAGGGATGGGCAAGCTGCTCGGTCCCGACGCCGAAACGCTGCTGTTTGCGGCCGCCCGCGACGACCACGTCCGCACCGTGATCGAGCCTGCGCTCAAGCAGGGTGTTTGGGTCCTGTGCGACCGCTTCGCCGACTCGACGCGGGCCTATCAGGGCAGCCTCGGCAGCGTGCCCGCCGGGCTGATCAACGCCATGCAGCGGGTTACGATCGGCGATCTCAAGCCGGACCTCACCATCATCCTCGATTTGCCGGTCGAGATCGGCCTGGCCCGCGCGGCGGCGCGGCGCGGCAGCGGCACGCCCGACAGGTTCGAGGGCGAGAAGCTCGCCTTCCATCAGGGCCTGTGCGAGGCCTATCGCAAGATCGCTGCGGACGAGCCCGCACGCTGCGTGCTGATCGACGCCAATTCCGATCCCGATACGGTGGCCGGACGCGTCTGGATCGCGCTGCGCGACCGTCTGCTGCCGACGCCGGCATCGGTGGTCTCAGCATGAGCCCGCGTCAGGTCGAGCGTGAATCCGCGATTCCGCATCCGCGCGAGACGAGCCTTCTGTTCGGCCATCGCGAGGCCGAGACCGCGCTGCTCGCCGCCTACCGCAGCGGGCGCATCCCGCACGCCTGGCTGATCGGCGGGCCGCAGGGGATCGGAAAGGCGACGCTGGCCTATCGCATGGCGCGCTTCGTGCTCGCCCACGGCCAGCCGCTGGCGCCCGCCGTGCAGGGCGCCGAGGACCTCGCGGTCGATCCTGATGACGCCGTGGCGCGGCAGGTGGCGGCAAGCTCGCATGGCGGCTTGCTGACGCTGGAGCGCACCGCCAACGACCGTGGCGTGATGCGGACGGTCATCACCGTCGACGAGACCCGCGAGACCATCTCGTTCTTCGGCTCGACGGCGGCGGCCGAAGGCTGGCGCGTCTGCATCGTCGACACCGTTGACGAGCTCAATCCCAATGCGGCGAATGCGCTGCTGAAGATCCTCGAGGAACCGCCGCAGCAATCTCTGTTCCTATTGGTGAGCCATGCGCCAGCACGCGTGCTCGCCACGATCCAGTCGCGTTGTCGCAAGCTACGCTTGCGGTCGCTCGCGACCGATGAGGTGATTGCCGCAGCTGCCACGGCCGCCGATCGCCCTCCGACCGATCTGGCGCTGCGCGAGGCGGCGGAGGCCTCCGAGGGCAGCGTTGCGCGGGCACTGACCCTGCTCGGCGGTGATGCGCTCAAACTCCAGCAGCGCACGGCGGCATTGCTGGCGCGACTGCCGCAAGTCGATCCGCGCGAATTGCACACGCTCGGCGAATCCCTTGGCACCAGCGACCGCGTCGCGCTTGCGGCCTTCATCGACGGCGTCGATCGCTGGATCGCGGAACGCCTCCATTCCGACGAGGCCAATGCCAACCAGAACCTGCCGCGCCTTGCGCGCCTAGCTGAGGTATGGGAAAAGATCGTCCGCGCCGCGCGCGACACTGAAACCTACAATCTGGAGCGAAAGCCCCTGGTTTTCTCGGTGTTCGGCTGGCTGGCGGACGCAACGCGCTAGGCGCAGTTTCCAAATTTCGAGAAGCCGGTAAAGGAATTCGTCGTGGCAGCGCGAGCTAAGAAAACCGCCAAGGGCAAGAGCAGCAAAAAGAAGGCTGCCAAGAAGGCCGCGAAGAAAGCTGTGAAGGCGCTCGCGCGCAAAGCAGCCAAGAAGGTCAAGAAGACCAGGAAGGCGGCCGCCAAGAAAAGCGTGAAGAAGAGCGCTGCGAAGAAGGCCGTCAAGAAGGCTGCGAAGAAGCAGGTCGCCAAGAAGGCCTCTAAGAAAGCCTCCAAGAAAGCGGCTGCCAAAAAGCCCGCCAAAGTTTCCGCGAGGACGGCTCCGGCGAAGAAGGTGGCCAAGAAGGCGAGGGTGACCGCGCCCGCCGTGATCGCCGCGCCGGCTCCTGTCGCCACGCCACCGAAGGTTGTGAAGCCAAAGGTGTCCAAACCAAAGGCGCCTCCTGCGCCGAAGCCGGTGGCCGCCCCGAAGCCGGCAGCGCACGTAGCGGCGTCTGCGCGCGACAATGTTTTCTACATCACCACCGCCATCGCCTATCCCAACGGCGTTCCGCATATCGGCCACGCCTATGAGGCGATCGCGACCGACGTGCTGGCCCGTTTTGCGCGGCTCGACGGCAAGGACGTGTTCTTCCTGACCGGCACCGACGAGCACGGTCTGAAGATGGTCCAGACCGCACAGACCGAGGGGATGACGCCCGCCGCGCTCGCGACCCGCAATGCCGCCCGCTTCAAGGAGATGGACGAGCGGCTGAACGTGTCGTTCGATCGCTTCATCCGCACCACCGAGGAGCAGCACCATCGCTCGAGCCAGGAGATCTGGCGACGGATGGAAGCGAACGGCGACATCTATGCCGACACTTATGCCGGCTGGTACTCGGTTCGCGACGAGGCGTATTATGCCGAGGACGAGACGCGCCTGAACGACGACGGCGTGCGGCTCGGACCGCAGGGCACGCCGGTCGAGTGGGTCGAGGAGAAGAGCTATTTCTTCCGCCTCTCGTCCTATCAGGACAAGCTGCTCAATCTCTACACCGATCGTCCTGATTTCATCGGGCCGGACTCCCGCAAGAACGAAGTGGTGAGCTTCGTCAAGGGCGGCCTGCGCGATCTCTCGATCTCGCGTACCACGTTCGACTGGGGCGTCAAGGTACCCGGCGACGAAGAGCACGTGATGTATGTCTGGGTCGACGCGCTGACCAACTACATCACCGGCGTCGGCTTCCCCGACGAAAGCGACAAGAACTGGCGCTACTGGCCGGCTGATGTGCACATCATCGGCAAGGACATCATTCGTTTCCACGCGGTGTACTGGCCCGCGTTCCTGATGTCGGCCGGCATTCCCGTGCAGAAGCGCGTCTATGCCCACGGCTTCCTGTTCAACAGGGGTGAGAAGATGTCGAAGTCGGTCGGCAACGTCGTCGATCCCTTCAACCTCGCCGACCAGTACGGCGTCGACCAGATGCGCTATTTCTTCCTGCGCGAGGTGCCGTTCGGCCAGGACGGCAATTACAATCACGAGGCCATCGTCGCGCGCATCAATGCCGATCTTGCCAATGATCTCGGCAATCTCGCGCAGCGCTCGCTTTCGATGATCGCCAAACAACTCGGCGGCGTGCTGCCGGAACCCGGCGCGTTCAGCGACAACGACAAGGCGATTTTGGCGATGGCCGACGGCATGATCGCCGCATCGCGCGAAGCCATGTCGACGCAGCAGATCCATCACTGGCTCAACGCGGTGTGGGCCGTGGTTGCGGAAGCCAACCGCTATTTTGCGGGCGAGGCGCCGTGGGCGCTCGCCAAGACCGATCCTGCGCGACAGAAGACGGTGCTCTACGTCACCGCCGAAGTCGTGCGCCAGATCGCGATCCTGGCCCAGCCGGCGATGCCGACCGCATCAAGCTTGCTGCTCGACAGCCTCGGCATCCCCGCGGGCGAGCGCGATTTTGCGGCGCTCGGCGGCGACAGGCGGATCTCTGCTGGTTCGACGCTGCCGGCGCCGACGCCGGCGTTCCCGCGCTACATCGAGCCGGCAGCCTGAGGCGTTCGAACGATGCTGGTCGACAGTCATTGCCATCTGGATTTTCCGGACTTTGCGGAGGATCTCGACGGGATTGTGTCGCGTGCCCGTGCGGCCGGGATCGGCCGCATGGTCACGATCTCGACGCGGGTGCGAAATCTCGATCAGCTTCTCGCCATCGCCGGGCGCTACGACGACGTCTATTGTTCGGTCGGCACTCATCCGCACAATGCGGATGAGGAAGACGGCATTTCGTCGGACGAGTTGATCGCGCTGACGCTGCATCCGAAGGTGGTCGCGCTTGGCGAGGCCGGGCTCGACTATTTCTACGACGACGGCTCGCCGGAGGCGCAGGCGAGGGGCTTTCGTGCCCACATCGCGGCGGCCCGCGCCACCGGCCTGCCGCTGGTGATCCATACCCGCGAGGCGGACGAGGATTGCGCGCGCATCCTGGAAGAGGAGGCGGCACGCGGATCGTTTCGTGCCGTGCTGCATTGTTACACCGGCGGGCGCGATCTGGCGCTGAAGGCGGTGTCGCTCGGGCTCTATATCGGCTTCACGGGCATCCTGACCTTCAAGAAGTCGGACAGCTTGCGCGCGCTCGCGGCCGAATTGCCGCCTGACCGTATTCTGGTTGAAACAGATTCGCCCTACCTTGCGCCGGGCAAGTTCCGGGGGAAGCGCAACGAGCCGGCCTATGTGGTCGAGGTCGCGAAGGTGCTGGCCGAGACGCGCGGCGTGTCGCTCGAAGAGATCTCGCGCCAGACCAGCGAAAATTTCTTCCGCCTGTTCTCCAAGGTGAAAGCTTGAGGTTCCGAGCCGCATGACGCTGACGCTGACGATCCTGGGCTCCGGCTCCTCCGCCGGCGTGCCGCGCCCGGCACTCGGTTGGGGCGCCTGCGACCCCACCAATCCCAAGAACCGCCGCCGCCGCTGCTCGTTGCTGGTCGAACAGACCTCCAACCACGGCACCACGCGCATCGTGATCGACACCTCGCCGGACCTGCGCGAGCAGTTGATCTCGACCGACGTCGACCACATCGACGCGGTGTTCCTGACGCACGAGCATGCCGACCAGACCCACGGCATGGACGATCTGCGCTCGGTCGTGATCCACATGCGCAAGCGCATTCCGGTCTACATGAACCAGTCGACCGCCCAGGACATCATGGCGCGGTTCTCTTATTGCTACGTATCGCCGGAGGGCAGCGACTATCCGCCGATCCTGACGCAGCATTCGATCGAAGCAGGCGGGAGCCAGATCATCGGCGGCAAGGGCGGTGACGTGGCCATGACTGCCTTCCTGGTCCAGCACGGCAACATTCCCGCGCTCGGCTATCGCATCGGCAATGCGGCCTACACGCCCGACCTCAACGACATCCCGCGCGAAAGCTGGGGCGCGCTGGAAAACCTCGATCTCTGGATCGTCGATGGTCTGCGCTACACTCCGCATGTCAGCCATTTCAGCATCAACGACGCGCTATCCTGGATCGAGCGTTTCAAGCCGAAGCGTGCCGTCATCACCAACATGACGGCCGACGTCGATTACGAGGTGATCCGGCAGAAGCTGCCTGCGGGCGTGGTACCGGCCTACGACGGCCTGCGGCTGGAGGCGAACTGAGCGCGTCCAGCGGAAACTTTGCCGCAGACCGGCATGCTCCTTGCTTTTGCGAGCCCTGTCGTGTTGGTCTAACGTCTCAAAGACAGGCGTCGGATGGAGGCGATAATCAAGCGAGGCTGATGATATTGCCGGGCTTGATTGGGCCGCAATATGAGGATGGGGGTCGGGTTGGCAGGGCAGAGCGACAACGTAGCGGCTGTTGGACCTGTCCGACGCGTTCTGGACCTGCTCTACCTCGGTGCGGGCTACGCTGCCGGCGTCTTCCTGTTCGCGATCTTCGCCATCATGATGGTCATGTCGATCGGCCGGCAGTTTGCGGTCAACATCCCGGCCGGTGACGATTTTGCATCGTGGTGCATGGCTGCGATGGCGTTTCTGGGCCTCGCCCACACCTTCAAGCGCGGCGAGATGATCCGGGTCGGCCTGCTGCTCGAGCGCTTGCACGGGCGAAGCAAGCAGGTGGCGGAGATCGTAGCGCTCGGCATTGCGACGGCCTTCGTTCTCTACTTCACCCGGCATGCGGTGCAGATGACTTACGATTCCTGGCGCTTCAACGACGTGGCGCAGGGCGTCGTTGCGCTTCCTCTCTGGATTCCCCAGCTCGGCTTTGCCGGCGGTCTTGCGATCCTGTCGATCGCGCTGATCGACGAAATGGTCAGTGTCGTCGGCGGTCACCGTCCGAGCTACGAGAAGAACTCGCCGGACGAGACGCCGGACGAATTCATCGAACGTATCTCGCAAGGCGGCGGCGGTTGACCATGGCCAATCTTGGCATGATCGAACTGTCGTTCATCCTCCTCGGGGTCATGATCCTGCTGCTCGGAAGCGGCATCTGGATCGCCGTTTCGCTCGGGCTCGTCGGCTTCGTGGCGATGGCGCTGACCACGAGCCTGCCGCTAGGGTCGGTGCTTGCGACCACCACTTGGAGCGCGAGCGCGTCCTGGACGCTGGCGGCGTTGCCGCTGTTCATCTGGATGGGCGAGATATTGTTCCGAACAAAACTGTCGGAGGAGATGTTCCGCGGACTTTCGCCCTGGGTACAGTGGCTGCCGGGGCGCCTGACCCATGTCAACGTCATCGGCTGCGGCATCTTTGCAGCCGTGTCGGGCTCCTCGGCCGCAACCTGCGCAACCATTGGCAAGATCGCACTGCCGGAGCTCGACAAGCGCGGCTATGACAAGGGGCTCAGCCTTGGGTCGCTTGCGGGCTCCGGCACGCTCGGTCTGCTGATCCCGCCGTCGATCCCGATGGTTGTCTACGCGGTGACGGCGAACGTGTCCGTGCTTCAGGTGTTCCTCGGCGGCTTTCTGCCGGGCGTGCTCGTGATGGTGCTCTATTCCGGCTACATCATCATCTGGTCGCTGCTCAATCCGAAGAAGGTCCCGCCGCGCGACCCGCCGATGCCGTTTCGCCGGAAGCTGCAAGAGTCCGCCAAGCTCGTCCCGTGCCTGCTTCTGATCCTGGCCGTATTCCTCTCGCTCGTGCTGGGTTTTGCGACCGCGACCGAATGCGCCGCCTGGGGCGTTAGCGGCGCGCTGCTGCTGGCGTGGTGGAGCGGCACGCTCACGCGCAACACCTTCTTCGAAAGCATCATGAGCGCGACGCGCCTGACCTGCATGATTATGCTGATCCTGGCAGGCGCTGCCTATACGACGGCCGCGATGGCTTATACGGGAATCCCGGCGGCGCTTGCCACCTGGGTGCAGGGACAGCAGCTCACGCCCGGCATGCTCGCGCTGTATCTGAGCATCATGTACATCATCCTCGGATGCCTGATCGACGGCATCTCGATGATTGTGCTGACGGCGGTCATCGTGCTGCCGATGGTCAAGCAGGCCGGGCTCGATCTGGTCTGGTTCGGTGTCTATCTCATCATCCACGTCGAGATGGCGCAGATCACGCCGCCGGTCGGCTTCAACCTGTTCGTGCTCCAGAACATGAGCGGCCGCGATACTTTCACTGTGGCACGTGCGGCGTTCCCCTTCTTCGTCCTGCTGCTGGTCGCCGTATTCATCATCACCGAATATCCGCAGATTGTGCTGTTCCTGCCCAAGCTTGCCTTTCCTGATTGATCGCACCTTGCTTTCGAAATTGACCGTGAGGAGAAGTACGATGACGTTTCATTTACTCCGCGCCGGCCTGATTGCAGGCGCCGTGTTGGCCGCAGGGCCCGCCTTTGCCCAGACGAAATGGAATCTGCCGGCAGCATATCCGTCGGATAATCCGCACTCGGAGAATCTGGTTGCCTTTGCAAAGGACGTCGAAGCAGCCACGTCGGGAAAGCTCCTGATCACCGTTCATCCGAACGCTTCGCTGTTCAAGGCGCCCGACATCAAGCGCGCCGTCGTGACCGGGCAGGCGCAAATGGGTGAACTGCTGCTGTCGATCCATGAGAACGAGGATCCTGTTTTCGGGATCGACGTCGTTCCGTTTCTCGCGACCAGCTTCGCGGATTCGATGAAGCTGTATCAGGCGTCGAAGCCGGCAATCGCGAAGAAACTCGATGCGCAGGGCCTCAAGCTGCTGTTCGCCGTGCCCTGGGCGCCGCAGGGCGTCTATGTCAACAAGCCGCTTGCCACGATCGAGGATATGAAGGGGCTGAAATGGCGCGCCTACAACGTCGGAACGGCGCGCATCGGCGAGCTGGTCGGCGCCCAGTCCGTCACGATCCAGGCGGCCGAACTGCCGCAAGCTCTTGCGACGGGTGTGGTGAATTCCTTCATGTCGTCGGGCGGCACGGGTTACGATTCCAAAGCCTGGGAGTCCCTGAAATATTTCTATGACGTTCAAGCCTGGATTCCGAAGGACTACACCTTCGTCAACAAGGCTGCGTTCGAGGCGCTCGACAAGCCCACGCAGGACGCCATCCTCAAGGCCGCCGCGACTGCAGAAACACGCGGCTGGAAGGCCTGGGAAGAGAAGGCCAATTGGTACATCGATCAGCTCAAGGCGAAGGGCATGACCGTTGAGCCGCCCAGCCCGGCGTTGAAGGCAGGCTTCCAGAAGATCGGCGAGCAGCTCACGGCCGACTGGCTCAAGAAAACAGGCGCTGAAGGCCAGGCATTGATCGACGCCTACAAGAAGATGTGAGGACGGGGAGGACTTTCGTCCGCCGCGTGCGAGCGGGCGGAAGTCTTCTGCGCACTCGCTTCCTGACGAAATGGCGTGATCACCAAGTGTAGTGCAGGATGGCCTTGGCGGTATAGGAGCGCACAAGGCTCGAAACCTCGCTGTCGAAGTTCGCGCTCGCCGACCAGCCGTTCATGCCGCGCAGCTCGAGGGCTACGCCAGTCAGTGCCGAGTTCGGCGCAAGCGCCGTGGTTCCGATCACAAAGCCCTGGCCAGATCCTTGGCCCGATCCTTGGCCGGAGATCGCCTGAAATACCGCAGGCATCGACTGTGTCGCGCTGAAATCATGGGCCCAGGCCAGACGTCCTCGCAGGTCGAACAGACCGCCAGCCAGCACGAAGGACGTGCTGGTGCGCAGGCCGAGCTCGCTACGGCCGTCGGTGAAACTGTTGCTGCTGCTGGAGGGCGCCGCGGACGGATCGGCTGCGTAAGCCGGCTGGCCCGCACTCGTAGCGAGCCGGAACACGGTGACCTGACCGGCGGCGTAAGGCGTGATGCCGAGCCATGGCGTCGCAATCCGGTAGCCGCTTTCGATACGGCCGGAATAGGCGTTGGCGTTGACGGCCGGGGAGAGCTGGTCGCTGCCGGCCGGCGTGACCTGATGATCGCTGGTGATGGCCTGCCAGCCATAGGCCATCGCGGTCGCGACATAGGCTGCGCCGATGGCGTGCCTGACGAAAGTGCCAGCCTGGAACAGGTCGGAGCGGCCGCTGGAAAAATTATTGGCAAAGCCGGTGCTGCCGCCGGCAAGCGCAAAGCCCATCCGCGTCTGCGGTGAGAGCGAATAATCGGCGCCGACAGCGGTGGCGAAGCTGCGGGCCGACGAGCCGTTGCCATCGGTCGCAGTCTGCGAGCCGCCGAAGCCTGCGGCCCAGATGCTCCAGTGCGGAGCCGCGAGCGACGGCTTGCCGTAGATCGTCTCATAGGCTTCGCGCCCGATGCCGCCATGCGTGCGGTCGTTGCCGAGATCGGCATAGGCCGAGAGCTCCGAGTCGAACTCGGGCCGCCCGATGCCGCGCCCGTCGACGGCTGGATCCAGCAGGGTCTGCGCGAATTGCGTCATCGCCAGGAACGTGGCTTGCGCCGGCTCGGTCTGCGACGAAGCAGCGGAGCCGCCGCCAAACGCCTGCCGCACGCCGAACCTGCCTGCGCCGGCGAGACCTGGAGGCTCGGCGTTCCAGCCATAGTTCGGCTGCATCCCCGCGCCGCCACCGTTTCCATTGCCGTAGGGCGCGCCGCCAAAACCCGGGGCCTGCGGCGGAGGACCGAACATCGGTCCACCCATGCCTCCAAAATTATTGCCTCCAAGATTATTGCCGCCGCCGAAATTGCCGAAGCCGCCGCCCGGCGCGTTCGGACCGGGATAGCCGAAATTCTCGGAGCCTGCGAAAGCGCCGTACTCACGCATGACTTGCGCGTCCACCGCGCGCGGCAGCAGCAATCCGGCCGTCAATAGCAGCAGCGCCAGACGCGCACGCACGTCTGTGCTCATGACACCAGCCGCATGAAGCGCCCCAACCGCGCCGGTCGCCGGCCGCGCAGCCTGCGCGGCGAATCAGGTGACAACAGCGAATCCGACGGGATCGAAACGTAAATGCGTCTCTAATGTTTTCCAATCTTTTCTTGTGATGTCCGATGTCGTCAAGCATTCGCTATCATTTCGGGACGACGCGCGATCGTTACGACCCGTGTTTCTACGTGTGTCTCAAACAGGAACGTACTCAGGCGGTAATCGCCTTGGCCGAGCCGATCTCGTTGCGCAGCAGGAATTTCTGGATCTTTCCTGTCGACGTCTTCGGAATCGGTCCGAACACGACCGCCTTCGGCGTCTTGAAGCCGCTCATATGCGCGCGGCAGAAAGCGATGATCTCGGCCTCGCTTGCGCTCGCGCCGTCCTTCAGCTCGACGAAGGCGCACGGCACTTCGCCCCATTTCGGATCGGGTTTTGCCACCACAGCGGCGAACAGAACGGCCGGGTGCTTGTAGAGGACGTCCTCGACCTCCACGGACGAAATGTTCTCGCCGCCGGAGATGATGATGTCCTTGGAGCGATCCTTGATGGTGACATAACCGTGCTCGTCGAGCACGCCGAGGTCGCCGGTGTGAAACCAGCCGCCCTCGAAGGCTTCCTTCGTCGCCTTCTCGTTCTTGAGGTAGCCCTTCATGACGATGTTGCCGCGGAACATGACCTCGCCGATGGTCTCACTATCACGCGGCACCTCCTGCATGGTCTGCGGATTGATGACGGTGACGCCTTCCTCCAGCGGGTAGGGCACGCCCTGCCGCCGCTTCATCCGCGCCCGCTCGGGCGCGGGAAGCTCGTCCCAGCCGGGCTGCTCGGCGCAGACGGAGGCGGGGCCGTAGACTTCGGTCAGGCCATAGACGTGCGTCAGCTTGATTCCGATGTTTTCCGCGCCTTCCAGCACAGCGACCGGCGGCGCGGCGCCCGCGATCAGGCCGACGACAGGGCGGGCCGCGTTGCCTTCGGGCGCATCGGGCGCATTGATCAGCGTGTTGTAGACGATCGGCGCGCCGCACATGTGGGTGACGCCGTGCTGCCTGATCAGCTCGAAGATTTTGGTCGGCTCGACCTTGCGCAGGCAGACATTGATGCCGGCGGCCGCCGCAAGGGTCCAGGGAAAGCACCAGCCGTTGCAATGGAACATCGGCAGCGTCCAGAGATAGACCGGATGCTGGCCGAGTTGGCCTGCGAGGATGTTGCTGACGGCGTTGAGATAGGCGCCGCGATGATGGGTGACGACGCCCTTGGGATTGCCCGTCGTGCCCGACGTGTAGCTCAGCGCGATCGCGTCCCACTCGTCCTTCGGCGGGATCGCCGCAAAACTCGGATCGCCTTGCGCGACGGCGGCCTCATATTCGATCTCGCCGATGCGCTTGCCGCCTTTGAAGGCGGTATCGTCGACGTCGATCACGAACGGCTTTGGCCCGCTCATCTGCGCCAGTGCATCGGTGATCACGCCGGAAAATTCGGGATCGACCAGAATGATTTTTGCGCCGCCATGGTCGAGCTGGAACGCGATCGAGGATGCATCGAGGCGGATGTTGAGCGCGTTGAGCACGCCACCCGTCATGGGCACCGCGAAATGCGCCTCGTTCATCGCTGGAATGTTCGGCAGCATCGCAGCGACGGTATCGCCGACGCCGATACCCTTGCCGGAGAGCCAGGAGGCAAAGCGCTTGCAGCGCTCATGCGTCTGCGCCCACGTGAAGTTGCGGCCCTCATAGACTGTGCTGACGTGATCCGGATACACCGCGGCGCTGCGCGCGAGGAAGCTCAGCGGCGACAGCGGTACGTAATTGGCGGGGGTCTTGTCGAGGCCGATATTGTACTGGTTCTGCCGATCACTCATCGACACCCTCCTTGACGCCGCGCGGTTTACAGGAATCCGATCGAGATCCAGGGGAAGACCGCGACGATGATCAATCCCACCAGCAGCGCCAGCAGATAACCCCAGATCGGCCTGATGCCCTCGGCTGGATCGACCTTTCCGATGGCGCAGGCGGCATAATAGCCCACGCCGAACGGCGGGGCGAATAACCCGATACCCATCGCCAGAATGATGATCATGGCGTAATGCACCTCGTGCACGCCGACGAGCCGCGCGATCGGAAACATCAACGGTCCGAACAACACGATCGCAGGAATGCCCTCCAGCACGCTGCCGAGCACCACGAAGGCCAGGATCGAGACGGCGATGAAGGTGGCCGAGCCGCCGGGCAGGCCGGTCATGGATGCCGCCAGCGCGCGCGAGAAGCCGGACTGGGTCAGGCCCCAGGCCATGCCGGTCGCGGTCCCGATGATCAGCAGGATGGCGCCGGACAGGCAGGCGGTCTCGATCAGCATCGGCAACAGCCGCCGCCAGTTGAATTGGCGGTAGATCAGGAGCCCGATCACCAGCGCATAGACGATACCGATCGTAGAGACTTCGGTGGCGGTCGCGATGCCTTCGACCACGGCGTAGCGAATGACAAAGGGCAGGGCCAGGGCAGGGATGGACACCACGAATGCGCGGGCGATCTCGCCCGACGTTGCACGTGTGACGTGGCTCAAATCCTCGCCGCGATAGCGCCACCACACCAGCCCCGACAGCGTCAGCGCCAGCACGACGCCCGGCAGCAGGCCGCCGGTGAACAGCGCCGAGATCGACACGCCCGTGACCGAGCCGATGGTGATCAGCACAAGGCTCGGCGGAATGGTTTCGGTCTGGGCGCCGGTGGCCGCGAGCAGGGCGACGAGATCGCCTGGCTTGGCGCCGCGCTGCTTCATTTCCGGGAACAGCACGGGCGCAACGGCCGCCATGTCGGCCGCCTTGGCGCCGGAGATGCCGGAAACCAGGTACATGGCGCCGACCAGCACGTAATGCAGCCCGCCACGGACATGGCCGAGCAGGCTCGACAGAAACGCCACCATGGCCCGCGCCATGCCGGTCATCTCGATCAGGAGCCCCAGAAACACGAACAGCGGCACCGAGAGCAGAATGAGGTGGCTCATGCCCTCGTCCATCCGCCCGACCAGCACCATCAGCGGCGTCCGCGTGGTCAGCGCCAGATAGCCGAAGATCGCCAGCCCAAACGCAAATGCGATCGGCACGCCCGCAAACACGCAGAAGCCGACCACGCCGACGAAGAAGATGATCAGATTGAGATTGCCGAGCGGCCTGAGCAGCGGCTGCGCGAACCAGAATAGCGCGATCAGAACGACGACCGTGGCGGCAGCCGCAAGCAGCGTCTTGAGATCGCCGACGCGGAGCAGCCGCAGCAGTGCGAACAGCACCATCAGGCAGATGCCGACCGGCAGCGCCGCTGCGCGCCAGGTATTTGAAATCTGGAGCGCCGGCGTGGTGATGAAACTCTCTTCGTAGGCGTATTCATAGGCCGGATGCACGATCAGCAGCAGGAAGGCCAGCGACGCGCAGGTCGCGACCACGTCGAGATAGGCCCACAGCCTTGGGCCGGCGCTGGCGACCAGCGCCGTCATCCGCATGTGCTCGCCGCGGCGGAACGCGACCGCGGAGCCCAACATCGCCAGCCAAAGGAACAGCATCGAGGCCAGCTCGTCCGACCACACCAGCGGCGCATGCAGCACGTAGCGCGAGATCACGCCGGCAAACAGGATCACGATTTCGGCGACGACCAGGATCGCCGCCGGAATCTCGACCAGCCATTTCAATGCATGCTCGATGGAGCCGAGCACAGGCCGGCGGCGAGGGGGTGTTGCCACCTCGCCGGCCACGGCTGGCGTCATGTCGACATGAGCCATGGCAGGCCCCTATTGCTTACGCGTTACGACAGCTTGCCGACGGACTTTTCGAGCAGCTCCCAGGCCTTGTCGCCGTACTTGCCCTTCCACTCATTGTAGAAGCCGGCCGCGCGCAGCTTGTCGCGGAACGGCCCGACCTCGGGCTGGTTGAACGTGAGGCCTTTGCCCGCCAGCTCCTGCCTGACGCTGATATTGAGCTTCTCGGTGTCCTCGCGCTCCTTCACGGCAGCGGCGTTGACGTTCTTGGCGACGATGGTCTTGATGTCGTCCGGCAGCGCCGCCCAGGCGCGACGGTTCATCAGGAACCAGAAGCCGTCCCACATGTGGTTCGTCATCGAGCAGTACTTCTGGACCTCGTAGAGTTTCGCCGTCGAGATCAGCGCTAAGGGGTTCTCCTGGCCCTCGACGATCTTGGTCTGCAGCGCCGAATAGACCTCGGCGAAATTGATCGAGGCGGGCGATGCATCGAACGCCTTGAACATCGAGGTCCACAGCGGCGACACCGGCACGCGGATCTTGAACCCCTTGAAGTCGTCCGGGCCGTTGATCGGCTTGGTCGACGACGTGGTCTGGCGGAAGCCGTTGTCCCAGATCTTGTCCATGACCTCGAGGCCGGCCTTGTTGATCTCGCCGCGCACATAAGCGCCGAGATCGCCGTCCATGGCCTTCCAGACCGTGGGGTAATCCGGGAACGCGAAGCCGATGCCGTTGATCGAAGCCGCCGGCACCAGGGTTGCCAGGATCAGGCCGGACAGCGTGAAGAACTCGACGCCGCCGGAGCGCACCTGGCTCAGCATGTCGGTGTCGGAGCCGAGCTGGCTGTTCGGGAACACCTGCAGGTCGAACCGGCCGTTGGTCTCGGTCTTGATGGCGGCTGCCATCTCACGGGCGCGCGCCACGAACGGATGCGACTCCGGCAGGTTGTTGGCGAACTTGTAGGAGAACTCGGCGGCCTGGGCACGGGCCACATAAGGCGCGCTGACGCCGCCAAAGAAGGCGGTCGCGGCGGAGGCCTTGAGAAGCGTGCGGCGGGAAAAACGCGTTGAAAAGACCATGGGTCTGCTTCCTCGGAAGTTTGTTCTTGTTTGTGAGATGCAAACCTATACGGACGTCCGGTCAGCAGTCATCTGCGATCTCGCGAAGCTCGCTTATTGCAGCCGGACAAGGTCGCGGCAATATCGGCTTTCGGCAGATGGGCCGGATTCAAAAAGGCGAAAACAACCCCATGCACAGTAGCCGTCAAGGGCTGAGACGACGGTCGATGGCCGGACCGAAAATCAGCTGGCAGCGAAGGCGTGGTGGTAGGAATTTCGCCTAAATTATTGATCCAATTAGATATAAAAATATTCCATAATATACCTTATGCGAATTACGGATATGGGTGTGCAGATCAGGCCGGACATATCCACGGCTACTCAGAACCCTGCTCCCGGCCCACAATCCGTCTCCAGGAAGCGCCAGACAAACGGACGCAGCCGCTCGAGCCGCGCCGCCATTGGGAGATTAGTCATGCAGGAACACGTCGCGCGCGGAGCCGAGTCTCGCGCCATTCCATTCGACACCGCCAAGCTCGATCGCCTGATGGAAGCAGCCGGCCTCGACGTGTTGATCGCGACCTCCAAGCACAATGTGCAGTACCTGCTTGGCGCCGAGCGCGCGATCTTCTTCGACTACATGGACGCCATGGGCGTCAGCCGCTACCTGCCGGTGCTGGTCTATCCCAAGGGCGCGCCTGACAAGGCCGTCTATATCGGCCACCGGCTGGAGACCCATCAGCGCGCCGTCGCGCCGCCCTGGGTGCCGCAGGTCCGCACCGAGTCCAACGGCTCGGTCGACGCGATCACGCGCGCCGTGGCGCTGATCCGGGATGCCGGCGTGCCGTTGAAACGTGTCGGGGTCGAGATGGCGTTCCTGCCGATGGACGCAGGGAAGGCACTGGCCGACGCCCTGCCCGGCGCCGACCTCAAGGACGCGCTGCTGGTGCTTGAGCGGCTGCGCGCGGTGAAGTCGGCGGATGAACTGGGGCAGCTCAAGACAGCCTCGGAGCTCGTCATCGCATCGATGCTGGAGGTGATCGGCAAGCACGGCCCGGGGACGACCAAGCAGCAATTGTCGGATGCGTTGCGCGTTGCCGAAGCCAATCGCGGGCTGACGTTCGAATACTGCCTGCTCGCCTGCGGCAGCAGCCACAACCGGGCGCCGTCGTCGCAGCGCTGGGAGCAAGGCGACGTGCTGTCGCTCGACTCCGGCGGCAATTATCACGGCTATATCGGCGATCTCGCGCGCATGGCCGTGCTCGGCGATCCCGACACTGAGCTGAAGGATTATCTCGCCGAGATCGAGGCGGTGCAGCGCGCCGCCTTCGCCGCGGTCCGGCCGGGCGCCCTGGGCGGCGACATCTACGTCGCAGCCGAGCGGCAGCTGGCCCTGATCAGCCAGCGCGGCTGCACCGATTTCCTGGCTCACGGCATGGGCCTCGTCAGCCACGAGGCCCCTCGCCTGACCGCCACGGGTCCGGTGCCCTATGACGATGTGGACGCAAGGCTGCCGCTCGAGCCCGGCATGGTGGTGTCGATCGAGACCACGATGAAGCATCCCAGGCGCGGCTTCATCAAGCTTGAGGACACGGTCGTCGTGACGCCTGGCGGCCACGAGATTTTTGGCGAGGGTGGCCGCGGGTGGAATCTGGGCGGGCGCGCGCTTTAGCGCAGCGGCAGCGTCACGATCAGCCGAAATCCGCGATGCGGGCGTCGAGCCCAAACATGCTTTGATAGACCTCCGGCTCGCTCGCCCGGCCGAGGACGTCAGGCGCAATCATGCGGACCTGCTCCAAGGCGGCTTGCAGCGAGGCCAGATCCAGGGCTTCGATCAGCAGAAGGCCTGAGAAGAACCCCTCGTTCTTGCGCATGCCCTTTTCGGTGGTCGGGACCGATGTACGTGCCTCGTCGGTCGCACCGATCTGCACGGCGGCGATCCCGTCGCACGCAACGAGCGCCTCAGCCAGTTTTTGAGGGTCTCCAGGCAGCTTCTCTATCCTTAGCGCCAGGATCGTGGCCCCCTCGCCGCGCCCTGCCCGCGCGACCATGGTGCCACCGCCCCGCATGAAATTGCCGAGCTTTGGCATGATGCGCTGCGACCACGGCGTTGGCGCGTTGAGGCGTGCCAGATAGGCTTCGCCATCGAGGATCTCGGGTGCCTCCAGCTCGTACAGGATGAAAATGCGGTTGATATCGTCCCGCGTGGCGCGGAAGACGCGCGATGCCAGAAAACCCCGGGTCGTGACGCGCTCGGTGGTGTGCTCGCGCGTCAGCCAGTGCCGGTAATCGGTCAGGTCCTGCGCCGCGACGTCGCTCCAGATGGCGAGAAATCCCGATCCGCGCATCACGCCCTCCATGGCTTACGCCTGACCTGCGGCGGCGAGCCCGTGCAGAGCCGGCGGGATCGTTGCAGGCAATTGTCCGAGTTTCTGGACGGCCGCCAGCATCGCGGCGATATAGCCGTAGGGGCCCAGGCCGCAAATGACCGCCGTGCAAGCGCTCGACGTGATCGAGTGGCGGTGAAGCTCGTCGCGCGCATGGATGTTGGAGATATGCAGCTCGATCTTCACGCCTTCAAAAATCTTCAGCGCATCGATCAGCGCGATCGAGGTGAAGGAATAGGCGGCCGGGTTGATGATGATCGCGTCCGCCTTGCCATGGGCGGACTGAATCAAGCTGACGAGCTCGCCCTCCATGTTGGACTGGTGGAACGAGATCGCGACGCCAAGCTGGTCGGCCAGCGCCTGGCAGCTCGCCTCGATCTCCGGCAGCGTCGTCCGGCCGTAGATATGCGGCTCCCTTATGCCGAGGAAATTGAGATTGGGCCCATTGAGGATCATGATTTTCGCGGCCATTGCCCTGCTCCGTTATGTTGTTTGCGGTGCGACTAGCCGCCGAACCACTTGGCCGGGATCGTCACCAGTCCCGGGAAGAGCACCATCGCAAACAGGACAATCAGCTGCGCGATCATGAAGGGCCAGACGCCCTTGATGATGTCCTCCATGCTGATCCTGGAAACACCGCAGACGACATTCAGCACCACCCCGACCGGCGGCGTGATGAGGCCAATGGCGTTATTGATGATGAAGAGCACGCCGAAATAGACGGGATCGATATGCGCCGCCTTGATGATCGGCATCAGGATCGGCGTCAGGATCAGGATCGTCGGCGTCATGTCGAGCGCCGTTCCGACGATCACCACCACGGCCATGATCGCGAGCATCAGCAATGTGTTGTTGCCCATGAATGGCTTCAAGAGATCGACGACCTGTGAGGAAATCTCCGATACGGTGATGAGCCAGGACGACACCAGCGCGGCCGCGACCAGGAACATCACGATGCTCGTCGTCACCGCGGAGGAAACGAACACCTCATAGAGCTGCGACAGCTTCAATTCACGATAAATGCAGGTCGCCACGAACAGCGCGTAGACGGCGACGACGACCGCGGCTTCCGTCGGCGTGAAGATACCGAAACGCAGACCGACCACGATGATCACGGGCAGCATCAACGCCCAGAACCCGTCGACGACGGCCTTTATCATTTCGGACAAGGAGGCCCGCGGCGGCGGCGTCAGGTTCTCCTGCCGCACCACCCACGCCCAGGCGAGGCAAAGCCCTGCCCCCAGCAGCAACCCCGGCACGATGCCCGCCAGAAACAGTTTAGAGATCGAGACGCCGGCTGCGACGCCGAAAATGACGAAGCCGATGCTGGGCGGAATGACGGGGGCAATGATGCCGCCGGCCGCCACAAGACCGGCCGCATAGGATTTCTTGTGCCCCGCCGCCACCATCATCGGCACCAGAAGGGCCGCAAGCGCCGCGGCGTCGGCCGCGGCCGAGCCCGACAGCGAGGCGAGAATGCAGGACGCCAGGATCGTGACGTAGCCGAGCCCGCCGCGAAAATGCCCGACTGCAACGAGCGCGACATTGACGATGCGCTTGGCCAGGCCGCCCTTGTTCATGACCTCGCCCGCGAGCATGAAGAAGGGAATAGCCATCAACGGAAAGCTGTCCGCGCCGTTGATGACGTTCTGCGCCACGATCTGGGCGTCGAACATGTCGATCGTGCTCATCAGGGCCACGCCGCAGACAATCAGCGCGAAGGCGATCGGCATGCCGAGCGCCATGGCGCCAAGCAGCGAGAAGGTGAAGACGGCAATCGTCATGGCATGGTCCTGGTGGTTTGCAGGATGCGAGTGCCAGACGGCAGGATTCGGTGCGGCAACATCAGTGCTCTTCCGATTCCTTAATGGCCACCATGTCGGCTTCGCTGGCCTGTCCGGTGAGCACACGGAACAGGTCGTAGAGAAGGATCACCGCGGCGGACACGCCGAAGACCACGCCGACGGCGTAAAAGATACCGAGCGACAGACCGGTCGCCGGCGCCCGATCGTCGATGTTGATGATGGTCTGACGCCAGCTGCCGGAGAGCAGCAGCCAATCGGCAAACAGCATCAGGCAATAATTGATGATGAAGCAGATGCGCTTGCCGGTGGCTGGCAACATCCGGACCAGACTATCGACGCCGAGATGGGCGTGCTCGCGCAGCGCGACGATGGCGCCGAGGAAGGTCAGCCAGACCAGGAGCCAACGCGACAGCTCCTCGGAAATCGTGATGCCGGAATTGAAGCCGTAGCGCAGAACGACATTGCCGAACACCAGCACCACCATGACCGCGAGACACGCGGCAATGACGGCCTTCAGGAAGCTGCAATAGAGGTCGAGAGCGCGCGCCATGCGTGACGTCCGGGCAATGAGGGGTGTGAGCCGGCCATGGCCGGCTCCGCCGCCTGCGTGACGGAGAAGTCGACTACTTCACGTCCTTGCGGATGCGCTCGACTTCGTCGTTGAAGAGCTTCACCGTCTCGGGACGAAGATTGGCTGAAATCTTGTCCGCGACCGGTTGCACCGCCTTCCGCATGCGCTCGGTCTCCTCCGGCGCGATCGCGTTGTACTGCATGCCCTTGGCCTGCAATTCCGCCAGCGCCTTGTCGGTCTGAAGGCGCGTCTGCTCCTTCTGGTAGCCGCGGCTCTCGTCATAAGCCTCGCGCATCAGGCGCTGCTCGGTCGGCGACAGCTTGTCCCAGAAGATCTTGCTCACCAGGATGATGTTCAGCGTGAAGGTGTGGTTGGTGGCGGAAACGTATTTCTGCACTTCGTAGAATTTGTTGGAGAGGATGACCGTGTAGGGATTCTCCTCGCCATCGACGGTGCGGGTCTCCAGCGCCGAATACAGCTCGCCGAAAGCCATCGGGACCGGATTGGCCTTAAAGGCACTGAAGCTTTCGAGATAGACCGGGTTCGGAATCACGCGAAGCTTGAGGCCGCTGAAATCCTCGAGCTTGGTGATCGGACGGGTGCTGTTGGTGACGTTGCGGAAGCCGAGGCCCCAATAGCCGAGACCGATCAGGCCCTTCGACGGCAAGGTATCGAGCATCGCCGTGCCGAATTTGCCGGTCGCGAGCGCGTCGGCCTGCTCGGTCGTGTTGAACAGGAACGGGAAATCGATAAGACCAAATTCCGGAACGACTGTTGCGAGCGATGTCGTCGAGGCCGACAGCATCTCCTGGGTGCCGCCGCGCAGCGCGGATTGCTGCTGCAACTCATTGCCGAGCTGGGAAGCCGCGAACTCGCGGACTTTCATCTTGCCCCCGCTCTTGGCCAGCAGGATCTCGGCGAATTTCTGCACGCCAAAGCTGACGGGGTGATCGGTGTTGTTCAGGTGGCCCCACCTGATCGTCCGCTCCTGGATGTCGTCCGCGGCGGATGCGCCGACCGTCAGCGCCACGCAGATCGCCGTCGCAGACAGCGCCCGTACCAACAAGCTCATCGTTTCCTCCCTGTTCCCACGGGCACGAACGGCGGCTTAAGCGCTTATTTTCCGTACCCTCAGGTTATCCAAACATCATACATATATTTCCATGTCAAACGAGATTTTCAATTTCATATGAGATTTGTGTAAACCTTTGATGTTTTGATTCTGCTATAGTGCTGGCAACATTGATGGTTCGGCCGTCCGACAAGTGGCGGGCGATGCGGACAAGCGGGATCAGACGGCATGACGGTACTCGAGGAACGGCCTTTGTCGGCGGGCGACAGCGGCTATCAGCGCATCCGGTCCGACATCATTTTCGGCGTGTTGACGCCCTCCGGGCGTCTCAAGCTCGATGCCATGAAGGAAGATTACGGCGTCAGCATCTCGACGCTGCGTGAGATCCTCAATCGCCTGACGTCGGAGGGTTTCGTGGTGGCCGAAGGCCAGCGCGGCTTCGAGGTGGCGCCGATCTCGATCCAGAACCTGCGCGAGCTCGCCGATCTGCGCATCCTGCTGGAGCATCATGCCATGGCCGAGTCGTTCCGCGCCGGCGATGTCGAGTGGGAAGGCCGCGTGGTCTCGGCGCATCACAAGCTGGCGGCGACCGAGCGCACCGTTCTCGCCGAGGGCGACGATCCCGAACTGCGCAAGCGCTACGACGGCGAATTCCACCAGGCGCTGATTTCGAGCTGCGGGTCGCGCGAGTTGATGCATACCCACGCGGTCGTGTTCGACAAATACTTCCGCTACGCGCTGCGCTATCGCGGCAGGGAGACGATCAACCAGCACAAGGCACTGCTGGAATGCGCCTTGAAGCGGGACATCAAGAGCGCCCGGGCCGTGCTGAGCGAGCACATTAATGGCTGCGTCGCGCATGCGCTGTCCTCCTGGAAGGACGCCTGACCGCCCTCGCCTGATGGCGCGCGCGGCTGGAACAGGATTCCGGCATGACCGTGAACACGCTACCCGCGCACAGGGTCGAAACCGCCGTCGCCAGCGCGGATATTCTTGGCGAGACCCCGTTGTGGTGCGACCGCTCCCGCAAGCTGTGGTGGGTCGATATCGACGGCAGGCTGCATCAATCCTTCGACCCGGCCACGGGCGTCCATCACGTCACCTCCTATGATTGCCAATTCCTCGGCAGCCAGGCCCTGACGGCAGACGGTTCGCATCTGCTGGCGCAGGATTTGACCCTCCGCCATCGCCAGACCGTCATCGACTTCGAACACGGCCTCGACAACCGTCTCAACGACGGCCGCGTCGATGCCCGTGGCCGGCTGTGGATCGGCACCATGGACAACCAGTTGCATCGTCCGAACGGCGCGCTCTATCGCGTGACCGGAGACGGTCAGGTGGCGCGCATCTTCGACGACGTCATCGTGACCAACGGGATCTCGTTCTCGCCTGACAATCGCACGCTCTATTTCACGGACACGCGGCGATACTGCACATGGGCGTTCGACTTCGATCTCGATGACGGCGTGATCCGCAACAGACGCCTGTTTGCGGATTACAGCGTCTCGCAGGAGCGACCTGACGGCGCCTGCGTCGATGTGGTCGGCGGGCTATGGACGGCGTTCTTCTCGGGCGGCCGGGTGGCACGCTATCGGCCGGACGGGACGATCGACACGGTCATTCCGGTCCCTGTGACGAATCCGACGTGCCTGTGCTTCGGAGGCCGCGATCTCAAAACGCTGTACGTGACGACGGCCCGGAAATTCCTGGATCAGCAGCAGCTCAGCGTCGAGCCTCAGGCCGGTCATCTCCTGGCCATTCACGGCGTCGCGCAGGGCCTGCCGGAACACCGTTTCCTGATCGGCTAGCGCGGCGGCAGCAAGTCCAGCTGGCTCTGCGCCTTCTTGACGGCCGCCGCAAACCAGCTCTGGCTGGGCGCCTCCTTGGCGAAGCATTTTGTGTAGGCATCCATCGCCTGGTCTTCCTTCGCCATGGAGTCCTCCGGGAGCTTCCTGGCCATCATCTGCTTCCAGACCTTCTCACAGACCGGGATCTCGGCCGTCTTGATGGCGTCGCTTGCAGCGAGGAAGAACACCTTCTCGCCCTGGATCGCGACCACGTCGATCTCGTGCGGCGGGCCTTTCAAATCGCCATTGCCGCGGACGCCGAGCACGGCCACCGCGACGCTCGCGGATGCGGGTTTTGTGATCGGCAGCTCCGCATATTTGGCGAAGGCTGAGTCCTGGATCGCTTGATAGTAGAAACGATCCGATTTGAAGGCCGCACTGATCTCCTGCGGCATGCCGTCCTCGCGGTGCTCGCGCAGCCAGTGCTTGAGCAGCGCGGTCGTGGTCACCACGGCCTGCATCTTGTCGCCCTCGGAGGCGAAGCCGAGCCCGTCGAGATGGCCGAAGCCGCTGTCGCCCTTGAACAGCGTGTCGGCGTTCGACTTGCCGTCGGCCGGCAGCCCCTTGATCGTGACCGGCCCCACCAGGCCGCGCAGCACGCCGGTCAACTCGTTGAGCGCAGCATCGTGCTGCTTGAAGGTCTCGTCGCTCTCCTTGGCTTTGGAGAACTTTGCGATGTAGCGGTCGCGCAGGTCCAGATAGTGCTGCTCGGGAGACGCCGCGTGTGCGGGTGTGGCGAAGGCGAGCAGGCAGAGCAAGGCGAGCGATCTCATTGCGATGTCCGGAAAACTGGAGGCGATCTCCAGTCTTGGTGGCGTTGCCGGGCCGGAAGGTTCATCCCCCGGGTGCGCCCCGCTCCGCCGAGAACGAATCCTTCACCATGGCTAGCGGGTTCGATTGAGCGCAGGGAACCCGAGAGGTAAAATCGGCTGTAGATTTTCAGCAAGTGCTGGACATCCGGGGGCGACGTCCATGAGCGAATTGCGCGCGGCGAGCAGGCAATCCACGGCAAGGACCGGGATCATCGAATTCGACGGCGCCAGGGGCACCGTGAGCATCCCCTGCACCATCGCAGACGTGTCCGGCACGGGCGCGAGGCTAAAACTCGACTGGTCGCTGTCGTTTCCGAAAGAGGCCACGCTGGTCTTTGCCGACGGCCTGCGAAAGACCTGCCGCGTGGCCTGGCAGAAGCGCCGGCTGCTCGGCGTTGCGTTCGCCGATGGTGTCGCCAGCGCCGACGAGCAGGCCCTCATGATGACCGAGGAAGAGCAGGCCCTGCACAGGCAGCACATTGGCGCCCAGGTCAAAGGTGCGCGCGAGGCGCGTGGCTATACCGAGGCCCAGATCGCCAACCTCGTCGGCGTCTCGCCCGAGTTCGTCTCACGCGCCGAAAGCGGTGAGATCAGCATCCCGCTCCATCAGCTCACCCACATGGCCGATCTGCTGCTGGTCGATCTCGACAGTCTCGTCGCAGGCCCGGCGTCCAGCGACGTCGAGCTGATGGCGGAGTGAACGCACTGCGCCTGCGGGACTGCCCTGCTCTGCTGGTCCATGTGGGAAACGCCTTTCGCCTTCTGTAAGCTCGCACCCGTGTCAGTGTCGACGCCGGAGATGATTGCATGGCGGAGCCCGGCTTCGGTCGGTTCATGAAGGACCACCGGGAGTTTTTCAACGCGCTGACCGATGAGGGATGGCGCTCGGTCCCCGGCTATGTCGGGGTCGCGGAGAAAATCCTGTCCGGCCGCTTCGATCACCCCAGCCGAACGGGCGCGGTGACACGGCTGTCGCGCTGGGCCGCCGGCGCCTCTGTGGACCATCCGGTCTCGCACGATTGGTGCGAGGAGGTCTTTCTGGTTTCGGGCACGCTCTCGATCGGCACCGCGTCACAGGAAACACGAGTGCTGGAGGCCGGCACCTACGCCGTGAGGCCGGCCCATGTCGAGCATGGACCGTTCTTCACCCGCGACGGCTGCCTGATGATCGAGTTTCTCTACTATCCGCCGGCTTCCTAGCCCTTGTGGCAGCAAGACCCGCTGCCGGCGTCCGTCTGTTGGCCCGCGAGCACGCTGCGGTTGTTGCGCTCCGGCGGGATGTCGCCGGCGGCATTGGCCGCGAAGAAGCCGGTCGGCTTCAGCATAAAGCCGGCATATTCGACCGGCATGATCGGAAAATCCTCAGGCTTGCAGATATGGGTGTGGCCGAAGGAGTGCCACAATACGATATCTGTGTTCTCGATGTTGCGATTCTGCGCGGCATAGCCCGGCAAGCCGTCGCCGCCGGCATGGTTGTTGGGATAATCGCCGCTGGCGTATTTCTCGTCCTTATCGAAGGCCGTCACCCAGACGTGCTTGGTCGCAAAGCCGCCGCGCCTACGCACGTAGCTGCCCTCCTGCGCCAGCATCAGCGGGCTCGGATTGACGACGAGCTTGTAGGCGGGCGCATTGCCGACCGAATTGGTCTCGTTGGGATTGCTGATCTTCCAGAACCGGCCCGTCTCGCCATTGGCGACGGCCGCAGCATCGCGCTCCCGTGAGAGAATGCGCGTCGTGGTGTCGAACGCGTTGCCGTGCGGATTGTCGTGGCCCCAGGGCCGCGGCACGAAATCGTGCTCGCTGACGGTGTTGCCGCCGTCGTCGAGAGCCATGTGCAGGCGCGCGTTGAAGAAATGCTGGTGGGTCGGGCCGCCGAGATTGTCGTCGACCATGCCGCCCCATTTGTACTTCTCGCCGGGCTGCACGGCGGCGGTCTGGATGATGCCGGTGAGCTTTGTCTCAAGCTGGATCGTGCCGTCCTGGTAGAGGTACCAGTAGAAGCCGTAATCGTAATTGCCGACGGTGGCGAAGAACGAAATCACGAGCCGCCGCGAGCGCCGCACCTCGAACAGGCCGTTGCGGAATTCGTAGTGTTTCCAGGCAATTCCGTAGTCTTCTTCATGCATGCAGATAGCGTTCTGCATGACGAAGGGTTTTCCATTGTTGTCGGCGGCCGGCACGTCGAAATAATGGATGTTGCCGAGGCAGTCGCAGCCGAGCTCGAGCGCATTGGCGAGCATACCGAGCCCGTATTCGCCGGCATCGAACGCCGACTTCCAGAAGTGGTTCGCGGTCGGATCGGCGTAGGGCACCACCATCTCGGTAACGCTGGCGCGATGGATCAGAGAACGCTTGCGCTCGCCGTCCTGGTAAGCGAGTTGATGCAGCACCAATCCCTCGCGCGGCGTGAAGCCGACGCGAAAGCTCCATTTCTGCCAGTCGACTTTCCAGCCATCGACCTTGAAGCTCGCGCCCTCCGGCTGCTCGATATGCAGCGGCTTAATGTCGGTGCGCGGATTGGTGACTTCATGGGCGCCGTAGTTCCGCTTCTTGCGCGGGATCGGCACGATCGGGTCTGCGTCGGTGAGGTCGATGACCTTGCCGCCGATGAGGTCGACGACGGCGACGACACCCTCGATCGGATGGGCGTAGCCATTGTCCTGGAGATGCTCGCGAAAGAAGCTGACGGCGCGGACGATGCGCGCACCGCGCTCATACTCGAAATCGAAGAAGCCCGAGGAAAACGGGTCGACCTGGACCAGCTCGATATCCTTGTCGCTGAGGCCACGCCGAACCATCGCCGCGCGCCAACCGGGATCGGCCTTGACCACCGCCTCGCATTTGAAGAACTCTTCGAGCATCACCGAAGGCTGCCCATAGGGCGCCTCGCGGTTCGGAATGACCTTCCGCGCGACGATCTCATTGCGGGCGAGATCGACCATGTGCTCGATCGCCTCGCCTGTCGCCACGTCGAGGGTTAGCGCGAAGGCGCGGCGCGGCGTCCCGCCTGCGGCCAGCTCCTGCTTGGTCGGCTCCTCCAGCCGCACCGTCGGGAAGCGGCAATTTTCGGGCGAGGCCGCAGTGGCGCGCACCAGCGTGCAAGCGGTAGCGATCTCGTCTGCCGTTAGCGGATCGAGCGGATGCGGCGTAGCGGCCTGCGCCTGCGACTTGGCTTTGACGGTATCGAGCATTGTGATGTCCAGTGATCAGCGCGGAGCAAGATGCGTATTGATGGCGCGGAAGGCGGCGAGCCAGCGGAGGTCGATCGGAACGTCCATCGCCTTCGGCTGCGTCGCGAGTTTGACGATGACGGTGTCGGAATCCAGGTCGACATGAAGCAGCTGGCCGTGGATGCCGATCGCGGTGAGCGCATTGCGTGCGGGATCGACCGTGAACCATTTGCTGCGATAGCGCGCGCCCGGGAAGAACTCGGCGAGGTCGCCATCGGCCCAGGCCTTGGGATCGCCGTTCTCGCGGATGTCGTCGATCCACCAGCCCGGCACGACCTGCCGCCCCTCGACCACGCCGCGATTGCGCATCATCTCGCCGAAGCGCAGCAGGTCGCGTGCGGTGACGGAGATACCGCCGGCAAGGCGGCCCATGCCGTGGCTGTCGAGCGTGAGGGAGCCGTCCTCCTCGGCGCCCAGGGGCTGCCAGAGATATTCGGAGAGGATGCGATGGTAGGGCATGCCGCAGGCACGCTCATAGACCCAGCCGAGCACCTCGGTGTTGGTCGACACGTAGTGGAACACCTTGCCATGCGGCTTGCCGGTGCCGCGGAGCGTGGCGAGATAGGCGCGCTGATGGCCGGGCTCGACGCCGGGCGGCGGCACATCCCAGCCCGAGGAGAACCGGTAGCGCGCGACGTCGCCGGCCGGATCCTCGTAATCTTCCTCGAATTGGATGGCGACGGCCATGTCGAGGAGGTTGCGGACCGTGCAGGTGCCGTAGACCGAGGTCTCGAGCTCCGGCACATAGCGCACCACCCTCGCCTCCGGATCGACCAGGCCGCGCGCGGCCAGCACGCCGCCGAGCGTGCCGGCAACCGCCTTGCTGATCGAGCAGATCAGATGCGGCGTCGTCACGCTCATGCCGTCGCCGTACCATTCGTGGATCAGCGTGCCCTGGTGCATGACCAGCAGCGTGTCGGCAAAGGTTTCGCGCAGCGTGGCCTCGATCGTGGTCGCCTTGCCGTCGGGCGTGATGTAGCCGAGCTTTGCCAATTCGCGCGGCGCGCTCGCGATCGGCGTCGGATGGGCCGAGCGGCGGATTTCGGCGGTCGGCAGTACTTCGCGGGTGTGGGTGAAGCCCCAGCGGATGGCTGGAAAGCTGCGCCAGTTGGCGCGGGTCACCTGGGCCTCGGGCGCAGGCGGACTGCCGCGCATGATCTCGGTCGGTCGCATCTCGGTCCCTCCGCAGAACGCGATCCCGGCTGCGATGTCGGGAATGGCAATGAGGAAGACTGCACGCCGACCGCGTCGGGCGTTATCGAGATCCAGCAATATTTTGCTGGACAGCGTCCGTGGCCGTGCCAGTCTGGCGCGGATCTTGCTGGCTGCTCGCCTAACACATTCTGAAACGCTGTCATGGCCTTAAGCGCAACTCTTCCGATTCAAGACTCGGCTGCCAGCCTGTTCCAGGCGAGCAGTACCGATGTCGACGAGCATTGCGCCGCGCTCGGCCGCTGGCGGCTGAGCTACGACCAGATCAGCGCCGGCGCATTCACGGGAAGCTTCACCCAGCTCTCGCTGCCCCGCGTCGAAGTGTTCCGCGAGATCACCAGCCAGCAGGTCCGGCAATACGGCCAGCTCGGCGCCGGCAGCTTTGGCATCGGCCTGCCCTGGCATGGCGACGGCGAGGTCAATTGCAACGGCGCCAGCGTCGCAGGCACCCAGGTGATCGCCTGCATCGACGCCGAGGTCGACATGTGCACGCCGAAGGCGTTCGAATTCCGCGGTGTCGTCACCAGCGCGGCGCTGATCGAGGAACTGGCTGCCAATTTCGACATCGAACTGCCGCGCGCGGTCTGGCACCAGCTGCGGGCGATGGAGATGGATGAAGCGCCAGTCGCGCGGCTGCGGGCCCATCTCGCAGCGATCCAGGAGACCATCACGACCGCGCCCGAACGTTTCGACGATGCGGCCGCCAGACAGGCGCTGGAAGATGCCCTCCTCGTCGAGATCATGGACATGCTGCCGACGGCGCGCCCTGCCGATCCCGGCCGCAGCACCGTGGCGCGCAAGCGCACCGTCGACCGCGCCCGTGCGCTGATGCACGGGACCGGCGACCGCTCGCTCTCACTGCTGGAGGTCTGCAATGCTGTCGGCGCCAGCCCGCGCAAGCTCGGCTATTGCTTCCAGGACGTCTTGGGCACGAGCCCGATGCATTACTGGCGCGCGATGCGGCTGAACCGCGTGCGGCGTGATCTCAAGCGCGGAGCCGAGACGTCAGTCTACGACGTCGCCGTGCAGCACGGGTTCTGGCACTTCAGCCAGTTCTCGCTCGACTACAAGCGTCACTTCTCCGAGCTGCCCTCGGAGACCTTGCGACGCGCGAGGTTAGCCGCCTGACGTGGATCAGCGGTGCCGCAGCCGGCGGTTGACCCGGCGCGCCAGATAGTCGCCCGCGCTCTGGACCAGCTGCACCAGCGCGATCAGCACGACCACGACGGCCAGCATCATCTCCGGCATGAAGCGCTGGTAGCCGTAACGGATGCCGAGATCGCCAAGCCCGCCGCCACCGACCGCGCCGACCATGGCGGAATAGCCGAGCAGGCTGACCACCGCGAGCGTCAGCGCCAGCAACAGGCCGGGCATCCCAATCCCCCGCCTTGGAAGAAAATTCGTCTGCCGGGGTATCAGCCCGCGGCAGGGCTCACCGGACCATGGCGAGCCAGGGCATCACGATCAGCAGCAGCCCGGCGAAATAGAGCACCCCGAAGATCAGCCCAAAGCCCCAGAACTGGCGCTTCCCGATATAACCGCTGCCGTAATACATCGGCGCCGGCCCCGTGGCGTAAGGCGAGATCACGCCCATCAGGCCGAGCGAATACATGCAGAGCGCGGCGAGCGTCGGGACCGGCAGTTCGGGGATGCCGGAGCCGACCGCGAGCACCACCGGCAACACGGCCGCCGCATGCGAGGTGATGCTCGAGAAGAAATAGTGGATCCAGAAGAACAGCGCGACCAGCAGGATCATGGCGGTCGACGGCGAGAGCCCGACGAGCGGCTTGGCGAATTCGTTGGCAAACCATTTGATGAAGCCGATCTCGTTCAAGCCAGAGGCCAGCGTCAACAGCGAGGTGAAATAGAAGAACACCTCCCAGGCGCCCTTCTCGCTGACGATGTCGGCGAACTCGATCACGCCGGTGACCAGCATCAGCGAGATCACGATGAAGACGACGGTCGTGGCATTGACGAAGTTCGAACCGAGCACTGGCACATGGATGTCCGGGCTCGAGCCGGCGATCCACAAGAACATCGCGAGAATGATCAGAGCCAGCATTATCCACTCGTTGCGCGACATCGGACCCATCTCCGCGAGCTCTTTCGCCGCCCAATCGGAGATCTCCGGACTGTGCTTCACCTCCGGCCGGCAGATCGCGTAGCTGAGCAGCGGAACGACAATCATCAGCAGCAGGCCCAACGGCGCGAAGCCGATGAACCACTGGCCCCAGCTGACATCGACGCCGACCGTCTTCTTGGCGATCGCCAGTGCCGCCGCGTTCGGCGCGAGCGCCGTGAAGAACAGCGAGCTCGTGATCGCGGTCGCCGCGAACGCGGTCCACATCACGTAGGTGCCGATCTTGCCGGCGGTCGGCCCCGGTTCCGAGCCGTAGATGCGCGGGATGTTGCTGATGATGGGATAAACGATGCCGCCGCTGCGCGCGGTGTTGGACGGCGTTGCGGGTGCCAGCAGGAAGTCCGACATTGCGACCGCATAGCCGAGGCCGAGCGTGTTGCTGCCGAGGCGCCGCACCAGCACCAGCGCGATGCGGCGGCCAAGCTGGCTCTTGCGATAGCCGATCGAGAACACGAAGGCGCCGACGATCAGCCACACCGTGCTCTCGGCAAAGCCAGCGAGCATCCAGCGCAGCGATTTGCCGGGATCGGGATCGACATAGCCGCCGACGCCGGCGACCGTGAGGCCGATCAGACCGACCGCGCCGACCGGCATTGATTCCAGGATCAGCCCGGTGATGACGGCCGCGAACACGGCAAAATAGTGCCACTGATTGACGTTGAGACCCGCCGGCACCGGCCACAGATAGATCGCCAGCCACACCACCAGCGGCGCGATCAGCTTCCAGCGAAACCCTTTCGCCGCGGGCGCCTGCGTATTGGCGGTCATGAGCCCTCCCCTTGATTTTAGTTGCACGGCGCCGGCCCGTTGGCCGAGCCGCCTTTGTCCCCGCGCGGCGTATACGGACTGTCCGCCGTCCGATCAATGGCCGACTTGGCTAGCGTCCCTTGAAGCGCGGCTTGCGGCGGCCCAGGAACGCCTCGACACCTTCCTTATGGTCCTCGCTGAGGCTCGCCAGCGCGAACTGGTCGAGATCCATGTGGCTGGCGAGATCGTCCAGCGCGTGTGCGAGCCGGTTGACGGTCAGCTTCGTCATCGCCACCGACAGCGGCGGCTGCGCAGCCACCTTGCGCGCCAGCTCCATGGCGGCATCGAAGGCGTGGCCGGGATCGACGACCTGCTCGACCAGGCCCCATTGATAGGCCTCGTCAGCGGAGATGCGCTCATCCGCCAGGATCACCGCCTGCTTGGTGCGGGCCGGCCCCATCAAATGCAGCATGCGCGGGATGCTCTGCCAGCTCATGTTCATGCCGAGCCCGATCTCGGGCACGCGCAGATGTGCGTCGCTCCCCATCACGCGGAAGTCGAGCGCGACCGCAAGCGCCACGCCGCCGCCGACGCAAAAGCCTTCGATCGCCGCGATCGTGATTTGCTCCATCTC
The DNA here is from genome assembly GCA_030403585.1 of Frankia sp. RB7. Lineage (GTDB taxonomy): Bacteria > Pseudomonadota > Alphaproteobacteria > Rhizobiales > Xanthobacteraceae > Bradyrhizobium. The sequence continues at coordinate 40,270 of JAUEPE010000056.1, forward strand.
CTGCCAGGCGTGCGTCAGGCGCGGCCCGAGCTTGAGATGCCGCCTGAGCGTACCGAGGTCCATCTCATTGCGTGCGCGCCCTTCGGCATCCTTCAGGTCGAAGCCAGCGCTGAACGCCCCCGAACTACCCGTCAGCACTACGACGGACGTCGCCGCATCATCCTCGAAGGAGCGCGCCGCCGCGGTGAGCTGGCGCAGCGCCTCCGGCGACAAGGCGTTGATGCCGTCGTGACGGTCGAACCGCACCACCGCGATCCGCCCCTCGGGCCCGAGGCCTTTCTCGATCTTGACGAATTCCTTCATGGCGCATCTCCGAAGCCGATTTTTGCGTGATCGTAGCGCACAAACGGCGTCACGAATACGTGGCTGGATCGCGCTGCAACGAACCCTCGACAGGCAGGGACGGATTCGCTTAATCTTTCGCCATGAGCCACGATCACGACCACCATCATCACCACGACCACCATCATTCGGAATTGTCGGAGACCGAGCTGCGCGTGCGCGCGCTCGAGACGATTCTGACCGAAAAAGGCTATGTCGAGCCGGCCGCGCTCGACGCCATCATCCAGGCCTACGAGACCAAGATCGGCCCGCACAACGGCGCCCGCGTCGTCGCCAAGGCATGGACCGATCCGGCGTTCAAAAAGGCACTACTGGAGGACGGCAGCAAAGCCATCGGCACGCTCGGCCATGTCAGCCGCGTCGGAGACCATCTCGTCGTGGTCGAGAACACGTCGCAGCGGCACAACATGGTCGTGTGCACGCTGTGCTCCTGCTACCCCTGGGAAATGCTCGGGCTGCCGCCGGTCTGGTACAAGGCCTCGCCCTACCGCTCGCGCGCGGTCAAGGACCCGCGCGGTGTGCTCGCCGATTTCGACGTGACGCTGCCGAAGGACATGGAAATCCGGGTCTGGGATTCCACGGCCGAGACTCGCTTCCTGGTGCTGCCGATGCGCCCCGCAGGCACGGAAGGCTGGAGCGAGGAGCAACTCGCCGACCTCGTCACGCGCGACTCGATGATCGGTACCGGCTTTCCCAGGACGCCCGGAGCCCCGTCGTGAACGGCGTGCACGACATGGGCGGCATGGACGGTTTTGGCAAGGTCGAGCCCGAGCCGAACGAGCCCATGTTCCACGAGGACTGGGAGTCCCGCGTGTTGGCGATGGTGCGCGCGATGGGTGCGGCCGGTGCCTTCAACATCGACACCTCGCGGTTCTATCGCGAGACGCTGCCGCCGGACGTTTATCTCTCCAGCTCCTACTACAAAAAGTGGTTCCTCGGTCTCGAGGAGATGCTGATCGAGAAGGGCTACCTCACCCGCGAGGAAGTCGCCGCCGGCCATGCGACGACGCCCGGCAAGGCGCTCAAGCACGGCAAGTTCGACCTCGCCAATGTCGAGCGCATCATGGTGCGCGGCCAATTCGCCCGCCCTGCCCCAGCATCGGCCAGGTTCAACATCGGCGATCGGGTCCGCGCCAAGAACATCCATCCGACCACGCACACGCGGCTGCCGCGCTATGTGCGCGGCCATGTCGGCGTGGTCGAGCTGAACCACGGCTGCCACGTGTTTCCGGACTCGGCGGCGATGGAGCTCGGCGAAAATCCGAAATGGCTCTATACGGTCGTATTCGAAGGCCGGGATCTCTGGGGCGCGGATGGTGATCCGACCCTGAAGGTCTCGATCGACGCGTTCGAGCCCTATCTGGATCCTGCGTGATGAGCAGCGAGGCTGCTGCTGCCGCGACAGCGGCCGTTCCAAGCATCCCGCGCGATGACGACGGCCCGGTGTTCCGCGCGCCCTGGGAAGCGCATGCCTTTGCGATGGCGCTGACGCTGCATGATCGCGGCGTGTTCACCTGGCCGGAATGGGCCGCAGCCTTGGCCTCCGAGATCAAGCGCGCGCAGGCCGCCGGCGACCCTGATACGGGCGAGACCTATTATCTGCACTGGCTCGCTACGCTGGAAGGTTTGGTCGCAAGCAAGGGCGTCGCGTCGATCGACACACTGCACCGCTATCGCGACGCCTGGGATCACGCGGCCGATCGAACCCCGCACGGCAAGCCGATCGAGTTGCGGGACGAGGATTTTAGGTAGCGTCGGAAAGGCACGCTACCGCCGACATAACGGTGTCATTTCCCGCGAAAGCGGGGAATCCAGTACGCCGCGGCCTCCCCGTATCTCACAAGGGTCTCTGGAATACTGGATCGCCCGCTCCAGTGCGCAATTGCGCACAAGGCGGGCGATGACGGCGGAGATAATGGTGACGGCAGAGTAGGACGCGCTACCTCCCCGCCACAAACTCCCGCCACCCCTTCGCCCGTAAACTGCACGCCGGGCACTCCCCGCAGCCATAACCCCAATCATGCTGCGCGCCGCGTTCGCCGAGATAGCAGGTGTGCGACTGCTCGCGGATGAGATCGACGAGCCCCGCGCCGCCGAGGTCATGCGCCAGCTTCCACGTTGCCGCCTTGTCGATCCACATCAGCGGGGTATGCAGCTCGAACTTGCGGGCCATGCCGAGCGAGAGAGCGGCCTGCATGGCGCGAATGGTGTCGTCGCGGCAATCGGGATAGCCGGAATAGTCGGTCTCACACATGCCGCCGACGATGTCTGTGATGCCGCGCCGGTAGGCCAGCGCCGCGGCAAAGGTCAGGAACACCAGATTACGGCCAGGCACAAACGTGTTCGGCAACCCGTCGGCCCCCATCGCGATCGCGACGTCGCGCGTCAGCGCGGTGTCGGATACGGCCGCCAGCGTTGGGATCGACAGCGTATGGCTCTCGCCGAGTTTTGCCGCCCAATCCGCGCGCAAGCCTTTGATGCCCTCGAATAGCCGGTCACGGCAATCGAGCTCGACGGCGTGGCGTTGCCCGTACGCGAACCCGAGCGTTTCCACGCGCGCGAAGCGGCTCAGCGCCCAGGCGAGGCAGGTAGTGGAATCCTGGCCGCCGGAGAACAGCACCAACGCGGTTTGTGATGAAAATGCGTCACTCATGGCCCCGCGCTTTAGCACTGTGAAGCGTATCAGCCAATCGGTGGAAATCGGCCCGTTCCGCATGCCGGTGCTGGGAACGGCGGCCCGATTTTGGCATAAGGTTTTGGACCCAGGAGACTGCCCGGCAATGACCCCTTCCCGCGACATTTCCCGCCTGATCGAGATCATGGCGGCGCTGCGCACGCCGGCGACCGGCTGCCCCTGGGACCTCGAGCAGAATTTTGCGACCATCGCGCCCTACACGATCGAGGAAGCCCATGAGGTGGTCGACGCCATCGACCGCGGCGATCTCGACGATCTCCGCGAGGAGCTCGGTGACCTCCTGCTGCAGGTGGTGTTCCACGCCCAGATGGCCGAGGAACAGAACGCTTTTGCCTTCGGCGATGTCGTCGAGGCCATCACCCGCAAGATGATCCGCCGTCATCCTCACGTCTTCGCCGACAAGAACGGCAATCTCGCCTCCTCCCACGTCAAGGAAGTCTGGGACCGCATCAAGTCCGAAGAAAAGGCCGAGCGCGCCGCGCGCCGGCCGCCGGAGGCAGCGCCGCCGCACAAATCGCTGCTGTCGGGCGTCAAGGCCGGCCAGCCCGCGCTGACGCGCGCCATGGCGCTGCAGCGCAAGGCCTCCACTGTCGGCTTCGACTGGAACGATCCGCGCGCGGTGCTGGCAAAAATCCGCGAGGAAGCGGACGAGATCGAGGCCGCGCTGGAGCGAAACGACAAGCAGGAGATGGTGGAAGAAACCGGCGACCTGATGTTCGCCCTCGTCAACCTCGCCCGCCATGTCGATGCCGATCCGGAAGCCGCGCTGCGCGCGACCAACGCGAAGTTCGAACGGCGATTTGCCTTCATCGAACGGGCACTGGAGGCGCAGGGACGCACCCTGGAGCAGGCGTCGCTGGCGGAGATGGACGCGCTGTGGAACGCGGCGAAGGGCGAGGAGAAGCCGGTATCGGAGACCGCCCGGGCGGAGTGATTTGACCCAGATATAGGTCAGCGCGTTTTCCTGAAGGCAGCGAGGCGGTTAGGGAGATCGGAGCGATCGCCTTTCAAGCCATCAAATCGTCACGACCGGCAGTCTAAAGTTGAATGTCGGCGCCAGCGCAGCCGCGACCCCACGGCAGGTGAGTGCGATGCCATTGAAAAGCTATTCGGTCCTCAAGGGGCGCCCGATCGCGATGCGTTTCGGCACCGGAAAGTCGCCGCACTATCAAGTCCATATCGTCGCCGACAACGCGGATTTCCGCATCGCCGTCAACGTGCAGTCAGCCGACGGAAGCGAAGTCGAGTTTTTGGTGCGATCGCCCTTTGTCCATCCGATCACCGATCAACTCGCGGCGCTGCCGCAAGGGCTGCACGCGCAGCCGCCGAAACCGGGTGGCGTCGCGCTCGACTTCATCCGCGGCAATCTGATGCAGCCCCAAGAGATGATCCCGCTGCCGCTTTCTGTGCCCGGACCGGACAATGATCTCAACGAGAAGCTCGACCAGTTCGTCCAGCGCGCACTCTCGGACGAGAGCGCGATGGTGTACGCATTCGGCGACACATGGGGGCCGGAGACGAAGGCGGACAATTATTTCGGCTTCCGTCCGGGACGCGGCATTCACGATATCCATATGAACCAGGGAAACCCGATCGGAAGCTTCTCGGACGACAACGGTCCGTGGCAGGACGGCGGGCTCGTGTTCGAATTCCCCCATCAAAAGCTGTGGACGGCGGTCTTCCTCAAATTCAAGACGCAGGCCTGGCACACCGACGACAAGACCGGTGATCCCATCGATCTCGGCGGAGGCACGCCGACGCAGCCGCCAGATCCGACGGTACCTCCGACCGGGCAATTGCCGGATGGTCTCGTGCGCATCATTGCGGCGCTCGTCAACGCGGTGAAGACGCCCGAGCGGGAAGTCGTCACGCTGCTCAATACGGCCGATCGCGACATCGATCTCACCGGCTGGATGCTGGCCGACAAGCAGAAGAACAAGATGGTCCTGTCAGGAAAGATCGCGGCCGGAGGCACGCTCGCCGTGGTCGTGCAGAAGCCGATGGAATTATCGAACCAGGGCGGCATCATTTCGTTGCTGGACGAGCGTGGGATCAAGGTCCACGGCGTCGCCTATACCAAGGCGCAAGCAAAAACCCCGGGCCTGACCATTCCATTCTGATGGACAGAGCTGGCGGCCAGGTGTTTTGGTCGTCGGAGAGTCCAGCAGCGCCTGCTTATGGGTCGAGGACGAGGACTAGACGAGCGATTCCATGAAACCGGCGTCGATGAAGAGAGCAGGGATGGAACCGGAATTATGTTGGTGGATTCCTCGTTTGAGAAGAGCTGAACGAGGAGCGAGATCATGGGAACATGGCGGCG
>JAUEPE010000057.1 GCA_030403585.1 Frankia sp. RB7
AGCCATATTCCGGGAAACTACTGCGGCAATTCATCAACCGTTTGGCTGATAGGCCGCATTCTCCTGCCGTTCGCGCTCGCCAAGTTGGCGCACGAGCTCCTGGAGAAAGGACTCGGTGAAGGCGGGCAGGGTGCGCTCGGCGCGGACATAGATGCCGAGATCCGACCACACCGGGCTGCCGGCATTGTCGAGCGGCAGGAACACGAGCTGTGCGTCGTGCGACAGCCGGCCGATGCCGAGCTGGGTCTGAAAGGCAACGCCGACGCCGCGCGCAGCGAGTTCGCGCATCAGGTCGATCGAGTTGGCTTGAATCGCGGGCTCCGGCGTCTCGGAGAGCTGCGCGATCAAAGGCTGGAGCAGATGATAGATCGATAATTCCGGCAGCGCATGGATGACGGGGAAAGCGAGACATTGTTCCAGCGTGACTGTCTTGCGGCGCGCTAGCGGATGCTCGCGCGCAACCAGCGCGCCGAGGCGAAACCGTTTCAGCGCAACCTGCCGCAGGTCGGGCGGATGCCTGAGCGCGATGGCGATGCCGATATCGGCCTCGCCCCGGCGTAGGGCTTCGAGCACGTCGGACGATCCCATCACTTCGGTGGTGAAGCTGACGCGCCGGGCCCGGGTCCGGTGCGAGGCGATCAAATCCGGCAACACCGACTCGGTCAGGGACTCGATGCAGGCGATGCTGACAGTGCCGTGCCAGACGCCGGACAGGGACGCGACGTCCGAGCGGAAGCGGTCGAGATCCTGGAGCACGTTCATGACGTGGCGGGCGAGCATTTCGCCGACCGTCGTCAGGGTCAGGCCGCGTGCATTCCGCTCGAACAGAGGCGATCCAACCTCTTGTTCAAGCTTGAGAATTTGGCGGCTGACGGCGGATGAGGCGACGTTCAGGAGACGCGCTGCGGCGCGGATCGAGCCGGTGCGGCGGACAGCATGGAAGTACTGGATAGATGGTGAGTGAAAGCGCATGGGACCCCCGGCGGCACTATAGCTGTTGCCGAAACGGCAGCAACATGTGCGAGATTCTCTGCCTTATGAGATCGCTGGTTTCACCCTAGTGTCATGTGCTGACGGGCTGCCGGGCCCGCACAGCGACGCGCCCGCAACGATGCGGCAGGGGATTTTGGGGTGAACGAGATGATCGCTGGCGAGCTGGAGCACGCGCGGGACGCCCGTCTCGTCGACCGCCGCCGCGCCGCCGCCTATGTCGGCGTGACCGCCGGCCGCTTCGAGCAACTGGTGCGCGACAATGTCGTGCCGCCGCCGGTCATGGTCGACAACAAGCGGCGCTGGCCGATCGCGTTGCTCGACGATGCCAGGAAAGCGGTCGGCAGCAGCATGCCTTCGCCGCCGGTTGTGCGCGTTGATGTCGAGGCGCGCCCCTGCGACCGCGATGCCGTGCCGTCCGCGCGCGAGCTGCCCGACGCGGCCTGGTTCGAGCAGCGCGCGAGTTTCGTGCAGCGCGTCCGCCGCTCGCTGCTCTCGGGCAACGAGATCCGTCTCTTACGCGAGTTCAAGGTGCTCAGGCAGAACCAGATCAGCATGTACGGCTACTATGGCAGCTTCGAAGCCCTGATGGTGCGCGGCTACATCGTCGAGACCGACCGCAAGCCGCCGTCGAGCCGTCCGCTGGTGACCTATCGCCTGACCGTGCCAGGCGAGCAGGTGATCGCAGCACTGAAGAACGAGCCGGTCTACTGACCGGACGCGTTATTTGAGAATCTCGCAGACCGTCGGATGCTCATCGACGATCGGATCCGCATCCTGCGCCGAAAAAATCGGGGCCGCGGCGGTTCCGCCGCGACCCCATTTGTCGGATCAGGCCGCGGGCGGGCCGTTGATGACCTGGAGCTGGGTGAATTCGGCGAGGCCTTCCTCGGCGAATTCGGTGCCGATGCCGGACTGCTTGGCGCCGCCGAACGGGATGTGCGGGGCCATGTCGAGGTGCTTGTTGATCCAGACCGTGCCGGACTCGAGCTGCGTTGCCACTTCGTGGGCGCGCTTGATGTCGGATGACCAGACCGAGGCGCCAAGGCCGTAGGTCGTGGCGTTGGCGCGGCGGATCACGTCATCCTTGTCGGAATATTTGATCAGCGGCAGCACCGGACCGAACTGCTCCTCGTCGACCAGTTTCGAGCCTTCCTTGATGTCGCGCACGATGGTCGGCTCGATGAAATAGCCGGGACGGTCCATCGCGGCGCCGCCGGCAACCACCTTGCCGTTCTTGTGCGCGTCCTCGAGGAACGTCTTCACCTTCTCATACTGCATCTTGTTCTGCAGCGGCCCGAGCTTGGTGCCCTGCTTGGAGCCGTCGTCGACCACGGTGCTCTTGGCGATCGCGACCAGCTCGTCGCAGAGCTCGTCATAGACGGATTCGTGCACATAGAGCCGCTTGATGGCGAGGCAGACCTGGCCGGAATTCTGGAACGCACCTTCAAAGATGCCGGGCGCGACCTTCTTCGGGTCGACGTCGTCGAGCACGATGCCGGCATCGTTGCCGCCGAGTTCGAGCGTGATGCGCTTGAGCGTCTGCGCCGCGCTCGCCATCACTTTCTGCCCCGTCGCGGTCGAGCCGGTGAAGGAGATCTTGCGGATGTCAGGATGCTTGGTCATCTCACCGCCGAGATCGTTGGCGTCGGTGATGAAGTTAAGCACGCCCTTCGGCACCACGTCCTTGATCAGCTCGGCGAAGCGCAGTGAAGCCAGCGGCGTAGTCGGCGCGGGTTTCACGATCAGGGTATTGCCGGCGATCAGCGCGGAGGGCAGTTTGAAGGCGAGGATGAGGAGAGGGTAGTTCCAGGGAATGATAGCGCCGACGACGCCGAGCGGACGGCGATAGGCCTCGACCTTGCGGTCGCCGGAATTCTCGATGACCTTCATCGGCAGATCGAGCGAGCCGAGATAGCGGAAGAACGCGGCCATGCCGAGCACTTCGCCGGTGGCATCCGCCAGCGGCTTGCCCTGTTCGGCGGTGAGCAGGCGCGCGAGCTCGCCGGAATTGGCCTCGATCACGTCGGCCATCTTCATCACGACCTTGCGGCGGTCCTCGATCGGGGTCGCGGCCCAGGCAGGGAAGGCGGCTTTCGCGGCGGCAACGGCCGTATCAAGCTGGGACTTCGAGGCGCGGGGACACTGTGCCACCACCTCTTCGGTCGCGGGATTGAGAACCGGCATGGTCATGTCGCCGGGCACCATTTTGCCGTCGATCAGCAGATTAAAGTCGCTCATAGGCTTTGCGCTCCCTTGAAGAACGGGCCGTTCGGGCCTCGTTATATCGGATCATATATCACGTTCCGGCCGGGCCGGCCATGGCTGCGGATTCGATCAATTCCAGAAAAAGCGGCTGGACGCAGCTGGACTTATCGATATATCGTGACGGATATAGCGAAATGCGTTCCGGGACTGGCGATGGAAATCAAGGTGAGGCAGCTCACGACCTGCGAGGTGGCGTCCGACGGCGGTGCGATCTCGCTGGGCTTCGAGGATGTGGCGGGCAATCCCGCCGCGGTCAGCGTCTCGCTCAACCAGGTCGGCGCCCTCATCATGACGCTGCCCGGACTGCTCGAGGCGGCGCTGAAGGCCCGCTATGGCGACCAGAGCCTGCGCTACGCCTATCCGCTGGCGTCCTGGGTGCTGGAACAATCCACCGACACGACCCAGCGCATCATCACGCTGGAAACCGAGGACGGTTTCAAGGTCCGCTTCTCGATCCCGAAGGCCGAACAGAGCCTGCTCGGCGAAGCGCTGACCCAGCCGATGCCGGAAATGTCGGTGCGGCCGAACTGACCGCTATGAGGATTTGCGGGAACGGGCGATGTCGCTCTTGAGCGCTTCCAGATCCTTGTGCACCGCGCGTGCGGCGTCGCGCTCGATCTTCCGGTAGCGCGCAACAAGCTTTTCGCCGAACGGCGTCAGCATCGCGCCGCCGCCGTTCTTGCCGCCGGCCTGCGGCTCGACCGCGGGATGTCCGCAGATGCGATTGATCTCGTCGACGAGATCCCAGGCGCGCTTGTACGACATATCCATGGCGCGGCCGGCCCCGGAGATCGACCCTTGCTCGCGGATTTGCTCCAGAAGCTCGATCTTGCCGGGCCCGATCCGGTCCTCGCCGTCGAGATCGATGCGAAGGCTCAGCTGGGGCAAGGATTTGGCGCTCGCGCGCGACATGACCGGCTCTCTTGAATGACTCTAAACAGAGAGTGCCACTCTTGCCCGCGGCGGACAAGGTGAGGGCGCCGGATTTCCCGGAGGATAGACCTTCGTCGAGGTCTGCAGAGCACGGGCTTCAGCCCGTGCTCTTGATGGCTGCATCCTACTCCGCGGGGCTTCCGACCACCGCGCCCTGGCTGACGTCCTCGCGGGCGAGGATCATCAAGAGGCCGACGATGACGAGCTCGACAACCGCGAAAGCGATGAAGGCGCCGGTGAACGAGCCCCCAGAGGCGTTGATAATGGCACCCATCATCCAGGGTGCCACGAAGGCCGAGAAGATGCCAAAAACCTCGGCGTATCCGATCGCGGCCGGTGCGAGCGCGTCGGAGTATTTCTCGCTGAGCAGGGAGAAGATCGCGCCGCCGCCGAGCAGCGCGATGCCGCTGAGTGCTGCAAGCAGCACCAGCATCGGAAACGACATCGGCGTGACCACGCTCCACAGGAACATCAGCGCGGTCAGGAAAGCGAGACATGCGGTGAGCTTGATCATGAAGGGCTTGCCGAGCCGATCGGACATGTAGCCGCCAATCACCAGGAACAGCACCTGCGACAGCCCCATCACGGTGCCGATGACTGCGCCGGCCTCCGGAGCCATGTGCTGTACGGTGATGAAGGCCGGCACCACCCAGGTGGCGGTGCCGGCGATTGCGAAGGTGCAGGCCACGATGCCGAAGCCGCCAACCGCGATCCATTTCGATCGGAATATCTCGCCGAGCGGCAGATGCTCCTGCGGCGTTTCGTTGCCCCAGGTGAAGCCGTCGAGGCCGAGCTCGCGCGGATTGTTGCGGACGACGAGTGCATCGACAGCCGCGATGATCAGCGTGCCGATTGCCAGCACGGCGAAGAAGGTTCGCCAACCGGTTGCGATCGTCAGGGGGATGCCGAGCGCGAAATCCATGGTGATGGCGAGGCTGTAGGCGGCGAGGATGATGCCGACCACCGAGCCACGCCGGCTCTGCGGAAACCAGCCGAAGATCAGCTTCATGTTGCCGATGAAGATGCCGGCGTCAAAGAAGCCGATCACGAGCCGGAGTATCACGAGCTGCGTGTAACTCTGCACGAAAACCTGAACCACCATGCCGATGCCGGTGCCGGCAAGCCCGATCAGCAGCATGTTGCGCGCCGTCATCGACCGGCTGACCGGCGACCACACCACCATGCCGACGCCGTAGGTCAGCGCAAAGATGCCTTGCGCAAGCCCGGCCTCGGCGGGATTGAGTTTAAGGCTCTCGGAGACGAAAGGCAGTACGGCTGCGAACGCATACCAGTCCGCGGCTAGAAATATCTCGCAGAGGATGGCGAGCGCCAGCATGCCTTTTTGCCACCGGGCTATCCGACGGCGGTCACTCTCGGAGATGGTCGTCCAAGTTGTTGTCAGCGTGGTCATCATCGGTTCTCGCATTTGCGTGTTGGTGGAATCGGCGCGGCGTCAGGCAGGCGGCGGCAGGAAATTCACCTCGTGCTCGGCGGCACGTCGCACCACCTCCTGCGGATCGGGGAGATTGTGGATGCGTTCAAACAGCTCTTTCAGCGACCGCGTCGGTGCGACCCAGAACAGGCTGGTGGCGGTTTCGCCCGACTTGTTGAAGATGCCGTGGGGGATGCCCTTGGGCATGCGGACGAGGTCGCCGGCCCTGGCGACCAGGTCCTTGCCGTCGAGCCAGAGGTCGTAGCGGCCGCTCAGCACGTAGACGAACTCGTCCTGGGTCGGATGGATGTGCGGCGGCACGAAGGTGCCGTCTGGAAATACGGCATGCCAGGCCATCGACGCCTCGGAATGCTGTTTCAGTGTGTAGGTCTGGCCCAGAATGTTCCAGACGACATTGCCAAAGCCCTCTTTGGCTGGGGTCACGCCCGGAGGCATCTCGATCATGGTGATGTCCTTTGTTGTATGCGGGATCAATCGGCGAGAAAGTCGGTGACGTGGTGTGCGGAAGATGGCGTTTCCTCGAACACGAGATGGCCGGTCGCCGGCACCAGCGTCACGCGTGCGTCGGGGAGTCCTGCTTTCCAGGCCTCCGCCTGGGCGGTCGGGCGCAGGCGATCGGTGGCACCCCACAGCACCAGCGTCGGCATCGTGATCCGATGCAGCCAGTGCGCGAGCTTGGGATTGCCCTGCGGTTCGCTGCGGATCAACTTGGCAAAGCCCGTGACCTCGCGCCCGAGGCGGGCGTCGAAAGCCGGGTCGGGCGCCTTGGGAAAATAACGGAGTGCCGCGGCCGGATCGTGCGCGAGATAGGCGGGCAACTCCTGCGGTGCGATCTCGAACAATCCGGGCGCAGGCGCGCTTGCGACCACCAGACCGGCGGGCGCAACCAGCACCAGCTTACGGACCCGATGCGGCTGACGGATCGCGAACTCCGCGGCGAGCCATCCGCCGAGCGAGAACCCGGCGAGGTCGAATTGCTCGAGGCCAAGCTTGTCGAACAGATCCATGTAATGGAGAACGTGATCCTCGACGGTGTCGATCGTCTCGGCGTCGCCGGAATCGCCAAAGCCCGCATGATAGGGAATGATGACTGTGTGCCGCTTCGCCCAATCGCGCGCCATCTCGAAGCCGGTGAAGGTGCCGGTGCCGTGCAGGAACACGAGTGCCGGGCCACTTCCGATGCTGTGGACGACGGTGCGCACGCCGTTGATGGTATATTCCGCGCGCGAGAAGCCGGTGAGATCTGGCGAGCGTTTTGGAGTATCAAGCATGGTCGTCTCCGGTTGAATTCATGCGGCGGCTGCCTGGCGACCGCCGAGAAGCGCGGCGAATTGTTCGACGGCGTTGGCGATCCGCGCGGCCGTCATTGGCGCGAGCGGTTCGCCCGGTATGATCTCGCCGCTGCTGGCGTAGATCGCCGTCGAAACGGTGCAGGCTTCGAAGAAGCCGAACAGCGGGCGGAGCTGGTGCTCGACCACCAGCGAGTGGCGCAGGCCGCCGCCGACGGCGGTCAGCAGCACCGGGCGGTTGCGCAGGACATTGGGTTCGATCAGGTCGAAGACGTGCTTGAACAATCCGGGATAGGACCCCTGGAACACCGGGCACCCGATCACGAGCCCGTCGGCCTGTTCGATGGCCTCGACGACGGCGCGCGCGTTGTCGTCGAGTGCGATCCGGGTGAAGCCGGCGATGCCGCAACCGGCATCGACGAGATCGAGGACCGTGGTCTGCAGTCCATGCTGCGCCTGAAGGTCGGCGGCGACGGCTTCCACCAGCACGCGCGACTTCGCCGGGCGCCAGCTATTGCCGCAGAAGCCAACGATGCGGGATGTCCTCACCTCGACGCCCTCGTGTTTGCTCAACCCGTCACCCCGAAGACTGTCCATTGCGCGCCAGGGCCGGGCAGGCCGAGCAGCGCGCGGCCGCACTCCTCGACGATCTGGTCGGCCATCAGGATGTGCTGCGTGCCCGAATGGATGTCGCGATAGAACCGCTGCATCGGCGTGTTGTGCAGCGAGGCGCCGCGGGCGGCGCGATGCGCGAACGTGGCGACATCGGACAGAACGTCGTGGACGTGGCGCAGTGACAGCTTGATCATCGTCATCTGCTCCAGCGACGGAGAGTCACCGTTGGCGCAAGTCTCCGAGACGTCCTTCCAGGTTTCGTGGACCAGCGCACGCGCGGCGCGGAAACGAGCTTCGGCCTGCGCGAACTGAAACTTGAAGCTCGCACTGTCGCGCGACTTGCCGAACGGGTCCTGGCGCTGGACGATCACCTTGACGAGTTCGTCGAGCATGCGGCGGCCGACGCCGACGGCCCAGGCGGAATGCGCCCACGCGCTGTAGCCTGCCAGTCCCAGCGCACCCTGCACACCACCTCGGCGCGGCGCGCCAATGTCGAAATCGTAGGTCATGTGCGTGGGTACGAACAGCTCGTCGCCTTCGCTCAAAGTGTAGTCGAAGCTTCCGGTCGCTCGCAGGCCAAGCACGTCCCAATTGCCCATCAACTTGATGGTCGCGCGCGGATGGTGGGTGACCACGATCTTGGGCTGGCCGTTGGGACCGAACACCATGTCCTTGCCGGATGCGTCGGTGACGAAGCAGCCGGAATGGACCCACTCGGCGTGCTGAATGCCGCTGCCATAGGCCCAGTTGCCGCGGATCATGTAGCCGCCATCGACCGGTCGGGCGAAGCCGCGCGGCACGCCGTTTCCGGCAATCGTGATGTCGGGCCCGCCTGCGAAGACCTTCTTGATGCCCTCGTCCTCGATGTAGATGGCGAGCGTCGTGCCTTCCATGTTGTTGCCGATGACGCACCAGCCGGCCGAGGCATGCGCGTAAGCGAGCCGCTCGATCACGGTCATCGCGTCGTAGGGCAGAAGCTCGGCGCCGCCGACCTCCTTGGGGAATAGCATGGTGTAGATGCCGGCCTTGCGCAGCGCTGCCACGACATCGTCAGTCAGATAGCCCTGTGCCTCGGCCTCCACAGCCTTGGATTCGACCAGCGGCAGCAGCGCGTCGAGGCGCGCATGGAATTCAGCCACCGTCGGGGTCGCGGAAGGTTTGACTGCGAGTTGCACGGAAGGGCTCATGGTCGGTGTCTCCAGGTCGGTCTGCCAGTCGGTCTGTTGGTTCTTCGCGCAAGGCTGCCGTGCGCAAAGATCTGGGTCGGACGGGACGGTCGCGGGCAAGACTTCGCCCACACGCGCCAATGTCAGTTGGCGCGCGCGACGATCGGCTCGCGTTGGTGTCGATGTCCCCGTCGGAACCGCGTGTCGTGACGCGATCCCGATGGTCAGGATGCTAGAGATGAGGCGGCCAAGCCAGCAATCCCCCATCATGGGGGGATCGGCCATGGTGCCCTGCCGCAAAGCTGAGCCGGGATGGCAGCGCGTTGCCGCTTCTTTTCGCTTGACCAAAGATCAGGCAAGGCAGAAATTTTAAGCCTATAACAATCGGCAATGGCGTGCGTGTGCCCGAGAGCACCGCGCGTTCTCGCGAGGAGTGGCGGTGAGGGCCGAGCACGAGCATTTGGATGGTCTGCCCGAGCGCCAGCTCGCAGATCGGCTGATGTCCATCGCCGAGAGCTGCTCGGTGCGTGCGCTGGGCGTCGCCTGCTGCTCGGCGATCACGGAATTGACGGGATCGCCAACCGTTGGCCTCTATCTGCTCGACGGGGTCGAACCGGAACTCGCCTACAGCCAGCACGTAGCGGAAGGCCTGCTCGACAATTACAGGGCCGGCTTCTGGAAGCGCGACCCCGTGCTCGACTGCATCATGACCCAAGGCCGCGCGGTCGACGGCGAAACGGTGATCGGTCCGCAGCAATGGCGGCACAGCCCGTCCTTCGAGATGCTGCACGAGTGGGGTTTTGCATACAACATGGGCGGCCCGTTGTGGTGCGGGCAGAAGATCGTCGGCGTGCTGTTTACGGCGACGACCGATACGGACGCGCCCTACACGATACGGTCGCGGCAGCGCATGGAGATGCTGTGTCGGGCCGGCTCGCTGGCTTTGACCAACATGACGAACGCGGGCGCGGTCGACGCCCATCGTGCCGCGAGCGGGGTCCGTGAGCCGGCCGCGACGCTCTCGCTCCCGCCAAGGTCTGCGGACGTCGCCATCCGGGTCTGCCGCGGCCAGACCAACAAGGAAATCGCCCGCGAGATGGGGATTTCCGATCAGACGGTGAAGGAGCACGTCGCCAATTTGTGCCGACGCTTCGGCGTCCACAACCGCACCGAACTCGCGGCCTGCCTGCTGAGTCCGAGCGCTCGGCAATAAGGCGCCGCGCCGGCGTTGAAACATCCACAAAGCCCTGTTGTGCATCATCGCGCGGAGTGCATCTCCAGGAAGGCTTTTACGCCGGAGACCTCGCCGGTATCGGACAGGGTGTAACCGGGCAGGGCAGCGACGGCCGCTTGAAAATCATGACTGCGGATAATGTCGAGGATGCGTCGCATCGGCTCCGTCTCCAGGAAGGCGCGTTTGCAGACGAAGAAATAGTCTTCGGTGAGAACCCGGATGAAATCGAGACCGAACTGGCGGGCCGCGGCCTCGACGCCGAAGGTGACGTCGGCCATGCCGCTCGCGACATAAGCTGCGACCGCCGCATGGGTGAACTCGATCTGCTGCGCGCCGTTGATCCTGCTCTGGTCGACACCTTGCGCGGCGAGCAGGCGGTCGAACAGCAGACGTGTGCCGGAATCGTGATCGCGGTTGACGAAGCGCACCTTCGGTTCGGTCAGATCGCGAAGCGAGGCGATCCGCAACGGATTGCCGCGCGCGACCATCAGCCCCATCTCGCGCGTGACGAAATTGATGATGCGATCCTCGCGCGGGTCGAGCCATTCACGCGCGGCGTTGATGCCCTGGGCGCGCAACGCGCCGCGCGGCAGATGCAGGCCGGAGAGATCGCAGGCACCTTGCGCCAGCGAGACCAGCGAATGCTGATTGCTGACATAGCGCAGATCGACGCCGATGCCGGGCTCGCGGTCGAGGAATTCGCGCAGCTTTGCCACCGCAAAGCCGTGGCTCGCATGCACGCGGATTACGGACGGCCGCTGCTCGAGGAACGGCTTGATCTCGCTCGCGAGCTCCTGTGCCAGGTTTTCGAGCTGCGGCCCGAGCCGGGCCTGCATGCGCTCGCCGGCCCACACCAGCCGCTCGCCGAACGGGGTTAGCTTCGAGCCCTTGCCGCGCTGGGTTTCGACCAAGGGCGTTCCAAAGAACTCCGACCATTGCTCGATCAGATTCCAGACATGCCGGTAGGACAGCTGTGCGTCGCGGGCCGCGCTCGTGATCTTCTCGGTCTTCCGGATCTCGTTGAGCACGCCGATCATGATGACGGCGGTGCGCGGACTGCCTTCATGGCGAAACCGCCAGACAGCCTCGATCTCGATCTGCAGCATGGGTCTCCTTATGAAGTTTACTTCATATGTTGGGCGTTCATCGGCACACCATATCATATTTACTCCGGCCAACGGGCGCCTAGTCTGGTATACCAGAACAGGAGGAAATATGATGTCTGTTGCATATGACTTTGCGCACTCGCCGGCCACCGAGTTCATGTCCCGGCCGCAGCATTTGCTCATCGATGGCCGCCGCGTCCCCGCAAGCTCCGGCCGCACCTTCAAATCCCTCAATCCCGCCACCGGGCAGGTCATCGCCATCATCGCCGAGGGCAACGAGGCCGATGTCGAGCATGCCGTGGCCGCCGCGCGTCGGGCGTTCGAAGGTCCCTGGCGGACGATGCGTGCCTCCGAGCGCGGCCAGATCCTGCTGCGCTGGGCGGACCTGCTCAAGCAACACGCGGAAGAAATCATCGAGCTCGAGTCGATCGACGCCGGCAAGCCGATTTCGGCGACGGCGCGCCAGGATTTTCCGGCCGCGGTCGACACGCTGATCTACTACGCCGGCTGGGCCGACAAGATCAGCGGCGACGTCGTGCCGGTGCGCGACGACGCGCTGACCTACACCGTGCGTGAGCCGGTCGGCGTGGTCGCAGCGATCGTGCCGTGGAATTTCCCGCTGATGATCGGCATGTGGAAGCTCGCGCCTGCGCTGGCGTGCGGTTGCACCATCGTGATGAAGCCGGCCGAGCTGACCTCGCTGTCGGTGCTGCGCATTGCCGAACTCGCGCTCGAAGCGGGCTTGCCGGCGGGTGTCTTCAACGTGGTCACCGGTCCGGGCCGCGTTGTCGGCGACGCGCTGGTCAATCACCCCGACGTGGACAAGGTCACCTTCACCGGCTCGCCCGGCGTGGGTCGTGGAATCATGAAGGGCGCTGCGAGCAACTTCAAGCGCGTCTCGCTCGAGCTCGGCGGCAAGTCGGCCAACGTCATTTTCGACGATGCCGATCTCGAAGCCGCCTCCAAGGCTGCGGCCTCCGGCATCTTCTTCAACGCCGGCCAGGTGTGCTCGGCCGGCTCCCGAGTGCTCGTGCAGGAGAAGGCGTATGACGAAGTCGTCGAACGTCTCGCCGCGCGCGCGAAGTCGATCAGAATGGGCGATCCGCTCGACCGCAAGACGGTACTTGGGCCCGTTATCTCCGAGAAGCAGATGAAGTCGATCCTCGACTATGTCGATATCGGAAAGACAGAGGGCGCCACCCTCGTCACTGGCGGCGAGAAGGTTGGCGATCGCGGCTATTTCATCAGCCCCGCGGTGTTCGCAAATGTCGCGCACGAGATGCGGATCTCGCAGGAGGAAATCTTCGGCCCGGTCGTCAGCGTCATCAAGTTCAAGGACGAAGCCGATGCTTTACGGATCGCTAACGGCACGGCCTACAGCCTCGCTGCCGGTGTCTGGAGCCGCGATATCGGCAAGCTGCAGCGCTTCGCCAAGAGGGCCCGCGCAGGCACGGTCTGGATGAACACCTATGGCTACACCGACGTGCGCCTGCCCTGGGGCGGCGAACGCGACTCCGGGCTCGGCCGCGAGCACGGCACCGCCGCAATCGACAATTTCACTGAGCCCAAGGCTGTGTGGATGAATTTGGCCGTCTGATACCTCCCGAGCGGCCAATCCTGGAGCCCGCCTGATCTGCCCGGTCAGGCGGGCTCTCTCTTTCGCAATCGATAAAATTGTCTGTGATCCGCTCAGCGGCGGCAAACCCTGCGGCCAAGAACCGAAGCGGCTTAAACCTCCGCTTTGGAACCGACATGCATTCTCCCTGCAAAAGGGTGGGGCATCAGCATGTCAATTCTCAAGGAGGTCGTCGCGGCGGTCGCGGGAGTCTACGCGCTCCTGTTTGCCTGCGACGCATTGTTCGGGGTCGGCGAGGCGCGCTTTGACGATTCCTATTACAGCGCCAGCTTCTACGCGCCGAAGCCGAAGGAATTCCGCTTCGCAGGCGATACGCCGCCAGCGGTGCGCGTCAGCGAAGCCTTTGCGCAGTTCTCGGCGACTGAGGCCAGGCCGAACAAGCGCTACTCGTCGCTGACGACGATCCTTCGCTAGTCGCCTCACTCTCCCTGGATCCATTCCGCCACGCCGCGCCACAGCGTGTCGCGATGCTCGGGGCGGAAGAAGCCGAAATGGCCGATCGCCTTGGCGCCGATGTCGGACGGCTTCACCGTCAGCACCTCCGGCTTGGTGGCCGTGAAGCCGGATGTGAGCAGCTCGACTGCCGACCGCGTCGCCCAGGGATCGTCGGAGAAGCAGAGCGCGCGCAGCTCGCCCTTGAATTTTGCGAAATTCTCCAGTGCCGGCAGCTTGGAATCGAAGAGATAGCGCGGGCTCGAAACCCAATCGGCCCATTGCAGGAAGACGCCCTTGGGCAAATCCTCGCCGATGCCGACCCAGCCTGGCGCGTAGCCGAGCGCGTGGACCAGCGGCACGCCGACGAAATTCATGAAGGCGAAGACGCGGTACTTCTCCGGCGACGTCATCAGCCGCCAGGTCGCGGCCTGGGACGCCACGAACGCGGCGCGCGAAATTTCGCTGTTGTTTTCGATCAGCCCGAGCGCCTGGCCGCCGTAGGAGTGGCCGACATAGGCCAGGGGCAGCATATTGTAGCGCTCGCGCATCCAGCGCACCGCGGCGGTGACGTCTTGCGCGGCCCAGTCCGACATCGAGGCCTTGAAGCCGACCAGTGATTTCGGCTGGTTGTAGCCGACCATCGCCGGCTGCCGGGAGCCGCCGATGCCACGATAGTCATAGGTCATCACCGCGCAGCCGCGATGGGCGAGATAGGAGGCGAAGCCGCGATAGATTTTTCGCGGGACGGCGGTCGCCGAGTTGATCAGGACGGCATGGCGCTTGGTGCCGCGCGGCAGGAACAGGGTGCCGGTCAGCGCATACCCGTCGGTCGCCGGGAAGCTGATCTCGTCGATGAAAACGTCGTCCAGTACCGCGTCCATGGGTGGAAGGTGTCTTGCCGGTTTCCTCTGCCATCCCTAGCAAATGCGAATTCGGCTTTGCCCGCAAGGGTTTGCATTGCGAAATGGATTTACAACTGGCGGTGTCGTGCCAGCCTGTGTATAAGGCGGCCCTCGCAACCCACAGATCAGGTTGCACTTTTTGCTTCACGGAGAGATTGCGATGTCCGAGCGGTGGACGCCCGAGTCCTGGCGCAGCAAGCCGGTACTACAGGTGCCCGATTATCCCGACGCCAAGGCGTTGGCCGACGTCGAGGCGCAGCTTGCAACCTTTCCGCCGCTGGTGTTTGCCGGCGAGGCGCGCAATCTAAAGAAGGCGCTGGCCCGGGTTGCGGCTGGCGAGGCCTTCCTGTTGCAGGGCGGCGATTGCGCCGAGAGCTTTGCCGAGCACGGCGCCAACAACATCCGCGACTTCTTCCGCGTGCTGCTGCAGATGGCGGTGGTGCTGACCTATGCCGGTGCGGTGCCGGTGGTGAAGGTCGGTCGCATCGCCGGCCAGTTTGCAAAACCGCGCTCGTCGCCGACCGAGAAGGTCAACGGCGTCGAGCTGCCGAGCTATCGCGGCGACATCGTCAACGACATCGCCTTCACCAAGGACGCGCGCGTGCCGGATCCGCAGCGCCAGCTGATGGCCTATCGCCAGTCGGCCGCGACGCTGAACCTGCTCCGCGCCTTCGCGACCGGTGGCTTCGCCAACCTCGGCAGCGTGCATCAGTGGATGCTGGGCTTCCTCAAGGATAGCCCACAGTCCCGCCGCTACAAGGAATTGGCCGACCGCATCTCGGACGCGCTCAACTTCATGCGCGCCTGCGGTCTCGATCTCGAGAGCCATCCCGAGCTGCGCGCCACCGACTTCTACACCAGCCACGAAGCGCTGCTGCTCGGCTACGAGCAGGCCATGACCCGCGTCGATTCCACGACCGGCGACTGGTACGCGACCTCGGGCCACATGATCTGGATCGGCGACCGCACCCGTCAGCTCGATCATGGTCACATCGAATATTTCCGCGGCATCAAGAACCCGATCGGCCTGAAGTGCGGCCCGTCGCTCAAGCCCGACGAGCTGTTGAAGCTGATCGACGTGCTCAACCCCGACAACGAGCCGGGCCGGCTGACGCTGATCAACCGCTTCGGCTCTGACAAGGTTGCTGACCATCTGCCTGGCCTGATCCGCGCGGTGAAGCGCGAGGGCAGGGTGGTGGTCTGGTCATGCGATCCCATGCACGGCAACACCATCACCTCGACGTCGGGCTACAAGACGCGGCCGTTCGACCGCGTGCTGTCGGAGGTGAAGTCGTTCTTCACTATCCATGCCGCCGAAGGCACCCATGCCGGCGGCGTGCATCTGGAGATGACCGGCCAGGATGTCACCGAATGCATCGGCGGCGCCCGCGCCATCACGGATGAGGATCTCAACGACCGCTACCACACGGTCTGCGATCCTCGCCTTAATGCCGAGCAATCCATCGACATGGCTTTCCTGGTCGCCGAACTGCTGAAGCAGGAACGCGTCGGCAAGGTCAGGCCGATGCCGGCGGCGGCGGGGCTCTGACACCTTGCTGCGGATCTGGAAGGCCACGATCAACTCCCGCAACGGAATGGCCTTTGCGTTCCGCTCGGAACAGGCCATCCGCGAGGAGATCTTTGCGCTGATCCTGTCGCTGCCGGTGGCGTGGTTCGTCGCCGCGACTGCGACGCGCGCGGTCGAACTGGTGTGTTCTGTCGCCTTCGTGCTGGTGGTCGAACTGCTCAACACCGCCATCGAGAAGCTCGCCGACCGCCTGACCATGGATCACGACAAGCAGATCGGGCGGGTCAAGGACATGGGCTCGGCCGCGGTCGGCGTTGCGCTGCTGATGGCCGGCGCGTTCTGGATCATCGCGATCATCGAGCGTCTGGGGTTCCTCTAGCTCGCGGAGTTTGTCGATTGAGCGTCGGTGCTCGAGGCCCCTTCACCTCTCCCCAACGGGGAGAGGTCGGTTTGCGTCTCGCGATGCGCAGCATCGTCGAGCGCAAATCGGGTGAGGGGGCTCAGGTCCCGCGAGATACCGTAACCCCTCACCCGGATTGCATCTCCGATGCAATCCGACCTCTCCCTTCGGGAGAGGTGACGGAGAGCGCGCGATGACCGAACGTCTCAACGCATTCGCGGTCACGCTGGCCCAGCTCAATCCGACCATGGGCGACATCGAGGGCAATGCCGCGAAGGTTCGCTCGGCCCGGGCGCGAGCCATCGCCGATGGCGCCGATCTCGTGCTGTTTCCGGAATTGTTCCTCGCCGGTTATCCGCCGGAAGATCTGGTGCAGAAGCCGGCCTTCCAGGCCGCCTGCCGTTCCGCCATCGAAGCGCTCGCGCGCGAGACTGCTGACGGCGGCCCGGCGCTGCTGGTTGGCACGCCCTGGGTCGAGGACGGCAAGCTCTACAATGCCTGCGCGCTGCTCGACGGCGGGCGCATCGCGGCGTTGCGCTTCAAATGCAACCTGCCGAATTACGGCGTGTTCGACGAGAAGCGGTTGTTTGCGCGCGGGCCGGCGGCAGGTCCGGTCACCGTGCGCGGCGTGCGGATCGGTGTGCCGATCTGCGAGGACATCTGGCTGGAAGAGTCCGGGGATTACGAGAACGTGGTCGAGACGCTGGCCGAGACCGGTGCCGAGATCATCCTGGTGCCGAACGGCTCGCCTTATGCCCGCGACAAGAACGATGTGCGTCTGTCGGTGGCGGTCGCGCGGGTCACCGAGAGCGGCCTGCCGCTCGTCTATCTCAACCAGGTCTGCGGCCAGGACGAACTCGTGTTCGACGGCGCGTCGTTCGCACTCAATGGCGATCTCTCGCTTGCCGCGCAACTGCCGGCGTTCGCAGAGAGCGTCACCACGCTGAGCTTCACCAGAACCGGCGGCGATTGGCGCTGCACCGGTCCGATCGTGGAGCAGCCCGAAGGCGACAAGGCCGACTATGCGGCCTGCGTCCTGGGCTTGCGCGACTACGTCACCAAAAACGGCTTTCCCGGTGTGCTGCTCGGCATCTCCGGCGGCATCGATTCCGCACTCTGTGCGGCGATCGCGGTCGACGCGCTCGGCGCCGATCAGGTGCATGGTGTGATGCTGCCTTATCGCTACACGGCGGCACACTCGATCGCCGACGCCGGCGAGCTCGCCGGCCATCTCGGCATCCGCTACGAGGTGTTGCCGATCGCGGAAGCGGTGGGCGGCTTTGAGACCATCCTGTCCGGCATCTTCAAGAACCTGCCGGCAGATATCACTGAGGAAAACCTTCAGGCCCGCACCCGCGGCACGCTGCTGATGGCGATCTCCAACAAGACCGGGCTGATGGTGGTGACCACCGGCAACAAGTCGGAAATGTCGGTCGGCTATGCCACGCTCTATGGCGACATGAACGGCGGCTTCAATCCGATCAAGGACATCTACAAGACGCAGGTGTTCCGGCTGGCGGCTTTGCGCAATTCATGGAAGCCCGACGGCGCGCTCGGACCCGCGGGCGAGGTGATCCCGCCCGATATCATCACGCGTCCGCCGACTGCAGAGCTGCGCGAGAACCAGACCGATCAGGATTCGCTGCCGGCCTACGAGGTGCTCGATGCGATCCTGGAGCGTCTGGTCGAACGCGAGGAACCGCTCGACCGGATCATCGCAGCGGGCTTCGACCGCGAGACGGTCACCCGCATCGACCATCTTCTCAACGTCGCCGAATACAAACGCCGCCAGGCCGCGCCCGGCGTGAAGGTGACGCGGAAGAATTTTGGCCGCGACCGCCGCTATCCCATCACCAACCGCTTTCGCGATCGGGGCGAGGCGTTGCCCGCGCCCGACGAGACGCTGGTCTCGCGCGGCAGCAAGGCGTCGACCGACGCGTTCGAGGGGTAGGCTACTTCTGCTGCTGCGGCAGGAAGCTCGGCCCGACCGAGCGGATCGGCTTGTTCTCGGATGAGGTCGCCGCCGTGCTCGTATCCGCTGGCGGCGTCGCGGCCGGTGCAGTCGCCGTCGTCGGCGCAGGAGCTGCGCCCTTCTTGGCGTTCGCCGGCGTGCCCTTGGTGAGCTGCCGCTGCTGCATCTTCTTGGCGCTCTCTTCGGTGACGATGATGTCGCCCTGCTGCTCGACCGCCGCCTTGTCGTCGGCCGATTTCAGCGCGTCGGCCCAGGTCTGGCCCGCCGCTTTGCACGAACAGGACGGGTTGAACTCGCTGCGGAATTTGAAGGCGGTCGGCAGCGCGGTGTAGGGCTGGCCGCCGACGGAGACCGCGGAGTTCATGTCCTCGCCGGGATTGCGGTAGGCGTAAAGCGCGGCTTCGGCCGCCGGGCACAGCGCCTTGCAGGTCTTTTCGTCGTCAGGGAAGCGCGCCGGCACGGTCGCAAACGAGATCGGGAAATAGGCGCCGTCGCAAGTGCGCACGCACACGGTGCGGAAGGTGCCGGATTGCGGGCCGAGATCGGACGGCGGCGCGCCAGGTGGATTGTTGGCGTTGTTGCCGCCGAACAGATTGCTCAGGAAATTGCCGCCCTGCGACTGCGCGGCATTGGCGTATTGCGGGCCGCAATTGTTCTGTGCAAGTGCAATCAGCACCGAGCGGCGCTGGCTGTCGCGTTCGGGGCTGCCGCCGCCGGGACCGCCGCCGCGCAGGCGTTCGAGATTGCCGGTGATCTGGTCCAGATTGGCGCGCATCTGCTGGATCTGGGTGTTGACCGGACCGCATTGCGCGGACTGGCCGTTGAACAGCGAGAAGAAGCCGGAGGAATCGCAACCCATGCGCTTGGCCTGCATGGTCACACGATCGAGTTCGGCCTGCTGGCGGGTCTGGGAATCCTGGTAGCGGCGGATCTGGTCGTCGCGCGCGGGGTCGCCGCTGGCTCCACTATTGAGCGCGGCGAGCTGTCCTTCCAGCCGCGAGCACATCGGGTTCGGTCCGAGGCCGCTTTGGGCAGGCGGAGGCGGCGTCGCGCCGGGCGGACCGGCCTGTGCAAAAGCGTCAGTGGCGAGCACGAACGCGCTCAGAAGCACGGTGCAGGCAAGGAGGGAGCGGGGACGGGACAGAGACAAAAATTCAGGCATATCCGCCATTCTAGCGAGGTCACGGCCCAGCATGATTTGGGGGGCCGAAGCGCGCCCTCCAATAGCCGCTTCCTGCGGCAGCGTCACGTCGTTTCAGGGGCCGTAAATGGGTCCTAAGGTCCGCCAGTTCCGAGCGAATTCAGCGCTGGCACGTGATTGCGACATATTCGTCGCAATGGCCATGGGAGCAGTTTGCGCCGGATTTGGGGACAGAGCCGGTAATTTCGTCGGGATCGACCCGGCGGTAGGCCGATGCCTGTGCAAAGTCCCGTGACTGGCAGTAGGTGCGGGCAACCTGCGCGCCGCATTTCTCGCCCTTGGCCAGGCACTGGTCGACGCCATAGCCGTCCGCCTGGCTGGCGATGATGAAGACGCGGGTCTCGGCCAAAGCGCTGGATGCCGCGAGAATAGAGGCACAGGAAATGATTGCGAGCAATGATCGCATGAAAACACCGGAAGCAAAAAGAAGGAACTGCCAGTTCCAGAATGGCCCCAAATGGTTAAGGATGATGAACCATCAAGGCGGGCGGCCGGGCATTGCGGAAATAAAACGGCATTTTCGCGGCTCTCTTGACGAAAGGCGCCTTCGTGGCCCATATGTCGCCGCATGAACGGTCTCCTCGCCATCTGCATTATTTGCCGCGAGATTACGAGCTAGCGATTCGCTGGCTGGAGCCGTCTTTTCTCAACCACATTGAGAGCACTGGACGCCCGGCCAACAGCCGACGGGTGTCCATATGGAATTGCGTCTTTACGATACGCTGAGCCGGGAAAAGCGCGCCTTCGTGCCGCTCGATGCGAAGCACGTCCGCATGTATGTCTGCGGACCGACTGTCTATGACTTCGCCCATATCGGTAATGCGCGGCCGGTGATCGTGTTCGACGTGCTGTTTCGGCTGCTCCGCCATCTCTATGGCGAGGCGCATGTCAAATATGTCCGCAACATCACCGACGTCGACGACAAGATCAACGACCGCGCCGCGCGTGATTTCCCCGGCCTGCCGCTGAACGAGGCGATCCGCAAGGTCACAGAGCTGACCGGCAAGCAATTTCACGCCGACGTCGATGCGCTTGGCGCGCTCCGGCCGAGCGTCGAGCCGCGCGCGACCGAGCATATCGGCGAGATGCGCGAGATCATCGAACGGCTGATCGCCGGCGGCTTTGCCTATGCCGCCGAGGACCACGTGCTGTTCTCGCCGCAGGCGATGAACGCGGCCAACTCGACGCTGCCGCGCTATGGCGCGCTGTCGAAGCGCTCACTCGACGAGATGATCGCCGGCGCGCGTGTCGACGTCGCGCCCTACAAAAAGGATGCGACCGACTTCGTGCTGTGGAAGCCGTCCAAGCCGGGCGAGCCGTCCTGGCCGTCGCCGGCCGGGATCAAGGCAGAGGGGCGTCCCGGCTGGCACATCGAGTGCTCGGCCATGGCCTGGAAGCATCTCGGCGAGCAGTTCGACATCCATGGCGGCGGTATCGATCTCGTGTTTCCGCATCACGAGAACGAGGTGGCGCAGACCTGCTGCGCCTTCCACCAGCAGCGCATGGCGAACTACTGGATGCACAACGGCTTCCTCCAGGTCGAAAGCGAGAAGATGTCGAAGTCGCTCGGCAACTTCATCACCATCCGCGAGTTGCTCGCGGACTGGCCGGGTGAGGTGCTGCGCCTCAACATGCTGAAGACGCACTACACCTCGCCGATCGACTGGACCATGAAGTCGCTGGAGGAGAGCGCCAAGACGCTCAACGACTGGTATCGCTTTGCGGCCGACGTCGCGCCGTCCAAGCCGGCGGCGTCGGTGGTCGATGCCCTGCTCGACGACCTCAACACGCCGCTGGCGATCGCGGCGCTGCATGGTCTGCGCAATTCGTCCGATGCGGTCGGCCTTTCGGCGTCGCTGCGTCTGCTCGGCTTCCTGTCCGAGAGCGTGGCGCAATGGGAGGGCCGCAAGCGGCAGGCGAGCGGCGTCGACGCCGGTGAGATCGACCGCCTGATCGCAGAGCGTACGGCTGCGCGGGCGCGAAAGGATTTCAAGGAATCCGATCGCATCCGTGACGAGCTCGCGGCCAAGGGCGTCGTGATCAAGGATGGCAAGAATTCCGACGGCAAGCCGGTGACGACCTGGGAGTTCGCGTGATGGCACAAGCGCACCCCAAGCCCGGCCTGCGGCCGTTCCTGCCTGATGACCTGCCGATGCTGGCCGCGATCTTCGTCGCAAGCATCCAGGAGCTGACCGGCGACGACTACAACGAGGCGCAGCAGGAAGCCTGGATGGCGGCGGCGGAGGACGAGGAGTTCGGCAAGCGGCTTGCGGCCGACCTGACGTTGATCGCAACGCTGGACGGCTCTCCCGTCGGCTTCGCCTCTCTGCGCGGCAAGGATCACATCCGTATGCTCTACGTTCATCCGGCCGTGGCGGGGCAGGGCATTGCGACCATGCTGGTCGACGCGCTGGAAAAGCTCGCCGGCGGCCGTGGCGCGGAAAAATTGACGGTCGACGCCAGCGATACGGCGGAAGGCTTCTTCGCCAAGCGCGGTTATGTCGCCATGCAGCGCAACAGCATCACCGTCAACGACGAGTGGCTCGCCAACACCACCATGCAGAAGACGTTCGGCACCGGACCCGCATCGGGAGCGCTGCAATGAGCAAGGAGCGTCTGTATCTGTTCGACACCACGCTGCGCGACGGTGCGCAGACCAACGGCGTGGATTTCACGCTGACCGACAAGCAGGTCATCGCGGCGATGCTCGACGAGCTCGGCATCGACTATGTCGAGGGCGGCTATCCCGGCGCCAATCCGACTGACACCGAGTTCTTCGGCACCAAGCCGAAGTTCACCCACGCGCGCTTCACCGCCTTCGGCATGACGCGGCGGGCAGGGCGCTCGGTCTCCAACGATCCCGGCGTCGCCGGGCTGCTGGAAGCGAAGGCGGACGCGATCTGCTTCGTGGCAAAGTCCTCGGCGTATCAGGTGCGCGTCGCACTGGAGACGACGAAGGAGGAAAACCTCGCTTCGATCCGTGACAGCGTCGCAGCCGCAAAGGCCGCCGGCCGTGAGGTCATGCTCGATTGCGAGCATTTCTTCGATGGCTACAAGGAAGATTCGACCTTCGCGCTCGCCTGCGCCAAGGCTGCCTATGAGGCCGGCGCGCGCTGGGTGGTGCTGTGCGACACCAATGGCGGCACCATGCCGAACGAGATCGAGGCCATCGTCACCGAGATGACCAAGCACATCCCCGGCGACCACATCGGCATCCACGCCCATAACGACACCGAGCAGGCGGTTGCGAATTCGCTGGCCGCGGTTCGCGCCGGCGCGCGGCAGATCCAGGGCACGCTGAACGGTCTCGGCGAGCGCTGCGGCAACGCCAATCTCTGTTCCTTGATCCCGACGCTGAAATTGAAGAGGGAGTTTTCGGACGCCTTCGATATCAGCGTCACGCCGGAGAAGCTGGCGACGCTCGTCAAGGTCTCGCGCACGCTCGACGACATGCTCAACCGCGTGCCGAACCGCCATGCGGCCTATGTCGGGGAGAGCGCCTTCGTCACCAAGACCGGCATTCACGCCTCCGCGGTGATGAAGGATCCGCAGACCTATGAGCATGTGTTGCCGGAGACGGTCGGCAATCACCGCAAGGTGCTGGTGTCCGATCAGGCTGGCCGCTCCAACGTCATCGCCGAGCTCGACCGCGCCGGCATCGCTTACGAGAAGACCGATCCGAAGCTGACGCGTTTGGTCGAGGAATTGAAGGAGCGCGAGGCGGCCGGTTACGCCTATGAATCGGCGAACGCCTCATTCGATCTCTTGGCGCGCCGTACGCTCGGCAAGGTGCCGCAATATTTCGAAGTCGAGCAGTTCGACGTCAATGTCGAGCAGCGCTACAACGCGCTTGGTGAGCGCGTCACCGTGGCGCTGGCCGTGGTGAAGGTCGATGTCGCCGGCGAGCATCTGATCTCGGCCGCCGAAGGCAACGGCCCCGTCAACGCGCTCGACGTTGCGCTCCGCAAGGACCTCGGCAAATATCAGAAGTACATCGAGGGCCTGACGCTGATCGATTACCGCGTGCGTATCCTCAATGGCGGCACCGGCGCGGTGACGCGTGTGCTGATCGAGAGTGAGGATGAGAATGGCGATCGCTGGACCACGGTCGGCGTGTCTCCGAACATCATCGACGCCTCGTTCCAGGCGCTGATGGATTCGGTGATCTACAAGCTGGTGCAGGCGGGCGCGCCGGCGTAGGTGTTGCTACTGACACCGTCATTGCGAGCGTAGCGAAGCAATCCAGGCTGTCTCCGCGGAAAGACTCTGGATTGCTTCGCTACGCTCGCAATGACGAGGAGAGAGGGGGAGCACGGCACATGATCGACCACATCTCCGTCGGCGTCAGCGAGCTCGAACGCTCGGCTGCATTCTACGAAGCCACGCTCGCCGCCCTCGGCCTCACCCGTCTCGTGACGCGGCCGCGCACGGTCGGCTTCGGCAAGACCTATCCCGAATTCTGGATCAATCTGCGCGATGCCATGCCGCCTGTGCCACCGGAGAGCGGCGTGCACATCTGCCTGCGGGCGAAGACAACAAGCGAAGTCGACGCGTTTCACGCCGCAGCGCTTGCGAGCGGCGGCGCATCCGATGGCGCGCCGGGCATTCGCCCGCACGACCGTGTGCGCTACTACGCGGCCTTCGTCCTCGATCCCGATGGCAACCGGATCGAGGCGGTGACGTTTCCGCCCGAGTGAGCCTTACAGCTTGCGCGCGACGTCCGGGGCGAGTTGCGTTTCCGCCTCGGCGATCTGTGCCGCAGCCGACTTCAGCTTCGGCAAGATATCCTCGATGCGATCGGCTTTGAGGATGTCAACCGAAAGGCCGGCGCGGATGAACTCGGTCTGGCGCATGTGGGACAGCAGCGAGAACAGCGGCTCCCAGAAATTGTCGATGTTGGCGAGCAGCACCGGCTTCGCGTGACGGCCGAGCTGCTTCCAGGTCAATTGCTCGACCAGTTCCTCCAGCGTGCCGACACCGCCCGGCAACGCCACGAAGGCGTCGGAGCGCTCGAACATCAGCCGCTTGCGCTCGTGCATGTCGGGGGTGACGATCATTTCCTGCACGCGGGTCAGCGCATTCTCGCGCTTGCGCAGGAACTCAGGAATGATTCCGGTGACGCTGCCGCCGTGATCGAGCACGGAGGTCGCGACCGAGCCCATCAGGCCAAGCGAGCCGCCGCCATAGACCAGGCGGATGTTGTTCTCGGCGAGCGCCTTGCCGAACGCCTTGGCGCCTTCGGTGAAGTGGGGATTGGTTCCGGGACCGGAGCCGCAATAGACACAGACGGTTTTGATCGTGCTCATTGGTGCCATGATGCATTGCAGCGAAGGGGCGTCAAGCCCAATCGGTGATTCGGGTCACCCGGAAATCTACCGGTAAATGGCGACAAACAATCGAGGATTCGCCATCTGGCGGGGTGCGCTGGCCCCCGGAAGCTTCTATATGACGAGCGAAAACAGTTAATCGCACCGCGCCCGCATCCGGCGGGCCTCCAGGTTTCTTGATGAGCCCACCTCTGCCAGACGTCCCCGATGTACCCGAGCCAGCGGCTGGTCCGCTGGAGCGGGCCACCCTGATGGGCACGCTGGCGCATCTGTGGCCCTATATCTGGCCGGGCGACCGCTACGACCTGAAGATGCGCGTGGTCTGGTCGATGGTGCTGCTGCTCGCCGCCAAGCTGATCACGTTGACGGTGCCGTTCAGCTTCAAATGGGCAACCGACGCGCTCACGGGCGCCAACACCGCACCGGTGCAGGCCAGCAACTGGCACCTTTGGGTCATCGCATCGCCGTTGCTGCTGACCGCGAGCTACGGCGTCATGCGCATCGTGATGGCGGTTCTGACGCAATGGCGCGATGGCATCTTTGCCCGCGTCGCCATGCATGCGGTGCGCAAGCTCGCGACCATCACCTTCGTCCACATGCACGAGCTATCGCTGCGCTTTCACTTGGAACGCAAGACCGGCGGCCTGACGCGCGTGCTCGAGCGCGGCCGCGAGGGCATCGAGGTCATCGTGCGCATGGTGATCCTGCAGCTGATCCCGACCATCGTCGAGGTGACGCTGCTGCTGGCCGTGCTGCTCTGGCAGTTCGACTGGCGCTACGTGCTGGCAACCCTGATCACCGTCGCGGTCTACATGTACTACACCTACATCGCGACCGAATGGCGGATCGGCATCCGCCGCAAGATGAACGATTCCGACACCGAGGCGAACACCAAGGCGATCGACTCGCTGCTCAACTACGAGACCGTCAAATATTTCACCGCCGAGGCGCGCGAGGCGCAACGTTACGACCGATCGGTCGCGCGCTATGAGGAGTCAAGCGTCCACGCTTACACCTCGCTCGCGGTGCTTAACACCGGGCAGGCCGTGATCTTCACGCTGGGGCTGACCGCGACCATGCTGATGTGCGCGATCGGCGTGCGCAACGGCACCAACACGGTCGGCGATTTCGTGCTGGTCAATGCGATGATGATCCAGCTCTACCAGCCTCTGAATTTCATGGGCATGGTCTATCGCGAGATCAAGCAGGCGATCATCGACATCGAGAAGATGTTCGGCGTGATCGGCCGCGAGGCCGAGATCAAGGATGAGCCCGGAGCGAAGCCGCTGGTCGTCTCCGCCGGCACGGTGAGCTTCGAGGACGTACGCTTTGCCTATGAGCCGGCGCGCCCGATCCTGAAAGGCATCAGCTTCGAGGTGCCGGCCGGCAAGACGGTCGCGATCGTCGGCCCGTCAGGCGCCGGCAAGTCGACCATCTCGCGCCTGCTGTTCCGCCTCTACGACATCTCCGGCGGCAAAATCCTAATCGACGGACAGGACATCCGCGAGGTCACGCAGGCGAGCTTGCGCGCCTCCATCGGCATGGTGCCGCAGGACACGGTGCTGTTCAACGACACCATCCGCTACAACATCCGCTACGGCCGCTGGGACGCGAACGACGCCGAGGTCGAGGAGGCGGCGCAGCTGGCGCAGATCGACCATTTCATCCGCATGGCGCCGATGGGCTACGAGACCCAGGTCGGCGAGCGCGGCCTGAAACTGTCGGGCGGCGAAAAGCAGCGCGTCGCGATCGCGCGCACCGTGCTGAAGGCGCCGCCTATCCTGGTGCTGGACGAGGCGACCTCGGCGCTCGACACCCACACCGAGCACGAGATCCAGGGCGCGCTCGACCGCGTGGCGAAGAACCGCACCTCGCTCGTGATCGCCCACCGGCTCTCGACCATCGTCGGTGCCGACGAGATCATCGTGCTGGACCAGGGCCGCATCGCCGAGCGCGGCACCCATGCCAGCCTGCTCGCACAGGGCGGCCTCTACGCCAGCATGTGGAACAGGCAGCGCGAGGCCGAGGCCGCACGCGAGAAACTGGCCCGGATGGCCGATAGCAGCGAGGCGCCCAACCGGGCACCGCCCCCGGTCGAGGACGCCCTCACGGCGCAGGCGGCCGCGGAGTGAGCTTGTCTCCGGTGCCAACTCTGGCCTAAACAACCCCACCGCGCGACACGACCCGCGCCAGCAACCCCTGAGCGGCAGATAGCGATGTCCATTCTCGATTCGATCCAGCGTCAGATTCCGCCGATCCACAAGGAGGGCTATCCCTTCATCGGCATCTTCGCGGCCGTGAGCATCTTCCTGATGTGGCTATGGTCGCCGCTGGGATGGATCGGCACCATCTTGACCGTGTGGTGCGCGCTGTTCTTCCGCGATCCCGTGCGTGTGACCCCGGTGCGTGACGGGCTCGTGGTGTCGCCCGCCGACGGCCGCGTCTCGATGATCACCATGGCACTGCCGCCGGCGGAGCTCGGGCTCGGCGACCGGCCACTGCCGCGCATCTCGGTGTTCATGAGCGTGTTCAACTGCCATGTGAACCGGAGCCCGATCGCGGGCAGGGTGGACCGCATCGCCTATCGGCCCGGCCTGTTCATCAATGCCGAGCTCGACAAGGCGAGCGAGGACAACGAGCGCAATTCGCTTGTTATCTCGACACCGCAGGGGCGCATTGGCGTGATCCAGATCGCAGGCCTCGTGGCCAAGCGCATCGTCTGTTTCGTCAAGGAAGGCCAGGCGGTCGGCGCCGGCGAACGGTTCGGCCTGATCCGCTTCGGCTCGCGGCTCGACGTCTATCTGCCGGTTGGCACCAAGGCGCTGGTCTCGGAAGGGCAAACGGCGATCGCCGGCGAGACCATCCTGGCCGACCTGACCGGAGACGACCCGGCGCGCGCCTACCGCGCCAATTAACCATTAAGTCGGCGTATGGGGCCCTTCCGCCGCAATGGCGCAGGGAAACGCGGCTTGCTATATCTCGCTGTGAGGTGAGGACGAGCCAATGACGCCTTATGACTACAAAGATCCCGACATACGCCGCCGGCGGTTCCGCCCGATCCCGGTGCGGATGCTGGTGCCCAACGTCATCACGCTGCTGGCGATCTGCGCCGGGCTGACGGCGATCCGCCTGTCGATCGAAGGA
Source organism: Frankia sp. RB7 (assembly GCA_030403585.1). Taxonomy (GTDB): domain Bacteria; phylum Pseudomonadota; class Alphaproteobacteria; order Rhizobiales; family Xanthobacteraceae; genus Bradyrhizobium. The sequence continues at coordinate 27,600 of JAUEPE010000057.1, forward strand.
CGGATGACGCTTGCGGTCTACGCCATCGTGTTCGCGGCTGCGCTCGACGGCATCGACGGCCGCGTCGCCCGCATGATCAAGGGCCAGTCGAAATTTGGCGCCGAACTCGACAGCCTCGCCGACTTCGTCAATTTCGGCGTGGCGCCCGGCTTGATGCTGTACTTCTGGCAGTTGCACGAGCTCGGCAATGCCGGCTGGATCGCGGCCATGGTGTTTGCGATCTCCATGTGCCTGCGGCTCGCGCGCTTCAACGCCACGCTGGACGATCCGAACAAGCCGCCCTTCGCCGCCAATTTCTTCACCGGCATGCCGGCGCCGGCCGGTGCGATCACGGTGATGTTGCCGATCTACGCGGCGTTCCTGGATCTGGGGCGCTGGCCTGCGGCCCTGACGGCCGGCTACGTGCTGCTGATTGCCTTCCTGATGGTATCGCGCCTGCCGGTGTTCTCCGGCAAGAGCACGCGCATGCGGGTGCCGCCGGAACTGGTGTTGCCGGCGTTCGTCGCGGTGATCTTCTTCATCGCGCTTGTGATCGCCTATCCCTGGCATGTGCTGTCGGCCGGCACGGTGCTCTATCTGCTCGGCCTGCCGCTCGGCTACAAATCCTACCGCGATCAGGCCCGCGCGACGGAAGCCGTGGCGCCTGCCGGTGGCGAGGTCTCGTCGCCGCCGTCGGCGCCGACAATGGCCAGCCTGTCTGAGCCGCCGCACGAAGAGGACGACCGGCCGGGACGGCTGCACTGAGCGATCGCACGCGGATATCTGCCATGAGAGCGCCTGAGTTGGGTTGAGGCCCGATCTCGGCTATATCGCCCTGTGCCGGCGGCACCGCGCCAACAGCGGCCGCCAATCTGGGAGATAACGCCGTGACAAATACCGCGACCGGGCCGCTGCCCGCTTCCGTCCTCGAAGCGCTGGGCCGCTACGACACGCCGACGATCTGCAACGCCATGGAGATCGTGGCGCCCGAGCGCCGCCTGATCGGCTACACCACCAAGCAGCTGGTCTGCCCGTTCCCGGATTTGCCGCCGATCGTCGGCTACGCCCGCACCGTCGCGATCCGCTCGGTGTTGAAATCGTCGCTGCCGGCCGAAGAACAGTCGAAGCGCCGCATCGAATATTACGAATATGTCGGCACCGGCCACGGTCCGCGCATCTCGGTGATCCAGGATATCGACGGCCATGACGTCGGCTACGGCGCGTTCTGGGGCGAGGTGCAGAGCAACGTGCACAAGGCGCTCGGCTGCCTCGGCGTCATCACCGACGGCTCGATCCGCGACATTCCGCAATGGGCCCCGGGCTTCCAGGCGCTGGCGGGCTCGATCGGCCCGTCGCATGCCTGGGTGCATGCCGAGAGCTTTGGCGGCGAGGTGCGCGTCGCCGGCATGACCGTGAAGTCGGACGATCTGATCCACGCCGACCAGCACGGCGCCATCATCATCCCGCTCGACATCGCCGCGAAGCTTCCCGAGGCCGCCGAGCTCTGCGGCCGCCGCGAGACGCCGATCCTCGAGATCGCACGCAGCCCGGACTTCTCGCTGGAGAAGCTCAAGGCCGCGCTGAAGCGCTCGGCGGAGATTCACTGAAGTCGGAGGGACACCATGGACATGCGCGGCAAGACGGTGCTGATCACGGGCTCGACCGATGGCGTCGGGCGCTATGTCGCGAACCGCCTTGCCGCCGAGGGCGCGCATGTCCTGATCCATGGACGCGACGCAGCGCGGGCGAAAGCACTGATCGACGAGATCGTGAAGGCCGGCCACACCATGCCGACTTTCTATCAGGCCGATCTGTCGTCGATGGCCGGCACGCGCGAACTCGCTGCGGCCGTGACGCGGGATCATCATCGCCTCGATGTCTTCGTCAGCAATGCCGGTATCGGCTCGCAAAATGGCGGTTCGCAACGGCAGGAGAGCCGCGACGGTCACGAGTTGCGCTTTGCCGTCAATTATCTCTCCGGCTTCCTGCTCGCTCATCTCCTGCTGCCGTTGCTGAAGGCAGCCGCGCCGTCGCGCATCGTCAATGTCGCGTCGCTCGGCCAGCATCCGATCGATTTCGACGACGTCATGATCACGAAGGGCTACAGCGGCTCGCGCGCCTATGCACAGAGCAAGCTGTCGCAGATCATGTTCACGATCGATCTCGCGGCCGAGCTCAAGGACGCCGGCATCACCGCGAATTCGTTGCATCCGGCGACCTACATGAACACCACGATGGTGCGCGCAGGCGGCATCACGCCGATGTCGACGGTGGAGCAGGGTGGTGCTGCGATCCTGCATCTGGTCCAGGGCGATGATGTCGCTGGCAAGAGCGGCCTGTTCTTCAACGGCATGAACGAGGCGCGCGCCAATCCGCAAGCCTATGATGCCGATGCGCGCAGGCGCCTGCGCGCGCTCAGCCTTGAGCTGACAGGACTCTAGTCATCACTGGTTTTCAGCAAACCAAGCAATTGCCGCGTTGCGGCCGGGATCGGAGCAATGATCGGCTGATCGAACAAGGGCTGAATGGCCGCAGCCACCTGGCCGAGCGGCCCCCCGCCGATGATGACGGCTTCGGCGCCATCTTGTTCAAAGCATGCCCGCACCGCGACGATCAATTCCCGTTCAAGGCGCGCGGGATCGCGCACCAATTCAAGTGGATCACCCGGCGTCAGCCGGATCCCGGAATAGAGGTGATGCAGATCCAACTCGCGCGCACGATCCTCAATTAAGTCCGCCAATTCAGGCGTCACGGTCGCGACACCAAACCGGCGTCCGCCTGCTGCTGCCTCGATCATGGAGGCCTCGCAAATCCCGACAACCGGTATTGTCACTTTGTCCCGCAAGGCCTCCAAACCGGGATCGCCGTAAGCGCTGACGATGATCCCCGCGTAATCCTCATGGTTGCCAACGCCGATTTCAACCACTTCAGCGGCGGAGGCCGCAAGCGCTTCGACCGTCGTGATCATCGGAGGACTTCTCTGCGCCGTCGCCCCAACGACGCGCACGCCGCCACCGGCGCATGAGCCGGCAATGCTCACCATCATCTCGGTCGTAGCGATGGAGCTGTTGGGATTGATGAGCAGGATTTGCTGCATGACCCTTCATGCACCGTCAGGCAGCGCCGCGAGATTCAGGTCTTCCATGGACTTTCCAAACGTCTCGGGGCCGAACTGGATGCAGGCGGTGAAGATGCCGTACATGACGGCGATCATCGCAAACACGCCGACCAGTCCGTAACTATCCAGCACCCGGCCAGAGACAAGCGGCATCACGGCGCCTGCCGCCGTTCCGCTCGCCAAAATGAATGCGACACCAAACGCGCGTGACCTCGTGGGGTAAAGCTCGGGTGCGTAAATCCAGATGGTGGTGTTGAGCACGAGAACGAAGAACTGAAACGTTGCGCCGAAGAACAGCAACAGATAGATATTTACGCCGAGAAAGCCGAAACATAGCGAAGCGACGCAGGCACAAATCGAGCCCACCGTAAGTACGAGCTTGCGCGGGAACATGTATCCGAAGGCCGATGCCGAGACCGTTCCCAGGAAGCTCCCGGTCTGAATGACCATTGTGAAAAGCAAGCTGGTTGACAGCGTGTAGCCCTGCGCGACCAGCATCATTGGCAGCAACGTCAGAACGGACAGTTGCGCACCGTAGCTCATCAGGATGGCAATCGTGACCGGGATCGTTCGCGACGCATAGGGTGGCTTGAATATATCGCTCCAGGCCGCGTTGCCGGTCTTGAAGGGTTCGCCACCCTCGCTGAGATAGGGCGTGACAGCCAGGCCCTTGGGATTGAGCTTGCCGGAAGCAAGGATCGAAAGCACCTTGTTGGCTTCGGCGATCTTGTTTTTCGACAGCAGATAACGCGGCGTCTCCGGAATGTAGCGCCGATAAAACACGATCAGGAGTGACGGCAACGCCAGGCTGAGAAACAGCCAACGCCAGCCGCTCGGCCCGGGAAACAGCGTGAAGATCAGAAGACCAAACGCGGGTGCCAGAAAATTACCGAGACCACCCGCGCCGACGTTCACCAGGCCAACTGCCGTACCTCGAAATTTCGACGATGACACTTCGGCGAGCATCGTGACGGCAGTCGATATCTCGCCTCCAAGTCCGAAGCCGACGACGGCGCGCCCGACGCAGAGGAAGCCGAACGAGGGCGCGGACGCACAGATCAGCGAGCCGATCGTGAACAGCAGGAGATTGATCCCGAGCATGATCCGTCGACCGTACTTGTCGGAAATGACGCCCGACAACAATCGGCCGGCCGCAGCCGTGCCGAAGGTGATCGTGTTGAGGAGGCCAATGTCGCCGCCGGTCAACCCCCATTGCTCGCGCAGCATCGGTCCGGTGATACCCACCGTGTTCTGTTCGAAGCTGTCGAACAGACAGCCGATCAGGATGAGAAATACGATCTTCTTGTGAGCGGCCGTTGTGCCAATCTTGTTGAGAGCGCCCTCAAGCTCCCGAATTTTCGGCGTATCGCTCGAGGTCGTCGCAACTGGTCCCACCGCCATTGATAGCCCCCAAGTCCCGCATCTCCTGCGATTCAATCGTGTATGGATAGACGCTGCAGGTTTTGTGCCGTATCCGCGCGCCGGATGGATCACTCGGAGGCGCTCAGTCTGCCGGGATTTTAGACAGAAAATTGCGCTGTCGCTCGGAAATGGTGCACCCGGTCATGCCACATAGGGCCGGAGCTTGCCCTTGTCGGTACCGCAGTCGGGGCAGCGGTAGCTCTCTTGCAATTGCTGATACGTCGTGCCGGGCGTGATCCCATCCGTCGGAACCCCGGCATCCTCGGAATAGACGTAGTAGCAACCGCGGCAGATGAAGCGGCGCCCAGCGCTTCCATTCAACTTCGCCGCGGGCGCCGGCATCCTCGCCGCGCTAAACGGCCGCGTCAGCTGGTCCTCGACCGAGATCGTGCCACTCTTTTCGACCGTCAGATAGACGCCGAGGTCCTTGTGACCGAAGCTCGCCCGCAGCGAGCTCGGAATGTCCATGTCGCGCACGCCGGAGGCGGGGTTGACGTTCGTCGCGCCGCAGCGGCCGTTGCGGCGGTCGACCCGGAAGGTGACGTCACCGAGCTTGATCTCCTGGTCGATCCAGTCGAACTCCTCCCAGGGGCGGCCCGTGTCGACGTAGAGATTGGCGCGAAAACGCAAGGGATCGATCTCGGTGCCCCAGCGTTCCTCGAGGCTGCGCAGCGTCGCCAGGTTGATCAGCGAGATCACGCTGTCGGGCTTGTCCATGAAGTGACCGTCCTTCGACCGGATCAGGGTCGGCGGTGCCGGCAGCGTCGGGACGAGCTGGTGAAAATAATCTTCGATCGCTGTCTTTGCGCCGGTCTCGTTGAGGTTGACCGTGAGAATCGTCTGGTTGCCCGCGCGGATATCGAATTGCAGCGTTTCCGGGTCGAGATGGGTGTTGACCTTCGCCAAGGCCTCTTCGAGCATGAGCATGACGAACAGGCCTTTCTTCGCCCAGCGCGGATTGTCGGCCTGGAGGGGAACGCCGGGGCGCGCAAGCGCGAACTGACGGTCATGCGGGAATGGCTTGCCCTTGACGAGCGCGACGCTGGTGAGCGGCTGACCGCTCAATCCCTTGACCGGATAGTGGTAGATGCTCTTGAGGAGCGGCATGGCAGACCCGTGTTCGAATGGCGCGAGGGTCTGGAAGTCTGGTCTGGTCGCATGCCGTGCGGTTAGAGCCGGCGCGTGTTTTTTTGCTGAGGCCGCCATACCGCGGATTCGTGCGGTGAGAATTGGCGGGCGATCCGGCGGCAGGTCTATGAGGAGCTGGCCGATTTCAGTGACATGGTCGTCGAGTGCGTCGTCGACGATGTCGGATAGTTTTGCGATGCCTCTCTCGATCTGGCGTTCGCTGAGCCCGCCGAAGCCCAGCAGGATGCCGCGCTTCGCCATGGAGCCGGTTTCGCCATCGTGCACGGGTGCGGAGTCCAGGCAGTAGACCCCGATGCGACCGCGGCGCGCCTGATTCTCGAAGATCCGCGCCTGCGGTACGCCAGGCGGCAATTGCCAGAACAATTGCAGGCCGGCATTGCCGCCGCCAAGCGTCACGTCGCCGAACCAGCGCCGCAATGCTGCGATCAGGGTGTTGCGGCTGGAGCGGCAATGTGCGCGCACCCGCTGCAAGTGGGAGGCGTATCTGCCGCTCGACAGCAGCTCGGCCAGCACCGCCTGATCGAGCCATGACACGCCGGCATTGAGAACCGTCTTGGTCAACCGTGCGGATTCGGCGTAGCGCTGCGGAACGATCAGATAGCCGAGGCTTAAGCCGCTTCCGAGCGATGCGGCGAAATCACCGAGATAGAGCGTGCAATCGGGCGCCAATAGCGACAGTGGCTCGAGCTGTGTGCCTTCGTCGTGAAATTCGTCACCAAACCCGTCCTCGACAATCAAGCTGCCGTTGCGGCGCGCCCAGGCCACCAGCGACTTGCGGCGCTGAGCGGACAGAAGAGCGCCAGTCGGAAATTGGTGCGACGGCGTGACATAGACTGCGGTGCAACCGCGCTCGGGCAGGAGGTCGGTGACCAATCCGTTCTCGTCGGCAGGGCAGGAGATGATCCGTGCTCCCGCCGACCGGAAGGACAGATAGGCGCCGAGGTGGCCGGGGTCTTCCATCACCACGCGCGCATCGTAGGACAGCACCATGCGCGCGATCAGGTTCAGACTCTCGGTGCGGCCACTGGTGATGATGATCTGCGCGGCATCCACGGCCAGTCCGCGCGCCGTGCTCTGGTGATGGGCGATCGCAGCGCGCAGTTCCGGCAAGCCGGCAGGATCGTTCGTGGCTGCAAAGTGCGATGTCGCACCGTGGGCAAGGTGAGTTTGAACGATCCGCCGCCAAGTCTTGAGCGGAAAGATTGCGGGATTGGTCTGGTCGAGCGCGAAGTCGACCGTGAGGCGGCGATCCTTCCGCGAGGCGAGGCGTTTCAACTCGAGGTCGACCGAGGGCGGCGGGGGCGCAATGGAAGGTCGTTCGGGCGCCGGACCTGCCGTCTGCCCTTGGCTCGGGGGCGTCAAGGTCTGTTCTGCCACGAAGATTCCGGAGGCGGGACGCGCCTCGGCATGACCTTCGAGGATCAGGTTCTCATAGGCGCGGACGACAGTGTTGCGAGAGATGCCGAGCTGGTCGGCGAGATTGCGCGATGACGGCAGCCGTGCGCCGCGCGCGATGCGTCCTTTCGCGATCGCCTGCCGGATTTGCTCCACGAGTTGCTCGGTGAGGGATTCATGCCTTGTCCTGTCGAGCAAGATGAGGAGCTGCATCGAGGTGATCGTCATGAGTGGTTGAACGTGCGATGACGCGATCAATGCAAGGCGAGGGCCAGGGTGAAACAGGCTCGAAAGGGTCCAGTTTCCTGGGCAATCGACCGCCGTCGCGCCAATTTCGGGACAATGGACGCGGTTGGACCAGTCCAGTCCGCAACTGGTCCCATCGACGGAGGAGAAACTGGACCTCTGATACATGGTTTTCTCCGCTGTCTGCCTGGAGCACGCGCAATTCGCTGGCGCGGAAACGTCCGTTCAGTGGTCTCGTGTCCAGATTCTGTCCAGCCGCTCAGGAAATTCGTCTGCCGGAATGGAGCTATCGCAATTTCAGGACGCGGCTCTCGGTGACGGGCCATGCGCGTGCGAGCGTTTCGTCAGGCGATCGACGAGCGGCTGCATGTGGCAGCCCGCCGCAATCGAGCGCGTCCTCGAACAGGAGTTTCACGCGATGTCCATTGCACGCTACCTCAGAATCTGTGCGGTCCCGCTTTTGATGGCCCTCGGCGCGCCAGCGCAGGCCGAGGAAGACACGATCAAGGTCGGAATCCTGCACTCGCTTTCCGGCACCATGGCGATCAGCGAGACGATCCTGAAGGATCTGATGCTGATGGAGGTCGCCGACGTCAACGCCCATGGCGGCCTGCTCGGCAAGAAGATCGAACCGGTGGTGGTCGATCCGGCGTCGAACTGGCCGCTGTTCGCCGAGAAGGCACGCGAACTCCTCACCAAGGACAAGGTCGCGGCCGTGTTCGGCTGCTGGACCTCGGTGTCGCGCAAATCGGTGCTGCCGGTATTCGAGGAATTGAACGGGCTTCTGTTCTATCCACTCGAATATGAGGGCGAGGAGGCTTCCTACAACATCTTCTATGGCAGCTCGGTGCCGGACAACAAGGCGATCCCGGCCGTGCAGTACCTGATGTCGAAGGAAGGCGGCGAAGTGAAACGCTTTGTGCTCGAAGGCACCGACTACGTCTATCCGCGGACCTCGAACAAGATCATCCGCGCCTTCCTCACCAGCCAGGGTGTCAAGGACGAGGACATTCTGGAGAATTACACGCCGTTTGGCTTCTCCGACTGGCAGACCGAAGTCGCGGCGATCAAGAAGTTCGGCACCACGGGCAAGAAGACGGCGGTGATCTCGACCGTCAATGGCGACGCCAACGTTCCCTTCTACAAGGAGCTCGGCAACCAGGGTGTCAAGGCGACCGCAATCCCCGTGATCGCTTTCTCTGTCGGCGAAGAAGAGCTTGCCGGGGTCGATACCAAGCCGCTGGTTGGCCATCTCGCGGCATGGAGCTACTTCCAATCGGTCAACACGCCCGAGAACAAGGCGTTCATCGCCAAATGGCGCGCGTACACCAAGAACCCGAAGCGCGTCACCAACGATCCGATGGAATCGGCCTACATCCTGTTCCACATGTGGGTGCAGGCGGTGCAGCAGGCTGGCAGCACCAATGTCGACGCGGTCCGGCAAGCCATGATCGGCCAGAAGGTGAAGTCGCCTTCCGGCTTCGAGGTCGTGATGGGCGCGAACCACCACATGGCCAAGCCGGTCATGATCGGCGAGATTCAGGCCGACGGACAGTTCAGCATCGTCCACAAGAGCAAGGCGCTGCCGCCGAAGGCGTGGAGCCCCTATGTCGAAGCCAACAAGGGCAAAGTCGCCGATTGGTCGTGGCCATGGGTCTGCGGCGGCTGCTCGACCCCGCGGTTTGCTGCGAACTGATCCCCTGACGACAGCTTTCGCAGTGACAGGCTCCGGTGGCAGAGCGATCTGCGATCGGAGCCGACGCGCGCCTGCGCCTCATTTATGGTTAGCAAAGCGTTGAGATTGATGTCGCAGAACGGCAAAGCCGCCGTTCTTTCAGTGCGTCGCGCCGCTCCGTCGCATCGGCTGAACTTAACCTTTACGCGGCTTTAAGGGCGCCGCTCTAGGGTTTCCGATGCGGTTCGGGGTTGGACCGCGCCATCGGCCAGGACGGCCGCTGTTGCGTTCGCTTTGGAGACTCCCATGGATATCATGACGGGCGCCGGCATGGTGGCGGGCCTGATCGTCATCGCGACGATGGTGTTTCTGGGCGGCGATATCGGCATGTTCATGAGCGATCATGCTGCGATCATCATCTTCGGCGGTTCGACCGCCGCGACCATGATCCGCTTTCCGCTCTCGGTGCTGGCGCACGGCCTGCCGCTCGGCATGAAGTTCGCCTTCACGATGAGCCGGCTGTCGGCGCACGATCTGGTCGACGAACTCGCCCGCATCGCCGAGATCGCCCGCAAGCAGGGCCCGGTCGGCCTGGAAAAGGTCGAGACCGACGAACCCTTCCTCGCCAAGGGCATCCGCTACGTCGCCGACGGCTACGACCTCGATTTTATCAGGGACAATCTGGAACGCGACCGCGACAATTTCCTGTTGCATCTCAACGAAGGCAGCAAGATCTACCGCGCCGTCGGCGACTGCGCGCCAGCGTTTGGCATGATCGGAACGCTGATCGGCATGGTGCAGATGTTCTCGAACATGTCGGATCCCTCGAAGCTCGGCCCGTTCATGGCGACCGCCCTGCTGGCAACTCTCTACGGTGCGTTGGTCGCGAACCTGCTCTGCCTGCCGATCGCCGACAAGCTGCATGGCAAGCTGATCGACGAGGAAACCAATCGCACGCTGATCATCGACGGCATCCTCATGATCCGCGACTCCAAGAGCCCGACTTTGGTGCGCGAAATGCTGCTGGCCTATCTGCCCGAGAAGCACCGCCATGCCGAAGGCGAGCCGGTTCCGGCGTAACGCCGGACACCGGGATCTGACCGATGGCAAAGAAGAAACGCGAAGAAGCACACGGCGGCCACGGCTGGTTCGTGACGTTCGCCGATCTGATGGCCCTGCTGCTCGCGTTTTTCGTGATGCTCGTCGCATTCTCCACCCAGGACGCCAACAAGCTGAAGATCGTCGCAGGCTCGATGCGCGAGGCCTTCGGCGTCCAGAGCGAAGCGCGCTATGCCGGCATCATCGAATCCGACGGCCTGCCGACCCGCGCGCGGCTGAAGAATGTCGACCACATCCAGCCTGAGGAGTCCTCCAACACGCCGACGCCGGATCAGGAGGATCGCGACAAGACGGCCGGCGCCAAGATCAAGGTCGACCGCAACTTCGCGCTGGCCGCGGCCTCGCTGCGACAGGCGTTGCAGGACATGCCGGAACTGACCGAGATGTCCAAGCACATCATGTTCGAGGAGACCAAGCAGGGCCTCAATCTCGAGATCGTCGACCAGGACGGCCGGTCGATGTTCGCGGACGGCTCCAAGGTGCCTTACGACCGCACCCGACGCCTGATCGAGAAGCTTGCGATCCCGCTGAAAGCGACTCCTCTGCGCGTCTCCATCGCGGGCCACACTGCGGCCGGCTTCGTGCCGACCCGCAGCGATTACGGCGCCTTCGATCTGTCGGCCGACCGCGCCAATGCCGTGCGCCAGATTCTTGAGCGCGAGGGTCTGCCGCCGTCGCATGTCTTCGCCGTCTCCGGTAAGGCGGACACCCAGCCGCTGTTTCCGGACGATCCGTCGCTGGCCGCGAACCGCCGTGTGACCATCACTTTGATGCGTGAAGATCCGCCGCTGCCGCCGAACTTGAAACCCTAAACCTCTTGCGCTACCATTTTACCTGAGGCTTATCGTCGCGAAAGCGGCGAACGTGGCCGCGCCGTCACAGCATCTCGCTTGGCGCCTGCTATGATGAGAGGCCGATTGACAGGCGCGCCGGAAGCGTCAAAAGGCGCCGGATCAATTCCAGGGACGAAGCGTTTTCCACCTTCATGACGGCGAGCATCACACAGGCCGAGACCCAGGAAGGGCCGGTCACCTCCGGTTTTTGGTCCCTCACGCTCGGGAGCATCGGTGTCGTCTTCGGCGACATCGGCACCTCGCCACTTTATGCGTTCCACGAGGCGGTCAGAGGCGCGGCCCATGGCGAGCCGGTGACGCGGATCATGGTGCTCGGCGTGCTCTCGCTGATCCTGTGGGCGCTGCTGATCGTCGTCACCGCCAAATACGTCCTGCTGCTGCTGCGCGCCGACAATAACGGGGAGGGCGGCACGCTCTCGCTGATGGCGCTCGGCCAGCGCGCGCTGGGGCGGCGGAGCTGGTTCCTGCTCGCGCTCGGCGTGGTCGGCGCCTCCATGTTCATCGGCGATTCCATGATCACGCCGGCGATCTCGGTGCTGTCGGCGGTCGATGGCCTCAAGCTCGCGACGCCGGCATTCGAGCACTATGTCGTGCCGCTCACGGTATTGATCCTTGTCATGCTGTTCGCGATCCAGAGCAAGGGGACCGCGCTGGTGGCCTCGGCCTTCGGGCCGGTGATGGTCATCTGGTTTACTATCCTGGCGGTGCTGGGCGTCATTCACATCGCCGACGATCCGTCGGTGTTGGCCGCGATCAATCCCTATTATGCGTTCCAATTCCTGCTGTCGCACGGCACGATCGGCCTGGTGACGCTCGGCGCGGTCTTCCTCGCTGTGACCGGTGGCGAGGCGCTCTATGCCGACCTCGGCCATTTCGGCCGCAAGCCGATCCAGTCGGCCTGGATGTTCTTCGTGCTGCCGTCGCTGCTGATCAATTATTTCGGGCAGGGAGCGCTGGTGTTGTCCGATCCAAGCGCGATCGAGCATTCCTTCTATCGCATGGTGCCTGCGCATCTGGTGCTGCCGCTGGTTGGTCTTGCGACCGCGGCCACCGTCATCGCCAGCCAGGCGGTGATCACCGGCGCCTATTCGCTGGTCTATCAGGCGGTGCAGCTCGGTCTCTTGCCGCGCTTCGAGGTGCGCTACACCTCGGAAACCCATGCCGGGCAGATCTATCTGCCGCGCGTCAACCGGCTGCTGCTGATCGGCGTGATGCTGCTGGTGCTGTTGTTCCACACGCCCAGCAATCTGGCTTCGGCCTATGGCATCGCGGTCTCCACCACCATGGTCGCCGACGGCATCATGGGTTTCGTGGTGATCTGGAAACTGTGGAACTGGAAGGCCGCGACCGCTGCGGTCGTGATCCTGCCCTTCGTCATGGTCGACATGACCTTCTTCAGCGCCAACCTGCTGAAGCTGCTCGAAGGCGCCTGGGTGCCGCTGCTGTTCGGTGTCGCGATGGCGGGAACGATCTGGACCTGGCGGCGCGGCTCGGGGATCCTGATCCAGAAGACGCGCCGGATCGAGGTGCCGCTGGACGATCTGATCCGCAGTCTGGAGAAGCGGCCGCCGCACATTGTCAAGGGCACGGCAGTGTTTTTGACCAGCGATCCCGCCTTCGTGCCGACCGCGCTCCTGCACAATCTCAAGCACAACAAGGTGCTGCACGAGCACAACGTGATCCTCACCATCGAAACCGCGCATACGCCACGGGTCGATCTCTCCGAGCGCTTCAAGATGGAGAAGATCAGCGAGAAGTTCTCCAAGGTCCGGCTGCGCTTCGGCTTCATGGAGCAGCCGAATGTGCCCAAGGCGCTCGCGATCGCGCGCAAGCAGGGCTGGCAGTTCGACATTATGTCGACGTCTTTCTTCGTGTCGCGGCGATCGCTGAAGGCGTCGGCGCAATCGGGCATGCCGCTCTGGCAGGACCACCTGTTCATCGCGCTCAGCCGCTCGGCCAATGACGCCACCGACTATTTCCAGATTCCGACGGGGCGGGTGGTTGAAGTCGGAACCCAGGTCACCATTTGAGCCGTCGATCGGGACGCAATTTGGCGGACCCATGCGTATTTTGCATGCCAAGGGCCCAGAATCGGGCTAGGCCATGCCGGCAGCGCAGGACTATAAGCCGCGCGCTCCTCCGCCGTTGTGCAGTGAAGCATTTTTAGAGGCCACCAGGCTCTCCCATGACAAGTGACGTAGCAGTTCCCGCCCCGGAAACGGCGGCGGCCAATGGGCATGGCGATGCTCACACCACTGCCGGTTTCGGTGCGCTGACGCTCGGCAGCATCGGCGTGGTCTATGGCGACATCGGCACCAGCCCGCTCTATGCGTTCCGCGAGGCGGTGATGGCGGCCTCCGGCGCGGAAGGCGCGCCGACGCCGGCGGCCGTTCTCGGCGTGGTGTCTCTGATCCTGTGGGCGCTGATCGTCGTGGTGACGCTCAAATACGTCGTGATCCTGCTGCGCGCCGACAACAACGGCGAGGGCGGCACGCTGGCCTTGATGGCGCTGGCCCAGCGTGCGGTCGGTACCGGCGGGTCGACCATCGTCCTGCTCGGTATCATCTCCGGTGCCCTGTTCTACGGCGATGCCGTGATCACGCCGGCGGTCTCGGTGCTGTCGGCCCTCGAAGGCATGAAGGACGTCACGCTGCGGTTCGAGCCCTATATCGTTCCGCTGACGGTGGTGATCCTCGTGTTCCTGTTTGCCGTGCAGTCGCGCGGCACCGCCCGCGTCGCGGCGTTCTTCGGACCCGTGATGTGTGTCTGGTTCGCGGTGATCGCGGTCGCCGCGATCCATCCGATCATCGCGCAGCCGCAGGTGCTGTTCGCGCTGAACCCGTTCTACGCGGTGTCCTTCATGTTCCACCACGGCATCATCGGCTTCGTGACGCTGGGTGCGGTGTTCCTGGCCGTCACCGGCGCCGAGGCGCTCTATGCCGACCTCGGCCATTTCGGCAAGCGGCCGATCCAGACCGCCTGGCTGTTCATCGTGCTGCCCTCGCTGGCGCTGAACTATCTGGGGCAAGGCGCTCTCGTCCTCGGCGATCCCGGCGCGATCGAGAGCCCGTTCTTCCAGCTCTTCCCGCAAGGCATTATTCGCGGTTGCATGGTCGTGCTGGCCACGGCCGCCACGGTCATCGCGAGCCAGGCCGTCATCACCGGCGCCTATTCGCTGACGCGGCAGGCGATCCAGCTCGGGCTGCTGCCCCGATTCGAAATTCGCCATACGTCTGAATCTCATTCCGGCCAGATCTTCATCCCGCGCATCAACCAGCTGCTGCTGGTTGCCGTGATCATGATGGTGCTGCTGTTCCGCTCGTCCAGCGCGCTCGCCTCCGCCTACGGCATCTCCGTGACCGGCACGATGGTCGTCACCGGGATGATGGGCTTTGTCGTGATCTGGAAGGCCTGGAAGTGGTCGCCGCTGTGGGCCGCCGCCCTGATCGCGCCGTTCCTGTTCCTCGACCTGACCTTCCTGGCCGCCAACTTGCTCAAGGTGTTCGAGGGCGGCTGGGTGCCACTGGCGCTCGGCGCGCTCATGATCCTCATGATGTACACGTGGCGGCGCGGCAGCCGGCTCTTGTTCGAGAAGTCGCGCAAGCTCGAATTCCCGCTCGCCGACCTCGTGGCGATGCTGGAGAAGCGGCCGCCGCAGCGGGTGCCTGGTACGGCCGTGTTCCTGACCAGCGATCCGCTGAGCGCGCCGACCGCGCTGATGCATAGTCTGAAACACTACAAAGTGCTTCACGAGAAGAATGTCATTCTCACCATCGAGACCGCGCAGACCCCGCGCATCGATCCGGCCGAGCGCGTCAAGCTGGAGCAGATCAGCCCGACCTTCTCCAAGGTGACGCTGAAGTTCGGCTTCATGGAATCGCCCAACGTGCCGAAGGCGCTGGCGATCGCACGCAAGCTCGGCTGGCAGTTCGACATCATGTCGACCTCGTTCTTCCTGTCGCGGAGAGCGCTGAAGCCAGCCGCCCATTCCGGCATGCCGCGCTGGCAGGACAGGCTGTTCATCTCGCTCAGCCGCTCCGCCAACGACGCCACCGACTATTTCCAGATCCCCTCCGGCCGCGTCGTCGAGGTCGGCACGCAGGTCACGATCTAGGGCCGGGATTCAAAGCTCCACTTCAAGTCGCTGCGATTTAGCTTTAACTTGCGCAAGGCAGCTCAAGCCTTTGTAGCGCTTGATTTTCGATGCCTGAGAGGCGAGGTTGCCCGCCGGCCGGGATCGCCCCGGCGAGCCGCCCCGCGACGTTGGAGGATGATGTGGCAAATCAAGTACAGGATCTGACCCCCGAGGAGGTTTCCAAGGGTGTCGCGGAGGGCCGCTATCTGCTCGTCGACGTCCGTGAGCCGAACGAGGTCGAGGCCGAGGCCTATCCTTACGGCGTGGTCGTGCCGCTCTCGACCTTCGATCCCAAGGCGATCCCGGATCCGCTAGGCAAGGAGGTTGTGTTCGCCTGCCGCTCGGGCAAGCGCTCGGTGACCGCCTCGCTCGCGGCGCAGGAGGCGGGCCTGCCTTACGACAAGCATCTGGCCGGCGGCATGCTCGGCTGGAAGGCGGCGGGTCTCCCCAGCAAGGTTGGTGGCTGACGTCGCGATGACCAAGAGCTCCTCGCTGAACAAGGTCTTCGCCGACCTTCCCGTCACCATCTTCGAGGCGATGTCGCAGGCCGCGCGCGACAACAACGCCATCAATCTCGGCCAGGGCTTTCCGGACGATCCCGGCCCGGAGGACATCCGCCGCGCCGCCGCCGACGCCTCGCTCAACGGCTACAACCAGTATCCGTCGATGATGGGCATCCCGGATCTCCGCCAGGCGATCGCCACCCATTACGGCCATTGGCACAGCCTCAAGCTCGATCCGATGAGCGAGGTGATGGTGACCTCCGGCGGCACCGAGGCGCTGACCTCGGCGATCCTGTCGGTGGTGCAGCCCGGCGACGAAGTCGTCTGCTTCCAGCCGGTCTATGATTCCTACCTGCCGATCATCCGCCAGGCCGGCGGCATTCCGCGCCTGGTGCGGCTCGAGCCGCCGCATTGGCGGCTGAATGAGGACATGCTGAAAAGCGTCTTCAATTCAAAGACCAAGGCGGTCCTGTTCAACAATCCCCTGAATCCCTCCGCAGTGGTCTATCCGCGCGAGGACCTCGAGCTGCTCGCGCGCTACTGCCAGGAGTTCGACGTCATCGCGATCACCGACGAAGTCTGGGAGCACGTCACCTTCGACGAGCACAAGCACATCCCGCTGATCACCATCCCCGGCATGCGCGAGCGCACCATCAAGGTCGGCTCGGCCGGCAAGATCTTCTCGCTGACCGGCTGGAAGATCGGCTTCGTCTGCGCCGCGCCGCCGCTGTTGCGCGTCGCCGCCAAGGTGCACCAGTTCCTGACTTTCACCACCGCGCCGAACCTCCAGGCCGCCGTCGCCTACGGCCTCGGCAAGCCCGACGAGTATTTCCTGTCGATGCGCAAGGACCTGACGCGGAGCAGGGACCGCCTGACCAAGGGGCTGGAGAGCCTCGGCTTCCCCGTGCTGAAGTCGCAGGGCACCTACTTCCTCACCGTCGACCTGTCGCCGCTCGGACTCAACGAGAGCGACGCCGAGTTCTGCTGGCGGATCGTGAAAGACTACAAGGTCGCCGCGATCCCGGTCTCGGCGTTCTACGAGCAGGACCCGGTGACCTCGGTGGTGCGCTTCTGCTTTGCCAAGAAGGACCAGACGCTGGACACCGCACTGGAGCGGCTGTCGGACGCGGTGCGCGGACGCAAGAGGTAGACCGAGATGACGAATGTCAGCCGCTCCAGGCTTTGCCTTGGTTTTGCGATCGCCGCAGCGCTGACGTTTCTCTCGCCTCCCGCAGGGGCCGAGGAGCGGGTCGTCAACTTCTACAACTGGTCGAACTATATGGCGCCTGGCGTCCTCGAGGCCTTCACCAGGGAGACCGGCATCAAGGTGGTTTACGACACCTTCGATGCCAACGAGACGCTGGAGACGCGCCTGATGGCCGGCAAGTCCGGCTACGACGTCGTGGTGCCCACCGCCTACTTCCTGCAGCGCCAGATCAAGGCGAACATCTTCCAGAAGCTCGACAAGTCGAAGCTGCCGAACCTCGCCAACGCCTGGCCGATGGTGACCA
>JAUEPE010000009.1 GCA_030403585.1 Frankia sp. RB7
CTTCCTTAGCTACTTCCTTGATCGCTTCCTTAGGCTCTTCCTTGACCGGCTCCTTCGCAGATTCCTTCACGACCTCTTTGGGTGCTTCAGTCACGACGGGCTTGGCAGAAGCAGCAGGCGCGGCGGCTCCCATTGCAGGCGGCGCAGGCTTGGGCGCTTCCGTGACGTGCGGAGCTTCGGTCGAGGTGATCGCCGGCGCTGGCTTTGGCGCCTCGACGGGCGGCATCGCAGCGGGCGCTTCCGGCTTTACCTCGGGCTTCACTTCAATTTTGGCTTCGCGCGCGATCGTCTCCGAGGTCGGCGGCTTCATCTCGCCATGGGCGTCCTTCGGCTTCGTCGCCGGCTTTTCCGCGGCCGGTCCATGACCGCCGGCTTCGGCCTTCGCGATCGCGGCTTCAGGCGTTGCCGCCGTCTTGCCCTTGTCGGGCTGGAAGGCGATGTCGACCACGTAGTTCTTGTCGTCGCGGAAGGAGTGCACGTCGGAATCGCCGATCAGCGCGATCTCGACACTGGTCTGGTCGCTGTCGGATTTCTGCTTGATCGACGAAACGTTCGGCGGTGCGGCGACGACGGCGTCCGCGAGGTCGAAGCTGAGATTGGCGTTGAAGGCGAGCGTCAGCTTCTGCTCGTTGAGCACGGAGGAGACGCCGACGCCGTCGGGCATCTCGAACACAAAGCGCACGAAGGTCGGTTGCACCGAAGCGCGCACGCGGATCGGCGGCCGCTTCTTGCTCTCGGCCGCAGCGCGCTGGGCGCGCAACGCACGCTCGGCGGCGCGCGCGCGCTCGGCGAGTTCCTTGACCACCTCCTGAGGCAGGCTCGGCGGCGGCCCCTTCCAGCCTTCCGGCATCAGGTCGACGAAGGTGCGCTCGCCGGCATTCATTGTGTTGACGGTGACGCGCCGCGCCAGCGACAGCCGGATCGCACTGCCGTCGGGATCGCGCCGGGCAGAGTTGACGTAATCGGGCGCGCCTTCCGGCACCCGGTCGACGGGAACATCGACAGGACGGTCGAAGCGGATAATGAGGATGGAGCCGGCGGTCGTCACCTCTGAGGGAACGTCTTCGCCGAGCTTGATGACGAGCCGGGCAAACCCGCCGCCGGCCGAAAAGCTCGCCTCGCCCCGGACCGCGTCAGCGGCTCGGGCAGGCGTACCGAGGCCGATCAGGAGGCAGGCTGCCAGCGCAGGTGCCTTGCGGACATGGCGCGACAGCCCCAGCGCCAAAGCGCGGGCTCGCGACACAAATCCAGCGGCAGCCTTCTGCGCCATTGGCGGCACTTCTTCCGGTTCGACAGGTCCACGCCGGCACTGGTGCCAGCCCATGCCCTCGAATGTAGATTTTGCCAATTAAGGACTTCTTAAGTATGAGGCCTCAATTCGGCTTTTGCGTCGGCTTGCCGTCGATCTTGGGAAGATCGCCGGCGGAGGCAGCCTGATCCCCGCCCCCGTTGGCACGGCGGGCCATTTCGACAGTCAGCCGCTCGGCGGCTTCCGACGACATCAGTCCCAGGATGTCGGACATCTTGCGCGGGGCGATCGCCGAGGCGATCTCGATCAGCACACCCATCTCCAGCCGGTCGAACACCCGTGCGGCGTCCTTGGGCTTCATGCCCTCGTACATGGTCACGAGGCCCTTCAAGCGCTGGGCCTCGGCGGCCTTCTGCTCGGCCTGGGTCGCGGTGATACGGGATTCCACCGCCTTCATCTCCTCGACCTTGTTCTCGATACGCTTCTCGGCCGACTTCAAAAGGCTCTCGCGGATATCGATCTCGCGCTGACGGGACTCGATCTCCTGGCGGCGCGCCTGCAACCGTTCCAGGATCGCGCGCTCCGAGGCCGAGACCTGCGGCTGGGCCTCGTCCATCTTGACCGGGGTGCCCTCCATCTTGGTCTCAGGCGCGGCCGGCTTCGGCGCTTCCTTCGGCGCTCCATGCGTCGAGCCGGTGATGTCGGGATCCTCGCCCCCGGGAAAATTCAAATTCTCCTGTGCCCAGGACTTCTTCACCGCCTTCGGCTGGTAGTCGAAGACATAGCCGCCATTGATCACGAGGCCCGCCACTTTCAGCGTGGCGAGACCTGCGACCGCAACCAGGACGACCGGAATGACGCGGATGTTACGAAAGGACTTCATACCCTGACTTTATGCGGCAAGACCGTTGGACCCAAGACCGTTGGACCTGCGGCGCTCCGAGAAGGCTTCGGCAGCAGCGGCCACCGCCTTCGCCGCCGACGGCTTGGCGACAGGGGCGGCTGCGGCTTCCGGATTGGTGACGGGGCGCGCCGCGATCGCGATCTTGGAGAGGCGGCGCACCACGTTGTCGGCTTCGCCGAGCTGTTTGTGGAGCTGGTCGGACATCTGCGTGGCGGCGGCAAGCTGGCTGCCGAGATTCTCGTTGACGTCGCGCACCGCGAGCTTGAGCCCGCCGATCGCGCGTTCGGCGATCTCGGTCGCGGTGATGAGCTCGCCGATCACGGCCTTCAGCGAATGCTCGTCCGCCTTCAGTCGCGTCAGCCGCTTGTTGAGCAGGATGCAGTAGCCGATCGTGAGCATCAGCAGGATGGCCACCAGCGTCTCGATCGCCATTCCTAGGGAGTGGTTCATGGGGCCTCCATCATCTTGTTCTGTTCGTCCACCTTCTCGAACATCGCAAGTGTCGTACTTGGCTTGCGCAGGGGTTTCGTCACGCGGATCGCAACGCGCTCCCCGACCCGGCCCATGCGTCCTTCGGTGATCGTGACGTCGCCGCAGCGTACGGTGACGTTGGCATCGGCGCGCATGTCCAGCGGCAACGTGTCGCCGACCTTCAGCCGCATCAGCTGCTTGAGCGGAATGTCGGCCTCGTAGAGCACGGCGTCGACCGAGATCTCGGCCTGGTTGATCTCGGTGGCGAAATGCCCCTCCCAGATCGTGTCGCGGCCGAATTTTTCGCCCATGAACATCTGGAGCAGAACGGCCCGGATCGGTTCGATGGTCGCGTAGGGAAGCAGCAACTCGATGTTGCCACCGCGATCTTCCATGTCGATGCGCAGGCGCACCAGGATGGCGGCGTTGGCGGGACGGCTGATCGCGGCGAAACGCGGGTTGGTCTCGAGCCGGTCGATCGTGAAGGTCACCGGCGACAGCGGCCGGAACGCCTGTTCGGCATCGGCCAGCACCACCTCGACCAGCCGCTTGACCAGCTCGGTCTCGATCGTGGTGTAGGGCCGGCCCTCGATGCGGAGCTGGCTCGCGCCGCGGCGACCGCCGAGCAGCACGTCGATCATCGAGTAGATCAGGCTGGAGTCGACCACCGCCATGCCGAAATTGTCCCACTCCTCGGCCTTGAAGACCGAGAGCACGGCGGGCAGCGGGATCGAGTTCATGTAGTCGCCGAAGCGCACCGAGGTGATGCGGTCGAGCGAGACTTCGACGTTGTCGGAAGTGAAATTGCGCAAGGAGGTCGTCAGCAACCGCACCAGGCGGTCGAAGACGATTTCGAGCATCGGCAGACGCTCGTAGGAGACCATCGCCGAATCGATGATCGCGCGGATGCCGGAATGGTCGTCGAGAGTGACGTCGCCGACGGTGAAGCCGAGGAGATTGTCGATCTCCTCCTGCGACAGCACCCGCTCGCCGGAGTTCTTGCCGGTGCCGAGATCGCGGCTGCCGTCCTCGACCATGGCCGCCCATTGCAGGGCCATGGTCTCCGATAATTCATTTTCGGCAGCAGCCTTCGCGGCCTCCGCGGGATCCTCGGAATCGAGCGATGCCTCCCATTGGGCGGCAATCGCATCCTGGTCCATCTGCTCGTTGCCGGCCATGACGCTAGCCCGTTACCTTCCGTAGCATCCTCACTGGAGCACGACTTCCTTGAACAGCACCGCGCTGACCTGCACCGGCGCGACCGCGGCGTTGACACGCTTGGTCAGCTCCTCCTTGAGACGGAAGATGCCGGCGGAGCCGTTGAGGTCGGAGGAGCGGAGCTCGCGCACATAGGTCTGGAAGATATCGGTCACGCGCGGCATCGTCGGCTTGATCGCCTCGACCTGCTTCTCTTCCTTCAGCTCGAGCACGATCTTGAGCTTGAGATATTGCACGCGTTCGCCGGGCGCACCGGCGAGGTTGACCATCATGTCGGGCACTTCGACGAATACCGGCGGCTTCGGCGGGGGCGCCGCCTCGGCATGGTGCTCGGCGTCGCCATGACGGAAGAACAGGAACCAGGTTGCAGCACCGCCGCCGAGCACGACCAGCGCGCCGACGATGATCAGGATCAGCTTGAACTTGCTTTTGGGGGCAGCGGCTTCCGCGCCTTCGGCGGCTGCGCCGCCTTCCGCTTCATTCTCTGCCATGATCGTACGGGCTCGCTCATCTCAAAAAGGGTCGAAAGAGCGAAGCCTCCTGGCAGACAGTGACGCGATACAAATGCCCCAGCGCAAAGCGCTCCTCTTACACGCAAACGCTACGGTAATAATGGTTAACGGAACCTTTCGATTGGGCCACAGCTAGGAAAAATCTGCCGGGCAAACATGGCTAACAGAACCTTTCTGCCCCCCGCCCGAGGCGCCGAAAAATGGCCAAGCCATTGTAATTAACAATCATTTCAAGTTGGCACGGCTTTCGCTGAGAGAGGGGCGAGACCGAACGGTTTGGGAGAACCCGACGGCCTCGTTCACGGGATCGGCCAAGGCGCTTGGGAGAGCGAAATGGCGGATCCCACGCAAGGGGAGATTGACCGATGCAGAATGCGCTTCTGATCGGCTTGTCACGGCAGATGACGTTGGAACGGCAGATGGATGTCATCGCCAACAACGTCGCCAATGCCAACACCAACGGCTTCAAGGCCGACCATTCGCTGTTCGAGGAGTACCTCAACTCGAACGCGCATGAGGACAATTTCGTCGGCTCCGACCGCCGGGTCTCCTATGTGCAGGACCGCGGCACCTACCGCGACGTCGGCCAGGGGCCGATGGAGGCGACCAACAACCCGCTCGACATGGCGATCAGCGGCAACGCCTTTTTCGCCGTGCAGGCCAATGGCGCCGAGCGTTACACCCGCGACGGCAAATTCGCGCTCAGCAGCACCGGCCAGCTCATGACCTCCGACGGCAATCTCGTGCTCGGCACCGGCGGCCCGATCGTCTTCCAGCCGACCGACCACGACATCAACGTCGCTCCCGACGGCACCGTCACGGTGCTGGAAGGCACCGCCAAGACCGACTCGATCCGCGGCAAGATCCGCATGGTGGCGTTCGACGATCCGGCCAAGCTGACCAAGCTCGGCGCCAATCTCTATGGCGCCGGCTCCGCCAACCAGCAGCAGACCGACTCCAAGTCGACCCTGCAGCAGGGCTACATCGAGAAGTCGAACGTGAATTCGGTCGGCGAGATGAGCCGCATGGTCGAGGTGATGCGCAGCTACACCGCGATCGCCAACCTGCTCCAGCAGCAGAGCGACCTCCACAAATCGGCGATCGAAAAGCTCGCCGACGTTCCGGCCTGATTAGGGGACCACTGACATGCAAGCGCTCCACACCGCTGCGACCGGAATGGCGGCACAGGAACTGAACGTTCAGGTGATCTCCAACAACATCGCCAACCTGCGCACCACCGGCTTCAAGAAGCAGACGGCGGCGTTCCAGGACCTGATCTACGAGCACGTCCGCCGCGTCGGCGCGCAGGCTTCGGACCAAGGCACCATCCTGCCGGTCGGCGTCGACATCGGCGGCGGCGTCAAGACCGTCGGCACCCCGCGCAGCATGACGCAGGGCACGCTGTCGCAAACCGGCAACGACCTCGATCTCGCGATGTCCGGCGAAGGCTTCTTCAAGATCCTGATGCCCGACGGCACCTACCAGTACACCCGCGACGGCACGTTCCAGATGGACAACCAGGGCCGCGTCGTCACCGCGCAGGGCAACCCGGTGCAGCCGACCATCACGATCCCGAACAACGCCTCGGGCATCACCGTCAACGAGCAGGGCCAGGTGTCGGTGACGCTGCCGGGCTCCTCTAGCAACACCGTGCTCGGCCAGATCGGCGTGACCCGTTTCATCAACAAGGCGGGCCTGCAGCCGGTCGGCAGCAACCAGTTCACCGAGACGACGTCGTCCGGCGCGCCGCAGGACGGCACCGCGAACTCAGAAGGCTACGGCAAGATCACGCAAGGCAGCCTCGAACAGGCCAATGTCGACGTCGTGTCGGAGATGAGCGACCTGATCGCCGCACAGCGCGCCTACGAGATGAACGCCAAGGTCATCAGCGCCGCCGACCAGATGATGCAATCGACGACGGCGCTATTCCGCTGAGGTGACGATCATGATCCGCAACACGCTCATCACCCTCTCCGCCCTGCTCGTGCTGGCACTGCCGGCGCAGGCCGCCGACGACGGCATCGCCGTGCCGACGCTGCGCGCCAGCGTCACCGTTACGTCCGACGTGGTGCGGGTCGGCGACCTCATCGAGAACGCCGGCTCGGCCGCGCTGATCGCGGTCTATCGCTCTCCCGATCTCGGCACCACCGGCGCGCTGCCGGTTGCCCAGGTCCTGGGCGTGCTCCGCGCCAAGCAGGTGATCGGCGTGATGACCGGCGACATCAAGGAAGTCCAGGTCACGCGGCTTGCCCGCACCTTTGCCAACAAGGATCTCGAAAACGCGGTCGCCTCCGCGCTCGAGCGCCGCTTCGGCCTTGGCGACGCCGCCAACATCACCGTGACCTTCGACCGCGGCATTTCCGACATGCGGCTCGATGCCTCCAACACAGGCGCGCTGCAGCCGGTCGCGACACGCTACGACGCCCGCAGCGGCCGCTTCGACCTCGCCTTCGAGATCAGCAACGACAGCAACCCGACGCCGACCAAGCTGCGCTTGACCGGCACTGCGATCGAGACCGTTGAGGTCGCGGTCCTGACCCGCGACATCGAACGCAGCGAGATGCTGAAATCCTCAGACGTCGCGCAGGAGCGCCGGCCCAAGGCGGAAGTGCCGGGCGAGGCCGCCACGCGCGACCGTACCGTCGGCATGCAGCTTCGCCGGCCGATGCGCGCCGGCACGCCGATCCGCGTCGCCGACATCGTCAAGCCCGAATTCGTATCGCGCGACCAGAGCGTCACCGTCATCTACCAGGTCCCCGGGATCTACCTCACCACCCGCGGCAAGGCGATCGAGAGTGGCGCAGAGGGCGACACCGTGAGCGTCCTCAATCTGCAGACCAAGCGTACGCTGACCGGCGTCGTCACCGCTCGCGGCCAGGTGACCGTGCAGGGCGCCAGCCAGTCCGTGCCGATGGAGACTGCGGTCGAGCAGACCTCCTCCCTCAGGCGTGACGAAGCGCCCGCCCCCGTCGACACCGCAGCCCTCCTCCGCAACCTGGTCCAGGCGCCGGCGTCGCCGGGCCAGATCGCAGAAGCCCAGATCCCGCAAGCTCGCGTCTCGCAAGCCCAAGCAAAGTAAGAGTTAGTCATGTCCGCTTTCAGTTCGGCTTCCCGTCTCCGTCGCGTCGTGCTTCCCGGCTTGCTGCTTTCAACCTGCGCGCTCGCAAGCGGCTGCTCCTCGATCGACCGCCTGTCGCAGATCGGCGAGCAACCGAAACTGTCGGCGATCGACAATCCGACGACGCAGCCCGGTTACAAGCCGGTGCAGATGCCGATGCCGAAGCCGGAAGTCGCCTCCTACAATCCGAACTCGCTGTGGCGGAACGGCAGCCGCGCCTTCTTCAAGGATCAGCGCGCGACCCACGTCGGCGACCTCCTGACCGTGACCGTGAACATCACCGACAAGGCCAACCTCTCCAACGAGACCCAGCGCAGCCGTACCAACTCGGAAGATTCGGGCATCACCGATTTCATCGGCTCGAAGACGCTCGGCGTCCAGGCGCAGAAAGTGCTGCCCGGCCGCCTCCTCACCGCCGACTCCACCGCATCCAGCGACGGCAAGGGCTCGGTCAATCGCACGGAAGCGTTGCAGACCAACGTCGCGGCGGTCGTGACCCAGGTGCTGCCGAACGGCAACCTCGTCGTCGAAGGCAAGCAGGAGATCCGCGTCAACTTCGAGATCCGCGAACTCGTGGTCGCCGGCATCGTCCGCCCTGAGGACATCCAGAGCGACAACACCATCGATTCCAGCAAGATCGCCCAGGCCCGCATCGCCTATGGCGGCCGCGGCCAGATCACGGACGTGCAGCAACCGCGCTACGGCCAGCAAGTCATGGACGTGCTGCTGCCCTTCTAAATCTCTCCCGAGCTCCCACATCGTGTTCGCGAACCTAGGCGCGAACGACGATGTACGACGCGGCCCTCGCCAGCTCCCCTGGCGAGGGCCGCATGTATTTTGGCGATGGCGCCGCCTCACACTCCGTCATTGCGAGTTGGGACCGGCCTTGAGGCGCCGACGCGCGCTGAATGAAACGACGTTTAGCGACACAAATGGAATCAATGGGTTAGCTCGACGTTTCTTCCTAGCGCAGCGGCGCAGCGAAGATCCAGAATTCCTCCGCGGAGGGATTCTGGATTGCTTCGTCGCGAAGAGCTCCTCGCAATGACGACGGAGAGAGCCTTACGTGAACTCCGCTTCCACCGCTCCCAGCCCGTCCAGCTCCATCCGCACCTTGTCGCCGGCTTTCAGCCACAGTGTCTTCACGAGGCTTCCGGTCAGCACGAGCTGTCCCGCATGCAAACCCTTGCCTTCGGCGGCGAGGTGGTTGGCGAGCCAGGCGAGTGCGTTGTGGGGATGGCCGAGCACGTCGGCGCCGGTGCCGTGGCTAACCTCCTCGCCATTGACGAGGGCACGGCCCTTGACCGCTTTCAGATCGGGCAACGACGAGCGCGGAACGGAGGCGCCCAGCACGCAGCCGGCGGCAAAGAAATCGTCCGCGATCAGCGTCGGTGCGCCCATCGTCTCCCATTTCACGTAGCGGTCGTCGACGATCTCGATCGCGGGATGATAGGCCTCGACGGCCTCACCGACCCATTCGGCGGTGAAGGGCGCCTCGCCGGCGGCAAGGTTGCGCTTCAGGCGCACGGCGATCTCGCATTCGACGCCGACACGGACATAGTCGGAGGCGGCGAGCTTGACGCCGCTGTCGTGCACGCCCTTCTGGAACACGCCGCCGCCGCAGGGGTGCGGGATGCCGATATAGTCCTGCATCACCTGGCTGGTGCAGCCGATCTTGTAGCCGACCAGCGGTCCGACATTCTTCAGCAGAAGATCATGCAGCGCGCGCTGAACCTCATAGCCCTCGGCTTCATCGGCCGGGGGAACTTCAAGCGCTGCGAGCGGCGCATGGTTGCGGCGCGCCAGCGCGATCGCCTTTGCGGCTTCGAGAATTTTGTCCATCGGCGCCGCCTCCCACGCTACGCACTTGAGAGCGGCACTTCAGCATCCCCGTCCGGGCCTGACAAGCGCAGGCGGCGTGTGCCATCAGGCCTTGACCAGACCGAGCCGGATCAAGCTCTCGGCCGTGGCGAGGATCGCCTCGTCGGTGGACCGGGGCTGCCAGCCCAAGACCGATCTTGCCTTGGCGCTGGTGGAATGCCTGACGCGGCCGAGCATCGGCACGACCGCCTGCAGCAAGGGAATCCGGCTCGCGGCGAGCCTCACCAGCCAGTCCGGGACCTGGAGCCGCGGAACCCGGCGCGACCGCGATCCCAGTTCCCGCTGCAGCACCTTGCCGATGTCGAGGATCGACAGCGTCTCGCCGGAGACCGCGATGAAGCGCTCGCCTTTGGCCTCCGGCGCGGTCATCGCCCGCAGATGCAGATCGGCGACATCGCGCACATCGACCACGCCGAAATAGACCCGCGGCACCGCCGGCATAGCGCCGTCGAGCAGCGATTTGACGATCTCGATCGAGCCGGAGAAGTCCGGCCCCAGCACCGGGCCGAAAATGCCGGCAGGATTGATCACAGACAATTCGAGCCCACCGCCCTCGCGCGCGATGAAATCCCAGGCCGCCCGCTCGGCCAGCGTCTTGGACTTGATGTAAGGCTGCCCATCCGCTCCGCCGAGATTGGTCCACTCGGTCTCGTCGAACGGTTTTTCGCGCGACGGATGGCCGTAGCCGATCGCGCCGACCGACGAGGTGATGACGACCCGCCTGACGCCAGCATCCCGGGAGGCGCGCAGCACCCGCAACGTCCCGTCGCGGGCCGGGACGATCGTCTCGTTCTCGTCCTTGGGCACGCTGGTCGACAGCGGCGAGGCGACATGGAGCACGTAGTCGCAGCCCGTGACCGCCTCGCGCCAGCCCTCGTCTGCCGTGAGGTCGGCGGTGAAGAAGGTCAGGCTCTCCGGCGACGCCGCCCCGCCCTCGCGCAGCATCGCCAGCACATCGGCTTGCCGGTCCGGCCGCCGCACCGTCGTTCGCACCGTATGACCGGCGGCCAGAAGCTGCAGGACGACATGGATGCCGACGAAGCCGGATCCGCCGGTGACCAGAACCGTGGTCATTGCCAAATTCCCCTCGTTGCGCCGGGTGCGCAAATTGGTTCCGCCACCCTGCTCAAGGCCGCATCTGGTCACTATCCCCGGGGGGAACAAGTAGAATGGATTTCGAGACCGGTATGGAAAACCTGACCAGCGTTTGCGACGGTGACTGCGATTGCAGCCCTGACCCCACCCTGCTCGCCGATTTCAAGCGCGCCATCCATGCGCTCGGTGGCAAGTGGAAGCTGGAGATCCTGTTCGCGCTGATGAACGGCGCGCTTCGTTTCGGCGCGTTGCGGCGGTCGATCGGCGGCATCACCCAGCACATGCTGACCACGCAGCTGCGCGAGCTCGAGCAGGACGGACTGGTATCGCGCACCGCCTTCGCAGAGAAGCCGTTGCGGGTCGAGTACGGGCTGACGGACGCGGCATACGGCCTGCTGCCGGCGTTTTAAGGAAATATTGAGCTGGTCCAGGCTTTATGGAGATGCACGCCTTGCAGCGTCGCATGAAGCCTGATTGCAGCGATGCGTGAAGCCGCCGGATCAGGATCTCAGCATCCGAGACGATCTCGTTGATGCGACTCACAAAACCTCCCGCACCTGAAGTGAAGGCTGTTTCTCATGTGAACTCACGTGAGCTTGCAGGAATCGACTCTAGGTCATTGATCCCGATTCACTTTTCGCGATTGCGCTCACGCGTTGATGCGCGCGGCGGCAAGCGACAGGCAAAATGCTGATCAGGGCGCGAAGCGGCACCGTGAACCCAAAAACAAAGAGCCGCATCGCTGCGGCTCGGACTCTATTCGTCCCGATAGACCTTCTCGCGTTTCTCGTGGCGCTCCTGCGCTTCCACCGAGAGCGTTGCGATGGGCCGGGCTTCGAGCCGCTTCAACGAAATCGGCTCGCCGGTGTCCTCGCAATAGCCGTAGGTGTTGTCCTCGATACGCTGGAGCGCGGCGTCGATCTTGGCGATCAACTTGCGCTGGCGGTCGCGGGCGCGGAGTTCGATGGCGCGGTCAGTTTCAGACGATGCCCGATCGGCGAGATCGGGGTGGTTCACGTTCTCCTCCTGCAGAGCCTGCAGGGTGAGCTTGGACTCTTTGAGGATCTCATCCTTCCAGGCGAGGAGCTTCATACGGAAGTACTCCTTCTGCCGGTCGTTCATGAAAGGCTCTTTTTCGGTCGGTCGGTAGTTTTTCAACTTTTCCAAGGGTGGCCTATCTTCTTAAGCAACGACTCGTGAACGGAACGGGGTCCGTTGAGCCGGGGCTTATATAGCTACCCCATGTGACAGACAATATTTCCTTAATAGCGCGGTTAGCGCCCCCAAGCCCTTGCACAGGAAGGTTTATCCGCAAGGGCCCGGGGGCGGCCAAAAGCCTAGTAGCCGACCGTGAAACGCTGCCTCAGATGGGCCGGCTTCTCGATCTCGTCGGCGAGCGCAATGGCGTAGTCGGCGAAACTGATCCAGCTCTTGCCGTTCGCATCGGCGAGAAGCTGGTCGGCCCCGAGCCGGAACTTGGTGGTCCGCTCTCCCTCGATGAACAGTGCCGAGGGCGAGATGAAGGTCCAGTTCAGCTCCTTTTCCTGCCGGAGCAGGTCGAGAAAGGCCCCACCCGCCTCCGCTTCGGCCTTGTATTGGGCCGGAAAACCGGGGGTTGTGACCAGTTTGACGCCGGGAGCGACCTCCAGGCTGCCCGCGCCGCCAACGACCAGGTAGCGCCCGACCTTGGAGTCCTTGGCCGCGCCGATCAGCTTGTGCGGGTCGCTTGCCAGGAAGTGGACGGAACTGATGGCCACATCATGCCCGGCCCAGAGATTGGTCAGGCCCGCCTGGTCGAGCACATCGCCCTTGGTCGGCGTGACGTTCGGCAGGCCTGCGATCTTTTCCGGGTTCCGGGCGATGGCGGTGACGCCATGCCCTCGGCGGGACAGTTCCTTGGTGATCTCCGAACCAGCCCGGCCCGAGGCACCGGCAACTGCGATTTTCATGGAAGGCTCCTTCGCTTATCTAGTAACCAATGGTTACTAGATATCTCATAGAATGCTGGTGTTAAGAGAGCACTTTGTGCTTACCTGATTACGCAGGAGTAACCGGCGAGCTGAAGCAAGCGCGAGGAATGAGATGAAACCGAACGTCTATGCAGCCAATTGCCCGACGCGCCAGATCCTCGATCGCGTCGGCGACAAATGGGCCGTGCTGATCCTGTTGCTGCTGCGCGAGGAGCCGATGCGCTTCAATCAGTTGCGCCGCACGATTGAAGGCATCTCGCAGAAGATGCTGAGCCAGGTTCTCAAGTCGCTCGAACGTGACGGCCTGATCAAGCGCCACGCCATCGCGACCGTGCCGGTGACGGTTGAATATTCGATCACGCAGCTCGGCGTGACGCTCGCCGCCGCGGTCGATCCGTTGCGCGATTGGGCCGAGGAGAATCTGAAAGACGTGCTTGCCGCCCAGCGCCGCTACGACGGGCAGTTGAAGGAGGAAGCGGCGTAAGGCCGTTCCGCAAGCGCCTCAAATGATCCGATAACGATTAGCTAGGCCTGCCCGGCCTTCGCCAGCTCGACCTCGACGCGCAGCTCGATCTCGGACAGCACGGAATCGAGACCGGGATCGCCGGAAGACGATTTCAGGCTCGCAGCGGCATCGCGCAGCCGCATCACGGTCGACGCATCGAGATTGCCGGACAAGAGTCCCATCTTGAGATCGTCGAGCACATCGAGCGCGGTCTTGCCGCGGACGACCGAGCGCTTGCGGCGTTCGACCGGATCTTCTTCGATACCTTGCAGCGCGAGCAGCGCATCGATGTTGGCGGAGGCCTTCGGTGCGGCGGCGGCGCGCGTCTCCTGCGCCGACGTTGTGTCGGGCAGCACGAAGGTGCCCGAACTCGTTCGCCTGGCCTGGCTGGCCGGCGTTCCGAGCGTGGTGCCATTCGGTCCGTAGATGCGCATCGAAGCAATCCGGGTGATCGATGCGCCACATTCGCCGTTTTATGGTTAACGGGGCGTAAACGGGCCGGCAAAATCTGCCGGGAGGCGGCAGTTTCGCTCCTTACGGCGAATGCCGGCTGGCGCCGATCCGAAGAGATTTATTCAACCTATTCAATCGACTAACCCATCTGCCCCGTGTTGGCACAGCGCTCGCAAGGAAAGCGTCGGACCAGCTCGTCATGGGAGTGTCGCAGATGGTCCGAGATGAGGAGCCTCGGGGAGCAGAGGATGCCAGGCGTTCGTTGGGTAAAGATTCTTGGGGTGGCCTGCGCCGTGCTGTCAGCGCTGGCGCTCTCGGTCGCGTCTGCAAGTGCGACCTCGCGCATCAAGGATCTCGCCAATATCGAAGGCGTGCGGCAGAACCAGCTCATCGGCTACGGCCTCGTCGTCGGCCTCAACGGCACCGGCGACACCCTCAACAACATCCCCTTCACCAAGCAGTCGCTGCAAGCGATGCTTGAGCGCATGGGCGTCAACATTCGTGGCGCCACCATCCGCACCGGCAATGTCGCCGCCGTGATGGTGACCGGCAACCTGCCGGCCTTCTCCACTCAGGGCACGCGTATGGACGTCACCGTCTCCGCCCTCGGCGATGCCAAGGATCTGCGCGGCGGCACCCTGCTCGTCACCCCGCTCCTCGGCGCCGACGGCAACGTCTATGCGGTGGCGCAGGGTTCGCTCGCAATCTCCGGCTTCCAAGCCGAAGGTGAAGCGGCGAAAATCGTGCGCGGCGTTCCGACGGTGGGACGCATCGCCAACGGCGCCATCATCGAGCGCGAGATCGAGTTCGCGCTGAACCGGCTGCCGAATGTGCGGCTTGCGCTTCGCAACGCCGATTTCACCACGGCCAAGCGCATTGCGGCGGCGATCAACGACTATCTCGGCGTCAAGAGCGCCGAGCCGATTGATCCCTCGACGGTGCAGCTGACGATCCCGCCGGAGTTCAAGGGCAACGTGGTCGCCTTCCTGACCGAGATCGAACAGCTTCAGGTCGATCCGGATCTCGCCGCCAAGATCGTCATCGACGAGCGCTCGGGCATCATCGTGATGGGCCGCGACGTTCGCGTCGCTACCGTCGCGGTTGCGCAAGGCAATCTCACGGTCACGATCTCCGAGAGCCCTCAGGTGAGCCAGCCCAATCCGCTGTCGCGGGGCCGGACCGTGGTCACGCCGCGATCGAGCGTCGGCGTCACCGAGGACGGCAAGAAGTTCGCCGTCGTCAAGGACGGCGTCTCGCTGCAACAGCTCGTCGACGGCCTCAACGGCCTCGGCATCGGCCCGCGCGATCTCATCAGCATCCTCCAGGCGATCAAGGCCGCGGGTGCGATCGAAGCCGATATCGAGGTGATGTGATGCAGACCGGCATGCTCAACACCGCGCACGTCGTCACCGCTGCGCTCTCGAACCCCGCCTTCTCGGTTGAGAGCCGCAACGGCCGCCCCGATTTCGAGCTCGCCGCAGCGTTGCAAAAGGTCTCACCACAGCAGCAGGCCAAGACGCAGAAGACCGCCACCGACTTCGAGGGCATGTTCCTCAACAGCATGTTCGCGCAGATGACCTCGGGCCTGAAGGGCGAAGGCCCGTTCGGCGACACGCCGGGCACCGGCGTGTGGCGCTCGATGCTAACCGAGCAATATTCCAAGAACTTCGCCAATGCCGGCGGCGTCGGTGTCGCCCGCGACGTCTACCGTACCCTGATCATACAGCAGGCCAAAACCACTCTTCGTACGGCATAAGGTCAAACGAGATGAACCACTTCAACGCGTCACGTCAGCCGATGCCAGCGCAGCGCCCGAACAATACGCCCGAGAGCGCCACTGCGCGCAAGCTCGCAGAGGACCTGATGGACGCGATGAGCGCCCTGCTCGGCCTAATCGAGCGCGAGACCGAGCTCGTCCGCGCCGGTAAGGTTCGCGAGGCGATGATAATGGAGAGCCAGAAGCAGGAGTTGTCGCGGCGTTACGTCGTCGCCGTCAGCCAGTTGAAGGCGAACCAGACGCAGCTTGCGAAATCCGCGCCCGAACTGCTCTCGACGCTGCACCGCCACCACGACGCTTTCCGCGCCATGCTTCAGGTCAATCTCACCGTGCTCGCGACCGCGCATGCGGTCTCCGAGAGCGTCGTGCGCGGCGTCAATGCCGAGATCCAGAAGCGCAATGTGCCGAACACCTACACGGCGGCAGGACGCCGCGCCACGCCGGGCCCGCGTCACATCACGCCGCTCGCGGTCAGCCGCACGCTCTGAGCGCAGACAAAGAACTCCATCCAATTTTACGAAAAACCGCGCGGCGAAAGCGTCGCGCGGTTAGTCACGTTTCCTTACCGGGTGTTCAATCCTGGTGTTCCATGGTTGCGTATTGAGAGGGGTTGGGATTTGACTCACACGAGGCAACCAGGAGGCTGCCATGAGTACAGATTTCAGCATCAGGCCGGTGGGGATACCGGCTCCGTTACAGATCGTCACGACGTCGAATTCGGCGGCGAACGATGCCGTGCAAACCGATTTGCCCGTGAGCCAGACGGTCGCCGCGAGCGATACGAGCGCGGCTGCGAGCAATGATCTGCAGAGCAACGCGAACGTCTCGCGGCAGGTCGTGTTCGACCAGGCGTCCGCATCCATGGTCTTTCAGGTCGTCAACGACCGGACCGATGCCGTGGTCAATCAGTTCCCCGACGAGGCGATGCTGCGCCGGCGAGCCTATTTCCACGCACTGGATTTGAAGTCGGAGCCCTCGCGTCCGCTCAACACGGACCTCAGCGCTTAAAGAATGCCTGCCGATCAGCTGTCGAGCGTGGCCTGGGCGGTGTCGAGATAGCTCGAGCCGGTCGCCGGGTCCGTGACGACGTTCTTGATCTGCGCCGTGCCGGTATCGGTCAGGGTGAACTTCGTGTTGCCGAAGCGGAACGACGAATCCTTGATCAGCACCTGCTGGTACTGCGAGGTCCCCTCGCTCTGATAGTGAATCTGCGCGCGGAAGCCGTCGACCTGCGAGACGTTGAGCGAAAACTTCTTGCCGTCGGCATAGGTACCGGTCCAGTTGCCCTGGTACAGCGACGAGTCGACCGCAACGTATTTGGACGAGCCCGTGGTGCTCGAAAGCGTATTCGCCTTATAAGCGGTCGACAGGATGCTCATGATGTCGGACATCAGGAGTCTCCGTCACGGCCGGCCGGAAAGACCGGCGGCGATATTGCGGTTGATCTCGATCAGGGGGCGGAAGTGATCGAACTGCGGGCTCATCTGCAGCGCCGCGGTCTGGCTCAGCACGAACACGCTGATGTTGGCGATCTTCTGCCGGACGTCGAGCGGCTGCGGGTTGTTCTCGCGCATCGCTTCGCTGAGGAAAATGGTCCAGAGCTTGCGGTTGAACATCAGCGCCTGCGTGGTCTGCTCGCTGAAGGGGTCAGCGGCGTTGATCGCGTCCTGGAGCTTGTTGGCTGCCTTCAGCAGGGTCTGCGCCTCGACGTCACGAGGAGATGCGGTAGTCGTTGCAACACGCGCGTAGGCCGAGGCAGCGGAATTCGACATCAATCACACCTTGGAAGCTTCCTAGCCCGTTGAACGGACTTAAGGATTTCTTTCCCAACCCTATGCAGTAGCGCTTAAGATTTGCTTACATGTGCGCCTGGAAGCACTCCGGATTATTACGGGTCGCGGAGTCCTTGTAGGGGCGAGGCTAGATGCACAGACGCAGGCTGTAAACTTGCACTGCATCATGCACATCGATCTCAGCTAATCTTGTCTTAGCGAACTCCCTCAAAAGAACGGCGGAGCTTTAGCCCCGCCGCTCCGTCTCGAGATTCGATTTTGCGTTTGCGAATTAGCGGAGCAGTTGGAGCACGCTCTGCTGCGACTGGTTGGCCAGCGACAGTGCGGAGACCGCGATCGACTGGCGGGTCGACAGCGCCTGGCTGTTGGCCGCTTCCTCGTTGGTGTCAGCAAGCGTCAGGTTGGACGAGCCGGTCTGCAACACGTTGATCAGGTTCTTGGAGAAGTCCTGGCGCACCTGCACGATCGACAGGTTCGAACCGAGCGAGGAGCCTTCAGACCGCAGCGTGCTCGACGCCGCATTCAAGCTGGTCAGCACCTTGTTGGTGGCGCCGTTGTCGATGAAGTCCGTGCCGGGAACGAGATTGCTGAGGCCGAGACCGGCGGCGTTGAACACCACGCCGTTGATGCCGAGCGTGGAGCTGCCGGTTTCGTTGAAGACCAGCTTCAGCGTATCGCCGTTCAAGAGGTTGACGCCGTTGAAGGAGGAGTCCTGCGAGGTCGTGTCGATCTGAGCCAGGATGTTGTTGAACTGGCTGACCAGGCTCGAACGCGCTGTCTGCGCCACGGGATCCTGGACCGGCGGCTGTGCGGTGGTGAAGGCGAGCACGCTGGTGAGCGTGCCGCCGACCGCGCCGCCCGCAGTCGAGGAACCGAGGGTCGAGGAGGCGTATTCGTTGACGGTGGTAACCGTCAGCACACCGTTGGCGTCGATCGTCGCGGTCAGGTGGTTGGCCTGAAGCTGGACGTTGAGCTGGTCAAGCGTCTTGACGGTGCCGTTGGTGCCGTCGCCGAAGGTGACGCTGACCGGCGTACCGCCGTTGAAGGAGGAGAAAGTCAGGGTCTTGCCGGCGACACCGCCGACACCGGAGGTGCGCGCCGCACTGAATGCCGTCGCCGTTCCGGTATTGCCGCTGAGGCCGAAAGCGCTGAGCGCATTGCCGGTGCCGGTGATCGAGAGATCGGCGTTGATGCCGGTCGAGATCGCCAACTGACCGCTGGAGTTCACGGAAGACGGAATCTGGCCCGCAGTGGTGGAGAGCGTCGCAGCACCGTTGAAGAGACTGGCGGTCTTCACGCCGGTGGCAAGATCGAACGAGTTGAGCAAGTCGGTGAGGTTCGCGCTCTGCAGATAGACGGTCGAGTTGCCGTTGCCGTCGGTGACGACGTTGCCGTTGACGCCATAGCCGGAGGCTACGCTGGATGCCGACTGCGGTGTCTGCGCGTTCTTGAAGGTAATGGTGTGGCCGTCAATGTTCAGCGTCGAGCCGTCCTGCACCAGCGACCCCAGTGAGCCTGAGGTGGTCGAGCGGTTCGCGGTCACACTGGCATTGCCAGCGCCGGTCGCGGCCGTCAGGCCGAGGGCGTGGAGGAAGTCGGCATTGCCGGTCACACTCAGATCTGAGCCGGTCGAGCTCTTCAGCGTGACTGCACCCGCCGTGATGGCGGATGGCGTCTGGATCGTACCGACGGTCGCACCGCTGGTTGCGATCGTGGCAGCACCCGCGCTGATCGTCGCCGTCTTCACGCCGCTGGCAAGGTCGATCGCGCTGAGCACGTCGTTGACGGTCGCCTTGGGCGCTGCCGCCGTTCCCTCATAGACAATGGAGTTGCCGTTGCCGTCGGTGGCAATGCTTCCGCTGGCGTTGAGGCCCCAGCCGGTCGGCTGGGTGGTCGGCGCGGGGCCGGTGCGGAAGGTGATGGTCTTGCCGTTCACCGTGATGGTGTCACCATCCGCGGGCGGCGTGCTGAACTGGCTGGATGTGGTGGTGCCGAGCAGCGTGTCCGTGCCCGCGAGAGCGGTACTGCCGTCGGCCGCGGTCACCGTGCCACCGACCAGGGTGCCGGCGCTCGAACCGAGCGAAGCACCGAGCGCGGCAGCTGCCGTCACCGGCGTGACGCCGCCGGCTGCACCGGTATACAGCACGTTGCTGTTGGCGGTCGCGCTCGCGTACGACGTGGTGCCGCGCAGATCCGCCGGCGTCGCACCCGGGATCGTGGTGGAGACGTTGGACTTGGTGGAGTAGCCGACGGTGGTCTGGAGCGCCTGGTTGGCGATCGATTTCGCGGAGTCGATCAGCTTCTGCAGCGAGGTGATGCCGGTATTGGCCGCCTGGAGCACCTGCACACCGTTGTTGATGCCGTCCAGAAGGTTGCTGATGTCGCTCGCCCGGTTATCCAACCCCTGCGCGGTGAAGAAGTTGGTGGGATTGTCGAGCGCCGTGTTGACCTTCTTGCCGGTCGACAGCCGCTCCTGCGTCGTGGCCAGCAAGTCGGCCGTCGACTGCAGCGACAACAGGTTCTGGCGAACGGACGCCGAGAGAACGATGTTGGACATTGGCAGGTCTTCCTCTTGAACCGGATACGAATCGGCCGCGCGGGTCTGGAAGCGGGCTTTTGTCCAGTTTTAGGGGCTGTCCTTTAAAGTATGGTTAACGCCGGTTTAAGGGACAGGGTTAATGGCGGGTTTACGCCCTTCCCTGCCTGTGAACGCAAAAAGAGCGGCGGGACAAAAGTCCCGCCGCCCGATTTTATTGAGTGATTTTAGGCGCTTATTAGCGGAGCAGCTGGAGCACGCTCTGCTGCGAGGTGTTGGCCAGCGACAGTGCCGAGACCGCGATCGACTGGCGGGTCGACAGCGCCTGGCTGTTCGCCGCCTCGACGTTGGTGTCGGCCAGGGTCAGATTCGACGAGCCGGTCTGCAGCACGTTGATCAGGTTCTTGTTGAAGTCCTGACGGATCTGCACGACCGAAAGGTTCGAACCGAGAGCCGAGGCTTCCGAGCGGAGCGTGCTCGACGCGGAGT
Organism: Frankia sp. RB7; assembly: GCA_030403585.1. Taxonomy (GTDB): domain Bacteria; phylum Pseudomonadota; class Alphaproteobacteria; order Rhizobiales; family Xanthobacteraceae; genus Bradyrhizobium. The sequence goes on from JAUEPE010000009.1 coordinate 19,972, forward strand.
TCAGGCTCGTCAGCACGCGGTTGGACGCCGCGTTATCGATGAAGTCGACACCGACCGTCAGCGCGGCGAGACCCAGACCCTTGGAGTTGTAGGTCACGCCGGTGATGTTCAGGCTCGACTTGCCGGTCTCGTCGAACACCAGCTTGAGCTGGTCGCCGTTCAAGAGGTTGACACCGTTGAACGAGGAGTCCTGCGAGGTCGTGTCGATCTGGTTCAGGATGTTGTTGTACTGGGACACCAGGTTGGCGCGAGCCGTCTGGGCAACGGCATCCTGGACGGGGGTGGAAGCCGTCGAGAAGGTCAGCGCCGAAGTCAGCGTGCCGCCGATCGCACCGCCAGCAACGGTCGATCCGATCGTCGAAGACGCGTAATCGTTGGAGGCCGTGATGGTCAGCAGGCCGTTGGCATCGATCGTGGCCGCGAGGTTGTTGGCCTGCAGCGCGTTGTTGAGCTGATCGAGCGTCTTGACCGTGCCGTTGGTGCCGTCGCCGAAGGTGACATTGACCGCCGTGCCGCCGTTGAAGGAGGAGAACGTCAGGATCTTCCCGGCGATGCCGCCGATGCCGGAGGTGCGAGCCGCAGTGAACGCCGTCGCCGTGCCGGTATTGCCAGCGAGGCCAAGCGCGGCCAGTGCATTTCCGGTGCCGGTGACCGACAGGTCGGCGTTGACGCCGGTGGACAGCTTGAGCTGGCCGGAGCTGTTGATCGTCGACGGAGCCTGACCGACTGCGGTCGCCAGCGTACCGCCACCGCTGCCGTTCAGAGCGAAGGTCTGCACGCCGGTTGCGAAGTCGATCGCCTTCAGCACGTCGTTGACCGAGCCGGTCTGGAGATAGACCGTCGAGTTGCCGTTGCCGTCGGTCAGGACGTTACCGCTGACACCATAGCCGCTCGGAACTGCGGGAGCGTTGCTCGAGCCCGGGACCGGCGCGTTCTTGAAGGTGATGACATGGCCATCGACGTTCAGCGTCGAACCGTCCTGAAGCAGCGATCCCAGAGAAGATGCGCTGGTCGTACGGTTCGCGGTCACGTTCGCGTTGCCGCCACCAGTTGCGGTCGTGAGACCGAGTTCGTGCAGGAAGTCGGCGTTGCCCGTGACGGACAGATCCGCACCGGTCGAGCTCTTGAGGGTCACGGCACCGCCGGCAACAGCCGACGGCGATGCAGCGGAGGCCGCACCGATGGTTGCAGCACCGTTGGTGATCGTCGAGGTCTGCACGCCGCTGGCGAGGTCGATTGCGGTCAGCACATCGCTGACGGTCGCGAGCGTCGCGGTCGTCGCGGTGGTGCCGAGGTAGACAGTGGTGTTGCCGCTGCCGTCGGTGACGAGGTGACCGCTGACGCCCGAACCGCTTGGAACAGAGGTTGAGGCCGGCGCGGTGCCGGAGCGGAAGGTGATGGTCTTGCCGTTCACCGTCAGCGTGTCGCCATCGGCGGGAGCCGTGGACAGCTTGCCGGCGGCCGTGGTGCCGAGCAGCGTGATCGCGCCCGTCAAGGCGGTCGTGCCGTCGGATGCAGTTACCGTATTGCCCGTGTCCGAGCCCTGGGTCGCGCCCAGCGTCGTGGTGCCGCCCGCTGCGTGGGCGCCGCCCGCGGTGCCGTCATACAGCACGTTGCTGGAAGCCGTCGCACTTGCATAGGAGGTCGTGCCGCGCAGGTCGGCCGCCGTCGCACCGGAGATCGTGGTGGAGACGTTGGATTTGGTGGAGTAGCCGACGGTGGTCTGGAGCGCCTGGTTGGCAATCGACTTCGCGCTGTCGATCAGCTTCTGCAGCGAGGTCAGGCCGGTATTGGCAGCCTGCAGCACCTGCACGCCGTTGGCGATGCCATCGAGCAGATTGTTGATGTCGCTGGCGCGGTTGTCGAGCGACTGTGCCGTGAAGAAGTTGGTGGGATTGTCCAGAGCCGAGTTGACGCTCTTGCCGGTCGACAGACGGTTCTGTGTGGTGGCGAGAAGATCGGCGGTGGACTGGAGAGAGAGGAGGTTCTGACGAACCGACGCAGAGAGAACAATACCGGACATGACTCTTACCCTTCTGGCTTACGCGTCTTCGTTCGATCGCTTCTGGATCGAGTGACGGCCACAGGGTGCGCTGACATGGCTAACAAAGGGTGAAGCGAGCCTCACCGTCATAAGCGCCGGTTCACCATAAACCATTGTGACAGGCTGGTCGGCGCGGCAATCAGTCTGAAATTATTAGCGATTTTTTCCGCTTACTCTCCATTAACCATAACCGCTGGTTACTTTTTCGATCGCACCTCGCCACCATCTGGCGAACAAAAAAGCGGCGAGGCCGAAGCCCCGCCGCCTGATCTTGCTTGCGATGTCGTCCGCTATTAGCGGAGCAGCTGCAGCACGCTCTGCTGCGACTGGTTGGCCAGCGACAGCGCGGAGACCGCGATTGACTGGCGGGTCGACAGCGCCTGGCTGTTCGCCGCTTCGACGTTGGTGTCGGCCAGCGTCAGGTTCGACGAACCGGTCTGCAGCACGTTGATCAGGTTCTTGTTGAAGTCCTGACGAACCTGCACGATCGTCAGGTTCGAACCGAGGCTCGAGGCTTCCGAACGCAGCGTGCTCGACGCGGTATTGAGGTTGGTCAGCACCTTGTTGGTGGCAGCGTTGTCGATGAAGTCGACACCGCTGGTCAACGAGGCGAGGCCCAGACCCTTGGAGTTGTAGGTCACGCCAGTGATGCTGAGGTTCGACTTGCCGGTTTCGTCGAACACCAGCTTGAGCTGGTCGCCGTTCAGCAGGTTGACACCGTTGAACGAGGAGTCCTGCGAGGTCGAGTCGATCTGCTGGAGGATGTTGTTGTACTGGTTGACCAGATTGGAGCGGGAGGTCTGAGCAACCGTATCCTGGACGGGGCTGGAAGCCGTCGAGAACGTGAGTGCCGAGGTCAGCGTGCCGCCGATCGAACCACCTGCGCTGCTCGAACCGATGGTCGAGGACGCGTAGTCGTTGGTGGTCGAAACCGTCAGCAGGCCGTTGGCGTCGATCGTGGCGGTCAGGTTGTTGGCCTGGAGCGCCGAGTTGAGCTGATCGAGCGTCTTGACCGTGCCGTTGGTGCCGTCGCCGAAGGTGACGTTGACCGCCGTGCCGCCGTTGAAGGCGGAGAAGGTCAAGGTCTTGCCGGTGAGGCCGCCGACGCCGGAGGTACGAGCCGCAGTGAACGCGGTCGACGTGCCGGTGTTGCCGGCGAGGCCGAGCACGTTCAACGCGTTGCCAGTTCCGGTGACCGACAGGTCGGCATTGACGCCGGTGGACAGCTTGAGCTGGCCGGAGGCGTTGATCGACGAGTTGATCTGGCCGCTGGCGGTGCTCAGCGTCGCGGTGCCGGTGGCGCCGATCGAAGCGGTCTGCACGCCGGTGGCAAGGTCGATCGCCTTCAGCACGTCGTTGACCGAGCCGCCCTGGAGATAGACCGTCGAGTTGCCGGCGCCGTCGGTCTGGACGTTGCCGCTGACACCGAAGCCGCTCGGGATCGCCGGAGCGTTGGACGAACCCGGGACCGGCGCGTTCTTGAAGGTGATGACGTGACCATCGACGTTTAACGTCGAACCGTCCGAGACCAGTGCGCCCAGCGAGGACGAGCTGCTCGTGCGGGTCGCAGTGACCGTCGCATTGCCGCCACCCGTTGCGGTCGTGAGACCGAGTTCCTTCAGGAAGTCGGCGTTGCCCGTGACGGACAGATCCGCACCGGTCGAGCTCTTGAGGGTCACGGCACCGCCGGAGACAGCCGACGGCGATGCAGCGGAGGCCGCACCGATGGTCGCGGCACCGCTGGAGATCGTCGAGGTCTGCACGCCGCTGGCGAGGTCGATCGCGGTGAGGACGTCGCTGACGGTCGCCAGCGTCGAGGTCGTCGCGGTCGTGCCGAGATAGACAGTGGTGTTGCCGCTGCCGTCGGTGACGAGGTGGCCGCTGACGCCCGAACCGGTCGGAACGGCGGTCGAGGCCGGCGCGGCGCCGGCGCGGAAGGTGATGGTCTTGCCGTTCACCGTCAGCGTGTCGCCATCGGCGGGAGCCGTGGACAGCTTGCCGGCGGCGGTGGTGCCGAGCAGCGTGATCGCGCCCGTCAAGGCGGTCGTGCCGTCGGATGCGGTCACCGTATTGCCGGTGTCCGAGCCCTGGGTCGCGCCGAGCGTCGTGGAGCCGCCCGCAGCCGTGGTGCCGCCAGCCGCGCCGTCATACAGCACGCTGCTCAGCGCGGTCGCGCTGGCAAAGCTGGTCGTGCCACGCAAATCGGCGGCCGTCGCACCGGAGATCGTGGTGGAGACGTTGGACTTGGTGGAGTAGCCGACGGTGGTCTGGAGCGCCTGGTTGGCGATCGACTTCGCGGAGTCGATCAGCTTCTGCAGCGAGGTGATGCCGGTGTTGGCAGCCTGTAGCACCTGCACGCCGTTGGCGATACCATCGAGCAGATTGTTGATGTCGCTGGCGCGGTTGTCGAGCGACTGTGCCGTGAAGAAGTTGGTCGGGTTGTCGAGAGCCGAGTTGACGCTCTTGCCGGTCGACAAACGGCTCTGGGTGGTGGCGAGAAGATCAGCAGTTGACTGCAGGGAGAGCAGGTTCTGACGAACCGAGGACGAAAGAACGATACCGGACATTGAGTGTTACCCTTCTGGTACGCAACGCAACAAACTTCGATTAGGATTAATCGATGCCGGGACGGTGAACGCGGACGGCTAACAAAGCGTGAAGCGTGTCGTGCGAGTCCTTGCGCGGATTCACCATATGAGCGATCGGCGCCGGATCGAGTCCGCTTGTATCGTCATGATCGGATGATGTTTTTTGGTGCAGCGGCAGGACGTTTGCGACTTGTCAACCATAACTCAGAGTAGGCAATTCGCTGTATGCGAGTGCATCGTCTCCATCTGAGGAGCGGCACTCTGATGCCGATATATAAAAAGAAAGCGGCGGGGCCGAAGCCCCGCCGCCTGATCTTGCTTGCGATGTCGTCCGCTATTAGCGGAGCAGCTGCAGCACGCTCTGCTGCGACTGGTTGGCCAGCGACAGCGCGGAGACCGCGATCGACTGGCGGGTCGACAGCGCCTGGCTGTTGGCCGCCTCGACGTTGGTATCGGCCAGCGTCAGGTTCGACGAACCGGTCTGCAGCACGTTGATCAGGTTCTTGTTGAAGTCCTGACGAACCTGCACGACCGAGAGGTTCGAACCGAGGCTCGAGGCTTCCGAACGCAGCGTGCTCGACGCGGCGTTCAGGTTCGACAGCACCTTGTTGGTCGCGGAGTTGTCGATGAAGTCGACACCGTTGGTCAACGAGGCGAGGCCCAGACCCTTGGAGTTGTAGGTCACGCCGGTGATGTTCAGGCTCGACTTGCCGGTCTCGTCGAACGTCAGCTTGAGCTGATCGCCGTTCAGCAGGTTGACACCGTTGAACGAGGAGTCCTGCGAGGTCGAGTCGATCTGGCTCAGGATGTTGTTGTACTGAGACACCAGGTTCGCACGGGCCGTCTGAGCAACCGTATCCTGGACGGGGCTGGAAGCCGTCGAGAACGTGAGTGCCGAGGTCAGCGTGCCGCCGATCGAACCACCTGCGCTGCTCGAACCGATGGTCGAGGACGCGTAGTCGTTGGTGGTCGAGACCGTCAGCAGGCCGTTGGAGTCGATCGTGGCGGTCAGGTTGTTGGCCTGAAGCGCGGAGTTGAGCTGATCGAGCGTCTTGACCGTGCCGTTGGTACCGTCGCCGAAGGTGACGTTGACCGCCGTGCCGCCGTTGAAGGCGGAGAAGGTCAAGGTCTTGCCGCTGATACCGCCGACGCCGGAGGTGCGGGCCGCAGTGAACGCGGTCGCCGTGCCGGTGTTGCCGGCGAGGCCGAGCACGTTCAGCGCGTTGCCGGTTCCGGTGACCGACAGGTCGGCATTGACGCCGGTGGACAGCTTGAGCTGGCCGGAGGCGTTGATCGACGAGTTGATCTGGCCGCTGGCGGTGCTCAGCGTCGCGGTGCCGGTGGCGCCGATCGAAGCGGTCTGCACGCCGGTGGCAAGGTCGATCGCCTTCAGCACGTCGTTGACCGAACCGCCCTGGAGATAGACTGTCGAGTTGCCGGCGCCGTCGGTCTGGACGTTGCCGCTGACACCGAAGCCGCTCGGGATCGCCGGGGCATTGGACGAGCCTGGGACCGGCGCGTTCTTGAAGGTGATGACATGGCCATCGACGTTCAACGTCGAACCGTCCGAGATCAGCGCGCCCAGCGAGGACGAACTGGTCGTGCGGGTCGCGGTGACCGTCGCATTGCCGCCACCCGTTGCGGTCGTGAGACCGAGTTCCTTCAGGAAGTCGGCGTTGCCCGTGACGGACAGATCCGCACCGGTCGAGCTCTTGAGGGTCACGGCACCGCCGGAGACAGCCGACGGCGATGCAGCGGAGGCCGCACCGATGGTCGCGGCACCGCTGGAGATCGTCGAGGTCTGCACGCCGCTGGCGAGATCGATCGCGGTGAGCACATCGTTGACGGTCGCCAGCGTCGAAGTCGTCGCAGTCGTGCCGAGATAGACAGTGGTGTTGCCGCTGCCGTCGGTGACGAGGTGACCGCTGACGCCCGAACCGCTCGGAACATCGGTCGAGGCCGGCGCGGTGCCGGCGCGGAAGGTGATGGTCTTGCCGTTCACCGTCAGCGTGTCGCCATCGGCGGGAGCCGTGGACAGCTTGCCGGCGGCGGTGGTGCCCAGCAGCGTGATTGCGCCCGTCAAGGCGGTCGTGCCGTCGGATGCGGTCGCGGTATTGCCCGTGTCCGAGCCCTGCGCTGCGCCGAGCGTCGTGGAGCCGCCCGCAGCCGTGGTGCCGCCAGCCGCGCCGTCATACAGCACGCTGCTCAGCGCGGTCGCGCTGGCAAAGCTGGTCGTGCCGCGCAAATCGGCGGCCGTCGCACCGGAGATCGTGGTGGAGACGTTGGACTTGGTGGAGTAACCGACCGTGGTCTGGAGCGCCTGGTTGGCGATCGACTTCGCGGAGTCGACCAGCTTCTGGAGCGAGGTGATGCCGGTGTTGGCAGCCTGCAGCACCTGCACGCCGTTGCCGATGTTGTCGAGGAGGTTGTTGATGTCGCTGGCGCGGTTGTCGAGCGACTGAGCCGTGAAGAAGTTGGTCGGATTGTCCAGGGCCGAGTTCACGCTCTTGCCCGTCGACAGACGGTTCTGCGTGGTGGCGAGAAGATCAGCGGTGGACTGGAGGGAGAGCAGGTTCTGACGAACCGATGCGGAGAGAACGATACCGGACATTGGGTGTTACCTTTCTGGTAAACGACGCTACTGTTACGCGTCTACTGGGATCTTGATTGACCCAGCGACCGCCGGACCGTGGCTCCGAGAATCTAACGAAGCATGAAATGAAAATGGCGCTTTCGCTGAGTCGCAGCGTGATTCGGGCCAGCTAGCCGCGGCCACCGCTCCATCACCGCTCTGCTTTATCGTTGAAATTATTGGGATTTTTCGTTCCGGCGGCGAAGATTTACAACTCGTTAACTAGTCTTGATGGACTATTGCGGCCTGACCCGCCGCAACACGCGCTCGGTTACGAAAGCGTTGATGGAGAACAGGCAATGGCCCTCAAGGTCGAGCTCAGGCCGCACGAACGCATCATTGTCGGTAACTGCGTAATCACAAACACCGACCAGCGGGCTCGCCTTCTGATCGATGGCGACAACGTGCCGATCCTGCGCGAGCGCGATATCCTCACGCCCGAGACCGCGGATACGCCCGCCAAGCTCGTCTATCTGGCAGTCCAGCTCATGTACATCTCGCCGGACCCCCAGACCCAGCACGGCACCTATTTTAACCTGGTGCGCGACATCGTCACCGCCGTGCCGAGCTCCTGGCCGATCATAGAGGCCATCAACAACAACATCCTCAACGGCGACCTCTACCGGGCGCTGAAGGATGCCCGCAAGCTGATCGCCTATGAAGAAAAGCTGCGCGACCAATACAACGCCGCACATCCGGACAGCGACGTCAGCACGGCCGCCTGATTCAAGATCTCACCTGGAGACCCGCTCAAACGACAACGGCCCCGGATCGTCTCCGGGGCCGTTGTGGTTTCAGCGGGTCGCTTTTACTGCGCCGCGAGCGGCGGCGCGTCGACCTCGATCAATCCGCCGGTCCGCCGCGTACCGAATCTGATCACGGCCGACACCAGCGCGTCGATATCCGTCTCCGCGGTGCGATGATTGACGATCGCCGCGCGGATCGCGAACCTGCCGTCCAGCGTCGTGCTCGACGGTGCGGCAATGCCGGACTCCTGGACATCGGCGACGATCTCGCGATTGATCGCATCGTCGGCGCGATAGCGGAAGCAGACGATGTTGAGATTGACCGGCGCGAGCAGTTCGAGCCGGGGCTCGGCGAGCACCCGCGTCTCGAGATATCTTGCGAGCGCGCAGCTGCGCGCAATCACCGCACCCAGCCGGTCGGTGCCGAATGTCTTCAGCGTGAACCACGTCTTCAGCGCGCGGAAACCGCGCGACAGATCCGGACCGAGATCGCACGGCCAGACGGCACCGGCCGCAAGCCCCCTCGCCTCGCGGCTCAGATAGGCCGCCGGCTGCGCAAAGGCCTGCCGATGCCGTTCGCCGTCGCGCACCAGCAGGAAGCCGGCATCATAGGGCACCTGCCCCCATTTGTGGAAGTCGAGCGCGATCGAATCCGCGAGCTCGATGCCTTCAAGCAACGGCGCAAGCTCAGGCGAGAGGATCGCGAGCGCACCGAAGGCGCCATCGACGTGAAACCAGATTCCCTCCTCGCGGCATAGATCCGCGATTGCCTTGAGATCGTCGATCGCGCCGATGTCGACGGTGCCGGCCGATGCCGTGACCAGGAACGGCTTGAAGCCGACCTCGCGATCGATCGCGATCTGCGCGCGCAGCGCTGCGATGTCGATGCGATGATCGGCATCGACATCGATCTTGCGCAGCGCATCGGTGCCGAAGCCTGCGATGTCCATCGCGCGGGAGATGCAGCCATGCGCAGCCTTCGACGCGTAGGCCGTGAGCAGTGTACCGTCATTGCCGATGCCGTGTTGCCGCGCCAGCGCGCCGAGTGCGCTCGTACGCGCAACCAGCACCGCCATCAGATTGGCCATCGACGTACCGGTGACGAAAATGCCGCTCGCGCCCTGCGGAAAGCCGAACAGGCCGCGCATCCACCCGACGATCTGACGCTCGACCTCGATCGGCATGTGATCGCGACCGCCGAGATTGGCATTGAGGCCGGCCGCGAGCATCTCCGCGACCATGCCGACGGCGGTGCCGCCGCCGTGCACCCAGCCCATGAAGCCGGGATGAACATTGCCGGTCGCGTAAGGCGCGACGTGCTCGGAGAATTCGCGGTAGACGTCCGCGAGAGACGTCGCTTCGCGCGGCACCTCGGTCCGGATTGCTGCGCGAACCTCGTCGGGGATCGGCTGCCAGACCGAACGCGCGCGGACATTGGCGATGCCGTCGATCGCCTCGTCCAGCATGCGATGTGCGAGTGCACGAAACTCGCTCCAGTCCTGCGGATCGAGCGATCCGTTCGTGACGGAGGAATGCGTGTTGCGGATGATCTCGTTCATGCTGCGCTCCCCACACCCGCTTTTGCATGCCGCGACAGCATCGCGGTGAACGCGGCAAATATCTTGCGCATCTGCGGCGGCTTGTATGGAAACACGACCGGCGAATCCATGTTGTGCACGACGGCGGTATTGTCGGCCTCGAACACCAGAAGCTCGCCGTTCTGGTTCTCGGCGCAATCGACGATGAAATAATCGAGGCCGACGCGCCGGCTCATTTCGTCGAGCGCATTCTTGTGACGTGCGGCGAAGGCGCGATCGAAATCCTGCATGAAGATGGCTTCTTCGGCGCGCTTCTCCTCGCTGAACGCCATGTAGGCGTTGAGATACCAGATGTCCCAGCGATCGGCGATCGCCATGTGGCAAGCATAAGGCTTGCCATCGACCATGGTGAGGCGAATTTTGCGAAAGAGCCCGTCGGGGTTCGCGTAGTTGACGAAACGCGCGACGAAAAAATCCTGCTCCTGCCGCTCGGCAAGATACGCCCCGAGCGCCGCCGCATCGTCGATCTTCGCAAGCCCAACTCCGGCATGCGTGCCGCGCGGCCGTACGATCATCGGAAAGTGCAATTCGCCCGAGATCTCCGCGCAAACGATCCGCCCTTCCGAGAGCGCGGTCAATTGCGCACGCGTCGCGTTGGCGGTCACGGGAATATCGAGACCGGGGATATCGGCCAGCAACCGATAGAGCTTGTCGCGATCAAGATTGCCGATCCGCTCGGGGCGATTGAGCAGCGGTCGCGGCCAGCGCGGCGCGGCTTTCTCGATCATTGCAAGGGCTTCGCGGCATTCCTCGGAGTCGGATGCGACCACGATGGCAACGTCGTGATCAGGCAGCGTTTCCGGCAGGCCCTTGTCCTTGGTCACATAGAGCGTCAGGAGCTCGATATCGGAGCCCTCGAGCAAAAATTCGATCGGCGTGTTGCCGCCCATGTCGATGTCGGCCGCAAGCGCAAGCACGCGCAAGCCCGGCTTCGGCACTGCGGCGGGCGTGCGAAACAACTGGTGGAAGGAGAGCACCTCGGACTGGATCACAAGTCCTGCTTCCTTCTCGCCCATCAGCTGGGCAATCAGCGACAGATCGAGGCCTTCACCCGCCTGCGCCGTCCCCTCCGCGATCCGCGCCAGCAGCCGCTCGCGCAACGGGTGCAGATCGATGCCCTCGAAGGCCTGGCGCGTCAAATGCGCAAAGCCGATACGGTCGGCAAAGTTCGGAACGGTAAGCGGATGCAACATCTCACACCTATAAGGGCTACGCCGGCACAGCGGCGGTATGGTCAAGCAGCAGCTCGGTCTTCACCAGGACGTGGGCGATGCGATCGAGGATGTGCTGCACATTGCGTTGCGCTTGCGCGCCGTCGGCCGACCAGGCGTCGGTGACGAGCCGCGCGCCGATGCACAGGCGCAGCGCGGCCTGCGGCACGCTGTCCGGTTGCTCCAGCCGCACCGGCTGGCCGACGAGACAGCGCTGTGCAGCAACCTGCCGGTCCGCCGCGCTCCCGACGATGTCGTCGTTCATGTCGCGCGCCAGCGCGCGATGAACCGTGCTGGTGTCGGCGATGGACACCGGCTTGCCGCTCCGAAGCAGCGTGAATGGAAAGATCGTACGCTGCGCGAATTCCTCGTCGTCCGCATCCGCCTTGTCGAAGGCTGCCGGCACGGCGCGCAGCGACGGCGACAACGCGATCATGCTGTCGATGCCGGCCGCGAGCTCGGCCAGCGCCTTGGCTCGGAACGCCCCGGGCACGGCGTAGTAATTGCCGATCTCGGCCAGCGCCGCTTCCCAGCGCAACCATTGGCCGAAATTCGGACGACGTTCGAAGCGCGAGCGGAGCGCCGTCCACGCCATCGGCCAGTCGCAGCGGCCGACATAGTCGAACAAGCCCGGCGCGATCCCTTCGATCCGGTCGAGCGCGCGCGACATGCCCTTCGGCACCAGCACCGCACCGCTGAAGGCGGGCCCGCCAAAGAACTTCGATCCGGTCATCAGCACCGTGTAGCCGCGATCGAGATAGGAGCGCAGCCGGCGGCGGCCGAGCCGCGCCTGACAGGCATCGACGACGACCTGAACCTTGCGTGGCCAGCGTCGCGCGATCTCATCGAGACAGGCGGCACTCGGCGCACGCCAGCCGAGCTTTGACGAATCCATAATGTGCAACAGAACGCGCCGGCCTTGCGCGAGGCTGTCCTCGATTGCACGCATGACCTCGGCATCCGCGTCAGCGCGCATCGCGAGGCCGGACGTGGCGTCGAGCAGTGGTATGGCGATGCTGTCGCCGGCGAGACCCGCGATCGCAGCGTCCTTGCGCACCGCAACGCCGCTCGCCGTCATCGTGCTGAAATGGTGCCCGCGCGCGGTATGCGCCGTGCCGCTGCCGGTCTGATCGGCGCCGACCACGATGGACACTGGCGGTCCGCCGAGCACCGCGTGCGCCAGGAACAGGGCATGGAGCTGGGAGTCCGTGCCCGATGGCGAGAACACGACATCGACGCGCGGCGGGAGCCGGAAGTGACCGCGCAATTCGTCGCGCATGTCCTCGCAGCGCCGGTCGAATGCGATTTCGACCTCGTCGAACAGCGATTTGCGGACCAGTTCCTCGCGCGCCAGCGCAGCGCGATCATAGGCGGCCTGCGAGATCGACGACGCCGTCGATGAGGCGAAATTCCAGATCTCGGGTTCGGGAGACGACGCGCAGCCATAGGCATTGACGCGATCTCTGGGATCGAGCGCCAGCCGCTGGTCTCCGCCGGAGACGAGCAGCGTATCCAGCGGCGTAAAGAGATCGCGCAGGCGATGGCGCGAGCCGCCCTCGGACGCTCGCTCGATCTCTGACAGGCGGGATGCGCCGATGCTCATCCCGACAGGCTCACGCCGCGTCAGCCGCCGCCGCAGGGGCCGGCGCGAATTGCGAGGCGATATCGCCGTGGAACACGGACGGACCGACGTGGTCGAGCGAGCTCTGGATGTCGGCCCAGATCTCGCCGCCGATATCGGTCCAGCGCTTGCAGAAGGCGAAGTCTTCCGAGAGATACGTGCCGGTCGTCGGATCGATCATGCATTCGAACAGCGCGAACCGGTTCTGGCTCGCGACGAGCGAGTCATGCGAATGCTCGCGGAAGAATTGCAGATGGGCGTAGTCCGGATGGCGGCACATCGCCTCCAGCGCCTGACGCCGGATCATCAGGAAGCCGGTGCCAGCATAGCGCACGCGGGTAAAGCCGTTGACCACCACGATGCGGTCGGGATCCTCGATCTCGAGCACGTAATCGAGCGAGGCAGCCGTAACGTCGGTCCGGCCGGCCTTGATCGCGCGCGTCGCCTTGTCCCAATTGACCCGCTTGATCGGATAGCAGCCGGCGACGACGTCGGCGCCGGATTCGATCAGCCTGAACACCTGCTCCGGCTTGAAGCCGATATCGGCATCGATGAACAGGAAATGCGTCGCGTCCGGGTCGTCCAGGAACATCGCGACCAGATTGGCCCGCGCGCGCGTGATCAGCGCGTCGCCGTCGCGCAAGTGCACCTTGAGCCCGAGATTGGACATGCCGTGCACGGCGCGCTGGAGCGCGAAGATCGAGCTCGCGTAGATACTCGACACCTGCCCGCCGAAGCACGGCGTGGCCACCACCAGTTGCATCTTGTCCGACATCGACGGCTCCGCGCGCCCGCTCAAATCCTCACCAAGAGGTAAACAGGCATGGTTAACGGCGCCTTAATGCGCCCTTACAGGTACTTCACCAGCGAGAGCTGCGCGAGGTTGGCGGTAGTCTGGTAAGACGCCTGCAGCGCGTTCTGGAGCGACAGGATTTCGCTCGCGACCTGGTCGGGCGCGGCCGACTCCGCCTGGTCGACGATGTTCTGCAGCTGCGCCTTGGCCTGGGTCTGGCGCGTGGTCGCGTCCTTCATCGTGTTCTGGGACATCGCGATGTCGGTCTGGATGTCCTCGATCTTCTGCTGCCCTGCCTGCGGCGTCAGCGCCTGCGTGGTGCGCAGGCTCAGCGCTGCGACTTGCGCGCCCGAATATTGCCCGGTTGGCGAGGTCGAGAACGTGCCGTACACGGCAACCGCCTGCAACTGCTTGCGGATCGCGTCCTCGTCGGCCTGGGCGCCATATTGCACCGTGACGGAATCGTCGACCCGCGCTACCGCGGTGGAGCGCGCCGAGCCCGGCCCGTCATTGCCGGTGTACCATTTCACTGTCGTGGCCGAGCCGTTCACAAGCGTCGTCGCCGAGCTCGCAGGCGTCGAGCCGACCCGCAGCGGCGGCTGCGTGGCGGTGATCGGGGTTGTGCTGAAGCCAAGCGCACCCAGCGCGGCGGTCGCGCCCGGCGTCGAGCCCGAAATACTCAGGCTCGCCGCATCGTCGGTGTTGATCGTGATCGAGCCGCCGTGGATGGTCGACGGCTTCGAGGTGCCCGTGATGGCGTCGATCTTGCTCATCAGGGTCTGGATGCTGTCGGTGACGTTGAGCTGGTTGCCGGTCGCGCCCGAGGCGACGAAGCTCAGCGTGGTGCCATTGACGGTGATGGTGTCGCCGGCGGAGAAGCCCGGCGAAATCGAATCCGAAGGCGCCGTGCCCGACAGCGCGGTGGTGCCGCTGATCGGTGCCGCCGGGGTCGCCTGGTTGGTCTGGGCAGCGCCGATCGCCGAACTATCGGTATTGAAGAAATTGTCGCCGGCGGCCACGGCCGATGCCGCCACCAGCGAGGTGTTGGCGAGCTTCGTGATCGCGGTGTTTAGCGCGGTGTTGAGGTTCGACGCCGTGATGTTCGGGTCCGGAGCAACCACCGGAACGACATTGGGGTTCCCGGGGTCGATTGCAAAGCTGCCGACCGGCGTCGGCGTGGCGCTGGACGCGGTCAGATCGATCTGTTCGGTCGAACCATCCGGCAGCGTGAACTGAACGCTGAGCTTGTCGCCGTTGCTCGGGTTGACGCCGTTGAGATCGACCGAGAATGACACCGGCGAGCCGCTCGGGCCGGTGACGGTCGCGCCGGTCAGCGTCGAGGACACTGCGGCGATCTTCAGACCGAACGGCGATCCCGCGACATCCTCCGACACGCTCACCGAGCTCGGTGTCGGCTGCGACTGCACCAGCCGCCCCATCCCGTTGGCGCCTAGGTCGGCGGCCTGGCGCTCGGCCATGACGGTCTTCAGGCCCGCCTGCGTCGTGGTGCCGTTGATGATGTCGCCGGCGTTGGCTACCGACTGCGTGTTGTAGGCGGTCCCGGAGAACAGGTAGCGGTTGCCCGACTGCGTGTTGAGAACGCCGACCATCGAGCCGAACTGCGCGGCGGCGGTGTTCTGCGCCACCGTCTGACCGTTGACGTTGAGATCCTGCGACGAGGTGGCCGAGCCCGTCTGCACCGTGTTGCGGATCGTCGTCAGCGACTGCAGCGCGGTGTTTTCGAGGTTGATGTTGACGTTGACGTTGGTCATCGTGTCGGTATAGGCGGCGATGTTCGAAAGCTGCGCGCGCGAGGCGATCGCAAAACCTTCGTTGGTCCCCATGCCGGAATAGTTCTGCGACAGCTTGCCGGTCGAGAGCTGCGTCGACAGGTCGGTGAGCTGCTGGTTGATGTTGCGGATCTGAGCGCCGAGAACCGACGAGCCGTAATTGATGCTGCTGATCGACATGTTTCAGAGCCTTGCACTGGTTACACTTGAGCCTGGAGCAGCGTATTCATCATGCTCTGCACCACCGACATCACATGGGCGTTGGCGGCATAGGCATTCTGGAGCTGGATCAGGTTCGACATCTCCGAGTCCAGATTGACGCTGGAGGTCGAGTTGAACTTGGCCTGGAGCGTCGAGACCACGACGCTCTGGCCCTGCTGGAGCGCGGTCGCCTGGGTCGAGGCGTTGGCCTGCACGCTCAGGAACTGCTGCAGATAATTCGAGACGCTGCCGCTGAACGGCTGGCTCGCCGAGCCGAGACCGGTCTGCGGCGAATAGGAAAACACGGTATTTGTGAGCTGCGAATAGAGATAGTCCGAGCGCGTGGTGTCGCCGGTGGGCGTCACCGGCGAGGTGCTGTAGACTGACAGCTTGGTCGGGTCGGTGACCAGTGACGGGTTGACCGAAATGCGGCCTGCAAGACCGGTCATCTGCGAACCCGACGCCGTGATCGCACCGGTGTAGAGCGCCGTGCTGCCGTCGGTGAACAGCGGCAATTGCGGGCTGCCTGAGGTCAGCGACGAGATCGTCTTGGTGCTCGACGCCGAATTGACCTTGGCGAGGCCGGAATTATCGTCCGTGACCCGCAGCGTCGTCGCGGTCGCCGGCGAGGGGGCGGCGGAGAAGGTCAGGTGCGAGCCTGATAGCGCGGTGTTGAGCGCGGACGCAATCGCGCCCATGCCGCCGGAGAAATTGACTCCGATCTGCATCGGATTGGCGTTCGTGGCGTTCTGAAGCGGCAGCGCCGCCGAATCGGTCACGTTCACCAGCGTGATCTGGCGCTGCGTGTTGGTGGAGTCGGTATAGCTGATATTGACGGTGTTGCCCGGTTGCGCGCCGGCGAGATCGATGTCGAAGCCCGCGGGCGGACCGGAGACGGTGCTGCCCGCCGTAGTCTTGTCCGACAGCGCGCTCGACATCGTCGCCGCGAGTTGGTCGACCTGGTTCTGCGCCTGCACCAGCGTCTGGTCGCGCAGCTTCAGGTCGGCCGCGATCTGGCCCGAGGAGATCACGCTGTTGCCGGCGACGTCGATCGACGAACCGTTCGGCAGCTTGATATTGAGCGCTCCGACCCCGGACTTGGCCGGATCGGAGTTGTAGAGCGAAGTCGCCGACAACGCGCCGACAGACGAGAAGGAGAACTGCGAGGCGAGCCCCGCACCGACCAGCTGGATACCGGTGGTGGTGAAGATATTGGCCTGGTTCGATCCGTCGGTGGTGACGCGGACGTCGACATATTTCGACAGCGAGTTGATGGCCTGGTCGCGCTGGTCCATCAGCGTGGCCGCGGACGGATCGTTCGCTGCCAGGCCCTGAAGCTTGGTGTTGATGTCGGCAATCTGGTTCATCGCCGAGTTGGCCGCCTGTGCCGAGGTGCCGAGATCCTGCTCGACATTGGAGCGCAGCGACTGGATGCCCTTGGTGGTGACGTTGAGCTGCGTCGCCAGTGCCTGCGCGGCGCCGACCGCGACCGTCTGCGCCGACGACGAGCCCGCGCTCGTAGAGAGTGCCTGGAGCGAGCTGGTGAAATTGTTCAGCGCGGTTTCGAGCGTCCCGCTGCCGCCGGGGTTGCCATAGACGTTCTGAAGCTGCTTCAGAATGTTGGCGGTCTGGTCGGCATAGCCGCTGCCGCCGGTCTCGGTGCGCAGCTGGTTCTGCACATAGCTGTCGATTTCCCGGCTGACGCCGGTCGTCTTCGCCGTCGACCCGAAGTCGCCGGTGGTGACCTCGATCTGGTTCGGCGTCTGGGCGACGTAACCCGGCGTCTGCGAGTTTGCGACGTTCGACGAGACGATCGACAGCGCTGCCTGGTTGGCACGCAAACCGCTCATCGCACTGGCAAGGGCTGAACTCAAACCCATCTTGACTAGCCGCCTTTGGTTACGTTACGCGCCAATCAGCGCAACACGTTCAAGAGGTCCTGCACCATCGAATTCGCCGTCGTGATCACCTTGGTGTTGGCCGAATAGGCCTGCTGGGTCACGATCAGCTTAGTGAATTCGTCGGCGATGTCGGTGTTGGATCCCTCCAGCGACGAACCGCTGATGGCGCCCGATGCGCCGGCGATCGCCGGACCCGACTGGTCGGTCACTGCATAGGCGCCGCCATCCATCGCCTTCAAATAGTTGGTGCCGTTGAAGTGCGACAGCGTCACCTGAGCGAGGTCGAGGTTCTGGCCGTTGGAGAAGGTGCCGACCACGATGCCGTTGTTGTTGACGGCGACCGAGCGGAGCTGACCGGCGGCGTAGCCGTTCTGCGTGATGGTATTGATGGTCACCGCGCCGCTCGTGCTCGCGTACTGCGTCAGCCCGCCGGTGGAAATGTTGAAGGCCACCGAGCCAAGAGACTGGCCGCTGACGGAAACGTTGTTGATGGTGATGCCCGAACCGGCCGGCGACGTCAGCGAGCCGTCGTTGGCAAAGGTGAAAGCCTGCCCGGTGTTGACCCAGCCGACCTGCGAACCCGTCGCGTTCGGGTCAGTCTGGTAGAACAGGTTCCAGGTGTCGGAATGGCCTGCGCCGAGCGTCGCGCTGTCAGTTTTGGCCCAGCGCAGTTGCAGGTTCACCGGGGTACCGGCTGCGTTGTAGGCGGTCACAGCACCGCCGCTAATCGATTCCTTGGTGAAGGTGGCGATGTCGTTGCCGATTACGGTTCCGGTGCCGGCGGTGCCGCCGCCGTTGCGGTTCATAGTGATGGTCGAGGTGAAGCCGAGCGCGGCAAAAGCGGAGCTATTGGAGCTGGCCACCGACAGGTTGGAGACGGTGCCGGTGTTCAGCGAGATCACACCACCGGTGCTGACCGAGGAGCCTGATGCGCCGGAGAGAGCGTCGATCTTGCCGAGCAAGGTCGTGATGTTGTCGGTGATATTGATCTGGTTCGCACCAGAGGCGCCGGCGGTCATGAAGGTCAGCGTCTGGCCGTCGACCGTGATGGTATCGCCGGCGGCGAAGCCCGACGAGAGTGTTTGTGCGCCGCCTGGCGTCGCGCTGCCGCTCAGCACCGTGGAGCCCGAAATCGCGGGCGTGGACAGCACGTTGCCGCCCCGTGTCACGGTGCTGATGCCGAGCGCCGTCGCTGCCGTGCCGCTGCCGATCGAGACGTCGGTCGTCGCGCCGCTGGCGATCTGGATGTTGCCGCTGGCAGTCAGCGTTGCGGTGACCCCGGTGCCGCCAGCCGTTTGGATCGCGCTCAAGATGCTGGCAACCGTGGCGGTCGTACCCGATCCCAGACCGATCGTGGTGTTGCTGCCGCTCGGCGTAACGGTCGTGCTCGTGTCGAAGGTGATCGTGTGGCCGTTGATTGTGAGCGTCTGGCCGCTCAATCCAGCGAGGATGCTCGACGCGAGATGAACGCCTGCGGTGCCATCGAGGGACGTCGTTGTCGATGCCGCAGCCGAGGAGTTGTTCTGGAGCGCAGTCGTGCCAGTTGCAGTCGTCGAAGAATAGGCGGTCCGGATGTTGCCGGTGGCGGCCGCGCCGGAGGCCACTGCATTGGTGTAGGGCGCGGGCGGCGTGCCCACGGACAGCGGGTTCGAGGCATAATCCGACGGATTGAGTCCACCCGCGGCCAACAGCGTGCCGGTGGTCGCGGTCGAGCTCGCCACCGTGTTCGGTTGGGTCGGCAGGTTCGCCGCATATTCGATCGAGGTCGTCGCCTGCGCCGGGACGAAGTTGTTCTGGAATTGCAGCACCGTCGGCACGCTGCCGGTCGGATTGCCGGTCTTCGGGTCGACCGTGACGCCCATCAGATAGTAGCCGGCGCCATTGACGAGATTGCCGTTGGCATTGACCTGGAAATCACCGCGGCGGCTGTAATAAGTGACGCCGTCGAACACCGGCACGTTGTCGACGACGCCGCTTGCCTTCTGCACCGAGAAGAAGCCGTCGCCAGTGATCGCCATGTTGGTGGCGACGCTGGAGGCCGAGATCGTGCCCTGGGTGGTGATGGTTGCTTGCGCGTGCGCGGTGACACCGCCTGCGACCTGCTTGTTCGGCACGGAGGCGTCGGGGATGAGATCCTCGAAGCTGGTCCCGATGCCCTTGTAACCGGTGGTGGATGCGTTCGCGATGTTGCCTGAGATGTTCTGAAGCGCGTAGGACTGCGCCTGCAGGCCACCCACCGAGGTGTTCATTGCATCGAAGATACCCATAACTTTGCCTCCAGATCCGATCTCGGCGGCCGGCAGACCCGTGGCCGCATTCGGAGGAGACGTCGCAAGGCCTATGCCAATGCGGGTATCTTAATAAAATCAATGACTTAAATAGAAATGCCCCGGTCGGATGACCGGGGCACAATTGCCGGGCCGGCAACAATTGCCGGGACGAAACCTTAGGTGGCGGAAGCCGACGCCGGGTGGAAGACCAGCCCGAAACCGTCGATGCAGTAGCGCAATCCGGTCGGCTTCGGACCGTCGTCGAAGACGTGGCCGAGATGGCCGCCGCAGCGGCGGCAATGCACCTCGGTGCGGAGCATGCCGAAGGTGCGATCCTCGGTCTTGCCGATATTGCCCTCGATCGGCTGGTAGAAGCTCGGCCAACCCGTCCCGCTCTCGAACTTGGTCTCAGAGGCGAACAGCGGCAGGTCGCAGCCGGCGCAGGCGAAGGTGCCTTTGCGATGCTCCTTCAGCAGCGGGCTGGTGCCAGGCCGTTCGGTTCCTTCCTTGCGCAGGATCTCATATTGCTGCGGCGTCAATTGTGCACGCCACTCGGCGTCGGTCTTCTCGATCTCGAACTTCTCGGCGGCTTGAGCCGGGGTTGCTCTCAGCCAGCGGAAGGCCGAGAGGCCAAACAGGCCGGCGACGGTCGTCAACAGGATGCGGCGGTCAAACATGTCTTTCTCCGTGCGCTGGAAGTTCACGCCCTGAGATACGGGTTCTAACGGCGGACGTTACACTTCCAGGCGGGATTTTTTCAACTTATTGCGAGACGCCCTGCTCCTGGGAGGCCGGTTCCGCCTCCTCCGTGGCAGCCGGCTGCGGCGCCGCAGCCACCCGCGGCCGAACCCCGGGCGGCGGACGGCGGGGACCGGTGCCGGCAGCCCGGTTGGCCTCAGCCAGCCGCGCCTCCCGTTCCCTGTCCTTGACCCGCGCCCGCTCGCGGTAGCGGGCGAGCGACCCGGCTGCGACGGAACTCGCCCTGCCCCAGATGCCGACCAATTGGCCCGCAACCCGTCCGGTGGTGCCGCCGGCCCAGACCAGCTCGAACGGCGAGAACAGCTTCCAGCGCTCGTCGCCCCACAGGATGCTGCGCGCGATCAGCTGCCCGGCCATGGCCGAGGTGTTCATGCCCTGGCGGCCGAACCCGCTCGCCACCCACAGGCCTTTGCGCAACTGGCCGATCTGCGGCATGCCGTGCACGGTCTGGCCGGTGGCGCCGCCGAACGTCTCGGAGATCTCGACATTGCCGAGCTGGGGAAAGATCGTGCGGATCCGCCGCCTGATGCTACCGGCAAAGCGCTGCGGCCGCGCCGCCCAGGTGGTCTCCGGGCTCTCCCACATCAGGCGGTCGCCATCGACGATGCGGAAATGATCGACGCCATCGGAATCCATCACCGATCCCTTGAAACCGATGATCTCGTGCACCCGCTCGCCGAGCGGCGCGGTGATGCCGGCATAGCGCCAGACTGGCAGCAGCGTCTCCGACAGCCGCCGCAACGGCGCGCCGAGATGGATGTTGCCGGCGAGCACGATGTGCGTGGCGCGCAGCCGCGCCGACGGCGTGACGATGCGCTTGCGGATGCCGGAATGATCGATGCTGACGACCGGCGTATCTTCGAAGATGCGGGCACCGGCCCGCCGCGCCAGCGCGGCCAGGCCGTGCACATATTTGCGGCCGTCGACCTGGAATGCTTTGGGGTAATAGACGCCGTGGAAGTAACGATCGGTCTTGAGCGCCTCGCGGACGCGATCGACCTGCCAGCCTTCGACCTCAGTGTCGAAATCCTCGTTCAGCATCTGGAGCCGGCTGATCAGCCGGTCGCCGGCATCGACGTTGGAGACCTCCAATACCCCGTCGGTGAGGCCGATGCCCGGCATGTTCTCTTCGGTGGCGTTGGCCCGGACGAACTCGGCGCCCTCCTTCGAGAGCGTCCACAATTCGCTGGCGTCCTCGAAGCCGATGCGCTCGATCAGCTCGGTGAGCGGCAGCGCGAAGCCCGGCGTCACGGCGCCGAGCTGGTTGCCGGAGGCGTTCCAGCCGATATGGCGGCCCTCGAGCACCGCGACGCTGGCCCCGAGCCGGGCCGCCTCCAGCGCAATGGAGAGGCCGGCAAGCCCCGCCCCGACCACGCAAATGTCGGCGTCGAGATCGAACGACAGCCGCGCACGTTCACGAAAGCCGGCTTCTTCCTGGGACACGCTTGTGAAAGTCTCGCTCATGTCGTTTTGTCAACGGATCAATCTTCTTAAAGGACCAATCGGGCGCTTGTCACCTTGTCCTCAACCGGCGCCTGTAGATTATTCTGGACGTGGAACGATTCGAGAATGCCATGCGCCGTTTGATGCTGCTGCGTCACGCCAAGACCGAGACCGACGCGCCGAGCGGCCGCGACCAGGACCGCCGGCTCGACGACCGGGGCCAGAAGGATGCCGCCGACATGGGCGACTGGATCGCCACCCATCCCCCCGTCCCCGAGATGGTGCTGGTGTCGCAC
Source organism: Frankia sp. RB7 (assembly GCA_030403585.1). Lineage (GTDB taxonomy): Bacteria > Pseudomonadota > Alphaproteobacteria > Rhizobiales > Xanthobacteraceae > Bradyrhizobium. The sequence goes on from JAUEPE010000009.1 coordinate 41,865, forward strand.
GCCGTCCGTGCCCGGCAGACCTGGGACACCGCCTGGCAGGCGATGAAGGACCGCGTCGCAGCGCCGCAGGTCGAGATTCTGCCGGAACTCTACGGCGCCGATCCCGCGCAGATCCTCGAAACTATTCGCACTGCAACCGTCGCGGCCAATCCCAGGCAATTGCTGCTGGTCGGGCACAATCCGGGCATGCACGAGGCCAGCCTGATGCTGATGGGCAGCGGCGATCCGGTCGGCGCCAAGGCGCTTGCCGACAATCTGCCCACGGCGGGGCTTGCGGTCCTCGACTTTGACGTCAAGGATTGGGGCGACGTGGCCTACCGCCGCGGCAAACTGGTGCTGTTCGTCAGCCCCAAGTTGCTTCGACTGGGATGAGACGCGCGGGCGCCGTCTCATCCGGTTGATCCAGCTTGGTCCCGAGATCTCGACTGGAAGATTTGGAGGCGCAGATGTTCAAGTCCATTCTCGTACCCATCGACCTCGCCGACACCGATCTGGCAAAGCCTGCGATCGCGACCGCGACCACGCTGTCGCAGAACTGGAGCGGATCGGTCCGGCTGCTCAACGTGCTGCCGATGACACCGGTGATGCTCGCCGAATACGTCCCGGCCGACTTTGACGAGCAGCAACGCCAGACCTCGGAAGAGGCGCTCGCCATCGTCGCGCGCGAATCCGGCATCGAGGCGTCCCACATCTCGAGCGTGGTGCGCCAGGGCGGCATCTATCACGAGATCCTGGAGGAAGCCGTGCACATGAAGGCCGATCTGATCGTGATGACCTCGCATCGGCCCGCGATGCGCACCTATTTCCTCGGCTCCAACGCCGGGCATGTGGTGCGCTATGCCAAGTGCTCGGTGCTGGTGGTGAGGCACTGAGCTCTCACCACGAACTCCGTCATTGCGAGGAGCTCTTGCGACGAAGCAATCCAGACTGCCTCCGCTAAAAGATTCTGGATTGCTTCGCTGCGCTCGCAATGACGAGGAGACAGCCGGAGCCTCTCACTTGTGCTGCCGCAGGCCCGAATAGCCAGTCCTAACCTCGGAGCAATGTCGTGAAGCAATGGTGGCGAAGATGGACCTACGAGGTCCCGCTCGCAATCGGCGATGCGCTGTGGGAGGTGCTGGTCGTGCAACTGGCCGCGCTGCTGGAAAGGCTGACGGTGCGGAAGGTCATCGCCTTCATCCCCGTCGTCATCCTGATAGGCGCCTACTATCACAGCATCCCGATTCCGCCGGAGCTGATGCTGATCGGCGATTTCCTCGCCTATATCGACATCTTCTCTGTGCTGTTACTGGTCGGCGTGCTGAGTCGTGTCACGACGATCCTGTTCATCGTCAAACAAGCGGCGGCGCACATCGCGTCGCTCGCAAGCCACCTCGTCGCACACCTGCAGCGCCTCGATGTCCGGCATCGACGCCAGCGCGGCGCTCCGACGAGGCCTCGCCGCAAGCCTGACCAGTCCGAGGATGATGGAGCTTATGGCGCCGTGCGGGGCCAGGTCGCGTTGGCCTGATCTATCTGCACGCCCGTAGCCCGGATGGAGCGTAGCGCCATCCGGGGCCGCTCTTTCCGCTTGGTTGGATTCCCGGGTAACGCTTCGCTCCATCCGGGCTACAACATATCGCGTTGCCCGGCGGGCAAAACACGCCGTCCATTGGTCGATACCGGCCACCAAAAATATTCCACTTTACCGAAATTCGGAAACGGCGTATGTGCCGGCTCACTCCGGCCCACAAGCGTGCCCATGAGTTCGTCGTCCGAAAACAGGGCGATCAATATTCTCCGCCTAACTTCCTCAAGGGAAATCGCCATACCGGAAATCTGCTTTGAAAGGGGATGAACAGATTGCGGATCGTACTCTCGGACCTCACCGCGAACAACCGCATTTCGGCACTGTAGCGTCGCTGCCGTCGCTCTTAATTTCTCATTCTAAAGTCACCTTGGCAATGTTCTCACTTTGAGTTGGTGCGCTTGGCTTCGACCCGGTCGCATTCACGTACCGGGTCCGGATGCCAACGGCTAATGTCCAGGCGCGGCGTCCCGCAGCGCTGGCTCCGATCTCGCGCTTGGCACCGGCATCGCCATAAGGCTGATCTAGCGGCTCATGGTCGGGGACACTTTGCCACGGGCATCAACGCCAACGCTGGGATCTGGAAATAACGAGGCGGCTTTTCCGAGTCCGACGTAACTACGGCCTCACCACATCAAGGATGCCATCACCCCGAGGCCAAGCGCGGCGATTGCCCAGACCAGTGATTGATAAATCCAGAGCCGACGGCGGGTCAATTGGGGCGCCTCCCTAGAACAAGAGAGGCGCGCGATCGCAGCGAACCACTTGCGCTAGATCAATGAACGCGGGTCACATTTTGGAAAGCAGGAAGGCGATCAGCAGCACCGGCACCATGCCGCCCACAATGACCACGATACGAAACAGCAGATCGCCACCCATGAGAGAGGTGTAACGAGCGCCGGACGCGAACGCCTGTGCAGTTTGTGCCACTTCGACCGAGACCGGCATCGGAATTCGGCAAAGCTGGGTGCTCTAATGTTCGCGACCGGACACAACGGCCCCCTGGGGCGACCTACCTGCCTTCCTCCTTGACGATACTTGTCAGGCTCTCCAGCTGGCTCGCAAGTGCTGCCCAGCTCCGTGAGATGTTCGTCAGCACGGTCGTTCGGCGGGCGGAATTCCCGGGATCAGCGGCACGTAGTTTGAACTCGGCGGCATAGGCACGGCATTGTTCAGCGGTAGGCACTTTATCCCCTTCCACCCAGCCATCGCCGAGCGGTCTTAGCGCCCACCGGTGATGACCGATGGCGATTACGGTGTTTATCGCTCGTGCAGGGCAGCTGACACAATCAGGGTAGCCGCGATGCTGCTATGTGGCTTTGCCATGCCCACAAGGCGCGGCGGCGGTCACCAGACCGAATACAGGACGCCAACGATCAGAATCGCGCTGACAGCAACCGTGACGATCCCCACCACTTCAAGGATCGTAATCTGCCAGAGCTGCCGCGGATCGAATGCCATGCCGGCATCGTTGGCGACTGCTAGAAATCAAGATTTGATCTAGCTCAATGCAGCCCATGGTCGAGCGCCGACCGTTGGGCCATGAAACCACCCGTCAAGAAACGCTTGGGCAATAAGCGCAAGCTGTCGCGCACTGAGCTGGCGCGCCGGATCATTGCCGACTACGCCGACCAGCTGCGTGCGATCATCCGGCGCCTCCATTGAGGCCTTGATCGCCTCCGGCCGTGCATTGCTAGCCGTTAGCTTTCTTTCTTTGTCATCTTCTTAAGCGAGGCAATTTGCCGGAAGAACTCCGTCTTTGGCTGCGCAAGGCTTCCGAGCACTTTAGCGCCTGGAGCAATATCCGAAATGACGCCGGCCTGCGCGCCGATCTCCGCATGTTGGCCGATCCGAAGATGACCGGCCATGGCTGCCTGCCCCCCAACCCGGACGAAATCCTCAAGCACCGTCGAACCCGAAATACCGACCTGCGCGACGATGACACAACACCGACCGAGGACGACATTGTGTCCGATCTGCACGAGATTATCGAGCCGAGAGCCAGCACCGATCACCGTGTCCCGCGATGAGCCCCGATCAATCGTCGTATTGGCACCGACTTCGACATCGTCTTCTAGAAGGACGCGGCCTAGCTGAGGAACCGTTAGAAATCCATCGTTGGTCCGAGCGAAGCCAAAGCCCTCCTGTCCGATCCGTGCGCCGGGATAAACGTAAACGCGTGCTCCCAAGATCGCGTAGCTCAAGCTCGCGTGTGCGCCAATCCGGCAGTCACGGCCAACAATCACGCCGGCTCCGATAACGACGCAAGGTCCGATCCGACAGCCGGCTCCTATTTCCGCTCCGGCCTCGATAACAGACAGCGGGCCGATTTCCGCAGACGGATCGACGCTGGCTCCCTCTGCGACAACTGCGGACGGGTGGACCCCGGGAGATTTTGGTCGCACGGGATAGAACAGTGCAGCGACGCGCGCCCAAGCCGCGTATGGTTCAGTCGTCCGGATTGCTTTCGTCCCGGAGGGCACTCGTGCGACCATGTCCGGATGCACAATCACAGCGCCTGCCGAGGTCTGGTCGAGCGCTGACGCATAACGCCGATTGTCCAGAAAACTCACTTCATTGCGGCCAGCCGTTTGCAAGGGAGCCACGCCTTCCAAGAGTAGTTCGAGTTCGTCCACAACCCCACGCGCTGCATTCGCAACAACGGCGAGCGAATATGGCCCGCTTCGGCGAAAGAACCTGGCGTCGCCCAAAATTGGTTCAACCATCCGTGCTCCCAGTAGCGAACCGGTTCAGCTAACGTCCCATTTTTGATTGGTACCATGGATCGATGGCGCGTTGACACAGATCAAAATGCGCCGCCTCAGCGTGCATATGCCGTCCCTGAGGACCCCGCCGTCACTTTGCATTGGCACAAGGTGCACTAGCCAAGCACTGAGATTCTGCTTGTCTTGACCGGCGCGTCGCCGATTCTTTCCAGCCCCCAAGCTTCCTAAGATTGGCGAGCACGCAGAAGGCCCCGGCGCGGCCACCACTTCGCCGGGGCCGGTTAACGCGGGATAGCGATGGACGCAGAGGAAGATCGCCAACGGGGTCTGGACTTGGGGCGCCGATGGGCGGAGCATGCTTCAGCACATGAACTTGCGACCATGGTGAGCGGCTCATTCGATGATCTCAGCCAGATTCTGCCGCGGGTTGAATCCGATCATTTCGTCGGCGGCTTCCGCGAGGGCGTGTTGCACGTCTGGCGCGGAGCTTAAACACCAGGGACAAGCTCATGGCACAATGACGCCGACTTGGTACGTCACGGTTGAGGTTCAAAAGCGCGGCATCTTGCCGAGAAGGCGCAGCCCTCGCGAGACAACAACGTTTGCCACAGAACCTGAAGCCAAGGCATTCGCTCGTGCGAGGCTAGACGAAGGCTTGGCGGTATTTGCTGGTACGATCAACCCGCATTTGCCCAAGCAACATATTCCGTCGTCGCGCATCCATCTCTGGCTGAATGGCTAGCAGGACGGAGGGCCTTTGCGCTGGGGCGTGTCGTATGTCCAGCGGCCTTCCGCGGCTCAGCTCCATGACGCGGGCGAACTCAAGGGTATGCAGTTTGTGCCACTTAAAGATGTAAGTGTTGAAAGCTGCCACACTTGAGCTAGAGTCGGTGCTGCTTCGCAAATATGGGGAATGGCGATGGTAGCGGACCTCATTTTTAAGATCGCGCTGATCGGCCTTGGCATCTTTTCAACCGTGTTGATGTCGATGCTGATTTTGAACGTCTGAAACTTAGCATCGCGCTGCATTCGGTCGTCTCGGCGGGTTACGTCCGGACTCACACCCCCGCCGAAAAACGAGGACAGGGGCTCGATTGCCGACCAATCGAGCCCTTGTGCTTGTGGCGGCCTAACAAATGCCCGAACTGCCCACGGTGGGTGAGGTCCGTTGATTCTGGCTAAGGAGAAGAGGCTTGTCGTGATTTTCAAACCTCTCCGCGATCTCACCACATCATGGCTACGATCACAGTGAGGCCAAGCGCGGCGGATAAGCGCTATCGGACAAACCCGTCAGCGATTGCACAGATCGCCGCAAGACCCGCAGCTAGTGCTGCCCATGCGCTCCATTGGCTTTGCTCATAGACCAAACGCAGAAGCGATCTTGGGTCATCAAGGCCGGTCTCCAAGCCACGTTTGGCGCGGCTCGGCTTCCGCAACCTGACCCGCGCCGACATGAACCACAAAATGGCAGCGGCGGCGGCAAATGCTTCCGAAAACGTTTCGAGTGCAAGTTTCATGCGCCGCACGCAAAGACCTCTACCGCCTCACACCCACGCGATTGACGCCACCATTCATATTCCCACCAGCGTTGTGCCGGACGGCAGCGCGCGCGACCGGGCGAGGCCTGAGTACGACGCCGGCCCGGGCAACGCACCCCCCGGGATATCCAACGTATGTGCAGTAGATGACCGCGTTGGCTGGCGCTGGAGTGAAAGTGAGACCTGCAAGCCCCAACAGGGCGCTGGCGGCAATCCCGGCAAGTTTTGCTGACTTGATCGAAAGACGCTTCATGGCGAAACCTCCTCTGGCGCTGCCGACAACACAAGTCGGTTGAAACATTGCTGAGGGGCTCGGGATTGCTGACGTTGACCTAGATCAAGGGCCTAGCTAGCTCTGTTCTGAATGGCCGTTGGAAGAGTGCGGGATTTATTCTTCTTGCAATATGCGGCGACCGCGCTGGAATTTCTCTGTAGGCGGTCGTAATCCAGTACACTGCTATTGGCCGCCGCGTTGTAGTAGCCGCTCATAAAATATCTCACAAAATCCTGATCATCTGGAGCGTACTTCAACCAAGTGCCGCAAGTGATCTTGTTAAAATCCAGTGTCGCGTCAGGCACCGCAGATACGCCTATCGATTTTTCCAGACCTACCATCACACTGGCACCCGGGTTGGACTGGCACCACCCTCTGACGCTTGCGACATTTGTCCGATGCAGGTCAAAATCTACAAACGTCCTCCGACTTTGATAACTAAACCAGCCGGTCATCCAAGCCGAGAACTTGCTCGACGGCGCAGCCGGCATGGCGAGATAGTCGCTACAAGTGATGTTGCGAACGTCGACCGTTGTGGCAAGCGCCTCACTAGCGAACGCCGGGACAATGAAGCTCGCGAAAAGGATGATCCACCTGCGTCTCATTATGATAACCTCTCCAAACGACGCCGCGCTCAATAGCACGGAGGATATGGATAATAACCGCATTGCCGGCGATTGTAGTACACTCCCGTGGCCGCTGCTCCGACGGCGGCTGCGCCTACAGCAGCTCCATAGTACCCGCGCCGATAGGCGCGCCGATGCACGCGCCTGTTAACCCCCGCAACGCTGCCAGGTGTGAGCGGACGACCAACACGAGCATCAGCTTTGTCGACGGACATAATGATAGTCCCGCCTGGTGACCAATGAAGCGACACGGGCGCCAAGCACAACATCGCTGCACCGAGGGCCGCTCCGAGCATCGTTGAACGTTTCATTTTGTTGCTCCATATGGTTTCTTGAGGCGTGCTGGTGGACGCGCGGCTACTTCTTCTCTTCGGCAGCACCGTCGTGCCGCTCTTCGCGCCGCTCCGTGCGTCCCGTCCGTCGCGCTTGACGCCGTTCTGTTCGCCCCGTCCGTCGATCCTGGCGCCGCTCTGTGCGCCCCGTGCGTCGATCCTGACGTCGCTCCGTACCCGACTGCGGCGCTTCAGTGGAAGGCGCTGCGGGCGGGGTCGGTGGGGTTGAGGTCTGAGCGCCAGCATCTGACACCATCAGCATGGCAGGCGAGACCACGAGTCCGAACACGGCTGCGTATCCGCAAAGAGCAAGAGCGCTTCGACGGCTGACCAACGATTCCGAACGTTCACCCATATCTCAAACTCCCGGTCTCCCGCCCTCTTGCAGGTCGCCCAAATTCCGGAGCGTGGGTGTTGATCTAAATCAACCTAATAAAGGCAAGCGCCCCAAGGGCCATCGCTTTGCCTCAGCGCGTCTGCCTCGCCTTCTTGTCGGCGTCGAGCCCCAGCTCCACCAACCTTCTGATCGCCTCCGAGAGGTTCGGTAGGTCGTCCTCGCGCCGTCGCCAGCCGTCGACTTTTTCGATCAAGCTGGAGGGAATCACCATGTGCAGGCGCTGCACATCGTCATCGAGCTTTTTCGGCATCAGGAACTCCGATTGTTGTTGTGTATTAAGTCCATCATGTGTATGATGTGCCTATCAGATCGAAACACAGAAAACAACAGGAGCAGACCAATGAAATTAACTTTGTTCGTCGGCGGCCTGCTGGCCCACCAAGTGCTCGCGATCCTCGCGGTCCGGTATCGGGCGGATCTGATCATGCCGATGCTGACAGCCTGAATCCTCAACACCCGGCGGCTCATCGGGCCTACCGGGGTTGCAGTGTCAGTGAAACCTGACACTGGAGAAGGATCGTGAAACGTCCGATGACTGCCGCCACCGTCCTGATGGGCCTGTTGGTCGCGCTGCTCGCTGTTACCGTCATGCCGGGATCATCGGTCTTGGACATGAACATCGATGTCGGCATCAAGGTTTTCGCTTTTTACCTCACCTTCATCGTCTGAGCGGTGGCGACCGTTCTGCTGGTGAACGTCATGTTCACCCCGTATGCCGCTGTGCAGATTTTTGTAGCGCAACCATCGCACAGTGGACCGCGGGTGCCAGCCGGCACCCGGTCTTCCCTGCACCCTCTTTCAATGGAGGGCGAGGCGACCAAGCAAAGCTCGGGCGAGATGAGCCGCGAGGATGTGAAGGCGTGTCTGTGATGACGATGCGAACTGAAAGAGCGACGCCATCACCTGTCACTCCGTCATTGCGAGAAGCCCTTGCGACGAAGCAATCCAGACTATCACCGCGGAGGGACTCTGGATTGCTACGCTGCGCCGCTGCGCTAGGAAGAAACGTCGAGGTATCCCATTGATTCCATTTGTGTCGCCAAACGTCGTTTCATTCAGCGCGCGTCGGCCCCTCAAGGCCGGTCCAAACTCGCAATGACGATGCGGCGACATTGTGCGTCACCACGCCCGGACTTGCCGGGCGTCGCGACAGTCGCTCACAGATACCGTGTCAGCTCGGCTTTGAACTGCCCGTATACGGCGTCCTCGATCTGGCTGCGGTTGATCCCGATGTCGCGCAGGGCGCGGTCGTCGAGCTCGTTTAGCGTCTTGACGGCGGTGCGGCGCTCCAGGCGGTCGAACAGCGCATAAGCGGCGTTGACGAGCTTGCCAAGAAATCCGCTCGACGAGGATGGGCGTAAACTCCGCCCGGCAGTTTGCGAGATCGTGGTCATGTTTCTTCTCCGGCCGATTGTCCCGCGCGACGAAGCAGGTGCCGTTGGCGCAAACGCTGGAAGCGTCTGCACCTCATTTGCCATCGGATTGCTCTCGCTCTCCTCGGCTCAATCGCGGGCCTTGATGGAACTTAAATGCTCCAGTACATTGCTCGGAGCAAGGAAAACATTGCTCTCGGTGCAATAATGTCCAAGTTCGAGTACGTGAAGCTTGCGGATGCCATTGCCGCAGATATCTCTAACGGCACGTTAAGGGCCGGCGACCGGCTGCCGCCGCAGCGCAATTTCGCCTATGATCGTGGCATTGCGGTTTCGACCGCGAGCCGGGTTTATACGGAGCTGTTACGCCGCGGCCTCGTCGTCGGCGAGGTCGGCCGCGGCACCTTCATCTCCGGCGACATCAGGCGCGAGGTCGAGACCCTCACCGAGCCGCGCGATGCGCGCATCGATTTCGAGGTGAACTATCCGCTGCTGCCGCAGCAATGGGCGATGATCGCCAAGAGTCTCGCCGGGCTCGAACGCGTCGATGCGCTGGAAACCGTACTCCGCTCGTCGACCAGTACCGGCACCAAGAGCGCACGCAACGCGGCCGCCGCCTATCTCACGCGGAAGGATTTCACGCCGCAAGCCGAACAGATCCTCTTCACCGCCAACGGCAAGCAATCGCTCGCGGCGGCGCTCGCAGCGCTCGTGCCGACCGGGGGCCGTTGCGGCGTCGAGGCGCTGACCTACCCCTACGTCAAGAGCATCGCCGCGCGGCTCGGCATCACGCTGGTGCCGATTCCGATGGACGAATATGGCGCGCGGCCCGACGCGATCCAGAAGGCGCATCGCGAAGCGCATCTGTCGGCGCTGTATCTCCAACCCATCATCCAGAATCCGCTCGGTGTCACCATGAACGCGACGCGGCGCGCCGACATCATGCGTGTCGCCGAGAAGCTCGACCTCATCATCATCGAGGACGCCGTCTACGGCTTCCTCGCCGACGACACGCCACTGGCGGCGCTCGGGCCGGACCGCTGCATCGTGCTCGACAGTCTCTCGAAGAAGGTCGCACCGGGTCTTGCGCTCGGCATCCTCGTCGCGCCCCCTCATCTGCGCGAGAGCATGATGAGTGCGATCCGCACCGGCGGCTGGATCGCCTCGGGCCACGCGCTCGCATCCGGTCAGCGATTGATGGCCGACGGCACCGTCGCCGAGCTGACACGGCTCAAGCGCATCGACGCCGCACGCCGCCAGCAGACCGCCGCACGACTGCTCGCCGGCTACCAACTCTCGGCCGATCCGCGTTCCTATCATCTCTGGCTGACGCTGCCGCCGCACTGGCGCTCGCAGACATTCGTTGCCGCGGCCGCCCGGCGCGGCATCGCGCTGACGCCGTCCTCGACATTCGCGGTCGCGCATGGCCATGCCCCGAACGCGGTGCGGCTGGCGCTCGCCCCGCCCTCGTTCGAACAGCTCGATTCCGGTCTGCGCACGATCGTCTCGCTGCTCGGTACCAAGGAAGAGGATTTCGACTCGACGGAGTAGCCCTTCGCCGGTCAGCGCTCCGGCCATTCCGCGATAAAGCCCTTTGCCCTGTACGGCGCGATCTTGTCCCATTCGTGCAGGACACGACGGCGAAATTCGGCGTCGGTATGCCAGAGCATGCGTGGCGTCGCAAAACTGTCGACGGTGAGCAGCATCTTCTCAACCTCCGGCCAGTGCCGGTGCAGCGTCATCGGATAGCGCCGCGCGGTCCAGGTGTTGCCGAGGCAGATCGCGCTGCGGATCGTGTGCAGTCCCAGCGCCGCATCGATGATCGGCAACGAGAAGATCACGTTCTCGCCGGTGTTCATCGCGCGATGCTCCTCGAGGATCCGATCCGCCGGAATGCCCGCATCGACCATCGCCGCCTTGATGATCGTGCACTCGGATTGCTCCGAGCCGGCCGTCACCCCACCGCTGACAATCGACCAGCGGAAAAGGCCCTCACGCCACAGCCGCGCGGCGGTCTCGACGCGCAGCGCGACATCCTCGCGGGTGCCGAACAGAAACAGCAAATCGGCCGGCCGGAGCGGCGTATCGATCAGATGGGTGCGATTGATCTCGGCGATCTCGTCCGCCGTCGGCAGGCGGGCGCTGCGATTCCAAGCTGTCATCGCGGCAAGATGCGGGACCGGCGCCTGGCTGCGAAGTCAATTTTGATTGCGGCTGATTGCAAGCGCTAGGGCAGCAAGCCGGCCGGCAGCCGATCAAAACTGTAGCTGCGCGGCTGGTTGCGCCGGACAAAACCGCCGACCTGCCAGGCGAACAGCGCGGCGAAGCCGAGGATGAACAGCACGCCGGCGAATTCGCCGATCATCAGCGCGCGGATCAACAGCCCGGTCATCGCCACGGCCAGCATAGCGAGGAACGCCAGCACCGCCGCATAGGTCCTTGCACCGAGGCCGGCTGTCAGTTCGGCCCGGCTGCCGGCCTTCGCCATCCGCGCGTGCAGCTCGACGAGAAAATTGCGAAAGCCGCTGTCCTGCGGCGCCATCAGCGCCGCGGTCTGCCAGCTCGTCGACAGGATCGCGATACGGCCGCCACTGGTACGGCTGACATCGGCGCGAAAGCGGTGCTGCTGCATCGAGACCGGGCGAAACGACAGCCGGATTGCACTGATCTCATCATAGCGCCAGACGCCGGAGCGGCCGGCGATGCGCCAGGACAATCCCTCATCGGTCAGCTCGAAGCGATGCGCCGAGCCGATCAGCGACGCCTTGTAGGCGTAGCTCGTGATCGATCCGCCCTGCCCGTCCGAAACCTGCATCTGTCAATCCCGTCCGCGATCCGCTTGCGCGATCGCCCTCCCCCATCCTACAAGCGGGGCATGGCTGAGACGATCTATTTTCCGCGCCGCCTGATTCTCGGGGCCGCCATGATCTCGGGCGTGCTGCTCGCGCTCGCGGTGCACATGTTAGGTGCCCGCTACGGGCTCGACCTCGGCGGCCTCTGGCGCTCGGACACGCATGAGTTCGTGCCGACGGGCGCGGCGATCGCCTGGTGGCTGATTGCGACCGTTGGATTCTCCGGCGGCTACTTCACGTCGTCCTTGATGCAAAGCGCCGTCTCCGGCCAGATCCCACAACGGATGCGCCAATTCCTGATCGCGGTCGGCGTGCTCCTGCTCGCCGGTGCCGGACAAGCGGCCTCGGCGCCGAGCCCGATCCCGACCATTTCCGGCGTGCTCGCAGGCCTCGCGGCGCTGTGTCTCGGCGCCGTGATGGCGTTCTGCGGCGCGCATTTCGCGCTGCGCCGCGGCTAGGCTTTTTCAGGCCGAGGCAAGCAGCCGCGGCCGTTCCAGCATCATCACGACATCGGACGCGGGCCTGGGCATGCTGAACAGATAGCCCTGTGCCTGGGTGCAGCCTTCGCGGCGGAGCAACTCGAGCTGAGCGTCGTTCTCGACGCCCTCCGCCGTGGTGACGATGCCGAGGCTGCGGCCAAGGCCGGTCACGGCGCGGATGATCGCCACCGAATCCTCGCGCGTGGCGAGCTCGGACACGAAGGAACGGTCGATCTTGATCTTGTCGAAGGGGAAGCTGCGCAAGTAGCTCAGCGAGGAATAGCCGGTGCCGAAATCGTCGAGCGAGATCCGCACACCCATGGCGCGCAGCTCGTGCAGCGTGGTCAGCGTCGCCTCGCTGTTCTGGAGCAGCACGGATTCGGTGATCTCGAGTTCGAGCCGGCGTGCCGCGAGCCCGGACTTCTCCAGCGCCTCGGTCACGGATGCAATCAGGTTCGGATTCTTGAACTGCACCGGCGACAAATTGACGGCGACGCCGATGTTATCGGGCCAGGTCGCGGCATCCGCGCAGGCTCTGTGCAGCACGAACTCGCCGAGCTGGATGATGAGGCCGGTCTCCTCGGCGAGCGGAATGAAGTTGAGAGGCGAGATCAGGCCGCGCTGCGGATGGTTCCAGCGCAGCAGCGCCTCGAAGGCGACCACGCGATCGCTCGCGACGTCGCGGATGGGCTGGTAATACGGCTGGAATTCGTCGCGCTGGAGCGCCGCCCGCATATCCATTTCCAGCAGGCGCCGCGCCTGCGCGCGCGCATCCATGCCGGTCTCGAAGAAGCGATAGGTGCCGCGGCCGTCGGCCTTGGCGCGGTACAGCGCGAGGTCGGCATTTTTCAGCAGTTCGTCGGGATTGCTGCCGTCCTGCGGCGACAGCGAGATGCCGATCGAGACGCCGATCACGATCTGATGGTCGTCGATCTCGTAGGGCGCGGAGATCATCTCGACGAGACGGCCGGCGAGCGCCCGCGCGGCGGCCTCCTCGGAGCGGCCGATCTGGACCACGGCGAACTCGTCGCCGCCGAGGCGGGCGACGGTGTCGTGCTCGCCGACGGTGGCCTCCAGCCTGCGACCGACTTCCTTCAGCAGCGCATCGCCAATGGGATGGCCGAGCGAGTCGTTGATGTCCTTGAAATGATCGAGGTCGAGGCAGAGCACAGCGAGCTGGTCGTTCGCACCCGCCCGGCGCAGCCCCTGTTCGAGCTGCTCGTGGAACAGCACGCGGTTCGGCAGATTGGTCAACGCGTCATGGCGCGCCATGTGCGAGATCTTGGCCTGCGCCTCCAGCCATTCGGTGATGTCCTCGAAGGTCGCGACCCAGCCGCCGCCCTGCATCGGCTGGTTGACGACGCGGATCGAGCGGTCGAACCGGGTCACGACCTGGCTGGTCGTGCGGCCCTCGCGCGCGTCGGCGACGAGACACGCGAAGAATTCGTTCGCATCGCCCTGCCACCGGCCCTTGGCCTGCTCTTCCCGCAGCACGTCGACGAGCAGTCGGCCGGTCAGCGGAATGTCGGTGCGGCCGAGCATCGCGGCGTAGCGCTCGTTGAACAGCTGGATCTTGCCGTCCGCGTCGAACATGCACAGCCCTTGCGACATGTTCTCGAGCGCGGTGTCGAGCACGACCTGCTGGCGTCCGATCTCGCCCTTGGCCCGACGGTCGAGTACGGCGGCCGCGAGCGCGATGACGAGAATGGCAGCGGCCGCGCTGGCGGTCAGGATGGACAACGACGCCGGCGGAATCGAAAGACCGCTGATCACCAGCGTCGGATCGGGCGTCAATTCCAGCGCGCCCATCGCGGTGAAATGGTGAGAGACGATGGCGACCGTCAACAGGATCGTCGCGCCAAGCGCGTTGGACAGGCTATCGCCTCGTCCCGCGACGTGCAGGGCGAACGATCCAAAGACGATGCCGAGCAGGATCGATACCGTCACGGTCCCGGTGGTCCAGCCGACATGGGCAGGAATCTCGAACGCCATCATGCCGGTGTAATGCATCGCGGCCACACCTGCGCCAACGACGGCGCCGCCGACCGCGACCAGCCCCCCATGCGTCGTCGAAACCGAGATGCTGAGACCGATGAAGGTGACTGCGATCGCAAAGATCAGCGACAGGACCGTCACGGGAATGTTGTAGGCGCCACCGGCGCCCGGCCCATAGGCCTGCATCGCGATGAAATGGGTTGCCCAGATACCGCAGCCGGCCACCACAGCATCGAGCAAAATCCAAACCAGGCGAGCCGACCCGCTCGCCGCACGCGCGCGGTGAAACAGGCTGATGGCCGCCGCGCTGGCGAGCAGACACACCGCCCCGCCGAGTGCGACCAGACGCCAATCATGCTGGTCTGTGAGACAAAACAGAACTTGATACATTGCCGACCCCTATTCCATCGGGCACTAGAACCGGCAGAAATGGACAGTCGGTAACCGGCTATGCACCGGTTGCCGGAATGGTGAACAGGGAATGTGTGCGGTTACTCACATTGTTCGCCCGCCCGCCTTTGCGCCGAGGCCGATCACGCCGGCGGCCAGCAACAGCACGGCCGCCGATATGATGAGCGACTGGTGAAGGCCGGTCATGAATGCGCTGTCGGACGCCACCAGCGACCCGAACAGCGCAACGCCAAGGACGCTGCCGGTTTGCCGCGTCGCGTTGAGCACACCCGCAGCGATACCGGAGCGTGCCTTCTCGACGCTGCCGAGCAAGGTCGAGGTGAGAGGCGGCACCAGGAGGCCGAGCCCGCCGCTGATTGCGATCATCTGCATGAAGATTGCCCAATAGCTCGTCCCCGCCTCGATCCAGAACAGGCCAAGACAGCCAAGCGCGGAGATGCAGGCACCGACGACGATGGTCGGGCACGGGCCGATACGCTCGGCAAGGCGCGGCGCCAGCAAATTGACCGGCAGCACCGCGCCCATCATCGGTACGAAGGCGAGCCCGGTCCACCAGGCCGACAGGCCGTTGATCCGCTGGAAGTAGAGGCTGAGCACGAAGATCAGGCCGTAGATCGCGATGTTGACGAGGAGGCCGACAACCGTGGTCAGGGTAAACAGTCGGTGACTGAACAAAGACAGCGGAAGCATCGGCTGCGCCGTGCGGCTCTCGCGCCAGACGAACAGTGCGGCCAGGACCGCGGCCGCCGCGAAGGCCGAAAGCACGAGTGGATGCTGCCAGCCAAGCCCGCCGCCCTCGATGATCGCGCCCGCGAGGGCTCCGAGCGCGCCGATCGCCGCGAACTGGCCGGGCAGGTCGATCTCGCGCGAGCGCGTTCGCGTGGTCTCGGTCGCATAGCGCCAGCTCAGCCAAAGGCCTATGAGGCCGATCGGCAGATTGACGAGGAAGATCGCGCGCCAGCCGACCAGCGTGATCAGCGCGCCGCCGACGAAGGGTCCGGCAGTTAGCGCCAGGCTTGCACCGGCAGCCCAGATCGCAACGGCGCGGCCGCGCTGCCGCTCGTCGGTGTAAGCATGGCTCAGGAGCGCCAGCGAATTCGGCACCAGGATCGCCGCCGCCAGTCCCTGCACCAGCCGCGCGCCGATCAGGACGACGGCGTTGGGCGACAGAGCACAGGCGAGAGAGGCCGCCGTGAAGATGGCAAATCCCGCCATGAAGACGCGCTTGGAGCCGATGCGGTCGCCGAGCGCGCCCGCCGTCAGGATGAAGGCGGCAAAAGCGATGGTGTAGGCGCTGACCACCCATTGCAGCTCGGCGACGCCGCCGCCGAGCGTCTTGCCCATGGCGTCGAGCGCGGTGTTGACGATGGTCACGTCGAGCTGCACCACGCCATAGCCGAGGCTCATCGCGGCGAGCGTGAGGGACGTCGCAAGGCGCGATGCGGTATGTGGGGCACCCTTGGCGTCGAAGGTTTCATGTTTGATGGTGTTGGCTCGCATGCTGCGACCTCGATTGCAGCCCCATGCGACATATACATCTCCGGCCCGCCGGCATGCTTCGACAATGACCGAATGATGGATGCGCAAAATGCGAGCGCCGCGCGGATGACCGCGCGGCGCTCTTGCGGCTAAGTCTTAGCTCGCAGCGCGCAGGTTGATCCTGCTCTCGGCAAGCGAGGTCAGCTTCTTGTCCGTCGCCTTCTCTTCCTCGAGCGTTTTCGCGAGCACGGCGGCGCAATCGGTACGGCCGAGCTGCTTGGCCCAGGCGATCAGGCTGCCATAGCGGACGATCTCGTAATGTTCTGCCGCCTGCGCCGCGTTGATCAGCGCGGCATCGAGCACCGCCTTGTCGGCGACTTCGCCGGCGGTCTCGTCCGCTTCCTCGATGATACCGTCGATCGCCGGGCAGTCGACCGCCTTCACCTCAGTACCGTGCATCTTGAACACTTCCTCCAGGCGCTTGACGTGCTGCCTGGTTTCTTCGAGGTGCGTCAAAAAGCCCTGCTTCAGCTGCGGGTCGGTCGCCTTATCCGCCATTTTCGGCAGTGCCTTGGTGAGCTGCTGCTCGGCGTAATAGATGTCCTGTAGCTGATGCACGAACAGGTCGTTCATGGTCTTGATGTCTTTCGTGAACAGTCCCATCGTTCCGATCCTCTTGGGTTTCGGGAACACGTCGGCACCGGCTCGCACGAAAAGCCGCATGTTTTCGCCGTGTTCGATTGCTGATGGGGCGCTAACCTGCGCGCGATACCGTCGTTCCAAAAAAGCCTGCATCGTTTGCGCAGGAACAACGCTTGCGGCCGCAGGATTTGAAACCATCTGAACATACGAACGCACGATCGAAGCTTGGCCCTCGACTCATATGCTTAACGCGCGCGCCATGTGAACCACGTATGACAAAACTGCCGGTCCGGCGCCGAACCTGTCGTTGTCAAGGGCTGCACAAGCCGCTGTTTTTGCCTTAAATGAGCTACATCATGCCTAGCGATCGACGCCCATTTCGGGCAGTGATCGTAACCGACCGGCCAATGTCTGGCCCGGCCGGTCTTGCCCCCCGCCGGGAGGATTAATGCACGGACTGCTGCCCGCGCTGAAACGCGGCTTCAAGAGATGGATCGGCTGGCGACGGCTCGGTATTGCCGCGAGCGTGATGATCATCGCCTTCGCGGTCACCTCGCTGCTGCGGACCCTCAAGGGCATCGATACCGGCGTCATCCTGACCGCATTGACCGATATTCCCCGCGGGCATATCGGCTTGGCCGCGATCTGCGTATTCTTCGCGTTCTGTACGCTGACCTTCTACGATTTTTTTGCACTGCGAACGATCGGCAAGAAGCACGTGCCCTATCGCATCGCAGCACTGTCGAGCTTCACGTCCTATTCGATCGGTCACAACATCGGCGCCACCGTGTTCACGGGCGGTGCGATCCGTTTCCGGATTTACTCGGACTACGGGCTGAATGCGATCGACGTCGCCAAGATCTGTTTCCTCTCCGGCCTGACCTTCTGGCTCGGTAACATCTTCGTGCTCTCGATCGGCATGACCATCCACCCGGATGCGGCCTCCTACATGGATCAGCTGCCGTCGTCGATCAATCGGCTGATCGCGCTCGGCGGCCTCGCCTCGATCGCGGCCTATCTGGTCTGGCTCTGCATGGGCGACAAACGCCGCGAGCTTGGCCAGAAGGGCTGGAAAGTGGTGCTGCCGTCGGCGCCGCTGACGCTGGTGCAGATCCTGATCGGGGTGGTCGATCTCGGCTTCTGCGCTCTTGCGATGTACCTGCTGATGCCCGCCAATCCGCCGATCGACTTCCTGTCGCTCGCGGTGGTGTTCATTCTGGCCACACTCTTGGGCTTCGCCAGCCATGCGCCGGGCTCGATCGGCGTGTTCGACGCCGCCATGCTCGTGGCGTTGCCCGAATTCGGCCGCGAGCAGCTGCTGGCGACCCTGCTCGTCTTCCGCATTCTCTATTTCGTGATCCCGTTCGGCCTCGCCATCTCCATCATGGGCACCCGCGAGCTCTGGATGAACGTCGTCCAGCCCTGGCAGGAGCGCCGGCGGCTGGCGGAGGCCTGCGCGCAGGGTAACTTGCCCAAGCAGGTGACGCCGATGGAGCGCGAGCGGCTGGTGCGCCAGGCCAGCAAACGGTAAGGCCAGCCAGCCGTGACGCTGGCTGCCCGTAAAGGCGGCAGACAAAGGTTGCGGGGCGGAGAGCTATGCTCTCTTATTTCCGCCTCAACTTTGCCGTTGAAGACGCGGGCCATGATCCCTGTTTCCCTTCGCCGTTTTCTCTCGGGCGCCCTGCTGCTGGCCGGGCTCCTCACCGTTTTGCCGCTTCAGCGCGCCGTCGCGCAGGATGCCGGTGCGATGCAGATCAATTGGGAGGTCCGCAATCGCTTCCGCCTGTTCCGCGAGGAGCGTGACTTCCTGCTGCATGTCGAAAATGCGCGTAACCGCAGCATCCTCGCCGCCGAGCAGTCGCTGGAGCTGCAGAGCGAGGGCCGCGGCTGGGCCCGCAACATGGTCAACCGCCTCTGCATCGACCTCCAGGGCCGGGTCAACCAGCCTTGCACCCGCGACAACGTCAAAGAGAATTACATCACCCCGATCGACCACCCCATCACCGTGCGCCTGACCGGCGCGGTACCGGTCGGCGCCACCTGCGCCTGGTCGTTCGACGACGGCGACGGACCGCAGACATCGACCTTCGACTGCGCCGAACCGGTCAATCTGCGGGTCCGCTACGGCAAGCAGACGGTCGCGAGCGTCGACGTCTCCTCCGGCTCCGATCCGAGCCAGCGCGTCCAGACCGAGATCCAGGTCCGCGACATCTTCATCGCCGGCATTGGCGACAGCATCGCCTCCGGCGAAGGCAATCCGGACCGGCCGCTGGCGCTGTCGGACGAGGGCTTTTGCTTCCGCTCCTATCTCGGAACTGCCGGCGGACAGTATTACCGGCCGAGCCGCGCCGGCTTCAAGGGCGGTCGCGCCTGCGAGGCGCCAGATACGCTCGCCAACTGGCAGCGCTACAGCGCGCTCTGGCTCAATTCGCCCTGCCATCGTTCGCTCTACAGCTACCAGGCCCGCACCGCGCTCGCGCTCGCGGTGCGCTACACCCATATCGCCGTCACCTATCTGCCGCTCGCCTGCACCGGCGCCAGCATCAGCGATGGACTGCTCGGCTCGCAGCGTGCCCGCGAATGCCCGCCAGGCAAGAGCGGCGTCTGCAACACCAGCGTCAATGCCCAGGTCGCGGAGTTGCGCGAGGCGCTCACCGCGGCCAAGAAGCGCCAGCCGGATCGCAATCTCGATCTGGTGCTGCTCTCGATCGGCGCCAACGACATCTACTTCTCCGGCCTCGTCGCCGACGTCATCGTCGACACCGCGACCGAGCGCGCGCTGTTCCGCCGCTCCGGCGTGATGGCGAGCGTCGACGATTCCCGCGATGCGCTCCAGCGCGAGCTGCCGCAGAATTTCGTCAAGCTGCGCGAGGCGCTGAAGCCGCTGCTCGGTGGAGATCTCTCGCACGTGGTCTACGTCTCCTACGCCAATCCTGCGCTGGCCGATGGCGGCGTGCCCTGCCGCGGCGGCCGCGGCGGCTTCGACATTCATCCCGCCTTCAATGCCGATCCGCAACGTCTCGCCCGCGTTTCGACCTTCGTCGACACCGAGTTCCTGCCGCAGTTGAAGGGCCTCGCGACTTGCACACGCGGCGCGCTGTGCCGCGATCCCGAAGCTGACCGCATGACCTTCGTCGATTCGCATCAGGCCGCGTTCGCCGATCACGGCTTCTGCGCCCATGCCGGCAACGATCCCGAATTCGACCGCACCTGCTTTGCCGAGAACGGCCAGAGCTTCAATCCGGACATCGTCAGCGCGGCGAGCCAGCCGATGCTGTGCGGCCGCGGCGCCTCGGAATATCGCGCCTACCTGCCGCGCGCGCGCTGGATCCGTGATGCCAATGACAGCTATTTTGCGGCGATGACCTATCCGCAGGGATTGCCGGCGGCGAGCCAGCCGAACGACATCCACGACGCGACCTGGGGCGTGCTCTCGGCGGTCTATGGCGGCGCCGTACATCCGACCGCCGAAGGTCACGCGGCGATGGCGGACGCCACGCTGCCGGCCGCAAGCGCAGTGCTCGGCCTGGATGCCGTGCCGCCAGGAGTCACGCGCGGACTGCTGGCTCCGCTCCTGCCGGGCGCACAGCAATAGCCAACGCGGTGACTCTCTCCACACGCTCGCTGTCATCGCCCGCGAAAGCGGGCGATCCAGTATTCCGTGACAGACGTGATTAAATCGAGACGCTGCGGCGTACTGGATTCCCCGCCTTCGCGGGGAATGACAGTCTAAGGGCGCAGGCACCTGCCGTTCCATCAATTCAAAAACGGCATCAATCGATACTGCCTTGAGCTTGGACACTTTCCCACGTGCGCCTCTAGGAGTCGTCGTGAGGAAATATTTCAAGTTCAAGGAGGCGCCTGATGAGCGCAGTCGTGTCCGCGACGGACGTGAGGAGATCTCGCGTCAGGCTTTTCATCGTGGCCATGCTGTTCCTGGTCACGACGGTCAATTACGCCGACCGGGCCACGCTCTCGATCGCGGGTCCCGCGCTCTCCAAGGAGCTTCATCTCGATCCCGTCGCCATGGGCTGGATCTTCTCGGCGTTCGGCTGGTCCTATGTCGCCGCGCAGGTGCCCGGCGGCTGGCTGCTCGACCGCTACGGCTCGCGCCTCGTCTATGCCTTCAGCATCATCGTCTGGTCGCTGTTCACGATGCTGCAGGGCTGGGTCGGCTTCTTCAGCGCCGGCACTGCGATCGTCGTGCTGTTCGCGCTTCGCCTCCTGGTCGGCGTCGCGGAAGCGCCGTCCTTCCCCGCCAACGCCCGCATCGTCGCGGCCTGGTTTCCCGGCAATGAGCGCGGCACCGCATCGGCCTTCTTCAATTCCGGGCAGTATTTCGCCACCGTGATCTTCGCGCCGCTGATGGGCTGGATCGCCCATGATTATGGCTGGCGCTACGTGTTCTTCGTGATGGGCGGGCTCGGAATCATCATGGGCCTTACCTGGATCAAGACCGTCTATGGCCCGAAGGAGCATCCCGGCGTCAACGAGGCCGAGTTCGACTACATCAAGGAAGGCGGCGCGCTGGTCGATCTCGACGCGCCCCAGGAAGACCTGAAGCGCGACCGTGCAGCGGACTCCGGCCCCCGCTGGGACCACATCCGGCAGTTGCTCTCCAACCGCATGATGCTCGGCGTCTATCTCGGCCAGTACTGCATCAACACGTTGACCTATTTCTTCCTGACCTGGTTCCCGGTGTATCTGGTCAAGGAGCGCGGCCTCTCGATCCTGCAAGCCGGCTTCGTCGCGACGCTGCCTGCGCTGTGCGGCTTCATCGGCGGCGTGCTCGGCGGCGTCATCTCCGATGCCATCCTGCGCAAGACCGGCTCGCTGACCATGGCGCGCAAGATCCCGATCGTCGGCGGCATGCTGCTGTCGATGTCGATCATTGCCTGCAACTATGTCGATGGCCAGGCGCTGGTGGTCGGCTTCATGGCGCTCGCCTTCTTCGGCAAGGGCATCGGCGCGCTCGGCTGGGCGGTCGTCTCCGACACCTCCCCCAAGGAGGCGGGCGGCGTCTCCGGCGGCCTGTTCAACTCCTTCGGCAACCTCTCCTCGATCACCACGCCCATCGTGATCGGCTACATCGTGGCCGCGACCGGCTCCTTCAACGGTGCCCTGGTGTTCGTCGGCATCAACGCGCTGGTGGCCGCGGTCGCCTACCTCGTCGTGGTCGGCAAGATCGAGCGGGTGGTGCTCAAACGTTCCTCCTGAGCGCTCCGAGTGATCGGAGCGGGACAGGCAACTCAACGGCGGCCCTAAAAAGCCGCCGTCTTTGTTTTGGGGATGATCGATGCTAGAACTGCCAGGGAAACGCCTTATTCATCTAAGGCATGTATCGATGTTCGACCTCAACCAGCTCCGCTGTTTCGTCACGGTGGCCGAAGAACTGCACTTCGGCCGTGCCGCCGCGCGGCTCAACATGACCCAGCCACCGCTGTCCCGGCAGATCCAGGTGCTGGAGCACATCATCGACGCGCCGCTGCTGGAGCGCACCAGCCGCTCGGTGCGCCTGACGCCGGCCGGGCGCAGCTTCCTGCCCGAAGCCAGACGCATCCTGAAGCTTGCCGAGAGCGCTTCACAGGTCGCTCGCCGCATCGCGCTCGGCAAGACCGGCTCGCTGAAGATCGGCTTTACGGCCGCGGCCGCCTACGGCTTCCTGCCCGAGCTGGTCGCGGCCTGCCGCGCCAAGCTGCCGGAGGTCGATTTCTCGCTGAAGGAGATGGTCTCAGGCGACCAGTTCGAAGCGCTGACCTCGGGCCAGATCGATGCCGGCCTGCTGCGGCCACCGATCGCGCGGCCCGAACTGACCAGCCGCCGCGTCGTCGCCGAGCCCCTGCTCGCCGCGATCCCGAAGAAGCACCCGCTGGCGAATGCCGAGAACATCACCATCAAGGATTTCGACGGCCAACCCTTCGTGATGTATTCGCCCTATGAGAGCCGCTATTTCCACGACCTGTTGGTGGCGCTGTTCACCCGCGCCGACATTCTGCCGCGCTATGTCCAGCATCTGAGTCAAATCCACTCGATTCTCGCGATGGTGCGCGCAGGCCTCGGCCTCGCCATCGTGCCGGCCGCGGCCGCCGGCCTGAAAATCTCCGACGTTCGGCTGCGCCCTCTGAAGCTGCGCAACCGCGTTCCGGTCGAGCTCTTCATGGTCTGGCGCCGCGACGACGAGAACCCGCTGTTGTCCGCGCTGGTCAAGATCGCCAGCGAATTGTCCTCGGCCGAGGTGATGGAAGATTGATGCTCAATCCGCATCGGTCGATATAGGCTTTGGCTTGGACGCGCATCGAACGGTTGCCTAAACAACGGCGCATGGACGCGCGGCCTTGTTGCGTCCTCCACAACACCAGAAACAGGGAGCAGCGCTCATGAGCAAGATGACCCCGCAGGAAATGGCCCAGAAGATCGGATCGGGCCTTCTGTCCTTCCCCGTCACGCCGTTCAAGGCGGACTATTCCTTCGACGAGGCGACCTACCGCGCCAACATGGATTGGCTGTGCGGCTATGATGTCGCAGGCCTGTTCGCCGCCGGCGGCACCGGCGAGTTCTTCTCGCTGACCCCGACCGAAGTCCCCCACGTCGTCAAGGTCGCCGTCGAGGAGACCAAGGGCCGCGTGCCCGTGCTCGCCGGCACAGGCTATGGCACCGCGATCGCCCGCGAGATCGCGATCGGCGCCGAGAAGGCCGGCGCTGACGGCCTTTTGCTGCTGCCGCCCTACCTCACCCATTCCGAGCAGGAAGGCCTTGCCGCCCACGTCGAGGCCGTCTGCGCCGCCGTGAAGATCGGCGTCATCGTCTACAACCGCGACAACGCCATCCTCCAGCCCGACACCGTCGCCCGCCTCGCCGAGCGCTGCCCTAATCTCGTAGGCTACAAGGACGGCATCGGCGATATCGAGCTGATGACCCGCGTCTACACCAAGCTCGGCGACCGCCTGACCTATGTCGGCGGCCTCCCGACCGCCGAGACGTTCGCGCTGCCCTATCTCGACATGGGCGTGACGACTTACTCCTCGGCCGTCTTCAACTTCGTGCCGGAATTCGCCACCAACTTCTACGCCGCGGTACGCAAGCGCGACCATGCGACGATCCAAGCGGGCCTGAAGAATTTCATCCTGCCGCTGATCGAAATCCGCAACCGCAAGAAGGGCTATGCAGTCTCGATCATCAAGGCCGGCATGAAGGTCATTGGCCGCGATTCCGGCCCGGTCCGCCCGCCGCTGACCGATCTCTCCGAGCAGGAGATTGCGGAGCTGGCCGCGCTGGTCAAAAATCTGCCCGCCATTCGATCGTCACAACAGGCGGCAGAATAAAGCAAGACAACAGGGAGGAGCGTGCGATGGCCCAGACTGATATCTCCGGCGCGCCAGTCGCCGGTGCACCGGTCGTCACATCGATGCAGGTGATCCCCGTCGCCGGCCGCGACGGCATGCTCCTCAATCTGAGTGGCGCGCATGCGCCGTTCTTCACCCGCAACATCGTCATCCTCACCGACAATGCCGGCCACACCGGCGTCGGCGAAGTGCCTGGCGGGCAAAAGATCTGGCAGACGCTCCAGGATGCCCGCGATCTCGTGATCGGCAAGACCGTCGGCGCGATGAACAACATCCTCGCCGACATTCGCACCGCCTTCGCCGACCGCGATGCCGGTGGCCGCGGCAAGCAGACATTTGACCTTCGCGTGATGATCCACGCTGTCACCGCGATCGAATCCGCCCTGCTCGACCTGCTCGGCCAGCACCTCAATCTTCCCGTCGCGGCGCTGCTCGGCGAAGGCCAGCAGCGCAAGAGCGTCGAGACGCTCGGCTACCTCTTCTTCGTCGGCGACCGGCGCAAATCCAGGCTCGACTACGTCAAGGGCGAGACCGGCAAGCCCGAATGGTTCAACCTCCGCCATCGGGAGGCGATGACGCCGGAGACGGTGGTGCGGCTCGCGGAAGCGACCCACGACCATTACGGCTTCGCCGACTTCAAGCTCAAAGGCGGCGTGCTCCGTGGCGAGCAGGAGATCGAGGCCGTCACGGCCATCGCAAAGCGCTTTCCCAATGCCCGCGTCACGCTCGACCCGAATGGCGCCTGGTCGCTCGACGAGGCCATCAGCCTCTGCAAGAACATGCACGGCATCCTCGCCTATGCCGAGGATCCCTGCGGCGCCGAGGCCGGCTTCTCCGGCCGCGAGATCATGGCCGAGTTCCGCCGCGCCACGGGCTTGCCGACCGCAACCAATATGATCGCCACCGACTGGCGCCAGCTCAGCCACGCGCTGCGCCTCGGTGCGGTGGACATTCCGCTGGCCGATCCCCACTTCTGGACCATGCAAGGCTCGGTACGCGTCGCCCAGACCTGCCGTGACAACGGCCTGACCTGGGGCTCGCACTCCAACAACCATTTTGACATTTCGCTCGCGATGTTCACCCATGTCGGCGCCGCGGCCCCCGGCAAGGTCACCGCGATCGACACCCACTGGATCTGGCAGGATGGCCAGGCGCTCACCAAGGAGCCGCTCCAGATCAAGGGCGGCAAGATCGCGGTCCCGGATCGTCCGGGCCTCGGCATCGAGATCGACCGTGCGGCCATCGAGGCCGCGCATGAACTCTACAAGCAGCATGGACTTGGCGCCCGCGACGACGCCACGGCCATGCAGGACCTGATCCCCGGCTGGACCTTTGACGACAAGCGTCCTTGCCTGGTTCGATAAATAACTCTGGAGGAAACGATGACTGCGATCCTGAAAAACTTCATCGGCGGCGAGTGGGTCGATGGCTCCGGCATCACCAAGAACATCAATCCCTCCAACACCAACGATCTGGTCGGCGAATACGCCAAGGCCGACAAGGCGCAGACCGAAAAGGCGATCGCGGCCGCGAAAGCCGCCTTCCCCGCCTGGGCGCAGTCGACGCCGCAGGTGCGCTACGACGCGCTGAACAAGATTTCTCTTGAAATTATCGCCCGCAAGGAAGAGCTCGGCCGCCTGCTTGCCCGCGAGGAAGGCAAGACGCTCCCCGAGGGCATCGGCGAGGTCGCCCGCGCCGGCCAGATCTTTGCGTTCTTCGCCGGTGAAGCGCTGCGCCTGATCGGCGAAAAGGGCGCCTCGGTGCGTCCCGGCCTCGACGTCGAGCTCACCCGTGAGCCGGTCGGCGTCATCGGCATGATCACGCCCTGGAATTTCCCGATCGCGATCCCGGCCTGGAAGATCGCGCCGGCGCTCTGCTACGGCAACACCGTCGTGTTCAAGCCGGCTGAACTGGTGCCGGGCTCCGGGCATGCGTTGTCCGAGATCATCGCCCGCTCCGGCATTCCGGCCGGCGTGTTCAATCTCGTGGTCGGCTCCGGCTCCGTGGTCGGCCAGACGCTGCTTGAGCACCCGGATGTTGCAGCGATCTCCTTCACCGGCTCGGTGCAGACCGGCCGCAAGATCGCGCAGGCCTGCGTGCTCTCGAACCCGATGAAGAAATTCCAGCTCGAGATGGGCGGCAAGAATCCGCTGGTCGTGCTCGACGACGCCGACCTCAAGACTGCCGTCGAGGTCGCCGTCAACGGCGCCTATTTCTCGACCGGCCAGCGCTGCACGGCGTCCTCCCGCCTGATCGTCACCGAAGGCATCCATGACCGCTTCGTCGCGGCGGTGGCCGAGCGTCTGAACGGCCTGTCGGTGGACGACGCACTCAAGGCCGGCGTGCATATCGGCCCTGTCGTCGATCAGAGCCAGCTCGACCAGGACCTCCGCTACATCAAGATCGGCCAGGACGAAGGCGCGAAGCTCGCTTTCGGCGGCGAGTTGCTCAAGCGCGAGACGCCCGGCCACTACCTCCAGCCGGCGCTGTTTACTGAGGCCAACAACAACATGCGCATCGCGCGTGAGGAAATCTTCGGCCCCGTTGCCGCCGTGATCCGCGCCAAGAACTACGACGAGGCGCTGGCGATCTCCAACGACACCGAGTTCGGTCTCGCTTCCGGCATCTGCACAAGCAGCCTGAAATACGCCTCGCACTACAAGCGCAACAGCGAGTCCGGCATGGTGATGGTCAATCTGCCGACCGCCGGCGTCGACTATCACGTGCCGTTCGGCGGCCGGAAGGGCTCGAGCTACGGCGCCCGCGAGCAGGGCTCCTATGCTCGCGAGTTCTACACAACGGTGAAGACCGCCTATACCTATCCCGGTTGATAGGCTGATTTGTAGGCATCGTAGGGTGGGTTAGCGCAGCGTAACCCACCTCTTCTGCTTCCGCGCATAAAGACATTGGTGGGTTACGCTGCGCTAACCCACCCTACAAGCCCGGAGTCCTTCCATGGACCAGGACGTCGCAGCGAAAGAGCAGCCCCGTTACATCAAGCTCAACGCGCGCGACAATGTCGCGATCGTGGTCAATGATTTCGGGCTTCCCGCCGGCTCCCGCTTTGCCTGCGGGCTGACGCTGCGCGCCTTCGTGCCGCAGGGGCACAAGACGGCGCTGGTCGACATCGGACAAGACCAGCCGATCATCCGCTATGGCGAGGTGATCGGCCACGCGCTCGCGCCGATCCTGGCAGGTGAGTGGGTCGACGAGGCGCGCATCCGCATGCCGGAGGCTCCTGACCTCGACAAGCTGGAAATTTCCACCGCCGTCCCTGCCCCGCTGCCGCCGCTCGAAGGTTTTACCTTCGAGGGCTTTCGCAACACGGACGGCTCCGTCGGCACCAAGAACATTCTCGGCATCTCCTCCTCCGTGCAATGCGTCAAGGGCACGATGGAATATGCGGTCAAGCGCATCCGCACCGAGCTATTGCCGAAATATCCGAACGTCGACGACGTCGTGCCGCTGACGCATGCCTATGGCTGTGGCGTTGCGATCAACGCGCCCGACGCGGTGATTCCGATCCGAACGCTGCAAAACCTCGCGCTCAACCCGAATTTCGGCGGCGAGATCCTGGTCATCAGTCTCGGCTGCGAGAAGCTCGCGCCCGAGCGGCTGGTGCCGGAAGGCATCAGCGATGCCATCGTGCGCATGCAGGACGAAGCCTTCGACGGGTTTGGCGCCATCGTCGACGCGATCATGACCCAGGCGGAAGCCCGCCTGAAAATCCTCAACAAGCGCACCCGCGAGACCTGCCCCGCCGCCGATCTCGTGATCGGCCTGCAATGCGGCGGCAGCGATGCCTTTTCCGGCGTCACGGCAAACCCCGCCCTCGGCTTCGCCGCCGACCTTCTTGTGCGCGCCGGCGCCACTGTAATGTTTTCGGAAGTCACCGAAGTGCGCGACGCCATCCAGCTCCTCACGCGACGCGCCATCAACGAGGACGTCGGCCGCGCGCTGGTGCGCGAGATGGCCTGGTACGATTCGTATTTGGCCCGCGGCGGCGCCGATCGCAGCGCCAACACGACACCCGGCAACAAAAAGGGCGGTCTCGCCAACATCGTCGAAAAATCATTGGGCTCGATCGTCAAGTCCGGCTCAAGCGCCATCACCGGCGTGCTCTCGCCCGGCCAGAAGGCGACGCAGAAGGGCATGCTGTTTGCGGCAACGCCGGCGTCCGACTTCATCTGCGGCACGCTCCAGCTCGCCTCCGGCATGACGTTGCAGGTGTTCACGACCGGCCGCGGCACGCCTTACGGCCTTGCGGCTGCGCCCGTGATCAAGGTCGCGACCCGCACCGAGCTGGCGCGCCGCTGGAAAGACCTGATCGACTTCGACGCAGGCGGCATCGCCACCGGTAAGAAGACCATCGAGGAAACCGGCTGGGAGCTGTTCCGCCTGATCCTCGACGTCGCCTCCGGTCGCACCAAGCCGTGGTCGGATCGCTGGGGCATCCACAACGACCTCACGCTGTTCAATCCGGCGCCGGTGACCTGAGCGCCGGCAACTCGTCCAAGAGGACTCGATGTCGGGCATCACGACTCTGCGCACCATCCGCATCGACGAGCGGCCGAACCTGATCTGGGTCGAGATCGAAACCGACGAGGGACTGACCGGCCTTGGCGAAAGCTTTCGCGGCGCGCAGGCCGTCGAGGCCGCGGTGCATGAGCTCGTAGCGCCGCTGGTGCTCGGCCAGGACTCCCGCCGCATCGAGGCGATCTCGCGCCAGTTGCTGACGCCCTATCTGGGCTTCCACAGCGTCAGCGCCGAGGTGCGCGCGGCCAGTGCCATCGACATAGCGTTGTGGGACCTCAAGGGCCAGCGTCACGGCATTCCCGTGCACGAGGCGCTCGGCGGCGCGAGCCGGCTCGAGATCCGCGCCTACAACACCTGCGCCGGCTATGCCTACAACACGAAAAGCTCCAGGCGCCGCGAGATCGGCGCTGACGATGCCGCGCTCGGCCCCTATGACGACCAGATCGCCTTCATGCGCGATGCCGGGGCGCTTGCCGAAAGCCTTCTGAGCGAAGGCTACAGCGCCATGAAGATCTGGCCGTTCGACCCTTTTGCCGCGACTGGCAGTCATGCGATCTCGCTCGCCGACCTCAAGACCGGACTGGAGCCCTTCCGCAAAATCCGCGACGCGGTCGGCGACCGCATCGAGATCATGTGCGAATTGCACAGCCTGTGGGGCATGCACACTGCCGAGCGTATCTGCCGCGCGCTGGAAGATTACGGCTTGTTCTGGGTCGAGGATCCCCTCAACAAGATGGATGACGTGCATGGCCTCGCCGATCTCAGGCGGCGCGTGAAGACGCCGATCTGCGGCAGCGAGACGCTGGCGGGCGCGGCAAACTTCCGCAATCTGCTCGCGGCCGACGCCGTCGACGTCGTGATGCTCGACATCGCCTGGTGCGGCGGCTTGAGCGAGGCGCGCAAGATCGCGGCGCTGAGCGAGGCCTACAACAAGCCTCTCGCGCCGCATGACTGCACCGGACCCGTCGCGCTGATGGCGGGCTTGCATCTGGCGCTGCATGCGCCGACCGCGATCTTCCAGGAGGTCGTGCGCGCGACGCTGTCGACCTGGTACCGCGACCTCGTCACCGCGCTGCCCGTCGTGAACAACGGAATCGTGTCGGCACCGACCGCGCCCGGTCTCGGGCTTGCGCTCAATCCGGATTTGCGCCGCCGCGCGGATGCAGTGGTGCGAGAATCCAAACTCGGCGCTTGAAGCACGATCGCCCGTCTCTCGCGAAGCCGTCCGGAAATATTGACGCGGAAAAACTTCTTCCTCGTTTCGTGCTGGCGTCTCACGCAACCAAATTGACCCGCACGCGGAAGACGAGTGTTCGCACACAAGCGAACCTGCTGCGGCACAGCCGCGACCAAACCTCCGATTGACATCTTCAACGGAGATTTTGAAATGCGTATTCTCTCGATGATTGCCGTTGCCGGCGCAATGATTACAAGCACAGCCAGCGCATTTGCCGGCGAGCTCCCCTCTTACGAAGTGACGTCATTTCCGATCTCGGCGATGCAAGTGCAGGTGCTCGGCGGCACTGGCGTTCAGGAGCAATCGACTGCGCCCACGATGATCGTCGCCGGCATGCCCGCCTCGCCCGCGCAGATCTCGGTGCTGTCACCTCGCGTAAAGAGGCTCGCCAGTGCCGATGCAGATAGCCAGGCGCGCTAAGCCTTCGCATTCATCACGGCGCCCGTATCGGTTACGGGCCCCGTGATGATTCAGGTCATGCTGCCAGGCATGAAACACCGCACGCGCGGGTGGCCGTCAATATAGTGCTTCCACACCATAGTGCGACCGATCCTGTTCGGCTCGTTGATCACGGCGCCGTCGGGCACGACGACCCACTCCTCGTCGAGATGCACGCGGTAGTGTCCCTTATCGGACTCCCAATCGACATCGGCGACGACATAGCCGTCGGCGTCCGAGCAGCACTGCCCGTACTCGCTGCGCAGACTCTCGAACCAGGGTTTGAGCGGCGAGTTGACATAGCGTCCGTCGTCGCGCGCCAACGCCGATGTCGCCAGCAGCGTCATCAGCCCCAGCAATGTCGCTGCACACGTTCTTGCAGGTTTCATAGTCTCTTCTCGCGGATCAAAATTGGCGCCACGAGGGACAGACAAGGTCGTTCACGCCCTTGAACAGGCGTGGAATCGGCAACTCGTTCCCCCAGCGGCTTTGCCGATAGCTATGCAAATCCAGCGCCAGCGCGCATTCCGGGGAACTACTGGCGCAGGCGTAGCCAGCATTCATCTTTCGACGAATGCACCCGCCTTCAGGACCGGCAGTGGCGTGTGAGGCAGCGGCCGTAACGGCCGCGCAGCCCCTACCTCTTCGCTGCCGGCGCCATCATCATCGCGCCGCCTTTTTTGGCCGCCGGCGCGGGCGCCGGCTTGGTCGCGACGGCCTGTGCGGGGAGATATTTGGCGACGATGGCGGGATCGACCTCGGCGATACTTGCATCCGGCAGGCGCTGCCAGGTCTCGTCCTTGCCGAACAGGGAGATGCCGAGGAAGCCCCGCATGGTCAGGACCTGACCGTCCGGGCTCACCGTCATCTTGGCCTTCCAGATGTTGCCGTCGCGCGGATTGACCACGTTGCCGCCCTCATACTTCAACCCGTCACGCTTCATGTCGCGGATGAAGGAGAGTCCGAGCACCGGCTGGTTCTTGCGATCGTCGGTGCACTTCGTGCAGGCTTCGTTCGGGTCGTCACCGGCGCGCGGAAAAGTCTTGGCGATGACGCCTTCGAAGATGCCGTTGTGGTCGATGAAGAGGAACCAGCCCACCGGCTTGCCGTCTTCGACCTTTTGCCAGAGGCCCGCGGCGGTTGGCTGAGCCGGCGCGGCAGCCGAGACTTGCGCCGCAGCCGGGCTCAGCGCCCTGAGCCCGAGCGCGAGCGCCAGGAACGCGAGCAGCCGAAAGCCGATAAAGAGAGTCCGCATCATGATCACCTTGCTAAGCCGCCACTGCAATGGCCGCAGACTACGGCGATTTCGCGAACGATTCCAGCACCAGAAACATGAGGCACCGCCCGTCCGCTTCGGTCGCGATCAGTTGACACCGAGCTTCTTTTGCAGGCTCGAGGACGAGGTCGTGTACTGGAACACGAGCCGTTTCTCCGGATAGACGTAGCGGTGGGCTTTTTGCGACATCAGTGCGCCCTCGTGGAAGCCGCACAGGATCAGCTTGATCTTGCCGGGATAGGTGTTGATGTCGCCGATGGCGAAGATGCCGGGCACGTTGGTCTCGAACGCGGAGGTCTCGACCGGCACCAGGTTGTTCTCAAGCGCGATGCCCCAGTTCGCGACCGGACCGAGCTTCATGGTCAGCCCGAAGAACGGCAGCATGGTGTCGCAGGCAATATCGCCGACATTGTTGTCGTTGCCCTTGACGGTGGCGCCGGTCAGTCGACCATCGGCACCCGAGAGCGCGGTGACCTGGCCGAGCCGCAGATCCATCTTGCCGTCAGCCACCAGCGCGCGCATCTGCTCGACGCTGTGGGGCGCGGCACGAAAATCGTCGCGCCGGTGCAGCAACGTGATGCGCTTGGCGATCGGATGCAGATTGAGCGTCCAGTCGAGCGCGGAATCGCCGCCGCCGACGACCAGCACGTTCTTGTCGCGGAAATTTTCCATCTTGCGCACGGCGTAGTGCACCGAGGTGCCTTCGTAGGCTTCGATGCCCGGCACCGGCGGGCGCTTCGGCTGGAACGAGCCGCCACCGGCCGCGATCACCACCACCTTGCATTCGAACACCTTGCCGGCATCGGTGGTGCAACGAAACAGGGGATCGCCGATCTTCTCCACGGTCTCGATCATCTCGCCGAGATGGAAGGTCGGGTGGAACGGCTTGATCTGCTCCATCAGCGCCTCGGTGAGGCCCTGCCCCGACACCTGCGGGATGCCGGGAATGTCGTAGATCGGCTTTTCCGGATAGAGCTCGGCGCACTGGCCGCCGACCTTGTCGAGGATGTCGACGAAATGCGCCTTCATGTCGAGAAGGCCAAGCTCGAACGCGGCGAACAGACCGCAAGGGCCAGCGCCAATAATCAGCACATCGGTTTTGATCACGTCGCTCATGTCGTCTCTTTATCGGTCGTTATCGGTTGGACGGCGCCCGGCGGGCAGAGGTGACCCTGCCTGTCTATCCAACGGAGATGGATCAGGGAAGGCATAAAAGCGGGAGCGCCCCGCAGCCGCGCCCACTTGCCGGGTCAAAATAACTGGGCTGTAACGAGGTTGGATATGACGGAGATCAATCGGTGAACGCACCAAGCCGCCTCGATACGTCGCCGCGCCTGGAGGACTTCCCTTTTCGCCTCGGTGACAACGTCCGCTTCGGCGACCTCGACCCGAACCAGCATGTCAACAACGCGGTCTACGCCACCTATTTCGAGACCGGCCGTGTCACGCTGATGAAGCGCCCGGAATACGGGCTGACACCGCCGGGGCTCGCCTGGATCATGGTGCGGCTCGACATCCATTTCCGCGCCGAGTTGCACTGGCCGAACACGATCGAGCTCGGCCTCGGCGTGGTGAAGCTCGGACGCACGTCGGTGACCTTCGAGCAGGTCGTGTTTTCGAACGGGACGTGCATCGCGTCAGCAACGTCTGTCGGCGTCTTGCTCGACGAGGCGACCCGCCGGCCGGCACCGCTGACCGCAGAGGTGATCGAGAAATTCAAGCCCTGGCACAAGCGCGGCATCGAGGTCACGCCGCCGAGCACATAATGCATGATCCGGAAAAGTGTGTAGCGGTTTTCCGGAAAGATCATGCACTCTTAACGAGACGTGCTCAGGCCTGACGTTCCGGCGTCGACACAACGAGCCCGTCGAGCTCGTCGGCAACCTTGATCTGGCAGGACAGGCGCGAGTTCGGGCGCACGTCGAAGCCGAAATCGAGCATGTCCTCTTCCATCGGCGTCGGGCTGCCGACCTTCTCGCGCCAGGCTTCGTCGACATAGACATGGCAGGTTGCGCAGGCACACGCGCCGCCGCACTCAGCTTCGATACCGGGAATGCTGTTGCGGATGGCGGCTTCCATCACGGTCGCGCCGTTCTCGACATCCACCGTGCGGGTTTCGCCCTTGTGGTCGACAAAGTGAATTTTGGCCATGGGTGCTCGTGCTGCCGCGATCTGGGAAAAAGGAGGGTCCGGGCTGTCCTATAACGGGTCGGTCAGGGCAGCGCCATAGCGTTTTCACGCGAAGTGGATACCGGTTCGCGGGAAGAAAACGCGCTAAAACAAAAGACTAGTGCGCAGTCCACCCGCATCCGGGGCGCCGGCCTAGTGCTTGAGGATCGCCGCAATGGCTGCGCGAACCTCGGCGACCGCCTCTTTAAGCGCGGCGAAGGCGCGGGGCTGGTTGTGGCCGATCCGGATCGCGGTTTCCAGGCTCGCGGCGGCATCCGCGACCGCAAAGGCGCCGATCCCGCGCGCCGAGCCTTTAAGCTTATGTGCGAGCGCACCGGTCTCCGCTGGCAGCGCCGTCATCGTTGCAATCAGCCGAACCGCCTGCTCGGCGAACATCGCCAGCACTTCCTGCTCCAGCTCGGAATCGCCGAGTGTCATGCGCGAGAGGTGGTCGAGGTCGAGGGGGCTGTCGATGGGCGCAAGCGGGGGCGAGGGCATCCAGTCCATCCGTTGCAGTTCAGG
Source organism: Frankia sp. RB7 (assembly GCA_030403585.1). Lineage (GTDB taxonomy): Bacteria > Pseudomonadota > Alphaproteobacteria > Rhizobiales > Xanthobacteraceae > Bradyrhizobium. The sequence goes on from JAUEPE010000009.1 coordinate 76,077, forward strand.
CATCATGGCGCAGGCCCCGGCATCGCGCGACGGTCCGCCGGTCCGGCGGTTCGCGCCCACCGAAGCATGGAAATGGTTAACGAAGTGTTTGGGCCGTTTTACGCAAATCCGCCCGTTTATTGACGAAAAGTTGCCGCAATCGGCCAAGTTCGGTGGAGAAATTCATGTAGGGCTAAGGCGTTACGCCCCGTTCCTGTTAACGATGATTAAGATTGTCTTAATCGCAGCCATTTCATTCGCGACGCTCTGCCAATAGGATGTTTCGGAAATTGGCGGACAAGCCGTCCGGGTGGGGACGGCTCGGAGATCCGCGCAAGCGGCATGATCCGGTCTGTGGGCTTGCGTAGCGCGCAGGGCTCGCGGGGGGACGCGTACAAGTAACGAGGGCTCGACTGAACATGGCCAACACTCCCAAAAAGGTCAAAGATCCCACAGAAGTTGCGCTTTCTGCGATCCAGGAAGCCCTCAACATCAGCGACACGGCTGCCGATACCAGCCGCAACGCGTCGATGCGCAACGAGACGGCGCCTTCGGTCGCGCCGCCGATGCCTCCCGTGTTCGACGAGCCGGCCTTCGAGCCACGCGCTGCCGCCAACGAGCGCGCCGTGTTCGATCCGATCGAGGAACCGCGTTCGTCGCGCCGCGCCGCCAATGACGACCGCGAGACCATCGGCCAGCTGCTCCAGTCGCTGCAGACGGGCCGCCCTGCCCGCAACATCTACACCGGCGCGACCATCTTCACCGTCGTCTGGCTTGCGGCCTGCGCAGCGCTGACGGTGGGCTTCCTGCCCTCGATCCGGGCGGCCATGGGCGAGAGCGGCGGCGTGCTGGCGATCGCCGGCCTCGCCACGATGTTCTTTGCGCCCATCATGCTGTTCTACTTCCTCGCGAGCCTGGTCTGGCGCGGCCAGCAGATGAGCCAGGTCGCACAGGCGATGGCCCAGGTCGCGATCCGCTTCTCCGAGCCGGAAGGCTCGGCGTCCGATTCCATGGTCACCGTCGGCCAGGCCATTCGTCGCGAGGTCGCGGCGATGGGCGACGGCATCGAACGCGCCATCGCGCGTGCCGGCGAGCTCGAGACGCTGGTCGCCAACGAGGTCGCCGCACTTGAGCGCGCCTATTCCGACAACGAAGTGCGCATCCGCGCCCTGCTCCAGGACATCGCGCATCAGCGCGACAATCTGGTCGGCCAGGCCGAGCAGGTCCGCAGCGCCATTTCCGGCGTGCAGATCGACCTCCGCCACGACATCGCGCTGATCTCGGACGCGATCGCCTCGCGCGTCGACGAGGTCGCGAAATCCATCACCGGCGCGCTGGAAGAGCGCGGCGCCCACATCACCGGCGCGCTGAGCCATGCCGGCGACAACATGATCCTGGCGCTCGGCGAGCGCGGCGGCGACCTGCTCGACCGCCTCGAGGAGGCCAGCGCCGAGACCACGCGCGCGGTGCTCGACGCCAGCGAGCGGCTGACCACCAGCCTCAACTTCAAGACCGGCCACGTCCACGACGAGTTCGTCGACCTCGCCGACCGCGTCCACGAGATGCTGAACGAGCGCATCGACCGCATCACCGGCGAATTCGAGCAGCGTTCCGCCGCGATCGTCGACGGCATCTCCGAGCGCACCGAGCAGGTGCATGACTCGCTGAAGAATTCGTCGGACTCGCTGCTGCTCGAGCTCGAGCTGCGCTCCAACGACCTCTCCGCCAAGATCGACGACGCCGGCAACCGGCTCGCCGGCCACATCATGACGAGCGGCGACAAGGCGAGCGAGGCGCTCGACGCCACCGTCAACACCCTCGTCGCCAAGGTCGTCAGCCAGACCGAGACCGCGCACGACTCGCTGTCGCTGCAGATGAGCGCGTTCGACGAGCTGGTGAAGAACCAGGGTTCCGAGCTGGTCGAGAAGTTCGCCCGCGATTCCGGCACGCTGGGTGCCCTGATCACGCGCCACATCTCCGAGTTCGACCGCACCGTGAAGACCTTCGGCGGCGAGATCGTCGAGCGCATGGGCCAGCGCACCCACGACATCCATGAATCGCTGAAGACCTATGTCGACAATTTCGACACCCGCTTCTCCTCCAACGGCGGCGCGATCACGGCCGTACTCGACCAGCGCCTGGTGCAGTTCGAGACCACGATCGGCGAACGCGTCACCAATCTCGACGCGTCGCTGAACGGCAAGATCACGAGCCTCGACGGCACCATCGAAGGCCACATCAAGACGTTCGACGAGCAGCTCGGCGGCCGCGTTGCCGCGCTCGAAGAGTCGTTCGACACCCGCGCCAAGTCCGTCACCGAGACCATCGACGGCCGTCTCAACACGCTGTCCACCACGCTGACCGACGGTGCGACGCAGGCGATCCAGTCGATCGACTCCCGCCTCACTCACCTCACGACGACGCTGACCGACGGCGCATCGCAGTCGATCCAGGCGGTCGAGACGCGGCTGACGCACCTCACGACGACGTTCAACAGCGGCGCATCGCAGGCGCTGGAGTCCGTCGACAGCCGCCTCACCTATCTGACGACTGCCTTGACCAACGGCGCCTCGCAGGCCGTCCAGTCGATCGACACCCGCCTCACCTTGCTGACCTCGACGCTCACGGACGGCACGGCGCAAGCGATCGAGGCGGTCGACCGCCGCATCACCGGCGTCGCCGACCTCATCGACGGCCGCAGCATGCACCTGACCGACACGGTCACGGCGCGCTTCCAGGACATCCACCAGGCGATCGAGACCAAGGTCGGTTCGGTTGCCAACGACATTGACGTGCGCGTGGCGCAGTTCGAAGACCTGCTCGGCTCGCGTGTCGAGGCCGTCGCCGGCCGCATCGAAAGCAGCGGCCGCCAGGCCAGCGAGGACATGATGTCCCGTGCCGAGATGATCTCGACCGCGATCCGCTCGCATGTCGAGGACGCCGAGCGCTCGCTCACCAACCTCGTCGTCAATACCAGCGAGACGATCCAGACCGGTGCGCGCACCGCGCAGCAGTCGCTGATGACGGTCTCCTCCGACGTCAACGCCCAGCTCAAGATGACCTCCGCCGAGGTCGAGCGCGCGCTGACTGCGGTCGGCACCGGCGCTGCCAACTCGATCCTGACCAGCGCCCGCGAGGCGCAGTCGTCTCTGGTCGCGGCCTCGGGCGATGCCTCCAACCAGATCAAGGGCCTCGCCGCCGACGTCGAGCGCACGCTGTCCGCAGCCGGCTCGGCCACCGCGGCCTCGATCCTGGCCGGCGCCCGCGAGGTGCAGACCACGCTCGTCACCGCCTCGTCGGACGCGGCCAACCACGTCAAGACGCTCACCGCCGACGTGCAGCGCTCGCTGTCCCTCGCCGGTACCAGCACGGCGGAATCGATTACCGCCGGTGCCCGCGATGCGCAGGGCACGCTGCTCGCGGCCTCGACCGAGACCGCCAACCAGATCAAGGCGCTGTCCTCCGACGTCCAGCGCTCGCTCTCGATGGCGGGCACCTCGACCGCCGAGACCATCATGACCGGCGCGCGCGAGGCCCAAAGCACGTTGGTCAATGCGTCCTCGGATGCGGCGAGCCAGGTCAAGTCGCTCGCGGCCGAAGTGCATCGTTCGCTGTCACAGGTCGGCCAGACCACGGCCGAGACGATCACGTCGAGCGCCCGCGACGCCCAGAGCACCCTTCTTGCTGTCTCCGCAGAACAAACCGGCCAGGTCCGTTCGCTTGCGGCCGAGATGCAGCGCGCGCTGGCGACCGCCGGCGGCGCCACCATCGAGGCGCTCACCAGCGGCGTGCGCGAGGCCCAGGGCACGCTGATATCAGCTTCGACCGATGCGGCGAGCCAGATCAAGTCGCTGACGACCGACATCGAGCGCACGCTGACCGCGGTCGGCGCCGACACCGCCTCGACCATCCTCAACAGTGCACGCGAGGCACAGACCTCGCTGACCTCGACCTCGGCGGATGCCGCAAGCCAGATCCGCACGATCTCGACCGAGATCGAGCGCGCGCTGAGCACGGCGACGGCGAACGCCACCAACGACATCCAGACCAGCGCGCTCAACGCCCAGAACGCGCTGATCAACGCCTCCAACGAGGCGAGCTCGCGGGTCAAGTCGAGCTCGGCCGACGTCGAACGCTCGGTGCTCTCTGCCTCGAGCAGCTTCGGCCAGGCCATGACCGGCAAGACCGACGAGATCGTCACCTATGTGCAGCAGCAGGCTGACCGCCTCTCGAACATGATCGACGCCAAGCGCGGCTCGCTCGTGGACGCGATCGGCTCGAAGACCAGCCAGCTCACGCTCGACATCGACCGCGTCACCTCCGACGCGCTCAAGTCGATCGAGACCCGCGGCACTGCGTTCTCGCAGACCATGATGGGCAACGGCAACGAAGTCGCCCGCACCATCAATTCGGCGAGCGAGATCGCGACCAGCGCGGTCGGCCGGTCGCTGAAGGACCTCGAAACGGCCTCGCGTGCGGCGATCGACCAGTCGCGCCAGGTCTCGATCGCGGCCGTCACCGAGATGCAGGAGACCAGCAAGATCCTGCGCACCGACACCGTCGCCCTGTTCGAGCGTCTGCGCGAAGGCAACATCCTCCTCCAGGAGGTGCTGACCGGTGCTCACGACAACCTCAACTCGCTCGAGCGTGCCCTGGTGACGCGCGTCGCCGACTTCGTCTCGGCAATGAACGACGTCACCTCGCGCAACGGCGCTGCGACGCAGAACCTGGAAGACCAGCTCAACGTCTTCAACACGAAGACCACGCGGGCACTCCAGGATCTCGGCGAACTGTCGACCCAGTTCGACGCGCACGGCAAGGCGCTCGTCGATGCCGCGCAGGTCGTCGAGCAGAGCAACAAGAACACCACCGCCTCGCTCGCCGAGCGCAAGCTGGCGCTGGAGTCCCTCGTCACCACCATCGACCTGCGCACGACCGATCTCGACCAGCGCCTGTCGCGCTTCACCGGCCTGCTCGATGAGTCGCTCGCTGCGGCCGAAGAGCGTGCCCGCGACATCGCCCGCGTCGTCGCAGAGACCGCCGGCGCAGGTTCGGCCGCGATCACCCGCCAGTTCGAGGCGGTGCGCGCGGCGTCCGAGGAGGAGCATCGCCAGACCGTCGAGACCATGCACGACATCTACCGCCAGACCACCGACGAGGCGGATGCGATGTTCAAGCAGTCGGCCGAGAAGTTCGGCAACCTCGTCTCCAGCATGAAGCAGATGGCGTTCGAGATGCACAACGAGCTCGAAGCCACCCGAAACGAGTTGCGCCGCGGCGTGCTCGAGATGCCGCAGGAGGCCGCCGAGAGCACCGCGCAGATGCGCAAGGTGATCGTCGACCAGATCGAGGCGCTCGCGGAGCTCAACCGCATCGTCGCCCAGCACGGCCGTGGCCTCGACGTCACCACGACGGGCCGTGCTTCCGTCGCCGTCCAGCGCCAGGAAGAGCCGATGATGGCAAGCGCGGGCGGTCGTGGCACCGAGACGCGCATGCGCGACACCGGCAGCGCTTCGACGTTGCCGCCGCCGGACCTCGGCATGCCGGCCTCCTCGCGTCGCACCGAGGCGCCGCCGGTTGCCCCCGGCGGCAACGACCAGGGCCGCGACGGCTGGCTGTCGGATTTGTTGAACCGCACCGACGCCAATCAGGCTGCCCCAACCAGTCGTGAGGCCCCGCGCGGCCGCCAGGCTGCCCCCGCTCCGCAGCCGCAGGCCCCGCAGAGCAGCGGCAATCCGCTGGAATCGCTGTCGCTCGACATCGGCCGGCTGATGGACCGCAACCTCGCCACCGAGATGTGGGACCGCTACCAGCGCGGCGAGAACAAGGCCTTCACCAAGCGCCTGTACACGCCCGCCGGCCAGAAGGCCTTTGACGAAGTCGCCCGCAAGTATCGCGCCGACCGCAACTTCAAGGGCACGGTCGACCGCTATGTCGGCGAGTTCGAACGCCTGCTCGACGAAGTCGCCCGCGACGGCCGCGGCCCGCAGGAGCTGCGCAGCCACCTGACCTCGGAGACGGGCCTGGTGTACACGCTGCTGGCGCATGCGGCGGGCCGGCTGGGGTAAAACAAAGCTGGCGAATAGCGAATGAAAAACGGAGCCTGACGGGCTCCGTTTTGTTTTAGCCATCATCGCGCCAGCAGTTCGCTCCGCTTTGGAGGATTGCGACGCCGCCACAAGTACCGTCATTGCGAGGAGCTCTTGCGACGAAGCAATCCAGGCTGTCCCCGTGGAGACAGACTGGATTGCTTCGCTTCGCCGCTTCGCTCGCAATGACGGAGGAGAGAGTCGCTACTGCCGCTTACGCTCGTTCGCCGGCTTCGGCGCCTCGGCTGGCGGCGGCGGCGCGGCCGCTGGCGCGTTGTTACTTGCGCCGAACAATACCCGCGTCGGATTGCGGTCAAAATTGTTCACGGCGCGGCTGATGTCGCCGAGCGTACGGCGGCCGTCGGTCATCAGTGCACCAGAGCGCTTGTCGAAATCCTCGGCGAGCTCGCGGATCGATTTGACGGTCAGGAACAGCTCGCCGCCGTCCTTGCCGCCGGCGAGCGTGTTGAGACCTAGCATGAGGCTGTCGGCCTTCAGGATCACGCCGTCGACCTTGGCCATCACGCCGTCGATCTTCTCGGAGTTGCGGGCGAGCGAGTTGGTGAAGGTCTCGAGGTTCTTCAGCGAGTTCTTCACCGACTCCTGATTGTCGGCGACGATCTTGTTGATGTTCTGCAGCGTGCCGCGGATCGCCTCGGTGACGTCCTGGAGCTTGTTCGGATCGGCCGTCAGTGTCGGGATGCCGTCCTCGTCGAGCGGCGGCGGCGGAGCCGCCTCTTCGCCGCCCCTGAGCGAGATCGCGGCCACACCGGTCAGGCCCTGGAATTCGAGGCCGACCAGGGTGTCCTTGCGGAGTGGCGTGTTGTTCTCGATCATGGCGAGTGCGACAACCCGCCGCGGGTTGTCGAGCTTCACCGAGACCACTTCGCCCACCCGAATACCGTTGAAATTGACGCTGCCGCCGTTGCGCAGGCCCGCGGCCGGGCCCTCGAACACGACGCGGAAGGGGCTGCGCTGCTTGGTGGTGTGCAGCGACTGGAACCACAGCACGAAGCCGATCGCAGCCGCGAGCACCGCCAGCGTGAACGATCCGATCAGTACGTAATTCGCCCGCGTTTCCATCAGCTGCTCCGGCTACTCAAGTCACGACCGCGCGGGCGCGCTTGCCATGGAAATACTGCCTCAGCCAGGGATGCTGCGAGGCCTGCATGTCGGCGATCGACCCTGCCGCAATGATCTTACCGTTCCCTAAAACGGCGATCCGGTCGCAAGCGGTGTAAAGGCTGTCGAGGTCGTGCGTTACCATGAAAACGGTCAGCCCCAAAGTCCGCTGCAGCGTCCTGACCAGATCGTCGAAGTCGCCAGCGCCGATCGGATCGAGGCCGGAGGTCGGCTCGTCCAGGAAGACGAGGTCCGGATCGAGCGACAGCGCGCGGGCCAGCGCGACGCGCTTGATCATGCCGCCGGAAAGTTCCGACGGGAAACGCTCCGCCACCTCCGGCTTGAGGCCGACCATGGCGAGCTTGGCCATGGTGATCTCGTCCATCAGCCGCTGCGAGACGCGCAGATATTCGCGCATCGGAAACTGGATGTTCTGCCGCACCGTGAGCGAGGAGAACAGCGCGCCCTGCTGGAACAGGACGCCCCAGCGCCGCTCGACGTTACGGCGCTGCGCCGTGTTGGAGGCATCCAGATCGACACCGAAAACCTCGATGGATCCGGCCACCTTCGGCACCAGGCCGATGATGGTCCGCGTCAGCACCGATTTACCCGCGCCCGACGGGCCGACAAATCCCAAAATCTCGCCGCGCTTGACGTCGAGGTTGAGACCGTCGAGCACCCGCGTCGCGCCGAACTGCACGGTGATGTCGCGGACGCGGATGATGGGGTCTTGAATCGCGTTTTGAATTTCTTGCGCCATCGTCACATTCCGATCGAGGCGAAGAAGATGGCGAACACGCCGTCCATCACGATGACGAAGAAGATACCCTTCACCACTGACGCGGTGGTGTGCTGTCCGAGCGATTCCGCGCTGCCCTGCACGGCGAGGCCCTCGACGCAGGCGACGATGCCGATCACCGCGGCCATGACGGGCGCTTTCACGATGCCGACGATGAAATGATCGATCGAGATGGCGTCGCGCAGGCGCAGCAGAAACGCTTCGGGGTCGACGCCGCCATAGAGCCAGGCGACGAGACCGCCGCCATAGAGCGCGGCCATGGCGCCGAGAAAGGCGAGGATCGGCAGTGCCAGCACCAGCGCCAGCATGCGCGGCAGCACCAGCACCTCGATCGGGTCGAACCCCATGGTGCGCAGCGCGTCGATCTCCTCGCGCATCTTCATCGAGCCGAGCTCGGCCGTATAGGCGCTGCCCGAGCGGCCCGCGACCATGATGGCGACAAGCAAGACGCCGATCTCGCGCAACACCAGCACGCCGAGCATGTCGACGACGAAGATGTCGGCGCCGAAGCGGCGGAAATGAAAGATGCCCTGCTGGGCGATGATACAGCCGATCAGGAAGGTGATCAGCACCACGATCGGCACCGCGCGCCAACAGACCTGCTCGAGATGATGCACGGTCGAGGTCAGGCGGAACGAGCGCGGGTGGATCAGTGTGCGCGCGACCGCCGCAAGCACTGCCCCGAGCATGTCGACGAGGCCCGCGACGGTGCCCGCGATACCGGCCACGGCGCGGCCGATCTGCTCCAGCATGCCGGTGATGGTGATCGTGCTGCTGTCGACAACCGGGGTCGCGCGGACCCGGCGCACCTCGTCGACGAGGCTCGAATAATTGGCCGACAACCCCGCGATCTGCGCCTCGACGGCGCCTTGGGTCAGGCTGCGGCGCAGCCGCTCGATCAGCCAGGCACCAAAGGTGTCGAGCTTGGCGACCTCGGAGACATCGATGAAGATGCTTTGGGGACTGCCGGCGAGCTTCTCGGCGTCGGCCACTATCCGCTCCAGGACCGGCGCGAAACTCGCGGTCCAGGTTCCGGTGGCGCAGAGGGCCAGCGCATTGCCTTTGGCTATCCGTTCCAGCTTCGGATCGCCGCTCAAAGTGTCCGCTCCCTTAACCGGGCGGAAAAAATCAGATGCTTGCGCACGCGCCCTTACCCAGAAAAGGTATCCCCAACTGGTTAATGTTAGTTGCTAGAGGTAACCAGCAGGTTCAGATTTCGCCAGAGTTCAAAATGACTTCCAGCAAAGTTCCTGCCCTTGCCGCGCGAATCGAGCGGTTTCCCATCGCCGGCAGTTTCACGATCAGCCGGGGCGCCAAGACCGAAGCCGTGACGGTTGTAGCCGAAGTGAGCCAAAACGGCCTGATCGGCCGCGGCGAATGCGTGCCCTATCCCCGCTATGGCGAGACGCCGGAGGCAACGCTGGCCGCGATCCAGGCCATGCAGGCGGCCGTGGCCGGCGGGCTGACGCGACAGGCCCTCCAGGCCGCCATGCCACCAGGAGCGGCCCGCAATGCGCTGGATTGCGCTCTGATCGACCTCGAGGCCAAGGCCTCGGGCTTGCGGGCCTGGAACCTGCTGGAACGGCCCGAGCCCGGCGAGCGCACCACGGCCTACACGATCTCGCTCGGCACACCCGAGGCCATGGCAGCGGCGACGGCGAAAGCGGCGCACCGGCCGCTGCTCAAGATCAAGCTCGGCGGCGACGGCGATCCCGAGCGGATCGCGGCCGTGCGTAAGGCGGCCCCCGAATCCGAGCTGATCGTCGACGCCAACGAGGCCTGGACCGAGGCCAATCTGGAAGCCAACCTCGCCGCCTGCGATGCCGTCGGCGTCACCCTGGTCGAGCAGCCGCTGCCGGCCGGCAAGGACGACGCGCTGGCGCGGATCAAGCGGCCGCTCGCGGTCTGCGCCGACGAGAGCGTGCATGATCGTGGCTCGCTGGCCCCCTTGCGCGCGCGCTACGACGCCGTGAATATCAAGCTCGACAAGACCGGCGGCCTCACCGAGGCGCTGGCCATGGCCGATGCCGCGCAGGCGCTCGGTTTCGAAATCATGATCGGCTGCATGGTCGCGACCTCGCTGTCGATGGCGCCCGCCATGCTGGTGACCCCGCAGGCGCGCTTCGTCGATCTCGACGGCCCCTTGCTGCTGGCGCGCGATCGCGACCATGGACTGCGCTATGACGAGAGCCTGGTCTATCCGCCGGACGCTTCGCTCTGGGGCTGAGCCATGAGCCGATGCCGCGCCGACCAGATGACGATCGCACCGGCCGCCGCCATCGCCGCCATGACGTAATAGAGGCTGTCGCCGATGCGGGCGTAGATCGCGCCTGAGGCGATCGAGCTTGTCGCGCCCAACAAGCCGCTGCACGCGGCATAGTAACCCTGCCCCCGCGCAATCTGATGCGATGGTACGCGCTGCACCAGCAAACTCATGGTGCCGACGATGGTCATGCCGAACGTGAGGCCGTGGCCGAGCTGCGCGATCGCGAGCAGCGCCAGCGACGGCTCCTGCGCCGTGACGATCCAGCGCAGCACCGCGCTGACGCCGCCGATCGCCATCAGCGACGACGGATGCAGCGAGAAGCGCGGCGACAGCGCGAAGACGACGATCTCGGCAATCACGCCCAGCGTCCAGAGTCCTGCGATTGTGAACCCACCGAGCCCATGGGCCTGCCAGCTGATCGCCGAAAACGAGTAATAGGCGGCATGACTGCCCTGGATCAGCGCGGCCGAAATGATGACCAGCCAGAAGCCAACATCGCGCAGCAGGGCATTGCTGGCGTGCTGTTCCGCGGTCCTGCGCCTGACATCGTCGAGCGGCTGGAGCAACAGGCCTGCGATGGCCGCAACGAGAGCCCATGCGACGATGACCCAGATCAGCTCGCGCGTGTCGATGCTGTCCACGAGATAGCCGCAGGCGAGTGCGCCGGCAGCGAAGGCTGCCGAGCCCCACAGCCGAACCGGCCCATAGTCGAAGCCGTAGCGAATGACGCCGCGTAACGCATAAGCATCCGTCAGCGGGACCACCGGCGTCCACATGATGCAGGTAGCCGCATAGATCAGGAGCAGTGCCAGCGGCTGCTGCTGCAAGCCGACGGCCGCAAATCCGATCGCGGTGGCCACCACCGAGATCATCATGCCGGCGCGAATCGCATGGCGCTTTTCGGCAAAGGCGGTTGCGTAGGGCAACATGGTGAAGCGCGTAATCCCCGGCAGCGCGTTGATGATCCCGATCCAGGCCGCATCGACGCCAACCGCCTTGAGCCAGACCGGGAAGAACGGCAGATGCGTTCCCGACACCGCGAACACGGCCGAGTAGAACAGCGCGAGACGCACGGCGAATCGCCGCTTGACGGATGTTGCGATGGGGATTTGTGATTCGCCTGCCATCAAACCAATTGCGATTCGGTCGATATCGTGGTGATCGTTACAGTAACGCGCGGTGATTTGCGCGACGAGATTGTCATGGCCAACGAAGCATTCGCCCTCTCGCCCATGTCTGCCCGCGCGGCCGAGCCGAACGAGCAGGATTACGACGCGATCCGCGAAGCCTTCATGGAGACCGCGCGCGGCCGCTGGTTCCTCGGCGAATACGCCAAGCGCAACCGCAATGCCGACACGAGCATGGTGCTCGACGCGGTCGCCAAGATCGAAGAAACCCTTGCGGCACAGCGACAACCCGTCGTCGAGGACCGCCTGCCCGCAGCGCTGGTCGCGATCCGCCGCGCAATCGAGGACGCAGAATGCGCCGCCGGCAAGGCGTTCGATCCGGCCGCGTTCGAGGCGAGCCTCGCACCGATTCCCCGCGGCGTGCGCATCATCAAGGAGATCTCCTGGCGCTGGCGCGAGATCGGCGCCGACGGTCGAATCTGCGACCTGATTGATTCGCAGCTCGCCTCGATCGAAGCGGCCTGCGCCCAGATCTCGACCATCGATCCGCGCGGCGAGCTCAAGGCCGCCTTCGATCTGCTCAAGGACCGGGTCGAGCAAACCGACGCTGACAGCGTCGCAGCGCCGCAGGCCGCGGTGCGGCCTGCGCCTGCGCCTGCGCCTGCGCAAGCTACGCCGCCGGTGGCGGAAGCGCCAATTGCCGAAGCGCCCGCCGCGATGGCGAGCGAAGCACCCGTGGCTTTTACGGAGACGCCGCAGAATATCGCTCCCGAGCCCGAGGCCGCAGCAGACGTGAGCAGCGTCGCCGAGGACGCGAGCGGCATCGCCGACGCCGCGATGGTGGACGTCGCGATCGCGCCCGAGATCGGCGAAAGCGCCGTCGAAGAGGATCTTGCTGCGGTCGAGGACAGCCTCGCCGATCCCGCTTCCGTTGCCGAGATCACCGACGAGTTCTCGCTCGATGCCGCCGCGGAGGCCGAGGACGACGCCGTGCTCGCGCGAATCGCGATGGAGATGGCCGCGCCCGATCCGGAATTCGACGAGATCGTCGAGCCCACGGAGATGGAAACAGTTATTCCAGAGCCGATGGCCGCGGAGGTCGCGAAGCCGGCCGTCATGGAGGCGCCAATCGCGCCGCATGTCGAGGAGCTGGTTGTCGAGGAGCCGGTGATCGAAGCCCCGATCGCGATGGAATCGCTCGCGCGCCTCACCGATGCCATTGCGGAAGCCGCCGCCGAAGTGATGGAGCAACCGGCCCCCGCCATGGCGGCCGCAGCGAATTTCGGCGCAGCACCGACCGCTTCGCTGCCGATGCCGTCCCCCCTGTCCGAGCTCTCGCTCGGCGCCACGGTCCTGGCCAGCGGCATCGTGCAAAAGCCCCGCACCGCGGCCAACGACGCACTCGCCCCGATCCGCCGCATGACCCAGGCCGAAAAGATCGCGTTCTTCTCGTAGGCACGAACACTCTCTCCACACCCGTCATTGCGAGACAAGCGCTCGACTTGCAAGAGGCCGGTGGCCACTCGTCCGCAGCTTCCCTAGCTGATCACGCCCTTGCGGATCAGGAAGCACCCATATCCGCGACTGTCCCCCACTTGTACGACGCCAAAGCTCGCACCCGCTGCGCGATAAAAATCCGGCCGCGAGAGCTTGCCGGGCGTGACGGGGCGGCCGACGGAGCGCGCAATCTCCGCCAACACCACGTGCTGCACGTCCGGCACGCGGTCGGGATCGTCTACCGGCATCATCACGCGCACCGGATCGGGATCGAAATCGTCGAGCGGATAGAGCGTCATGATGGCGCGCATCGCGGTCTCCATGCTCATGCCGGGCAGCTGGATCAGGCGCTGCGACGAGGTCGTGCGGGCGATGTGGGTGGCCGGATGATTGGCGTCGACGACCACGAGGTCGTCGCCATGCCCCATCGAGGCGAGCAGCCAGAGCAAATCGGGCGTCAGGATCGGATCGATCGATTTCAGCATGTGACGGACTTCTCCCAGGCATGTTTTTGGCCAGTGAAACCGGCGTCGTCGGCTTGTCCCCCGACCATACCAGATCCCAGCGTGATTTAGATCACGCATGTTACCAAGGTGATCGCGATCACGGACGCTACGTTCGAACGCCGCCTAGCTTCCTCGCAACCAATCTCGCATCGAGATGAGCCACGAGGGAGCCCGCCATGTTCCGCCTGAAATCCACCCTGATGACCGCCGGCCTGCTGGGAAGCCTGTTCGGCTTCGCCTGCGGCCCCGTTTCCGCGCAAGTCGCACCTGTCGAAGCGGCCGCGCCTGCCGCGCTGCAAGGCTCGGAGCAGCGAGTGGCGCTGGTGATCGGCAATTCGAACTACCAGAACGCGCCGCAGCTCGCCAATCCCGACAATGATGCGCAGTCGATGGCGCAGTTCCTCAACTCGGCCGGCTTCGAGGTGATCTCGGCGACGGACCTCGGCCAGAACGACATGCTGCGCGTGGTGCAGGATTTCTCGGCCAAAGTGTCCGCGCGCGGCCCGAACACGGTGGCGATGGTCTATTACGCCGGTCACGGCGTGCAGCTCGCCGGCGAGAACTATCTCGTCCCCATTGACGCGAAGGTGTCGAACCAGACCGAGCTGGTCAACGACTCGGTCCGCCTTGTCGATGTGATGTCGACGCTGGAGACGATCCCCAGCCGCATGCGCATCGTCATCCTCGACGCCTGCCGCAACAACCCGTTCCCGACCGTCAACGACGCCGGACGGGGCTTGGCAATCGTCGATGCCCCGAACGGCTCCATCGTCGGTTATTCGACCGCGCCGGGCGCGGAAGCACAGGATGGCACCAACGGCCACAGCCCCTACACGCAGGCCTTCCTCAACGTCGCGCGCGAGCCCAACGTGCCGATCGAGCAGCTGTTCAAGCGCGTGCGTCTCCAGGTCAACCAGACCACCAGCGGCGCGCAAATTCCATGGGAGAGCTCCTCGCTCACCTCCGACTTCACCTTCTTCGGCGACACGGTCGTGGCCGCCAATCGCGCGCCGGTGAACGCACCGGTGGTGCAGATGGCCTCGAACCTGCCGAGCCGTTCGACGCGCCAGGCCTACGACTACGTCGTGTCCGAGGGACGGCCGGAGTACTATCAGGAGTTCATCCAGATGTATCCGCACGACCCGCTGTGCGACCACATCCGCTGGCTGCTGTCGAACCTTCTGCTCACGCAGGCCTGGCACCAGGCGGTGCTGGCGAACTCGCCGATCGGCTACCAGGCCTTCTATAAGAACTACGGCAACAGCCCCTATGCGCAGATGGCGCTGAAGCTCGAGACGCAGCCGAAGCTGATCCCGCTGATGCAGGCGACGAAGTTTTTGGCTCCGCAGAACATTGCCCCGACGCTCAAGATCGGCAATCTCGGCCAGCCCAAATACATGCCGCTGATCCAGCAGGGCAATGGCGGCTCGCAGATGAACGCCAACTTGCCGGTCGTGCAGAAGCCGGGCGACGGCAACGTCATCGGCAAGCTCGGCAACGGCGGCCAGATCGTCAACGTGCCGACGGGCAATCCGCAGAACGGCACGCCGTCACAGGCCCCTGGCAAGATCGTCACCCTGCCTGCGCCGACCAACACGACGACGACGAACAACACCACGACGAACAGCAACGGCATCGGCAAGGTCGTGAGCATGCCCGTGACGATCGGCAAGGGCGGTACGACCGTCGATACGAAGCCGGTGAACGTTCAGACCCAGAACAATCCAATCCGCATCAACAACGGCGTGAAGCTCAACAACAACCCGGTGAACAAGGTGCAGGTCCAGAACAACCGGCCGCAGTTCAATGCGATGGGGAATGGCGGCGGAAACAATTTCCGCCAGTCGATGAACCAGTCGCCCTCCATGGGCGGCGGCGGCAACCATCGCGGCGGCTTCATGCACTGATCGCCGTCAGCCACACACGACAAAGGGGCAGAGCGCCAACGCTCTGCCCCTTCGTCATGTCATGTCAGAAGCTCAAGCCACCAGCTCGGCAAACAGTTCCGCATCGACGTTGCCGCCGGAGAGCACGATGACCACGTTCTTGCCGGCGACGTCGAGACGCCCCGCCAGCAACGCGGCAAGGCCCACCGCGCCGCCGGGCTCGACCACGAGCTTCAGCTCGCGGTAGGCAAAGGCGACCGCCGCGCCGACTTCCTTGTCCGACGCGGTCACGCCGCGCGCCAAAAGCTTGCTGTTGATCGCAAAGGTCATCTCGCCGGGAATCAGCGCCATCAGCGCATCGCAGATGGTGCGGCCGGCCGGTGCGTGCGGCTCGCGGTGGCCTGCGGTCAGCGACAGGCCGTGATCGTCGAATGCCTCGGGCTCGGCCACCACGATCTCGGCCAACGGATAACGCGCCTTCACGGCCGTCGCGACGCCTGCTATCAGGCCGCCGCCGGAGGCCGGCGCGACCACGATATCGGGCGAGAGGCCGAGCGCCGCCATGTCCTCCGCAATCTCGCGGCCGGCGGTACCTTGCCCTGCGATCACGAGGGGATCGTCATAAGGCCTGACCAGCGTGGCACCGCGCTTCTCGGCGATGCCGCGCGAGATCGCCTCGCGGTCGTCGCGGTCGCGATCGTAGAGCACAACGTCTGCGCCATATGATTTGGTGCGCTCGCGCTTGGAGAGTGGCGCATCCGCCGGCATCACGATGGTCGCATGCATGTCGAGGATTTTGGCCGCCGCCGCCACGCCCTGGGCGTGGTTGCCGGAGGAGAACGCGACGACACCGCCGGCGCGCTTGTCCTGCGGGATCGAGAACACCTTGTTGAAGGCGCCGCGGAATTTGAAGGAGCCGGTGCGCTGGAGCATCTCCGGCTTCAGGAAGACCTTCGCGCCAACGCGCTCGTTGAGCACCGGAAAGGACAACAGCGGGGTGCGGACGGCGAAGGGCGCGAGCACGCGGGCTGCAGCATCGATATCGGCAGGGCCGATCGGAAGGGGCTGTTCGGTCATGGCAGATGTTATCGCGTCGAATGAGGTGCGGGCAAGACACCTCCGCGCGAGGATTTTAGGCGACGTAGCGTGGCAGGTCCGCCCCGTTCCGGCCCGGCAGCACCGCACCAACCGCCAAAATGCTGTCCACAAAGGCCCTCGCCGAGGCTTCCCAGGTGTAATTGGAGGCGAATTCGACGCAGTCCTGCCTGGAGATGTCGAGCGCGGCGAAGCAGGCGTTACGCAAATCATGATCCAGCGCGCCGACCGGCGCATCGCCGATGACGTCGCGGGGCCCCTTCACCGGGAAGGCCGCGACCGGCAGGCCGCTCGCCAGCGCCTCGAGCAGGACCAGGCCGAACGTGTCGGTCTTGCTCGGAAACACGAAGACGTCGGCGGCCGCATAGATGTCGGCCAGTTCCTCGCCATGCTTCTCGCCGAGGAAAATCGCGTCAGGATAGGCCTCTTCCAGCGCGTTGCGCGCCGGGCCGTCTCCGACGATCACCTTGGTGCCGGGCAGGTCGAGATCGAGGAACGCCTCGAGATTCTTCTCCACCGCGACGCGGCCGACCGAAAGGAACACCGGGGCCGGCAGGCAGAGGTCGATCGCGCGAGGATGGAACAAATGGGTGTCGACGCCGCGCGGCCACAGCACGACATTGTCGAAACCGCGCTCGCCGAGCTCCCGGGCCAGCGCGGGCGTCGCCGCCATCACGGCGCGGCTCGGGTTGTGGAAACGCCGCAGCGCCCGCCAGATCAGGGATTCCGGAACCGGCACCCGGGCACGGACATATTCGGGAAAGCGGGTGTGGAAGCTGGTCGTGAACGGCAGCTTGCGCTGCCGGCAATAGCGGCGCACCATCAGGCCGATCGGCCCTTCCGTCGCGATATGGATGCTGTCGGGCTGCGCTTCCTCGATCAGCTTTGCAATGCGCGCCGGGCGCGGCATCGCGAGCCGCACGTCGCGATAGCTTGGCATCGCAAAGGTACGGAACGATTGCGGCGTCAGGAACGTGAACTCGACGCCATGTCCTTCGACGGTAAGTGTCTTGGCGGCGTCAGCGAGCTTGGTCAGCGTCCGAACCACACCGTTGACTTGCGGGTGCCAGGCGTCGGTCGCGACCAGGATGCGCATCAGGCCGCCCTTGCTGCCACCTGCGGAACTTCTGCCGGCTTCTGCAGGTGATCCGCCCAGGTGATGATCTCGAAGCGCCCGTCGTCGTGCTCGACCAGCGCGGTGCAGCTCTCGACCCAGTCGCCGCAGTTCATGTAGCGGATGCCGTTCTCGTCGCGGATCACGGCGTAGTGGATGTGGCCGCAGATCACGCCATCGGCGTCGTGGCGCCGCGCTTCGGCTGCGAGCGCCTGCTCGAACGCGCCGATATAGTTGACCGCGTTCTTGACCTTCTGCTTGGCCCATTGCGACAGCGACCAATACGGCACCTTGAACATGCGGCGGAAGAAGTTGACGAAGCGGTTCATCTGGATCGCGAAGTCGTAAGCCTTGTCGCCGAGATGGGCGAGCCAGCGCGCGTTCTGCACCACGAGGTCGAAGATGTCGCCGTGGATGACGAGATAGCGCTTGCCGTCCACGCCGGTGTGGACGGTATTCTCGACGACGTCGATGCCGCCGAAATGCGTGCCGTAATAATTGCGCAGGAACTCGTCGTGATTGCCGGGCACGTAGACGACCTTGGCGCCCTTGCGCGCCTTGCGCAGCAGCTTCTGGACCAGATCGTTATGCGACTGCGGCCAGTGCCAGTTCGATTTCAGCGCCCAGCCATCGACGATGTCGCCGACGAGATAGATGGTGTCGGCGTCGTGGTAGCGCAGGAAGTCCAGCAAAAGGTCGGCTTGCGAGCCGCGGGCTCCGAGATGAACGTCGGAGATGAACAAGGTGCGAAAGCGCCTTTCAGGGCTCTCGTCACTCACATCGTAACTTCCCATGCGACAGCCTGTAACAATGTCCCGTGACAGGGGGATGACCAATTGAACCTTTGAGGCACCCTCAGATACGAATCAAACCTCGCCTCGCCCTCCCCGCGAATATCAGTCGCATGCGACAGTCAGGCGACATGGGGCGGCTGTGGATCCCCGCAAAGTCCGGGCCCGAGCGCGGCACACATCAGAGGTGACGCGAGCCGCTGCAAAGATGACGCCAGCCGCGGGCAGGCGCGCTATTTTCCGGAAACGACGATCGTCCGAACAATGAGGGCGATGCGTTCGCTCCGCGCGCCAGGCCTAATCCGGCCCGAACGTTCGAGCTCAACGAGCCCATGCAGGGCGGCCCAAAAGGTCTCGGTCGCGACCTCCACATCGACGCAAAACGGCGTCACGACTGCCGCAAGGGCTTCGAAGCCGGCCCGTAGTTCCGGTCTGGTCCCGGCTTCGGCGAAGCGCAGTTCCGTCGGAAGAATGAACATGGCCTCGTAGAGCGCTGGATTGCGGAGTGCAAAGCCGAGGTAGGCCGTCGCGACATTCTTGATGGCGTTTCGCCCGGTCGACCCACGTGCCGCCTCCCGAAGAGCCACGTTGATGTCCCGGAAACCCTCGAGGGCTACTGCGGCAACGATCGCATCCCTGTTGTCGAAATGTGAATAGAGGACCGGCTGACTGTGCTCGATCTCGTCGGCAAGCCGACGGATCGTAACCGCGTTCCATCCCTCGCTCTCCGCGATCACGCGCGCTACCGCCACGATGCGGCGCTCGCGGTCGGCGCGTTGCCTGTCTTTCCGTTCGGCGATCCCCAACCTTCGGTCTCCCAGGCCAAGATAGTCGATACTTATTATCGATGCTTGACGATCTAGCAACGCTAGACTACATTTTCTAGCAACGCTATATTATCTTGGATCGATAGAATGAATCTCATGCATTGGCTTCCGCTTGGAACAGCACTGCTCCTGGCTCTCGGGATTATCGCGATCGGCACCCAATATGTCGTGAGCCCGAGGACCGCGACACGCAGTTTCGGCCTGCCACTCCCTGAAGAAGGCGCCAACACCGACTGGTGGCTTCGCCTCAAGGGCGTTCGCGACATCGCGTCGGGATTGACCGTACTGGCATTCATGGCGTGGGGTGTCCCCCGCGGGGTCGGCATCATCCTGTTTGTCGAAGCCATCATCCCCATCGGCGACATGCTGGTCGTGCTTGGCGGCAAAGGCTCTGCAAAAAGCGCTGTCGGCATTCACGGCCTCACGGCGGCCATCATGGTTCTGGCAGCCATCCCCATGATGATGGATGTGCCCTGAGATGGCTCATGCTGTTTCGGTCTGTCTGCTCGTTGCCGGACTCTTTGGCGCAGGCCTCTATAACGCGATCGGCACGTCCGCGACGCAAAGCAGCTTCGTTCGATGGGGTTACCCGCGCTGGTGGGGCCGCCTTACCGGCGGACTGGAGATGATAAGCGCCCTTCTGATTGCACTCCCTGCCAGTCGCGTTTTTGGCCTGGCGCTAGGCGCGGCAATCATTTCGGCCGCGGTCCTGACCGTGCTGCGCCACCGCGAATTTTCGCACCTTGTACCGCTTGGCGTGTTCGCCACCTTGATGGCTCTCGCCGGAACGTTGTCTTGAAGGCCGATATTGCCGGCGCGCAGCTCGAAGCCGGCGTCAGTAAAACTTGTGGAAATGATGGATCGGCCCGTGGCCGTGACCGACGCTGAAGCGGTCGGCGGCCGCGATCGCCGCGCTGATCCAGCTCTTGGCATTGCGCACGGCCGTCTCGAGATCCTCGCCTTTGGCGAGGCCCGCCGCGACGGCTGAGGACAATGAGCAGCCGGTACCATGGGTGTTGCGGGTAGCGACGCGCGACGCGGCAAGCGCGATCGTTTTGTCGGCGCTGACGAGATAGTCGATGCTCTCCACCCCCTCGCCGTGCCCGCCCTTGATCAGGACCGCGCGGCAGCCGAGTTCGAGCAGACGACGCCCCTGGCTTTCGATCTCGGCCTCGCTTCGCGCGAGCGGCTCGTCGAGCAGTGCAGCTGCCTCCGGCAGATTGGGCGTGATCACCGACGCGAGCCGCATCAGCTTCGTGCGCAACGCTTCGACAGCTTCCGCCGCCAGCAGGCGATCGCCGGAGGTTGCGACCATCACGGGATCGAGCACGATATGGCGAGGCTTCCAGCGCGCCAGCGCAGAGGCGATCGCATCGATGCTCTCGGCTTGAGCCACCATGCCGATCTTCACCGCGCCGACGTCGAGATCGGAGAACACCGCATCGATCTGCGCCGTGACGAACGCCGCCGGCACCGCGTGAATGCCGGTGACGCCTTTGGTGTTCTGCGCAGTCAGTGCCGTGATCGCGGATGCGCCGTAGACGCCGAGCGCGGCAAAGGTCTTCAGGTCGGCCTGAATGCCGGCGCCGCCGCTCGAATCCGAGCCGGCGATGGTGAGCGCCACGGGCGTCGTCATCGCAGGGTACGCTTGCTTGAAGAAATCTCAGCCATAAGCCTGTCCTAGCGCGCCGCTCGAGCCCCAGCAAGCCGACGAATCAGGCAGAGCCAGTGCTGCGCGGCATTGTCGTCCCGCAAACGTGCACATCCACCGAAAATATGCCTAGGCATCACCCGGCCTTGGCGAGCCCACCCAAATCAGTGAAACGTTGATCGATTCGCTGGCGATGCCATGTTGCGGGCCGCCCCCCGGCCTGCAACCCTCTCGGGACTGTATCATGTGGGCCTTCTTCGAACGCATCCTCGACTCCTCGATGTTCTCACCGCACGGCATCTGCCTGCTGTGGGAGCCCGAGCTGATCTGGCTCCATGTCGTCTCGGACGCCTGCATCGCGGCGGCGTATTTCTCGATCCCGTTCGCCCTCACCATTCTCGTCACCAAGCGGCGCGACCTCCAGTTCGGCTGGGTGTTTTGGGCGTTCGCGATCTTCATCATGGCATGCGGCCTGACGCACGTGCTGTCGATCTACACGCTTTGGGTTCCGGTCTACGGCATCGAGGGCCTGGTCAAGGCGGCGACTGCGATCGCGTCGATCTTCACCGCAGCCGCGCTCTGGCCGCTGCTGCCAAAAATCCTGACGATCCCCTCCCCGTTCGAGCTGCAGAAGGTCCAGGCCGCGCTCGAGGAGGAGGAGATCAAGAGCCGGGATGCGACGCTGTTGCTCAAACAGGTCGGCGACGCCCAGCGCGCGATGCGCGAGAGCATGACGCGCCTCACGGCGGTGGTCGAGACCGCGGTGGACGGCGTCATCCTGTTTGACGCGCAAGCCCGTATTCTGCTGTTCAACCCCGCTTGCGAACGGTTGTTCGGCTATCGCGCCGACGAGGTGATGAATCTCGACATCGGTATGCTGATGGCCGACGAAAAGAGGCCTTCATCTACCGGTCATGCGCGGCGTTTCGCAACAGGGGAAGCTGCCGGCCTGCGCAAGGACGGATCGACCTTCCCGATGGACCTTTCGGTAGGCCAGGCTTGGCAGGACGGCGAGCTGATCTGCGTCGGCATCGTCCACGATCTGACCGCGCGCAAGCTGACCGAGCAGCAGCTCCAGCAGGCGCAGAAGATGGAGACGGTCGGTCAGCTCTCCGGCGGCATCGCCCATGACTTCAACAATCTTCTCACCGTCATCATCGGCAACGCCGAGCTTCTCAGCGAGCAGCTCAAGGCGCGGCCCGATTTGCGACAATTCGCCGACGACATCTGCGAGTCCGGCGAACGCGGCGCGGAACTGACGCAGCGACTGCTGGCATTCAGCCGCCGCCAATTGCTCCAGCCGAAGGCGATCGATTGCCGCGAGCTGCTGCAGTCCATGCTCAAGCTGTTCAAGCGCACCTTGCGCGAAAACATCGAGATCAAGACGGCGTTCGGTCCTGGCACCATCCAGGCCTTTGCCGACCGCGCCCAGCTCGAATCCGCCGTGCTGAACCTTGCGCTCAACGCGCAGGACGCGATGCCGTCAGGCGGACATCTGACGCTAAGCACCGAGCTCGCCGCAATCGACGAGGATTATCGTGCTCTTCACCCGGAGGTCGCATCCGGCGCTTACGCGCTGATTTCCGTCACCGATGACGGCGAAGGCATGACGCCCGAGGTGATCGAGCACGCCTTCGAGCCGTTCTTCACCACCAAGGAGGTCGGCAAGGGTTCAGGGCTCGGACTGAGCATGGTCTATGGCTTCGCAAAGCAATCCGACGGCCATGTCTCGATCTATAGCGAACAGGGCCTGGGGACGACGGTCCGGATCTACCTGCCGCGCGCCGGCGGCGGACCATCGCCGACGGACGTGCTGGACAACGAAGACACCGCACCGCGCGGCCACGAGACCATCCTGATCGCCGAGGACGATCCGTTCGTGCGCTCCTCGGTGATCCTCCGGGTGGAGGCGCTCGGCTATCGCGTCGTCGCCGCCGTCAACGGCCAGGAGGCCCTGCAGCGGCTGCGCGCCGATCCCGGCATCGACATGCTGTTCACCGATATCGTCATGCCCGGCGGGATGAGCGGCTGGGATCTCGCCGACCAGGCCCGGCGGATTCGGCCGGGCCTGCCGGTGCTGTTCACTTCCGGCTATGCGCTGGAGACCCTGGTCGAGCAGGGCCGCGCGCAGGCGGAAGCTGTGGTCCTGACCAAGCCCTATCGCAAGGCCGAGCTCGCCCAGCGCCTCAGGGACGCCTTCGCCGCGGCGACGGTGAATTCGTAGGGCAAAATCGGCATTTGCGCGCGGGCGGCTTATCCCCGCAGGCAGCAAGTCCGCTTGCTAAATCCGACCGGTTTTGGCCTATTAGCCGGCAAGATATGCTTTCGGAGTGACTGCAATGGTTCCCTTTTTCGTCCAGATCAAATGCAAGCTCGGCCAGTCCTATGTGGTCGCCAATGCGCTTGCCGAAGCCGAGATCGCCTCCGAGATCTACTCCACGGCCGGTCATTACGATCTGCTGGTGAAGTTCTATGTCGACAACGACACCGACATCGGCCACTTCATCAACGAGAAGGTGCAGGTGCTGCCCGGCATCCAGGACACGCTCACCATCATCACCTTCAAGGCGTTTGGCGCCAGCTAGCAGGCGGAATGCCACGCAGTCTCGTTCGTTGCGATTTTCGCATTCGCGGCTTCGTCTTCATGGCCGCTCTCGCGATTATTCCCCTTGCGTCTGCAGAGACCACTTCGGCGCGTTGGGCGCGGCCGTCTGCTGCTACCTGGGTTTGCCCGTCCAGTCCGCTCGACAGACTAATGTTAGAGTTCGCCGGCGTGACCCCGACGGATCAGTGCTTCGGTGGGCTTCCGGCCAATTGCATTGCGAGATCTAGGGCAGCGATCCCAATTTGGTCTGTCGGATAAGACTTACAACGCTGATCCATCCAAGTAACAATCGCGGAAAAGTCACCGCCCCCGACAATTTCTCTGTCGCCGCTGACATTTAGGCCACTGATGAAGCCAACGACCCAAGATTCGAATGCGCCTTTGACAATGGCACTCTTGGTTCTATTAGTCCAAGCCGAGCACGACTGAGAGCCGGCCCCGACAATCGTCGCGCCAGCCCGGATTGGACTTGTCGGCAATAGCAGCACGGCGGCCACGGCTAACACTCTCATGATATCTGGACCATCTAGCTGTGTGTCTGGAGATCAGCTTATCGGTCCGAGTTGTTTCTGTCAGTACCCGGGCGTCATCTCCTTGTAATGGAGAAGGGGGACAATGATCGCGCCGTAGGCCCCGAAAGGCTCGCGGTCCAAGCGACCGCCGCCCAGCCCTTCGGATGGAATGACATCTTCCGTGGAAATAGGGCGGCGGTCCCGGGCCCACGGCAATCCTCATACAGTAAACGTTCGACCGAACCGCTCCGGGTTTGCGGGAGGCTCCAACTGCTGGGAGGATGGCGCCATGACAAGCAAGACGACGAACAAGGTTTTCCGCCGAGGTCCGCGCCCGTGGCTGTCCGCACGCCATGCAGTGTGCTGCGCTGAAGATCGAGGTCCGGCGCGTCTTCGGTGGCGCGCGCCGCGTCTACGGCGTGTGCAAGGTTTGGCACCCGTGAGAGCTTCGATATTGCCCGTTGCACAGTGTCGGGACTGATGCGGGACATGCAATTGCACGGAATCATCCGCGGTAAACCCAACAGGACCACGATCAGCGACAAGGCCGCCATGCCCGCTGGATCAAGTCAATCGCCAGTTCAAGGCGAAGTCCGAACGTCCCCAACCCTCTGACTTCACCTATGTCGCGACCTGGTCGGCTTCATCTACGTCGTCTTCGTCATCGATGCCTATGCCCTCAGGATCTTGGGTTGCCGGGCCTCGCGCACGTCGCGTAGGCTTAGCGCTCCAATGCGCTGGAGCAGGCATTGCATGATCGACAGCCGGCCGCGGCGGGCTCGTCATCATAGCGAAAGGGGGTTCGCGCTGATGGATCAGGTCGGTCTTGTACTGGCCTTTGATGGTTTCAGCGAGAGCATTGTTATGTGCACGGCGTTTCGAAACTCTCGCAGGTAGATTGCGGCCTGGTCCTGCCCGAGGGTGGCGCGCAACAACGTGGTATGACTTGGGCCCAGGTGTACTGGAGTTTTTTTGGTACGCGGGCGATCAGTATCGCAATCAACGCCAAGCGCGCAGCCCTCAAGCAATCAATTACAAGCGCGCTACGGCTCGACACGCCATCCTGACGCAATTTCAATTCCCAACCTGTGACCGACGTTGGGGGCGCTATCACGGCATGCCAATTGGAATGGACCTGCTTCAGCCGCCACCCTCCTTGCGTTTCGGCGGCGTCGGGCCGTCGATCGGCGGCAGCGACTTCAGATAGGTGGCCATCGCGGCGCGATCCTCAGGCGTCAACTGCGCGAGGTTCTTGATCACCGGCCGCATCGAGCCCGATGCGCTGTCGCCTTCGGGCATGTCGCCGGTCTCCAGGAAGTCGGCAATATCCTTCACGCTCCAGCCGCCAATCCCCTTCTGCGTGATGTTCGGCACCCAGCCCTCGCCTTCGGGATTGGGACCGCCGGCGAAGCGCTCGCGCCGGTTGATACCACCGAGGGAATTGCGCGGACTGTGGCATTCGGCGCAATGGCCAAAACCGTTCACGAGATAGGCGCCGCGATTCCAAAGCGCGGACCGCGCCGCATCCGGCATGAACGGCCTGACGTCCATGAACAGCAATTTCCAGATGCCGACATTGCGGCGAATATTGAAGGGAAACGGCAGATCGTGGTCGCGCACCCGGCCGGACACCGGCGGCAGCGTCTTCAGGTAAGCAAAGAGATCGCGGACGTCGTCGACCTTCGCAATGTGGTAGGACGTGTATGGAAACGCCGGGAAGTAGTGCGTGCCCTCAGGCGAGATCCCGCGCATCACCGCGTTGACGAAATCGGCCTCGCTCCAGCGGCCGATGCCGTCCGTGGGATCGGGGGAAATGTTCGGCGCATAGAACGTGCCGAACGGCGAACCGAGCGCCAGGCCGCCGCCGAGCCTGAGACGATCGGGCTGGTTGGGCACCGCATGGCAGGACGAGCAGCCGCCGGCATTGAACAGCTCCTGCCCGTTGGCGAGATCGGGCCCGCGCGTCGGCGCCGGCAAGGCCAAGGCGGTTGGCGCGGTCAGCCACCAGTAAACGGCAAAGGCTGCGACGACGGCGATCAGGATAACAGAAATTGTTCGTCGCAGCATTGAGGATCCAATCAGGCTCTTGCGAATTTAAAGGATGACCCCGCAGCTGCTCCAGCCACGAATAATTTAGATGGTTTGATCGGAATCCGGGAATAAAGTCGGAACCGCACTGTTTGCAAGTTGACAGCAACCAGGCGTCAACAGGGAGAGACCCATGAAAAAAGCGCTTTTTGCCACGATGGCGCTCGGAGCCGCCGTCGTATTCGCAGGCTCGGCCAGCGCGGAGAAACTGAAGGCGACGCTGGACGGCAAGTCCGAAGTGCCGGCAACCACCAGCAGCGGCACCGGGATGGCCGATCTCGACTATGACGCCGCCACCAAGAAGCTGTCCTGGAAAGTGAGTTATTCCGG
Organism: Frankia sp. RB7; assembly: GCA_030403585.1. Lineage (GTDB taxonomy): Bacteria > Pseudomonadota > Alphaproteobacteria > Rhizobiales > Xanthobacteraceae > Bradyrhizobium. The sequence goes on from JAUEPE010000009.1 coordinate 102,361, forward strand.
CCTCTCCGGCCCCGCCACTGCCGCCCACTTCCACGGCCCGGCCGAGACCGGCAAGAACGCCGGCGTCGCCGTGCCGATCGCTGGCATCGCCAACAGCCCGGCTGAGGGCTCGGCGACGCTGACCGACGCGCAGGCATCCGACCTGCTCGCCGGCAAGCTCTACGTCAACATCCACACCGCGGCCAACCCGGGCGGCGAAATCCGCGGCCAGGTGACCAAGTAAGTTTTATAGCAAGTCGATCGACGAAGGCCGGGCGCGGAAAGCGTCCGGCCTTTTCGATTCCGGCCGAGAGCGTCAGGCGGGACGCTTGCGCACGGCGACCTGGTGGCTCCTGAGGATCACCTCGGCATCGTCGTGCCAGGCGAGAAAAATGTCGACGGCGGGCGCGACCCGCTCCGCGTCGGGATTGTCGGGCTTCCAGGTGTAGTCGTCCATCAGCATCACGCCGCCCTCGCGCAGCAGACGCCAGGCGCCGAGGCAATCGATCATCACGTCGTCGCGCTGATGGCTGCCGTCGACATAGATGAAGTCGAACACGGCGTTCTCTTCGCGCAAGCTGCCGAGCGCCCTGATCGAGGTGCCGACGATCTTGCGCAGCCGCGCGCCGTAGGCGGCGAGGTTACGGTCGAAACGGCCCGCATCATCGCTATCGAAGAGATCGACGCAGGTGAGATGGCAGCCTGCGAAGAACTCAAGCCAGAACAGCGCAGACCGCCCTTTTTTGGAGCCGATCTCGAGCACGCGGCTCGTCGTCCCGCTTATATCCCCAAACAGCGCGCTCCAGGCAACCGTGCGCGCGGCGACGTAATCGCGCCGAAATTCCTTGCCCGCAAAGATGTGCGCGTAAGGGTCCTGGGCCCGCGCCAGCGCGACAACGCGCGCGAAGTTTGGCGGAGGGATCGCTCATGCCTATCCCTACGCCGCACTCAGCGCATGCTCGAGGTCCGCGATCAGGTCCGACGGGTGCTCGATGCCGATCGACAGCCGGATCGTCGAATCCAGCACGCCGATCTTGCGCCGGATGTCGGCAGGGACGCCGGAATGGGTCATCGTCGCCGGCAGACTCGCCAGCGATTCCGTTCCGCCAAGGCTCACCGCGAGCTTGAAGATCTGCAAGCCATTGAGGAATTTCACCGCCGCCGCCTTGCCGCCGACGATGTCGAACGAGAAAGTCGAGCCCGCACCGAGGCACTGTCGCGCGAACACTTGCCCGGCCTTCGAGGCCGCTTCGTGATGGCCGAGATAATGGACCTTGGCGACCTTGTCATGGTCGCGCAAATAGTCCGCCACGAGGCGCGCGTTGCTGTCGGCCTTCTCCATGCGCAGGCTCAAGGTCTCGAGCGAGCGGTTGATCATCCAGCAGGAATGCGGATCGAGCTGGGTGCCGATGGCGCCGCGCAGCGCCTTGATGCTCTTCATGATCGCCTTGGTGCCGAGGGCTGCGCCCGCGATCAGGTCGGAATGACCGCCGACATATTTGGTCAGCGAGTACAGCGAAATATCCGCGCCATGTTCAATCGGCCGCTGAAACACCGGTCCGAGCAGCGTATTGTCGCACGCGATGATCGGCGTGTGGCCCTGGGCCTTGCCAATGGCCTCGGCGACGCGGCGCATCAGGGCGACATCCACGAGGCCGTTGGTCGGGTTGGCCGGGGTCTCGATCAGGATCATCGAAACCCGGCCCTTGCGCATCGCCTCCTCGGCGGCCTGGTTGACCGCTGTTTCGTCGATGCCGTCCGCAAAGCCGACCGCGCCGATCGACAAACGCGAAATCGTATTCGTCAGCAGGGTTTCGGTGCCGCCATAGAGCGGCTGGGAGTGCAGGATGACGTCGCCGGGACGGACGAACGCCAAAATCGTCGTCGAGATCGCCGCCATGCCGGACGAGAACAGGACACAGTTCTCGGTGCGCTCATAGATGGCGAGCCTGTCCTCGACGATCTCGCTGTTGGGGTGGTTGAAGCGCGAATAGACCAGGCCCGCGCCCATGCCTTCGGGCGGCTCGCGCCGGCCGGCGACGAAATCGAAAAAATCCTGCCCGTCGTCGGCGGTCTTGAACACGAAGGTCGAGGTCAGGAACACCGGCGGCTTGATGGCGCCTTCCGACAGCTGCGGATCGTAGCCATAGGTCAGCATCAGCGTTTCCGGATGCAGCATATGGTTGCCGATATGGGTTTTCGACGGAAACGGTTTGACCATGGCCTGCCTCGCTGTTGACTGAGATCGTCGCCGCGCGTCGGAACTCCAGACGTCGTGACGCATCAACGCCGCGACGGCGCGAGCGAACATAACTACTCTGACGGCGATCCGTCAGGCCATACGAACAGAATTTGCTGAGCTGCCGAAGCCCGGATGGAGCCAACGGGGCTACGAACTGGAACTGTTACTTCAACTTCACTCGGTACGTCTCGTGGCAGTCCGTGCAGCGATCGTTCATCGCGGTGTAGGCGACCTTCAGGCTCGCCACATCGGTGATCTTGCCCTTGACCTCGGCGATCGCCTTCTGCACCGGCGGAATCTTGGAATCGAAATCGGCCTTGTTCTCCCAGACTTTCGGCGACGAGCCGTAGGTCGAGTTGACCACGTCCTGCTTCGGGTTGGCCTCGAAGGTCTTTGCGATCTTTGCGACATCCGTTTCGAGACTGGCGATGGCGTCATCGACGGCCTTCTGGTCATAGGGAATGTCTCCCTTCGTCATCTTGAGGATGACCCCGTACATGCTCTTGGCCTGCGAGCGCATCAGATTGTCCTGCTGGACGGCAACCTCCTGCTGCGCCCACACGGCGCCCACACCCAGCACCAAGGTGCCCGCGACAATCAACATTCGTTTCATCGGCGTGTTTCTCCGGCTCGCAAGACGGTTGGGGGAAAAGGCCATTATGGTGAGAACCCGGCGGCGGGCAATTATTCCCGCCGCAGAGGGTTTAGAGGCTGTGGCGACGATGATGCTCGTTGATCGCGATCCAAACACGTTCTGGTGTCGCCGGCATGTCAATGTGGTCGATCTTGTACTCGCGCCAGAGCCCGTCGACGATGGCGTTGACGATGGCCGGGCAGGAGCCGATCGCGCCGGCCTCTCCGGCGCCCTTCACGCCCATCGGATTGGTAGTGCAGGGAATGTTGTTGGTCTCGAACACGAAGGACGGGCCGTCGGCCGCGCGCGGCAGCGCGTAGTCCATGAAGGTCGCGGTGATGAGCTGGCCGTCGCCCGCGCCATAGACCACCTGCTCCATCAGCGCCTGGCCGATGCCCTGCATGGCGCCGCCATGCACCTGACCTGCTAAAAGCAGCGGATTGAGCGTCTTGCCGAAATCGTCGACGATCACATAGTTCACGATCTTGATGATACCGGTCGCTGGATCGATCTCGACTTCGGCGACATGGGTGCCATTGGGGTAGGTGCCGTCGGCGCTGGCAAAGGTCGCGCTCGCGTTCAGCTTCGACGGATCAGCGCCAGGCCGCTTGGCGAGATCGGCAAACGAGATCGAACGGTCGGTGCCGGCGATGCGTACGATGCCGTCGGTGATCTCGAGGTCGCCGGCGCTGGCTTCGAGCGCCTGCGCCGCGATCTCCTTCAGCTTTTGCCCTAGCTCGCGCGTGGCGCGTTCGACGCTGACGCCGCCTGAGGGGATCGAGGCCGAGCCGCCGGTGCCGAGGCCCGTGGCAATCATCGCGGTGTCGCCCTGGTGGACGTGCACGCACTCCGGCGCAACGCCGAACTGCTCGGCGACGATCTGGGCATAGGCGGTCTGGTGGCCCTGTCCACTCGACTGCGTACCGATCAGGACGGTGATGTCGCCATTGGGGTCCATCCGCACATTGGCGGTCTCCTCGCCCATGGTGCCGCAGACCTCGACATAGCTCGCAAGTCCGATGCCGCGGATCAGGCCATTCTTCTTGGCCGCCTTGGCGCGCTTGGAAAACTCCTTCCAGTCGCCGATCTCCATCGCGCGTTTCAGATGCGCGGCGAAGTCGCCGGAATCGTAGACCTTGCCGGTTGCGGTCTTGTAAGGCAGCGCCTTCGGCTGGATGAAATTCTTGCGGCGGATGGCGTCAGGCGTCATGTCGAGTTTTCGCGCGCAGGCATCGACCAGGCGCTCGATGACATAGGCCGCTTCAGGCCGGCCCGCGCCGCGATAGGCATCGACCGGCACGCTGTTGGTGAAGACAGTCCGCACCCGGCAGTGGAAAGCCTGGATGTCATAAAGGCCCGGCAGCATGCCGGCGCCGCCATGCGGGATGTAGGGTCCGAAGGTCGAGAGATAGGCGCCCATGTCGCCCATCAGGTCGCAATCCATCGCGAGGAATTTGCCGTCTTCAGTCATCGCCATCTTCGCGGTGGTGACGTTGTCGCGGCCCTGCGCGTCGCCCATGAAATGCTCAGTGCGGTCCGCGGCCCATTTCACCGTTTTCTTCAGCTGCTTTGCCGCGACCGCCACCAGCGCGTATTCGCGATATGGAAACAGTTTTGTGCCGAAACCGCCACCGACATCGGGGCAGATCACCCGCATCTTGTCGGTCGGTATCTTGAGAACGTTCTGGCAGAGAATGTCGCGCAGGCGATGGCTGCCCTGGCTGCCGATTGTCAGCGTAAGATGATCGTTCTTGGCGTCGTATTCGCAGACCGCCGCACGCGTCTCCATGAAGCTCGCGACCACGCGCGGATTGACGATGGAGACCTCGGCGACCGTATGCGCCTTGGCAAACGCAGCTTCAGTCGCGGCCTTGTCGCCGATCGAGACGTCGAACAGCACATTGCCGGGCTTGTCCGGCCAGACCAGGGCGGCGCCCTTTTTGACGGCGTTGACGAGGCCGGTCACCGACGGCAGCGGCGACCATTTGACCTCGATCGCCTCGATCGCGTCACGAGCCTGGTCGATGGTCTCGGCGACGACGAAGGCGATGCAATCGCCGACATGGCGCACCTCGTCCTTGGCGAGGATCGGGTAAGGCGGCCCGGTGAACGGATCGGTCTCGAAATTGAACAGGCAAGGCAGATTGCCGAGATCCCCGACCTCGGCGGCGGTCAGGATCAGCGCCACCCCGGGGAGGGTGCGGGCGCGGCCGGCATCGATGGTGAATTTGGCATGCGCATGCGGCGACCGCAGCATCAGGCAGCGCAGCGCGGCCTGCGGCGCATAATCGTCGGTATAGCGGCCCTTGCCGCGGATGAGCGCGTCATCCTCCTTGCGCAGCACGCTTTGGCCAACGCCGAACTTGATGGGAGCCGCCATTTTCTTGTCCCGTCCTATGGTTGTTTTGCGGACCATACTGCCGTGGAAAAAGTGGCAAGGCAAACGGCTTTGTCGGTATCGGACCTCAATCCCGGGCGTGGCTACTTCTGCCAAACGGCCGCAGCTCGTAGGGCAGGAACAAATCCTTGTTGGAAAAGCTTGTATTCACGGAGACGGAATCCGGAGCGGGACAGTCACCAGCATGGCCATACGGTGTAATGCCCGTGTGGCCGCGTTTACGTCCTCAATCAACGAGTGGACCCATGCCCAACCCGACCGAAGAGCAGATCCGAATCCGTGCACATCAATTGTGGGACCTCGCCGGACAGCCTGAAGGGCGCGAGGACGAATTCTGGCACGAAGCCGAGCGCAAATTGAAGGACGGCGCCACAAACAATCCCGACGAGAAGTCCGAGACGTTTCTGGAGTAGCAGGCATGGCCCGCGGAAAGTCTCGCCGCCCTCGCCTAGCAAAGCGGCATCGGAGGCAAACGGCGCAGCTAGGTCACTAACTAACGCCCATCTGCGCAAGCGGCCGTGCGCGGCTGGCAACGCCCCTGCGTTCGTTCGTCCATATTGCAGCGTGCGATGACCGCGTTCTGAGCCGCAGGATAGGTCAGTCCGCCCGCGGTAAACGAAAGTATCCATCGCCGTCGCTTGTACGTTCCGATGAACGTCGCAAGAGCGACGCACTCTTGTCCCGAAAAACTAGCGATCTCACAACCGCCGTGGCCGAACGTGGCACACTTCATCGCCACCTTGGCTTCTGCTTCCGCCTTTGAGGGAAGTTTCCAGACAGTCGAATAAGATCCGTCAGCGGTGAACGCGATGGCTCCCCACAACTCGATAGCCGATTGCAGGTCTGGGGGTGGCGCCGGGGGACCCCGGTTATCGATGAGCGGCGGCGCGGACTGCAGAGATGGTGCTGATGGCGATGGTGCGAGAGGAGGCAGCGAAGACTCCGCTCCTCCCATCGACGTCTGAGCCGTCTTGAAGCTACCATCCACTTCCAACGGCCCGGCTATTGCGCTTTCTGGTGCAACGATAGGCACGGCAGCGATGGCCCAAAGTGCAAAAGGCCAGATTCGCATCAACAATTGCGTCTCCCTCAGCCCCCGATTCTTCTAACCGCGTCCAATGTTCCAGAATTTGCGCGGCCGTCGATCGGCCCGGAATAGACCCCGCGCTCGGCCATTCGGCGCTGCAAACTCTGCCAAAACTCCGGGGTCCACAATTCCGGATGAGTGAGAAGCGACCTTACACTGACGTCATAATGCGTGTCGAGAGAGCGAAGAATCAGCCTTGCGGCCTCGGATCCATCTCGTTGCAGGCCGAGCAGCCCTGCATTGTATGCGGAACCGAGATTGTGAAGGCCAAGGGAGTCACCCTTGTCGGCGGCCGCGCGGTAAAGGCGAAGCGCTGCAGCCGGGTCTTTCGTCCGGTTGCCCAGACCGTTCTCATAGAAATATCCGAGCGCGGCGGTGGCGCGTGAGCTGCCCTTGTTCATGGCAACATCGTATGCATCGGCTGCTTTCACGAGGTCGGCCGTCGTACCTCCGAGGCCGCGAGCGTAGCAGTCGCCCTTGATACGCGTGCCTCCGCCAAAGCCATTCTTACCGAGCCTGCGAGCGTAGCCACAGGCTCGCATGAAATCGACACGGCCGAACGAACCGCTTTCATAAGTGGTCGCAAGATTGCTCGCCGCCCATTCGTTGCCCTGCGCCGCCGAACGTTCATACCAGTCGACGGCCTTTGCCATGTCCGGCGTGACAATCTTGCTGAGCTTCAAGTCGGGATCGAGAAGAGTCGCGTAGAAAAATTGTGCAACGGGGTCGCCGCCCTTCGCTTCCCTTTCGAGCTTGGTCATCTCGGGCTGACTGGTGGCCGCGGAATCGCGAAGAACCTGCAACTGATTGTTTCGCTCCGCCACATCAACCGGCTTGGCCCAAATTGCGTGCTTGCTGGAAGGGGACGGCATGACCCACAACCAGAGTGCCAGACCGACCGCGAAAGCTTGCGGCCAGATGACCCAGGCCAGGCGATATCGTTTGTCGTCATACCAGAGCTTGCCATGAGCGGCGAGCCAGGAAGAGTGCGCGGAGATCATGCGCCGTGCTCCAGAGCCTTGTGCATGATCAGTTCATCGTCGCATCGAGCAGATCGGCCGTCTCGATGCGCGAGAGGTCCGCGGTTGCGTCGGTCGATATCCGTATCGCCTGAGACTCGCGCGCCTTCTCCAGTAGCGTTCGGATGGACCGGGCGTTGCCCCAATCTGGCGCACCGGCACGCGACTCGATCCACGGCGCCAGAGCCGAGATGAAATCCTCTGGCAATGAGAAATGCTGACGTGCCGCCATCCTGCGCAGAATCTCACAGAGCTCGCTGACACCATACGCTGGGAAGTCAACCGTCTTGGTGAAGCGGCTGCTGAGCCCCGGGTTGCTTTCGATGAACCTTCGCATGTCGTTGGGATAACCCGCCACGATGACGACGACGCGGTCACGGTTGTCTTCCATGAATTTCAGAAGCGTATCGATCGCTTCCTTGCCGAAGTCCGGACCGCCTCCGCCTGTCGGTGCAGCAAGCGTATAGGCCTCGTCGATGAACAGAATACCGTCAAGCGCTTCACGACACTTGTCGAGCGTCTTGGTCGCGGTCTGACCGACATAGCCAGCCACGAGACCAGCCCGATCGGTCTCAACCAGATGTCCCTTGCGAAGCATTTTCAGCGCCCGGAAGACCTCGCCGATCACGCGAGCAACCTCAGTCTTGCCAACGCCGGGCGGCCCGGTGAAGACCATGTGCTGGCTGACAGCCGCCACCGGTAGGCCTTGGTCCCTGCGTTTCTGCTCGACCTCAAGTCGCGCCGATAGACGTTTGACCTCTTGCTTGACCGGAGCAAGACCGACCATCGCATCAAGCTTTGCAAGTGCGTCCGCGACGCTCGTCTCATCGTCCCCGGCCTGAAACCCCGCTGCCTGAACGATGTCCTCGATGGTGAGAAGCGAGATGTCGGCCGCAGCATCATTGGCCACGCGAAGCGCCTGGGCTTCTCTGGCCTTCTCCAGCAGGGTGCGCATTTCTCTACCGTTGGCCCAATCTTCGGCCTTCGAGCGACCTTCGATCCAGGGCATCAATTTTGCCTCGAAACCCGCCGGCAACGAGAACTGTTGACGAGCCGCCATTCGCTTGAACATCTCGCAGAGGTCCGCAGCGGAATAGGACGGGAAATCGATCGTCTTGCTGAAGCGACTCGCCAGACCGGGGTTACTCTCGATGAAACGCCGCATTTCGTTGCGATAGCCCGCAACGATCACGATGATGCGATCGCGATTGTCCTCCATGAACTTCAGCAGAGTGTCGATCGCCTCCTTCCCGAATTCGGGTCCGGTGCCGCCAGAGGGCGCCAGCGTGTAGGCCTCGTCGATGAAGAGGACGCCGTCGAGGGCCTCACGGCACTTTTCCATCGTCTTCGTGGCGGTCTGACCGACGTAGCCGGCGACGAGACCGGCGCGGTCCGTCTCCACCACGTGTCCCTTGCGCAGGACTTTCAGACCCTGGCAAATCTCGCCGACCAGACGCGCGATTTCCGTCTTGCCGACGCCCGGAGGGCCCGCAAAAACCATATGCTGGCTTAGCGCAGAAACATCCAGCCCCTGATCCCGCCGCTTCTGTTCGACCTGCATGCGCGCAATGAGCCCCCTCACCTCTTGCTTGACAGGCGCCAGTCCGACCATCGCATCCAGTTTGGCGAGCGCAATCTCCGTGGAGGAAGCGGCGGGCCGTTCGTCCGTTTCGGAGATGCGGATCGGTCGGACGAGGTCAGGTGAATTCGTCGCAGGCTGCTCGCGTTGGTCGACCAGCCGAATCGCAATGAATGTCAAACAAGAACCGGCAACGATAATGGCGGCGATCGTCAACAAAAGAGTCATCATACCCATTCAACCGCGGCCCGTGGCCTTCATCAAATCGGCAATCTCGATCCGCGACAGGTCGGCGGCAGGATGCGCCGCAATGCGCATCGCCTGAGCCTCTCGCGCCTTTTCAAGCAGAGTTCGCATCTCGCGGGCATTCGCCCAGTCATCGGCGCGCGAACGCTCCTTTATCCACGGCCTGATCCGCACAGGAAATTCGTCCGGCAGCGCGAAATGCTGTTTCGCCGCCATTCGGCGCAGAATTTCGCACAGATCATCTTCGCTGTAGCGCGGGAAGTCGATCGTCTTGGTGAATCGGCCAGCAAGGCCGGGATTACTGTCAATGAAGCGGCGCATCTCGTTCGGATACCCAGCAACAATCACCATGATGCGGTCCCGATGGTCTTCCATGAACTTGAGCAGGGTGTCGATGGCTTCCTTGCCGAAGTCTCCGCTCGATCCCGGCGTGCCCGCAAGCGTATAGGCTTCGTCGATGAAAAGAATGCCGTCGAGCGCCTGATTGCACTTCTCAAGCATTTTCGGCGCGGTCTGTCCGATGAATCCCGCCACGACGTCCGAGCGCTGTACCTCGACGAGATGGCCGACGCGCAAGGCTCGCAACGCTCGGTAGATATCGCCGAGCGCCCGAGCAACTTCGGTCTTGCCGACGCCAGGCGGCCCGGTGAACACCATGTGAAGGCTTGCTGGGACGGTCGGAAGTCCCTGCGCCCGGCGCTTTTGCTCGACCTGCAATCGCGCAATCAGTCCGTTGACCTCACGCTTGACGGGAGCGAGCCCGACCATGGATTCGAGGTCCGCGATCGCCTTGTCGGGCGCGACATCCGGCACCTCGCGAACGGGTGCGAACAGCATCTTGATGGGGCCAGGCGAATTCGCCGGTTGCAGGGCGCCGGAGCGCGCGGAGTTTGCCGCGACGACACTCACGATCAAACCCAGGCTCATCAACATCAGGATGATCAAAGCGCCACTGAGCATGGACTGCGTGCCGGGTGAAAGCCCCTTGATCCAGCCGGCCGGGCCGACGTCCGGATTCATGACCCATGCGGTGACAATGGTTGCCCCGACGCCCCCAATAATGATGGCGAGAACCTGCTGCTCTCTCAGGAAGTTCTTCATTTCAGTCGCCCTGACCTAGCACGGCTTGCTGGGGCGCCACACGACCGGAATGCTCAGGGCGTTGGGAAGATCGACCATGACCTTCGTCGGTGTGAGCCCCAGTATGGAACCAGTCGCGGTGCCTTCGACAACGAAAGTGCCGGCACCTGCACCGTAAGGTGCGGGATACGGCATCGCAATCCGCTGCATTCCCTCCGTTACCGTAAAGTAAGGGGATACATAGCTGCCAGACCGGATTCGGATCGTGCTCCCGACCGGTGCTGTGCCTTTTTCGATCGTCATCGACACCAGCGGTGTCTTGCATTGCTTGGCATCATCGACAAGACCGCTGGCGAGGGCGGGGTTGAGCGTGGTTGACGCCGCGTCGACGTCGCGCAGATCGACGTAGGACAAAGCTGGGGTCGAAGCGCTGCCGCCCATCTCGGAGAGGAGTCCGCCCTTGAGAGCGACGCCGGCGACCAGGGCGGCCACCACGAGCGCTCCCACGCCCCCGATAATTGCCGGCTTGCTCACGGAACTCGTGCCTGCCGGTTTCGCAGAAGCAGAACTGGTCGTCGCAGACGCTTGCGTCGGATCGGACATCATCCCAAGGCCCCCAAGCCCCGTCTTTCTCTGCTCCCAAGCCTATCTTTACGGCAAGGGAACGCAATTCGATTTCAGCAGCACAATGCCGCAAAGCAAGTCAATCCAATGTGACAGAGCGCACACTTCACCTGTGGAGAGATTAGCAGTTGCGGACATCAACGAGCGCGTCTGCGACTTAGATCATTGATGAAACCGATCGTTGTGCCGTCTCTTGGATTGATCCGCAGGGCAGCCTCGAAATCAGACGCGGCCGCATCAAACTGATTCAAAAAATAATTGGCTCGCCCGCGCATTCTCCAACCATAAATAGAGGAAGAGTCGAGACTGATCACTTTGGTAAAATCGACGATCGCAGGCTGGTATTGGCCCGCCTCGAGATAAGCGTGACCACGAAGCTCGTAGCCCATGCGGTAATTCGGCGCGAGTTCGATCAGCTTGTTCGCATCATCATACACCGCTCTCCAATTGGACTGATCCTCGAATGTGAAAGCGCGAAGCTCATAGGCGCGCCATAACTTGGAATCGAGGTTGATCGCCGTGCTCAGCGCAACAAGCGCCTCATTTGGGCGTTTCATGAGCCTAAGCGTCTCGCCGCGATTTTGATAGCCCAGACCATAGTCCGGCTTGATCAGGATGGCGCGGTCGAAATCCTGCATCGCGCGATCATAGTTTGGAACCGCTAGCCACACGACGCCCCGGTCGTTGTACGTGCCATAGTTTTGCGGGGCCAAAGCGATGGATCGTTCGTAGTCTCCAAGCGCCTGCTCATGCTGCTTGGTCGAGTAATAAGCCCACCCTCGCATGGCAAGGGCTAATGCCCTGTCGCCAGAACTGAGATCGCTGGAGTTTATCACCTCGCCACAAGCCTGAACGATGCGGCCGTAATCCTTGCCGCGGCAGGGCGCCAAGGGATCGGCAGGCTGCGCCAAGGGCGGTGGTCGGTATTCCGGCTTCAGATTGTCGACAAGTCCGGAGACTGGCGGGTTCTGAACCACGGGCTTGGCCCAGGGGGGATCGATTTTTTTCGGCAGGGGAGCAACCCAGAACAGCACAAAGACAAGGAGCGCAATGGCCTGCGGCCATATAATCCAGGCAACTCTGTACCAGCGATCGTCGTACCAAAGCCTGCCGTGAACCTGGAGCAAAGGCGCTTCACTCGCACCCATATCTGCACTCTCGCGCGATCGGAATTCGGTCACCGAACGATAGGTCCAAGCTGTCTCCTCTTCAACCTGCGTAAGATCCGTCCTGGACCAATGTGACGTAAATCACAAAATGCGACATCCCTGATGTTCGATGCGTTTCGCGCATCGCAGTTTTCAACGCGAACACGAAGCCGATGCACGCTTAACCGCGCACCAGCGAGACCAGCCAGCGACGGCCGAACAATGCGAGGATCGCGAGCGCATAGACGGTCGTGCCCCCGACGGCCAACAGGGCCAGCGTCACCTCGTCCCGGAAATGCATCGCGCTCAGCGCAGACCCGCAAAAGCGAGCGATCAGCCAGAACACGGTGGCGAGGATCAACCCAGTGAGCAGGAATTTGGCGAGCGACTGCAGCCAGGCGCGGTCGAGCACGAGAAAGCCGCGGCGCACGGCGAAGAAGAGCACCAGCAGCAGATTGGTCCAGACTCCGACGGCCGTGGCCAGCGCCAGGCCGATCTGGGCGAGCGATCCCATCAGAGCGAGCTTCAGCGCGACGTTGACCGCGATGCCTGACAACGAGGCGCGAACCGGCGTCGCCGTATCCTTGCGCGCATAGAAGGTCGCGACTGCGCTGCGGATCAGAACGAAGGGGATCAGGCCGATGGCATAGGCCGCAAGTGTGCTGCCTGCGGCGGCCGCATCGGCCTTGGAGAACGCGCCGCGGGCGAACAGCGCGCGCATGATCTCGTCGGGCACGGTGAGGAAGGCCGCCACGAACGGGATCGAGAACAGCAGCGTGAAGTCGAAGGCACGGCGCTGCGCTTTCATGGCGCCGTCGTGGTCGTTGGCCGTGATCCGCCGCGACATCTCCGGCAGCAGCACCGTGCCGATCGCGATGCCGATGACGCCGATCGGCAATTGATTGAGCCGGTCGGCGTAATAGAGCGCCGACAGCGCGCCCGCGGGCAGGAAGGTCGCGATGATGGTGTCGGCGAACAGCGCGACTTGCGTACCCATCGAGCCCAAGGTCGCTGGTCCCAGCGCCCTGAAGAAGGCGCGGACATCTTCGTCGAGCCTGAGCGGCGCAAAACGCGGCAGGCCACCATGGCGCGCGAGATCGCCGGCGAGCAGGAAATATTGCAGGAAGCCGGAGATCAGGACACCCCAGGCGGCTGCGTGGCCCGCGGTCGGAAACCAGGCAGCCAGCGCCAGCGTCATCATCATCGCGACGTTGAGGAAGATCGATGCGGCCGCGGCACTGGCAAAGCGCTGCATCACGTTGAGCATGCCACCATAGAGCGTCACCAGCGTGATCAGCAGCAGATAGGGAAAGGTGATCCGGGTCAGCTCGATCGCGAGCTTGCGCTGTTCGGCATCCTCACTGAAACCCGGCGCAAGTAAGCTCATGGCCTGCGGCATGAACAACCAGGCGACGATCAGCAGCACCACCTGCGAGGCCAGCAGCAGCGTGAAGATGCGATCGGCGAACAGCCGCGCCGCCGCCTCCCCGCGCTCGCCATGGACGTGGGCATAGGCCGGCACCCAGGCGGCGTTGAAAGCGCCCTCGGCAAAGATCGCGCGGAAATGGTTGGGCAGCCGCAGCGCCACGAAAAAGGCGTCGGCCACGGGGCCTGCGCCGAGGATCGCCGCGAGCATGATGTCGCGGGCAAATCCCGTCAGCCGCGAGAGCAGCGTGTAACCACCAACCGTGAAGATGCGTCCGAGCATGCGTCTCTTCTAGAGGAAGAGACGGCTCGCTGCAAAATCAGGGGAGATCAGGCCGAAAGCGCGCCGCGCACGGCGGCGATAATTCGCTCCTGATCGGCTTCGGTCAGATAGGCGTGCATCGGCAGGCTGATGACGTCCTGCGACAGGTTCTCGCAAGCAGGCAGGCCGCCGTCGGCGACCGGATACTGCTTGTAGGCGGTCTGCTGATGCATCGACTTGCCGTAATAGATCGCGGTCGGCACGCCCTGGGCTTTTAGCGCGGCAGCGAAGCCGTCGCGGTCGGTGCCCTTCGGCAGGCGAATGGTGTACTGGGCCCAGACAGAGGTATTGCCCGGCGCCAGACGCGGCACGGTCACGACGTTGGACAGGCCCCGCGCGTAGCGCTCGGCGACCTTGTTGCGGGCGGCGACCTCGTCGTCGAAGATCTTCAGCTTCTCGATCAGGATCGCGGCCTGCATGGTGTCGAGCCGGCCGGTCAGGCCGAGGCGGACGTTGTCGTATTTGTCGACGCCCTGCCCGTGCACGCGGATGCTGCGCAGCGTCGCGGCGAGCTCGTCGTCATCGGTCAGAATCGCGCCGCCGTCGCCGAAGCAGCCGAGCGGCTTTGCCGGGAAGAAGCTGGTCGTGGTGGCGAGCCCGAAGGTGCCGAGCTTGCGCCCCTTGTAACTTGCGCCAAAACCCTGCGCGGCGTCATCGATCACGAACAGGCCTTCAGCCTTTGCGATCTCGGCGATGGCATCGTGGTCGGCGGGCTGTCCGAACAGATCGACCGGAATGACCGCGACAGGCTTCAGGCTAGCCTTGCGCGCGGCCGCGATGCCGCGCTTGAGCGACTCCGGGCTCATGTTGAAGGTCGCTTCATCGACGTCGACATAGACCGGCGTCGCGCCCATCCGCGCCGCTGGCGACGCGGTCGCGATGAAGGTGAAGGAGGGACACAGCACGGCATCGCCGGGACCGACGTTCTTCGCCATCAACACCATGAGAAGCGCATCGGTGCCGCTGGCGCAGCCGATGACGTGCTTGGCGCCGCAATAGGCCGCAAGCTGCTTTTCGAGCTCGGCGACTTCGGGTCCATTGACGAACTGGCAATGGTCGAGAACGCGCTTGACGGCTTCATCGAGTGAAGGCCCCAGCCGGCGGCGCTGCGAGGCCACGTCGATGAAGGGAATGGGTTCGGAATGCAGATGCTGGTTCATGACGCTTTGCGGGTTTTGAGCGGTCGACATGGAAACGGTTTTAGCCGGCGACGCGGCGCGGGCCCTTGCGGGCGGACGAGCTGGCTGCGGGCCGCGACGGCGTCTCCAGGCACTGCGTCGCGATCTCGAGGCTGGCGACGCCTTCGTCGCCGGTCACCGCCGGCGTCTCGCCGCTGCGCACGGCGTTGAGGAACGCGATCAGCTCGGCGCGGAGCGGCTCGTCATGACCGACCGGCAGATGCCGCATCGAGTAGCTGCCGTCGGGCTTGAAGCCGAAGCATTCGGTGACCTGGCGCGTCAACAGATCGCCCATCACGTATTTGCCGCGGGTCGCGACCGTGACGCTGCGCGCCTTGAACGGCGTCAGCCAGTTGGTGTTGATGTGGGCGAGCACGCCGTTGGCGGTGCGGAACTGCAGCAGTGCGATGTCCTCGCGCTCGGCGACGGCGCTCGACAGCTGCGGCTGCACCTCGACGATGTCGGATTCGGTGAACCAGCGGATCAGATCGATGTCGTGCACGGCGAGGTCAATGACGACGCCGACATTGGACATGCGCGGCGGGAACGGACCGACGCGCGTGATCGCGATCGAGAGAATGTCCTCGCCCGCGATCGCCTGCTTGACGGCGGCGACGGCCGGATTGAAGCGCTCGACATGGCCGACCATCAGCGTGACGCCGGCCTTTTGCGCGGCAGTGACGATCTCGCGGCCTTCGGCGACCGTGGATGCGATCGGCTTCTCGACCAGCACATGGATGTTCTTGGCGATGCAGGCGAGCGAGACCTCGTGATGCAGATGGGTCGGCGCCGCGATGGTGACGGCATCGACGCCCTCAGTGACGAGCTGGTGGAGCGTCTCGAACCCTTCGCAGCTGGCGAGCTCGGTCGCACGCGCACGATGCGCCGGCGAAGGATCGACCACGCCGACGAGCGTGACGCCGGGCAGACCGCTCAGCACGCGCGCATGGTTGCTGCCCATCACGCCCGCGCCGATGACGCCGACGCGCAAGCCGGCCTGTGCCGGTTGTGATCCTTTGGAACTCATCTGATCGAACCCCGGTTCAAAGCAAATCCCCGGGCCGCTTCTAGCACGGGTGCCACATTTGTGGCGAATGCCGGCCAAACCGCCCGGACACGATTTGATTCAAAAAGTTACACGTTCTCCGGGCCTTAAGCCGTTTGAAGCAGACCTTTCAGGCCCGGATCCCGTGATTCGGAGTTTGCTGGTTACGACCTTTGATAGTCGTCTTCAATCCGGATGATGTCGTCTTCCCCGAGATAAGAGCCGGTCTGGACCTCGATCAGTTCCAGCATGATCTTGCCGGGATTCTCCATTCGGTGGACTGCGCCCATCGGGATGTAGATCGACTCGTTCTCGTGCACCGTCTTCACGGTCTCGTTCACGGTGACGCGGGCCGCGCCACGGACCACGATCCAGTGCTCGGCGCGGTGATGATGCTTCTGCAGCGACAGACGCCCGCCCGGCTTCACCACGATGCGCTTGACCTGATGGCGCTCGCCATTGTCGACCGACTGGTAGCTGCCCCAGGGCCGATGCACCTTGAGATGCTCCTCGGTGACCTTCGGCGCAACCGTCTTGAGTTTTGCGACCAGGCGCTTCAGGCCGTTGGCATCCTTCTGGCGCGAGACCAGCACTGCATCAGCCGTCGCCACCACGATGAGATCGTCGACGCCCTCGAGCGCGACCAGCGCGGAATCGGTGGTGACGTTACAATTGCGCGAGTCCTCGAACACCGCACTGCCATGCGAGGCGTTGCCTTGCGCGTCCTTGTCCGACAATTCCCACACCGCGTGCCAGGAGCCGACGTCGGACCATCCGCAGGACACCGGCACCACGGCCGCGCGCGAGGTCTTCTCCATCACCGCATAGTCGATCGAGATCGCCTTCGCCGCGCCGAAAGCCTGCGGCTCCAGCGTCACGAAGCCGAGATCGCGGCCGGCATTGGCGACCGCGTTGGAAACCGCCTCGACGCTTGCCGCATCGACCTTGCGATATTCGTCGAGCAGCAGCGTCGCGGGAAACATGAAATTGCCGCTGTTCCAGAGATAGCCCGAACTGACGTAGTCGGCAGCCTTCACGACATCCGGCTTCTCGACGAAGCGCGCGACCGCGCGCACCTCGCCGGTGATCACCTCGCCCGGGCTGATATAGCCGTATTCGGTCGCCGGCCGCTCCGGCTTGACGCCGAAGGTGACGATGCGTCCCGTGCTCGCGGCAACGAGACCCTCGCGGCACGCCGCGACGAAGGCGGCATTGTCCTGCACCACATGGTCGGCTGCGAGCGCGAGCACGATCGCTTCACCGGTGCGGTTTTGCGCGAACACCGCGCCTGCAACGATTGCGGGGCCGGAGTCGCGCCGCATCGGCTCGAGGATCACGTCGGCCTCGATGCCGATCTCGGCGAGCTGCTCCAGCACCATGAAGCGATAGGACGCATTGGTGATGACGATGGGCCGATCGAACAGCGAAGCGTCCGAGACGCGCGTGAGCGTGTCCTGGAAAGTCGAGCGCGCGCCGAACAGCGGCAGGAACTGTTTTGGGCGCACCTCGCGCGAGGCCGGCCACAGCCGCGTGCCGGCGCCGCCGCACATGATCAGGGGGATAATGCGTTTGTCCATCGTCATTTCAAACCTTGAAGTGGTCGCGATACCAGGTGACAAAATTGTGGACCCCGTGCTCGATCGGCGTTGACGGTGCAAAGCCGGTGTCGCGCATTAAATCCTCGACATCCGCGAACGTTTCCACCACGTCTCCCGGCTGCATCGGCAGCAATTCCTTGACCGCCGTCCGGCCCAGCTCCCGCTCCAGAAGTACGACGACATGCATCAGCTCTTCGGGGCGGTGGTTTCCGACATTGTAGACCCGAGACGGCGCATTTGCGGCAGCCGGATTGTCCGCCGGCACGAGATCGATCAGCTTCGATACTACACGGGTCACGTCGTCAACATAGGTGAAGTCGCGGCGCATTTTGCCATGGTTAAAGAGCCGGATCGGCTGGCCCGCCATGATGGCGTTTACAAACAGAAACATGGCCATATCAGGCCGTCCCCACGGGCCATAGATGGTAAAAAAGCGCAAGCCAGTGACCGGGAGGCGGTAGAGATGGCTGTAGGACTGCGCCATCACCTCGTTGGCCTTCTTGGTCGCAGCGTAGAAGCTCACGGGATGATCGGTCCGGTCCTGCACGGAAAACGGCAGTTTCGTGTTGGCGCCATAAACGGACGATGACGAGGCGTAGACGAGATGACGACAGTCGTTATTGCGGCAGCCCTCGAGCACGTTGAGGAAGCCCTGCAGATTAGACTCGACGTAACTCTGTGGCTGCTCGATCGAATAGCGCACGCCGGCCTGGGCAGCGAGATGCACGACCTCTGAAAAGCGATGCCGCGCGAACAGCGCCGCCATCGTCTCGCGATCGGCGAGATCGGCCTGGACAAAGGAGAAACGCCTGTCGGCCTGCAGCAGAGCCAGGCGCGCCTGCTTCAACGCCGGATCGTAATAGCTGTTGAGATTGTCGAGCCCGACCACGGCCCAACCTTCGCTGAGGAGCTGCCGGGTGACGTGAAAGCCGATGAAACCGGCCGCGCCGGTAACCAAAATCGCCTGATCCGTCATCCTGTTCCCAAGATCCCCTCGGCGCCAGCCGCAGGTCTGTTTAGCTGCCGCATGGAGGGACTCGCAATAGCCCTCGGCCCATCATGACAGCTATTGCAAGATCGGCGCCAAAACCATACCAAAGCGGCCGAATTCGGCGCCACGCGTCGGGTTGCTCCGAAACCCTGTTCAAGCGGGCGAGATGCGCCGAATCCTGCTGTCGACGGCCAAAATCCTGATCTCCGCGGCGCTGCTCTACCTGGCGCTGCGCAAGGTCGATCTGACCGAGCTGTTCTCGCGCTTCACCGCGACCAGCCTGTTCTGGATCGGCATGGCGATCGCGGTGACGTTCCTGCAAATCTTCGTCGGCGTGCTGCGCTGGCGCGAGGTCAGCGCCGCATGCGGTGCGCCGCTCGAGCTCGGCCGCGCGATGCGCTACAACGTGATCGGCTCCTTCTTCAACCAGACCCTGCCCTCCGCGATCGGCGGCGATGCGGTGCGACTGTGGCTGGTGGCGCGCGCCGGCGCCGGGTGGCGTGCGGCGACCTATTCGATCTTCGTCGATCGGGCGATCGGCCTCGTAGCGCTGGCGATCCTCATCGTCGCGAGCCTGCCCTGGAGCTACACGCTCATCACCGATCCGCACGGCCGCTCGGCGCTGCTGCTCGTCGACTTCGCCGCACTTGCCGGCGGCATTGGCTTCCTGATCTTCGGCGCGCTGAAATGGTCGTGGCTGAAGACCTGGTGGGCCACCCACCACCTCCACGCCTGCGCCGTGATCGCCAACCGCGTGATCTTCAACAGCACGCGCGGACCTGTCATCGCGATCCTGTCGCTGCTGGTTCACGTGCTTGCCGTCGTCATAGCCTGGTGCGTGGTGCAGTCGATCGCAGCACCCGTCAGCTTCGCGCAGGTCTTCTTGCTGGTGCCCCCGGTGATGCTGATCACACTGATGCCGATCTCGATCGCCGGCTGGGGCGTGCGCGAGGCGAGCATGGGGCTGGCCTTCGGCTTCGCGGGGCTGGCCGCCAATGAAGGCGTCAACGTCTCGCTGCTGTTCGGCGCGGTCTCCTTCATGGTCGGCGCGTTCGGCGGCCTGGTGTGGATCCTCAGTGCGGAGAAAGCCGCGCAGGGCTCGGCGCCGATCGGAGTGCCGGAGTGACCACCCTCACGATCGTGCCGTCACTGCTTGCCGTTGCGATCGCCGCACTCGTGTCGGCGCTCGTCAACTGGACCAGCCGCCCTGTGCTCCAGCGCTACGCACTGGCGCGGCCGAACGCGCGCTCCTCGCACCGCATCCCGACCCCGCAGGGCGCGGGTATCGCGGTGATATCAGCGACACTCGTTGTAGCATTGGCGTGGGCGGCCTGGGCCAATGTTGCGATCCCGCCGGCGCTGGTCATCGCGACGATCATGATCGCGCTGGTCGGGCTCGCCGACGACATCGTATCGCTTCCCGTGCTGGTGCGGCTCGTGCTTCAAGCAGCCTGCGTCAGCGCTATCGTCTTCACCGCGCCCGAGACTGCACGCGTCGTTCCGGCGCTGCCGCTGGCGCTGGAGCGTGGCCTGATTTTGCTCGCCGGTGTCTGGTTCGTGAACCTCGTCAACTTCATGGACGGGCTCGACCTGATGACGGTGGCAGAGGTGGTGCCCACAACCGCAGCGCTGATGCTTTTTGGTCTACTTGGAGAATTATCCTGGCCGGCGGCGTTGATCGCGACAGCGCTGTGTGGGGCCATGCTCGGCTTTGCGCCGTTCAATAGGCCGGTCGCAAGAGTCTTCCTGGGCGATGTCGGCAGCCTGCCGATCGGGCTTCTGCTGGGCTGGTGCCTGCTTGAGCTTGCCTGGCGTGGACAACCCGCGGCAGCGCTGCTGCTGCCAGCTTATTATCTCGCGGATTCGACCGTCACGCTGTTCCGCCGCATTGTAAGATGCGAAAAATTCTGGGCTGCGCATCGCTCGCACTTCTACCAGCGCGCCACCGACAACGGTTTCACCGTCCCTCGCGTCATCGGCACGGTGTTCGCGCTCAACCTTGTGCTGGCGGGGCTTGCCATACTCACCGTTCGCACCGGCTCGGTGACAGCCACGTTGATCGCCTTGCTTGCGGGCGCGATAGCGGTCGCGTTCGTGCTACGGCGCTTCTCCCGCCCTCAGGCGTCCTGAGCCGCCAGCGCCAGCCGCAAGCCCTCGTCGAGCGACACCTCCGGCCGCCAGCCGGTCGCGATCGCCTTGGAGACGTTGAGCTCGAGCGAGCCGATCAGGCTATCCTGCGTATCCTGCCGACCAACCATGCCGAGCAGTAGGCCCAATAGCTCCGGCGACATGCCGAACAGCCGCGGACTCTTGCCGGAGGCCCTCGCCAGCCGCTCGATGAATTCGGGCGTCGAGACCTGCTCCTTGTCGGCTACCAAGAAGATCTCGAAATTGCTCTCGGAGTCGGGATCGGCGAGCCGGCGCAGGATGAATGACGACAGGTTCTGCACGGCGAGAAATGCGCGTTGGTTGCGAATCGCGGCAAAGGGCAACGGCAACCCAAGATTCACTGCGCGCGTCAGCAGCGCAAAATTGCCCTTGGCGCCCGCCCCGTAGACAAGCGGCGGCCTGATCACGGAGACCTTCATGTCGCTTTCGCTTGCGAGTGCCCGTAGTCCCGCCTCGGCCGCCGCCTTGGACATGCCGTAGAGGCCCCGCGGCGTCAGGATGTCGTCCTCGCTAAACGGCGCACGGCCCTCGTTGGTGCGGCCATGCACGAGAACAGTGCTAACGAAGATGAACTGGCTTACTCCAGCCATCTCCGCAGAACGCGCCAAATGCAGCGTGCCGGCGATATTGACGTCGCGGTAGAGCTGGACCGCGTGCTCCTCGTGCTTGTGATGCACACGTGCGGCAAGATGAACGACGGCATCGACGCCGTCGAGCGCAGATGTCCAGTCAGTGCCGGCGCCGATCGTTTCGATGACGACCTCCTCATCGAGGCCTTCCGAGCGGCGGATCGCGCGGCGGACCGACCATCCCTCGCCCGCCAGCGCTGGCACGACGTGACGGCCGACGAAGCCGCTCGCTCCCGTGACCAGCACGACCCGTCTGCTCTCGCTCATCGTTGCTCCGAAAGGTTCGCGCTGCGCAGCAATTCGTCAATCAGGGCGGCATAGGCGTTCATCGCAACACTGCGATCGAACCGCGATGCCGCCTTCACCGCGCGCTCGGCCATGGCGCCGTCGCGGGACACGGATGCCGTGCGAATGGCAGCGGCAAGCTGATCGGCGCGGCACGGCGTCACAACCCAGCCAAGCCCGTTCTCGACCACCGTCAAGGCAGCCTCGGCCTGGGGCTCCGAGACCAGCACGACCGGACGGCCGACCGCCAGCAGATTATAGAAGCGGCTCGGAACCGAGACCCCGGCCACGTTTTTCCGGTACGGGATGATCCAGAGGTCGGCCGCGGTCAGAAACGATTCGAGCTCGGCGTCCTCCACCCGCGCCACGAAGGAGACGTTGGGTAGGCTGGCGCCCTCCTGTAGCTGCTTCAGCCGATCGAAGCCGATGCCCCAGCCGGAGAGCAAGAAGTGAATGTCTGCCTCGTCTTTGAGCAAGCGCGCGGCCGCGAACACGATCTCCGGATCGTGGGTGAACCCGAGATTGCCCGACAGGCCGACGATGAAGCGCCCAGGAAGCGTCTTGCGGAACGGATTATCCGATGTCGCCGGCCGCGCCGCGGGTACGAGCGTCGCCCAGTTCGGGATGAAGCGAATCTTGTTCCGTTTCATCCCCGAGTAGCGGAGCAGCGGCCGCTCAGCATCGCGGCCGATGGTAATGACGGCGTCAAGCGCGCGGAACATCAGGCTGTTGGCTGCGCGCATCACGCCTGCCACGACCGAGCGCGGCTTTATTAGGCCGGCCATCACCAGCACGTCGGGAAAGAGGTCGTGCATGATCAGCGCCGAGCGCGCGCCCTTCAGCCACGCCGCTGCGGCCACCGTGTAAGGCAGCATAAAAGGCGCTGTGACGGTGAGCACAACGTCGCCGCGCCGAAGTCGCAGCAACAACGCGATGAAGATGCGCAGCACGAACTGCAACTCGGACAGACCGCGCTGGACCAGCGCCGCCTTTCCTGCCATCCGATTCTTGACGGCGACGACGCGCGGCTTGCCGGGACCGGTCTGCGAAGCCGGCAGTGGGCCGGGCGAGCCCGACAGCACGACGACCTCATGTTCCCCGGCAAGGCGGCAGGCGATCTCAGCCATGATCGCCGCGGTCGTGCTCGGATCCGGAGGATAATGCTGGCTTGCGACGACGATCTTGCCTCGAGACTGCATGGTCAGGCCGCAGTCGACCCGAATTCCGGAACGGCATCCTTCAGGATGGTCCTGATGGTGGCGCGATCGTCACGCGCGATGGCAAGCTCGAGCGCAGAGATCCATTTACGCAGCGTCTGCATCGGCGGCTCGTTTGGCTTCGCCGCCATGACGCCTACGACCCCGATATCGACGGTCGGCTCCTCGGAGGCGAACAGAATCTCGTTCAGCCGCTCGCCCGGCCTCATGCCGCTGAACACGATCTCGATGTCGTGGCCGGGCTGCAAACCCGAGAGCCGGATCATCCGCTCCGCCAGATCGACGATCTTCACCGGCTGGCCCATGTTCAGCACATAGACCGAAACGTCGAAACGCTTGGCGCCGAGCGCGTGGGTGGCGGAAGTGATGACGAGATCGCAGGCCTCACGGATGGTCATGAAATAGCGGACCATGTCGGGATGCGTCACCGTCACCGGACCGCCGGCCTCGATCTGCGCCTTGAACTTCGGTACGACCGACCCGTTCGACGCCAGCACGTTGCCGAACCGGACCGAGATGAAGCGCATCGCCGGCTTGCTGCCGCCGGCCTGCGTCACCAGGTCGTGGTCGAGCGCTTGGCAATACATTTCCGCGAAACGCTTGGTCAGACCCAGCATCGAGACTGGCTCGATTGCCTTGTCAGTCGAGATCATCACCATGGCCTCGGCGCCCGCGGCGAGCGCGGCATCGGCTACGTTGATCGAACCGAAGATGTTGGTTTTGACGCCCTCGCTCCAGTCCCGCTCCAGGATCGGAACGTGCTTGAGGGCGGCGGCATGGAACACGATGTCCGGCTTGAACTGCGTCATCAGGCGCGTGATCCGCTCGCGATCGCGGATATCGGCGATCCGGCCTTCGATCTCGGCGCCGGAACCGCGCGCGGCGAGCGCCTCGGTGACCGCATAAAGGGCTGGCTCCGAGTTCTCGATGATCAGGAGGCGCGCCGAACCGAACGCAATCACACGCTCGCAGATCTCCGAGCCGATCGAGCCGCCACCGCCGGTGACGATGACGCTCTTGCCTTTGATCAGGGCCTCGAGACGCGCATAGTCAATCGTCTCAGTCGGCCGTAACAGCAGGTCCTCAACGGCAACAGAGGTGAGCCGCGGCATATCCCCCTGCTCGAGCGACGGCAGGCGGCTGACGATCAGGCCAAGCCGGCGCGACCGCATTAGCACGGATTCGGGATGCGAATCCGGCTCGAAGGCGGACGGCGTCATCACCACCCGGGCAATCGATTTATTGCGCTTCGCAAAACTGGCGATGACGTCCTCGATTTCGTCGATCGCGCCGACGACCGGCACGTTGCGGATAAGCTGGCCCAGATCGGAGCGGGACGGTGACAGCACCCCGACCGGCCTCAGATGCTTGATGGCGCCGCTCTCGATGCCGCGGAGCACGACCTCCGCATCGGCGGCGCGCCCGATCAGGAGCGTCGGCGCGGCATTTTCCGTCCTGACATGATGCATCACACGGGTATAGCGGAAATACCGATAGGCCAGCCGCAGAGCACTCAGCGCGGAAATTTCCAGGAACCAGTAAAGAACGATGGTAATCTTGCCAAGAAAGAAGGTGCCATGCACGTTCGGAGCGACGAAGATGTAGTCGAGCACGAGAAGGGCAACGGTGAGCACCGTGGCGACCCGGATGATGTTCAGGGCATCGGGCAGCGAGATGAAGCGCCACTTCGTCGTCGTCAGGTTGAAGACGTAGAATACGACCACACTGAAGGCAAGGAAATAGGGCAAGATTTGCAGCAGGAGCGGCAAGCGGGCCATGAAGCCCTCGCCCCCCTCGAAGCGCAGATAGAATGCAACGAACAGGGCCGCAGCTGTCGCCACCAGGTCGTGCAGCGCGATCAGGAAATTGCGCAAGGTAAGATGCGAAAGACGCGTCATATCCGGCCGAATATCTCCAGTGCTGCATACAGCCTGATTGCGCTGATAGCGCATCTCGCCGGGACTTGCCAGCACCCCGATTCTCAACCGCGGGCTTCTCCCGGGCTCCGGCCGTTCCGGCGCGAATTGAGCAACATACCGCCGGCTACGCCGACACCGAGCACGTACATCCACCCTTCATGGAAGTCGAAAAGATGGGAATTGAACAGTGAGGTGAATACGTTTTGGACAACGACCAGCAACCCGATCCAGCTGGCGAGCGCGTCGCCGCGGAACAGGAGGAGATGCACCGCCCACATCGCATAAAGGATGATAATGCCGACAACGCCCCATTGTACGGCCACGTTCAGCGTCTGGTTGTGGGGATTGCCGATCACCTCGTTTGAGGCCTTGTAGGGTCCACCGGTCGCAGCCTGCTCGAACAGGCCGCGCGTCGAGCCAGTTCCATGACCAACGATCGGCGCCTCGGCGAAGAAACCCAGCGATTTGCGCCAGAACTCGAGCCGAAGTCCGATCGATGTCGGGATGCCCTGGTCCCTGTACTGCTCGTACTGCACGGAGAATGTCTCGATCGTCGTGTGCAGCATCGACGAGGTCTTCCATGTCAGCGCAGCGAGGGCCACAAGTGCCGCGGAGATGATCAGGACGCTGCGCCCCTTCAAATGCAGCAGCCCGAAGACCGCCAGCATGATCGGTACGGTCACGAGTGCGGTACGCGAGATCACAACAAAGGCCATGTTGACGAAGAAGCTGAGCGCGGCCGCCGCCAGCAGCGCGGCCAGCCAGACCCTGTTCTGCTGCAGCAGCTTCACAATCGGAAACGCGAGCGCGACCGCACACAGCGTGAACTCCTGACTCTGGTCGATATAGTTCTTCACGAAGATGCCGTGCGAGCCGGGCTCCTCGGGCTTCAGCGAGAGCGCGGGATGGAAAAACACCAACCAGGACATCACCGACAGCAGCGCGCAGGAAACCAGAAACGCGATAAACACGAGGTGCCCGCGCGAGGAGCGTTCGAAATGATAGATTAGGACCGGGAGCACGAGCAGCTTCGTCGTCGGGTTCACGGCGTAGAGCCGCGCGCCCCAGGGCGCCCCCGACCACAGCGTGCCGACCAGCGCGAGCAGGAACAACGCGATCGGCAGCGCGCACACCGGCCGCTTCAGCGACTGCAGGAAATCCCTGACGTCGAGAAACGGCACCATGCAAATGAGCATCGCGACGTTGAAGATGGCCGCGAGCGACGTCGACCACGGCAGCGAGGCCGCGGTCAGGATGGCAAACAGGTCGACCGTCTCGGACCATGCCGCCGGACTGCGCAGCCGCCGCAGCGTCGTCCCCCACATCCAATCCCGCGCAAGCTCCGTCACTTCGTCTCTCCGCGCGCACGATGAACCAACGCCGTCGTGCTGAAACCCTTGAGAATGTCGACCAGCACGACCGTTCCGCCCGCGGCCTCGACCACGTCATGGCCAACCACCTGCTCGCGGGTGTAGTCGCCGCCCTTTACCAGCGCGCTCGGCTTAATCCGGGTGATCAGGTCAATCGGCGTATCCTCCTCGAAGATCACGACGAGATCGACGGCTTCGAGCGCCGCCAGCACCTCGGCACGCGAACGCTCGTCCTGGACCGGGCGATCCGCGCCCTTCAGCCGCCGCACCGAGGCGTCGCTGTTGAGGCCGACGATCAAGCGGTCGCAGGCGGCGCGCGCCGCGGTCAGCACCTTGACATGGCCGGGATGCAGGATGTCGAAGCAGCCATTGGTGAAGCCGACCCGCAAGCCCTCCCCGCGCCATTCGGCGAGCCGGGCCTCGAGCGCATCCGGCGCGCTCACGACCTTCTCCTCGGCCGCGAGAGTGGCGTGCGGCAGGATCTTTCGCCGCAGCTCGGCCACGCTTACGCTGGCGGTGCCTTTCTTGCCGACGGCGACGGCGGCAGCCGCGCTCGCCATGCGCAGCGCCGTATCCCAGTCCGCGCCCGCCGCGAGCGAGACCGCGAGCGCGGCGGCCACGGTGTCGCCGGCGCCGGAGACGTCGCGCACCTTCGCCGGGACAGCCGGAACATGGACGGCCTCACCCTTGCGCGGCACCAGCGTCATGCCGTGCTCGCCCTGGGTGACCAGGAGCGCCTCGCAATCGGCCAGCCGCATCACGTCCTCTGAGGCATCGACGATGCTCTGCGGCGTGTCGGCGCGGCTGCGGGTGGCCTCCGAGAATTCCTTGCGGTTGGGCGTGAGCAACGTGACGCCGCGATAGATCGCCCAGTTCAGGCTCTTGGGATCGACGATCACGGGCTTACCGAGTTTTCGCGCGGCGTCGATGGTGTGGCGGATCACGCGCGCGGTCAGCACGCCCTTGGCGTAGTCGGACAGCAGCACGATATCGGCGCGCGCGATCTGCGGCACGATCGCCTCGATCAACTTCATCTCGATTCCATCGGAGGCGGGCTGCGCCTGCTCCCAATCCGCGCGCAGCATATGCGTGGAGAAATGCTCGGAGACGAAGCGGACTTTTCGCGTGGTCGGCCGCGACGGGTCGCACACCAGCGCGCTCTCGATACCAACGTAGTCCGCCAGCGCGGCCTTGAGCCGAGCCCCTGCATCGTCCTCGCCGACGAGACCGACGAAGACGCAGCGCGCCCCGAGCGAAGCGATATTGCGCGCGACGTTGCCGGCTCCGCCGATATGGATCTCGCTGCGCTGGGCCACGATGACGGGCGTCGGCGCCTCCGGCGAAATCCGCGACACCTCGCCATAGACGAACTCGTCCAGCATGATGTCGCCGATGCAGAGCACCGTGCGGCCGCTGATGGCTTGCGCGAGGGCATCGAAATCGAGAATGGGCGTCGGCATGGTCAATAGGCCTTAACGGAAGCGATCGGGCCGGTCGAGATAATCGGCGACATAGGCCTTCACCGCGTCCTCGAGCGTCGTGAAGCCGCCGTCGTAACCGGCGCGGTGGAGACGATCGACCTTGCTCTCGGTGAAATATTGATAGCTGCCGCGGATCTGCTCGGGCATGTCGACAAAATCGATGTTGGGCCTGGTGCCGAGCGCGGCATAGGCAGCCAGCATCAGCTCCTTGAAGCTGCGCGCCTTGCCGGTGCCGACATTGAACAGCCCGGAAACCGCAGGCGTCGCCAGCAGCCACAGGATCACGCGCACGACGTCGTCGACATAGATGAAATCGCGGCGCTGGTCGCCGTCGGCGATGCCGTCGCGATGCGATTTGAACAGCTGCACGACGCGCCCCGCCTTGACGTCGTCGAAGCGGCGCGCCAGCACGCTCATCATCGTGCCCTTGTGGTACTCGTTCGGGCCGAACACGTTGAAGAATTTCAGGCCCGCCCATTGCGGCGGCAGCGGATCGCCGTTCGCTGCGCGCTCGGCAACCGCGAGATCGAACAGCTGCTTGCTCCAGCCGTAGAGATTCATCGGCCGCAGCTTCTTCAGTGCCGGCAGCGCGGCATCGTCGTCAAAACCTTCCGCGCCGTCGCCATAGGTCGCAGCCGACGAGGCGTAGATCAGCGGCACCGCGCTGGCCGTGCACCAGTCGAGCAGGCGCATCGAGAAACGGAAATTGGTCTCGATCACGAGATCGCCGTCGGTCGCGGTGGTCTCGGAAATTGCCCCAAGATGGATCACGGCGTCGAGCTTTCGACCCCTGAGCCAGCCAGGCAGTTCGGCCGGAGGAACGATATCCACAAGCTGCCGCTTGGCGAGATTGCGCCACTTGCCGTCGCTGCCGAGGTGATCGCAGACCACGACGTCGCTGCGGCCAGAATCGTTCAGCGCCGCGACCACGTTCGATCCGATAAAACCGGCCCCGCCGGTCACCAGCAACATTCCAATCACCCTGCCCGATTTTCGCGGCCCCGATACCTGCCGTAGCGCATCATCTGCCAAAGTGTAAGCATTTTGGGCAGACGCTTTTGGACTCGCGCCTCTGCCGGCTTTACCTGCCGGCCCGGAGCGGCTAACCGAACCGCCACATCAGAGCACCCGCGGCGCAATTAACGAATGAACAAAGATTCGCAATTTGGCGGAAATGAGGATCGGGGCGACACCAGCCCGATCCTGATCGTCCCCTATATGTGGATCGGCGATTTCGTCCGGAATCACAGCGTTGTCCGGGTGCTGAACGAGCGATGGCCGAATCGGCCGGTCGATCTCCTGACCACGTCGCTGTGCGCTCCCCTGGTCGATTACATGCCCGGCGTGCGCGCGGGGCTGGTCTGGGACCTGCCCCGCAGCCGTCTCGCCGTGGGCCGCCAGCTCGGCCTGGCCCAGCTCCTGCGCGAGCGGAACTACGGCACCGCCCTGGTGCTGCCGCGAACCTGGAAGGCGGCCATTGCGCCCGCGCTGGCCGGCATCCCCGAGCGGGTTGGCTTCGTCGGCGAATTCCGGTTCGGCCTGCTCAACCGCTGGCGCTGGGGCGAGAAGAAGCTGCCCCGCTTCATCGACAAGAACGCCGCCCTGGCCCAGCCCGACGGCGCGCCCCTGCCGCCGGAATGGCCGGTGCCGCAATTGCGGGTGCCGGCCGACGAGATCGCCAGCTGGCGGCAGGCCAACGGCCTCAGCGCCGGGGCCGCCGTCGCGCTCGCCCCCGGCTCGGTCGGGGCGTCAAAACGCTGGACCTATTATCCGGAGGCCGCCCGCCTGCTGGTCGAGCGCGGGCTGGAGGTCTGGGTGGTCGGCGGCCCCGCCGAAAAAGCCCTCGCCCAGGAGATCGTCGCAGCCGGTGGCCCGGGCGTGCGGGACCTCACCGGCAACGATCTGCGCGACGGCGTCCTCGCCATGGCCGCGGCCGGCGTCGCGATCTCAAACGATTCAGGCCTGATGCATATCGCGGCAGCGCTGGGCACGCCCACCATGGGCATCTTCGGCCCGACCAGCCCCTATCTCTGGGCGCCCCTCAACGGCCTCGCCGCGACCGTGGTGCAGACAAAGAGCGTGCTCGCCTGCCAGCCCTGCCAGAGCACGATCTGCAAGATGAACGACCACCGCTGCATGCGTGACATCGCGGCGCAGGATGTGGTCGAGATCGCAAGAGACGTGCTGGCCAGGACGCAGGGACTTTCAAATGGCTGACTTGCAAATGTCTGACGGCCGCGCGGCGAAGCCCGCCGCATTCCTCGATCGCGACGGCGTCATCAACCATGACGATGGCTATATCGGTACGCGAGACCGCATCCGCTGGATGCCCAATGTCGCAAGCGCCATTCGCCGTCTCAACGAGGCCGGCTATTTTGTGTTCGTCTTCACCAACCAGTCCGGCGTCGCGCGTGGCCTCTTCACCGAAGCCGATGTGAACACACTACACGGCTGGATGCGCGACGAGCTCGCCCGCGAAAACGCGCGTATCGATGACATCCGCTTCTGTCCGTATCATCCGCAAGGAACGGTCGCCGGCTACATCGGGGAGCATGATTGGCGCAAGCCCGCGCCCGGCATGTTGCGCGACCTCGTCCGGCACTGGCCCGTGCAGCTCGACGGCAGTTTTGTGATCGGAGACCAAGCCCGGGACATCGAGGCCGGCCAAGCGCTCAGACTGCCGGGCTTCCTCTTTCCAGGCGGCGATTTCGATGCGTTCGTGGCGGGGGTGATTGCGCAGATCGGGCGGGCGCTCTGAAAAGGCAAAAACAACCCCATGCACAGTAGCCCGCGGCAGCGAAATCAACGGCTTACCGACGCGCGCCATGCAAATGCTGATTTTTAGAATTTTATTTGACTCGTCGGGCAAAACACCTGTAACCAGGCAGCATCGCAGACCATGCGCGCCGTTCAGTCTGAGCTCCGATCTGCGGTCGCGACAGCACTCACTCAGAGCAGCGGCCGATAGACCTCTCCGATCCGCGCCGCCTCGGCATCAAGACTGAATTTTTCGAGCACGCGCTCGCGGCCGCGCTCGCCCATCGCGGTCGCTACAGCCACATCGCGCATCAGCGGCTCGAGCGCCGCCGCCAGCGCTTGCGCATCACCGGTCGGGATCAGCACGCCGCTCACGCCATCCTCGACCACGAGTTCGGCCGCACCGGCGCGCGCAGCTACGAGCGCACTGCCGACCGCCATCGCCTCGATCAGGGTCAGGCCAAAACCTTCGTTGCGCGAAGTGAAGGCGTAGATCGTCAACCGCTGATACCAGCGCTGCACCTCGTCGATCGGCAATTCGCCGGTGATGACGATGCGCGCTTGCAGGCCCGCCGCTTCAATGCGCTTCTTCAGATCGTTCGCGAAGGGCGTCTGTTTGGCCGTGACTTGTCCGACGATCACGGCAGTGAAATCCGGATAGCGCGGCAGCAATAGGCACATCGCATCGACGAACACATCGGTGCCCTTCTGCGCGCGCACGCGGCCGAAGCAACCGATGGCATAACGACCCGGCAGCGCGGCTTCCGCAAACGCGGCGGCGCGATCAGTCGGCGGCGCATAGACATCGGTATCGACGCCGTGCGGGATCACGGTCGATTGCACTTTGAGGAACGAGGCCGAGATGTCCGACGTCGCGATGATCGCGTCCATCTGCCGGATCAGCCAGCGCGTGATCCAGCTGTGATGTCGCTGCGCCGCCGAGGTGAACACCAGCTTGAGCGGCCAGCCGAGCGCGCGCAGCAGGACGCCTGCGATCATCTCGTTGTTGCGGCGCGCATGCCATATCAACGGCGACTTGCGACGCCATAGTTTCAGGACATCGGCGACATCAAGCCGCGAAATCCCCACCGGCGCGTCCGATCCGAACCATGCGGCGCGATAGAGTTTTGCCAGCCGCGGCGCCACCATCCGATTGGTCGCGGTGACCCCGGAATAGCGCCTGTGCAGATTTGGCACGATCACTTGCAGATCGCCCGGGGAATTCGCCACGTCATGCTCCGTTTCGCAAAGTCCTATACGCAACATTAAGCATAGTGACCAGTTCAGGGCTGCCGAAACTCCCTCTTCACCGCGCAAACGTTAACTTGGTGCGTTGATCGAAGACGGGTGAGATCATGACTGTGCTAGTCACCGGCGGCGCCGGCTATATTGGAAGTCACACGGTCCTCGCGCTGGCGGAAGCCGGCGAGGACGTCGTCGTGATCGACGATCTCTCCACCGGTTTCTCCGCTTACTTGCCGGAAGGCGTGCCGCTGTTCATTGGCGACGCCGGCGACGAGAATTTGCTCGAGGGCGTGATCGCCCAGCACAACATCGAGAGCATCATCCATTTCGCAGGCTCGGTGGTCGTGCCGGAGTCGATGCGCGATCCGCTCGGCTACTACCGCAACAATTTCATGACCGCGCGCAATCTGCTCAACGTCGCGGTGAAGCGCGGCATCAACCGCTTCATCTTCTCCTCGACCGCCGCCGTCTACGGCAATCCGGACCAGGTGCCGGTGCCCGAGCACGCGCCGACGCGGCCGCTGTCGCCCTACGGCTCGTCGAAGCTGATGACCGAGATCATGCTGCACGACGTCGCCGCTGCCTACGGCATGCAGTACGTCGTGCTGCGCTACTTCAACGTCGCCGGCGCCGATCCGCAGGCCCGCATTGGCCTTGCAACCGCCGGCGCCACGCATCTGCTCAAGATCGCGGTGGAAGCCGCGACCGGCCAGCGCGCCAAGATCGACGTGTTCGGCACCGACTACCCAACCCAGGACGGCAGCTGCATCCGCGACTTCATCCACGTCACGGATCTTTCGCAGGCGCATCGCTCGGCGCTGGCTTATTTGCGCAATGGCGGCGCCTCGACGACGCTGAACTGCGGCTATGGCCGCGGCTATTCGGTGCTCGAAACCATCGACGCCGTGCGCCGGGTCTCGGGCCGCAGCTTCGCCGTGCAATACGCCCCGCGCCGGCCCGGCGACATCATGACCATGGTCGCCGACACCAGCCGCATCCGCGGCCTGCTCGACTGGAAGCCGCAATATGACGACCTCGAGACCATCGCGGCCCACGCGCTGGCTTGGGAGGACAAGCTGTTCCGCGAGCGCCACGGCGAGCTCCGCCACGCCGTCTCGGCCTAGATTCCATCCAGGCGCAAGCCCTTAATTGGGCTTGAAAAGCCCCGCTTTAGCGGGCACAGAGGCCATTCGATCCCTGACGCGCGGGCAGGCTTTTCGCCTTGGCCGTCAATGGACTACGGATGGCCCAGTTTCCAAAGAAAATCACCGACGATCCCTATGAGGCAATGGTCCTCATCCGCCGCCTGGTCACGGAACAGGGGATCGTCTACTGGCGGCGCTACCTCGTCGCCTTTGCGCTGATGGCGACCGCCGCGGGCGCGACCGCAGGCGCGACCTACGTGCTCGGCCAGGTCATCAACCAGGCCTATGTCGACAAGAACATCCCGGGCATCGCGATGTTCTCGGGCATCACGGTGATCCTGCTCTTCATCAAGGGCGTAGCGACCTACGGCCACATGGTGATCCTGACCAAGATCAGTAACGCGATCCTCGCCACCAACCAGCGCCAGCTGTTCGCCAAGCTGATGCGCGAAAGCGTCGGCTTCTTTTCGGAGCGGCATTCGTCCGAATTTTTGGCGCGGCTGACCGCCGGCGCCAAGTCGATCACCGACGTGCTCAACATGCTGGTCAACGCCATCGGGCGCGATCTCATGATGCTGCTCGCCATGATCGGCGTGATGGTGTGGCAGGATCCGCTGATGTCGCTGATCGGCCTCGTCGCGGTGCCGCCGGCGATGCTGGTGCTGCGCAAGCTGGTCAAGCGCATCAAGGGCCTCGCCTACAACCAGTTCACCGGCACCGCCGACATCATGGAGACGATGCAGGAATCGCTGCAGGGCATCCGCACGGTGAAGGCGTTCACGCTCGAAGACACCATGCGGAGCCGCATCGACGAGAACATCGCGATCGTCGAGCGCAACGCCAACAAGATGGCCCGCGTCGCCAACCGTTCCAATCCGCTGATGGAGATGCTCGGCGGCTTCGCGGTCGCCGGCTGCCTGCTCTATGGCGGCTACAGCGTGGTCGCGCTCAACGCCACGCCCGGCGCGTTCTTCTCCTTCATGACCGCCTTCCTGATGGCGACCGAGCCGGCCAAGCGGCTGGCGCGGCTCAACATCGACCTCAACAGCCAGCTCGTCGGCGCGCGCATGCTGCTCGAAGTCGTCGACAGCCCGGCCAGCGAGCATTCCGACGACGACAAGCCGGCGCTGAGACTCTCCGACGCGCGGATCGAGCTGCGCGATATCAGCTTCTCCTATCGCGCCAATGAGATCGTGCTCAACCGCATGAGTTTCGTCGCCGAGCCCGGCAAGGTCACCGCGCTGGTCGGCCCCTCCGGCGGCGGCAAGTCGACCGTGCTGGCGCTGCTGTTGCGGTTCTACGAGGTGACGCAAGGCGACATCGTGATCGACGGCCAGTCGATCGGGGCAGTCTCGCGAAAGTCGCTGCGGGCACAGACCGCCTATGTCGGCCAGGACGTCTATCTGTTCCGCGACACCATCCGCAACAACATCGCCTTCGGCAAACCGGGCGCGAGCGAGAACGAGATCGTCGATGCGGCCAAAGCGGCCTGCGCGCATGATTTCATCATGAGCTTCCCGCTCGGCTACGACACGCCGGTCGGCGAGCACGGCACGCAAGTGTCGGGCGGCCAGCGCCAGCGCATCGCGGTGGCGCGGGCGCTGCTCAAGGACGCGCCGATCATCCTGCTGGACGAGGCCACCGCCGCACTCGATTCCGAGTCCGAGCGGCAAGTGCAGGAGGCGATCGAGCATCTCTGCCAGAACCGCACCACCATCGTGATCGCGCACCGCCTGCACACCATCATGCACGCCGACGCGATCCTGGTGGTCGAGGGCGGCGAGATCGTCGAGCATGGCCGGCATGACGAACTGCTGCGCCGCTCGGGCCGCTACGCCTCGTTCTTCCGACTGCAGCACTACGACACCGGCGCTCTGGCGCCGATCAGCGCCACCGCATAGAGTTCCCTCCACCCCAAGAGCAGCGAGATCGCTTCATGAACGCCGCCTCCTACGTCATCCCGCTTCCGCCCCAGGCTTCGCTTCCCGTCGTCGGTGAAGCCGGCCGTTATCCGGTGCGCCGCATCTGGTGCGTCGGCCGCAACTATCTCGAGCACATCCGCGAGATGGGCAATGACGAGCGCGCGCCGCCGTTCTTCTTCGCCAAGCATGCCGACATGCTGGTGCCCGATGGCGCCACGATTCCCTATCCGCCGCTGACCAAGGATCTGCATCACGAGGTCGAGCTGATCGTCGCGCTCAAGAGCGGCGGCCTCAACATTCCCGCCGACAAGGCGCTCGACCACGTCTACGGCTACGCCGTCGGCATCGACCTCACCCGCCGTGACCTCCAGATCGCCTCGCGCAAGAAGGAGCGTCCGTGGGAGATCGGCAAGTCGTTCGACGGCTCGGCGCCCGCCTCCGCCTTGCAGCCGGCCTCGAAGATCGGCCATCCCTCCAAGGGCAAGATCTGGCTCACGGTCAACGGCAAGGAAGCGCAGACGGGCGACCTCGAGCAGATGATCTGGAATGTGCCGGAGACGATCTGGCAGCTCTCGCAGCAGGTGAAGCTCGCCGCCGGCGACATCATCATGACGGGGACGCCGGCCGGCGTGTCGCAGCTCCAGCCCGGCGACAAGCTCGAATGCGGCGTCGACGGCGTCGGCACGCTGAAGGTGAGCATCGGGCAACCGGAATAGGCTGCACAACACCTCGCAATCAAAAGGCCCCGGACATCGTTCGGGGCCTTTTCATTTCCGATCGCTCTACCAGGCCTTCACCGGTCGATTGGCGTGGCTCGTCTGCGGGACGCCACGATTGAGCGACATGTGCGAATGCACGCACAGCCAGCCATCGGCACTCCTCGAAAACACCATCGTCGCCCGCCCCGGCCGTGGAAACGCGCTGCCATCGGGATGATAGCCCGTGCTGGTCCAGGGCGCGATCACCGTCGTCATCGTGCCGTCGTGGGATGCCAGGATCGAGGCCTGCTCGAGCACGAACCGAAAATCGGTCGTCTTCGGCCAGACGTTGTTCCACTGGGACGAGACCCACTGATCAAGGCCCGGGATGACATCGTTATGCGTCCCGAAGGCCAGCACATCCGGATGGAACAGCGGCCGCGCCGAGGCATAATCGACTTCACGGACATACCCCGCGAAGGTCTCCAGCCACTCGCGGAAGAACTGCACGGTCTCGGTGTTCGCAAGTGGCAAGGAAGCCATCGTTCGCCGACTATCTCAACGCCGAAAACACGATCAGGCCTAGAACCAGCGCCGTCAGCGAGTATTTCAACGTGTAGTAGACGTTGCGGTTCCACTCCTTGACCTTGCGGCTGCCGAGATGGATTTCGTAGAGCTTGCCGAACACCTTGTTGAGCACGCCGACGCTCTCCCCGTCGACGTTCTGGGTTGCCGACGCCTTGACGATGTGATGGCTGACCCAGCGGTTGATCGCGGTCATGAAGCCGTACTTCATCGGACGCTCGACGTCGCAGAACAGGATGATGCGATTGACGTCGGTCGCATTCTCCGCGCTGTGAATGAAAGTCTCGTCGAACATGAAGGCCTCGCCGTCACGCCAGACGCATTCGACCCCGTCGACCAGGATGCGGCACTTGTTCGAATTCGGCGTCACCAGGCCGAGGTGGTAGCGTAGCGAGCCGGCGAAGGGATCCCGATGCGCACCGAGCTTGCCGCCCGGCGGCAGCATCGCGAACATCGCGCCGTGTACACTCGGGATCGACTTGAGCAGATCCACCGTCTTCGGGCACAGCGTGCTCGCCGAAGGCAGGAAGTCGTCGTACCATTTCAGGTAAAAGCGTTTCCAGCCGCTCTTGAAGAACGAGTAGAAGCCCCAATCATTGTTCTTCGCTGCCGCGCGGATAAAACCTTCGTCGAACAGGCGGACGGCCTCGTCGCGGATGGTCTCCCAGTTCTCGCTGAGCGGCTTGAGTTCCGGAAACTGCTCGATGGCGATGACGGGCTTGTTCGGCACGGCCGAGCCCGCATACATCAGCACGTTGTAGGGAGCGAGATAGGTCGAGTGATCGCCGAGCTGGCGCGCAATGCGCAGCCGCTGCTTGCCGCGGAAGTGAACGTAAATCGTCGAGGCCGCAAGCACATACAAAATGACGAGTTGCGGTGCAAAAAGCTGCTTTAGCATTTCCCCAAGTCCCGAGTGACCCAACCGGGGACGTGATCTACCCCCGTCGGGCCCAAGCGGCAAGATATTCGCCGGTGGGTTGCGGTCAATCCGGGGAGAGCGCGGGGATGGAACTTGGGCCGAGACGGACCGAAACAGCCCGATTCACGCCCGCGACAGCGCCTGAAGACCCTTGAAGGTCAGACGCTTGGGGTCCGTGACGCCAGCGAGATAGAGCCGGCGGATAAACGCGATGACGGCGTCGCGGTCGCAATCGGTCAACGCGACAACGGCGTCGACCGCAATCTTCTGGGCTTCCATTGGGCTCACCTCGGCCTTGCGAGTAACCCCGGCCGAGACAGGCTAGGACTCATCCGTTAATCCGGCGTTAACCGTCTCGGAATCATGGCCGATTCCGCCCGATGGCCGTATACGCAAAACAACGCATTGCCGCGACGCGTCCTCAACGTCTAGCGGGTCTCAAGGCTCTTCTTGAGCTGCGCAAAATGCTTCTTGAGCCGCGGCACAGCAAAGTCGGTGAAGGCGCGTACCTTCGGCACCGAGAGCCGGCCCTGCGGAGTGATCAGATTTGTAGGCATTTCCGGATCCTCGTCTCCGGCCAAGACGATCGCCAGCTCACCGCGCCCGACCTGCTCGGCCACTTGATATGAGTACATCCGCGCCACACCTCGCCCGGCGACTGCGGATGCCACCGCAGCATAGGTGCTGTTGACGACCAGCCGCGGCGTGAACTGGACCGTGCGCGGCACCGATGAGCCTGCCTGTGGTGTGAAAGTCCACGAATTTGGCAGATGGGCCATCGCCACAATCTGGTGCTTTGCAAGATCGCCGGGCTCGGTGATGCGAGGGTGCTGCTTGAGATAGCGTGGGGCTGCAACCACCAGGCGGCGCACCTCGCCGATCCGCGTTGCCACCATCGACGAATCTGCCAGGGGACCGATGCGAAGTGCGATATCGATCCCCTCCTCGATCAGATTGACCGCACGATCGAACAGCAGAAGTTTTGCCGACACCGTCGGATGGGCGTCCAGAAATGCATCGAGGATCGGCCGCAGCACCATCTCGCCAGACACCACGGGGGCTGTGATCGTGAGCAGGCCACGCGGCGCCGCGCGCGGTCCGGCCGCGATGTCGTCGGCTTCTTCCAACTCAGTGAGGACGCGGCGGCAGACCCTGGCGTAGCGCTCGCCTTCCTCGCTCAGCTTGATCGACCGCGTGGTCCGGTGCAACAGCTCGGCGCCGACCCGCTCCTCCAGGAAGGCGATGGCGCGGCTCACCGCCGCCGGCGAGCGACCGAGCTTGCGGCCTGCGGCGGCGAGGCTGCCCTCGTCCACCGCAAGGACGAACACCTTCATCGCATCCAGACGATCCATGCCTTCCCGCCGCCCCATCAAATTGCGGTGACAAGCTAGGCGTTCGCCCTCGCCGCGACAACCGCCGCCGGGCGCCGATCCGGCATTCGTTCGCGCCAAGTAACAGTGTCTGCCGGACAACGTGTATTCGCAGTCGAGCCGCTGCGGCGTACCTCAACGCCCAAGCCAGTCAGTGCTGGCACGGATCAACAACAGGAGCCCGTCATGGGTATCGAGCAGAAGGTTGCCATCATCACCGGTGCATCGCAGGGCATCGGCGCCGCCCTGGTGCAGGGTTTTCGCGATCGCAATTATCGCGTCGTCGCCACCGCGCGCTCCGTGAAGCCGTCCGCCGACGATGATGTGCTCGCCGTTCCCGGCGACATCGCCGACCGGAAGACTGCGGAGCGCGTGGTTGCGCAGGCCGTGGCCCGCTTCGGCCGTGTCGACACGCTGGTCAACAATGCCGGCATCTTCGTCGCAAAGCCGTTCACGCAATACACCGCCGAGGACTATGCGGCAGTGATGGGCACCAACGTTGCCGGCTTCTTCAACATCACGCAGCTCGCCATCGCCGAGATGGAGAAGCAGGGTTCTGGCCACGTCGTGCAGATCACGACCACCCTGGCCGATCAGGCCAACTCCAACGTTCCCTCGGTGCTGGCCTCACTGAGCAAGGGCGGGCTGAACGCCGCGACCAAGTCGCTCGCGATCGAATACGCCGGGCGCGGCATTCGCGTGAACGCGGTTGCGCCCGGCATCATCAAGTCGCCGATGCACCCGGTTGCGACGCACGCCCAGCTCGGCGCGATGCATCCGGTCGGCCACATGGGCGAGATGTCCGACATCGTCGATGCCGTGCTCTACCTCGAAGGTGCCTCCTTCGTCACCGGCGAGATCCTGCATGTCGACGGCGGCCAGAGCGCGGGCCATTGAGCCGGCGCAGGAGGATGACATGGCTGAAGTCAACGCAGATACCAAGCACGACGCCCGGCCGCACCCGCGGCCGGGCTCAGCGTCACGGCAGACTTGGCGCTATGCGTTCGCGGGCTTGTCCGCATCGCTGGTCGGACTTGGCCTCGCCCGCTTTTCCTACACACCGCTGATCCCTGCCCTGATCGCCGCAAAATGGTTCAGCGCATCCGACGTCGTTTATCTCGGTGTTGCGAACCTCGCCGGCTATCTCGCGGGTGCTCTGGCGGCGCGAGCTGTGGCGACGCGTATTGGCGCGGTCAACGCGCTGCGCGCGATGATGCTGCTCGCCACACTTTCCTTCCTCGCGAGTTCCGCCCCGGTGTCCTTCACCTGGTTCTTCGCCTGGCGTTTCCTGTCAGGGCTTACCGGCGGCATCATCATGGTACTGGCGGCGTCCGTGATTCTCCCGCACACCTTGCCCGCCCGGCGCGGCATTGTCGGCGGGGTGATCTTTGCCGGCGTCGGTCTCGGTGTCGCCGCATCCGGCACGCTGGTGCCGCTGTTGCTGCAACAGGGATTGCAGCAGAGCTGGTACGGCCTTGGCGTGCTCTCGGCCGTGTTGACGCTCGCGAGTTGGTGGAACTGGCCTAAGGAGGCCAAGACTGACACTCCATCTTCGCACCACGCGAAGCAGCATCACACGCCGACGGCCGCCCGTGCGCTGTTGATCCAATATGGGCTCAACGCCGTCGCGCTGGTGCCGCACATGGTTTTCCTCGTCGATTTCGTGGCGCGCGGCCTCGGCCAGGGCATTGCCGCGGGATCGGGCTATTGGGTGCTGTATGGCCTCGGCGCGATCGTCGGCCCGCTTGTCACCGGCCATCTCGGAGATCGATCCGGATTCGGCCCTGCCTTGCGTGCGGCCTTTCTGATCGAGGCGGCCGCCGTGCTGCTCCCGACCGTCAGCACCGCGCCGGTTTCGCTGATCGTGTCGAGCATCGTGGTCGGCGGCTTCACGCCGGGCATCGTGCCGCTGGTGCTCGGACGTATCCATGAGCTTGTCCCGCATTCGAGCGAGCAGCAGCGCGCGACCTGGAGCCACGCCACCACCAGCTTTGCGCTGTTCCAGGCCGCCGCCGCTTACGGCTTCTCCTGGATCTACGCGAACACCGGCGGCGACTATCTGGTCCTGTTCGCTCTCGGCGGCGGCGCCGTAGTGCTGGCGCTCGCAATCGACCTTGGTCTCGCGCTCACCGCGCGCAAGGCCTAGGAGCAACAGTGGCGGCGCGATCAGGAATATCGCATCACGCCGTCGTCGATCTTACCGAAGCGCAAGGAGACGATGTCCAACGCGTAGTTCTGATACAGCCGCCACGGCTGCTTCGAGCCCTGCTTCGGCATTTTTGCGACCGAGCGCTGCACATAGCCCGAGGTGAAATCGAGCGACGGCTGCGCGGTGATCTCGGGGTCGTCATTGTGCGGCACGGCTTGCCGGAAATTGTGCCGGTCCATGTAGTTGATGAGCCGGCAGACATATTCGCAGGTGAGATCGCATTTCAGCGTCCAGGACGCGTTCGTATAACCGAAGGCCGCCGCCATGTTCGGCACGTCGGCATACATCATGCCCTTGTAGGTCAGCGTGCTGCCGAAATCCACGGCGCGGCCATCGACGCTGACCTCGAGGCCGCCGACGACCTGGAGCACAAGGCCCGTCGCCGTCACGATGATGTCGGCG
Organism: Frankia sp. RB7; assembly: GCA_030403585.1. Taxonomy (GTDB): domain Bacteria; phylum Pseudomonadota; class Alphaproteobacteria; order Rhizobiales; family Xanthobacteraceae; genus Bradyrhizobium. Next base: position 143,278 of record JAUEPE010000009.1, read on the forward strand.
GCAAGCTCGCTGCCGTCCTTCAGGCGGATGCCATCGTGGGTAAAGCTGTCGATCTCACTGGTGACCACGGCGGCGCGCTTGTCGCGGATCGCCTTGAACAGATCGCCGTCGGGCACGAGGCAGAGCCGCTGGTCCCAGGGGTTGTAGCGCGGCGTGAAATGCGTGGCGATGTCGTAGTCCGGCCCGAGCGCCATCCGCACGCCGCCGAGGATCAGGTTCTTCACCTTGTCGGGCCGGCGCCGGCTGAGCTGGAAGAAGAACATCCCCCACATCACATTGCGCCAGCGGATGACGTGATAGGCCAGCCGTGTCGGCAGATTGCGGCGGAGCTTGTTGGCGACGGGATCCTGCGCGGGGCGCGACACCACGTAAGTCGGCGAGCGCTGCAGCATGGTGACCTGCGCCGCTGTCTTGGCGAGCTCCGGCACCAGCGTCACTGCCGTGGCGCCCGAGCCGATCACGACGACACGCTTTCCTGCGTAGTCGATGTCCTCGGTCCATTTCTGCGGATGCACGATGCGGCCGGCGAAATCCGCAGCGCCGTTGAACTCCGGCGTATAGCCCGCCTCATATTTGTAATAGCCCGAGCACAGAAATAAGAAATTGCAGGTGAAGCGCACGAGCTCGGCCGCGCCCTCTCCTGCCGTACGCTCGACCTCGACGGTCCAGCGCGCCTCCGGCGTCGACCACGCCGCGCGCTTGACGCGATGACGGAAGCGGATGTGCTTCTCGATGCCGTTCTCGACGGCGGTCTCGCGCACATAGTTCAGGATCTGCGACCCGTCGGCGATCGCCTTCGGATCGGTCCACGGCTTGAAGGAATAACCGAGCGTGAACATGTCACTGTCGGAGCGGATGCCGGGATAGCGAAACAGATCCCAGGTGCCGCCGATGCAGTCGCGCCCCTCCAGGATGACGTAGCTCTTGCTCGGGCACTTGTTCTGGAGGTGGTAGCCCGCGCCGATGCCGGACAGCCCGGCACCGACGATCAGCACGTCGAAATGTTCTTGTTGCATGGTTTCCTCCGCCGGCGGGGATAGTCCGCCCCTCGCTGCTGGCCGTCAATCGGCAATTGGCCGGGTAGCAACTGCAAAGCGAGTTGAATTCCATGCGCCGAAACAACAAAGCCCCGGATCGCTCCGGGGCTTTGCGTCGATGATCGATGTGATCAGCGGATCAGTAGCGGTAGTGGTCGCTCTTGTACGGACCTTCCTGCTTGACGCCGATATAGTCGGCCTGGTCCTTGCGCAGTTCGGTGAGCTTGACGCCGATCTTGGCGAGATGCAGGCGCGCGACCTTCTCGTCCAGCGACTTCGGCAGCACGTAGACTTCCTTCTTGTACTTGCCGTCCTTGTTGTTGGCGAACAGCTCGATCTGCGCCAGCGTCTGGTTGGTGAAGGACGCCGACATCACGAAGGACGGATGGCCCATCGCGTTGCCGAGGTTCACGAGGCGGCCTTCCGACAGCATGATGATGCGGTGCTTGTCGGGGAATTCGATCTCGTCGACCTGCGGCTTGATGTTGGTCCACTTCAGGTTACGCAGACCCGCGATCTGGATCTCGTTGTCGAAGTGGCCGATGTTGCAGACGATGGCGCGATCCTTCATCGCGCGCATGTGCTCGATGGTGATGATGTCCTTGTTGCCGGTCGCGGTGACGAAGATGTCGGCGCGGGGCGCGGCGTCTTCCATCGTCACGACCTCATAGCCTTCCATCGCCGCCTGCAGCGCGCAGATCGGATCGACTTCCGACACCATCACGCGGCAGCCGGCCTGGCGCAGCGATGCCGCCGAACCCTTGCCGACGTCGCCGAAGCCCGCGACCATCGCGACCTTGCCCGACATCATCACGTCGGTGCCGCGGCGGATGCCGTCGACCAGCGATTCACGGCAGCCATAGAGGTTGTCGAACTTCGACTTGGTGACGCTGTCGTTGACGTTGATGGCGGGCCACAGCAGCGTGCCCGCCTTCTGCATGTCATAGAGACGATGCACGCCCGTGGTGGTCTCTTCGGAGACGCCCTTGATGCTCTTGGCGATCTCGGCGAAGTAGCCCTTCGGCTTTTCCTTGAGCTGCTTCTTCAGAAGCGCGAAGAAGACTTCCTCTTCTTCCGAGGCCGGCTTGTCCAGGAACGCGGTGTCGCCGTTCTCGGCGCGCAGACCGAGATGGACATACATGGTGGCATCGCCGCCGTCGTCGAGGATCATGTTCGGGTGACCGCCACCGTGCCAGTCGAACAGTTTTGCGGTGTAGTCCCAGTATTCGGTCAGCGTCTCGCCCTTGACCGCGAACACCGGAATGCCGGCGGCGGCGATCGCAGCCGCAGCGTGGTCCTGCGTCGAATAGATGTTGCAGGAGACCCAGCGAACGTCAGCGCCGAGCGCTGCCAGCGTCTCGATCAGCACGCCGGTCTGGATGGTCATGTGCAGCGAGCCTGCGATACGCGCGCCCTTCAGCGGCTGCTTCGGGCCGTACTCTTCGCGGGTGGCCATCAGGCCGGGCATCTCGGTCTCGGCCAGCGAGAGTTCCTTGCGGCCGAAATCGGCGAGCGAAATGTCCTTGACGATGTAATCGGTGAAGCCGGGCTTCGCGTTCATTGCGAGTGTCCTGTTGTTGAACGGGCATTCCGGGACACCTCAAAGAGGTACCCCGGAATCGCGACGTGAGGATTTAGGATCCGGGTTCGCAAGCGAACCCGGGATGATGCAAAAAATCAGACAGCGCGCTTGAGCGCTTCGACGAGATCGGTCTTCTCCCAGGAGAAGCCGCCCTCGTTGTCGGGCGTGCGGCCGAAATGGCCGTAGGCCGAGGTGCGCGCGTAGATCGGGCGGTTGAGATCGAGATGACTGCGAATGCCGCGCGGGGTCAGGTCCATTGCCTTCGCCGCGGCCTTCTCGAGCTGCTCCTCCGACACCTTACCGGTGCCGTGGGTGTCGATGTAGATCGACAGCGGACGCGCCACGCCGATGGCGTAGGCGAGCTGCAGCGTGCAGCGGTCAGCAAGACCGGCGGCGACGATGTTCTTGGCGACGTAGCGCGCAGCGTAAGCCGCGGAGCGGTCGACCTTGGTCGGATCCTTGCCGGAGAACGCGCCGCCGCCATGCGGAGCCGCACCGCCGTAGGTATCGACGATGATCTTGCGGCCGGTCAGGCCGGAGTCGCCATCGGGACCGCCGATGTAGAACTTGCCGGTGGGGTTGATGTGCCAGATGGTCTTCGGCGTGATCCAGTCCTTCGGCAGCGCCTCGCGCACATAGGGCTCGACGATGTCGCGGATCTGCTTCGACGAGATGTCCTCGACCAGATGCTGGTGCGACACCACGATCTCGCGCACGCCGACCGGCTTGCCGTTCTCGTACTGCACGGTGACCTGGCTCTTGGAGTCCGGACCGAGCACCTTCTCCTTGCCGGAGTGACGGGCTTCGGAGATGAGACGGAGGATCTTGTGGGCGTAGAAGATCGGCGCCGGCATCAGGTCGGGCGTCTCGTTGGTGGCGTAACCGAACATGATGCCCTGGTCGCCAGCGCCCTCTTCCTTGACTTCGCCCGGCTGCAGCGCGTCGACGCCCTGCGCGATGTCGGCCGACTGCGGGTGCAGCAGGATCTCGATGTCGGCCTTCTCCCAGTGGAAGCCGTCCTGCTCGTAGCCGATGTCCTTGATCGCGGCGCGCACGACGCCTTCGATCTGCTCGTTGGTGACGGATGCGGGACCGCGGGTCTCACCCGCGATCACCACCTTGTTGGTGGTGGCCAGCGTCTCGCAGGCGGCGCGGATCTGCCACGGGTCGATGCCGGCCTTCGGCCCTTCCCGGTAGAACAGATCGACGATTTCGTCGGAAATCCGGTCACAGACCTTGTCCGGATGGCCTTCGGACACGGACTCGCTGGTGAAAAGATAGGACGCGCGCATCAGTAACCCCTTGTTCCGCCGCTTCAGGCGGAGTTTGCGATGTTTACCCTTGGATTATGTCAATCACGCCGGCGTGAGATGACGTAGGATTCGTCGAGAAACCAGAGCCCGTTGTACTTTCGCAGCACATCCCTGGCGGCATCCAGAGTGCGGCCGTTTTGAGTCATATCTGTCAACCGGTCGTCCTCAATCTGAGCGACATACACCGCCGCATTCCACGCTGCAAAGGCCGTCGAGGTTCCGATGGTACCCGTCACCTCGTTGGGCAGCGCTTCCATATCATACCTGAAGATCGAACGGTTATCCGCGTAAGCATTAAAATTTAAGTCGCGGCCCAACGATCCAAGCTCATACTTAACGGCGCGCAATAGCTCATGACGGCTCACCGAGAAAGGATTTTCTCCGGGCCAGATCGCCTGGATCATTTCCATGCCGGGATCGTGACCATGGGAGTGAATACCGATCAGGCGGCCGCCCGGGCGCAAGGCCTTGGCCAGCGGTGCGATGATCCGCTTGGCCCGGAAATTGACCGAGGACAGCGCCCGGTATGGCTGGGATGCGATGACGAGGTCGAAATTGGCCTCGGTCTGCCCCGGCCGCGGAATGGTCGAATCCAGCAGGAACCGGTGGTCCTCGCGGTAGAGCACCAGCACGACCGGCCGCTCATATAGCGGCATCGCCGTGCGCGGGCTGATCGCGGCGCGCCAGTTCTGCTCCAGGAACGGCCGCAACTCGGCGATCTGCTGCTCGAATTCGCCCGATGAAGCGCCCCGCAGCGGGACCTCGTGCCAGACAGTGGCAGCCGCGGCCGCGGGCGAGGCCGGCGTCAGCCAGGGCGCCTCCGAGTAGAACATGTTGGTGAAGACGAAAACCGACGCCGGATGCTCGAAAATGCGGTCCGGCACCTTCTCCAGAGTCAGCCGCAAATCCTCGGGGCTGAGCTCCTTGCCGGCCACGTAGAACGGCATGTGCGGGTAGCGTTCGTGCGTGGCGCGCAGCACCCGCGCCAGCACCGTGCCATCGCCGACACCGGCATCGAAGATGCGCAATGCCGGGGGGCGTGGATGGATGCTGGCCAGTTCCAGCGCGACGCGCTCCGCAACGACCCGCTTCTCGCTGCAGGTGTGGACGAACAGCAGGTACTTCTGCCGGTTCTCGAAGAAGCGGAAATTGCCGCGCGGATCGCGCTTTTCCGGAGGCACCTGGAGCCCTCGCGGCGGCGGCAGGCCGCCCGTCGTGGACGCGGCGATATAGGCCTGGATCCGATCCAGCGTGTCGATGGTGATGCGCTTGCCCTCGCGCAGCCGGTGCACGAGCTTCCCATCGTTCACTGCCCGCCGGCCAAACGTCGATTCCGCCATGTCCGCCTTGCGGCAGAACTCGGTGATTTGGCTCAGGATTTCGTCATTTTTCATGAGTGGGACGAAGGTGGGCAGGAAAGTTGGGACCCGTCTCTTAGCAAGTTCTGCCCACTCTGGGAATACCGGAGTAAAGCACCCGTCCCGCCATGTTGGGGATGACGAGAGCGATGAACCCCGGCGCATCGCCGGGCAACAAACAAGCGCCTCTCCTCAGGTCCGGGATCATTGCCATGCGCCGCCTGCTCGTCGCGCTCTGCCTGCTCGCTGCAACGCTGTTGTCGGCGCCCGCATCCGCCCAATCGCGCAGCCAGCTCGGGCCGCTCTGCACCACCGAGACCACGCCGGCGGACCAGATGGTCGACGCCTGCAGCAAGATCATCGCGCTGAAGGTTTTCAAGGGCGAGCAGCTCGCGACCGTCTATTTCTGGCGCGCGGTGGGCTGGAACAAGAAGGGCGACTATGCCCGGGTCATTGCCGATACCACTGAGGCGATCCGGCTGCAGCCGAGCCAGGCCGTCTACAACATGCGGGGCTCGGCCTATTACGACAAGGGCGACTACGATATCGCGATCGCGGATTTCGACGATGCGCTCAAGCTCGGCCCGCCAAGCGGCATCATCTTCCACAACCGCGGCAATGCCTGGCGCGGCAAGGGCGACTACGCCAAGGCGATCGCCGACTACGACATGTCGATCAAGGCCGATCCGAAATCGGCGTTCTCGTTCCAGAACCGCGGCATCGCGAAGGGAGCGCTCGGCGATCTCGATGGCGCGCTCTCCGACATCAACCAGGCGATTCGGCTCGATCCGGCGCTGCCGCAGCCGCTGATCAACCGCACCGCGATCTGGCGCGCGAAGAACGATCTCGATCGCGCCATTGCCGACGGCAGCGAGGCGATCCGGCTTGCCAAGGACAAGCCGCCGGTCAACATCATGACGCCGCCGAACAGCGTGCTGATCTCCGCCTACACCCATCGCGCGCTGGCCTACGAGGCCAAGGGCGACTACGCGCGTGCGAAGGACGACTACAACGCCACGCTCGCAATCGTGGCCTCGGACGCCGGCAGCAAGGCCAATCAGGCCACCGCAAAAGTGAGGCTGTCGCTGGTGACGGATACAGCCGCGCCGATCCCGCGCGATGCGCCAGCGCCGTCAGGACAACAGCAGACCACGCCCGCGCAGCAGCAGGGTAACGCCGCGCCTGCGCCGTCACCTGCCCCCGCAACGCCCGGCAAGCGCATGGCGCTCGTCATCGGCAACGGCGCTTATACCCATGTGAAGGCACTGCCCAACCCGCCCAACGACGCGCGCGCCGTCGCCAAGAGCCTGCGTGACATCGGCTTCATCGTGTCGGAGGGCGTCGACCTCGACCGCGCCGCGATGCAGAAGATGACGCGAGAGTTTCTGCGCGAGGCGGCGCGGGCGCAGGTGGCCTTGGTCTATTATGCCGGTCACGGCGTACAGGTCGACGGCCGCAACTATCTCATTCCCGTCGACGTCGAGCTCAAGCCCGGCGCGAGCATGACCGCGGCGATGATCGACATGGACACCATCATGGCCGGCCTCGACGACCAGGTACGTACCAACATCCTGATCTTCGATGCCTGCCGCAACAATCCGATGGCCCGGCAGGTCGCAAGCACCGGCAGCAATCGTGGCATCGAGGGCGCATCAGGCCTCGCAGCTCCGTCGAGCCTAGGGTCCGGCGCGACGTTGGGGGCCGGCACGCTGATCGCATTCGCGACCGCACCGGGCCAGGTGGCGCTCGATGGCGAAGGCGCCAATTCGCCGTTCTCCGCGGCGCTGTCCCGCCATCTCGGCACGCCAGGGCTCGAGGTGCAGCAGATGCTGACGCGGGTACGGGCCGAGGTGGTCTCGGGCACGAAGAACAAGCAGGTGCCGTGGTCGAACTCGTCACTGCTGGGCGAGGTTTATCTGGCGGAGAAGTGAAGGCAGCGGGATTGTTGCTTGCGGTGGTGCGGGGCGCTCGCCCCACCCTCAGTGGTCATCGCCCGGCTTGACCGGGCGATCCAATATTCCGAGAGATCTGTGGTTCATCGAGAAGCCGCGGCCTACTGGATTCCCCTCCTTCGCGGGGAATGACATCGGAGTTTTGTGAGCCTTACTGCCCCCACACTTCCTTCGCGATCTCCACCGCGAGGCCGAGCTTGGCCCACTGCTCCTCCTCGGAGAGGATGTTGCCCTCCTCCGTCGAGGCGAAGCCGCACTGCGGCGACAGCGCGAGCTGCTCCAGCGGGGCGAACTTGGAGGCTTCTTCCAGACGACGCTTGATGTCGTCCTTCTTCTCGAGCTCGCCGAACTTCGAGGTGATGACGCCGACCACGACGACCTTGTTGCCCTTGGGCAGGAAGCGCAGCGGCTCGAAGCCACCGGCGCGGTCGCTATCGTATTCGAGGAAGTAGCCGTCGTAATTGGTGCCGGCCAGCATGGTCTCGGCCACCGGCTCGTAGCCGCCCGAAGAAATCCACGTGGAGCGGAAATTGCCGCGGCAGACATGCGTGGTCACCACCATGTCGGCGGGCTTCTCGGCCAGCGCGTAGTTGATGATGCGCGCGTAGATCTGCTGGAGGCCTTCCGGATTGTCGCCGCGCTCGCGCGCCTTCTGCAATTCGTCCGGCGAGCAGAGATAGGCCCACACGGTGTCGTCGAACTGTAGATAGCGGCAGCCGGCGTCGTAGAACGCCTTGACGGCCTTGCGGTAGGTCTTGCCGAGGTCCTCGTAGAAGGCATCGAGATCGGGATAGACGTCCTTGGAGATCGCCTTGCGGCCGCCGCGGAAGTGCAGCACGGCTGGCGAGGGGATCGTCATCTTGGCAGTGACGTGGGCCTGGTCGGCGGACTTCTTGAGGAAGCGGAAATGATCCAGCATCGGATGGTCATCGGGGAAATCGAGCTTGTCGATCACCCGGACCGCGTCGTGGCGGGTCTCGACGCCTGCGAACTGGATGCCCGTGTCCGGGTGAAACATTTCGCAGCCGGTGAGCTTGGCCAGGAAGTCGAAATGCCACCAGGAGCGGCGGAATTCGCCGTCGGTCGCGAGCTTCAGGCCGACCGAGGCCTGCTTGTGCACGACCTTCTCGATCTCCATGTCCTCGATCTTGCGCAGATCGTCGGCCGAGATCTCGCCCTTCTCAAGCCGGATGCGGGCTTCCTTGATCTTGGCCGGGCGCAGAAGGCTGCCGACTTCGTCGGCGCGGAAGGGGGCTTTGGTTCGCTGCATTTCATACTCCCGAGATATTCTTAATGAGCCGCCGCCCCTGCGACGCCGAGGTGTCGCTCCAGGACCGACGGGTCGGCCTTCAGCGCGGCGCTCGGGGCGTCGTGGACGATCGTTCCGCGCTCCAATATCACAACACGGTCGGCGAGCCCCAGAATCTTTTGCGCATTCTGCTCAACGATGATCGAGCAGATGCCGCCAGCCCGGGTAATGGTCCCGATCGCTTTCAACAGCTCCTCGACGATGATGGGGGCAAGGCCCTCGGTCGGCTCGTCCAGCAGCAGGACTTTTGGGTTGAGGGTCAGCGCACGGCCGATCGCCAGCATCTGCTGCTCACCGCCGGAGAGCTGGTTGCCGAAATTGCTCCGCCGCTCCTTCAGCCGCGGAAACATCTCGTAGACCCTCTCGACGGTCCAGGGACCGGGCTGTGCCACCGCGGTCATGTTCTCCTCCACCGTGAGGGAGCGGAAGATGTTGCGCTCCTGCGGCACCCAGCCAATGCCGGCGCGCGCCCGCTGGTCCGGCCGCATGGTCGTGACGTCGGTGCTGCCGAGGGTGACGTTACCGGAGAAACGGCGGGTGACGCCGACGATGGAGTTGATCAGCGTGGTCTTGCCGGTACCGTTGCGCCCGAGCAGCGCCAGCACCTGCCCCTCGGCAAGGCACAGGGACATGTTGGGCAGCACCACCGCCTCACCATAGCCGGCGCGCAGGGCATCGATTGCGAGCAGGTCAGACATTGACCGCCTCCTCGCCGAGATAGACCGCCTTCACCTGCGGATCGCGCGCGACCTGGTCGGGCGGGCCTTCGGTCAGTAGCGCGCCGGAGACCAGTACCGAGATGCGGTCGGCAAAGGAGAACACGAGATCCATGTCATGCTCGATCAGCAGCACGGTCACGTCGCGCGGCAGGCTACCTACGACGGCGAGAATGTCGTGGCGCTCGCTCTCGGGCACGCCGGCGGCGGGCTCGTCGAGCAGCAGCACCCGCGGCTTGGCGGCGATCGCGACCGCGATCTCGAGCAGGCGCTGCTTGCCGTAGGGCAGCGTCACGGTCTCTTCATTCATGACGTCGAGCAAATGGAAACGCGTCAGGAGATCGGCGATCTCGTCATTGACGTCGTTGCGCGTGCCCATCCGGCGCCACCAGTCGCCGCCGTGACCGAGGCGTTCGGAGACGGCAAGGCCAATGGTCTCTAAGGGCGTGAGATCAGGATAGAGCTGATTGATCTGGAAGGTGCGCGACAGGCCGCGCAGAACGCGCTTGTGGACGGGCAGATCGGTGATGTCCTGGCCTTCGAGCAGGATACGGCCCGAGTTCGGCTTGAGCACGCCGGTGAGCTGGTTGATCACCGTGGTCTTGCCGGCGCCGTTCGGGCCGATCAGCGCGTGACGAGCCCCCTGCTCGATCTTCAGGGAGAGATCGCGCGTAACGCGCAGGCCGCCGAACTGCTTTTCGAGATTCTGGGTTTCGAGCGCGATGGTCATGCGTCGCTCTCCGGCACGGCGACGGCGGCCTTACGCCCGACGACCTGCTTGATGATCAGGTTCGGCACATACAGCACCCAGCGATGCAGGCGCTTGCGGCCGACCAGCACGATCACGACCAGCACGAGGCCGATCCAGAACTGCCAATATTGCGGGGTGATGGTGGAGAACACTTCCTGGAGGATGCGGAAGATCACCGCGCCAACCAGCCCGCCATAGAGATAGCCGGTGCCGCCGATGACGAGCACCAGCATCAGGTCGGCGGAGCGGTCGAAGGCGAACACGTCGAGCGAGGCGATCGCGGTGGTCTGGGTGAATAGCGCGCCTGCGATGCCGGCGTAGAACGCAGCCAGCGTACAGATCGCGATCAGGCGGCGGTTGACGGGGATACCGATGGCCGCAGCGCGGAGCGGATTGTTCTTGATCGCACGCAGCGACAGGCCGAACGGCGAATGCACGATGCGCCGGGCGAGAAGGAACAGCACGAACAGCACAGCCAGTGAATAGAAGAAGCCGGCCTTGCCGAACATGTCAAACGGGATCTCGCCGAGGATCGGCTGCATCTCGATACCCTGCAGGCCGTCGGTGCCGCCGGTGATGTTGGAGAAGCGCTCGGCGAGTGCCTCCAGCAGCAACGCTATGCCGAGCGTCACCATCAATCGCGTCAGGTCGACGCCGCGGATCACCAGGAAGCTGGTGGCGAAGCCGAGCACCATCGCGGCGAGGCCTGCGGCAATCAGCGCCAGCACCGGCTCGTTGATGATGCCGTGCAGCGCCAGCAACCCCGCAGCATAGGCGCCGACGCCGAAGAAGGCGGCGTGGCCGAGCGAGACGATGCCGGCATAGCCGAGGATGAGGTCGAGCGACATCGCAAACAGCGCCAGCCGCAGGATGTCGGTCATGATCAGATAGCGCGTGGGAAACAGGAAGCCGCAAGCGAGCACGACGAGCCAGAAGGCGGCCTCGCCGTAGTGCCAGCGCGCCTGCCGCTGGGCGTGATAACCGACGTCGGAAGAAGCGTTCATCGGCAAACTCAACGCGCGGCCGTGCGGCCGAACAGGCCGTTCGGGCGCCAGATCAGGATCACGATCATCATGGTATAAATTACGAAAGGTCCCATCTTCGGCACGTAATATTTGCCGGCGACGTCGCCGATGCCGAGCAGGAGCGAGGCAAGGAACGGCCCGGTGATCGAGGACGAGCCGCCGACGGTGACCACGATCAGGAAGTAGATCATGAACTTCAGCGGGAAATACGGATCGAGGCCGAGGATCTCGGCGCTCAGCGCACCGCCGAGGCCGGCGAGCCCGCATCCAAAAGCAAAGGTGAAAGCGAACACCTGCGGCACGTTGATGCCGAGGCCGCTCGCGGCACGGGGATCATCGACGGCAGCGCGAAGGCGGCTGCCGAAGCGGGTCTTGGCCAGCACCATCTGCAGACCAATGGTGAGCAGGCCGCAGATCACGATGATCATCAGCCGGTAGCGGCCGATGCCGACGCCGAACACGTCGAACTGGCCCTGCAGCGCGGCCGGCAGGTTGATGAACACGCGCGACGAGCCCTGGATGTAGTCGACGGCCGCGACCGACATGAACGTCAGTCCGATCGTGAACAGCACCTGGTCGAGATGACTGCGCGCATAGAGGTGGCGATAGAGCAGGCGCTCGAGCACAATTCCGATCGCGGCCGCGGAGACAAAGGCGAGCGGCAGTGCCGCGAAGAATGGCCACCCCATCCTGTTGACCAGCACCATGCAGACATACCCGCCGGCCATGGCAAAGGCGCCATGGGCGAGGTTGACGAAGTTCATGAGGCCTAGCGTGACCGCGAGCCCGCAGGCGAGCACGAACAGCAGCATGCCGTAGGCAACGCCGTCGAACAGGTTGGTGAGGATTGAGGTCATCGTGGATCGATCGCCGTCGAGATCATATGAGGTCTAGCCGCGTACGATGCTGCGCTCCCTCTCCCGCTTGCGGGGGAGGGCCGGGGGGGTACCTCCGCAATGAACGCTCCCAATGTGGAGAGAACCCTCACCCGGCGCTTCGCGCCGACCTCTCCCGCAAGCGGGAGAGGTGCAGCGAGTACGCGGTGCGCGCTACGCAAACAACACGTCCTTATTTCTTGGTCTTGCCGAGATCCTTGACGGCCTCGAAAGTCGCGAACTCGACATTGTAAAGTTCGCCGTCGACCTTCTCGACCTTGCGGATGTAGACATTCTGGATGATGTCGCGCGTCTCCGGATCGATGGAGATCGGACCGCGCGGGCTCTCCCACTTCTGACCCTTCATGGCTTCGATCAGCTTGGGGCCGTCGGTGTCGCCATTGGTCTTCTTCAGCGCCTCGTAGATCAGGTGGATGCCATCATAGCCGCTCACCGCCATGAAGCCGGGACGCGTGCCGAACGCCTTCTTGTAGGCGGCAACGAAGTCCTTGTTCATTTGCGAGGGATGCGCGGCCGAGTAGATGTGCGCGGTCACGGTCCCGAGCACGGCGTCGCCCATGTTGTTGAGCAGGTCGTCGTCTGTGACGTCGCCTGGTCCGATCACCTTGATGCCGGCCTTGTCGAGGCCGCGCTCGGCATATTGCTTCATGAAGTTGCCGCCCTGGCCCGCCGGCACGAACACGAAGATCGCGTCGGGCTTGGCGTCCTTCATGCGCTGCAGGAACGGCGCGAAATCGGGATTGGCAAGCGGCGTCTTGACCTCTTCGACCACCTCGCCGCCACCAGCCGCAAAATGCTCCTTGAAGAAGTTGAGCGCGTCATTGCCTGGCGCGTAGTCCGAGGTCAGCGTCGCGACCTTCTTGATGCCGTTCTTCACCGCCCAGTCGCCGATGATCGTCGAGGACTGCGCCAGCGTGAAGCTGGTGCGAACGATATACGGCGAGCGCTCGGTGATGATGGAGGTGCCGGCCGCCATCACGACTTCCGGAATCTTGGCTTGCGTCGCCAGCGGCGCGGCCGCGAGCGCAGCCGGCGTCACGCCGAAGCCGCCGATGAAATTGACCTTGTCGTTGACGATCAGTTCCTGCGCCGCGGTCTTGGTCTTATCCGGGATTGCGGCGTCGTCCTTGAGAATGATCTCGATCTTCTTGCCGGCGACGGTGTCGCCCTTCTGCTGCATGTAGAGCTTGATCGCGTTCTCGATCTGCTTGCCGGTCGAGGCCTGCCCGCCGGTCATCGGCAGGATCAGGCCTACCTTGACGGTGTCTTCCGCCCTGGCCGGCGCGCCGACCGCGAGGCCCGCGACGACGGCCGCTGCAGCGGTCCGTGAGAAAATCTTGCGTTCGAACATCAGATGTCCCTCCCCTTCATTCCTGACCTCTTGTGCGCCGGACCGAGTACCCGGTCCTTGCCTCACCTTAACCCACGCACGAGCGATGTCGCGCGTCACAAGGCGTCTTCCGCGCCTTCATTGTCAATCGGACGTTTGGCGACCATTCGGCGCAAGCCGCGCGTCCCGATGACCAAGCGTGTAGAGCGATGTCGCGGCCGGGGTAACACGAGCACCTCGATCTTGGTCACATCCATTTGTACGATTGTACAAATAAAATGGACCTGTCAACGAAAAAGCCCGGTCGCCAACCAAGCCAGATTGTCGCGAGCCGATGGGCAGAGTCTAGAAATGCGATCTGGCGGTGGATGGAGGATTTCGCCTTCATTTGCAAAATGCGGACATCAGAGCGGCTTCAGTCCGCTTTACCTCGGTATCTAATTACCTACCTCGAATAAGTCTATTTTACCTTGTTGAAGGCTAGTCTGCCGGCGCCAGCCCTAGTGGCGTTCAACGACCAAATCGCGTGCCCAAACAATGCCGAAGCCTCTCCGTTCCCTCCTGATCCTCCTCGCGCTGGCTGCGGGGCTGTCCGGCTGCGGCACGGTCAACGAAAAACTCTCCGCCGGGATGGGCGATTATGTCCCGCAATGGGCGGGCGGCCTGCCGGCCGACGCACCGCCGCGGCCAGGCACTCCCCAATACGATGCCTATTTGAAGGAGCGCGAGCGCAAGCGGCTGCTGCCGGCGGCGGATCGCGAGAAGGAGGAGCAGAAGGGCACGACGGGATCTACTTCCGGCGGCGCGGTGCGCTGAGATGGCGCTTTCCCTCGCCCCGCTTGCGGGGAGAGGTGAACAGGATCAATCCATGAACACCACAGTCTTGCGGCCGTTGAGGATAACGCGGTCGTCGAGATGATAGCGGATCGCGCGCGCGAGCACGCGCCGCTCGATGTCGCGGCCCTTGCGGACGAGATCTTCCGGCGTGTCGCGATGGCTGATGCGCTCGACATCCTGGTCGATGATCGGGCCTTCGTCGAGATCGCGTGTGACGTAATGCGCGGTGGCGCCGATCAGCTTGACGCCGCGCACGTGGGCCTGGTGATAGGGTTTTGCGCCCTTGAAGCCCGGCAGGAACGAGTGATGGATGTTGATGCAGCGGCCGGAGAGCTCGGCCGACAGGTCATCCGACAGGATTTGCATGTAGCGGGCGAGCACCACAAGATCGGTTCCGGTGTTGGCGATGAGATCGAGGATCTGCCCCTCCTGCTCGCTCTTGGTCTCCTTGTTAACCGGCAGATAATGGAACGGGATACCGCCGAAATCGAGCCCGGAATAAACCTCGCGCGGATGGTTGGAGACGATCGCGGCCAACGTCATCGGCAGTTCGCCAGTGCGCCAGCGGTAGAGGATGTCGACCAGGCAATGGTCGGACTTCGACACCAGCATCATCACCTTGCGATGCGCGGCGCGGTCGCGCATCTGCCACGCCATGCCGAAACGCTCGGCGATCGCGGCAAAGCCGGTCTGGAGCGCGGCCAGTTCCACGGCGAGATCGGCCGCGGTGAACACGACGCGCATGAAGAAGTTCTTGGTCTCGACGTCGTCGAACTGCTGGGCATCGAGAATGTTCTGTCCGGAATTCGCCAGGAAGGTCGACACCGCGGAGACGATGCCGGGGCGATCCGGACAGGACAGGGTCAGAACATATTGATGATCGGGCATGGTCTTTGAAGAATTGGCTCTTGATGAAGGTTTGTGCAAAGGCGGCGGAACACCCGCGATTTGCGCCCTGCTCTAGCACCGACGCGACCCTTGCGCCAATCCCAAGGCTTGCTTCTATATCAAGGCTTGCTTCCACATAAAGCGCGGAGTCAGGATGAACGGACGATTGCGATTTTGACTGACCGGAGCACGCCATGGCCGACCGCTTGAACGGCTTCCGCATCCTGATCCTGGAAACGCGCGAAGAGGCGCAGTTTTCCAAGCTACTGGCCGAGCGAGGCGCCGAGGTCTTGCAATGCCCGATGTTCACCATCGAGGATGCGCCGGACCCCGCCCCGGTCGAGGCCTGGATCCGCCGCGCCATCGACAAGCCCTTCGACGACCTCGTGCTGATGACCGGCGAAGGCCTGCGGCGGATTATGAAGCTTGCGCGCGCTCGCGGCCTCGACCGGGCCTTTGTCGCGGCGCTGGCCAACTCGCGAAAATTCACGCGCGGCCCGAAGCCCGGCAAGGCGCTGCGCGAGAACGGGCTTGAGGCGCAGCAGACCACTGAGAAGCCGACCACCGAGGGCGTGATCGAGATGCTGGGCAAGCTCGACCTCAGGGGACGCCATCTCGGGCTTCAGCTTTATCCGGACAAGGATCACAGCACACTGACCGGCGCGTTGGCCGCGCAAGGTGCCGAGGTCGATACTGTTTTGCCTTACGCCTACGATTCCAAGGCTGCGGACGCCAACATCGTCGCCGCCATCGACGACATGGCGGAAGGGCGGATCGATTCCATCGCGTTGACCAATCTCGGCCAGGTCCGCCGCCTGGTCGAGGCCGCCAAGGCCCATGGCAGCGAGGCGAAGTTGCGCGCAGGATTCGAGCGCACGTTTATCGCCTCGGTGGGGCCGGCAGTCTCGGGTGAGCTCGCCGCGCACGGCTTGCGAACCGACATCTCGCCTGCGGACGACGCCTATTTCATGCGTCCGCTTATCTCGGCGATGGCTGCGGCGCTCGCACAGCGGACGCCGCGAGCAGCAGTGAGGTAAGAGCCCGGCGCAGGGGCGGCCCGCGGCAGCTGTGATTGACACGCGGATCGTCGGCGCTAGGTTGCCGAACAGCAAGAAGAAACAACAAGGGCAGGAATCGCCGTGATACGAGTCATCGCGTTGTGAGCACAACCGCGCGGCGTTCGGCGCTCGCACCATTCCGCATCCGGAACTACCGCTTCCAGTGGCCGTCCGACCTCCTCACATCCTGGGCGTTCGAGATCGAGACGCTGGTGCTCGGCTGGTACATCCTGGTCGAGACAGGCTCGGTGCTGCTGCTCACCGTTCTCGCGTCGCTGCAATATGTCGGAACGCTGATTGCTCCGGTGCTCGGGATGGCCGGGGATCGCATGGGTCACCGCGATCTTCTTGTCGTGCTGCGTCTCACCTATACGGTACTCGCCTCGACCATCATGGTGCTGGCGCTGACCGGTCACCTGGCGCCGCTTAAGGTGATGATCATTGTGACGATCATGGGCCTGATTCGCTCCTCGGATCTCGGCCTTCGCAGCGCGCTTCTCGCCGACATCATGCCGGCCGAGCTGTTGGTGGGCGCGATCAGCCTGTCACGCACGACCCAGGACAGCGCGCGCATCGCCGGGGCATTGACGGGCGCCGGACTATTCGCGACCTTCGGCATCGGTAAAGTCTATGCAGTGATCGCCTGCCTTTATTTTTTGGCCGCGATTCTGATGCTGTGCCTGACCCGACCAGCGAAGTCCGCCGAGCATCGCGCGGTCGAGAGCCATTCGGGCTCGCGGCTGCTGCGCGATCTCAAGGAAGGCATCGTGTATTCCTGGAACGGGCCGGCAATGCTGGCAGCACTTTGCGTTGCGTTCCTGGCCAATCTCACCGCATTTCCGCTGACGAATGGATTGTTGCCCTACATCGCGCGCGACATCTTTCATACCGACCAGACCGGCCTCGGATATCTCTCGGCGAGCTTCGCCTTGGGTTCGCTGATCGGCTCTATCACGCTCAGTCTGATCAGCGGCCTGCGCATTGCCCGGCTCCTAATCGGCGCGACGCTGGCGTGGTACACAATGTTGCTCGTGTTCGTCGAAATCAGAACCATGCCGGTGGCCATGGCCTGCCTCCTGCTCGCCGGCATCGCCCAGAGCATGTCGATGATCTCGGCGGCCGTGATCCTGATGCGGACAGCCAGCGCACATCTGCGCGGCCGCGTTATGGGCGTGCGCATGATGGTGATCTACGGCCTGCCGATCGGATTGCTCGCGGCAGGCAGCCTGATCGATATCATCGGCTTTTCCGCGACGGGTTCGCTCTACGCCGCCGCGGGCTTCGTCGCGATGCTGGCGATCGCGATCCGCTGGCGGGCCGACCTCTGGCCGGTGCACGCCCCCGCCAACGCGCGCTAGAGACCTTTCCGTTCCGATGGAATCGGAACGGGGCTCTAGATTCTTGTTTTGACGCGTTTTCTTTACGCGAACCGGTGTCCACTTCGCTCGAAAACGCTCTAGTCTCCGTACCCGCGCAGCTTATCCACATTGAGGATGGTCACCCCGCCATATTCGAGCCGCAGCAGGCCCTCCTTCTCCAGCCGGTTCAGCGCGCGGTTGGCGTTCTGCCGCGACATGCCGGAGAGCGCACCGATCTCCTCCTGGTTAATCTCCAGATGCGCGGTCGATTCCGGATATAGGATCGGATTGAACAGCGAGGCGATGCCGCGGGCGAGGCGTGAGGTGGCATCGAGCGTGCGGTTGACCTCGAGCATGCCGATGAACTGGCCGAGCCGCTCGTTGAGCTGGCGCACCAGGAACCGGTTGAAGCCGACGCTGTTCTCGAACAGCCACATGAAGGCTGCGCGCTCCATCAACGCAACGCGGCTGTCGCGCAGTGCGACCACGTCATAGCGGCGCGGCTCGTTCTTGAGCACGCTGCCCTCGCCGAACCAGGCGCCCGCAGTGAGCCCGGCAAGGCTCGTCTCCTTGCCGTCGCGCGAAACCCCGCCCATGCGGGCCAAGCCGCTCACCATGCCGGCCCAATAATCGAATTTGTCACCGCGCATGAACACGGTCTCGCCGGTTCCGTAGGACCGCTCCGTGATCCCGGCGCGGGCGACCTCGATCTCCGTTGGCGTGAGCTCGCGCGACCAGGCGGCGACGCGCTTCAGTTGATCATCTGAAATCATAATCGAGAGGCCAGCCGCACCGTTTCGTCACTCCATCCTTCTGTTGCACTGCAACACGATCGTTCCGACCACCATCCGACGAAAGGTGTAGGGCCACGGCCGCCCGGAAAACTTTGTCGCAGAATTGTCAGGCCGGAGACATTTCAAAATAGCGCTTTCCCCTATTGAGAGCCATCTTGGGTGATGCGGCTTTTGATCCCAAACGGGTACGAAAGTGGCGCGGCTGCGGTCGGGACCATGTGCTGCATGGCCTCACCGGCACGACCGTACTAGGATTGCCGAGAGGAACGGACGAAGAGCGCCGCTGAACGCGCCATCACCGGGAGGGATTTGTTTGGTGGCTACCAGTCTCGAAGTGCGCGGCGTGTCCTTGCGGTTCGGCGGCGTCCGCGCGCTGACCGATGTCAGCTTCGCCATCAATGAGGGCGAGTTGTTCTCGATCATCGGCCCCAACGGGGCCGGCAAGACCTCGATCGTGAATTGTATTTCCGGCCGCTACAAGCCGACTGAAGGCCAGCTGTTCTACCAGGGCCGCGACATCACCGGCCTGACACCGAATGCGCGTCCCACGCTCGGTATCGGCCGCACCTTCCAGAATCTCGCCCTGTTCCACCACATGAGCGTGCTCGACAACATCATGGTCGGCCGCCATCACCTCCTGAAGAACAATTTCCTCACGGGCTCGCTGTACTGGCTCACCGGCGCGCGCAAGGAAGAGCTCGAGCACCGCCGCAAGGTCGAAGAGATAATCGACTTTCTTGATCTCCAGTCGGTGCGAAAGGCGCCGGCCGGCACCCTTTCCTACGGCCTGCGCAAGCGCGTCGAGCTTGCGCGTGCCATGGCGCTGGAACCGCGCCTCCTTCTTCTCGACGAGCCGATGGCAGGCATGAACTTCGAGGAGAAGGAGGACATGGCCCGCTACATCGTCGATCTCAACGAGGAATTCGGCATGACGGTGGTGATGATCGAGCACGACATGGGCGTGGTGATGGACATCTCCCACCGGGTCATGGTGCTGGATTTCGGCCGCAAGATCGCCGAGGGCGATCCCGCCGCCGTGCTTGCCGATCCCCATGTCAGGCGCGCCTATCTCGGCGAGGAGGACGAGGTCCTGGTCGATCCGGACGATGCTCCGCCGGTGCAGGAGAGCGCAGCATGATGGATTACGCAGCCCGCGTCGCCCAGGCCGGCACCTATCCGAAGATGCTCCGGCTCAATGCAAAAGAGCACGGCAACGAGATCGCGCTGCGCGAAAAGGATCTCGGGCTCTGGCGCCCCTTCACTTGGAACGACTACCAGACCCGCGTGCGCGATTTCGCGCTGGGGCTGATCGAACTGGGCCTGGGCCGCGGCGATGTCATGGGCATCATCGGCGACAACCGGCCGGACTGGGTCGCTGCCGAAATCGCCACCCATGCGATCGGCGGATTGAGCCTCGGGCTTTATCGCGACGTGCTCGATGAAGAGGCTTCGTATCTCCTCAATTACGGCGAAGCCCAGCTGGTCTTTGCTGAGGACGAGGAGCAAGTCGACAAGCTGCTGACGCTCGCCGAGCGCGTGCCGCGGCTGAAGCACATCATCTATTCCGATCCGCGCGGAATGCGGAAATATGACGATCCGCGGCTGATGTCGGCGGAGAAGTTTGCTGATCTCGGCCGTGCCCGCGCTACGCGCGAGCCCGAGCTTTACGATCGTCTCGTGGACGCGACCAAGGGCGAGGACGTCGCGATCCTCTGCACGACCTCAGGCACGACCTCGCATCCAAAGCTCGCAATGCTCGCCGCGGCCCGCGTGCTCGGCCATTGCGCGACCTATCTCGCCTTCGACCCGAAGGGCCCTGACGACGAATACGTCTCGGTGCTCCCGCTGCCCTGGATCATGGAACAGGTCTATGTGCTCGGCAAAGGCCTGCTCTGCCGGATGAAGATCAACTTCGTCGAAGAGCCGGAGACGATGATGAACGATCTGCGCGAGATCGCGCCGACATTCGTGCTCTTTGCCCCGCGCGTCTGGGAATCGATTGCGGCCGACGTCCGCGCCAAGGTGATGGACGCCACACCCTTCAAGCAGCGCCTGTTCGACGTCGGCATGAAGACCGGTCTCGCCGCGCTCGAACAGGGCAAGCGCTCGGGCTACGCCGACGCCATCCTGTTCCGCGCGTTGCGCGACCGGCTCGGCTTCACGCGGCTGCGCTCGGCCGCCACCGGCGGCGCGGCGCTCGGCCCTGATACCTTCAAGTTCTTCCAGGCCATGGGCGTGCCGCTGCGTACGCTCTACGGCCAGACCGAGCTGCTGGGGGCCTATACGCTGCATCCGGCGGGCAAGGTCGACCCTGACACGACGGGCGTGCCGATGGCGGACAGCGTCGAGATCCGCATCGACAATGCCGACGTCCATGGCGTCGGCGAGATCGTGGTGCGGCACCCCAACATGTTCCTCGGCTATTACAAGAACCCCGAAGCGAGCGTAGCTGATATCCGCGACGGCTGGATGCTGTCGGGCGATGCCGGCTATTTCAACGCGAACCGTCAGCTTGTCGTCATCGACCGCATCAAGGATCTCGCCGAGACCTCGCGCGGCGAACGCTTCTCCCCGCAATTCATCGAGAACAAGCTGAAGTTTTCGCCCTACATCGCCGAAACGGTCGTGCTCGGTGCTGGCCGCGACGCGCTCGCGGCGATGATCTGCATCCGCTACTCCATCATCTCGAAATGGGCGGAGAAAAACCGGCTTTCCTTCACGACCTACAGCGACCTCGCCTCGCGGCCCGAGGTCTATGCGCTGCTCCAAAAGGAGGTCGAAACCGTCAACGCCACGCTGCCGCCGGCGCAGCGCATCTCGCGCTTCCTGCTGCTCTACAAGGAGCTCGACGCCGACGATGGCGAGCTCACCCGCACCCGAAAAGTGCGCCGCGGCGTCATCAACGAGAAATACGAAGGCATCATCGACGCCATCTACCGCGGCGTCGCCGACATCCCCGTCGACACCGTCATCCGCTTCCAGGACGGCACCACGCAGCGGGTGCGCACGACGCTGCGGGTGGTGGATCTCGGCGGGCACGGCCCCATGGCGGAGGCTGCGGAGTGAGCCAAATGTTCGCCGGGCACGCTGCTGCCCTCCGCCTCTCCCCGCTTGCGGCAGGGCTATCCCACATGCGCTCCGTCATTGCGAGCGCAGCGAAGCAATCCAGATTATCTCCGCGGAAAGATACTGGATTGCTTCGCTGCGCTCGCAATGACGATGTGGGCGCATCAGGAGACCATACATGAACGCTGCCTTTCTCATCCAGCTCCTGGTCAACGGTCTCGTGGTCGGCACGCTCTATGGCGTGGTCGCGATGTCGTTCGTGCTGATCTACAAGGCGACGCAAGTCGTCAATTTCGCGCAAGGCGAGCTGCTGCTGGTCGGCGCCTGGGTGTGCTGGACCCTGCTCGCGAAGTACCAGGTGCCGTTCTGGATCGGCATGCCGATGACGCTGGTGTTCATGTTCGCGTTCGGCATCGCGATACAGATCCTGATCCTCCGGCCGATGATCGGCGAACCCATCATCTCCGTGATCATGGTGACGATCGGCCTCTCTACCGTATTGCAGGCAACGCTGAAATGGATGTTCGGCGTCAACCCGCAGCCATTCCCTCGCGTGTTCGAGAGCCAATCGGTCAGCCTGCTCGGTCTCCAGATCCAGACCGTCTATGTCATGAGTCTGGTCGTTTCGGTCGCGATGATGATCGGCATGGCCTGGTTCTTCCGCGCCTCCAAATACGGCCTTGCGATGCGCGCCACCGCATTCAACCAGCAAGTGGCGCAGTCGCTCGGCATTTCCGTGAAGAGCGTGTTTGCGATGGCCTGGGCGATCTCGGCCACAGTGTCGGCGGTCGCGGGCGTCGTCGTCGCCGTGGTGAACGGCGTGTCCTCGGGCCTTGCCGCCTACGGCATCAAGGTTTTTCCGGCGGCGATCCTCGGCGGGCTCGATTCCGTCGGCGGCGCGGTGCTCGGCGGCATCATCATCGGGCTACTCGAGAACATCGCACAATATGTCGACAGCGAGTATCTGCACTGGGGCAATCTCTACGAGATCGCGCCGTTCTACGTCCTCATCATCGTGCTCATGATCAAGCCTTACGGCCTGTTCGGCACCCACGACATCGAGCGGATCTGATCCATGGCCGGCCCTGCCCTCATCCCGGCTGGTGATTTCCGCACCTCCTACGCGGCCGACACCACGATCTTCCCGACTACGACCAGCCGCAACTTTGCGATTCTCGGCGTGCTGCTGCTCTGCCTCGTGCCGCAAGTCCTCGGCGGCTACTGGCTCAGCATCCTGATCCAGATCGGCATCTTCTCGATTGCGGCGCTGGGGCTGAACATCCTGGTCGGCTTCACCGGTCAGATCTCGATTGGCCACGCCGCCTTCTTCCTGCTCGGCGCCTTCAGCTCGGCCTACATCTCCAACAACGCGCCGATCCCGGTGTTCTTCGCGATTCCGCTCGCGGGTGTCGTCACCGCGCTGGTCGGGCTGATTTTCGGCATTCCGGCGGCGCGGCTGAAGGGGCTCTACCTCGTCATCGCGACGCTGGCCGCGCAATACATCCTGCTCGACTTCTTCTCCCGCGCGGAGTGGTTCACCGGCGGCTCGGTGCCGGCCAGCGCCGAGCCGTTCTCGATCTTCGGCTACAGCTTGCGCGGCGACAGGCAATATTTCTATGTCGTATTGGCCTATGTGATCGCGAGCTACGTCCTCGTCACCAATCTGATGCGCACGCGTGACGGCCGCGCGCTGGTGGCGATCCGCGACCATTATCTCTCCGCCGAGATCATGGGCATCAACCTCACCAAATACCGCACGTTGTCATTTGGGCTGGCCGCCTTCTTCGCCGGCATCGCCGGCGCGCTCTATGCGCACTACCAGCTCGTGGTCTCGCAGGAAGGCTTCGGCATCGAGCGCTCGATCCTGTTCCTCGCCATGATCATCATCGGCGGCACCGGCTCGATCATGGGCACGCTGATGGGCACCGCCTTCGTGGTGCTGCTGCCGGAGACGATGGAGTTCATCAGCCTCTCCTTGAAGGGTGGCGCGATCGACAAGGCGCTCTCGCTCAACAACAACATCACCTTCCTGCGCGAGATCGCGATCGGGGTGATCATCATCGCATTCCTGATGTTCGAGCCGGACGGCCTCGCGCATCGCTGGCGGCAGATCAAGGCGTACTGGAAGCTCTACCCGTTCTCGCATTGAGTGCGGCAACTCTCTAATCAACGAATAAACAGGAGGAGGCAACCGATGAAGACAAAATCCCTTTTGAGCACCGCATCGCTCGCGCTTGTGATCGCGGCATTCTCCGCCAGCGCGCAGGCGCAGATCGCGATCGGGCATCTCGCCGATTATTCCGGTGGCACCTCCGACGTCGGCACGCCCTACGGCCAGGCCGTCGCCGATACCTTTGCCTGGGTCAACAAGAACGGCGGCATCGGCGGCAAGCAGGTCAGCGTCGACACCAACGACTATAGCTACCAGGTGCCGAAGGCGATCGCGCTGTACAAGAAGTGGTCGGCACCGGACAGCAAGGTCGCCGCGATCATGGGCTGGGGCACCGCCGACACCGAGGCGCTGACCGGCTTCCTCGCCCAGGACAAAATCCCCGATCTTTCCGGCTCCTATGCCGCGGCCCTGACCGATCCCGAAGGCACCAGCGGCAAGGCCAAGCCCGCGCCCTACAATTTCTTCTACGGCCCGAGCTATTCGGACTCGCTGCGCGCGATGCTGATCTGGGCGGCCGAGGACTGGAAGGCCAAAGGCAAGCCCGGCAAGCCGAAATTCGTGCACATGGGCGCCAACCATCCCTACCCGAACGCGCCGAAGGCCGCCGGCGAAGCCATGGCGCAGGAGCTCGGCTTCGAGGTGCTCCCGCCGCTGGTATTTGCGCTCGCGCCGGGTGATTACAGCGCGCAGTGCCTGAGCCTGAAATCCTCCGGTGCCAACTACGCCTATCTCGGCAACACCGCGGCCTCCAACATCTCGGTGATGAAAGCCTGCAAGACCGCTGGCGCCGAGGTGCAGTTCCTCGGCAATGTCTGGGGCATGGACGAGAACGCCGCCAAGACCGCAGGCGACGCCGCCGACGGCGTCATCTTCCCGCTGCGCACCGCGGTGAGCTGGGGCGGCGATGCGCCCGGCATGAAGACGGTGATGGAGATCTCGAAGATCTCCGACCCCACCGGCAAGGTCTATCGCCCCGTGCACTACGTCGCGGGCGTCTGCTCGGCGCTCTACATGAAGGAAGCGCTCGACTGGGCCGCCAAGAACGGTGGCGCCACCGGCGACAACGTCGTGAAGGGTTTCTACCAGAAGAAGGATTGGGTGCCGGCCGGGATGGAAGGCGTCTGCGCGCCCTCGACCTGGACCGACAAGGACCATCGCGGCACGCTGAAGGTCGAGCTCTATCGCACCAAGATCTCGGGCGCGACCGACGGCGATCTCAATGACCTCATGGCCAAGGGCACGATCAAGCTTGAGAAGGTCAAGACCGTCGAGCTGCCGCGCAAGCCGGAATTGCTGGGCTGGTGAGCCTCAGCTTTCGTCACCCACAACTGGATCCCCCGCGAAGGCGGGGGATCCAGTACACCGCGGCTTCTCAGGGAACGCCAGGCGTCTCTGGAATACTGGGTCGCCCGGTCCCAATGCGCAATCGCGCATAAGGCCGGGCGACGACAGCAGAGTTATAAAGAATGACCGAAATCATCGAAGCCCCTCGCCCCTCACCCAGCATCGTCCCCGCACCGCCCCTCCTCGCGTTGCGCAACATCGAGGTCGTCTATGACGACGTCATCCTGGTGCTCCGCGGCCTCAGCCTCGACGTGCCCAAGGGCGCGATCGTGGCGCTGCTCGGGGCCAACGGTGCCGGCAAGTCGACCACGCTGAAGGCGATCTCGGGGCTGCTCAAGACCGAGGATGGCGAGGTCACGCGCGGCGAGATCCTGTTCGAAGGCGAGCGGATCAACGGCATCGATCCCGACAAGATCGTCCGTCGCGGCATCTTCCAGGTGATGGAGGGCCGGCGCATCATCTCCGACATGACGTCGCTGGAGAACCTCAAGCTCGGCGCCTTCAACCGCAGGGATCGCGAGGTCGATGCCGATCTCGACATGGTCTTCAATTACTTCCCGCGCCTGAAGGAGCGCACGGGTCTCGCGGGCTATCTCTCCGGCGGCGAGCAGCAGATGCTCGCGATCGGCCGCGCGCTGATGGCGCGCCCGAAGATGATCTTGATGGATGAGCCGTCGATGGGCCTGTCGCCGCTGCTGGTGAAAGAGGTGTTCTCGATCATCCAGAAGATCAACCGCGACCTCGGCGTCACCATCCTGCTGGTCGAGCAGAACGCGCGCGCCGCATTGTCGGTGGCAAACTACGGCTACATCATGGAACAGGGCAAGGTCGTGCTCGACGGCACCGCCGACGAGCTGCGCGACAACGAGGACGTCAAGGAATTCTATCTCGGCGGCGCCGGCGACCAGCGCAAGAGTTTCAAGAACCTCAAGAGCTTCAAGCGCCGCAAGCGCTGGCTTTAATTCTCAGCCGAGGACCTGCTCCGCTTCCGTGACCGCACAGAGAACATGATAGAACGACGACGCAGGAATAGTGTCGACCAGCGACTTGCCGTCGCTGTCGAACTGGTCATACCAGCCGCCCCGCACGGGATGGCTGAGATAATGCCGATCGAGCCGCACCAGCGCCGCGCGCGCCTCATCGGCCGCGCCGGCCTCGCCGGACTCGGCCTGCGCAATCCACGCTTTCGCGATCTCGGTCTGCGGCCACAGCCGGCGCGTCGAGCGGCGGATGTTGCCGGTGTCGTCGCCCTCGTCGACGAGGCAGCCGGTGGCCGGGTCGCGATAGCGCAGCGCGGTCGCCAGCAGCTCTGCGCGCCGCTGCCCGGTCGGGCAGCCCGTGATGCGTTCAAACCCTTTCAGCAGCCAGACCCATTCTGCCTGATGGCCGGGCTCGACGCTGACCGGCTCGATCTTCGACCAGTCCTCCTCGAAATATTCGCCCAGCGCACACTTCCGCTTGTCGTAGAGATTGGCGAGGAACAGCGCGAAGAATTCACCGGCGCGATTCTGGAACGACAGATCGTGGGTGGCGTCGAAGCACGCGATCATCGCCTCGAACAGGTGCATGTGCGGGTTCTGCCGGCGCGGCAGCGACACCGGCAGGCTCTCATGCACGCCGCCATGCGGCGAGCGCAGATGGCCGTCGAGGAAGGCGAGCAGCGCGTCAATCTCGGCGCGGATCTGCGCGTCCTTGTCGAGCGCATAGACGGTTGCCAACGCAAACAGGATGAAGGCGTGGTCGTAGGCATCCCGCCGCGCATCCAGCACCGTGCCGTCCGGCTTCAGCCGATGCACGTAGCCAGGGCGGCCATCGGGCGCCTTTGCGTGACTCAGCAGGTGCTCGAGCCCCTTCAGCGCGATGGCGCGACCGTCGGGGTACCAGCCCAGCTGCGCCGCCTTGGCATAGCAATAGATCTGGCGGGCCTGCACCATCACCCGCCGCGGCGCGGCCGTATCCGCCGTGCCATTGCGGTGCAGCCGGTCGACGAAGCCGCCCGCTTCATGGTCCCAGCCGACGGTCGACCACAGCGGGATCGCGTCCTCGATCATGCGGCGCTTCAGGCGCGCGACGACGCCAGACGCCTGGTCCGCCGCAATGATGCTCTCGTCCGCCATCGCGCTCTCTCCACGCCCCGCCAATGGCCGTCTGTTACCCATGCGAGCGGCGGCATGCAATGGATACCAACCCGGAAAGACCAGCCATGACCGCCCATTACGACGCCCTCGAGACGCGCGAGCCAGCGGCGCGCGAGGCCGAGCTGTTCGCCCGCCTGCCAGGCGTCCTGCGCAGCGCGATGAGCGCGCACGCCTATGCCGGGCGGCTGAAGCGCATCGATCCCGCCTCGGTGACCTCTAGGACGGCGCTGGCGGGCCTTCCCGTACTGCGCAAATCGGAACTGCCCGCCCTGCACAAGGCCTCCCAGCCCTTCGGCGGGTTCGTGGCGGCCGCCCCGGGGTCGTTCGCCCGCCTCTTTACCTCCCCCGGCCCGATTTTCGAGCCGGAGGGGCGACAGGCCGATCCCTGGCGCGGCGCGCGAGCGCTGTTCGCGGCAGGGTTCCGCCCCGAGGACGTTGTGCTCAACACCTTCAGCTACCACCTCACCCCTGGCGGTTTCATCTTCGATTCATCGGCACGTGCACTCGGCTGCGCCGTGATCCCGGCCGGGCCCGGCAATACGGAGCACCAATTCGAGCTGATCGAGGCCTACCGTCCGGTCGGCTACAGCGGTACGCCAGATTTCCTCAAGATCCTGCTAGATGCCGCCATAGCCGCAGGCCGCGATGTTTCCTCGATCAAGCGCGCGCTGGTCTCCGGCGCCGCCTTCCCGCCATCGCTCCAGGCCGAGATCAAGGCGCGCGGCATCGACGCCTTTCAGGCCTTCGGCACCGCCGATCTCGGCCTCATAGCATTCGAAACCGAGGCGCGCGACGGCATGGTCGTGAACGAGGATCTGATCATGGAGATCGTCAAGCCCGGCACCGGCGATCCCGTGACGCCGGGCGACGTCGGCGAGATCGTCGTGACCTCGCTCGATCCGCATCATCCCTGGATCCGGCTGGCGCTCGGCGACCTGACCGCGGCGTTGCCGGGCTCGAGCAAATGCGGCCGCACCAATATGCGCATCAAGGGCTGGATGGGCCGCGCCGACCAGACCACCAAGGTCAAGGGCATGTTCGTCCGCCCCGAGCAGGTCGCCGAGATCGGCAAGCGCCATCCCTCGCTCGGCCGTCTGCGCCTGGTCGTCACGCGGCAGGGCGAGACCGATGCAATGACGCTGAAGGCCGAGGCGGACACTTCGGGCGATGCACTGCGCGAGGAGATCGCGAGCAGCCTGCGGGCCGTGACCAAGCTCGGTTGCGCCGTCGAGCTGGTCAGCCCCGGTGCGCTGCCGAACGACGGCAAGGTGATCGCGGATGAGCGGTAGTCTTTCGTTCGAATGTTGCCGACCGCGCGGTCTCGCACTGAAGGTGAGCGATGAATTCACCGTGCCGCTGTGCCGAGCCCACCACCGCGAACTGCACCAAACCACAAAGGAGGTTGAGTGGTGGTCAAGAGTTGGGATCGAGCCCCTGCAGTGCGCGCAAACATTGTGGAGCATTAGTCATGCCGCTAGCCCGCCTTCAGCTAGCACTGACTCGGTTTAATCAAGAAGCCGAGCGAAAAGGGGCACACCAAATAACGAAACGAAGCCAATTCTTGTTCTCGAGACCTCGTGACCTCATTCCGACAAATTGAAGCCAACCGCCGCAACTCACAGCTCTCGACCGGACCGGTGACTGAGAAGGGGAAAAAGCGGTCACGGCGCAATGCGCTCCGCCATGGCCTGACGGCCGAGACGGTGATCGACACACTCGAAGATGCTAGCGACTACACGGCCTTTGAAATGGCCATCACGGCTGACTACAATCCGGAATCGGGCGTAGCACGGGAACTTGTACTACGACTGGCAAGTCTGCTTTGGCGGCTGCGTCGCGCTACGGCGATTGAGAGCGGTCTGTTCAAGATCCAGGCCCGGCAGTTGCTCCAATTCCGTCAAGGACGAAAGGCGCATCTACAGCGTCGTATGGTCATCGACACAATGTACCGCAACGCAATCTCCCATAATGACGATCTCCAAATGGAGCAGCCTGAGGCTACGAACGAGCAAGCTGTCTGTCCGGCTGGGGATCAAAACGCCGCATCTGATGATCTCACGCGCGCCTTCCTCCGCCTCTCCAACCTGCCGACCTATCCCCTTGACCGTCTGAGCCGCTATGAGGCCACACTCTGGCGTCAAGCATGTCAGATCATGATTTCCCTGCAATTGCTGGACCGACGCAAACTTTGGGATCGGGGAGGATTTCGACGGAGGTGACTGATACGTACAAGCCATCGAAAAATAAACTTTCTGCAGGAGCTGTGGAATGCAGCCCCGGCTCACTCGGCTGACTGACATCGTTAGACAGTGCTCACGGGCGATCGAGGGTATGCCGCTCACATCATCAAGTCTTGCACTGGCACGGCGACGAAAAGAGGGTGGTGGGCGAACATGCAGATATCCCAACGTTGCCGGCAAATTCCATGAGCATAAGCAACCGGCCAGCCGAGCGATCCTCGCTCCGAAGAAAAGAGTTATCCGGGGCATGCGGGAGTCAAGTACAGGCGGGTACTTTACGCCAGACCGCGGGCTTTTTTAATTGTCTTCTCCCTCCACACGCACGCCCGCAATCCGTTGACAACGCTATCTAATTCCCTTGCGCACAACTGGGGGCGGCAGTAAAGACCCACAGCGGTGAATGCACACGCGCGCGCTGCCCACAAAAGTCGATAGTCCGGTAAAGCCATGAATGCCATACATGCCCGATCGCGGATTGCTTTGATCACCGGCGTCACCGGCCAGGATGGTGCCTATTTGGCCGAGCATCTCTTGTCGCTGGGCTATGTCGTGCACGGCATCAAGCGGCGTTCGTCCTCGTTCAACACCGCGCGCGTCGACCATCTCTACCAGGATCCGCATGTCGGCAACGTGCCGTTCCTGATGCATTACGGTGACATGACGGATTCTACCAATCTGATCCGCCTGATGCAGCAGATTCGGCCGACCGAGATCTATAATCTTGCGGCGCAAAGCCATGTCGCTGTCAGCTTCGAGAGTCCCGAGTATACCGCCAACGCCGACGGTATCGGCGTGCTGCGTCTGCTCGAAGCGATCCGCATCCTCGGCATGGAGAAGCAGACGCGGTTCTACCAGGCCTCGACCTCCGAGCTCTATGGCCTGGTGCAGGAGGTCCCGCAGAAGGAGACCACGCCTTTCTATCCGCGTTCGCCTTATGGCGTCGCAAAACTCTACGGCTACTGGATCACCGTAAACTATCGCGAAGCCTATGGCATGTTCGCGAGCAACGGAATCCTGTTCAACCACGAGAGCCCGATCCGCGGCGAGACGTTTGTCACCCGCAAGATCACCCGCGGCGTGGCGCGCATCGAGGTCGGGCTCGAGCAGACGCTCTATCTCGGTAATCTCGAGGCCAAGCGCGACTGGGGTCATGCCAGGGACTACATCGAGGGCATGCACATGATCCTGCAGGCCGACAAGCCCGACGATTTCGTGCTCGCCACCGGCGAGACGCGCTCGGTGCGCGAGTTCGTCGAGCTGTCGTTCGCGCAGGTCGGCCGTCGCCTCGAGTGGCGGGGCGCAGGCGTCGACGAGACCGGAATCGATGCCAAGAGCGGCAAGACGGTGGTGAAGATCGATCCGACCTATTTCCGCCCGACCGAGGTCGATCTTCTCATCGGCGACGCCAGCAAGGCGCGCGAGGTGCTCGGCTGGAAGCCGAAGCGGACCTTTACGCAGCTTGTCGAAGAGATGATGGCTAGCGATCTGGCCGAGGCGAAACGGGACATTGCAAATGGCAAGCGCACCGTTTGAGCTGAAGGGCAAAAGCGTCTACGTCGCCGGCCATCGCGGCATGGTAGGCAGTGCTATTGTGCGCCGGCTCGCACGGGAGGACGTGAAGCTCGTCACGGTGGACCGGCGCGAGGTCGATCTCTGCAACCAGGCCGCGGTGTTCGACTGGTTCGCGAAGGTGCGGCCGCAGGTGATCTTCCTCGCTGCGGCAAAAGTCGGCGGCATCGTCGCCAACAACACGCTGCGCGCCGAGTTCATCTACGACAACATCGCGAGCGCCGCGAACGTGATCCAGGCCGCGCATGTGAACCGCGCCGAGAAGCTGATGTTCCTCGGCTCGTCCTGCATCTATCCGAAGCTCGCACCGCAGCCCTTGCGCGAGGACACCGTGTTGACCGGCCTGTTGGAGCCGACCAACGAGCCTTATGCGATTGCCAAGATCGCCGGCATCAAGATGGCGGAGGCCTATCGCAGCCAGTATGGCAGCGACTTCATCAGCGTGATGCCGACCAATCTCTACGGCCCCGGTGACAATTATCATCCTGAACTGAGCCACGTCGTCGCCGCGCTGATCCGCCGCTTTCACGAGGCGAAACTGTCGGGCGCGAACAGCGTCGCGGTCTGGGGCACAGGCACGCCAAGGCGCGAGTTCCTCTATGTCGACGACATGGCGGATGCCTGCGTGCACCTGATGAAGACCTATTCCGGCACGGATCTGATCAATATCGGCACCGGCGAGGACATCGCCATCGCCGAGTTCGCCCGCGTGGTTGCCGAGATTGTCGGCTATCGCGGAGCGATCGTTTCCGACACGTCACGTCCCGATGGAACGCCACGCAAGCTGCTCGATGTCAGTCGCCTCGACAAGCTCGGTTGGCGCGCGACGACCTCGCTTGAGGACGGTCTTCGCCGGGCTTACAACGCCTATCAGGCGGAAAGCCTGACCAGCGGCGCTTTAAAACCGCAAGCCTGAGCAGCAAGGATCGCGCTTACATATGGCGACCTCCGAAAAGCTGATCATCGCGGCCCAGTTCTATCCGCCCGACGCGACCACGACTGCGGTTTATGTCGGCAAGATCGCCAGAAGCCTCGCAGCGGATCGACAGGTCCTCGTAATCTCGGCGACACCAGGCTCGCGGACTGAGGGGCAAGCCGGCAAGCCCGAGGTCGTCGAGCTCAAGAGTTGGAATCCGCGCAAGTCGGCGATCGTCCAGCGCGCCGCAGCGATCTGTTTGCTTGCGGCCCAGATGTTCTTCTCGGTCCTGCGGCGTGCAAGGTCGGGCGACATCGTATTCTGCGTCACCACGCCTTTCACCCTGCCCTACACCGTGCTCCTCGCCGCCAGACTGCGGGGCGCGAAGACCATGCTCTTGATCTATGATCTCTATCCCGAGGCGCTCGAGGCCGCCGGCCTGGTCCGCTCCAACTCGCTGGCTGTCCGCCTCATTCGCTTTGCCAATACGCTTCTGTTCCGGCGCCTCGATGCTATCGTCGTGATCGGACGCGACGTGCCGCCGCTGATCGAAAAATATCGCGGTGTCACCCCAGAGCAGCTTCGCTACATTCCGAACTGGGCGCTGGTCCCCATTGGCTATCGAGAGATCGACCCGGCCAGCCGCTTCCGTGCGCCGGATTCGTCTAGGTTCTTCGTCGGCCTCTCCGGAAATCTCGGCTTCACACACGATCCCGTCACGGTCTTCGAAGCGGCCCGCCTTTTGCAAGACCAGAACGAGATTCATTTCATCTTGTCCGGATGGGGCGTTGGCTGGGCCACGCTCAACGACCTCTACGCCAAGGACCGACTCGAGAATGTCACGATCCTGAAACCTGTTCCCGAAGATGAACTCGTAGAACTTCTATCTGCGGCCGATGTTTGGGTTATTCCTTATCACCGGCACGTCGCTGGCGTCTCGATCCCCAGCCGCCTCTATAACATCCTGGCGATCGGGCGACCTATCGTCATCACCTCAGAAGCCAGTTCCGAAGGCGCGCTCGTGCTCAGCGAAGAAGCGATCGGATGGGTCGTTCCGCCGGAAGATCCCAATGAGCTCGCGCGTGCAATCCGCGCGGCGGCCGACGATCGGCTCGCGACGATGGACAAGGGCGTTCGTGCGGCTGGCATCGCCGAGAAATATCGCGAGGACATCGCCCTTGCTCGCTATCGCCAGGCCGTGAGCGACGTCAGCCAGGCTGCGCGCCGCTGAGCGGCTTCGGACTGCGGCAGAGAAAATGGACAGCAACGGCCAAAAGGTATAGCTCTTCGCACTCGATGCAATCTTTGGTAGAGATGCAACCGATATGAGACCGATCATAGTCGCGTTCGCAACTGTCGCGGCGTACCTTCCAATTGCGTGGTATCTGGACGCAACGTACAAGCAATCGCCCGATCCCGACGTGCTGCGCGGGCCTTTTACCCAGATTGGCAGCCACGCTTACGTGACTTACCGCAAGATTGCGGGAGCAAAAGGCGATACGTCTACCGAGCCGCGCCGCGCGACGCTAGAGCTGACCGAGAATGGCAAGGCACTCGGGCCCGCCCACGTCCTGCGATCTCTAGTCGATACACTGGGCGGCAGTTATATTTTTCTTCAGACGGGCGCGGATCCGCCGGTGCTTATATTCTCAACGTCCGACAACTCCGATCCCAACACAAATGGGCGGGTCTATCGGGCCACCGATCCAGACGCCCGCGCCCCTTACGAAGCGCAGCGCCGCCGCTAGCCTTCGTTGGCACTTGAGCCAACGCTCGCCTTTCGATTTGACTCCAGCCGACGCCGCGTTCCCTGCGCGGCGCCCGCTGCGAAAAGCTTTCTACTGGGGCGTCCCAGTGCTAGACGAGCTCCGTCGGTTCCTTGGTTACCCGCAACCGTGTTGGTCTTAAGCACGGGATACCACTGTTCGTGAAACTCAAGGTGATGTTACCTGACGCCGCCGCGTTGTTGAGGGCGATTGGCCAGGATGGACCGTCGGATAGAACGTCAATGGCCAGCGTTCCACAACCGGCATTGAAAGCCTGCATCAGGACTGTGCTATGTCGCCATATCCAGCCTTAATGCTTGACAATTAAAGGGTAAATTCGAAACATGCGGCAGCCCTGCAACCAGTGCGCGCCAGCCGCGGCGCGAGCAATCTGATGAACGGTGACGTCACCGGTCGAATGAACGACACGCGCGAGCGCCATGTCATCGTCTAGCACAGCAACGATAGCCGAGCGCTCCGCGTGGATTCGCGGATCAATCGCGGATCCAGCCGATCGCCTATTTATTTCCGCCGTAGTCATCTGGCTGATCCAGGCCGCCTACATGATCGGACATGTCGACAGCTGGCTCGACGAGGGTCTCTACCTGATCAAGTCGGCGGAATATTTCAGCGGCCGTATTCAACCATACTCGCTTGACGACGCGACCGCCTATCCGCCGCTGTATTTTTACGTGCTGGGAGCGGCCCAATGGCTCTTTGGTCAAGGACACCTGACGGGGCGCCTTCTGTCCATCCTGCTCTCCGTGTGCACGCTCGTCCTGCTTCGTACGGCCGCCGATCGATGCCTCCACAGCCGCACAGCCGCCGCGCTTGCGGTGCTCATCTATGCCGCAAATCCGATGATCGTCGCTTACATGTCAACCGCGACGCCTTATTCTATAATCACCCTTCTGACGCTGGCATCGTTTCTGGTCACCACGGAAACCAAGCCGCTCCACCCGCTACTGCAGACGGTGATGATGGGGGCGCTTGCCGCCGCGCTTGTCCTGATCAGGCTTAACTTGGTGATCACGCTGCCGATGTTTGCGGCGCTACACCTGCTGGTCAGAGGTGACGCGACAAAACGTGCCCTTGCCACGCTGATCGGAGCCGGGCTGGTGGTGGGCGCGTGTCTTGCCTTCAGCGTCGCGGTTTTCGGGCAGGGCCTGTTCGAGACGCTTACGTTCTTGCCCGGCCTCTCTCAAATTCTGTGGCGCTTCACCGATGTCGGCACCCAGATGCACGACGTGCTGACGCTCACGCGTTCGCCGACCGACCTACAGTTCAGTTGGGCTACCGTTCGTGAAGTCGTGAACCGCTACTTCCTGCAACTTTATCCGGTACTGCTTCTGCCCGCTATTCCGGGCGGGTTGATCAGCGTGGTTCAGATCCGCCGGTTGCCGCTTGTCAGCTTCTGCGCAGTGTATTTCGGCGTCATGACGCTCGTGCATCTCTTCGGCTCCCAGAGCTATTGCCCGCCTTGTCTGATGGCCTACGCGAACTACTTCCTGCCGTTTGCTGCGATTCCAGCCTCCCTTTTTCTCATGACTGTTAGTGCGAGCTTTCCTGCTTCGACGGCCAAGGCAGGACTGATCCTGTTCGTCTTGGCCGCAAACTCCTACGCCGCCTCGAAGAGCAGGCTCGGAATGTTGATTCCCAATTGGTGGTCGAATCCGATTGTTAGCGTGAAGTCGCTCGCGCGATCGCTCAAGCCGCTGCTGCCGGACGGACGCATCCTCGTCTTCTCGAGCAAGTACCAACCCGTGCAGGCAGTCTGGCTCGCAGGCCGGTTCGTCGAACCTTATAGCATCAGCTTGTTTCCCAATCTGCGCGAGCCTCTAGATGGTCTCGATCCGAACGCACAAGCGAAGGCACGCCACGCATTGCAGACGCGCGGATTTCGCGACACGACAGCCCTGGTCGACGATTTGAAACGGCCCGCGGCTGCGGTCGTCCTGCAGGAAGAGCCTCCACTGGGTGATACACTCGCACAGTATCTCGGCAAACCCAACGCCGAGCAGGTCGAAAGCAGGCTTCACGACCGTTACAGTAAAGTCGGCGAGGCATCCGAGGGCAACGCCACCTTTTCCGTCTGGCTGCCGAAATAAGATCATGCGCATTCTCGAAATGAATTACGAGTTTCCCCCGGTGGGTGGGGGTGGTGGCAAGGCGACCGAGGATCTGGCCGCGGAGCTTTCGAAACTCGGACACTCGATCCGTGTCTTGACCGCCCGACAGGGCAATCTGCCGCGACTTGAAACCAACGCGGGATTCGAGGTCGAGCGAATATTCGCGTTTCGCAGAGAGCGCGACCGCTGCTCCGTCTGGGAGATGATCGGCTATATCTTAATGGCCGTGCCAGCCGGGCTGAGATCGGTCCGCAAGTTTCGTCCTGACGCAATCCACGCTCATTTCGCAGTGCCGACCGGTTTTGCGGCGTGGCTGGTTGCGACGCTCTCCAGAACACCTTACGTGCTGACGGCACATCTTGGCGACGTTCCTGGCGGCACTCCCGAGCAGACCGACAAGTTCTTCCGTGTCATGAAACCGCTCACGAGGCCGATCTGGCATCACGCCGCCGCTATCACGGCCGTCAGTTCGTTCGTCGCCCGCCTCGCACGCGACGCCTACGGGCTTGAGGCCATCGTCATTCCGAACGGCGTGGATGTTGAAAAGTCCCCTGCGATACCGCACGCACCCGGAGAGACCATCAAACTAATCTTCGCGGGGCGCATGGTAGCGCAGAAAAATCTGGCCTGGGGATTGGATCGGCTCGCGGCGATCAAGGACCGGAACTGGACGCTCAATCTGTTCGGTGATGGCCCGAGCAAAGCAGCGCTCGAACGACAGTGTGCAGCGCTCGGCCTTGCGGATCGCGTGACGTTCCACGGCTGGGTTACGCCAGAAGACGTCGATCTGGCGATGTCAGCGTCCGACATATTGTTCATGCCCTCGCTAAGCGAGGGGCTTTCTCTTGTCGCAGTCAACGCTTTAGCGCGCGGGCTCGCGCTTGCCTGCTCGCAAATCGAGGGTTTTGCCGAGGTGCTCGTCGAGAACGAGAACGGGGTGTCGGCGCCACTCGACGATGCCGGCGGGTTCGAACGGGCCCTCGGACGTCTTCTGGATGACAGAGATCGATTATTTCGGATGAAACTCGCCAGCAGGGCTAAGGCGGCCTCGTTCGATCGCAGGGCGATCGCGGCCCGCTACGAGCATGTGCTGCAATCGGCGGTCTCCAAGTTTAGCGAAGGGCGCAACTGACAATGCCAGCGCATCAGCAGAAGTTTGTAAGTCCGCGCGTCATTCGCGGCAACCGGGGTGACCTGCTTAGCAGATGGGGCATTTTGAGCGCGGCCGCGACCATGACCGAGCAGCCAATCGACGTCTTCTGCTCACGGCAGAGCCATTTGCCGCCAATTCCCGCGACGTCGGTCCCATATGGCCCGGTATACAATTTATTTCCCCGGCTACGCGGCTGGCGATCCCTGCTGCGGGCCGATATCGCGTTGTGGACCGGCGGCCTCGATCTGCAGGATGACTCCTCGCTCGCCAAGCTTTGCCATACATGGCTCGTTTTTTTCATCTATCGTGTGCTCGGCCTCAAAATTGTGTGCGTCTGCCAGGGCGCAGGTCCGCTGGACACGCGGATCGGGCGGTTTCTTGCCCGGGCAGTACTAAATCAGGTGGCTGTTTTCATGGCACGTGACAGGGGCACCTTCGATCTCGTGTCTTCGCTTCAGTCGCATACGAAGCTGATCCGCTCCCATGACGGTATCTTCCTGCCCGGATTTGAGCTGGTCGAGCATTCTGCTTCGAAAGTCTTCGCCGATCTCGATAAGGCGTCGGTAGAGCATCGCGGTCCCGCCATCGCGATTAACATGCGTCTGTGGTTCCACTTCACTGGTGGAGTTCTGCCTTACCAGTTCGCGAAGGCATCGTTCCGCGAGCGCGCCGACGAGCGGATGTCGGCGTTCGTCGAGGCCTTCGTCAGGCTGATCAGCCGGCTCCGCGCCGAAATGGATGCGCGAGTTGTGCTGGTCTCAATGTACGAGCCCGGCATCGAGGAGTGGGAGGACGACGGGATATGGCTGGGCCGGCTGAAAGCCAGTTTTGCCAATGACCCCGCAGTCATATTGTGCGAAGATGACCTGTCGGTGCCGGAGTTCAATACTTTGATGAAGAGATTCGACCTGGTCATCGGAACGCGGCTGCATTCGACCCTGTCCGCGCTGAGGCAAGGCGTGAGAGCGATCCATCTTTCCTACACACTCAAGGGCAAGGACATCTTCGACAGCCTTGGGTTGGCAGAGTTCGCGTTTGATCTGAACGGATTCATCGAAGCGCCAGACAAAGTCTTCGAGCTTGCGCGCACGACTATTGACAGGGAGGGTCTGCCGAAACGGATTTCCGACATCACGGAGAGCGCGATAGCCGAAAACTTGCGGATGCTGCGTCAGGCGCTGGACGCGGCTTGCAGCAGTGGCCCCGTGTCCCTCAGCAATCCGCGTTCGTCCTGATGTGCGGGATTGCCGGCTTCATCGGCGAGTGGAACGCAGCTCGCCTCGACGATCTCACCGATGCGCTCGCGCATCGCGGACCTGATGGACGCGGCGTCGACTTCCTGACGCCGGGAAGCGCGATCGGCTTGCCTGGATCGGCGGTCGGGCTGGGACATCGCCGCCTGTCGATCATCGACGTCGCAGGCGGCGCACAACCGATGTGGGACGCGGATCATACGGCAGGTCTCATCTTCAACGGCGAGATCTACAACTTCCGGCGGCTCCGCAAGGAGCTCGAGGCCTGCGGCCACCCCTTCTCGACGCATTCAGACACCGAAGTCATCCTTCAGGGCTGGCGGGCCTGGGGGCCGCGCGTCGTCGAGCGCCTGGAGGGAATGTTTGCATTCGCCTTGTGGGACACGCGCACAAGAAGCCTGTTCCTGGCGCGCGACCGGCACGGCATCAAGCCGCTCTTCTATTCCATTCCCCGCGCAGGCCAAATCATGTTTGCCTCCGAGATCCGGCCGCTGCTGCGCGCTGCGGACCGCGCCGCGGCGATCAACAGATCTGCACTCTACGAGTATCTCCTTAGGGGCTGGTCGGCTCAGGAAACGACATTCTTTACCGGCATTCAACAACTTCAGCCGGGCTGCTTCATGCAGTTCGATCCCGCGAAGGGAGATGCCTCGGCGCGCATTGAGCAGTACTGGCGCCTCCAGCGACCGGGCTTGGCGGTATCGTCCACGTCGGCCGGCGACGCCGCCGACACGTTGCGCACACTGTTTGACAACGCGGTGTCCTCGCATCTCGTGGCCGACGTCGAGGTAGGCGTTATGTTATCCGGCGGGCTGGATTCGTCCGCCGTAGCGGCCTCGATGGCGAGGCTGATGGATCCATCATCGATCCAGGCATTCACGATTGGATTTGGTCTTCCCGATGACGAGATTCCCTTTGCGAGGTCCGCAGCGAGCCATTGCGGGATCAGCTCGAAGGAGCGCCTCGTCGATCCCTCCGTATTCTCATCGGGATTCACCGACTGCATCGAGAGCCTAGAAGAACCAATAGCCCATCCAGTCATGCAGACGACTTGGCAGGCGGCAAAGTTCGTCCGGCAGACCGTGAAGGTTGCCCTGCTCGGCGAAGGATCCGACGAGCTCTTCGCCGGCTATCCGCATTACCGGCTGTTCACGCCGCCCTTCTCGCTGCTGCCTGGTCGGCTGGTGCGTAAATACGCACTTGACGTCATGTGTCTAATGCCAAGCAGCCGCACCCTCGCGCGACTGATGGTGCCAGGCTCCTATGAGCGGGATGCCCTCGAGACCGTCGAACGCAGAATCCAGCCATGGTTTGGCGGGGACGATGACGCCGATGACATGTTGCGGTTCGAGGCGGAGACGGCACTCGTGCAAAATCAGCTTATGCGCGTCGACAAGCTGACGATGGCACATTCGGTCGAAGCGCGGGTGCCATTCCTGGACAGGACATTTGTCGAATACGCCAATTCGCTTCCCTTCGGTCTAAAGACCGAGAACGGCGTGGCGAAAGCGATTTTCCGCAAGTCCATGCAGTCCCGCTTGCCGGCTGACGTCCTGTATCGTCCAAAGTCCGGCAAGAAGGGCACGCAGGCTCTGCTTCCCATGATCAACGGACTCTTGGCAGATGGCGGGCCGTTGCATCACTTGATCGATGAAAAGTCGATCGCGGCGAGAGGTTTGTTCAATCCGAGAGCGACGCGTGCCTGGATCGATGGTATGAGTTCACCCGCCGTTCGCCATCACCCAATCGAGAGTCGGCGGCGCGCCAAGTTTGCGCTTGCCCTCGCTGCACTCGAGCAGTGGTGCCGTCTTTATCTCGACGTCGATCGCCGGACCACTCCGGTTGAGAGCAGACAGATTCCCGAACTTTTCAGCGCCCGCCATAGCCCCAATGCCCTCTGAGTTCGCCAGCACAACCTCATTCGACCGCCTGAATCCCGCGCTTTTCAGCAGGTTGCGAGAGCAGCTCTACCCAATCTATGTCAGCTCCTTTGGTCCGATCGCGGGTTCACAGCAGCACCTCGATCGAATGACGGACGATAGTTTGGACGTGAAGCGCTCGATCGCCCAGCTGT
The DNA here is from genome assembly GCA_030403585.1 of Frankia sp. RB7. GTDB lineage: Bacteria > Pseudomonadota > Alphaproteobacteria > Rhizobiales > Xanthobacteraceae > Bradyrhizobium. The sequence continues at coordinate 183,303 of JAUEPE010000009.1, forward strand.
CGCTCTTCGAGAAAGAGAGTGGACGAGACCTGACGGATTTGAAGCTGCTCGAAGTGGGGGCCGGGCTCGGCCTGACCGTCGCCACGGCTAGATTGCGATTTGGTGCCGAGGCCTACGGCCTCGAACCGGGAGGCGAGGAATTCAGCGGCACATACGAGCTCGGACAACAACTTCTGGAAGGCTGCGGGCTGGATTCCAGGCTGCTTGTCAACGGGGTCGGAGAAAGCATTCCCTTCCCCGATCAAAGCTTCGACGCGGTCATATCATCCAATGTACTTGAGCATGTTGCCGATCCAGCAACAGTGATGAAGGAATGCTTCCGGGTGCTTCGCCCTGGCGGAGTCTGCCACATGGTGATTCCTAATTTCGGCAGCTGGTGGGAGGGCCATTACGGCCTGTTGTGGGTGCCCCACAGCCCACACTGGCTTGGCCGGCTTCGGGTGCGTCTTGCCGGGCGGGACCCGGCCTATGTCGACACACTGCAGCTCATTACGCCTGCCAAGATGAAGCGCTGGATCGCACCTTTCAGCAACAGGATCGAGGTCAGAGGGTGGGGCCAGGCGTTGTTCGCAGACCGCGTGCGGTCGCTGAATTTTGAGGAGTATTCGACTCTCGGCCTCGCGAAAGATCTGCTTCGTATCGGCCACCGCTTGGGAGTAATCAGCTTGTTGCTCGGTCTTTCACGGATATACCGTTGGGAGACCCCCATTGTGTTGACCTTCGTCAAGACATCATGACGATTCGCATTAGCTTGCTTTGGCAATGGGCGAGCGATTCGAAGGTCCGGCGGCTCGTGATGCGTCTTGGTCAACTGCTAATTTCCCTGTTGCTCCTCGCGTGGCTTCTGTCGAACGTCGATTCCCGGACTGTACGTGTAATCGTAGGTCTTCCTCCAGGCACCCTCGCGATCGCGCTTGCTGTATTTGCATCCAGCCAGGTCTTTGGTGCTCTTCGGTTATGGGTGCTGTTGCGCGGCCAGGGGACGAGTTTTCAAGCCCTTCGCTTGGTGCGCCTGACCTTTGTTGGATTCTTCGCGAATAACTTCCTTCCCAGCACTGTAGGCGGCGACGTCTACAGGGTCGCGGCCCTGTCGCGCGAGGGCCACGACCTCAAACTCGCAATCCTGACCCTAGTCGCCGATCGTTTCCTGAACCTGATTGTCATCGTGCTGATGACGGCAGCCACACTGCCATTCACCGACTTCTGGAACATGTGGCCGAGCGTGACTGGAACCTCCCTCGCATCGCTCGCAATCTGGATCGCTGCGGTTCTTGCAATTCTTACCGGACTGTACGCCCTGGCGAGTCGCAGTCCATTGTTCCGGGCGTCCATCGTGAGACCGAGCCGGCAACTAGCTGTGGCCGCAGAACGCGCATTCCGCTTCGCGAGCATGCCGCGCACTCTTGTGCTTGCGGTCCTGTTCTCCGGCCTGAGTGCCGCCGCCTCGATCCTTGCGCAATTCATCATCGCGGACACGCTCGGAATGGGAATTGACCTCATCCAGCTCACGGCCGTCATCGGCCTCGTCACGCTGGCCGCCCTGCTGCCCGTCTCCCTCAACGGCATCGGACTTCAGGAAGCAAGCTTTGTCGCGCTATTTCAGTTCCTGGACGTCGGGCAGGAGCCAGCGATTGCCTTTGCTGCTTTCAGCAGAGCGCTGATCCTCGGAACCAGCGTCATCGGCGGCCTGCTGCTCATGCTATCGCGCCAGCCCACGCCGAGTCAGACTCACCGTCCGAAACCGTAGTCCTCTGTGGCGAGATCCGAGCTGCGGTATTCTGTTGCGGAAAACGATCCGCAAGCTTGATATTGGATGGAGCGGTTCATCTTTTGAAAGAGTTACATTGGCCGACGTAATACGGCATTAATGGACTGAGCAAATATTCGGCCGCGATCTGCTGAGTCCAATAGTCTTGCGACCGCCGTGAGCAACCAGCTCGCCGCGAGGGCCGCATAGGGAAATTTGGGGGAATACAACAACGATGTCGTCAGCATGCTGCCCGCTTGCAGAGTCGCGTGCGCGAGGCCGCCGGCGGCCGAGAGTTCGACAATTTCGAACCCTGCATCACGAGCAAGCTTCGCAACTCCGTAGCGGGTGAAGCGAAAATAGTCGTGTGGCTGACCGTGAAGATAATAGAGAAACGGCACTGATAATATCAAGACACCGCCAGGCTTGAGAACTCGCAACAGCTCTGGAAACGCTGTCCACGGCTGCGGCATATGTTCCAACACCGAACAGCAGAAGATCGAGTCGAACGTTTTATCAGGGACCGGCAGGAGCCCTTGCGCGTCGGAAACGAAATCGAGGTCCGGATGAGTGGGGAACGCGTCGGTCGCGACGTAGCCGTTCGCCCTGGAGCGGATCGCCGCCCGCCAGGCTAGCCTTCCGGCGCCCAAGTCAAGCGTCGTGCCCTTCACGTAGCGATGGATCATCGGCAGCAGTGCGCCGTAGGCTGTGCGATGGTCGACGGCAAGGTCCCAAAACTCATCGGAGCCGATCGTCCGATCGCAGACATCGTTCCAACGTCGTTGCAGCCAGGCAATCATAGCCGATCATCCCATGGCGCAAGCTGAGGCAGACGCGCGTCAAGGCCAAGCCAAATCCACAGCGCTCCCCGATCGTCGCACTTTTTTGCCGCATGCTCGGCCCAGCGCTGCGACAGCACGCGCTGATTGAGGAAGCTTGTTCTTGGCGAGGCCGGCATCGGAAGATCCCTCAGCCATTGTGCGATCGGCGCTCCGAACCCCTTCTTCGCCCGGTGGAGGATGTCGTCGGGCAGCCGGTTGCGGAGCGAGCGCTTCAATATCCACTTGCTCACTCCCTTGCGCAACTTGACGTCGATCGGCAGGCGCTGTGCGAACTCCACGACGTCGTTGTCGAGAAATGGAGCGCGGACTTCGAGCGATTCGAGCATTGAGCTGCGATCCGACTTCACCAGGATGTCGTCGGGGAGATAGAGATTAGTGAAGAATTCCAGCGTACGGTTGGCATCGTCGCGCGCGTCCGATCGCTCCCACGCGATAATTGCTTCCTCGTACAGCGTCTCCGGATCGACCTCGTCCTCGAAGAGCTCAGATATTTCCCTGCTGTCCAGTGCGCCGAGCCACGCCGCATTCCACATCGACGGCTTAAGGCCCAAGCCCCTAAGACCGCGCTTGATCTTAAAATCGAAACTCATATTCCGCTCTGACGGCGGAAGCCGGCACGCCAGAACGTAAATCGCCTGGTGAAGCTTGCGCGGGATCATACGATCGTACATGCGGGCAAGTCCGAGGATCTTGAAGGGATCGTAGCCGGCAAATAGCTCGTCCCCCCCGTCACCGGACAGCGCAACCTTGACGCTCTCCGCCGCGTATTTGCACAGCACAGACGTCGGAACGACGGAACTGTCTCCCATGGGCTCATCGATACGTCGGAGCAAGGCGACAAGTTCCGAGCGCACAGCGTCGAGATCACAGACCTTGAGATGCCAGTTGCACCCGATGAGCTTGGCGACCCGGTCAGCGTGGCGAGACTCATCGAAGCTGGGCTCGGTGAACCCGATCGAGAAGGCGTCGATAGTCTTGGCGTCACGTGTGTCCGCCGCGTGAGCCAGGATCGCGGACGAATCCACACCACCTGACAGAAAAAGACCCAGCGGCACGTCGCTTTCGAGCCGTGCTGCGACGGACCTGCCGAGAAGATGATCAAGCTCCTCAGCCCAATCATCCACTGTCCCGGCGGGCGCTGCGTCGTGCAAAATTGAGAAGCGCCAATAGGATCGTTCGACCGGTACGGGCAGTGGAGCTTGGTCGATCTGGGATAGGTCAATGTCGAGCCAGCTGCCCGGCCGCAATCGCTGAACGCCGGCGAGCGGCGTCCTGGTTCCTGGGAAAAAGCTGTATGCAAAGAGCTTCTGGATCGCCAGACGGTCGATGCCCGTTCCCTTCAACGAAGGATGTTTGGTTATCGCGCCGAGCTCGGAAGCAAATACGAACACTCCGTTCTTTACGGTCCAAAACAGGGGCTTTTCACCGAACCGATCCCGCGCAATGACCAAGCGCTCGGCGGCGCGATCGAGTAGCGCGAAGGCGAACATGCCGTTGAGCCTAGGCAGCAGGCCCTCACCCCATTCGACCCAACCGTGAAGCAGCACTTCGGTGTCGCTGTGGGATGTCGCAAAGTGATGCCCGCGTGCCACCAATTCCGACCGAAGGCTCCGGTGATTGTAGATCTCGCCATTGAACACGACAGTCACACGGTCATCCGGAAGAGACATCGGCTGCGCACCGCCTGCGATGTCCAGAATAGCGAGGCGTCGGTGTGCGAGGTGAATGTGCCTCTTCGTATCCGACAGAAAGCCTTCTCCATCGGGCCCCCGATGCGCAAGTGCGCCCGCCATCGCCTTCAGAGCGGCGGGATTCTCGGCGCCGATGAACCCTGCAATTCCGCACATCTCAGTCGCCTTCGCCCGCGAAATTAATTCGATTCTTCACATCGTAAATGCGCTTGCTCTGCGACTCGAAATAGATCCGGACCATCAGCTCCGCGAGTAACCCCATCAGGATACACATCGTGCCGGAGATCACGCATAGCGACACGAGAAGCGGTAGCGGCGTCTGAATGAAGGTAATGCCATCGAAGTATTTTAGCCAAAAGGAATACAGGCCGGCGAATAACCCAAGAGCGAAGAAGGCGACGGCAGCTCCGCCGAAGACGTAGATAGGTTTTGTTTCGTATTCGGTGAGGAACTTGACCAGCAGCAGATCGAGGACGACCTTGAAGACGCGCTCCAATCCGTATTTGGACTTGCCGGCGCGACGCGGGTGGTGCGCGACCGGAATTTCGACCACGCGCCCTCCCTGCCAGGCGGCGTAGATCGGGATGAACCTATGCATCTCGCCATACAGCCGGAAGCCGCGCAGGAGGTCGGCCTTATACGCCTTGAGCGTGCAGCCATAGTCGTGGAGCGACAACCCCGACAGCCAGGAGATGAGCCGGTTGGCCACGCGCGATGGCAGATTCCGAAAAACCGCGTGGTCTTGTCGGTCGCGGCGCCAGCCCGACACGACGTCGAACCCTTCGTCCATCTTGGCGAGGAGTCGCGGAATGTCGGCAGGATCGTTCTGTAGATCACCGTCCATAGGCACAATAACGTCGCCCCGCGCGGCATCAATTCCCGCCATCATGGCGGCGGTCTGGCCGCAATTTCTGGCGAGGGTGATCACTTTGAACAGGGAATCCGACGTGGCCAGGCGCTCGAGTTGAAGCGCTGAGCCGTCGGTCGATCCGTCATTGACTAGGATGACCTCAACCTCTAGCCCCAGCGTCGAGATGGTCTTCACGAGCGCCGCACGAAGCGGCTCAATGTTGCTCTCTTCATTGAATATGGGAATGACGATCGATAGTTTCGTGGCCCGACGCGGCATGTCCAGCCCCGAAGTCGGCACAACGTCGGTCATGACAGCCTTCCTGATTTATCCCAGGCCGAGCGATAAAGCCGCCCGCACTGGCCTTTGACGTCGTACTTCGAACGCAAAGGCATCGTCAACTCATGGTTTCCGGCCCATCTCTCAATGCTTTCCGGCTGCCAACCGCTTGCCTGGGCAGAACTTTTCGGATAGCCAGAGATCATTATATCTGATGCGGACGATGATGTCAGGAACTGGTCAAAGCCTCTATCGACGCGCGCGCAGGGTCATGCCTGGCGGGACGCAACTGCTCTCGAAGAGGCCGGAAATGTTCCTGCCGGAACAGTGGCCGACCTATTTCAAATCGGCCAAGGGCGCCGAGGTTACAGATCTCGACGGCAAGACCTATCTCGACATGAGCTATTGCGGCATCGGCGCTACCATCCTGGGCTTCGCCGACCCCGACGTCGATGCCGCTGTAAAGTCCGCGATCGATATGGGATCGATGTCGACTTTGAATTGCGCCGAGGATATCGAGCTTGCCGAGCTCCTGATCGAGCTGCATCCATGGGCCGACATGGTGCGGTTCGGGCGCGCGGGCGGTGAGGCCATGGCGATTGCGGTCCGCATCGCGCGGGCAGCCACCGGCCGCGAGATGGTGGCGTTCTGTGGCTATCACGGCTGGCACGACTGGTATCTTAGCGCCAATCTCGGCGAAACCACCGCGCTCGACGGGCATCTGCTGCCGGGCCTTGATACCAAAGGCGTGCCCCGCGGCCTCGCCGGCCTGATGCATCCATTCCACTTCAACAAGCTCGACGAGATCGAGGCGATCGTCGCCGCGCATGGCGAGCGGCTCGCTGCGATCGTGATGGAGCCGGTGCGCTCCAGTGAGCCCGAGCCGGCCTTCATCAAGGGCATCCGCGCACTCGCCGACCGCTGCGGCGCCGCACTGATCTTCGATGAGGTGACGTCGGGCTTCCGCATCAATTCCGGCGGCGCGCATCTTGCGTACGGCGTCGATCCTGACATGGCCGTGTTTGCCAAGGCTATCGCCAACGGCTTTCCGATGGCCGCGATCGTTGGCCGCGCCTCGGTGATGGACGCCGCGCAGGAGACTTTCGTCAGCTCGACGGCATGGACCGAGCGCGTCGGCCCGGTCGCGGCACTTGCCACCTTGCGCAAGCATCGCGAGCAGAACGTCGCGCGGCACCTGATGCGGATCGGCAAGCGCGTGCAGAACGGCTGGACCGAGGCGTCGCAGGCCACCGGCCTGCCGCTGCACGTCTCCGGCATCTCGCCGCTCGGCCATTTCGCCTTCGACCTGCCCAACGCGCAGGAGGTGCGCACGCTGTTCACGCAGATGATGCTGGACCGCGGCATCCTCGCCACCGGCTCGTTCTACGCGATGTGGGCGCACACCGACGCTCATGTCGACCGTTACCTGGAAACGGTCTCCGAGGTATTTCGCGAGCTCCGCACCGCCGTCGACCAGAAGGCGGTCAAGCAGTTGCTGCGGGGCCCCGTCGCTCACTCCGGATTCAAGCGGCTGACCTGATCAGGTCGTCATTCCGAAAATATCGCGCACCACGTTCCGCGACGTCGGCGAGCGCGCTGCCTTGGGATACATGCCGTGCAAAACGCTGTCGGCGGCAAGCGTGCCGCCGTCGATGACGATCGCGCCCGTCGAGACGAAGGAGTTGTCGCCCACGGTCGTCTTGCCGATGACGCGGCTGCCGCCATACATCACGATGCCGCGCCCGAACGACGGATAGTCATTGTCGAGGTTCGCGCCTACCGTGCAATTGTGGTAGCAGATGAAATGGTCCGAATAGCTTGCGCGACCGAGCACGGTGCCCACCGGATGCTGGACCGCAAACACGTCGGGCAGTTCGACCTCGTAGAACGCGTCAAGCGCGTGAAGCGCCTTGTTCAAGGCGTAGGCCTTGTCCGCGATGGGGTGGCCGGGCCGCTCGCGAAAGGCTGAATTGGCGAGATAATAAAGGAAGATCGCATATTGGTCAGAGTGCCAGTGCGAGAACCGCGCCTCGCCGTTCGCAAAGAACCCTTTCAACCGCACCCGCGAAAAGCAATGGTCGATCCGGCCGAGCGCAAGCTCGACGAATTTCGGGAGGTCGCCGAGGTCTGCGCCATCAGGAAACAGGTTCACGAACTGCTTTCGCACATAGAGCGCAAGATCGGTGCGGGCCAGGGAAAGCTGCACGGTGCTAATTCCTGCTCGAAAAGCTGGCGCGCACGTCCAGGCCACGCGAGAACAGATGACTCCGCAGCTTGATCGGGCTGTGGTCGGTAAAGAGGAACATCGAGGAGATCGCCACCGCCGACGCTCCGGCCTCGAGTGCGTCGATCGCATGCTGGAGCGAGCCGCAGCCGCCGGAGACGATCAGCGGTACACTCAACACGTTTGCGGCCTTGTGGATCAGTTCGAGATCGTAGCCACTCATGGTGCCATCGCGGTCGATCGAGCCGAGCAATACCTCGCCGCAGTGCAGTTCCTCGCAGCGCTGCGCCCATTCGATCGGATCGAGCGCGACATGCTCGCGGCCTCCGTCGATGAATACGCTGGCATGGTTGGGGCTGAGCCTCTTGTAGTCGATCGACACCGTCATGCACTGGTCGCCGAATGTGCGCGCCGCCTCGCGCAAGAACTCCGGGCGCCGCACGGCCTCCGAATTCACCGAGACCTTGTCGGCGCCGGCGCGGAGCAGCATGTTGACGTCGTCGAGTGTCTTGACCCCGCCGCCGACCGTGAAGGGCATGAATATCTCTTCCGACATCCGCTCGATGATGTCGACCACGCGGCCGCGCGAGGCCGCGCTCGGCACGATGTCGAGCACAATCAATTCGTCGACCCCGTAGTCGTTGTAGACCTTCGCCGTCGTCACCGGATTGCCGGCGGCGCGCTCGTTCTCGAAG